>NZ_NPBJ01000023.1 GCF_002272075.1 Terribacillus saccharophilus
GTGCTTCGCTTTTTTTTGCTGCTATATATAGTCTAATCAAATTAATTTGTGTAAAATTAGAATTATCAATCAATTAGGGGTGAAGTTAATGCCTTTGCATGTCGGACTCATTCAAAAGCAGCAGCAAGCCCTAACTCTAACTCCTTCTCTTCGGCAATCCATCTCTATATTACAGTTTTCATCTGCTGAGCTTAACGAATACATACTGGACCAAATTCAAAGCAATCCCGCCCTTCAATTAGAGGTAACTCCTTCCCCTGATCGGGAATCTAGCTGGTCAACCGTTTCTGCTGCAGCTGATAGATACGACAGAATAGTATCAGAGGAATCTTTGACAGAACATCTAGAGCATCAAATATCTCTATTATCCATTTCACCTGATGTTAGAGCTGCATTATATTATCTAATAGGAAGTTTAGATGATAAGGGTTATCTCACTTTGGATAGTTTACATGCTGCGACTGCATTACGTACCAATATTGATAAATTAAATGAAGCAATTGCTATACTCCACACCCTAGCTCCCCCCGGAATTGGTGCTAGAGACTTACGCGAATGCCTTCTCCTGCAAATCAGGAAGTCTAATTCCCTTGCTTATAAGATTGTGGATAAACATCTTGGACTGCTGGCAGAGAAAGAATATGAATTACTATCAACTATATTCGGTGTAAAATCACCCGACATCTATGAGGCAGAATTACAAATTAAGACACTGCACCCTTATCCCGCTATGAACTTCAATACAAAGCCTACTCATTATATTTCAGCAGATGTGATTCTAAGACAAACAGACTGCGGAATCAGCATTATTGTGAATCAAGCACATTTGCCAGCGGTACAACTTGATTCTTCTTTTTCAACCATGCTTCATACCGACTCTTCAAATGAAGTAAAACGATACGCCAAGGACAGTATGTATAAAGCTAACCAGTTGATTAGAGGATTGGAGCAAAGACAACAAACTCTCTACAACATAACGAAGGAGATACTTGCTTTCCAATCCGATTTCTTTAAAGAAGGTACAACAAGCTTAAAGTCCATGACACTAAAAGATATTGCAAGTGCTGCTCATGTCCATGAATCAACTGTTAGCAGAGCAACTAGCAATAAGTACTTGCAGACCCCACTTGGAGTCTTTGCATTCAAACAACTCTTCTCCAAAGGGGTCTCTGGCACAAGCACAGATGCATATCATTCCGTCTATAAGATTAAAAAAGAGATTAAAGAATTAATCGATAATGAGAGGAAGACTTCACCCTTATCAGATCAAAAGATTGTAACCTTACTCCAGAAGCATTCCATTGCTATATCCAGGAGGACAGTTGCTAAATATCGGACGGAATTAGGTATTCAGGATTCTAGAAATCGAATTAAAAAATGAAAGCATCTGGGAGATAACTCTTGATGCTTTCATTTCTGATTTAGCTAATAGCTTTCGCTGTTACTCCTATACATTCTTTTTCAATCAATTCACATAAAGTCTGCAGTGCTTCGCTCTCATCCTCCCCATCAGTCATAACCTCAATAACCATTCCATCCGTTATTCCAAGTTTCATGATTCCTGTTATGGATTTCATGTTGACTTTTGTTTCCTCGAAACCAAGATATACATTAGATCTGAACTTATTTGCTGTTTGAACTAGTTTGGTTGCTGGACGGGCATGAATACCCATTTTATCTGTAACTGTAAATTTCTCTAAGAGCATACTACCTTCCTCTCTTCTATCAATAAACAAAGGTTTCGTTTCTGATTTTTATAATGTCATAAATATATCCAATCTCCGACAAGGGAATTTCTACGCCGTAACTCTCTTCGATCCTATAGAAAATACGCTTCATAAGATGCACGAACGTTTTGTGTTCTTCACCGAATTGTTCCATATCAGAGTAATATTCAATAGGACTTTTCTTGACGAGACGTTCTACAAGACAACTCATATGAATATACAGACTCATTAAAGTAGGATTTGAGAACGTGATGTTTAATTCTTGCTGAATTCTTCCGAGGATGTCGCTAAGATTATCAATGAGCTTATCAGGATTAAGAATCGTTAGATGGTTAATTACACTTTCAAGAGAGAATAGCTTAAGCATTGTTTCATTCAGTTCTTCAATTTTTGCAGGAGGCAATATCCCATTAAGAATTACATTCAGCTTATTAGTATCCTTCTCCGAGATGATGTCTTCCATAGCTACAAAGGGTATATGCGGCACTTTTGGATCTAAGGTACCCACAATCCCCAAAACATTATAACTAGTAAAGACATGTTCCTTAAGCCCGTTATTCTTTAGACTCAAGAAATCATAGGGAAGGACTGTGATTTTTTGAGTGTTGCCAATGCCTTTCACAAGGAGTTCTTTGATTTTCACTGCAGTTCCCATGCCTGTACCGCACGTTGTGATGATGGCATTGCTCTTGTTATGCTCATCCTTAATCAGTTTGTAGGTCGGTTTGATGGATGCAGTAACACGCTTAAGGATTTGCTCTATCTTATCTTCACGCAGGATGGATTCTCCAACTTCAATTGCCATGGATGTTGTAATATTATTTAATAACCCAATAGGACCTGTACCCTGAGGTTTCAAATGGTTTTGTAAGTCGGTCAGTGAGCCCATATCCACAAGAAAAATGACACCATTTGTCGTATCAATAACTTCCATGTAATCCTCTATTTTATGGATGATATCAAAAGGTGATACATCTAATGGCATGTCGAAAGCCTCGAATATATTATCCCCAAGCACACTGTTTGCTACATGAGCAATACTGCTGGCTGTGGCAAAACCATGTGAAACGATGACCGATCTGATTCTGTCAGACCTCTTATTTTTCTTTAACCCAGACAGATAAAGAGCAATAACAGCAATATCAAGCTTGTTCACATATACATCAAAAGTATCCCTAATTTTGTTGACGACTCTATTCGCGTAGGTGACTTCATCCGGCAGCAGTAATCGGACTGCATCCAGCACCTGCTTAGTAGTGCCCTCTTCTGTAGCTGGAAGAGCTGAGCTACAGGCTTCGAACAGATAATGTGTTAGCCCGATAATAAAACTTCCCGGAAAGATAATCGATTTTTCAACCGGTCTATACTCCATGTAAGTAGTGATAAGTTGTTTTAGACTAAGAAATTCTACCTCACCGACTACCTTTTGATTGCTGTACATGATTCGATCAATTTCCTGATTGACAAGGATAGTGAGCTCTGAGATATCATCCTTAGTATCCGTGTTACTCGCTAATCGTTCTATAAGTGACTGGTAAATACCATTTAATTTACCAGTCGCTTGGTTCAAGAAGGGAAGATCACTTACAATTTGTACTGCCGGATGTATAGATATAGATTCATCCGGCAGTTCCAGTACCTGTTTTTGTTTATTGAGTAAATAATATTCGACAATTTCCTTCGGCAAATGACGTTGTTGAATATGGATTCCATCATCTTTTATAGAAATAGTTTCTTGATAAGCTTTCGCACAAGAAGTTGTAATTATATTCTTTAACTCTCCTACATTTCCTTTTGGAGGATAGGCCATCAACGCTCGGATGACATCATGCTGGATACCTAGTTTAACACCGATATTCCTGCTTTCTTTTTCATAGAAAAGGTAAATTAAGCGGAACTTCTCATCATCAGATCGTTCCCTTAATGGAGGAATCGATGTGATGATCGGAATTCTCCTAATGAAAGTCGGCAGAAAGGTCTCTTCTATTCCTTCTGTAGTTGCAAATAGGAGTCTAACATCTGATCTCTTCCATTTTTGGTTATCTCCTAATGGATGAAAAACACCTTGATCCATGAACAAGAACAATTTCTCCTGACCTTCCGCTGATAAACGATGTACCTCATCCAAGAAGAGAATACCGCCATCAGCAGCCTCGATAATGCCCTTTGTATCTTTCACAGCTCCGGTAAACGCTCCGCTAACATATCCAAAGAGATTTGCTGTGACTAGCTCTGGATTATCTGCGAATTCCGCACAGTTCATTGTAAGAAAAGGGCTCTCATGAGCGATCAGTTTGCTTTCCAATGCGTATTCATACGTTAATCGCGCCAAATTGCTTTTTCCGACACCTGTTTCACCGGCGATCATGATTGGAAGACCTCTTGGAGGATAACTAATGGCTGCTTTTAATTGCTCTATTTGAGTGGACATACTTCCTTCTGCCCCAATGAATACAGAGAATGGATTCCTTTTCTTGCTTTCTTCATTACGCAAGTAGTGAAATAACTCTTCGTAACTAGAAAAGCTAGTTTGGACGACAGGCTTCTTATAATGCTCTTCTAAATGCCTCTTCAAGTGAAAATAAACCGGTCTAGTGTTAACCTTAACCATATCTCCAGAACGATTAAGTTCGTTTAAATACCTGCTTGCAGCACTTCTGCTTATCTGCATCAGTGCTGCAATTTGACTGGCATCAATTCCAATCTGGTCCTCATGTTGATCTGGCAGATTAGCAGACAGATGTAAGATTTGTTGGATTATGTTGTCTTTTATCATATCTAATTCATCTCCTATCCGATCTACTTAAACTCTACCTTTATATTATATCTTTAGTTTTCTTAATAGTTAGAAAATAATTAGACATTAGCTACCTTGCTTCCCATCATTGTATGGAAATTGGGGAATTTCGGAATTGCTGCATCTATGCCCTTATCAGCAGATAATAACGATGACAAGATTTGAAGTGGAACAATATATTCAAAAGCAGAAAAGTCTTCCTGCTCTTGGAAAGCAAAAGCTAAATCCTTATCAGAAGCTTCAAAGGTACCCTCTTTACCTATCACGTAACAATGATCCGTTATTTCTCCCAAGAATTCTTTCATATGGAGCAGCCTTTCTTTATCTTTGTGCTCTGAGGCCAAAAATATAATGAAGCTGTCTGGGCTAATACAGTTATAAACGCCGTGCATGTATTCTTCCATTTCATAACCGACCACAGGAACCCTTGCCGTTTCCAGGAGTTTCAATGCTCCTTCCAAAGCTGTAGCGTAATTTGTGCCATATCCTATTACAGCAATATCTTTTGCATGATAGAAATCACCCTTAATTTTTTGATACCATTCTTCAGAAACATAAGCCAGCGTATCAATGCTGCCGAAAGTAGTTTGCAGGCTCTCCAATATTTCTTCATCCTGCTGTCCAGAAGCCTGCATGGCGAAGAGAATCAAAGTAAGGATGGTTCCAACATACCCTTTCGTCTTCGCTCCTGCTTTCTCAACCGAACCGATGGATAAAGGAATAAAATAGTCTACTGTGTCTGCTAAATCACTTTCTGCATACTCGGAAATTCCGATAGTAGGAAAACCCCATTGCTTTGCTTTCTCAATTCCATGAATTGTCGATAGGCTCCTGCCACCTTGAGAAATTCCAATAACAAGCTGTTTTCCGCCTAAATGCAGCTGCTCTCGTTCGAAATGTGTTGGATACATAACAAATACCTGTTTATTTAGTAATCTTGATATCGTGTCTTTCGCCACTAATGCAGCATGATAGGAAGTTCCGGAACCTATCACATAAACGTTTTCGATTTCGTTTTTTGTATAAGCTTGCACGCTGACCCCTATAATATCTTCCTTCCTTTGTAAGATAGATGTGAGAACTTCCTTTTCCTCATGGATAAATTGATTCATTAGATTTTTTTGCATAATGCTTCCCCTTTCACCTAATAGATTTTATAGAATTCCAGCCCATTTGCCTAAAATACCAACAGCAATGATACCAATCATTATATAGTTCACTTTGACACCCTTTTTCAGCATCAAAAATAGCAGCAGGGTAAGTCCAAGCGGCAAGATATTTGGCATGATTTGATCTAGTGTTTCCTGTAAGTTAACAGTTGCTCCCTGAATACTTATTTCTAATGGAGTTGTAAATTGTACCAGTGTACCGGTCATAGCACCTATGACAATTAATCCAAGTATGCCTGCACAATATGAGACTTTTTCCATGTTTCCCTTTTCATATAAAGAGCTCAAAAGTGTAGTTCCCTGGTTATAACCCCAAAACGTACCTTTGTAACGTAAGAAAAAGTGAGGGATATTGTAGAGTACCAGGAAGAGAATCGCTCCAAGAATGTTGCCTTGACTGGCAAGCGATATTCCAATACCGGCTGCAATTACACGAAAAGTTCCCCAGAAGAAAGAGTCACCAATACCGGCTAACGGTCCCATCAAGGCTACCTTTATCGCATTAATGGAAGAAGAATCGAAAACTCCTTTTTCCCTTGCATTCTTTTCTTCCATTGCCGTTGAGATTCCCATGACGAAACTGGAAACAGCAGGAGTAGTATTGAAAAACTCCAAATGCCTTTTTAAGGCTGCGGCCAAATCACTCTTCTTCGGATAAAGCTTTAAAAGTATAGGAATCATCGCATACAGATAGCCTAAAGCCTGCATCCGCTCATAGTTGAATGATCCTTGTAGGTGAAAAGATCTCCAAAAGACCCTTCTTAATGTTCTTTTATCTACTATTTGATCTTGGTCAGCGCTCACTTGGTGATGCATTTGCTTTTCTTCCACTAGAGAAGCACCTCCTTGTCCTTATCTGTTGGCATAAGCTGATAGATAACGACTGCAATAATTGCTCCAATTACAGCTACAGGTGTGATATCGAGTCCGAAAAAGACAGCTAAACCAAAGCCGAGAAAATAGAAAGGTGATAATTTTTTAGTAAATGTCATTTGCAGCAATAGTGCAAAACCGAGTGCTGGGAACATATTTGCTGCAACTTGTAGCCCTTCTGTGATGGTTTGAGGAATAGCATTTACAATGCCCTCGACTACTTCAGAACCTAAAAGAATCCCCAAAAAGTTCGGAACAAAACCGTTTAGGAAAAATAGTCCTACTGCAAGCCAGTGCATCAGTACAATTTTCTTTGTATCTCCTTCTTCAGCATACTTATCTGCACGATGTATAAAAGAAGTGTTGATTGTACGAACGAGGATGCCTAGAGATTGTGCAAGTATGGCAATCGGAACTGCCAATGCTAAGGCTACTTCAGCTCCGCTGTCCGTCATAATGGCAAAAGCCGTTCCTAAGATACCTCCAGTTGTTACGTCAGGTGGTGTTGCTGATCCAACACCAACGATCCCCATCCATACCAGCTCTAATGTAGCTCCGACAATGATTCCGGTAGTGAAATCTCCCAGTACTAATCCTACCAACGGCCCCATGACAAGCGGTCGTTCAAACATCATCTGTCCAAATATCCTTCCATCTAAAATCCCAATCGCTCCTAACAACCCGATTAGTATGGCTTCTAAAACCATAGGACTTCCCCCTCCCTTTTACACGACAGATTCAAATAATTTTTTACTATCAGTTGGGACCTGCCGGATTTCCACTTCTATCCCGCGGCTGATTATTTCGTTCAGATTTTCTTTATCGTTTTCATCTACAGCGATAGCTCTGGAAATTAGTTTCTTACCCTCAGCCATCCGCATCCCGCCAAGATTAATACTTTTTATACCGTTATAGCTTTCAACTAGAGCTAAGGCATCCTTGGAATTATCAACAAGAATCAATGCTTTAAATTTGGGATCCTCTAATTTTGGAAGTATTTCGATGGTTTCTGTTACTGTTTTGATGTATAGTGTGCTGCCCGGTGCTTTGGCTAGATTTAACGTCATCTTCTTTAATGGATCATTTGCCGCTAGATCATTTGCAATAATAACTGTATTTACATCAAGATGACGGGACCAGGCAAAAGCTACTTGGCCGTGTAATAGTCGATCATCAATTCTTACAAGTTTAATCATTTATGTTCCTCCTATCTATTTGGATATACTTTTAGATAACACTTCATTGACATACACAATTCCGTTTTTTGCTTGATGTACACAATGCTCTATCAAATCTTTCGTTGACATCGCATCTTTCAAACTAAGCATTTCCAATACGAGCGATAAATTGAACCCAGTTACAACATGAACATTAGAAAAACGGGTAAACTCAGCACTTAAATTAGCGATACTTCCACCGAGTACATCCGTTAAAATGATGTATTCAGCATTGGTATCCTCATTGTTCAGCTTTTTGTTGATTTCTTCTTTGATCGAGTCCATTGTTCTCTCGGGATCCATACATACAGCATCCATTTCATAAGTGTTTCCCATGATCATTTGAACAGAGTTCTTAAGTTCCTTTGCTAAATTGCCATGTGATGCGATGATGAACTTTTTCATCTACATTCACCTCCTCACTTAACTTATAAGCAAGTTTCATGCCAATTAGTGTGTCGCTGATAATTTAACGTTATATTCTGAATTTTCTTCTTACTGTGTCACAGTATAGCTTTCTCACCCGGTATTGCGTGGGTTGTGTGACTAGCATAAGTTATCAGAGAACCGCTGTTTAATAATTTGCACAGATTATACAGAATCCTCTTGCTTCCGACTGGCAGTTAATTTACTTAATAGCGATATTTAAGAATATATGGAAGTGAGCAATTACACTTATGAACTTTTCGTACCAGGCTAATGGCATCAACAGCCCCATCTTTTGGAATATGCTTGTAATGTCACTATTTGGAAAGCTGGTAGAATTATCGAGATAGTCAATTGTCCGCTGATTTGTTGTAGTAATGAGGGGAAGAAGGCCGCCAAGAAAATTTTATTACCTCATCTATCCAAATGCATTATAATAAGTAATATCCTGGAAATAGAATGGAGAAGAATCCTATTTCGAAAAAAATCAAATTACTTTTAGTCATTGTTTGCTTAGTTGCAATTATTGGAGTTTCAGTCTATATAGTCCTGCCTTTTCTATCCGTTAATCACGATAGGACATTGGAAGAAAGTCTGAATAACAAGTTAAAAGAGGAAAATACAAATTCATTAAATCTTGGAGATTATATTAATTACGATTGGAAGAGAGCTTATTACTTTACCCCTTATACATCTGAAAGCTATATGAAAGAGCAGTTGGGTTTTAGATTTTATGATCCAGTAAATCTGTCAATCAGAGATGATATTGAACTCTTCGTTGTAGTCAAGGAAGATAATACATTTGAATATGCGAGCGTCGAACTTCGATACGGGTATTTGTTACAAAAAGAAGAATACGTAACACCAGAGCATGATGTGATTGAAATTACACATCCTTAACTAGCTATTGCTTGTGCAAAATAATAAAAACCGACTGGCAGCTGCCGGTCGGTCCATGTAATACTATTCTTCATTCTTCATTAATTCTTCTTCAAAGAAAAAAGTACTGGGATACTTATTGACTACATAAGAGTATTTTTTCATATTTTTCACATAATGACTTTTTAAGACTGTTACTAATTCATTTGACTCTCTTATTTTTACTATTTCTCCATTACGAAAAGTTCCTGCGCTCATAGGTCTCATCCTCTCGGGTATCAATTCAAAATTTATTTATGCTTGTATGATTCCCTAAAGAACTTCTATCAACTCTGGTATTTTTATACCGTGATTTCAGAGTAGTTATAATATGTTTTGTTTTTACTAGCTAAATTATTCAAAATAAAAAAGACTCCAGAAGGAGTCTTTTTTATTTGTAATTAGATTTTGTTAACGTTAGCAGCTTGTGCTCCACGTTGACCTTGTTCGATATCGAAAGAAACTTTTTGACCTTCGTCTAAAGATTTGAAGCCTTCGCCTTGGATAGCGCTGAAGTGTACGAATACATCTTCTCCGCCTTCAACTTCGATGAAACCGAAACCTTTGTCTGCGTTAAACCATTTTACTGTACCTTGTTCCATAATAATTGCCTCCTGTTGTGGGTTGTCCACAAATGTATTACTACCCTTGTTCAAACATACTATCTCAAGATAAAAATCATTCTTGCAAATTTTACACCGAACAAAAATAACTAAATTCATCATAACATATAGAAGTATATATAGCAAACACAGAAAAGCAGAAAATTTTAAAAGTGTAAAAACCTGGATTTACTCAGTTTAAGTCTACCTTTATTTATTTATCGTCCGATCAAGCAACTTCATTAAATTGTAGAAATCATCCAAATAACAATCAAAAATTTTAGCTTATAGCCAGCCCAAAAACTCCTTTATTTTTTTACTTTCTTTTACATATATATACAAATTACTAGTGCTTTTCATGTGGCAATCTATTATACTTTGATAGCGCAGTTGCGTAATACATAAAGGTGGGCAAGATATGTTCGATAATATTTTCGTACCAGGGCTGAATGGCATTGCTAGTTTCGTCTTTTGGTACCCATTTGTGATGTCGCTGTTTTGGATTGCTGGTACGCTTGTCTATATATGGTTTCGTGACAAAGACCAAAAAATTGATTTTGAGAAGGTCGATTGGCCGCTGATCAGTTTTTTGGTCCCTTGTTATAATGAGGAAGATACGATTGAAGAGACATTAGATAACTTACTAGGTTTGGATTATCCGAAGAAAGAGATCATTTTGATTAATGATGGCAGCAAGGATAATACTGCCTCTATCCTGAAAAAACTCAGTCAGAAACATCCGAGTATCCGAGTTATCCAGTCGTACGAGAACCGAGGTAAAGCGAATGCTTTGCATCTTGGGGCGCATGCTGCCAGAGGTGAATTTCTGCTTTGCTTGGATTCAGATGCGATTCTTGATAATGATGCACCATATTATTTGATTCATCACTTTCTGCATAAGGGTGAGCGTCTTGGTGCAGTTACCGGGAACCCGCGAATTCGGAACCGAAATACACTGCTCAGCCGGATGCAGCTCGTAGAGTACTCCTCTATCATTGGAGCAATCAAGCGCACCCAGCGAATTCTCGGAAAAGTTATGACGGTTTCCGGTGTTGTCGTGGCGTTCCGGAAGCGGGCGCTTTTGGATGTTCGTTTGTGGGATCGGGATATGATTACGGAAGATATCGCTGTCAGCTGGAAGCTGCAGCAGCGCTTCTGGGATATACGATATGAACCGCGGGCACTGTGCTGGATGCTTGTCCCGGAGAGTTTGAAAGGAATTTGGAAACAGCGTGTTCGCTGGGCACAAGGAGGGCAGGAAGTTATGCTGCGCCACTGGCGTGTGCTGTTCCGCTGGAATCAGCGCCGCATTTGGGTTGTTTATTTAGAGCAATGGATTAGTACAATCTGGGCTTTTGCTTGGTTGTTTGTAACAGTATCACTATTGCTTACAGCAGAAACTTTCCAGGAAATGCTCATCTGGATTACATTCACTTCCTTCGCTCTTGTATTTATGAGTCTGATTCAGCTCTTTATCTCTTTGCATATTGATTCGAAGTATGACAAAGTGAAACGATTTTATCTGTGGGCATCCTGGTATCCTGCTATTTACTGGATCGTTAATACAGGTGTAGTAATGAGTGCGTTTCCTCGTGCCATTGCATCACGTTATAAAGGAGGCTATGCGACATGGAAAAGCCCAGACCGCGGGATCAACAGGAACAAGTGATCATTTTGGAAAAGCAGTCTTTGCCGCGTTTCATCGTGAGCCTGCTATTCACACTGCTTATCTGGATTTATAGTCTGTTTGTCGTTTGGTTTTTTGCCTCTGCTTTATTTGATACAAATGATCGGTACAGCGGTATATTGAAAATAGCTTTCAAGACTTCAAATACCGAGGTTCGGACTTTCATGCTGATCGGTGTATGTATATTTCTGTTCTTCCTCCTTTACTTCTTGTTCTGGAGAACGTATAACAAGAAACGTTTTGGAAGCAAGACGCGACGCAAGCCGCCAAAGCCAGTTACAGTAGATGACTTGGAAAAGCTGGAGCTCATTCCAGCAGAAACAATCAAGAAACTGCAAACGAGCAATTATATTGAGTTCGAAAAAAATCCGGTACGTGATTTGGAAAAATGAGAAGAATTCTTTTAATCCTTGTTGGTTTAGTAATAGTAGGGTTGATCACTTTTCGTGCTATTCACTTGTTTGAGGCAGACGTAGCCGAAGAGACAAAGGTTGATCATGCCTTGAATCAAGATGGCTGCCTCGGATTGAATTACCATAGGGTAAGGCGCCCAACTGTGTTTAATAAGACAGTCTCTTTCTTCACTCGGTCGGATGAACTGACACGCTATAGTGTCTACACCGATGATTTCGAGGGACAGCTCAAGAAACTAAAAGATATAGAAGTTACCTTTGTTACACCAGAAGACATTAATCGCTACCAGAAAGAAGGCGCTTTTCCGGATCGCTGCGTGTGGATCAACTTTGATGATATTGATCGGACTGTATATGAAAATTCCTTTCCAATCCTGGAAAAAGAGAACGTACCTTTCACTCTTTATGTTATTGCTGGGCATGTCGGTGATAAGGACTTCCAAAATCTGCAGATGGCTACCTGGACGCAGATACAGGAAATGGCCGACAGCGGACTCGCTACAATCGGTTCGCATACATATGATATGCACAGGCTTGAAGCAGACAAGCCACTGTTTCTGGATGACAATAATCTGGAAGCCTTCGCAAAAGACTTAGAGAAAAGTAAAGCCGTGATTGAGAAGCATTTGAATATTGATCCTGTTACCTTCGCCTATCCTTATGGAAATACGAATGATAAGGTTGCTCAAGTTTGTGCAAGATGCTGGCTTCGAACAAGCGGCTATCCTTGCGCCGCAATCGATTACAGTAAAAGATGCCCCCTATTATTTAAACCGAATTGTTACTAATCCAGAAACATTTGAATCAATCATATTGCCTTATTTAGAGGAGCAGGAAAAAGGATGAAGCTTGGCTTAAGCTTCATCCTTTTTTGTATGCTTTTACTCGTTCCTCCAGCGTGCCCGTGTGCAATTCGAACAGGTTATTATCAAAATCATAGAAATAGATGGACTCCCCCTCACCGGCAATCCGGGAGCGGGAGTGTCTTATTTCTAAGCCAGCCTTCTCTATCCTATCTCTGTACGTGTCGAGTTCAGTTGCTGTTACTTGAAAAGCGACGTGATGATATGTCCGGTTCACAACTTCTTCTGCTTGCATGACAGCAATCCATTGACCGCCTATCAAAAAAAACTTCTCCGGATATAATGAATGCCTTTCATTCCCGCTGTCGTATACTTCTTCCGCATCTAAAATCTCCTTGAAAAGAGCAGCTGTTTGATCGAGATTTCTGACAACAAACGTTATATGGCTGATCCCCTTGATCATTCCGAAAGTCCCACGCTTTGAACAGAACCATGCGCTTCCATTTTTTCTTCCGCCTCGGCAACAATGGCTTGCCGCAGCTCATCCAGTACTGGATGGAATTCCGAATGTGGCTTTAGCAAGTAAACCATTTCCTTTTCTATCTCCAGCCATGTATCCATCGAAGCTTCATTATGCTGCAACTGTGCTTCCAGCTTATCTAAAGCGTTGGCTACTTTTGCCTCGAATGTTTGTTTTGCTTCAAATTCAAGCCAAAGTGCCTGCAGCTCCTTCCCTGGCTCTTCTTCCAGCATTGCTCTGATATTATCCATTGCTGTTGACTCTGCCAGCTGCTTTTGTTTTTTTCTCCCCCTATCAAACAGCGTATCAAAAGCAGGCACATCCTTTGCCTCTGCTTCGACTAAATCATGAATCGTGATCATCTTCAACAATTTTGCCATGTCTAGTTTTTCTTCTATGTATGGTTCTATAAGCACTGCCATCAGGCCTACGCGCCATGTATGTTCTGCTACACTTTCCTGTCTGCCGTTTGACAGCCAACTGTGTCGCATCTCAAATTTGAGCTTTTCAGCAAGTCTCAATACTTGCATAATTCCTCTCATATGTTCCATTGATATCATCCCCCTTCCCATCATATTACCATAATTTTCATGCAATACATGTCGTTTTTTGCCTTAGGTAAATTTATTTTCTTGATTGATTATTTTTTGCAAACATGCACTTGACTTTCCCATGTACATAATATAATTTTGCACTAAGGCAAAATAAGTGCGTGCGCCTAAAGAATTGAATTTACTGAAAAGGAGTGTTTTGTGTGAAGAAGCTGTTTTACTTTGTTTCCCCTTTGTTTGCTGTTTTCTTACTTGCTGGCTGTGGTGCTTCCGATTCTGCTTCGGGTTCTGAGGAAAACAAATTGCAGGTGACGACGACTATTGCTCAAATTGCCGATGCTGCTGAACAGATTGGCGGCGAACATGTGGAAGTTGAAAGTCTAATGGGTCCAGGAATTGACCCGCATTTGTACAAAGCAACGCAAAGCGATATGCAAAAGCTTCAGGATGCAGATGTCATTCTTTATAACGGGCTTCATCTGGAAGGCCAGATGCTGGAAGTGTTCGAAAATATGCAGGATAAGACACCTGCAGTAGCAATCGGGGAGAACATCGACGGTTCCGGTCTGCTTACTGATGCGGAGGATAACACATTGTCCGATCCTCATATCTGGTTTGACGTTGCAATCTGGAAAGATGCAATTGGCAGTATTACAGACACATTCATCGAAGAAGATCCCGATAACAAAGCAGACTATGAAAAAAACGAAACTGCTTATTTAAAGGAACTGGATGAGCTGAAAGCTTATGCCGAAGAACAGCTAGCCTCCATTCCAGAAGAACAGCGGGTTCTCATTACAGCGCATGATGCCTTTCAATATTTCGGTGAGGCATATGATATGGAAGTGATGGGACTGCAGGGGTTGTCTACTGACTCCGAATTCGGTCTGGCTGATATCCAGAGACTGGTGGATACGCTGACTGAACGTAAAATTGGTGCTGTATTCGTGGAGTCGAGTGTGTCCGAAAAGTCGATCAATGCTGTGATTGATGGAGCCAAGGAAGCTGGACACGAAGTTGAAATTGGTGGCGAACTTTATTCTGATGCTATGGGTGAGGAAGGTACGGAAGAAGGCACGTATATCGGCATGTATCGTCACAATGTAGACACGATCGTTGACGCTTTGAAATAGGAGGATGACGAATGGAAGCCTTGAATGTAAAGGATTTGCAAGTTGCATATGATAGAAAAGCTGTACTAGAACAAGTGGAACTCTCTATACCGAAAGGAAGTCTTACAGCCATCGTCGGACCAAATGGCGCAGGAAAATCCACGTTAATCAAAGCCATTCTTGGAATGCTGAAGCGTTCATCAGGACAAATTTCCATTCTAGGCAAGCCTTACAGTCCAAAAAACCGTAATGTAGGGTATGTACCACAGCGCGGATCAGTTGATTGGGACTTTCCAACTAATGCACTTGATGTCATATTGATGGGTCGGTATGGACATATAGGCTGGTTTAAACGGCCTTCAAAGCAGGATATTATGCTTGCGAAAGAGGCATTACACAAGCTCGGAATGGCAGATTACGCAGATAGGCAGATCCGCCAACTTTCCGGCGGACAGCAGCAGCGAATCTTTTTGGCACGCGCATTGGTGCAAGATGCGGAAGTATATTTCATGGATGAGCCCTTCGTCGGAGTGGATGCTAAAACAGAAAAAGCGATTATCGATCTGTTACGGGAATTAAAGCATAAAGGCAAAACGGTCATCGTTGTGCATCACGATTTACAGACAGTGCTGGAATACTTCGATCACACACTTCTATTAAATCGCACTGTGATAGCTAACGGGCCCACCGAGCAAGTATTTACAAAAGACCTGCTTCAAAAAACCTATGGCGGTACGTTGGCTTTCTTCTCACCAACCGGCGATAAGCGAGTTATGTCATGATACAGGATATGTGGAATGCATTGCTGCATCAGCCGAACACGCAATGGGTTGTGCTGAGCACAATGCTGCTTGGGATTGCCAGCGGAGTTCTTGGAAGCTTTGCTCTCTTAAAAAAACAGAGTCTTATCGGTGACGCCGTTGCTCACGCAGCGCTGCCAGGCATATGTATTTCTTACCTCCTTATTGGTGAGAAGCAGTTGCTTGTCCTACTGCTCGGTGCGACTGCAACGGGACTACTGGCAACCTATCTCATCCAGCTTATTACTACAACGACGAGGATCAAAAAAGATGCTGCCATCTGTCTTATATTAAGCGTCTTTTTCGGTACAGGAATTGTTTTGCTGAGCCGAATTACGCAGCAGGCTGGAGGAAATAAAAGCGGACTCGACCACTTCATCTTCGGGCAGGCTGCAGCTATGACTCGGGACGATGTCTATACAATGGCTGGTGCTGCCGGCGGACTGATTCTCATCGCCTTTCTTCTATTTAAGGAATGGAAGCTGCTTATATTCGATCCTGACTTTGCCAAAAACAGCGGGCTGCCAGTTGGTTTACTTGAAACACTCTTCTCTACCCTGCTTGTAATTACGGTCGTAATTGGCATCCAAGCGGTTGGCGTTATTCTGATGGCTGCATTGCTTATCATCCCAGCTATTAGCGCCAGGTACTGGACGGATCGGCTTGGCTGGATGGTGATCATCGCTGGAGCTATTGGGGCTTGTTCTGGGATAGTTGGTGCTTTAATCAGTACAATCAGCACCGGTTTGGCAACCGGTCCGCTCATCGTTGTAACTGCTGCTGGCTGTTTTATCTTCTCCTTCATTATCGGACCAAAGCGTGGTCTTATCCAAAAGCTGATGGCACATCACGTTAGTGCTGAACGCTTGAAGGAGGAAAGTTTATGACATATGAGGGCTGGATTCTGCTGACTGCTTGTCTCGTCGGAATCAGCTGTGGTATGGTAGGTTGTTTCCTGATTGTTCGGCGAATGACAATGCTCGCTGATGCTATTAGTCATAGTGTATTGCTTGGAATCGTACTCGCATTTCTTGTTGCAAACAGTCTGAACGGCATCTATATGCTAATTGGCGCAACAGTTATCGGATTGGTGACGACATTTGCTATCCAATCACTTCATAATTCGGGTGTTCAAGAAGATGCCAGTATCGGTATTGTTTTCACGACTTTCTTTGCCATCGGGGTCATACTTATATCGCTTTTCGCCAGAGATGTCCACCTCGATGTGGAACACGCCTTAATGGGAGAAATCGCCTTTATTCCATGGAATACGTACACTGTCTTTGGAATTGAAATACCGAAAGCAACAGGAATGCTCCTATGTATCAGCCTATTCGCAACGCTCGTCATTTTATTGTTCTACAAGGAATTAAAGCTCACTAGTTTCGATGCTGCACTAGCAGTAACGCTAGGCGTTCCGGTTGCTTTGATCCATTACTTATTAATGGGTCTTGTATCCATTACAGCTGTCGGCTCCTTTGATGCTGTTGGTGCCGTCCTTGTTGTCAGCATGCTAGTCGTGCCAGGCTCCTGCGCTTACCTTATGACCGATAGGTTATCCGTAATGCTGCTTTACAGCTGTTTGTTTGGTGCCGCAAGTGCCATCTTCGGTTATTATGGCGCGCTGTTACTGGATGCTTCGATCTCTGGATCGATGAGTGCCGCGGGAGGTATTTTATTTCTGCTGACTTGGTTTTTCTCACCAAGGTATGGACTGTTGCGACGTTATCGGACGATGAAAACGTCTTGAACTTAGACTTCGTATCCTCCTTTAGACCGGCCGCGCTCTATATTTTATAGTGCGTGGCCTGTTTCATTAATTGAGCGCTTCTAGAAGGTAAAATCCGCGAGACTGTAGAATGTATAGGCACGTCCATAATAAAGGAGAATAAAATTGATTAATCACGTTGGTCAAATTATGTTATATGTAAGCGATCAGGATCAAGCAGTCCACTTTTGGACAGAAAAACTGGGGTTTCAAGTGCTTGCTAAAGAAGACGATGGTCAGGGTATGAGATGGATTGAAATCGCACCTTCAAAAGGTGCAAAAACAAGTATTATTCTACACAACAAAGCATTCATTTCCAAAATGGAGCCTGAACTAAATCTTGGCACCCCTTCTTTGATGTTTTTCTCAGATAATCTCGATAAACTGCATAATGATTTATTAACTGATCATGTCACGGTCGGAGAAATAGTCGCAATGCCAACTGGAAGAGTATTCAACTTTGCAGATTATGAAGGAAATTACTTTGCAATTATGGAGAAAAACGATTGATTCTTTATCATAGATTAAATACAGCACTAATAGATCCATTTCGAATAATTGAGATGGATCCTTTTTTATGGAGTCAAAGAATAAACCAACTTATTTCACTGTAAGAGCAGTTATTAGGCTGTAAGGTTTACCTTGACGACCTGTATTATTCATACTCTTCCTTCCATTCATGGTAAAATGACATCACAACCCTTTCACAAAGCGAGGTTTAACAGATGAAACGAAATGGTAAGATGGAAAGTGCCATCATAGACAGCATCTATTTGGATGAGAGCTTGGAAGTACGCTGGTATAAACCGGAGTCATTTTCTCCTTTGTATAAGTACCAGCTATGCATTATGCAAGATGGTAACGATTATTTCCAAATGGGGCGCATCGCGACGTTAAGTGATCAGCTGCATAGTGACGGCGAGATCCAGAATACGGTCTTCGCCGGCATTCATTACCGTGACCGTCACGACCGAATCGATAAATACTATCCTGATGGAAAGAAACATGAAGCCTTTCTACAATTCCTCCTGCATGAAGTGCTGCCGGTTCTGGAGGATGATTTGCCGACATTACATATGGGAGCCACCAGGACATTGATGGGCGATTCTCTGGCTGGTACCCTCTCCCTTGTGGCTGCCCTTCGCTTCCCGCATACATTTGGTGGCGTTGTGATGCAGTCTCCATTAGTTGACGAAGCTGTCATGCGGGAAGTAAGAGATGCAAAGCAGCTAGATAGTTTGTCCATTTATCATACAATTGGTACAAATGAGACTAAAGTTCCTACTAGCTTCGAGAAAGAGATGGACTTTGTGGAACCGAATCGCAGCTTACAAGAATATTTCCGCACGAAGTCTGTTGATTATACGTATCGGGAACTAAAAGATGCGGATCATACATGGAAGTATTGGCAGCGTGATATGAAACAGGTACTGACTGATGTATTCGGATAAACCTTCGTCCGCATACAGCACGCCCTATCTTTGGTATAATAAGACGCATAAGCAAACGGTACGCATGCTATTCATTCTTAATTGGAGGTATTGAGATGAACTACACTATAGCAATTTTTCCATCTGAGCAAGTGCAGCAAGAAGCCAATTCGTATCGTAAACGATACGACTCTGCTTACGCCCTCATCAAACCGCATATGAAGGTAAGACAGCCATTCCCATTGAATGAAGAAGATGACCTTATCGATGCTGTAAGTGAGCTAAAACGAATTGCACGCGAGACAGCTCCATTCTCTTATCAAATTGAGAAAGTAAGTACATTTGCACCTGCTCATAATACACTCTATTTCAAGGTGACGCCTTCTGAAGAATTAAAAACACTGCACGAAAAGTTATATCATGGTTTCTTTGAAGGTGAAGAAGCATATGCATTCATTCCGCATATTACGATTGCGCAAAACCTTTCGAATGGGGAATATGCTGATTTGCACGGCACATTGAAACTGAAACAATTCCAATATGAAGAACAAGCCATACAGTTCCATTTGCTCCAGGAGCAAGAAGACGGGAAATGGACTGTGAAAGAAACTTTTACGTTAGGTGAGGAATAAACATGGAAATAACCGTAGCAGAAAACAGTATTCAGCAGCAAGATGCTTTCCAAGTAAGAACACTAGTATTCGTTGAGGAACAAAAAGTACCAGCAGATCTTGAAATTGATGAACTGGAGAATGAAAGTATCCACTTCGTCGGATACGAGGATGGAACTCCGGGAGCGGCTGCGAGAATGCGTTTGGTCGATGAGTATGCAAAGATGGAACGCATTTGCATACTGAAAGATTTCCGAGGCAAGCATTATGGAAATGACCTAATGCGGGCCATGGAAGAGGAAGCGAAAAAACGCGGTATGCAAAAAGCGAAACTGAACGCGCAGACTCAGGCAATCCCTTTCTACGAACGACTGGGATACACAGTCGTTTCAGAGGAATTTATGGATGCTGGCATTCCGCATAAAACAATGACAAAACAGCTGTGAGACTTCCTTTTGGAAGTCTCTTTTTTTGTATAGTCAAGTTTCCTTTGGGCATGCTTTCTCTTAGAAGGGGTGTGTTGCACGTGGGAGAATATGGACATATCATTGTGGAAGTAATATTCGGTTTTTTTGGGCTGTTTGTATTAACGAAGGTGCTCGGAAAAACCCAAATGAATCAGATTACAGCCTTTGACTTTATCGCTGCAATTGCTGTCGGAGAGTTATTCGGTAATGCTATTTTTGATCCTGAAGTTGGTATTCCGCATATTGCAGTGGCAATCATCACATGGGGCTTACTGATGGTCGTCATCGAAAAAACCACCCAGCGATTCAAAGGAGCACGCGGTTTTCTGGAAGGGAAACCTACTGTGATCATCTCCAAAGGCGAACTCCGGTATGAGGATATGAAAGCCAACAAGATGGATTTCAATCAGCTGATGCACCAGTTACGATCCAACAGCATTTTTTCACTCTCCGAAGTAGATTATGCAATCATCGAAGCTGATGGCAGTCTGAGCGTTTTGAAAAAAAGCGCTTATCAAAATCCTACACGAAATGATCTTGATCTAAAGGAACAGCCCAACCCTCTCCCTGTTTCGTTCATACTAGACGGTGAAATCATAAAGGATAACATTATTAATAGCGGCCAGACCTTGGAATGGCTGGAAAATGAAATAAGGAAACAAGGTTTCAGCAGTGTTTCCGAGGTAGTATATGCGGAGTGGACGCCCATCGACGGGCTATTTACCAGATCATATTAAATTAACAAACTGTGTTAATATAACGCCCCTTTCCGGTTAATAAGCTATATGTCTTCCCGTCAAACTGTGTCTCTTTGGTTACTTGATGTCGCTTCTGGCGGGGCATGGCGGCAGCTTGGTAGTCAAGCCGATTCTGAACACGCTGTTCGAACGGATCCTTTGTCTTGTTAGACATAATCGGATTGGTCCTTTCAATCACATATCGGTCACTTTTTGGGCTGTTGATCCTGTTTTGATAATTCATATACTGATAGGATGAAACTGGTACGGTCCAACTCATGCAATCCCCTCCTTTATTATCTTATTCTTCTTTACCCTGCTTCTCTCCTTGTCTAACCATATAAAAAAGCAGCCGAAGCTGCTTTGTATCAGAACCAAAAATTACGGGGTCTTTTGTCTTTGTCATCTTCGTCTTTCTGTTTATCTTCATGATCCTCATCGTTCTTCCGGCGGAATCCAAAGATTGGATCAAAATCAAACTTCCGATCATCTTTTTTATCTTGTTCATGTTTATCATCATGATCGGACTTATCATCATGCTTATCTTCATCTTTCTTTCGGCGGGAACCGAAGAACAGATCGTAATCATGGTCTTGTTCATGTTTCTTTTCATCATGATCATGTTTTTTATCGTCATAATCGTGTTTCTTTTCATCATGATCATGCTTTTTATCGTCATGATCGTGTTTTCCTTTGTCTATATCGTCCGCATCCAGCACAACTTTATCAGCTTTAATGATGAGGTTCTTCACATGGATGACCTTTTTTTCCTCAGACATGTCTTTCACTCCCTTTTCCTTAGACTTAAGTCTTGATAGTTTATGTGACCTACTATGAAAGGTGTGCTATGTACGCCTATTCATGTGTTTTTTCCTCACCTGCAAATACCTACCAACTTCTTGCATAATCCGGTTAAGTGCCCACACATAACAAAGGGCCCCTCATATCTTATTAAAGACGAAACGTCATTACTTTATCATTTCGAGAGGGGTAAAATCATGAGCAACGGAGAAAACCGTTCATCAGTCGTCGTGGATATCGTAAGAGAAATTGCCAATGCACAAAAAGATATCCATTCCGAGTGCTGCGCAACAAGTGCGGAACAATCCATCAATGATCTTCTAGGCAACTTCGGAGGATCTACTGGTTTCGATACAGTACCAATCTGCCTATATAACGATCTCGGAGCTATTTTCCGTGGATATGGAGTCGCACCAGGAGCAACTCCAGGTACACTTGGGCCGGTAGCTGGAAGCTACTACTTCCGTGTGAAAGCAGTCTACGACGATAACAGCGCTGTGCTGGAATTGCTTCGCAGCCCAGCAGATCTAATACTGATTCCTGATGGTATTGCTGAACAACAGGTTACTAACCTAACAGCTACAGGAATTTGCTTCACAGTTGATTTAAATGCATTCGCCCATATTACTACTTTGCCAGCTATCTCTGCATTCGTTACAGGCACACCGCCTACAAACTAAGTCTTAACAAGAAAAGTTCAATCTTGATTACAAGATTGAACTTTTTTCTTAGAAGCCGAGTATTTTGATATCCAGGATGTCCTCTAGTTTCACTTCACGTTTAAACGGACGACGAATTGATTTAAATTGGATAAGGTCTCCTTCTATACTTGCAATGATTCCGATCAAGCTGCCCTCTGTCGTAACAAGTTCACATTTCATACGCGGAATCTGAGAAGGGAGATTCAGGAGATAATCAACCTTTTCTGCCGTCAGTAAATCTTTGAAATTCACTTTTCTATTGGACGGAGCTATCTTCTTCTTTGCTGGTGATACTTCTTCTTTGGATACAACAGCTTCTGATTTTGCTTCTGGTTTTACTTCTTCCGTTACTTCTTCTGCTATTACTTCTGTCTTTTTTCCTTTTGCCGTACGATATGCCTGCTGCATTTCTGCTATCGGAAGATCAAGCTTCGGCTGGGCAATAAACAGCACTGGCTGCTGGCGCCTTACCTTTTCTTTGGACACGCAACGTCCTCCTTTGCATTAAGATTCCTACTCATTATATGCAGTTAAAAAATGAGGGTGCCCAATTTAAGCAAAAGAAAAAAGACTGTCCATAGACAGTCTTCATTCTAATAACTCGTGTAAATCATCTACATACTCCCCTGAACCGGTGACGATGAGTCGATCATCCATTCGCAGGACAGTATCGCCATGCGGAACGATAGAATCTTTACCACGAAAAATACGGACAATGATCAAGTCACCATGAAACGGAAATTGACGTAAGGATACGCCATCAAATGCAGGATTCTGCATCGATACTTGGTAAAGGGCGTTATCTTGGTTGGTCAAAATATTCATAACACTAGGCGCTTCTATGAGTGCTTTCAGCAATGCATTGGTTGAGAGCAGAACGGAAAACACCTCTATATCGTTCTCCTTCAATTCGTTACTTAATGCTGGCTGCTCAATTCGTGCAATAACACGGTCAACCCCTAGTTCCTTTGCATAAAGGGAGATTTGGCTGTTCTGTTCTTCATCTCCGGTAGATACGACCAGGATATCAACATTGAATACACCAAGAGCCTCCAGCTGGGCAGGTTCGTAATTATCCAGCTCCTGTATATCAAATTCTGATTGCACAAGGCTTTCATCGAGCTTGTCCAATTTTGTGTGATACAGATGTGTTCGATAATAACGTTCATCCAGATTTCGTACAGATGGCATGGTAAGTTGATTTGCACCGATAAAGGCAACATCATTCTTCTTGTCGGTCTCTGCATAGCGAACGTAAAATCGCTTGAAGAACCAAGGTGTAATGATACAGCTTATAACAGCTACAAGGATCAGTGCCCCTTCCATCTGAGCATCTATAACTCCAATGCGTTCTCCAATAGCAGCCGCCGCAATGACTAAGGAAAGCGTAGACGTCAGGATAGTTCCAGCACTGATTACGGAACGCCAGTCATACCATCGACGTAAGTAGAGAACCGGTACAATCTTCGAAATGAGCAACGCAATCAGCAGCAATGGAATGAGTATTAGAATTTGCGGATCTGTCAGCAGTGTGCGCAGATTCATTTCTACCCCTACCATCACGAAGAAAATTGGGATCAGGAATCCATACCCGAAGCTGTCCAGCTGATGTACAAGCTCCTGGTTCGGTGACAGCAAGGAAACGAGTGTACCAGCTAAAAATGCTCCTAATATGTTTTCAGCACCGACTGATTCAGAGACAGCCACAAGTACTATTATAAGCGTAAAGACTGCTCGCGTCCCTATTTGGACTGTACCCTTCGACATCGTTTCGATAAAGGATCTCTTTTGAAAGATCTTGCCGACGAAATACAAAATAACTCCGACTGCAAACAGGATTAGCAGCAGCCACATATTGCCGCCTTCATCTCCATAAATGGTAGCAAATACTGCAAGCAGAATCATCGTCACCAAATCAGCGATGACTGCAATCATAAGAATAGTTTGGCCGAATGTTGACTTCATCATCTGCGCTTCCTTCAGCGTCGGCACAACAACACCTAGTGAAATGGTGGAAATGATCAGCGTCATGAGAAAGACATTATCTATGAAGCCCGCCAAAACGAAAGCGTAAGACAAGCCGACTGATAAGATGAGTATACCAAGGAAAATAACTAATGAAATAATGAATGGTGATTGAGATGGCTGTTTTTCATTCTTTCGTTTATTTTTCCCCGCAAAAATCGAGAAATCAATTTCAAGTCCGCTCAAGAACATCAAAAAGATAAAACCGAGCGTAGACAGTGTTTCCAGCCAAGTACTTTGATTGACCAAATCAAAACCGCTTTGGCCAATAATGAGACCGACAATAATTTCCGCTACAACAACAGGGAGCGCACGGAGCTTAAGACGATTCATTAGTATAGGTGTAAGAAATGCTGCCAGAATGACAACAACTAAGGATATGATGGATTCATGCTCCATGCTGGACCCTCCTTTTTTTCTATTGTGTTAACAGTCCCATGAAGGCTGTTGCCAGCCCAAAGTAAATCAATATAGATATAATGTCATTAATGGTAGTGATAAATGGACCCGAAGCAATCGCTGGGTCAATGTTCAGCTTGTGCATGAGCAGCGGAATGATCGCTCCTGCCAGAGTCGCAATGATCAACGTCGCAAAAATGGATAAACCGACAAGTAAGCCTAGGAAGAAGTCTTTCTGCCAGATGGTCACGACTATTGTAATGACGATACCACAGCTTAGTCCAGTGATAATTCCTGTCAACCCTTCCCGCATCACCATTCGCATTTTCCCGCGTTTAGCAACATCCCCTGTAGCCATACCTCGCACCGCAACTGCCAGTGCCTGGGTGCCGGTATTCCCCCCCATCCCGCCGATAAGCGGAATAAAGCTCGCGAGTATGGCAACTTGGCTCAGCGTATTTTCGAAACGACTGATCATGCTGGCCGTAATCATACCGAGGAAAAGGAGAACAACGAGCCAAGGCAGCCGTTTGCGAGCAGACACGAAAGCACTGTCTTCTCCTTTTTCTGTATCGCTGACACCTGCTAAACGGCTGTAATCTTCATCTGCTTCTTCTTCCATAACATCCAGAATATCATCGACTGTGATGATACCGAGAATATGATTTTGAAAATCGACTACTGGCAGTGCCAAGAAGTCATAATCACGCATCATTTGCGCAGCATGCTCCTGATCGCCACCGACATCGACACTGACAATCCTGTCGCTCATCACTTCGGAAATGAGCCAGTCTTTCTCCGCTATGATGAGATTACGCAAAGAAATGACTCCGACCAGCTTCTTGTCTTGATCAACGACATAGGTATAATAGATAGTTTCAGCATCAGGTGCTTCTGCTCTAAGATGCAGCATCGCTTCCCGTACCGTATCTGTAGCGCTGACACTGACGAATTCGGTTGTCATGATACTTCCGGCCGTTTTATCCTCATAATGCAGAAGATGCTTGATTTCATCTGCTGATTCCTTTTCCATAATCGTGATAAAACTAGCAACTTTGTTTTTATCCATTTCCTTTAATATATCCACTGCATCATCTGCAGACATCTCAGCGAGCACCTGCGCTGCATAACGAGAATACATCTCCGTGAAATAAACGTCGGCATTCTCCCAGTTAACGTTTTCCATGATTTCTGCGGTTTCATCAGGTGAGAGATAAGAATAAATTTGCTTTCGGATCTCTTCGGGCTGTTCCTCAAAAACTGCCGCCTGATCATACGGGTGGAGTTCTAGGTATTCTGCACGAAATTGGTCAATTTGCTGGTTAGCTAGTGCTTCCCTGATTTTATTTTGGTATAGTAAAATTTCTTGGTTTTCCAAATGATCCATACGTCTGCCTCCTCGCCTGCAAGAACACTCAATAGTAAGTAACATCTTGCTTTTTGTCAACGTAAAAACGGCCGTTCTGTGAAAGGTTTAAGAAACTTTAATAGAGTTCACTTAATTTATCCGTCATTTTGTTGTAAACTGTAACAAGATTATATTCCACTCATTTGCAAAATCTAATCGCTTTTATAGCAGCTAGAGATGCGGAAGGAACGAAAGAAAGGTTTTGTGTATGAATTCTAACAAATTTCGGTTAGATCTAACAATTATATTAGTTTTGATCCTGCTTGGTATTGTCTCTTCATTCACTTTATATGAGTTGCAGCCGACACTATCAGGTATTGCAGCTCAGACCCAATATATGCCGCGTCAGATTATGGTGTACGGTCTTGGTGCAGTTGTCATTGCTGTTATGATGCTGCTCGACTATGACCGGCTTCGCCAGCTTGTGTGGATCTTCTATGGAATTGGCATCATCATGCTTTTGATGCTATTTTTCAAATTCCCAGCAGCTATCATCAATGAAGCAAATGGTGCGACCAGCTGGTTCATCGTGCCTGGTTTCGGAACGATGCAGCCATCTGAATTTGTTAAAGTATTTGTCGTCATTGCTTTGGCGCATGTGATTATGTCACATAATGAGAAGAACACAGTCCGCACGAATAAAACAGATTTGTTCCTGCTTGGAAAATTGTTTGCAGTTGCACTTCCACCTATGCTTTTGGTTGCGTCACAGCCAGACCTTGGCGGTTTCTTAGTATTGGGTGCAATCCTTAGTGCTACCATTTTAGTCTCTGGAATAAGCTGGCGTCTCTTATTGACTATTCTTGGGATTGGCTTAGGCATCGGTATATTTGTAGCTATCCTGTCGTTTATCTTTCCGAACCAAGTTGGCGGTTTCTTGCAGGAAACAATTTTCCAGCACGTCGAAAGCCGCTTCCTTGGTTGGCTATATCCTGAAAAATACCCGGATTCCAGTTATCAGTACCGACTGGGATTAATGGCGATTGGATCAGGAATTCTATTCGGAAAAGGGGCTTCCAACTTCCAAGTCTCCATTCCGGAACGACATACGGATTACATTTTCTCTGCCATCGCTGAACAATTTGGATTCATTGGATCAGCAATTGTGCTCTTCCTATTCTTCATTCTCATCTATCGAATGATTCAAGTAGGATTAGAGAGCAATGAACCATTCGGCAGTTATTTGGCCGCCGGGTTCATCGGAATGTTTACTTATCAGATATTCCAGAACATCGGGATGTCGGTAGGACTCGTGCCGATTACCGGACTTCCGCTGCCATTCCTCAGCTATGGAGGAAGTTCGACACTCGCCTATATGATTGCAATCGGTATCGTGCTCAATATTCATTCGCGAACACGTACATTCATGTTCGAAACACAGAAATAAGCCTTATGAAAAAAGGGAAAGCTATTAAAAGCTTTCCCTTTTTGTATATAGGAGTGATTCATATGAAATTAGATTTTATCGGAGATGTGCATGGCTGCTTGCCTGAGCTTCTCGAGCTTTTCAGCAAGTTGGGATATGGCATGCGTGATGGCATGCCTATTCATCCAGAAAACCGCCGGCCCTTTTTCATTGGTGATTTAACGGACCGTGGTCCCGATTCACTAGGAGTGATTGAGCTTGTCTATCGTCTTGTAGAAGAAGAGCTTGGATTTTACGTACCAGGCAATCATTGCGATAAGCTTTACCGTTATTTGCTCGGCAACAATGTCCAAGTGAAGCATGGATTGGAAACGACAGTAGCAGAATTACAAAACTGTGACCCGAATAAGCGCAGGAAGTTATCCAATATGTTCATGCAGCTTTACAAAAAAGCTCCTCTCTACGAACAAGTTCCCGAACTAGGCGTCGTTGCAGCACACGCCGGTATCAAAGAATCACTTATCGGCAAAGAAGGAAAAAAAGTAAAAAGCTTTGTTCTATATGGAGATACGACTGGTGAAATGGACGAACTGGGCCGCCCAGTCAGACTGGACTGGGCTAAGCATTATCATGGAGAAGACTGGATCATCTATGGTCATACACCGGTTCTCGAAGCCCGCATCATTCATCATACAATCAATATTGATACTGGCTGTGTGTTCGGCAATAAGCTAACCGCCTACCGCTTTCCAGAACAGTCCTTGCACAGCGTCTCTTCCCAGCAGCCGTTCGTTGAAGAGAAATTCCGTTCATTCGATTAAAAAGTCAGCAGGAATCGGTGAATGGAAGTTCAGAACGCGCTTCGTAAACGGATGAATAAAGCGCAGCTGCTGTGAATGCAGTGCCTGACGGCTGATGACATCCTTATTACCACCATATAGTGTATCACCAGCCAGCGGAAGGCCAAGCGATGCCATATGTACACGGATTTGATGTGTCCTTCCAGTAGCCAGCTTAATTTCAACCAACGTATGATTAGCGTAGCTTGTCTGCCAGCGAAAGTGAGTGATGGCTGTCTGGCCATCAGGTCGCACTTCCCGTTCGATGATTGAGCCTTCCTTCCTGCCGATTGGTTTGCTGATTGTACCTGACTGTTCTGCCATACGACCTTCTACAAGTGCAACATAAGAACGCTGGATTTTCCCTTGCTTTTGGTCAGCAGCCAAAAGCGTATGGGCATAGCGATGTTTGGCGACAAGCATCAGTCCCGAAGTATCGCGATCCAGCCTTGTCAAGATATGGACTGTATAGGGGAGTCCTTGTTTTTGGTAATGCCAAAGCAAACCATTAGCAATTGTGCCAGACGGCTGGTTCATTGATGGAATTACTGCTACCCCAGGGTTCTTATCCAAAACAAGTACATGCTCGTCCTCAAAAACAATTGGCAGCTCGAGCGGCTCTGCCTCCATGTAAGCACCGGCTTCCTCCTGTGGAAGCTCGACTTCCAAGCAATCACTTATTTTACCGATATGCCAAAGAGGCGCCGGCTGCTGATTGAGTGTTACCAGCTGCGGCTCCTCCTTGAATGTCTTAAATAGTCTTCTTGATACTCCTTGCTGTTTAAGGAAATCCTTAATGACAATTTCCTCCTGCAAGGTCCAGCTTAATTTCATAGCTTTTACCTCTTATCTGCAATGAATGAGTCGTGCACACGTTTCCAGAATGGGAACGGACGGAAGCGCGCAAACCGAACACGCTGCTTGGCGACTGAACAAGTGATTGACTCGATATCTGAATGATTTTCTGTCATATGATCAATGGCTATCAGGAAACTTTTGTCCAAGGTCGGTCTCAGTGTACATGGATGATGGCTCGGCAAAATGAGCGGAGAACCTATCGTCCGAAAAACACGATTATTAATCGAAGCAAGCTCCGTCACTTGTATGGATGCCAAAGAAGGATGAATAATAGCCCCATTCAACGCCTTGTTATAGGCTGTACTGCCCGAAGGCGTTGAGATGACAAGGCCATCTCCTCGGAATGTTTCGAAATGCTCTCCCTTTATCGAAACATCAAGTACAACTGATCCATCCGGTGTTTTGACGGAGCATTCATTCAGTGCTAGATGCTCGTCCACCCTTCCATCTTTGTGGGTAATGGATATATCGAGCAAAGGATACTCCACGATATGGTACGGTTTATTGGCGATCTGCAGCAGCAGTTTCTCCAATTCCTCAGGAACCCAATCTGCGTAGAATCCTAAATGTCCAGTATGGATACCAATAAATGCTGTACTGTCCAAACGATGGACATATGTATGGAAATTCTCTAGGAAAGTCCCGTCTCCCCCGACAGATATCGCGAGAGCCGGCTCCTTATCATCATACTCGAAATTGAAATGCGCCAGATGTTCGACAATTGTTTCCTTGATCGCATTCGACTTCTCATCTCCCCGTGAAAGAACCGTATATTTCATCCCAGCTTACACCCCTATTTATGCTTTTTGATTTGCTGCTGATCATGATAAATCCGCTGCGCTTCTTGCACTTCATCCCGAATTTTGGACATTTCCTCGTCCAGCCGGAATGCAGCTTCTGCGGCCGTTTTCAATCTTGTTTTCAATTCTGCCGGTATTTGGCTATCGTATTTATAATTTAGCGAATGCTCATTTGTAGCCCAAAAATTCATGGCAAGTGTTCGGATCTGGATCTCGGCTAGTACTTTCTTCTCGCCGTGAATCGTCTCGACCGGATATTCAATGATCATATGATACGACCGATAGCCGCTTTCCTTCGTTTCAACGATATAGTCAATTTCATTTACGATAGTAAAGTCATTTCGTGCTTTTAGCATTCCCACAACTGTATAGATATCATCGACGAACTGCGTCACGATTCTAAGCCCGGCAATATCCTGGATTTCTTGATGCAGTAGGTCGACGGTGACCTGCTTAGTGGCTGCTTTTTGTAGGATACTGCGTACTGGCTTAACGCGACCAGTGATGAATTCAATCGGGGAATGGCGTGATTCATTTTCAAATTGAGAACGCATCCCCTTCAGTTTCACTTTCAGTTCTTCTACTACCTGTACATATGGTGCTAAAAATACATCCCAATTCATACTCTTCGTAGCCCCTTTTCTTCCCAGCAGCGTCTAGTTGTTCCAGATGCATTATATCTGCTTTCAGTGTATCATAAAAGCAGCTTGGCATAACAATGGAATACAACAGATAGAAGCATAGGGGGTATAAGCATGCCGCAAGAGATTGAAATCGAATTTAAGAATCTGCTTACAGAAGCGGAATTTAATAAATTATATGAAGTGTTTAATATGAAAAACGTGCCTGAAATACAGCAGGTTAACCACTATTTCGAAACAAAAGATTTTCAGCTGAAACAGCATGGTGCTGCACTGCGAATCAGAGAAAAGAACGGAAAATATCAATCCACGCTAAAACAGCCGCAAGGTGAAGGGCTCCTGGAAACGCATGACTTTTTAACAGAGCAAGAAGCAAATTCCTGGTTGCAAGGTTATATTACGCTTGGTCCTGAAATCAGTAAGCAACTGCAGGAATTAGGTATTTCAACCGCTGAATTGATTTATGGAGGATCATTGGAAACTGTCCGCCGGGAACAGTCATATAATGATACAATCATCGTTCTCGATAGAAGTAAATACAGTGATGTAACTGATTATGAATTGGAACTTGAAGCCCAGAGCTATGCACATGGAGAGCATGTTTTCAACACCATTCTTACGGAAAACGGCATAGCGAAACGAAAGACTCCGAACAAAATTCAGCGTTTCTATGACAGCCTCTGAAACAGATAAGTTGCCCAACTTAGTAGGTGGCTGATAAAATAAATTTACAGTCAACCCCTACTCGGGGCAGATGTTATGTTGATTGCTCTTTGCATAAGAAAGGAAGAAACAATGAATCAAGCTGAAACATTGTACGATGGAATTGGCGGACAAGCCATATTAGAGCAGCTGGTAGATGTTTTCTACCGACGCGTGGCAGAGCATCCAGATTTAAAGCCGATTTTTCCGGAAGATTTGACGGAGACCCGCCGCAAACAACAGCAGTTCCTGACTCAATTCTTCGGCGGTCCGCCACTCTATACAGAAGAGCACGGTCACCCGAAGCTAAGATACCGGCACCTCCCTTTCGAAATTACACCAACGCGCAAGGATGCATGGCTTTCCTGCATGGCAGCTGCCCTAACGGAAACTGACATAGAGGAACCTTATAAAAGCATAATATATGAACGACTTGCGTTAACCGCACATCATATGATGAATACACCAGACAAAGAGAAAGGAGAATCGATATGAGCTGGGAATCTTCTAATTCAATACAGCAAAGGCCTGAGGATGACTGTGGCGGATTTTGCGGGTTGTTTCCTTCCTCGAAGAAGCCCGTGGAGATTTACGTTTTTATCGATCCGCTTTGCGAGGATTGCTGGTCACTCGAGCCTTTTCTCAAGAAACTTACAATGGAATATGGTCAATATTTCACTTTACGCCCTATACTGACAGGAGATTATCAGCCACTCGTTCGTGATCGAAGCGAGTGCAGTTACCCGAAAACGGTTCTACAGCCGGATAATATCTTGTTGAGCAATGCCGTTTCCTTCCCATGGCGCACCTCGCTTGCGATAAAAGCAGCGGAATTGCAAGGAAGAAAGGCTGGTACCCGCTTCCTCCGTACTATTCAGGAGGCACTGTTTTTAAACAAACAGGATATTACCGCAGATGAAATTCTGATTGAATGTGCTAAAATTGCTAAACTCGATCTGGAAGAGTTTCATGACGATATGTATTCTGCTTCAGCTAAAAAAGCATTTCAATGCGATGTGAAGCTTTCGAAGGAACTGGAAATTGACGAGTCACCTTCCATTGTCTTCTTTAATGAATCCGAAGAAGACTCTGGTATTAAAATTTCCGGTTTATATAGCTACGATGTCTATGTCAATGTCCTGCACCAGATGCTGCAAAGAGATCCACAGCCAGCGGCAAAACCGCCCGTTGAAGAGTTTCTTTCCAGCTATAAATTCGTTGGAAGCAGGGAAATCTCATTGATTTATGATTGGACGAATGCGCAGACAGAAAAGGAAATGAAAAAGCTACAATTGAAACAGATGGTAGAACGCATTCCGATCAAACACGATACTTTCTGGAAATATAATATTACTTCGAAAGCTGAATAACTTTTTGCTGCACTTATACCAGACAGCCGCACTTATGTGCGGCTGTTTTTCATTGTCTGGAATCGGGAATCGAAGAAAATGTACAGAGGAGGTCTAAACATATGGAACAGCATTTTTTCAATTCAAATGGCTTGCAGCTAGCGTATTTGGACAACGGTGCAGAGTCAGATTATGTACTTGTACTCATGCATGGCTTATTTGCACGAGCGACTCTTTACAAACCATTTATGGAAAGAACAAAAGGTTGGCGAATTATCGCCCCTGATCTGAGGGGACATGGCAGGAGCGGTCATTCAGCGGAACTGACCGGGTATGACCGAGACTCTTACCTTCAGGATTTGGAGGCTTTACTTGAAGAGATTGGCGAAACGAAATATATCGTCTTGCTCGGTCATTCTTTATCCGGTGTGACTGCTTATCAATTTGCAGCCAAGTATCCAGACCGTATAACTGGACTGATTATAGAGGATATGGGGCATAAGGTTTCTGGTGAACTAACATATGCCTTAAAGTTCCAGCAGCCTGCAGATACGCTTGCTGCTCTGTCTCACAGTATCGAACAAGTACAGAATGAAAACCACTTCCTATATTACGCAGAGAGTGCGTATGAGGCAAAAGACGGCTGGAGGTTATGCTTCGATTCAAAAGGTATTAAGCAATCGCAGGATTATCTGAATGGTGATTATACGGATACCTATCAAAAAGTTACATGTCCAACATTGCTTATGCGCGGTGCCCACTCCCCTATCTTGTCGGAAGAAGTATGGGAAGAGATGAAGCAGCTGCGGCCGGAAGTTGAAGCCGAACAGTTTGATAAATGCGGTCATAGCATCCATTTTGAGGATTTGGACAGCTTCAGCCGTTCCGTTCACCAGTTCTTAAAAAAGTGGAAAACATAACAAAAAGGCCTGCCTTTCGGCAGACCTTTTTGCATGTATAACTTCTACTGAGGGGATGGGAGAACAATAATCCAAACAAAGGGGACTTGTTTGTGATGTTTCTCACAAATATAATGTACCATAATGTAATATTAGATGGCAACTGTTATGTGCACAATTTCACAAAAAAGTCACAAGCTCTCTTAGTCTAGTCTTTTCCATACCTGCATAAAGTGATGATAGTCGGAGGTGGCATGATGAAAGGAATCGGTATCCTGTTGATCGCCTTGGTTATTTTGGCTTTATGTTTCAACATTCTCGGTATGCTTCATTTCGTTTCCTTGGCGATTACATTGCCTTTGCTATTTTTATCATTACTAGCCGCATGCTTTTTCTTTACCAGAAAAAGAACATTCAAAGGCATGAAAAAACCGACGCGTTAGCGCCGGTTTTCTTTTTATTTCTGCAATAGTTTTTCCATTTCGTCCAGTTTCTCCTCGAATACATCGAGTGCAGACAGGATAGTCTGTTTATTCGTCATATCTACTCCAGCGGACTTCAGTACTTCAATTGGATAGTCGCTGCTTCCAGCCTTGAGGAATCCTACATATTTATCAACAGCAGGCTGTCCTTCTTCAAGGATCTTAGCAGATAGTGCAGTAGCAGCTGCGTAGCCTGTAGCATATTGATATACATAGTAATTGTAGTAGAAATGAGGAATTCGTGCCCATTCCAAACCGATTTCTTCATCGATTGTTAAACCCTCGCCGAAGTATTTCTTGTTCAAATCATAATACATGGACGTCAGATTCTCTGCTGTAAGCACTTCACCGTCCTGCTGATGCTTATGAATCATATGCTCAAACTCAGCAAACATCGTCTGACGGAAAACAGTGCCGCGGAATCCTTCAAGGAAGTGATTCAGCAAATACAGCTTCTCTTGCTCATCATCCACGTTATTGATCATATATTCATTCAGCAAAGCTTCATTACACGTAGATGCAACCTCGGCAACAAAAATGGAATAGTTACCATATCTGTATGGCTGATTTTTGCGTGTATAATAACTATGCACCGAATGTCCGAACTCATGTGCCAACGTGAACAGATTATTGACGTTATCCTGCCAGTTCATCAGGATATAAGGGTTTGTTCCATACGCTCCTGATGAGTACGCACCACTGCGTTTCCCCTTGTTCTCTTCCACATCAACCCAGCGGTTCTCAAAGCCTTCCTTCAGGATAGACTGATATTCTTCACCTAATGGCTCCAGTCCTTTAAGAACGAAATCCTTCGCTTCGTCATATGACACTTTCATGTCGACATCTTTCACTAGCGGTGTGTAAAGATCATACATATGCAAGTCATCAATACCAAGCACCTTCTTGCGGAGTGCCACATAACGATGAAGCAACGGCAGACGCTCATTGACAGCTTCTACGAGGTTATCATAAACCTGTTCAGGAATTTTATTATTATCCAGCGCAGACTGACGGGCTGACTCATAATTCCTTACTTTCGCGTAGAAGTTATTCTTCTTCACTGTACCTGAAAGTGTTGAAGCAAAAGTATTGCGGAATTGACCGAATGTATCATACATGGACTTGAATGCGTCACGGCGGACACGCTGATCCTTCGATTCAAGGAATGTGACATAACGGCCATGCGTAACGTCAACTTCTTCCCCTTCTTCATTCTTGATGCTCGGGAAAGTTAAATCTGCGTTGTTAAGCATACCAAAGGTAGCAGAGCCATTATCGGTCACTTCGGAAGCTTGAGCAAGTAATGTCTCTTCCTTCTCAGACAGCACATGCGCACGCTGACGGCTGATTTCGTTCAAGGTATGCTCGTACACTTTAAGATCATCATTTTCTTTCAGGAACGATTGGATGCGGCTCTCATCGATTGCAAGTAACTCTGGAACAATATAGCTCATCTTACTTGAGATCTGCGTAATCAATAACTCCGCTTTTGATTGCAGTGCTTGATAATGCCCGTTCGTCGTATCCTGGTCATAACGCATATGCGCGTATGTATAAAGCTTGCCGATACGCTCAGATAATTCATCCTGTAGTTTGAACATCTTATACAGCGTGTCTGCGGATTCTTCAAGCTTGCCTTGGAATGCAGAAATCTTATCTCCATCCTCAGACAATGCTTTGCGCTCTTCCTCCCACAGGTCATCTGTTGCGAATATATTCTCTAGGTTCCAAGTGTTTTCTACTGGTACCTCGCTTCGTTTTGGTAAAGATTTAGCTGATTTTGACACGAACATCCTCCTCCAATGCTGCTTACCTTTTCTGTTCCAATAACTATTTCGAATTTTATTAGGGAAAATCCTTCAACTATAAGCATTTTCTCTCTTATATTATATATAAAAGCATGAGAATCATGCGAAGAATATCCCTCAGAATAGAGATAATCCCTTTTTCTTTACAAAGGTCTCGGAATCAATTTGATCGAACCAGCCGTGCTGGCATAGACGCTGCATGTATGATTCCACGGGATGTTTATTGGAAGATATGGCAAACGGATTTGTATTGACTTCCCATTTTCTGCAGACATACACTAGCCGATTGAGAGATACGCTTTCCATGACAGGTATGTGATCCAATTGCTCAAGCCACAAATCAGTCTGCCAAATATATGGTGGCACAGACATTTGATACTGGGATTCAACAGGCTGCAAAATATATAGTGGAATATCTTGTAGCAGCAATCCGTTATCATACAATCGTGTTACCCAGCGCTTTATAGGAGCAGAAGCAAATGTTAGCGGTTTCGCTATCGCTCTTGCTTGGATACTATGCCATGCCTGATTGATTTCTAGAAGTTTTTTCGGGAGGGTATGGAATAATTGGGGGAAACGTAATCTCTGGAGTGGACGGAAAAAGAACTGACCGATAGTCTGTTTTTTACCTGTAAGGAGAATATGCTGGACGTTACACAAAGTCTCAGTGTTTGAACAATAATATAATAGCTGTAAAGGCATGCTCTGCTTGTGTTGCATTAGGAAGCGCTGTTCTCGTTTCGGCAGGTCGAGCATATAAGTAGATGTACGTTTTAAACGATTTCCTCCTAGAATCCATATGGGAATAATTCCATTTCGCTCATATGCTTCATTACGTCGCAGCAGCTCTTCATCCGATATGGATGCACATTGATATTCAATAGCTAGCTCTCTTCCACTAGGGGCATGCAGCAGCAAGTCTGGACGTCTAGCCGATTCTTTTACGCATTCCTCCAATTTGACAGCATAGCCTTGCTTTTTCAGCCAATAAAACAGCTGCAGCTTACCTCGCATATGGTATAAACTCTCCCCGGTTCCGTCCAGCTCGCAGTCGTGGATTTGTTCATGTGCGAAATGAGGAATAACCTTCTTGCCAGCACGTATGATGACTGACTTTCTGCAGGCTGGACAGAGAAAACGCCGCTTTCTAAAATTATGGATTTGCTCTCTTTGATGTGCAGCAAGCAGGATGAGTCTGCCATCCTCTAACTGTGCCTGCAACATATCTATCACCTCCTTGAGTTTAGTATATATCAAGAAATTGCCAGCGCTGAAAAACTGACCAAAAAAGCAAATTTAAGCACAAAAAAATAGACATTCTGTAATGAATGTCTATTTACGAGGGAAGTATTGCTTCACGTTAGTAAGTGCGTTTTCAGCGAATATCACCTTGCCGTATTCTTCCAATCGATAAATCGTTGTCTGGGAATCATAGCCGAATTCAAGGATCTGACTTAGAACATCTTCCTGCTCATCATCTCCAAGAATAGTGTCATCGAATTCTACATACAGCATATATCTGTCTTTGTAATGGAATAATCTGTTTTCGATGCCATACGTCTCTTCAAAGTAGTGGCTAAGCTGAATCACATCCTCAAAGTCACGGAATTGAATAACGAAGGATAATTCCTCTTCATCCTCTTCTTCCCCATCTTGCTGATGTGAGCCGAATTTTTCCTCGAGGACAGAATCGACTTTCTCCTCTACAGAAGATTGAATTGTTTTATCATCGACGTTCAGCTCTAAACTTTCTCCATCTTTAGATAGCTGAGCCTTTGTTACGACAATTTCCAATCCTTTATCCATGGCCTGCACTTGAATCCATAGCGGCCCCTCGACATTGAAGTCCTCTTTATAATTGACTTCATCCATCATCTGCCAGAACAATTGCTCACTTCGTTCACGGTTATACCAAATATCTTCTTTATCAAAGCCGCGATCTTCAATATCTATATAAGATATAAAAAATTTAATTGTATTTTCATTTATTCTTTCTATTTCCATGGTTTTCTCTCCCTCCAGTAAAGTGGCAGGTGAAAAACGCCCTCTTGCCTTTACACTTCCCGTATTCCCTTACCCTCAATCTAACTTTTTCTGTGTGTATTTCTATTTTATGATAAATCCTCCCGTAAGGAAAACAGAAAGGCTTAAGATTGCCGAAAAAAGGCGAATGCCCTTAGAAGGATTCTGTCCATTGTAGCGCATTTCAGATAATTTGTCATCCAAGGGAAGCTGGAAAGAAAAAAGACGCAGATCCCAATGGATCCACGTCCTTTGTCTGTATAAGGTCAGTTGACCATACGCTGTGCTTCACGCAACTGGAATGTACGCACAGTTCTTGGCAAGAAGCGGCGAATTTCATCCTCATTGTAGCCTACCTGCAAACGCTTCTCATCAAGGATGATCGGACGTCGCAATAGACCTGGGTTTTCTTGAATCAAGCTATATAACTTCTTCAATGGTAATTGATCTAAGTTCATATTTAGGCTTTGGAAAACCTTTGAGCGTGTAGAGATGATCTCATCTGTACCATCTTCTGTCATACGCAGGATTTCCTTGATTTCATCAAGTGATAATGTCTCGGAGAAGATGTTCCTCTCTGTGAACGGAATATCGTGCTCTTCTAACCAAGCTTTAGCTTTGCGGCAAGATGTACAACTTGGTGAGGTATAAAGTGTTACCATTAAACTTCACTCCTCAATACAGAATATGTTTCTATTTCTTTGCCCATGGAAAGATTTTATTTAAAATAATTTTAATTTAATCTCTCTATGTACAAGTATACTACAGTGGTCAAGTTATTAAAAGACTTCCTGAAAGATACCACAGTTTTTACACAAATATACGTATGCAACGGTGTTATGGTTCCTATTTACCCTGCCTAAAAGGTTTAAAACCCATTTTAATAAGTTATTTTTGATTTTCTTTCAATGTATCAAAAATACTATCCTTCTCCGTATCTTTAGAAAATGTCAACACTTCATCAGATTCCTGATAGGACTCTCCATACAGCTGTTTATCCTTGTAAGTATGAATCTGTTCGTACATATCCCTCATTGCAGCGAATATCTCCTCCTCTGTCTCCCCATTTGGCGCCCAGTACAGGATTTCCATCGGATTCTCCTCTGCTGTGGCAAGGGAACGGCGGTTATAGCCAATCATCTTGGCGTGCTGGAATCCTTGTTTTTCGTAGAAACGAAGACGTTTTTGGGAATCAGAATCCTCATACTGCAGCGGTTCCACTTCTAGCAGAATTGGCTTTGCGCGTTTCTTCAGCTTATCAATAAGCTTGCCTCCGATGCCTTGTCCGCGTGTTTTAGCAGCGACATATACATAATCGATAAATAGAAAATGGTCGAATTCTGCATACATCAGGACATGCTCTTCGCTCTCATCCTTGAAATATACATCAGCCTTCTCTTTCAACAGTAATTCCATATGCTCCTTCGATTTCATTTCTTCTATCGGAAAATACTTGCTCAGTTTCTCATACCAATTCATAAGGCAGCTCCTTCAGCGAATGTATATCATAGTTATACCCGCGAACACTCTACATAAACAAAACAGCCTCCCAAAAGAGAGGCTGTTTCGAATTATGGTGTAAAATCGACACCTTCTGTATAGTTGTTCGCTGCATTCCAAATGAGAAATTCATCGATTCCATTCTCATTTAGCGCACGAATCTGATCTTCTACTTCCTGCTTGCCATACTGTTTAGAGGACACCCATGGTGCTTCGAAATCCTGAATCCACGGTCTTGATACTGGTTTGTTCTCAAGCTTACCTAACACGTCATTCTCCACTTTGGCATATTCAGCCGTCAGTTCATATGGGTGATCATTCGGAACATCCAATCCGAAGTAAGACGTCCAGTGGCTCGGATAAATCATCGAAGAAATGACATCGACATTAGATGAAATTTTAGAGAAGTTCTGCCCGATCCCCGGTGCTTCCTCCAGAGTCGCTGCGTAGCCAAATATATCAACCGATGTCTGGACATCATAGTTGGATAATTCCTCTTTTGCATATGCTACAAAATCAGTTACGGCATTCACGCGTTTCTGTACATTGTCTGTATCTTCATTAGTATAATCCCCAAGGTCATACTGTAGTTCATCGTCCTTCGTCTCAAATCCTTCCGGGAATCGGACGTAATCAAACTGAATCTCCTGGAAGCCCATCATAGCAGCCTCCTTTGCCAGCTCCACATTGTATTCCCATACTTCATGCTGAAACGGACTGACGAATGCTTCCCCGCGTCCATTCTTCCACACGCTGCCGTCCGGATTGCGGAAGGATAGCTCTGGCTTCTTCTCGGCTAATAACGTATCTTTGAACACGACAATACGGGCAATCGGATATATCTTATGCTTCTCTAATTCCTTCAGCATCTTTTGCGGGTCGTCTATGTAGTTTTGTGCTATGTCGTAGTATGGAGATTTTTTATCAGGCGTGTATGTAATGTTACCATGATCGTCCTTAATATCGATGACCATTGCATTGAGATCTGTTTCGTCCACCATCTTCACCAAGCTGTCGAATTTCGCTCCCCCTGCACTAGGTCCTGTCACATATATACCTCTGACAGCATCGGGATACTCAAAGGATAAATCTGATGAATATGTAAATCGTTTCATTACTTGCGGCACTTCATATGTTTCGACAGTCGAGGAACGGGCAGTAAGCTGCTTTCCTTCCAATTGCTCTCCTTCATTAGCTGCAAACGCAGCTGTTGGCATTAACGCTGTAACAACAAGTGCTGCACTCATCATCGACTTCTTGAATTTTCCCATTCTATCAATCTCCTATTTGGTAGTTAGTTTCATTATAAGGGAGATATTTGGCAGATGAAACCTGTTTTCCCAAGTCTTTGACGAAATCACCAAGTTTATGTCGGATTATACCTCCTCTTCCTACTTAACCTATTTTTTCATGGAGCAAACCTAAAATAACACAAAAAAACCGCAGCTCATGGCTGCGGTTTTGCACATTAGTTTGTAACAGTGTTCTGTTTTTCTTTTTTGTATTCCTCAAATTCCTTCGAAGTGCACAATACCCAATGTCTTGGACTAATCTCACGGAATTCAGGCTCTTCGCTCGTATCATGCTGACTTGGATCATATACGATACGTTTACGATTGCGCTCGTAGATTGGATCCGGAAGCGGAATCGCGGAAAGAAGGGAGCGTGTATACGGATGCACTGGATTCTTATAAAGCTCCTCTGCATCTGCAAGCTCAACTAGTTTACCGAAGTACATAACACCAATTCGATCACTGATGTATTTTACCATTGAAAGGTCATGGGCGATGAACAGGTAAGTGAGTCCTTTTTCCTTTTGAAGCTGCTTCATCAAGTTGACAACCTGTGCCTGAATTGATACATCAAGCGCTGAAATCGGCTCATCAGCAATGATAAATTCTGGGTCTACTGCCAAGGCGCGGGCGATACCAAGACGCTGACGCTGACCACCGCTGAATTCATGCGGATAGCGGTTGGCATGCTCTTTATTCAAACCAACTGTTTCCAGCAATTCGTAAACTTTTGCTTTTCGTTCTTCAGCGTTTTTCGCTAGGCCATGAATATCGATACCTTCTGCAATGATATCCATAACAGTCATACGCGGGTTCAAGGAAGAATACGGATCCTGGAAAATCATTTGCATCTGACGGTTGAATTTCTTCAACTCAGATTTGTTCTTCTTTCCTTGGACGTTTTCTCCTTTGAAAAGCACTTCACCATCTGTGGAGTTGTACAGACGGATGATAGAGCGACCAGTTGTAGATTTACCACAGCCTGACTCGCCTACAAGTCCGAATGTCTCCCCTTTATAAATATCAAACGTCAATCCATCGACTGCTTTGACGACGTTATTTCTTCCAAGTTTGAAATGCTGCTTCAGATTCTTGATCTCAAGTAATTTTTCCTGACTCATTATCGCGTCGCCTCCTCAGAATGGTCCATTGACTCGATCCGCTTCTTCACTGACTCAGGCGGCTCGACCTTCGGTGCATCTTCATGCAAAAGCCATGTCGCTGCATAATGCGTATCGGACACCTTGAACATAGGCGGCTGTTCGACAAAGTCAATTTCAAGCGCGAATTTGTTACGCGCTGCAAAGGCATCCCCTTTTGGAGGTGCAATCAAATCAGGAGGTGTACCCGGAATTGCAAACAGTTCCTCTTCGTCACTCTCAAGTGTCGGCATGGAACCGAGCAGACCCCATGTGTACGGGTGTTTCGGATTGTAGAACACTTCATCAACTGTTCCGATCTCAACGATCTTCCCAGCATACATTACTGCTACTCGGTCTGCTACGTTGGCAACGACACCCAGATCATGAGTAATGAAGATGATAGATGTATCTACTTTCTTTTGAATGTCTTTCATCAATTCTAGAATCTGAGCTTGAATAGTTACATCCAATGCAGTTGTCGGTTCATCGGCAATCAAAACTCTTGGATTACATGCCAGCGCAATAGCAATTACGACACGCTGACGCATACCACCTGAGAATTGATGCGGATATTGTTTCATCCGAGCTTCAGGATTCGGAATTTGCACCAAATTCATCAGCTCTATTGCTTTCTCACGTGCTTCTGCTTTGCCCATATTTTGGTGCTTGATCAAGCCTTCCATGATTTGCGTTCCGACTTTCATAGTCGGGTTCAAGGAAGTCATTGGATCCTGGAAGATCATTGAGATGTCTTTCCCGCGGATCTTTTGAAGTTCTGATTCTTTTAGTTTCGTAATATCTTTATTGTCGAAGGTAATGCTGCCTTCTTTTACAAAGCCATGGGGCTTTGGGAGCAGACCCATGAGTGTTTTTGTTGTTACAGATTTTCCTGAACCAGACTCACCTACGATTGCGAGTGTCTCTCCTTTGTGAAGATCGAAGGTAACTCCGCGAACCGCTTGTACCTCTCCCCCATGTGTTTTGAAGGAGACTTTCAAATCTTTCACTTCAAGAATTTTTTCCATCTCGGTTCACCGCCTTTAATTAGTTACGCATCTTCGGATCAAACGCATCGCGTAGTCCGTCTGCTAGGATATTGAAGGAAATCATAATCAAAGAAATCAAGATAGCCGGCCAGATAATAACGTGCGGCGTAATCAGGATGGATGTGAAACCATCATTGATAAGCGTACCTAGGGAAGCATCTGGAGCTGGCAAGCCTAAACCAATGAAGCTTAGGAAAGCCTCAAAGAATATAGCAGATGGGATTGTAAACATTGTATTAACAATGATTAACCCAGAAACGTTCGGTATTAAGTGTTTGCCGATTATTTTCGAGTTAGAAGCACCAAGTGTGCGAGCAGCCAATACATATTCCTGCCCTCTTAGTTTCAGTACCTCACCCCGTACAATTCGGGCCATACTCGTCCATCCTGTTATCGACAGCGCAATGATAATGGCCCATAATCCAGGGTCTAGTATTAGAATCATTAGAATTACGACTACCAAGTTCGGTAAACCAACAATTACTTCCAAGAATCGCATCAAGTAATTATCTACTCTTCCGCCAAAGTAACCAGCGATACCGCCATACGCAACACCGATAGCCAAATCAATTGCAGCAGCAACAAAAGCGATTAGCAAGGAAATACGGGTACCTTGCCAAGCACGTACCCATAGGTCACGGCCAAGTCGGTCTGTACCAAAGTAATAATAGTCGTCTGCCATGTCTTTTGCTCCGTATTTGTCGTAAGTTACCTTAACTTCCGCAGAGTTAGGAGAACCGTTCCCTTCACTTACAACTTCAACATCCATATAATCGGAAGCATTGTCATAAGCTACATTTGCTTTTTGCGTTGCAGCTTGTACATTATTACCAACGAAGTTCTTTGTTTCTTTACCGTCAAAGATACCCATTTTCTCCAAGCCAGGTACACGCGGTTTCATAAGGGAAGCATTCAGATCTTGCTCAGTATAGCTATGATCAGACACCATAGGTACGATGATACTCATTGCAAGGATAAATACAAGCAAGATGATAGATATCATCACGAACACATTTCTTCTAAGACTTCTGAAAGCATCCTGTAATAGCGTAGTACTTGGTCTTGCTATCTTATCCCCTTGTTCCTCGGGACGGTTGGCTAGCTGAAATAAATTCTTATCAACGTTCTTTTTAGGATTCTCCATGATGTTATTTACCTCCAGCCAGTCTGATTCGAGGATCAATCAATCCGTAAAGGATATCGATAATCAGAAGCATTACAATAAAGAATACAGCAAATAGAAGTGTAGTTCCCATGATAATAGGGAAATCGTTTGTTGTAACCGAGCTTACGAACTGCTGACCGATACCTGGTACAGCAAATACTTTTTCGATAACCAACGTTCCGGTAAGCAAGCCAACTGCTAATGGGCCTAATACCGTAATCAAAGGAATGAGCGCATTACGGATACCATGCTTGAAAATGATAGCTGAGCCTTTCAAACCTTTAGCTCTTGCAGTTGTAATATACTCTTCGCCAAGTACCTCAATCATCTCTGTCCTGACAAACCTTGCGCAGGTGGCCATTGGGAATATCGCCAGTGCTATCGTAGGAAGTATTGTATAACTGAATCCTTCCCACGTTGCTACAGGGAACCAGCCCAACTGTACAGCAAGTACATACTGCAACAATGCCGCAAATACGAATGAAGGGATAGATGTTCCCAAAACGGCAACGATTGTTGATGTGTAATCCATGAAACCATTATGGTAGATTGCTGCTACCAGTCCGAGAAGGACTCCAAGGATTGTACCAATCAATAGTGCCTGTGCTCCTAACTGCATAGAAGGTCCTATTCTATCCATCAATATTTGCGTTACACCACGGTTGTCATATTGGAAAGAAACTCCCAAATCACCTGTAACTAGTCCACCCATATATTTTACATATTGAACTGGCAGTGGATCATTTAATCCATACGTTTCCAAGATAATTTCTCTTTGTTCTGGTGATAATTTATTTTCATTCGTAATTGGCGTCCCTGGCAGGAAGTGCATCAGGAAGAATGAAATGGTAGCAATCAGGAATAGGGTGATAAGCATATAGCCTATGCGCTGTGCGATATATTTACCCATAGCTCTTGTCCTCCTTAAATTTTGAAAATTTGTTATTATCCGACAAAATGCGCGTTAACAGGTAAAAGAGAGTATAAGCCAATCAAGTTGGATATACTCTCTCTTGCCTTTTATACCTTATTCAGTTAAAAGACTATGAAATTATTATTGTTCAGCAGCCGCATTATCTGCGTATGCCCACTTGTACTCGTAGTCAGGACCAGAAGCGTTTTTGAATACGTTTTGGACTTTCGGACTTTGCAAAGCAGAGCGGGAACGCTGATAAAGTGGTGCAATCGCTGCGTCTTCCATCAATAATTTTTCAGCTTCAAGGAAGTCGTTCCAACGAGCTTCTGGATCGCCAGCATGTTCGCCGTTAGCAGATTCAATCAATGCGTCATACTCTTCACTGGAGTAGCTCATACCATTGTTAGCACCGTCAGTCACCCAAAGGTTCATGAACGTGTTTGCATCCACATAGTCAGGACCCCAACCAGCTACTTGAAGATCGTAATCTTGTGCATTATCAAGCTCTAGACGCTGTTTGAATGGTACTTGTTTGTTTTCAACTGTTAGGCCAGGAAGGTTTTTCTCCAACTGGTCTTTAAAGTATGCAGATGTTTGGGCAGCTGTGTCGCCGTCATCACCTAGCATTTCAATTGTAATTTCATCTGTGCCAAGCTCTTCTTTCGCTTTTTCCCAAGCAGCTTGTGCAGCTTCTAGGTCATAAGGAAGAAGGGACCCGTTTGTTTCACGGAAATCTTTATTGTCTGGGCCAGATACGAAATCTGCAGGCATTAGGCCGTCAATTACAGTAGATCCGTTGTTTAGGATTACGTTAACATAGTCTTCTTTATTAATTGCTTGCGCAACTGCTTTACGTACATTTTCGTTAGCGAATGGTGTATCATCTTCGCCACCGCGTTTTTGGTTCATTTTCAAGTAGAATACAGTCGGTTCTGGTTCAGTGATGAAGTTAGCATCGTTGATGTACTGATCAACAAAGTCAGCACTCAATCCTGCTCTGTCAAGTTCGCCAGTTTCGTAAAGGTTTACACCAGTTGATGTATCTTTAACAACTGTCAGGTTCAACTCTTCAAGCTGAACTGTTTCAGCATCCCAATATGTTTCGTTTTTCACGAATTTCATGCTTTGAGAGTGATTCCACTCTGTCATTTCAAAAGGTCCGTTGGAAAGGATGTTTTCTGGTTCTAGACCGAACTGATCTCCTTGCTCTTCAACGAATTTCTGATTAAGTGGGAAGAATGTAGCAAAAGTAGTCATGGACTGGAAGTATGGAACTTCTTTTTCAAGTTCTACTACCAATGTCTTATCGTCTTCCGCTTGTACTCCCAGTTCTTCAAGATCCATTTCTCCTGAAGAGATCTGTGTAGCGTTCTTTACAACGCCGCCCATCATATATGGACCATATTCAGAAGCTGTAGCTGGATCAACAGCACGCTGCCAAGCGTATACGAAGTCTTGCGCTGTTACTGGTTCACCATTGCTCCATTCAGCATTGTCTTTAATCTTGAATGTATAAGTCAAACCATCTTCACTGATTTCAGGTTCGCCATCAGCCATACCTGGAACAGGTTTTCCGTTTTCATCTAAACGGTATAGACCCTCCATAACCTCGGAAACCCATTGGATACCCAGGGCATCCTCAACTTTAGATGGATCCATGGATGGGATCTCATCAGTGATAGGCATATTGAAAATTTGATCGCCGTTTGCAGAGCCTGAAGCGCTGTCTCCGCTGCCACTGTCTCCTCCGCTGCCGCCGGAACTGCTAGAACCGCCCGAACATGCTGCAAGGAAAGAACTAAGAACTAAAACAAGTGCAAGTAATAACCAGTTCGTCTTTCTCATGTAAAACATGACCTCCCCAAAAATTCTAAATTTTATCACTTTTCTACGAACAACTTGTTCGCAATTAGAATTATACAAGTTTTCTCACAATTTGTGCACCCCTAAATTTATAGCAATTTTACAAAAGTGCGAAAACATTGCATTTTCATAACAAAAAATAGGACTTATTAACTAGTTTATTTTCATTAAATTTGCTTAAATTTTATGCTTTTTACACAATTGAATCAATTCAACTAGTACTAAATACGCCACAGGTGCGGAAGGGAATCTATTTACAAATTATCATTTACCTAGGTATGATATACTTGCTTTTAAAACTATATTGTAAGGCGGGTAATATTTTGGGGAAATGGAATTGGATTTTACTAGTCATCAATTTGCTCATTACTCTCACTGTCTTCCTGACAGGAGATGCAAAAGATTTATTTCATCTTATAAATGCAGTATTTTATGTGGCTTTCTTCTATTTTGTAGTCACGTTGATCTTGGTAGTCATTAAAGGCCGGGTCCTGGACGGGATTGTTTACAGTTTCCGTAAGTTTGGTAAATTTACAAGTCGCGGTCTTTATGATTTTGATGAGAATGGAGCTCCGTCTGAATGGGTGAATCGCACTTTTCTTTCCTATATTCGATTCCAGACATTTGTACTTATCGGAATTTTACTCATCCTTCTTGCGATCTACTACCTCATCTGAGAGACCAGCTTGCAAACCGGTCGCAAGATGCATATAATGAATAACTAACAGGATTATAAAAGCGACGAAGGAAATATAGTACGGTACTCCTCTGGTTTAAGAGAGCTTGTGGCTGGTGGGAACAAGCACCATGGGTAGCGGAAATTGGGTTTTTGGAGCTGCGGGATTGTCTCCCGCCGTTTAAGCAGGCGTTAACTGCATCAAGTGATCCTTCATTTAGAAGGATAATTAGGGTGGCACCGCGGTCTATTCGTCCCTGCAGCAAATGCAGGCAGCGAATGGATTTTTTTGTGTCTTTTTTTAGGAGGATGATTTAAGATGAAAACAATTTTTTCAGGTATCCAGCCAAGCGGCAGCTTGACACTGGGCAACTACATCGGCGCACTTAGCCAATTTCCTGCTCTGCAGGAAGAGAACCAATGCTACTTCTGTATTGTTGATGAACATGCGATCACTGTACCGCAGGACAGATTAAAGCTGAAACAGCAGATCCGTTCTCTTGCAGCACTCTATTTAGCTGCTGGAATCGATCCAGAGAAATCCGTTCTCTTCATTCAATCCGAAGTACCTGCGCATACGCAGCTAGGATGGATGATCCAATCGATCAGCTATATCGGTGAATTGGAACGCATGACACAGTACAAAGATAAATCCGATGGTAAGGATGGTGTTTCAGCTGCTTTACTAACGTATCCACCGCTTATGGCTGCCGATATTCTTCTATACAATACGGATATCGTTCCGGTCGGCGATGATCAGAAGCAGCATTTGGAGCTGACTCGCAATGTAGCAGAACGTTTCAACAACCGTTTCAATAATATCTTTACTGTACCGGATATCCAAATCACGAAAGTCGGTGCACGGATCATGTCCCTGCAAGAACCGACGAAGAAGATGAGTAAATCCGATGCGAATTTAAAAGCTTCTATTTTCATCCTGGATGAACCGAAGCAAATCGAGAAGAAAATCAAGAGTGCGGTTACCGATTCCGAGGGCATCGTTCGCTATGATAAAGAAAACAAACCGGGTGTCAGCAACTTGCTTACAATCTATTCGGTTGCAACAAATAAGACAATCGAGAAAAGCGAACAGGAATTTGCAGACAGCGGGTATGGTGAATTCAAACAAGCGGTTGCGGATGCAGTCGTTAACATGCTATCTCCTATCCAGCAGCGTTATTACGAATGGATGGAAAGCGATGCCTTGGATGAAGTGCTTGATAAGGGCGCAGAACGCGCACAAGCAGTTGCAAACAAAACATTACGCAAAGCAAAAAAAGCGATGGGATTAGGTCGCGGAAAATAAAAAATAACCGGCAGCTAACTGCCGGTTATTTTTTATGAAGTTTTTGCCTGATCATTTTGTTCAAGCTCCCATAGTTTTTCGTAGAAAGGCTGGCCTTTTACCATCTTTTCGCATAGCTCTTCTTGCTTCTTGCTCCATCCTACGGAAACTCCATCGTATAGCTTCTGCCATGCTTCCTGAAATGCTAGTGAACGATTCATATGATACTCCTCAGGTTTCCATTCTGTGAGCCAGTATCTGACCTGTTCCAAATTCTCACTCGTCTCTAGCTGATCCATCGTCATCATTAGAAGCTGCTTCAGCTGTCTCTCTTTTCTTGTGAGTCCAACCATTAAATCGGGTTTCAGGGATAGGATGTGGTACTCTTTCTTTTCCTCTTCTTCCTGCCAGTTAAAGATTTCGGGATGAGCATCTTCAATCATCTGGTAAACTAGCCGCTCCTGCCGGGGAATTAGCCTGCTTTTTCTGACAGGCGTGATATACCCCATCGTATCGATTGCAAGGATTGCTTTTCCGTTCGTTACAATGCAAGCATAGTCGATGGCGATTCGCTCTTGATTCTTGCGAAGGAACGCTTTCCGGTGAATCATGTCTAACATTGGCTTTGGAAGCTCCCTCAAATCATTTTCGATGTATGCGAACAGCGCATCTTCTATGTAGAGCAGCGGTACCTGATCGAGCAGTTCGATGCCGTCTTCCTTTCGCCATTCATGAAAGGAGCATACATTATAGCCATTCTCTTCTCCTTCAAACCAGTTCACCCAAATATCATGCATAAATAACATAGATAACCCTCACTTTGCTTTTCGATTCTGCTAATCCGACTCCGGTACGCGCTTGCATGCAGCTAAAACCATTGGGTGTAGGGAGCGCGTGCCGTGTGGCTTGTAGTAGGATACATTATGACCAACCAGCAAAGATTTATTCTTGTATTATATGATTGAAAAAATAAAAAACCCCCCTAAGAATTAGGAGGTTCTCTAAATCACTGATATTGCTTGAATACAAGTGCAGCATTGTGGCCGCCGAAACCAAGGGAATTACTCAAAGCGGCGCGAACTTTCTTCTCACGTTTCACGTTTGGTACATAATCCAAATCACAAAGCGGATCTTTCTCCATCTGATTGATTGTTGGTGGAATCATACCGTCTTGGATTGCTTTGACACAAATAATCGCTTCTACTGCTCCAGCAGCACCAAGCATATGTCCTGTCATTGATTTCGTCGAAGAAATAGCTGTCTGATAAGCATGATCTCCTAGAAGCTGTTTTAAAGCGGCTGTTTCAAATTTATCGTTTAGCTCTGTGCTTGTCCCATGTGCATTAACATAGTCGATATCATCTGCTTGCAACCCAGCGTCTTCCATTGCCTGACGCATCGCACGTACAGCACCTTCACCTTCTGGAGCTGGCGCAGTGATATGATAGGCATCACCAGATGCTCCGTAGCCGACGATTTCTGCATAAATCGTTGCACCACGTTCCAAAGCGGAATCAAGTGATTCTAAGATTAAAATACCCGCTCCTTCTCCCATTACGAAACCATCTCGGTTTGCATCAAATGGACGGCTAGCCGTCTTCGGATCATCATTAAAGGAAAGTGCTTTGGCAGCTGAAAAGCCAGCGAAAGCCATTTTTGTTAAAGGTGCTTCCGATCCGCCTGTGATCATTGCATCTGCATCACCGCGTTCAATTACCTTGAAAGCATCTCCGATCGAGTTCGCTCCGGATGCACAAGCTGTAACCGAGCAAGAGTTGATTCCTTTTGCACCAAGCTGGATGGATACTTGGCCAGAAGCCATATCCGGTATCATCATTGGTACAAAAAATGGACTAACACGACGAGGCCCTTTAGTCATTAGCTTCTCGAACTGTTCTTCATATGTTCCCATTCCGCCAATACCAGAACCGATCCATACTCCTATGCGATTTGCATTTTCGTCTGTAATCTCAAGATTCGCATCTTCGACAGCCATCTTACTCGCTGCCACAGCATATTGTGTGAAAAGATCCATGCGTTTTGCATCTTTCTTTTCCATATAATCTTCAGGATTGAAATCTTTTACTTCCGCTGCAACCTTCGCAGGGTAATCATCTTTATTTACTCGGGTTAAGACATCCACACCCGATTTACCTTCCAAGAGATTCTGCCACGTTGTAGCGGCGTCATTTCCAACTGGTGTCACCGCACCTAGTCCCGTGACAACTACTCTTTTCTTTTCCATACGTTGTTTCCTCCTTCTTCAGCAAAGAATCATGCTGAAGCTGTTCTGACTGGTCTAATTAAAATAATGACCATGATAAAGTGCATAATCTGAGATATATTGTAACGTATTTTTCGTGTTCTGTAAGCTGTTAAGTAAAAACAATCTATCTTCCCTTTCAATAAATTAGGTAAAGACATAGACAAGACGTTGTCTGCGAACATACTGTAACGTATGGAGGTGCGGTGATGAGAAGAGACGAACGTATGGATGAATTCCTTTTTGGAAAGAGAAGGAATTCAGAGCCAGAGCCGGAACGAGAGGAATTAAAAAAAGAGGAACCGAAAAAAGAATTCAATTTAATGGAGACAGCAGGCACAATCATGGAGACTTATGAGCAGCTCTCTCCATATGTAAAACACCTAAAAAACCACGCGACAAAATTCATTAAGAAAAAATGAAGAATTGACTGGACGGAGCAGGCTTATTCATAAAAGAATCTGAATTGTGCATAGTGTTTGTGTAAACTAGATAAATCATCCTTTATATTACGTGTGAGAGCAATAACTGCTCGATCTTCCTGCTCCGGACATACCTCTTTTGTATAAAAACGATAATTGTTCATGCTTCCATCTCCTGATAACAGCTTGCTAATTGTTTGCATCACAGATTTGATTGGCAGTGCATTTCTATGGAAATATTCGTCATCAAACAAAATCCGTTTGCCATGCCATTGAACTGCTTCCTCATCTCTTGCCATCCATTCACCGTATAAGATTGGTAACAGAATTTGTTTTTCTAGTTCAGGAGTATCGTCTGCAGCATAACTAATATCTATATGGTGTTTGCTTTCAACACTTCTCTCCGCCGTACCGAAGAAACTGACATGCGCTTTATACTCTGTGTCCTGCACTCCTTCGCGGAACATAGCATGACGCCCTATATACATACTTAAATGCGTCTCTCTATCTGATAAGGATTGCCCATGCAGACCTGACACTTCATGACCATCTTCCAATAATGCCTGGACTAAATGATACCCTTCCCAGGAATAACACTGACTAACGAGGAAATGCATGAATTTCACTTCTCCTATCCATGTGAGGATTTGCACAAGAATCATTTTCTTTTTGACCGGAACCTGCTATGATAGAAGTATATGTGTGAATAATAGAGGTGATACTAATGCGGTTTGTCGCAACAATTATTTGGGCTTTCGTCCTAAGTGCTGTCGCAGCGTTTGTGCTGACGAGCATGTCAGGTGATCCATACGATATGTCACTAGTTATCGTCATGACAATCATCTTCAGTCTAGGTGTATGGACTGTATCTGCTGTTCTTCCAAAAGGAGAAGAACACGAATAAAACCTTGCCACTTGGCAAGGTTTTTTCTTTTACCATGGAATAAGACTGAGTGCTGCCAATCCTACAAGCGGTAATACCAGCCTGCGAAAACGTCCGCCGGGATATCCATATCCGTATCCGTAGCCTGGGTATCCGTATGGATTGCGATATTCGTCGTCGTCCTCTTCCACATAATCATACTGCTCATCTGCTGGTATTGCGAGATGGACATACTCATCATCCACATCCAAAACGATGCCATCCATCTGATAGCCATCCATAAGCTGCACAATAACATATTGATTTTTATGCTGCTTACACATATCCATCATATGATGGGACTGCGGATGTGATTGTTCATAAGAATTCGTCACGATGAACCTTCCCCCTTTACACCCTCAGCCTATGCCGGGAAAGTGTCCTGTGTGCAAAAAAAAAGCCCTCTTGCAGAGCAAGAGGGCTACTTATTAATCCGGAATCCCTAGCGCTATCTTCGCATAACGAGACATGCGGTCCTTAGACCACGGCGGACTCCATACAATATTCACTTTCGTTTCCTTCACTTCTGGAATATCCATAAGGACCCGTTTGACATCTTGTTCGATATGGCCAGCCAGCGGACAGCCCATCGCAGTCAAAGTCATCGTAACAATACCAGTACCATCTTCATCTATATCTACTCCGTACACTAGGCCAAGGTTAACGATATCTATTCCTAATTCAGGGTCGATTACGTTTTCCAGTGCACCGAGCATATTCTCTTCCAACGCTTGATCCATTCCTGCTCCTCCTTTATCCCAGTTCAAGAAACTGTTTGTCTGCATCTATTTAAACATATTTTCGTCAAAATAGAAATAAACTGCTACAGTACCTTCTCCAGCCATGCCGTTCCAGCAAGCATCGCTTTTCTGGAAACCTTGTGTCCGGATCCCGCTTCCGTAACATACGTGAACTGCTCCTGATCTGCGGCTTCGTATTCCAGCATCTCATAGAAACTGCGGGAATGTATATACGGAACAACAGGATCTTGATCACCATGCCAGAAGAACATTGGCCGATCTCCAATTGCCTCCGGATGCAGGGATAGATCGATACTCTCAAGAGAGGTAAACAACTGGTCCAATTCTTCCTCCGGTATATTCATTTCAACACCGGATTTCTTTACCGCATCCACCATACCGCGGGCAAATGCTGCAATCTTTGGAGATCCCATCATTACCATACCAGCCTGGATCCACTCAAATTGTGTCAGCGCAGCACAAGCCGTGATACCACCCATACTTGTACCGCCAATTGCAAAGCGATTATTCTGTATTAAGCTTTTTTCAGATGCATACTGATGAATCTGCTGTAAATCATATAAATTTTCCTTTACGATTGCGAAAAATTCCATCTGGCGTTTGTTGCTGCTAACACCGTCTTCTCGTATACCATGGTGAAGAGCATCCGGCAAAAGTACACGGTAGCCTTTTTCAGCGAGCATGTACGCAATTGGAAGATTATGTTCCCTGGCACTAGTGAAACCATGGAAATATGTAAACACAGGAAGTTCTTGATCTTCAGCACCTGCTTGCTCTATGCGAAGCAATGGCACCTCGTTCCAAACTTCTTCTTTAATGACGATCATTTACTTCATCCTCTTCAACGTTTTCCAATACCTACTGCTTCATCTTAGTATGTCCAGGCAGCTTTTGTAAATCGAAACTCCTTCGTCTTGACGATTTCTTTACAGATACGTAAGAGAAGGATACACTATAATGTACAATATAGAGGTGATAATAAATGGAAAAACATTTGATAGCACTTGATTTAGATGGAACACTTTTAACTGATGATAAACACATCTCAGAAAAGAATAAGAAAGCCATAGCGGCAGCAATACATGCTGGTCATGTTGTCGTTATCGCAACAGGAAGACCACACCGTGCTTCCTTGGCATATTATCGTGAACTCGGGCTCACTACCCCGATGGTGAATTTCAACGGAGCGCTCATCCATCATCCGGATGATAAAAAATGGGACGCTGTCCACTCCCCTATGCCGGTCCGTACTGCACGTAAAATCGTGGACACATGCAATAAACTTGATGTGAAAAATATAATTGCAGAAGTGATGGATGATGTATATATCGATCGCTTCGACCAATACTTACTGGATTTGTTCCACTTGGAGGAAGAAGATGATCCGATTAAAGTCGGCAGCTTGAAGCAGGCATTGCAAGATGATCCAACTTCCTTGCTCATTTATCCGCACGAAAACCAAGTTGCTTCCATCCGGGAGTCGCTTGAAAAAGAGCATGCTGAAGTAATTGAGCATCGACGATGGGGTGCACCATACCACATCATCGAAATCATTCGCAAAGGCCTGAGTAAAGCAGTCGGACTGCAGAAAATTTCCCATTACTATGATATACCGCAGAAAAACATCATCGCCTTCGGTGACGAAGACAATGATTTAGAAATGATTGAGTATGCTGGTGCAGGAGTTGCAATGGGCAATGCAATCGGACCATTGAAGGAGATTGCAAACTATACAACAGGATCGAATATGGAGGATGGCATTGCATCCTTCCTTCATTCTTATCTAAAGCTCGAAGTTCCGGCAAATTAACAATTTTTACAAATCATAATTCCTGCGTGCAAGGAGCAAAATAAAAGCGTAATCGGGTAAAGCCGGTTATGCTTTTACTTCTTTAGACGTTCGGAGGGGTAACGAATGAGTAAGAGAAGTAAATCTAAACGGTTCACAAGTCAAGGAGCGCAATCGGTGAGGCAGCATGACGATGTTTTCGTCTACCGCGAACGTTTCAGCGATAGTGTGAAGAAGCATCAATCAGAAAGCCATAATGGAGGGTTTTAGGATGGAAAACTTCTTCGAGAGAGCCAAGAAAAAAGTGCAGGGCTTGACTAATAAACCAAGCCAGGATGACTCTGCAACAGCGCAAGAGGCTATCCAATCTGCATACAACGATGCATCTGCAGAAGAAAAGCAGCAATTGCAGGAATTCGAGCAGAAGTTCGACCAGTAACAAAAAAGGCAGATCCGTTTTTCGGATCTGCCTTTTTTAATATTATTCCTTTTTAAATGCAATGAATCCTTTGTTTCCATGCTGCAGGATTGATTGCAAAATAACAGTCGACAGCTTATTCGGCGGGTATGGTTTGATCAAATAATGATTGATTTGATAGTGCTTCGCCTTGTCCATTTCCTGAATAGCACTAGAAATAAAAATCGGAATTTGCTTTAGCTCTCGATGCTGTTTGATTTCATGAATGACATCCCAGCCATCCAAACCTTCACCAAGCATCAAATCAATTACGAATGCTGCTGGTTTTAAATACGGCAGCTGTTTGATCAGTGCCTCTCCAGTTATAAATCGACTCACATCAAAGCCAGCATCCTTCAACTCATCCTCCAGAAGAAGCGCTAAACTGCGATCATCCTCAAGCAGAATTATTTGGCGGCCGCATTCGACTTCTGACTGGAAATGCTTATCTGCCTCAACCAATGGCAAAACAATTGAAAAGACACTGCCCTCACCTTCCGCTGATCTGACCATGATTTTTCCATCATGAGCTTCAACGATTTCTTTGCAAATTGCAAGACCTAATCCAGTACCCCCAATTTTACGGCTGCTGGAATTATCAAGTCTATTGAATTTCTGGAACAGTCGCCCCAGTTCTTGATCCGGTATGCCGATACCTTCATCCGAAATATGGACATAAAGCTGATGCTCCTGCTGCTGAACAGAAACGACCACATCTCCGCCTTCCGGAGAGAACTTAATGGCATTACTGAACAGATTCGTTAGCACCTGGATCATTTTGTCCCGATCAACACTCACATGATCGTAAGCGCTATTCTGCTGGAGAACAAGATTATGATTGGTGTTTGTAGATTGGAAGTTCTCGATCACCTGCTCTACAATTGGTGTGAAAGGCTGTTTTTCTTTCACATATTCTTCCTTTCCTGCTTCCATTCGCTGCAAGTCCAGAAAATCATTAATCAGGTTCGTCAGCCTTGTCGCTTCCTGATGAATCGTTTGCAAGTATCTCGCTTGGCGCTCAGGTTTCAGATCCTTGGTGATCATCAGCTCTGTATAGCCGAGTACACTTGCCAGCGGTGTTCTTAGTTCATGGCTGACCGTACTAACAAGATTTGATTTCATCTGATCTACTTCATATTCCGCAGTAATATCACGGTAAACAAAAAGGGTACCGATTTTCTCATCATGTCGTTTAATAGATACATGATAGAGCAACAGTATTTTGTTCTGCATGCCGCTAACACGCAGCCGCAGTCCGCCCGCTGGCTGCTCCCCCTCGAAGATGGCTTGTTTCACATATGTTTCGTATTCTTCCTTGTTCTCGATATATACACTGCTATACTCCATCCAACTCGTATATTCATTGCAAGCGTCCCGGCGGGATTGCACGGCATCAAGCTGCAGGTATGCCTGCCAATTGGCGTTATACTGCAGTAGCTCGCCTGTATTGCTAACAAACTGGATTCCTTCATTCACATTATCGATGATATCCTGATTAAGCTGTCTATTATATTCAGTCAGCTCATAGGATTCGATCTTATCTAGGAATAAGCTGAGTCGTCTCAGTATCCAATTCAATTCTCTCTGTTCTGACTCATGGAATGGCCGCTGGAACCTTGTACAGATAAATACTGCAACCAGCTCTCCAGCAGAGTTCTGCACTGGAATATGCAGGTCCTCACAAATTCCGTTTTCTCGATAACCTGCTTCCCCTTTGTCTGCTTGCCTTTCAAGTATAAATGGTTCTGGATTTCCTTCCAGACGTTGAATCACAGTCTGGAAATGCGCAGCTACCGGCTCTTCAAATTGTTTTGCAATCCCAATTGCTGCCCACTCAGGAGTCTCTGTCATGAAAATGACTCCATGATCATACCGGTAAAGAGCAGCTAACTCTTTCATGATCGTATCCAGGAGTGCCTGTTTCTCCATCGTAACGGATAAAGTATTATTCATGCGATTCATTCGTTCGATACCTTGCTTTGTCTCCTCGGTCTCGCGCAACGAGTCTCGGAGCATCTTCTCCGTCTCTACAATTCGAGTAATGTCCTGTTCGATCACGATAAGCTGTTCTATCACCTTGTCTTCATCTGAATACGGCACAATTGTTGCATGGACCCAATAGCTTGAACCATCTTTTTTCAGATGTTCCAATGTGCCACTCCAAGCGTGACCCTTAAACAGCTCAGGAAAAACTGTCCTGATGTCTGTCGTATTCTCTTCATGCGCGATAATCCCAAGAAGACTCCTTCCGATTAGCTCTTTCTCCGGATACAGAGAAATGGAACTGAAATTCTCATTAACCTGCGTAACTATCCCTTTGTTATCCAGTACGATTACCATCGAAGATTCATTCAATGCCCAGTTCAAATTACGCAGATCATTGACGAAGCTCTCCAGCTGTTCTTGCTGTTCAGTGAGTTTCGTATTCTTTTCGGAAAGATTCTGTTCCCGATTTCGAATACGCTTCGTCATATCCCGGAATGCATCCGACAGAATACCAATTTCATCATTTCGCTCAAGCGGCGCAATAGTTACATTTTTCCCTTGTGCTACGTCATAGGAAGCATTGGATAGATCATACAAAGGCTTTCCTATATTCCGAGTGAACTGTCGGTTAAAGAATAACAATATACCGAATATAAGTAGGACAAAGAGAAACAGCATATAAGATTCCCACGTGTTATCCCGCATGAATTCATCATGCAATTCGGTTACAGCATCCTCGTTATGCTGTCTCAAGTTTTCTGTAACACGCAGGATACCATTGATTTCGTCTATCCGCTCATCTGCTACATCACCTGTAATGACCTGCAAATTATCTGACTCAATAGCTTCCTGCAGCTCTGGATAATAGGTATCCCAATAGATAGCCTCAAAACTCTGGAGACGTGCCAGATTCTCACGTTCTTGCAAGGAAAGATCAAATGTTCTTAGCTTAGCCAGGTTATCCTCTAGCGATATGTGGGAGTTCTCTGCATTTTGTCTTTCCTGATCATTTGTATAAAGAGCATAGCCACGCATATGGAATACCATGTCACTGAAGTCGGATTTAATATTCTGCAGAACGCCTCGCTTCTCTACCAAAACATTCCGCTCGTTCTCATATTGCTTATTGGTGGAATAATGCATATAAAAGAAGGCTGCAATGCCTATCATTGTTGCCAGCAGAACAAAGAAAAGAATATAAAGGAACTGCCTCTTAATCGATTTTCGAAAGTAATTAGGCATTAAGTATGTCCTCTACTAACAAAATCAGCTGAGCTGGACTAAACGGTTTCGCCATATAATAAGGAATACCCACTCTTTTCGTCTCTTCAATATCAGCCTGCTGTGTCTTGGCCGTCAGCATAATGATCGGACATTTCCGTTTCCAATCTGCTGAAAGCGACTGGGCTACCTCGATTCCTGTCTTGCCGGGCATCATATTATCCAGAATCACCAAATCATAGATTTCTGATTGCATTTTTTGCAGTGCTTCGTTTCCATCAACTGCATTCTCAATCTCATGACCTTCTTCTTCCAAAGTATCAGTAATTAACATACGCAATACCTCTTCATCGTCAGCCACTAATATTCTTGCCATCTTATTTCCCCCTCTTAGGTGCGGAGCGTCAGTCTTTTGATTCTGGCTGCCACTTCTTCGACATGAAATGGCTTTGTCATATAGTCGTCCGCTCCAAGCTCCAGCGCTTTCACTACATCCTGGTTATCCTGCCTGCCTGTCAGCATCATAACGAACAAATTCTTTTCGTTTGAATATGTACGTAAAGCTGACAGCACTTCGAGTCCATCCATATCCGGCATAACACCATCAAGGAGAACAATGTGCTTGCCCGCCTGTCTGATCCAATCGGAGTTTAATAAAGAGCTCCCGTCTGCAAAAGCCCTTAGCTGAGCACGGTACCCATCCATATGTAATCCTTCCAGATTGTCCTGAAGCAAGGAACGAATGATAGTATCATCATCTACTACCGATAGATAAAGAGATTTGTAAGGCTCTTCTCCCATATTATGATGACAAGATTCGTAAACATTTACTTGCTGCTTTCCGTTACGCTTCCCGAAATACAGCGCTTGGTCTGCTTGCTCGATCAGCTGCTCCAGTAATAATTGTTCATCACTTACTATTGATGCCACTCCAGCTGTAAAGGATGTATAGATAGTTGTCTGAGCCAACTCATGCGGCTGGTGTATGTAGCCCTCTAGGATCTTGCGCAAGCGGCTTGCTGCCAGCTCGCCCTTAACGCCTGGCATGAGCAGAAGAAACTCTTCTCCTCCATATCTGATGACATAATCCTCTTCTCTCACAGCGCCTTTCAAATAGGCAGCAAAATTCCGCAGGACAATATCACCGCTAGCATGACCATATGTATCATTCACTTGTTTAAAATTATCGATATCAAGCACGGCACATGTAAACTCCAAATCACGACCAGCCGGGAAGCCAGCTAAGAATGAACGGTTATATACTTGTGTTAGTGGATCGACAATGACTTGCTGCTCCATCGTATCTAAAAGTTTCAAACGATTAAAAATGATTTCGATTACCAACTCATCCACTTCATGCTGATCAATTATATCTGTGATGCCATTCCGAAAATAACGCTGCTTTTCCTCAAATTTAAGATTTCCGCCAATAAACATAACAAAGGAAAACATCTTCTGCTGAACATAGACAGTATCTTCCTTAGTAATATGCTCTCGCCAGCTGCCATCTACCAGTGTTATAAGTGGATGTGCTTCATAAAGATGCGCAATTGCACGTTCTTTGTCCGCAGCTACAATAACTTGAAGCCCCTCCTTCTCGATACGCTCTCTCGCTCGCATGAGCCAGTCATTATTGCTGGATATTAATAATAAAGGCTCCTGCCTGATAAGTTCCCGTGGTCTAGCAGGAAGTTCAGCCTGCTGCTGTAATACTGCCTCGATTGCCTCTATGACTGGCATCCAAATATCTTTCGGCAGACGTTCTCCTTCTATTTCCGCTATGCGGATCAGCTGGGCTTCTGCAACTTCAGACAAGGTATTCAGACCTATAGATGCTCCTGTGCCTTTCATTTGATGGACTAGCTGATACAAATCTCCTTTTCGTATCGTGTCCTGCTGCTTGAACATCGCAAAACTTTCATTAATTTTCGTCGTAAATATCTCTTGGTATTTCTTCAATCTGTACACCTCTATCTTTATTAAGCACTTAACTCTTGGTGTAATAGCTAAGATTGCAGGTTGATTATATCACAACAAAAACCTTCAGCTTTGTTTCCCTAAAAATTTACTATTATAAAATAAATCAGTAAGTTTTACTATCAGGAGACCATATAGTAAGTGACCGAAAAACCAGATAATAATAGCCAACCAATCATCCACAGCTGGTACGGGCTGATTGGCTAGAAGTGATAAGGGAAAATAAACACAGGCAGTGCAGAGACTTAAACCAATACCGATTATCCATCTGTTTCTCCCTAGTTTCTTTTTCGACAAGAAGTAAACTAGGACAATTGCCCAGGAAATAATAATGTGAAAGAGATTGAGCATATAATCATTCCAATCCACCTGTCGAATAAAAGGGATAAAATCGACATTAAACAATAGTGTATAAACCTTAATAGCCGTTATTTGCTGCCAAAGATACATCCAGGCTGACAGCGCAATACCAGCTATACCACCAATGCATAAAATACGAATCACCATCGAATATTCCTCCTCTTTACCTATTCACTACCCAACCCCGTTTCTGCTTAAGCAAGTTATTTCCCACTTTTTAAATCGTTCTCTATCTGCTATGATAGTGGTAAGTATGGACGCTAGGAGGCCAATAGCATGAGTATAAGAGTGGAAAATACCCCGAATCCGAATGCGAAGAAATTCACTACTGATAAAATTATCTTTGAAGGCAACGGCAGTGTGTCTGTCATGCCTGGACAAACGAGCGAGTACGCTATCATGAATCAGCTAATGACAGTGGAAGGTGTCGATAATGTTTTCGGCTTCCAAAATTTCATTACAATTAACAAGCTGCCAAACGCAGATTGGGACGAGCTTTCTGCGAAAGTCGTCGCTGTCATGGAAGAAGCAGGCTATTAAAAAAAGCTGAGGAGCCAGAATGCTCCTCAGCTTTTATTTATCTTTACGGAAGAATCCATAGATACCAGCTGTCTCTACAACGTTCATGAAAGCTGATGGATCCACTTCTTTAATAATATGTTCCAAATCATACAATTCATATCGGGTGATAACGAGCATCAGCATATTTTTATCCTGCTGTGTGTAACCACCTCGGACTGGAATAATCGTAATACCTCGTACCATTTTATTATAAATCGCTTTAGATAGCTCGTCCGCCTTTGTTGTGACAATCATTGCAGTCACCTTCTCATAGCGGGTATGAATCGCATCGATTACTCGAGTCGAGACATACAGGGTGACTAGCGTATACAAGGCATTCGCCGGTTCATTGAGGACACCTGCCAAAATGATGATGATCCCGTTCAACAGTAGGAAATACGTGCCAACAGGTCTATCCTTCAGACGAGACAGAATCATGACGACAATATCCATTCCTCCAGTAGAAGCACCCCATTTTAATGTCAGTCCAACACCGACACCAGCAATAACGCCGCCGAATACAGCATTCAGGATAATATCATCCGATAGAGCATGAATCGGAAGCAGCTCAAGCATAACTGTCATACAAGCAACTGAAAAGAGACTATAAATGGTAAAGCCTTTGCCCACTTTCATCCATCCTAGAATCGCTACGGGGATATTCAATAAGAAAAGCCAGATCCCTGTACCGATTGAGGTGATGCCAAGAACTTGGGCAAAGAAATCGAATAAGAGCTGTGCAGCTCCGGTAAAGCCGCTGCCATATACACTTGCAGGTATCAGGAAGAAATTCAGTGCCACCGCATTGAGCAAGGCTCCGAATATAACTACCACAATACGTTTCACTTCAAAATAGAACAATTATGTACCTCCTTAAAGTCCCATACATTAAAAAGCTTGCGCAGAACGGCTGAAAGCTATTCCTGCGCTAAGCCCGCGAATCATTATAGCCGAAATCACTCTGGATGAAAATAGTTTTATTATGTAAGGAGCTAATATAGCCCCTAAAGTCATACACGAATCTTCACATCATGATGCCGCAGCCAAAAGTCAATCTGTCCTAGATGCGCAAGCAACTGCGGACCGGTCATCAATTGACCGAACCACGGAGCAGTCACATCCTGACCTTTACTTTTGACAAGTGCCTCAATGGATTTCCGGTCAAATAAGTCAAATAGCCGCGCATCATCATCCCGAAGGATTTCTTCCATCCACTGAACGACAGCAGCCGTATAAACCGGATTATGTGTTTTTGGATATGGACTTTTCTTCCGATAAAGTACTTCATCCGGCAAAATTCCTTCGAGTGCTTTTCGAAGTATGCCCTTTTCCTTATTGCCATACGTCTTTATTTCCCAAGGGATGTTCCAAACATATTCCACCAATCGATGATCACTAAACGGAACTCGGGCTTCAAAACTTGCTCCCATGCTCATCCGGTCCTTTCGATCGAGCAATGTCGGCATGAACCAATGCATATTCAAATAAAACATCTGCCTCCGTTTTGCTGCTTCCGCTTCCTCACCTGGCAGCAGTGGTGTTTCATCAATTGTATCTTGATATCTATCAAGCATATAGCCATGCAAATCAAGGTCATGCTGCCATTCTTTCTTTAGCAGACTGTTACGAACTTGGGCCGAGCGAATCCAAGGGAAGCCTTCTCTGTTCAAGTCATCCTCTCTGTAAAACCACGGGTAGCCGCCGAAGATTTCATCTGCGCATTCGCCTGATAATGCCACCGTCACATTCTCCTTGATTCGTTCACAGAACCAAAATAAAGAGGCGTCGACATCCGCCATACCAGGCAGATCACGGAGAATAGTCGCTTCTTTTAATGAGCCAGCTAATAATAGATTATCCATCACATGTGTCTTATGATTCGTACCAAATGCTTTTTGCATTTTCATAACATATGTCTGGTCACTAGCCGGCTGGAAATCGCTTTTCTTGAAAAACGTATCGTTTCCATCAAAATCGATCGAGAATGTCGAAAGTTGCCCTTTGCCTGTTTCCTTATAGTGATTCGCTGCAATAGCGGTTATTGCGCTAGAATCAACTCCGCCTGAAAGAAAGGTGCCGAGCGGTACATCCGATACAAGCTGCCGTATGACAGAATCTGTAAGTAATTCCCTTACTTTTGCAGCAGTTTCTTCTATAGAATCTGTATGCTCTCTACTTTCCACATTCCAATACCGAGTCAGCTTCAAACCGTTCCGATCGAATTTCCCTATGTGAGCTGCCCGCAATTCCTTTATGCCTTTGAAAACACCATGCCCAGGTGTCCGAGACGGACCGAGCGCCAAGATCTCTGAAACCCCCTCATTGTCAAGCACTGCTTCCACTTCTGGATGAGCAAGAATCGCTTTCAGTTCTGAACCGATCAACAGCCCGCCATCCTGTTCCATATAGAAGAGTGGTTTTACACCTAATCTATCTCTTGCAAAAAAGAGGGTTTCCGTTTTGTCGTGCCAAATAGCGAATGCAAATATCCCATTGAATTTCTCGACACACGCTTCCCGCCACTCAACATAGCTCTTAAGCAGCACTTCCGTGTCAGAATGCCCTTGAAAGGACCATCCACGCTGCTTCAATTCCTTCCGAATATCTTCTGTGTTGTAAAGCTCACCATTATAAATCAATGTATAAGTCCCGCGCTCATCAGTATACTGCATCGGCTGTTTGCCTCCTGCAGCATCTACTACAATCAGTCGCCGGTGACCGAACAGGACATGTGGTGCTCCCCAATCGTTGTACTCATCCGGACCCCGTTTCGATAATGTCTGAGCCATTTTTTGGATCACAGGTTTCTCCTGCTCCAGATTACGTTTGAAATTAACCCACCCGGTTATACCGCACATATGCCCGCTCTACTCCTTTTCTCGCCTAAGTCATATATTAAGCCGTTACTTCTACAACATATGAAAAGTGGCGCTAAACGTGAGCAAAAGAAAAAAACCTGCCTTAGTAGGCAGGTTTATGGCAGGAATCCCATCGGAAGGATACCGAAGCCAAGCAATAATGTAATGACTAGCGCGATGAAGAAGATAATCCACCAAGCTTTTGCGGACTTTTCCTTCTTCAGTTTCACGAGAATCATCTCCATGCAGACGATGACGATCAGCCCTGCAATTCCCTTAATGACCGCCTGGACAGTAAAGGATGATCCAGATGCGTCAAAATATCTCCATAATAGAACAAATCCAGTATAAAGGATGAGCAGATAATCAAGCCGCAGAATCATATGCGGAATTGTTGCCTGCTTTACTTTCTTCTCGCTATAAAGAACAAGTGCAAAGAAGAAGAGCAGAAGACCAAGTCCCCAGCCTATTATATGTGTAAGTATCATTCCGTCCATGGTGCGCCTCCTTTTATTATGTACCCGTACATCATACCATGTTTCCCATTAATGCCGCATCAAGACACACGCTGTTCGTTTTTCTTCCGAAGCGGCTGAATTTTCCCATATGTCAGTATCCGCCAAAGCCATTCAATAGGTCCAAAGGTGAAATAACGGAACCATACACGGCTTAGCACAACTTGAATTACAAAGACGCCAATAACAAAGCAAACAAAGCCTAGCAGGGAAAATTCTGCATATAAGCCGAAGCCGATACCGTAGAACAAAACGAACATCAATACAGACTGGAATAAGTAATTGGACAAAGACATGCGCCCGACATAGCTTAACTGACGTGCAATCCAGCTGAATACAGGGAGATTTGATAGTAGCGTTATCAAAGAAAGGTAAAAAAGTGCACACGCTGGACCGCCGATATAATCCTGAGCATAACTCAGCCAAAGCGGAGCACCAATTAAGTATGGCCCTGCTTTAAGAACAAGAAAAAGGAATCCAGTAATAATAGTGAACCAAATGAGCTTGCGTCGGTTTGCTGAAGGGTCATGAAGCAGCTTCGTGCGCGCAAGATATGCACCTAGAAGCATTAATGGCAGCAGCATAAATATACCTACGATTATGCCCCCGACTCCGTTCGACATTGACCAGTCCGCGATGTTCTGCTGCAGGATGTCAGTGTATGTTCCATTGCCATAAGCAGTCAGCTTGCTTGTTATATCCATCGTGCTGGACAGCATTTCATCCATTCCTTCTCCAAGCATTGATAATGCCAGAGTTGAAACCGTAAGCAGCAGAACCACAGGAACAAGCAAAACCGGAATCATCGTCAGCAAAACCCATCTCGGTGTGTAAAGGAATGGAATAAGCAATAATCCAATAATCGCATATGTAAAAAGAATATCGCCATGCCAAATAAGAAATGCATGGATTGCTCCAAGTCCCAGCAGCACTAACATCCTTCTGCTTAGGAACCAGCCGGGTTTAATGCCGTCGCGTTTCCGGCTATCGAAAATAAGCTGCATGCCGAAACCGAATAATATGGAAAATAACGTGTAGAAACTAGCTTGAAAGAATATATCGATGCCGCCTAGCAGAAAGGTATCAAGTGGCGAATCCCATTCAGGTGAATCAATTCCTGGCATATAATAGGGAGAACCGAATGAAGGTGCATTTACCATGAAGATACCGAGTATAGCTGCCCCTCTTGCTGCGTCGATCCAATGCAGCCGTTTTGTCTGTGGCAAAGGTCTTATTTTTTCTTTCATCTCATTCCGCCTCTCGCTTAGTCCAGATGCATCATTCACAAAATTAATATGGATGCTCTCTGTCAAAATTGCTAAAATTAGTATATCACATGCTACATAGCGGAAAGGGTTAAATTATGTTTAAGAAACTAGCTTCTGATGCTCTAGGTCTCTCTGATATCGGCAAGATCATTCCTCCAAGTGATTACGATAAGACGGATGCTGATGATTATGTCATGAATGAAGATAACGAAAAAATCTACTTTTTGATTAAAACGAAACAGGATGAGTATTGCTTTACAAATCTCTCCATCATCCATGTTGACGGTGAAAGCGCCGTTTCTTCCAAACGTACTCTTCGCCGTTACCCATATATGCAGCATCGCATCAGCAACGTGTATTTGGAAACAGCCGGTAAAGTGGATTTGGATATCGAAATTAAATTTTCCATCGATAATCAGGTAATCAGTATCGACGTTAAGAAAGACCAGATCGATCAGCTTAAAGATTTATATAAAGCTTTGCTGCGCATTGCAGAGATCAATTATGAAAACAGCTTATTTACAGATATGGCACATACAAGTCTGGATAAAGCAGCAGCCATTCTCCAGCAATCACGTTATACAGACGGCACGCTGGATGAAACGTACAAGAAATTGACTGAATTCGGCTTCGAATGGCTGACATCTACCAAACATAAATATCATGCACATGATTTCGGCGCAGTTTACGAAAAATATATCAACAACTAAAAAGAGTGACTCGCACTATGCGAGCCACTCTTTTTATAGCGGGCCTTCCCAAACCCCGTCGTATTTTTTGTCAGTACTCAATATCTCATGTGCAAATGTACATACCGGCACAATTTGTTTCTCTTGTTCTCTTGCATAATCTACGACTCGATCTATCAATTGTTTTCCAATACCTGCGCCCTGCTTATCCTCTATTACCATAGTATGTTCAATGACAATATCATCAGATTCTGTGAATGTCACCTCTGCATCAGGCTGGTCACTATTTCCGATATAAAATCTCCCTTTTTCTTGTTTGATGTCAGCCATCGTACCACTCCTTCCTTTCCTTACTCTACCCGCATGATCAGCTAGGTATTCATATGGAAACCTGGTGTTTGCCGCTTCTAAATGTAGGGTAAAATGCAATGATCAAACTCAAGTAGAAAGGCGTCCTATATGCTTATCAAACTTTTACCAAGACCTTTACGAAAATATCTACATATGACAAAGCGTCAGCGCAAGCATGAGGCGCAGCTTAATCTTTGGATGATGCCGACAATCTATATCGCAGGAACGCTTCTTCTCGTAGCGATTCCACTGCTGTTGGATCTATATTTTGATTTACCAACTAAAACAACGGGATTCTTCAATGCTTCTGCTTCGAATACTGGTACTCTCGTGAGTGTATTAGTCAGCGGTACACTGCTTTTGGCAGCTTATACTTTGAACTCGATTTTAGTAGTCTTAACAAGTTTCAGTTCAGAGTATTCGCCGCGCATGCTTTTCAATTTTATCTCCGATAGGACGACACAGCATATTCTTGGGCTTTTTTATGGAAGCTTTGTGTTTATGCTCATTTCCTTCCTGTTTGTCACGAACAGTTCCCGCGATTATTTTACGGCTGTGCCGATCGCGTGTACGCTTGTCACACTGGCGGCAGTTATCGGTTTTGCTTTATTTGTAAACCATACAACAACATGGATGCAACTGCACAATATTGTGGATGCCATGAAAAGCGAGTCGGAAAGGATCATCCAATCGACTTTAATTGATGAGCTGGAGCCGTACCGCTGTGATGAACCTGGTTATACATTTGAGGATTACACAGGATACACTTGCAAAGCATCTAATTCCGGTTATATACAGCTGATTAACTTTGTGGATATGATCAAACAGGCAAAGAAAGATGATGTCGTCATAAGGATGGATGCCAAAGCAGGTGACTTCGTGTTGAAAGGCAATCGTTTGTTCAGCTATCGCGGACCCGGAGCGCAGGATGTGCAAATCGAGAAGTACAGCAAACTCATCCAAATCGGGCATAAACGATCCGAGATACAAGATGTAGATATGAGTATGAACAAACTAAGTGAAATTGCCATCAAGTCGATTGGAAATGATGATCCAACCTCCGCTATCAATACGTTTCATCAAATGGCAGATCTGATGATTAACATCGATGCATCTACCACACTCCACCCTTATTTGCAGGATGAAGAGGAACAGACAAGAGTCGTTTATAATACCGTCACTTTTTCTACGTATCTACATGAAGGTTTCGGACGGATTCGGCACTATACTCAAAAAGATTATCTCTTGATAGTGGAAATGATCCAAGTTTTCATCCGGATGACTGATACTATATCTGAAAAGAACTTCCCTATAATATGGGAGTTCGCCCAAGACACAATTCTCCATATCTCAGATTCTGCTTTCTTCCAGGCAGACCGGATTCGCTTACTGGAATATCTAAAACAATTAGCAGAAGTTACCGGCCATGCAAAAGATTATTACCCGCTGGAAAGACATCTCCAACCAAAATGAAAAAGGAGACAGCAATGTTGCTGTCTCCTTTTCTTATACTCGTCGCAAGAGGCCTTTATCAAAGAAGTATAGATAGCTTTCCTTGACCGGTTTCTTCCAAATCCGTTCAATTGCCTTAGCGTAAAGTTCAATCTGAACCCGGTACTTCTCTGTGAGAATTTCTGCTCTCCTATTCGGATCTTCTCCGTAAAGTGTATCCGTTTTGTAATCCAGGAGCACAAGTCCATCTTCCTCCACTAGAATCTGATCGACCACTCCCTGAACGACTACCTTGTCAGAAGCTGCACCTGTCCAGTCGTTGTACAGTTCGTTCGCAGGCAGTGCCAGTGTAAAAGGAGTTTCCCGATAGAAGTGTTCAGCTTGGCGTATGCGATCTGCTATTGAAGACTCTAGGAAATCAAGTATCCGCTCCACGTCAATTGATGCTGCAGCATCCTGCTGTAAAAATTCCTTATCTACCAATTCTAGCAGGAACTCCTCCAGCTTCTTCTTATCCCATTTCTTTCGGATATCGAGCTGCTGCAAAACAGCATGGACTGCACTGCCTCGTTCTGCTGGTGTAAGTTCCTTTGATTCTTGCAGGAAACGTGGTCTGCTGGCAATCGGAGCTCTTTGCTGAATACGGTTCATTATACCACTATCACTGTAGCTGTCCCGTATTTCCCGCTGACGCTTAATTTCAGTCACAGTCTGCTTTGCCCGGAACTTTGTCGCTTCTGTATGCAGGTAATGATAAGTCAGACGGTTTTCCACTTCTTCCTTCCAATCTGGATTTTCTTCACCTGGATACCAATCAGTAATACGTTGAAGCAGCTCTTGGTTTGCTTCTTCTTCCTGTTCATCAGAAGTTAGATAGTCTCTGCTTTCTTGGAGACGAATTCGCCACTGAGAACTGTCCGCCGTGATTTCTGTCGGCAGCTGCTGGGATAGCTCCTCAGCTCTCAGTTCCGTTGCTTGTTCATGCCGCAGCAATGCAGGTGCCACCCAATCCAAATAGGATGTTGCTTCCAGTCGATAATGCGAAGGCAGCACCCATGACGGGTGCTCAGCAATTTGACGCCACTTTTGCAGTTTCTTCTCCAATGATGCGACATTACCGACCATGACGAGTTTTTCCTTTGCACGTGTCAAAGCAACATAAAGGACCCGCATTTCTTCCGCTAGTGCTTCCCGCTGTTTCTCTGCCTTTAATGCATGGTAGATCAAAGTTGGATACATTAGCCGTTTCAATGGATCGATATATTTACTACCAAATCCTAGATCTTTATGCAGCAAATAGCGGTTGCGAAGATCCTGCTGATTGAACGTTTTATCCATCGCACCGGTGATGACAACAGGAAACTCTAGTCCCTTACTTTTATGAATGGTCATGATCCGAACAACGTCTTCCTGTTCACCTAAAGCCTTAGCGGCTCCAAGATCGTCTCCTCGTTCCTCCATACGTTCAATGAACTTCACGAAGCGGAACAGTCCGCGGAATGATGTATTCTCGTAGTTTCGGGCACGATCATAAAGAGCACGCAGGTTCGCCTGACGCTGCCGACCGCCTGGTATACCGCCAACAAAGTCGTAGTAGCCTGTTTCCCTCATGATCGACCAAATTAATGCTGATAACGCCCCCTGTCTTGCTTCCATTCTCCAGGAGCGCAGCCACTCCAGCAGGCGTTCAATTTTGATAGAGATCTCATCATTCGCCGTTCGAACATAGACTCTCGCAGCTTCGTAATAGCTGCTTCGCTGATCTGCTAGTCTTACTTTGGCAAGGTCATCTTCCTTCAGACCAATGATAGGTGATCGCAAAACAGCAGCAAATGGTATGTCCTGTAGCGGATTATCAATGATTTTCAGTACACTCATCATCACTTTTATTTCAATTGCCTCCAGATAACCTGTCGAAAGCTCTGCGTATACTGGAATGCCTTGCTGCTTCAGTTCCTCTACAATTGCCGGTGCCCACGTCATGGAGCGCAGCAGTATGACAATATCCCGATATTGAATATCGCGTTGCTGCTGTGTGGATTTATCGACAACCTTCATTGCATCGTGGCCATCGTGACCGATCCATTGCTGAATCATCCTGCTGTATGCTCGCCCTTCCAGCTGTGCTTTCTCCAGATCCTCCACCATTTCGGTGTCGGTGTCAGCATCTTCTGCTTCCTCCGTACCGTCGCGATTGATAATAACTAGCTCAACGTCGGTATCATCTTGTCTCAGGTCATCATACATTTTGTTTGCATAGATGAGTTCTGCTTCTTTTTCGTACTGCATTTCCCCAACATCTTCTGAGAAAAGCTGTCGAAAAATATAGTTTGCTCCGTCGAGCACTTGCTGCCGGCTGCGGAAGTTGCTGGCTAAATCAATGCGCATAGCTGGATGTTCTGGATCAGAAAAAGCCTTATATTTATTCAAGAATAATGTCGGTTCAGCATGACGGAAGCGATAGATGCTCTGTTTTACATCTCCAACCATAAACATATTGCCACTTCCTGAACGGTCAGAAATCAATGTAACAAGTGTTTCCTGCACGAGGTTTGTATCCTGGTATTCATCTAATAATAATTCCTTGAAACGGTTCTGATAGCTTTCGGCAATGTTTGAGGGAATGATCTGTTCCGGTGTACTGTTTTCATCGATCAGCACCTCAAGACAAAAATGCTCCAGATCTGAGAAATCGACTAATGCCCGTTCCCGTTTCTCCAATTGATAACGGCTGCGGAATTGCTTGACTAGCAACGCGAGCTGTTGGATCGACGGATAAAGCTCCAGCATATCCGTTAAATAGACTTCAAGCTTTCGAGCAAACCAATCGCCGGAAAGCTTGCCCCATCTCTTTTTATAAGAATCACGCAGTGCTTTTGCCTGCGATTTTTTCATGTCATCACATTCAACCTTTTTGCCGGAAAGTCTGCCGAACGATTGCTCTTTTATGAAACTTACAGCATCATTCCAGCTGCCTTCCACAAGGTGCTTCGCTTCGGCAATGAACTTCCTTTCAGCCTCGAAGGTTTCTGCGTAATGATGCGGCCCATCAGGTTCGCGTGTCAGAGCAAGACCTTGATCTGCTTCCTGCAGCATCGCCTGCAGCTGATCATTTGCTTCACGTTTCAATACTTGCAGCCATGGCAGTTCATTCTCATCCTGGATAGCAGACACATTATACAGTTCTGCCATCTGATCCAGCCAAGCCTCCGGATATGGATTCTGGGTAGCGAAATCATATAACTTCAGAATAAGATCTTCCACTTCCAGGTCATTGCGGTCATTACTGAAACGATCAACTACGCCAAAGAAAGCTGCTTGCTCCTCGCCTTCCTTACCGTACCATTCTTCCAGCAGCTCCCCAATTACTTCTTGGCGAATCAGATCCGCTTCCAAGTCATCTGCAATACGGAAACCTGGATCCAAATCCAGCATATACGCATATTTGCGTACAACATCCAGGCAGAACGAGTGGAGCGTGGAAATAGACGCATTCTGCAGCAATGACAACTGCTTACGAAGATGCTGAGAAGAAGGGTTTGCCTCCAAAGCCTTTTCAAGAGCTGTTCCAATCCGGCTGCGCATCTCTTGTGCAGCTGCATTCGTGAAAGTCACGACTAGCAGCTGATCGATATCAACCGGATCGTTTTGATTTACAAGCTTTTGGATAATTCGTTCAACAAGAACAGCCGTCTTACCTGAACCTGCTGCAGCTGCGACTAAGATATCATGTCCTTTGGCATCAATAGCCAGCTGTTGTTCGTCAGTCCACATTACCATGTCGTTCCACCTCCTTCTTGATGCTATTCAGTACATCTTCATCCTTCATATCTTTTATTGCACGATATTTATTACCGGCAAGTGATGCGTCGAATTGACACACTGCCTTGAAATCACAAAACGTACAAGCACTTCTATCATGATGGCGATAAGGATTCAAATGCACTCCGCCATTTGTTATATCCAGTCCAGCTTGCTCCATTAAAAATCTAGTATGCTGCTGCAAAGCATGGAAAGTGTCTTGATCTGCCGTCTGGGAACCAGCTCGGAATGCACCATCTTTTTTCAGGCCTGCCGGAATGATCTTACTCATACCTGATTCCAGTGACGTGTCCATCATACGGGCAACAGATTCGTTTTCCAGCAGCATGCCTTGCATCTTGAACTTCTTGAATATCTCGTCCTCAATATCCACCTGTGATCTGCTCGATTGCGAAATCAGCGGATTATGCACATGGAAGTATAATACACCTGCCGGGGTCGCCTGGAGACCGAGCCACTGCTCCGAATGAGACAGAACAACATCCAGATAAGCGAGCATCTGGAGCGCGAGACCATAGTAGACTTCTGTCAGGTTCAGCGCTTTGCTGCTGGATTTATAATCGATAATACGAAGAAACAGATCTTCCTGATCGATTGCTTTGTCGACGCGGTCGATACGTCCTCTTAGCTGTACTTCATAGCCATTTGGCAGCGTGATCTCAATCGGCGGCAGTGTCTGATTTTCCCCGAAGTCAAGCTCAAGCCCAACTGGAGAGAACTTGCTTTGCCGTGCCTGTTCACTCAGCGTGTAGGCAGCACGTGCGATAATTTCCTGAAGCTTTTGCTGGATATACTTAAACCTGTTGGAGCTATGGAGAATCTGATTCTGCAGTACAGGTGCGAGGTTGCCCATCGCTCGTTTCGCATATCCTGTTGCATCTTCCCGGTTAAGCTGCGTATAATTCCGGCCATCCAGCTGTACCCAATCTGTAATCTGCTTCAATGCTTCATGGAAAAGCTGTCCGATATCCGGCGCATCCAGCTTGTAAGTCCGTCTGTTTTCCAACCCAAGACTGTACTTAGCAAAATGCTGATAAGAACAGCGGTAGTAGGTTTCCAAGCGTGACACACTTGCTTTCACCTTTTTCGGGAAAAGCTGCTCCTTTGTCTCTTCCGCCAAATCCTCTGTTTCATTCCGATAGAAGAGGCTTTGCAGTATCCTCCCTGTCAGCTCATCCTCGCTCTCATGGCTGATGAACCAGTTCAGTACACTATCCCAGACAGGATGAACTGGATAACCCCGCATTTTACGGGCCAGCTGAGTCGTAAGAGCAGAACGACTCTGATCGATAGTAGCAACAAAACGAGCCGTATCCAGACTGTCCTCCGGATCCTGAAGCATGCGCTCGTCACAGCACCAGTCGAATAAATCTTTCATGCGCTGCACGAGTGAAGAAGCCATCTTCGCCTTTCCTTCTTGATCACTGATTGGATAGCTTACCCAAAGCTGTTCACTTGCTGCCGTGAATGCAAGGTACATATAAAAGCTCTCATCCAGCAGCTGGCGCTTGCTTCCGGCCGCAAGCTGTAAGCCGTATACGGCCAGTACTTCCCGGTCCTCCTCGCTGATAAGTCCATCGGGCTTCGGTTTCATTGGCCATACGCCTTCGTTGACACCAAGCAGGAAAGCACATTTCAGTCCGCTTACCTTACTATGGTCGATCGTTCCGACAATCACTTGATCTAAGCTTGGCGGGATATGAGCGAATTCAAGCGATTCAAAACCCGTCTCCATTGTGTGGCGGAAAACTTGCAAGGAAACGCGTTCGTCCCCAACAATCTCCACTGCTTCATCCAACAGCTGAAGTACACTATCCCACACTTGGTCCTGCTCTCTTGCTCTTTCCAGCTCACCACGATCGTCGAAAATAACTTGCATTCCCTCAAGGCGCTGCGGTACTTGCAGCTGTTCCAGCCAATTGTAAACAGCAATCGAGCGCTCACGGAATGTCTTACCTTCCCGCAGCTTTCGATCAAATTTCTTCATCGCATCCGCAACTTGACGGCGATAATGATTGATCCGTTTCTGGGTTTCCAATTCCTTATCAGTTTGCCGTGTTGTATCAAATCCGCGGAACCGCTGGAAAATCCAGTCTTCTTTCTGCAGCCAGCGATCCCTGGAACGAATACCATACTCGAGACAATAGTTCTCTAATTCATCAATTGCTTCTTCTGTCAGTGGATAAACTTCATCAGTCGATGGGATGAAACCTGTCTTCAATACGCGGAAAACAGCTTCATATCGCCAATTACCATCAACGACTTCCATCCCTGATCGAATCAGTTCCAGCAGCGGGTGATGAATCATCGGCTTTTTCTGGTCAATGAAAACAGGAATATGATAATCCGCAAATACTGTTTCGATCAGCTCATGATATACATCCGCCTGTCTGAGAAGCAAAGCAATATCCTGATAACGGTAACCTTTCTCCCGTACAAGCTTAACAATCTCCTGCGCCGCACCTTCGACCTCCGCTCTTGGGTGGACTGCCTGCGCCAAGGTGATTGGTACTTCCTGCTTCAACATTGGAGCTGGACGTGTCTCCAAGTGCTTCTCTAAATGAAGGAAAGCTGGGTTATGCCCAAAGCGCCCATCGGCAGGATTGAGCTGCTCGATTGAAGTGATCGGCACATTCCTTTCTTGCGCCGTCTGTTTAATCTGAAGGAATGTATCATGTGTGCGCGCAAACAAATCCAGCTCGTCAACATCCTGACGGTTTGCACCGTCCAATGTAAGTGTCACTGTTACTTGATCGGCTTCTGTCATCAGTGCACCGATTACCTCCAGCTCCTGCGGCGTGAACTGGTGAAACCCGTCCAGGTAAATCTCCGATCCTTTAACAGAACGCGACAATGGTATTTTAGACGCAAGCATTTGCAGCTGATCCTCGCTGTCAATATACTTATCCCGTAAAAGCGCGGTCAAGCGATCGTAAATATAGCTGATATCCTCCAACTTATCCCGAAGTGTAACTTCAGGGGAATGCTGCTGTTGAAACTGCTCCATTTCCCGGATTTGAGCATGAAGAAGCTCTGGCGTAACACGATAGCGCTTCAGCTCTGTGATCATGCTTTCCAGCTGCCCCATAAAGCCGTTCTTCTCGATCGCTTTCTGGAAGACATTCCAGTCAGATTTACGTTCCTCGGTAATCTTCCGGAGCATCATCTGAACACCTGTTGAGGTAATGAACTGCTTGGTCGCACCGCCTGTCTCCTGCAGGATATACCAAGCCAGCCGCGATAGACTGTATACCTGTGCACGGATACTTCCTTCTACACCGGTTTGCCTGATCAGCGCTTGCTCCTGCTGAAAGGTCATCTGGTCCGGAACCAGATAAAATATATTCGAACCCATTGGATCACTTTTTAATTTAGCTGCAATCTCATCGAGACATGCACGGCTTTTTCCCGCTCCAGACCGGCCGATGATAAAACGTACACCCATTTTAAGCTCCACTCCTGTCTTCCAAACTAGTAATCTTATTCTATCATGTTACACGGGTTTAGGGAAAACAGATGCGCACGTTTGTTCGCTTGTATATACTGGAAAAGCCCCTTATCAAAGATAAGGAGCTAAACTCCAAGTCCAGATGCGGACATTGGCCAGAATTGGGCATCCACCTTCCCGACAACTTGTTCAATCGGGATGAAGCCAAAAGAGCGGCTATCAAGGCTGTCCCTTCGATTATCACCCATTACGAACAGCATTCCTTCGGGCACTGTCGTTCTCCCAGTAACGTCTTTCAACGTGAAATCATACGTCAGCTGACCATCGACATCATCCTTATACGTTTCCAGATAATGCTCCGGTCTGTATTCACCGTTTACAAACAGTCTGTCATTTCTAACTTCCACTGCATCCCCTGGCATTCCAATGACACGTTTCACATAATCCTCATCCTCTGTTGCGTGAAAAACGATGACATCAAAACGCTGGATACTATCTGCGTCGTTCATGAACTTGTTCACCATCAGGAAGTTACCGTCCTGTAAGGTCGGCTCCATTGACTCCCCTTCCACTCGATAATCCGCAAAGATTAATTCTCTGGAACAGAAGATCAAAAGCACGATGCCGGCAAACAAGAAGAAAAACTTCCAACGTTTTTTCTTTTTCATGCGCCTTCCCCCGGTGTAAGTGTTTTGCAACACTTTACCCCGGCTTGAATAGCTTTAATCCTTATGTGACTGCTCCTGCTTTCCGTTCTTCTTCTTCAATCTTCCTTCTACGTATTTACCTACCGTCCAGAATAGGATGATTGCAACAGCTACAACCACCGTTTTAATCGGGTTTTCTGCAAAGGAAGTCAAACTTTCACCGACGTATGCAATAGAGAAGATCATCAGCGCTTTCCCGAGAAATACCGCCAAAGCGAATTGCTGCACACTGATTCTCGATAATCCTGCGACCACATTGATGATAGCCGAGGGCGAAAATGGAAAGCATAAAAGAATGAATAATGGACCAAAACCATGACGATCCAACCATTCAGTTATTCGCTTTACTTGTTTGTTATGCCGCAGCCAATTGATTATACGTGTATGTCGGTACCGCCGTATCAGCCAGAACACAGTGATTGCTCCAAGCGACGTACCAATCCACGAATATAGGAAGCCCCATAGCAGGCCGTACGCCACAGTGTTCGTCAGTACGAAGACAACAAGCGGCAGAAACGGCAGGAAAGCTTCCAAGTAAGGAAGCAAAATGCCGGGTATAGGACCCAGATTCTCATATCGATCAAGCAGGGACTTCACATAATCGTCCCATGTTCCATTGCGGAACATTTCCATCAAATCGTTCCATCCAAAGCCTAAGACCATCTAACCATTCTCCTATTCCCAGCAAAAACATCTTTTTACTATTCTAAACGAAAAGCCCAAGCATGCAAAGTCTGACAGGATTATCCCTTCTTTTCCTGCATTTGGTTAGTATTTTTTTGAAAATTACCTGTAGTATCCTGTTTTCACTTTGCATACAATAGGGTATACTAGAACATACGTTCGTACTAGGAGGAAAGGCATATGCGTTGTCTTAGTGAGTCGGAATATAAGCTGGGGTCCCGCTTTCTATTTCTATCAATGGCCATTGTTGTCCTGCAGCAGGATATCCGGATTGTAGAAGAAGGAAAGCATAAGATAAAGGCGCATCTGTTACATACATTACAATCGATGGAGAAGCGTGCATTGGAGGAACGACAACAGCTGCGCATTCAGCTTCGTCAGCATAATTTGCAGGTTGTTACAGCAGAGAAAAACGACGCCTTCACCACTTTCCTGTTCATCACGAAGGAGTGTGAGGAAAAGCGGAATTATTTCAATCCAGCGATTCGGAAGAAAGTCGAGGCAATCCTGATGGAGCTTACACAAAAGGCTCCGCAATCTGATCCCCGCCATACTTCCACAAATGCCTGATTCGCTTATCCAGCAGGAATCTGTATTGTGCAGTACGCTGCACCTGATTCATCATCGATCCATACGAAACATCAAGGGTAAGTGTGTAGCCATTCTTGAATATAAGGGTTGTTCGCTGATGCGGGGCGGCTTCAATCCGCTTGATGTGGGAATGAGAAATCCAGGAGCAAGCATGGGAGAGTGGTGAAGAGGTGGGAAAGAAATACATACCGCTGACAGGGTCAATCGATATCGGGGCCTTATGAGTGATACCGCATATGTCTTTCACACCTGCCTGTCTTCCTTTTAAACTGCTTCCATAAAACTTGCAGGCCAAATCAATGAATCTGCTCGGAGGGGTGCGAAAGGTAAAACTATCTTCTGTCTCGATTACCTCACAGCCTGGCTGACCGTTTTCGAGGAGCTTCGGAAGTACAGCCATTGTAAGCGGCGTAAGTTCTGCCATGGTTGGATTTTGTTCTATCTGCTGCATCTTAAAACATCCTTTCTGATGCAGGAAAAGAGGGATTGATTCTACAATAGCAAAATTTCAGGCATGAAAACAGGAGAATACCATTTTCTTAATAGAATCCTTACAAAAACAGGTAGAACTCATGCTTCTACCTGTTTTCTTGATAAGATTCTATTGTTTCGATACGCTCCTGGTTAGATGGATGCGTGGAACGCAGCCATTCAAATAGCGGCCAAGGATTCGGATCGCCTTTTGAGACCTGCTGCATATTCCGGAACATGTGAATGCCTGCTTCTGTATCAGGTGCGTGTTCCAGCGCATAAGCATCTGCCTGCCGCTCCATTTCTCGCGACACATAAAGTGAAACAGGCTCGCTCGCAAATTGCAGCGAGCTAAGGATAAGCAGGAAGAGTGGTACTGCTCTCAGCTGATGAGCACTTATCTGTCTTTTAGCCAATAACTTATCTGATAATTTTTTGGTTACCCAAAGGAGGACAAATCCTAGAACCAGAAAACCAGCTGTCCCCCAATACACATGATGCAGCACATAATGACCGATTTCATGGGCGACGATGAACAAAATCTCATCTTGGGCCAAGCCGTCGACTGTTGTATCATACAGCACTACACGAGCACTGCCGAACAGCCCTGTTACATATGCATTATACGTTACTGTTTTAGCACTTTTATCCACTTCCAGAAGTGTTGCATCGGGAATTCCTGCCTCACTAGTCAGCTGCTCGATTTCCGTACGTAACTCCCCGTCAGGAAGGTGATAGAAATCTTCATAAAGCGGATCAATCCACATTGGCTGGACATAGACGAAGAAAATTGCACTCGGTACAAGCAGGACCCAAAGAAGTATCCACCAGTTTTTTCGGAATCTTTTCATTAGATACTGCGATATCAAAACAACTGCTGTGACGGCCAAATAAAAGAGAAATAAGCTTAGCACGTATTCCCCTGCCCAATCCCAAAAATTCTGGACACTGATCTGTGCTTGACGCGCATTCCAATACCCCGCCAATCGGAATGGCAGCTGAACGATACCGTATACGGTAGTAAATAAAAGCATATAGCTGGCAGTTGCGACTAGTTTAGGCAGTCTATTTTCCATGGCAGCAGCGATTTTTTGCAGTTTATCGTTCTTCCAAACCACATAAAGAAATAGCGGCAATAACGGCAGTCTGGAAAAGTAGACGGCATGACCAATACTTGCGTATGTGCTTACATCATCATTCCATTCTGTATAGAAAAACGGAAAGAAAATCCAGATTGCCAAAAGATAGATCATATAAGCAAGAAGTACCCGTTTCATCCGATTCCTCCTGTAAAAAAGAGACGGCCCGGAGGTCGTCTCATAGATAATCAATCAGTACATAAGATCAATAAAGTCATCTTTCTCGATCTTACCTAGGTAGTGGCTTACGTTCACATCCGCTAGTGCTTTTTGAATCGACTCGCGCTCATAACGGACACCTTTCAGTTTTTCTTCAAGCTCCCCGACTTCGCCGACTCCGAAGTAATCACCGAAGACACGGATCTGCTCAATAATACCGCTTTTCACATCCAGACGGACATCAACATTACCTGAAGGGAATTTATGCGTTTGCTGGATATTGAAGCTCGGCGATTTACCGTAGTTCCACTCCCATTTCTGGTATCGTTCTTCACTGATTTTATGGATTGCTTTCCAATCTTCTTCTGTCAGCTTGTAACGCGGTACATCCTTCGTATCTTCTACATCGAAGATATAACGCAGCAGGATTTCCTTGAATTCTTCCATCGGAATTTTGTTATCCATGAATTCTGAGATATTTGCTACACGGCTGCGAATAGATTTGATCCCTTTGGATTCGATTTTCTCTTTCTTCACCTTCAAAGCTGATACAACGTGTTCGATCTCCGAATCGTACATTAGTGTACCGTGACTGAACATCAAACCACGTGTTGAGAATTGTGCATTTCCAGAAATCTTGCGTTCACCGACAAGTAAATCATTTCGGCCTTTTAATTCTGCTGGTACACCGAGTTTGTTCAATGCATCCGTAACCGGCTTTGTGAATTTGGCGAAATCTTGGAAGCTGTCACCGTCATCTTGTGTGATAAAGCTGAAATTTAAATTCCCCATGTCATGGTATACAGCTCCGCCTCCGGATAAGCGGCGTACAACCTTGATGCCGTTATCGTCAACGTACTTCGTATTTATTTCTTCAATCGTGTTCTGATTCCGGCCGATGATGATGGATGGTTCATTGATATAGAAAAGCAAATATGTATCGTCTTTGCCGAAATTTTTCAGGACATACTCCTCGATCGCAAGGTTGATCCTTGGATCTGTAATACCTTCATTATCGATAAATCGCAAAATAAAGACCCCCAGTGTCAAAAATTGTTTATCCTAGTAATATTCTACCGAATCCTCAGCATGATAGCAATTCAGACAAAACGGGAAGGTTTTACCCTTCCCATGTCAGCCCCTCATATGCTAGTTTTACTTGTCCACTGTAGACACTGCTTGCTTCCTCCAGCAGCTGCCTATGTTCTCCAAAATGCGGCAGATGACTGAGGAAGAGCTTTTTCACACCAGCCTGCTCCGCAATGCCGCCTACCTGCAGACTATTCATATGACCGGCAGATTCTCCATCCTGATGCTGATAAAAATTACAATCGGTTATAAGCAGGTCAGCATCCTTACTGAACTCCGCCCACTCCTCCAAATAACTAGAATCAGCTGTATAAACAATATCGGAGACACCGTCTGAGATACGCATACCATAGCATGGTACTGGATGCTTCGTTTTCATAAATGTTATGGCAAAAGGCCCTATGCTCAGAATTTCATCCGGCTTGTAGCCAATCCCATCGGTAAATTTATGAGTCAAGTTCTTAAAGCCTTCCTCATCTTCTTCGTGACCATATATCGGCAGCACGTCTTCTGTACCTTTCAAGCTGTTCTGCACTTGCCAAACATGTTGCAGGGCGCCAATATCTGCTATGTGATCCGGATGATAGTGACTTACGACCACCGCATCCAGTTCCTTCGGATCAATAAAAGCTGGCATCCGCGATAACGCACCGCTTCCGCAATCCAAAAGCAAGGAATATCCGTCCTTCTCCACTAAATAACAAGAGCTGGCACTTTCTCTGCCAGGATATGCTCCCCAAAATCCTATTACTGTCAATTTCATACTTTGTGCACCTCTCCTTCTAATCTTACCATTACCGAATTTCCATTAGATAAACCTGATTCCTTTTTCAAGGGTTCTCCAGTCAAGAGCTAGTCTCCTCTTTAAATATGTGACATAATATAACAAAAAGAGAAAAAAACGTATATGGGGGATATGTAATGAGACCAGAATTGACAAGAAAAACAAAAGCAGATGCTTTTTTGGATTATTATTGGCTGAAAGAAGAACTTGTCCAATTCTGCCGAGATAATGAACTGCCTGTCTCGGGTTCCAAGATGGAGATTACAGCAAGAATTGAAAGCTTCCTTCTGAATGGTCTCATAGAAAAACCGAAACAAAAACAATCACGCAGAAAGAAGAAATCCAAAGAACCGCTCAGCCGTTCTACCATCATTACGGAAGGCCATCGATGCAGCCAGGACGTAAGAACATTCTTTAAGCAGGAAATCGGAGAGCATTTTCATTTCTCGACTTATATACAAAACTACTTCCGTGCAAACATCGGCAAAACATACGAAGATGCCATCAATGCTTGGCATGAAGAAGAAACCCGCAAGCAGGATCCTGGTTACCAGAAAGATATTGCCCCTCAGTTCGAGTATAACCGATTCATCCGTGAGTTTTTCTCTAAACCTGTAAACAAAGGAAAGACGCGCAGTCAAGCTATCGAGGCTTGGAACAAGAAAAAAAGCAAGCCGTATTCCCATAGTTCCTGACAGCTACAAAAATGATAATTGCTTACATATACAGGAACTTTCCGACAGATACCAAATAAGCTGTCGAGATCAAAAATAATAAATAACAAGTTACAAAAAAAAGCTTCTCCCTTAGGAGAAGCTTTTTTCACGCAAGTAAGCAAGTACGTTTTGAACGGCTTGTTCACCACTATCGATACAATCCGGAATACCAATCCCATCGTATGAACCACCCGCAAGGAATACACCTGGAAGGTTGATGGCCATATTGGCGCGCACATTAGCGACACGCTGCAGATGGCCGACAACGTATTGCGGCATCGCTTTTTTCCAGCGGCTAACCACTGAAAATAGCGGCTTGCTTTTTATTTTCATGATTTTATTCAAATCTTTTAAAGCGATCCGGACGATTTCCTCATCGGATAAATCCACTATACCGCTATCGTCAGGTCTTCCGACGTAGCAGCGGAGCATGACTTTGCCTTCTGGTGTCGTGCCTTCCCACTTTTTATGTGTCCATGTACATGCTGTAATTCGATATTTACTGTTGCGGGAGATCACAAAGCCTGTACCATCGATATCCTTCTTGATAGCAGAAGCATCGAATGTCATCGCAACCGTAGCAACAGATGTCGCCTTCATCTCTTTAAGCTGTTCCATGAAATCATATTGGCTCAGCATACGCTGAACCGCAAAGAAAGGTGAAGCAAGCACTGCAGCGTCGGCTCGGAATACCTCTCCGTTACCGAGCAGCAAGTGATAATGGTCTTCTTTGCGTTCGATATGATCCACACTTGTTTCCAAGTGGACAGTGCCTGGATCAAGCTTTGCTTCCAGACCATCTACCAATGATTGCAATCCGTTCCTCAATGAAAGGAATGCACCTGGAGGCTTCACATCTTTCTTCTGTTTCGATGGCTTCGGCATCGTCGCCTGCAGTCCTTTAATCACACTTCCATACTGCTGTTCTACTTCATAGAACTTTGGATACGTGGCCATCAGACTTAACTCATCGATTTCACCTGCATATACACCTGATAGAAGCGGCTCAAGCACATTCTCTACCAGTTCATCGCCGAAGCGACGGCGGAAGAATAATCCCATAGATTGATCCTGAGCTTCTTTTCCTTTCGGCAGCATCGGTTCAACACTGATACGCGCTTTCGCCTTAGTAGAAAGCAGACGAGACTGATAAAACGGCTTTAATTCTGTCGGCACACCCATAAAGGCTCGTTTCGGCATTTTATGTAGCTTCTTGCCAGCTAGGATATAGGATTGTCCTGTATTGTTCCGGACAAGATCCTTTTCCATGCCGATGTCATGAATCAGACGAGATGCTGATTCCTTACGCGCTAAAAAGGAATCAGGACCGCGTTCAATCAAGAATCCATCTTTTTTCAGGGTGTCAATCTTTCCACCAAGATGGCTGGAGGCCTCAAACAACTTTACTTCATAATCCAGACGATAGGCGCGAATCTGCTTCTGAAGGTAATAAGCAGTCGTCAGACCGGCAATACCGCCCCCGACGATTGCAATCTGTTTCTTCTCAGCCATGACGCTCAACTCGCGCTTGCTGCTCCAATACCACCTTCGCCAATGTATCAATGAACTGCTGGTCCGTGTTCGGCATTGCCGGACGATAGTATTTTGCGCCTAATTCGTCACAAACAACCTTACATTCATAGTCATTATCATAAAGTACTTCCAAGTGGTCCGCAATGAAGCCGACTGGTGCATAAACGAAAGAACGATAGCCTTTTTTCTCGTAAAGCTCACGAGTAAGATCTTGTACATCCGGTCCAAGCCATGGATCTGGTGTATTACCTTCACTCTGCCAGCCAAGCTCCACATTCTTGATGCCTGTCTGTTCTTGGATCAAATCTGCTGTACGTTTCAGTTGATCTGGGTATGGATCTCCATTTTGAAGGATTTTCTCCGGAAGACTATGCGCAGATACGATCAGCGCTGCTTTATCACGCTCTTCCTTGTCCATGCCAGCGAAGATTTCAGAAATATTATCTGACCAATATTTGATGAAACCTGGTTCGTCGTACCAGCTTTCTACAGACGTAATTTGAAGATTTCCAGCTTCTGCAGCGGCTTTATGCGCACGCTCGTTGTAGGATTTTACACTGAATGTGCTGTAATGCGGTGCCAATACAAGTGAGATAGCTTCTGTAATACCGTCTTTTGCCATTTCAGCAACACCGTCTTCAATGGAAGGCTCAATATGCTTTAGGCCAAGATAAGCTTTGAATTCGATAGCATCCTGAGAGCTATTTAAAGCTGCTTCAATTGCATCAGCTTGTTCCTTCGTAATGCGTGCAAGCGGAGAAATACCGCCGATTGCTTTATATCGGCCAGTTAAATCCTCCAGCATTTCCGGTGTAGGCTTACGTCCATGCCGGATATCAGTATAATAACGTTCAATGTCTTCTTCTTTATAAGGCGTGCCGTACGCCATAACTAGTAAACCAACCTTTTTCTTTGTCATGTCTTACACCTCGGGTTATAAAATTGAGTTTTGTTTAGCGGAATACGAATGGATGAAGGCAGTCAGCTTCTTCAGCACACTTGGGCTTATTTCCGGCGTTACACCGTGGCCAAGGTTAAACACATGCGGTCCAGCTTCCCGGCCTTGATCCAGAATCGATTTAGCCCTCTCTTCCAGCACACTCCAATCACTTGTAAGGAATGCTGGGTCAAGATTGCCTTGAAGCGTCTTTGTAATACCCTTATCTCTTGCTTCCTTAATGGAAAGTCTCCAGTCAAGTCCGATGACATCCACCGGCAGATCATTCCATTCCATGATCAGATGACTTGCTCCTACACCGAATAGGATAAGCGGAACATTTGTTTCACGCAGTTCGTTGAATATACGCTCCATTGTCGGTTTGATGTACATACGGTAATCCGCTGCATTCAAAGCCCCTACCCATGAATCGAAAATCTGAATAGCTGATGCTCCGGCTGCCACTTGCGCTTTCGCATAAGTGATAGATACTTCTGCAAGCTTATCCATCAATGCGAACCATGCAGCAGGATCACTATACATAAGTGACTTTGTCTTATGATAGTTTCTGGATGGTCCGCCTTCAATCATGTAGCTAGCCAATGTAAACGGTGCACCAGAAAAACCAATCAACGGTATTTCCAGCTGTTCCTCTGTCAGGAGCTTGATCGTGTCCAGAATGTATGGAACGTCACGCTTTGGATCTAGGGTGCCAAGCTTCTCCACATCCTGAATGCTGCGGATAGGGTTGGCGATCACCGGACCGATTCCTGACTTGATATCAACATCCACGCCAATGCCTGGCAGTGGTGTCATGATATCTTTATATAAAATTGCTGCATCGACATTATACTGTTCGACCGGAAGTCTTGTCACATAGGCCGCAAGCTCAGGCTGATGGGTAATTTCAAACAGAGAATATTTCTCTTTGAGTTCGCGGTATTCTTTTTGCGATCTCCCTGCTTGGCGCATATACCACACCGGCGTGTAATCCGTTGCTTCCCCACGAAATGCACGCAGTATTGTATCGTTTTTGATGTTAGGCATAATCGTTCTCCTTCGTCTCCTCATTATCCGTTCCCACTATACGAAATTTCATGAGTATTTGTATAGCATTTGACTCATAAAAACCCCATTTTTTGATGAATTGTGTCAGAGTCGTGAAAATCGTCAGAATCCGAATCCGGATAGGACGGTATGGTTGGATTCAGCGCCGCTTTCATCTGTCAGCGGATTGAATGGAACTACATAATAAGTGGCGTCTTTCAGCGGATTAACTTTATCCACTGTAAAGGATCCTTTCCCTTGCACTTCCCCGATTTTCTCTGCACCATCGTTTGTTTCTTTGTAAATATGATAGATGATTCGCTTGTCATCACTTGCTGTCCAAGTCAAATCAGCATTAACGATCCGAAGGCCACCGAATCCATATGAGATAGAAGCATCCGTAATTGTCGGCAATTCAACTGGTCCACCAATATCTTCTGCATTTTCCGGCTTCTCGAAGCTCGTCGACATGGTCCGATATTGGGAAACTTGCCGCAAAATTGATTTCGTGAGGGCAGTAGGCATTGAACTGCCGCTCTCCAGATAGTTTTCATCGTTCGTTTTGTCATAACCCATCCAGCTAACTGCGACATATTCTGGTGTGTATCCAGCGAACCAGGCATCCTTATCTGCATCATCTACAGTCGGATGCTGTGTCGTTCCTGTCTTTCCAGCCAGTGCTCCATAGTAGGTACCAGCAGTTCCGGTACCGCCAGTAATGACTCCTTGCAGCATGCGTGTCATATCCCAGGCAGTCTGTTCCGAGAATACGTCTTCTGTTTGCGGTTCTGCTTTGAAGGCAGCTTCCCCGTTTCGGTCATAAATTGCGTTGATGGACTGAGATTCGATCCACTGTCCTTCATGGGCAAAGGTTCGGAAGCCTTCCGCGATTTGCAGCGGTGTCAACCCTTCCTTCAAGCCGCCAAGGGCAATCGACAGACCTTTGTCGTCCGGCAATTCGATATGCATTTTCTCTAAATACGATTTGCTTGTTTTGATGCCGATTTGATCAAGCAGCCAAACAGCTGTCGTATTCTTCGATTCCTGCACGGCCTCATACATCGTGATATCGCCCTCATACTGATCGTTGTGGTTAGATACAGTGTACTTTCCATCGTTATATGTCTTTTTCTCATCCGGCAGCTCACTATACGCATTGTAATCCCCACTATCCAATGCTGGCCCATAGACCGCGAGCGGCTTCATGACCGATCCCGGCTGTCTCTGCACTGTCACACGGTTTATGTCCCCGTATTGGAATTCACGCGCCCCGACAGCTGCTACGATCTTACCGGAATTCTGGTCAAGCATGACAAAGGCACCTTCAATGCTATCTGTCGAGCCATCGAAATACGTATCTTCCTGCATCGTATTGTAAGCTGTGCGCTGGATATCTTCATCCACATTCACCACAATCCGGTAACCGCCTGTACGCAGATTTTCCAAAGATAAATCATATTTCTCCTGTGCTTCTTCTGCTACCAAATCGATATAGCTTTCAATCCAAGGACGCTCTTGCTCCTCTTCCGGTTGAGTCACACCAAGTTCCTCCGCTTGAGCAGCTTCCTTCTCTTCGGCTGTGATATAGCCTTGCTCCTCCATTTCATCCAGCACGAGATTACGTCTTTCTTTCGCCAGATCTGGATTATTATTCGGCGAGTACGTATTCGGTGCTTTTGACAGTGCCGCAAGCATTGCACTTTCCGAAAGAGTCAGATCGCTCGCACTCTTATTGAAGTAATAATTAGCAGCGGACTCAATTCCATAAAGACCGTGCGCAAAATAAATTTCATTCAGATAATATTCGAGGATCTGCTTCTTCGTGTACTGTTTCTCCAAGTAAATAGCAGCCATCGCTTCCTTCGCTTTCCGGGTGAAGGTCTTATCATTTTTGAAAAAGAGATTTTTGGCGGTCTGCTGTGTAATCGTACTTCCGCCCTCCACTTTACTCATCGCCAGAATATCACGGTATAAAGCTCGTGCTGTCGCCCTAAGATCGATACCATGGTGCTTATAGAACCGAGCGTCTTCTATGGAAACAAAAGCGTTTTTCACATGTTCGGAAATCTCATCGAATTTGACAGGTTCCCGGTTTTCTTCATAGAATTCCGCAATTACTTCTCCATCTTGATTCTCGACTGTTGAAGCAGCCTTCAATGTCAAATCATCTTTATCAATTACGAGTCTTCCCCCGAAAAATAACAGGATATAGACAGCGGTTATGCCCGCCAATATGATACCAGTCCCGAGGAGATATAGAGTCTTCCTGCGCATCCTTTTATGCTGCTTAAGTTCTGATCGTTTCATAACGTTTCTTTCACCTCTTACGAATCCCCCATGTTCATTCTATAACCTTTATTATACGACAAAAAATGCCATTTACCCATCTTTCTATCGATTGGAGTCCTAGCTTGCATTACACTATGCGTAATTGCTACACTGACTGTAACATACTGCCAGGAGGTTGAATACAAATGACCGCACACTTCACCAGTGGTACGACTGAATTCCTTCGCCAGCTGAAGGCAAAAGAACAAGCAAAAATCTGGGTGTTCGAAGGGGCCGAGGGCGCTCTGGCTTATACAGAGGAACCAGATGCAGCAAACTTTACAACACCTCGTACATATGAACGTGTAACGGGTACTGGCGACCTTCCTGATGAAGGTTATATCGCAATTAATAACATTCCCGTTACAGACGAAGGTCGCCCAATATTTGAAGATGTATTCAAACGTCGAGCAGGAAAAATCGATCAAACACCCGGTTTTAAAGCCCTCCGCGTGCTTCGTCCTAAATCTGGCAACACATATCTTGTGCTGACAGCATGGGAATCCAAGTCGCATTTCGAGGATTGGAAAAAATCAGAAGCATTTCAGCATGCTCATAAAAAAGATTCCAATCAGCCGAAAAAAACACCATTCAGCGCTGGACCAGCATATGTCACCACGTATCATATCGATAACGAATAAAGAAAAGGGCCTGTCCGATTCACGGACAGGCCCTTTTCTGCCTAATCAGTAGGCGCGCACCTTTTCTCTTTTCCCTAGCTTATACTGCAGCCATTTATATAACAAAATCCAAATGACAAGAAAGATCAGCCCATAAGCAAAGCCAGCCAGCACATCAGTCAAATAGTGGACCCTGAGAACATAGCGACTAAACCCAACCAGCAGGACAATAAGTATCGCCAAGGATGCAGCAATATACCGCTTACTGCCTTTGAGATAATGCCAAAGGAAATAAAGGATGATGCCATATGTAATAAAGGACACCATCGAATGACCCGATGGGAAGCTGAATCCCTCGCCATCCACTAATGCCAGAATGGTCGGACGTTCCCTTTCTACCAATTGTTTAATGAAAAAATTGAACTGATAACCTAGGGCTGTAGCAGTAAATACAATACCTGCTCCAATTAAATCTCGTTTCCCTGCTGCCAAGTATAAACCAAATAAAAATGCAAGCACACTTAGAACAATGCTCGAACCCAGCTCGGTAATCCAACGGAATACATCATACCAAAATGTCTCCTGCAAGGATTCCGCAAAAGGAGCTGTCCATTGATCCAGCAGCGGATCTGTGTGCAGTCTGACGTCAATTGTAAATATAGTTGCTACGATAATTGCAATCGTAAATAGCACTATATATCTTTTTCTATGCGGGAGTTCCATCTTTTCACCTCTAATTGATTGTACTATGGCACTTGTTTAGAAAACAAACACCTGGGGAATATACATTACAGATAGCCAATTAGAAAGGATGATAAACATGGCAGACAATGTTAGAAAAATCAAAGACGATTCTCAATTACAGGAATTGATTGATGGCTTGAACGTAGACTTGGCAAATGAATATGCCGCTTCCATCATGTATACAACATACAGCTCCGCTGTTTCAGGTCTATATCGTGCGTATCTAAAACCATTTTTCGAGGATGAAATTACGGACGAAATCGGACATGCAAAATATTTGGCAGATAAGATTGTAACACTCGGCGGCGTACCAACTACTGTTCCAGCTGAAGTACCGTATCACACTGATGTAAAGAAAATGCTAACGGCAGCACGAGATGCGGAACAGGATACGATTGACCGTTATGAAAAACGCAGAAAGCAGGCTGAAGATCTTAACTTGACAGAGCTTGCAACTAAGCTGGAAGATTTAATTTCGGATGAGACAAATCACCGTGACGAACTCAACCGTCTTTTGAGTGACTCTCGCCTATAATTATTAAACCCATAACCTAATGGTTATGGGTTTTTCTATATATTTTTCTGAATAAACCAATAATTATTAACAAGAAATATGCTATACTGGTCTTATTTCATATTAATAAGGAGGCTGGTGCAGTATGCTAGAGAAATTATTCACCAAAGTAGATGAACTTTATGAAGACATGGTTGAGACAAGAAGATACCTTCATCAGCATCCAGAACTGTCCTTTAAAGAAGAAAAGACAGCTGCCTACATTGCAAATACATATGAAGAACTTGGTATTCCCTACGAAAAGAATGTCGGAGGTAACGGTGTAGTTGCCACTCTCCAAGGCGGAAAACCTGGTAAAAAGATTGCCTTGCGAGCAGATTTCGATGCGTTGCCAATCCAAGAAGAAAATGATGTCCCTTATAAATCCACAGTACCAAATGTTATGCATGCATGCGGTCATGATGGACACACAGCAACACTGCTTGGCATTGCCAAAGCAGCCAAAGCATTGCAGGATGAACTACCAGGAACGCTTGTTTTCGTCCACCAGCATGCAGAAGAATATGCTCCAGGCGGAGCGAAGCCGATTATTGAAACTGGTATCCTTGATGACGTGGATGCTGTATTCGGAACTCACCTCTGGTCGAACACGCCGCTTGGCACAATTGAAACTGCAGATAAAGAATTCATGGCAGGAGCAGATCGCTTCGAAATTGAAATCATCGGCAAAGGCGGACACGGAGCACAGCCACACCAGACGAAGGATGCCGTTCTAATCGGATCTCAAGTCGTAACAGCGCTTCAGCAAATTATCAGCCGCCGCTTGGATCCATTGTCAACTGCTGTCATCACTGTAGGTACTTTCGAGGCTGGCGCAGCATTCAACGTAGTTGCCGGAACAGCGAAGCTGACAGGAACAGTTCGTACATTCGATACTGCTGTACAGGAACAGATTAAAGTAGAAATCGAAAATGTATTAAAGGGTATTACAATTGCTAATGATGCAGACTACACGTATGACTATATAGAAGGATATCCACCAGTAATCAACCACCCTGCTGAAGCACAATTGGTACTTGATGCCTCGAAGCAAGTTGCAGAAGTTCAGGAAGCGAATAAGGTGCTGCCTACGATGACTGGCGAGGATTTCTCTTATTATCTGCATGACAAGCCGGGAGCTTTCTTCTTCACCGGCGCTAAGAAAGAAGATCATTATTATCCGCACCACCATCCGAAATTTGATTTTGATGAAAGAGCAATGAGCATCGCCGCTAAGACATTACTCAGCGCGTGTATTGCTTACCAATAAAAAAGATCAGCGTGATTTTTCACGCTGATCTTTTTTTATGTTAACATGCGGATCCGATATGCATGCATGGCAGCTGTACCTAACTGTTCGAGAAACTTGCCGTTGATAATGGCTCCGACGAAGGCTCCGACACCCGGCAGCATCTGTATCATTTTGATTAAATCAATATGATCACGGTATTCCTGCTGGAGCACCCTCCAATTCACATCTTCGATTGCGCCGGTAACATTATTCCAATGACGGATTTCTTCCCACAGCTTGACCCTCGTTTCACTGCTTGAGAAAGTAGCACTGAAAATTTGCAGCAGGAAAACACGTTCGCTGAATGCCGTAACATCAAAACCATAAATTCTGCCAATATCGAATAAGCATTTCATCTTGATGCTAAGAAGAAGCGGAAAATCGGCCATACCTAAAATAATACCTCCAGCACCAGTGCCGGCACCTTCCAATCTTGCTGTTGTTTTATAACGATTGATGACCTTCCGAACTTCTTTCTCACGTTGCTCAAAACTCCATTTATGATCGATCTTAATTGGATAGATGTAGTTAGAAGACGTCAGGCTGAGTTCTATCATTTGGCGAATAGCTGTCGTAATTGTGGTGTGCACAGCTGCCGGAATTTTATCGGTGATTGTATCCTGTGTACCTTTAGAAAGCCGCTGAAACTTGCCGCCGCGCCGCTGAAGGGAATGATAATAAAACATCGCTTCCTTCAGTTTTCTTACCTTATAATAGTCTTCCTCCATCTGAATCCCTCCTATTTTAACCGTTTCGGTACATACATACGGACAAATCCGAGACCGAAGGCAAGTCCGGCAACAAGTGCCAAAACAAAACCAACTACATCGACACGGAGAAGGAACACGAGACTCAGCAGCACAGCTTGTATAATGGCCAGCTGCTGAAGAAGGGACAATAATGCACGTTTTCGAGTGTCGCCTGCTACCGGATAAAGATCCATCCAGGCGATTGTCCGGTGATGCTTCCACATTCCGATAAGCTGGAAGCCCGTCAAATAAAGGAACAACAAAGCAAACGCCAACTGCACCCAAAGATTTGGGATAAAGTAGATGATAACTCCAGCTAAAATAGTCAATCGCAGAAAGAGCCCGAAATAATCGCCACCTCTGACAAAAGTTATTCGGAACAGATAATCATATGTATGTTTCTGTTCGAACGGAACTCGTCTAGTGAAGAGATTGACGATAGACTGCCGTTTATGGACTTTCGTCTTCAAGTGAGGTACATCAGCAAATTGGTTTGCAATTCGGTAGAATGCCTGCATTCGTGCTTGATCTTTTTCAATCAGCAAATCCCAAGCCAAACCGCCCTGCTTCCGGGTGATGGTATAGTCCACAAAAAGAAGTACGACGAATAGAACCGTCAAAACTGCCGCTGCAATAAGATTACCTCGTAAAAACAGCCAAAAGCTTCCGACGTTCAGCACCAGCCGGAGCGTTTGCTCGGTTCTTCTTATGTTGACATTCCGTATCTTCAGCATCCACCAATTCATATGAAGATTCCACAGCTTGAAAACCAGCAGAACAAGAAAGACAAGCAGATAAGATAAAAATCCTTCTCCTAAGTCTGCTGCAAAGAACAACGGCGCTAGTGCCGCAGCAGCTAATATTAATAAGTAAAGCTGCGTAAAGAAGCTATAGCCAATGGTTAATTTGAAATAGCGGTGCAGCTTTGGCTCAAGCGGCAGCATGAATATCATATCTGCTTCTTTCAATAATGTCCGCACAGGGCTGTAGCTGGCCAATAGGCCGAACACAGCACCAATTAAAAGCGCAGCAGGAAAGTCCGGAGTTAATCCCTCTAGCCACTGCTGATAATAATAAGCAAGCCCCGAGATTAGGAACAGCATTGCTATCATAAGATGCTGGTTAAATATGTACCGCAAATAGCGATTCATTTCCTTCATATGCTCGGTAAGCCGCTGTTTGAAAAATGTTTCTGCATTAAACATGGCTGTCTTCTTCTTTCGTCAGCTGTACATATAAATCATCCAGCGTGGCATGTTGCATGTCGAATTCATTACGCAGCTCTTCCATCGTACCAGCTGCCCGCAGCTTTCCATCATGCAGTATGACAATGCGGTCGCAATAACGTTCCGCAGTCGCCAGAATATGCGTGGACATCAATACGCCTGCTCCATTATCCTTCGCCTGGTTCATCAGCTGCAAGTAGGATTGAATACCGAGAGGATCGAGTCCAACGAATGGCTCGTCCACGATGTATAGGTCAGGTTCAACAAGAAAAGAACACATAATCATTACTTTCTGACGCATCCCTTTTGAAAAATGGACAGGAAACATCTTCAGTTTCTTTTCAAGGCGGAATTCCTTCAGCAAAGGCGGAAGGCGTTTATCAAACTCCTCCTTTGACAAATCATATGCTTGTGCAGTAAGACGAAGATGGTCATATAAAGTCAATTCATCATACAGTACCGGCATTTCAGGAATATAGGAGAAATTGCTCCGATATGTTTCAGGTGAAGCAGCAAACGTGCTTCCATTGATCTGGATACTGCCTCCCTTCGGCTGCATAAGACCGATGATATGTTTGATTGTCGTACTTTTCCCTGCCCCGTTAAGTCCAATCAGCCCGACAATTTCACCCGCATCTACTTGAAACGATATATCATGCAGGACATTTTTATGTGTATACCCACCGGTCAGAGAATCAATATGTAATAAAGGTTGCATTACCCTTTCCCCTTTCTAAAAGCACGCTTCTGCTAAAAGTTTACCAAAGCCCGCCGTATTTGCCAAAATAAAACGGTTATAACATCCGTCAGTCTGCACATACTAATTTCGAAGCAAAGAAGTTGCCAAGAGGTTTCCGAGAGCAGTACCCATTCATTAAAAAATGAGGTGTTGGTTGGAGATACAGACCGCTACGTCCGAAAGTAAGCTGATTTACATTTGTAAGCAAGCTGAAAGTGTACTGGCGCAAACATCGTAAGCCGCTGTACAGTTCGAAATGGTTTTACTCTTGGCAACCTTGCTTCAAAGGCAGACACTCCCAAAACGCGAAGAATTCCAATATTCCGGCCGTTACGGGATGTCTGCCTATTTTATTCGACTTACTTTACAAGCATGTCCATTCCTTTATACAATATGTATACACGTTAAAGGAGTGATCGTATGCACGAAAAGGATTGTATCTTCTGTAAAATAGTTGCTGGTGAACTGCCATCTGCGAAAGTATATGAGGATGACCACGTACTTGCTTTTATGGATATCGGACAGGTGACGAAGGGGCACACCCTCATCATCCCCAAAACACATACGAAGAATATATACGAAACACCGCCCGAAGTAGCCCAAGAAGTATTTGCTCGTGTACCACGGATTGCGAATGCAATTAAGGAAGCGTTCCAGCCGGCTGGATTGAACGTATTGAGTAATACGGAAGCTGTTGCAGGCCAAACTGTATTCCATCTGCATGTGCATCTTATTCCGAGATACGGAAAAAATGATGGCTTCCACGCTACCTTTGAACAACATGACAATATTGCCAGCGAACACCTTGGTGAATTGGCGGAAAAAATCAGCAGTAAAATCCAGTAAGATTGTCTCAATAGGTTTCACTGCTACATAGGAAGAGAAAATAGTATAATGAAGTAGGAAGGAGTGGAGATGATGGCAAGTGGCAAATCAATCGCAGTTGGTATACTCGTAGGTAGCACAGTCAGCGCTGTAATCACATTGCTGACAGCACCATCCTCCGGCAGGGAGTTGCGCGCAGATGCTAAACAGCGCAGCGACGAATGGAAGGTCACATTCAATAACTTAAAGAATGAAGGAACACAGCTGAAAGAACAGATCACAAAAACTTCCAAGGAAGGCGCTGTTATGTTCAAAGAACTATCAGCTGATGTAAAAACTTCCATCGACAGCTGGAAACGTACGGTTGAACCGCATCAGAAAAATATCCAGAAAAGCTTGGCTCAGATTGAGAAAAGCTTAAAAGACTTGGAAGAAAAAGCGAATCAGAAAAAAGGCAACGAATAAAAAATGCTCTCCATAATGGAGAGCATTTTTTATTTCACTTCTGTCACTTGGGATTTTTGTTCTTTATATTGACTGGTGTCACTGCAGACGTTGTATCCTGATCCTTCATTATAATACTTCCTTGCAAAAGTAGCTAGCTATACTCGCTCTCCAGTTCCCCTTCGGTAGGGCAGTAACATCGAGACGGATTGCGAGAATTTTGATGCGCTGCAGTATTATTAGAAAAACCTCTTCCCAAGGGAAGAGGCTTCTCCTATAATTCGGTTATTTTGCTTCAAGATCCTCAATAGAATCCGCATCTACATAGCTAGGAACAACTAAACCAGTTTTCGCACCTTCCAAGTTAGGTCCTAGATCGACAACTTGATCTTTGTACTGCTCATACAAATCACCGTGTGTAGTCGGCAGCCAAGCTGCTACCATGGCATCAGCTTCACTATTCGCTACAGACTGCCACATAACTGCGTTATCAAGAGGAGTGATTTTCGCATTGTATCCTAGATCATCAAGTACAACTTTCATGACATTCGTAGAAGCAACTTCAGAATCCCACTCTACATACGTAAGGCTGACTTCCTGACCATTACCTTCCTCTGCTCCTTCAGTCCACTCAGCTACTTGATCCGCATGACCGTCCACCCAATTGCGTGCTGCTTCAGCAGGGTCTGTACCGTCACTTACTTCCAGCATAACTTCTCCCATATCGTCTGTAGACCAATTAAATTGATCAAGCACTGTGTTAGCACCCGGTACTTCATCAGCAAATCCTTGGCGAGTCATAGTGTTGATGGTTTCTTCACTTCCGAATGAACCCTTCGGATCTTCCAGATACTTCAGATCATATTTACTGAACATCCAATGCGGTGTCCAGCCTGTGATGATGATTGGCTCTTCATCCTTGATTGCATCACCAAGGGCAGTTGCCATTGCACCGCTGGAAGATGGCTGCAATGTCCAGCCATTCAGCTGATCATAATCTTCGATTGCTTTTTCTGTCGCACTCATGACACCCGCACCAGCTTCGATACCAGTAATTGTGTAATCCACTTGTTCGCTGAAGCTGTCTGAGCTAGAGCTGTCATTACCGCACCCTGCTGCTACTAATGTCAATGCTAGTCCGGCTGCTGCACCTAATGTTTTCCACTTTTTCATGTAATTGAACTCCCCTTTTACTAATTTATTGGAAGCCTATTTCAGGCTACATCGCTCATTTTCTATCTTTATAAATATTTTGTGTAAAACGGTCAATAATGATTGCAAGTACAACGATACTCAGACCGGCTACGAAACCTGGACCAACTTGCGCTCGCTGCAAGGAAGATAATACTTCTCGGCCTAGACCTGGTGCACCGATCATGGATGCGATTACGACCATGGAAAGTGCCAGCATGACTGTTTGGTTGATACCAGCCATAATTGTATACTTAGCCATCGGTAATTCCACTTTAAATAGCTTTTGCGGTCCAGTTGAACCGAAGGCATCAGCCGCTTCTACCAGTTCCTCGGAAACTTGACGGATACCAAGATTCGTGAAACGTACAGTTGGCGGTGTTGCAAAGATCAAGGAAGCAAAGATACCTGGTACAACCCCGATGCTGAAGAATGCTACTGCCGGAATTAAGTAAACGAAGGCAGGCATCGTCTGCATGAAGTCTAGAATCGGTGTAATGATTGTTTGTGCAATTTTGCTTTTGGACATTAGGATACCAATCGGAATACCGATGATGATACACAAAATACTGGATGTCAGTACAAGTGTGAACGTATCAATCAACTGATCCCATAATCCTTGGTTCCAAATGAACAGCAAGCCGACAATACTGAATACTGCTAATCCAAATTTCTTTCCTGTCATGAAAAAGGCTAATATTGCAACTAGCAAAATAAAAATGACAGGAGGAATAGCATCAAGGCCTGATGTAATCATATCCATTAAATCGCCAAGTCCGTCCTTAATTGGATCGAACAAGAAAGCGAATGTATCTGTAAGCCATTCGACAAAATTAGCTGTCCAATCTGCTACAGGCAAAGCCTCTACGTTTTCCATGAAATTAAGCATTCTCGTTCACCTCACCCTCACCAGCCAGCGCACCGATAACTGCACCTCTGACAATAATTCCTAACAGTTTTCCGTTTTCCGTAACTGCTAATGGAACCGGAGAATCATGGATGACTGCGAACAAATCATGCAGCTGTGTATCCTTCTCTACTGTCGGCACATCACGCTGGATGATTTCCGATAGGTTTTTCACTTCATTCTTTCTGGCTTCGTTCGCTGCATCAGCAGTAATAATGCCTTGCAGGACGCGTTTGCTATCTACGACAAAGATACTTGATAGACCAGCTTCCCTCATCCGTTCCAATGCAACACGCGGACCATGTTTATCTATGTTGACAGTTTCCGGACGTTTCATTATCTGATGTGCAGTAAGTACTTTTGCACGATCGACATCTTCTACGAATTTCTCGACATAGCTGTTAGCTGGATTCATGAGAATTTCCTCAGGTGTACCGATCTGAACGATGTTTCCGTCTTTCATCAATGCTATGCGGTCACCGATACGGAGCGCTTCATCCAAATCATGTGTGATGAACAAAATTGTCTTTTTCATCGATTCCTGCAGATCCAATAATTCATCCTGCATATCTTTGCGGATAAGCGGATCGAGAGCTGAAAATGCTTCATCCATGAGCATGACTTCCGGATCGTTTGCTAGCGCTCGTGCCAGCCCGACCCGCTGCTGCATACCACCGGACAATTGACCTGGATACTGATCCAGATAGCTTCCAAGGCCGACAAGCTCCAGGGATTCCTTCGCTTTCTTGGCTCTTTCTTCTTTACTCATTCCTTGCACTTCGAGTCCATATTCAGCATTCTGCATTATCGTTCTGTTCGGGAATAATCCGAATCGCTGGAATACCATACTCAGCTTTTGTCGACGTACACGGCGAAGTTCCTTCTTATCCATCTTCGCTAAGTTTTCTCCGTCAATGTAAACATCGCCTGTTGTTGGTTCGATCAGTCGGTTAATCAGACGAACCAGTGTGGATTTACCACTACCCGAGAGACCCATGATAACGAAGATCTCACCTGCTTCTACTTCAAATGATGCACGATTGACACCAACTGTGCTTCCTGTTTCTTTTAGTATCTCCTCTTTTGTCTTACCAGCTTCTGCTAATTGCAGCGCAGCCTTCGTGTTTTTTCCAAACACCTTAGAGAGATTTTCTACTTTAATAATCGGCACAGTATTCACCTCTTTTTCACTAGTCTTCTGTAACCTGTCTGTAATAATCAGGAACATTTTCCTATCACGTTGTTTCGACCCTATTAATACTAAACATAAAATACAAACAAATCAAACGACATGAATCGTTATATCTGAACGTTTAGTACGTACAGAATATACTGTACGTACTAAACGTTTCTTTTACTTCTATTTCCTCCGAAATACTTCCGAATGCTATGTGAAGGAGGATTTTCGTTCCATAAATGAATCATGTAAGCTTTATATAACGTTTATTTAATAGAAGCAAAAGGGGCGGACTAGAACAAGTGAATGACAGGACCTCAATATACGAAACACTGGTGTCAGAATTGACGAGGACAGGAGAGTTGTTCCGTCTTTCTGCAACGGAGGCTCGGCTGCTGGCCATATTATATGTAGAAAACCGTCCAATTACCCTGGAGCAGATGGGAGATTTAATTGGCAAAAGTAAAACCTCAGTCCATATAGCTATCCGGAATTTATCCCACCAGGAGCTTGTGGATCGCGTGTGGGTAAAAGGTGCGAGGAAGGATTTTTATACAAGTGTCAGTAATGTATACAAGAAATTGATGACATCACAAATCGAGCAATGGAGAGCACAAACTAACCGGCAGGTCGAAATCATGCAATATATGGAAAAATCTATTTCAGACAATGATCCTGAATTCTTATCCATGCAGAAACAAGTCTCCAGCAGCCTGCAGTTCCATAAACAGGCAGCAGCAATAATTAAAAAAATAACCGCTATCAGCTCATGCTAATAGCGGTTTTTCATATCCAGTAAAATCAGTTCATCCACCAGACCTTTATATGTATCGTCCTGTTTTTCTTCACGAAGTGCCAGCAATACATCCCAATAATACAGCTTCTCGGGCATCATACCAACGAATTCCAGCAGCAGCGACGTGTAATCAAGCAATCCTTCTTCCTTCTGCTCCTTGTATAAGCGGTTAAGCCGCTGAAGCATTTTCAGGACAGCAGCATACTCCTCCTCATTTATATTCCGTTCAATGAGGAGCTTACGGAAAGGATATTTATCCAACACTCCAGTCTCTGCAATCAAATGCAGATGAAAAGACAGCGTACTCTTTTTTTCTTCCTCCATAAAAACGCTTCCTTTGCCTTTCAAACTGACCGTTTCATACAAACGGATCTTGTTCTTATATTTTAAAGTAAAATTTCCAGGAAAGCTATTGATTTTCCCGTTCAAACGTACTATTATCTCTTAAGTGAAGAAAGCTCACCCTATTTTTAAGTCAACAGAAGGGAGCCCCCGGACATGAATTGCTGGAGAAGTGTCGATGCGAAGAAAGATCTCGGTACCAATCGGATATGCCTTATTTCCTCGATGATCGGAATCCTGACTTTCATCATTCTTTATCCGATGCTGACGCTGATCCATCCAAAAATGAAAATTGAAGAAACAGGACTAATACTTGTATTAATTTCTCTATATATACTTCCATTCATCCATGGAATCACTCATTTGATTCCTTTTTGGATAACAGGGAAGCGCTGTGAATATAAACTGCACTGGCTCGGACAATTTATTCCATACCTGCATTTCAAGGTTAGAAATGAAACAAGCCGTTTTATACCGTTCATTTCATTAGTTATGCCAACTGTTTTGATTACTTTACCCTTGCTTGTAGCTGCGATTTTCATGGATACAATGCCCATTTATTATATCCTTCTCGTCAGCGTAAATGCAGGCATGACCTTCTCAGATGGCTTCTATCTTTCCAATTTATTGCAGGCACCGCGAAAATGTGTCATTGCAGGGACAGATAAAAGTTACGATATTTTGGTTAAATGACGCTCCGTCCTGGAGCGTTTTTACATATGGAAAAACTGTGGAATTGCCTCCACAGGTTGCCTTTTACCCTTGAATATGTGATATATTGTCTTATGGGGAAACGGCGGGCAAGCCGCCAATCAAATATAAGTGGATTAGGAGTGTTTGTTTTCATGAAGAAACTAGCTATCGCTGCAGTATTCGCGACAAGCGTTGTCGCACTATCAGCATGTGGTTCCGGTGAGACAGTGGTAGAATCAAAAGCTGGAGATATTTCTAAAGAAGATTACTATCAGGAATTAAGTGACAAATACGGTTCTCAAGTATTGCAGACAATGGTTCTGGAAAAGGCCCTTGACGATAAATATGATGTGGACAAGGAACAAATTGACGAACAGGTGGACAAATTGAAAGATCAGTATGGAGATACTTTCGAATCTGTTCTGCAGCAAGCCGGCTATGCAGATGAAGATGCTTTTCGTGAATCAGTGAATACAAGCCTTCTTCAGCAACAGGCGATTGCAGACGGCGTGGATGTTTCCGATGAAGAAATCCAAACTCGTTACGATCACATGAAAACAGATCTAAATGCAAGCCATATCCTAGTTGCCGATGAAGATACAGCGAAAGAAGTTAAAAAGAAGCTGGATGACGGAGAAGATTGGGACAAGCTTGTAGAAGAATATTCCACAGATACTGGTACAGTGGAAGCTAAAGGCTCTCTAGATTGGTTCACTGCTGGTACAATGGACGCAGCATTTGAAGATGCAGCTTACAAGCTGAAAAAAGGTGAAATCAGTGATCCAGTAGAATCCAGCTTTGGCTGGCACATCATCCGTTTGGATGACACTCGTGATACTGAACAGGAAGTTGGTTCCCTTGAGGACGAACGTGATCAAATCAAGACAGAACTAGCTATCCAGAAAGTAGATTCAACTGAGCAGCAAGAGAAAATCAACAAAATACTAAAAGATGCAGACTTTGATATCAAAATCGATGAATACAAAGATTTAATCGATAATATGACATCACATCAACAACTTCCGGTTGATAAAAGAAAAAAGACCGAAACGAATTCGTTTCGGTCTTTTTTCTTATTACTTTTTATCTGCACGTCTCGCTTTTTCTTCCTCGATACGCTCCATATATACATTTCCTTCTCGCTCGATGAACTGCTTCTCTGTTTGATAATCATGCCGCTGCGTCCGGAATGCCATGAAGCCGCTGCCGATCATGCAGAGGAAAATAAGCATGACCCACAATGGTATCTCCGGCATTGTAATACCCCCTTGTCCTTGTTGTGTAATATCTATGCTAGTGGACAAGAATTCATGACGGATATTATGATGCTGCTCGCTGTTCTTTATGATAGCGTTTAAACATCATGTTATAGACGAAGGCACTCACAAGAGCTAACAAAGCCAAGATAGTAAATGTGAGCTGATAGCTCATATAGCTTACGAGCACTAGGCTGAGCGGTGCAAGCACCTTCCCCAGCGTGAAACGCAGACTAGCTGCTGAAAAATATTGCCCGCGGCTTTCTTCTGAAGCCAATGTCGCGACAAAGCTTTCCTGTAAGCCGACTACCATAAGCTCTCCGATTGTGAAAAGAATAATTGCAACTACAAATATCCAGAAGCTTTCTGTCAACCCGTAGAGCCATATACCCGCAGCATAGGCAATGCTGGAAGCAACGAACACACGGGCAATCCGGAATTTGGTGACAAACTTTGTTGTGAATACCGTAAATATAGCTACTAATAATCCATTTAAAGCCAGGATAAGTGAAAACGCTTGTTTTCCATCCACTTCAATACGGAAATCACCGAGTGCAAAAACGGTTTGGTTGGTAATAACTTCGCTCGTATAAACAGCTATCAGTATATCCAGCTGCATGAACGTTTGCGCTACCAGCACGCCTGCCACGATGAAAAGCAGGAAAGTACGATCTTTGGCAATGATGCGATATGTCTGAAGTTCTTTCCAGACAGCTTTGTACCATGCTGCATGATCTGCTTTTTCCTGTTTCTTCTCCGGCACTGTTTCCCGAATGAAGACTTGCATGATAACAAATAGTATAGCAGTAAGCAGGAAGCCAGCCAGCAGCATTTGAAAACGGAACGAATAAAATAAAACGGTTCCGATCAACGGCCCAACCACTACAGCTATATTAAGGCTTGTATAGAAGACAGCGAAAACAGAAGCCCGATCTTTCTCCTTAACCACATCAGCTACCATCGCATGTGATGCTGGCCAATACAATGCACTCCAAATACCTAGGAAGCTAAACGCAAGGAAAGTCAGGGCTGATGACGTCAGCCACGGTGAATTCGCGTATGCAAACACGAGGAAGGTGACGGATTGACCGGCAACCGCAATACTCATCATCCTTCTCCGACCAAAACGGTCTGCACAATACCCACCTACTAAACTTGCCAGTACGGATAGCACTTGGGATAACATAAGCAGCCATCCCGCTCTGTCCTTTCCAAAGGCGTCTTGGAAAAAGATCGTCATAAACGGGAAGTAGGCCCAGAACAGGAAATTCATCATCGCTTCCCCAAGCAATCGGATCTTCAGATTACGGTCCCAATCCTTCCATCTCATATAATTCCCTCTATTCTATTTTTCTCTGTCTATTTCTTTCATTCCTGCTCAAAAGTAGGCTTATAGAAGCTGCGGTTCTCCAAGGAAAAGACTCGCTCTGAAAAATCTCCAGGCGCTACTTTATCCATCACACGCTGCAGGGTATTCATCTTCGCATCAATCATGTCAATCATATGCAGGAGCTCTGCTTCACGTACGAGTGGCGGCTTCGGACTGCCCCATTCCCCTTTACCATGGTGGCTTAAAATCATATGCTGCAAAATCATTACTTCTTCAGCTTCGATTTGCAATTCTCTGGCGGCCTGTGCAATTTCATCTGACATGATGGAAATGTGACCGAGCAGTTTCCCTTCCACCGTGTAGGTAGGACTCGTAGCACCGGACAGCTCCCGTAATTTACCGATATCATGGAGAATGATTCCTGCATAAAGCAAGTCCTTATTGATCTCCGGATAAAGATTTTTTAATTCGCGAGCAATCCGCAGCATTGATACGACGTGGAACGCAAGCCCGGAAACAAACTCGTGGTGATTACGTACTGCTGCCGGGAAAACAAGTAGCTGCTCCTGATAATTGGATAGAAAATACCGCGTAATCCGTTGCAAATTCGGATTTTCCATCTCAAAAATGAATGATGTCAATTCTTCCAATAGCTGTTCCTTTGAAAGCGGCGCCCGCTTAACAAAGTCATGCGCATGTACCCCATCATTTGGTTCTGCCACCCGAATAGCTTGTATTTTAAGCTGCAGCCGGCCGCGGAATGCGTTCACCTCACCTTGGACTTTAATTACTTGATCGGCATGATATCGCTGTTCATCTGCAGGTGATGCATCCCATAGCTTCGCCTCGATATCTCCAGTATCATCACCTAATATCAATGTCATAAAAGCTTTTCCATTACTTGCAATAGCTTTGTCTGCTTGTTTGATCAACAGAAAGCTATCAAATTTATCTCCTACCTGGAAATACCCAATTCCTTTTTTCAACGCTATTCTCCTCCCTCATAAATACAGCCCTTACTATGCTAGCAAGGGCATCATGCTCCAAGCCCTTTATCTTTTTGGCGGCTTTGGAACGTATTTGAATATTTCTCCTGATTCGACCACATGGATGAACTGCAGGAGCCACGTATAATAATCGCGAGCGTACTGAAGCCGGTCAATGTCTTTGTCAATTCTTTCAATCAACTCCGAATCGTTGACATCTTCCTTCAGCTGCTTAAGCTCCTCAATCGTCTCATCAGCTTCCTCTAAATTCGATTGGGTGCTTTTCTCCCACTTATTCCCGAAGATTGATGTAAACGATTTGTACCAATCTTCCTCCGATTTATATAGATCCTTCCGCATACCTTTCTTGTATGCAGTTTCTACCATTTTCATATCGGCTAATGCTCTGACACCTGTGGACATACTCGTTTTACTCATTTCCAAAGCATCTCTCATATCATCCAATGTCATTGGTTGATCCGCAAAATAAAGCGCACCATATAGTCGGCCAACAGATGAGGTAATACCATATAAATTCATATTCTTGGCAATAACCTGTATGAATTTTTCTATAGATTCCTCGTATTTAGCCCAATTTTCTTCGTTACTCGGCACTGCCCGACCCTCCAGCTTACAATAATCCAATTTTTATCTTATCCAGTTTACCATTATTGTTACCTTTTTGCGAATGCTAAAACGCTACCATGAACTAGTTTTCTGCGTTTTTTCAAGCTGAAGCAATTTAGACTGGCGAGTCCATTCAGGTGTCGGTTCTTCCCAGGTGAACAAAATGATCTGTTGCACGTCTGCAGCTGTCCGCAGTATTGGAAGAAAGCGTTCCCTTCTTTCAAAGTCTGTATGGCTGAATGCATCGTCAATCAATAACGGAAAGCTCTGCTGTACCCCAAGATGTCGGGAGAGTGCCAGCCGCAGACAAAGATAAAGCTGTTCAATCGTACCCCTGGAGAGCTGCTCTACAGCAATATTTCTGCTGTACAGATCTTTTACAACCAAGCTTCCTGCCTCTGTCAGCGCCAGCCCGCTATACTGATCTGCCACCTTTGAAAATAAACTGCTCGCTTCACTTAGGACTCTTGGGAATCTTTCTTCCTGAAACGTTCTTTTTGTTTGCAAGAGCATATCATAAGCAAGTTTCCGTACAGCCCACTTCCGTCCAGCTGCAGTTAGCATTTGCTTCTGCCGCTGCAGCTCATGATAAGCCGCCGAAGCTGTTGTATCCGACTCAAGATCAGCCAGCTTGACTTGCAGTGTGGCGGCACGCTGCCGACAATTATCCAGCTCTTCTTCCACAAACTTTTGTTCCGTTTCTAGACTGGCAATCACTTGCTCCACTTTATCCTGTTTGTACTCCATTTCTTCTGCTGAAAACTCCCCGCTTGGCAAAATGGCTCGTAACTGCAATCGATAGTGCTCTAATTCTTCCATAAGCTGCGTTCTTATCCGATATTGCTCAGCTAAATACAGGAACTGTTTGTCATCTTTGGCTCCAGCACTTTCAAACAGACTTGCCTTTTGCTCCTGCAAAGGCTTGAGCTGCTTATCCAACCCTTGTATGTGCTGCTGAATCTCCTGTTGTCGATCAAGCATCTGCTCCTTCGCATGCCTTAGCTTTTGCTGAGTCTCGATGACATATTCTGCTTGTTCAATTGTTTTCTCTGGTGGTAAATCCATCGGCAAATTCAATATGTCAAGCAGTCGATCAATAGTAATCCTATAGCGCAGCTGCTGTTCTTCATGCTCTTGATTTACCTTGTTCAGCATACCCGCCAGCTGCTCTTTTGCTTTCCACTCTAAGACGGCTTTCTCCCAATGCATGAGCGGTACATCTGTTAAGAAAGAAAACTTCTCAATCTGCATAGCTGTCTTCTGCTCAAGTTTCTCTCTCCTTATTTCCTGCTTAGAATGATCCTGCTGTAATTCCATAAGCTGTACTTCCAAAGGGTGACGCTGCTCCTCCAATTGACGCCAGCGGACTCGCAGTTCCTGCTGTTCTGCCAGTTTTTCGGAAGCATAGGAAGAACTCTCAAGCTGACTGTCAGGCTGATGTCCAAAGCGCCAATTCAATAGAGCACCAACCAGCAGAAAGATTCCACTTCCAGCTAAAAGCCAATTTGCAGTTAGAATACCGATACCACTTAATAACACCGCAAAAACTAGCAAGAGAACAATAGGAGAAATTACTCTTTTAGATAAATCTTTTTCTGCACGTTTTATGTCCTTCTTGTTGTGAAGTTCCCGATATTCCTTTTCTGAAATTAAACTCTGGTGAATTCTTTCCTGCAGATGATCAATTTTATCTATTTCCTGTCTCTTCGCAGCAATAGACTGTTGAATACGCTCACTCTCTGCATCCAAGATCATCATTTGTTCCTGAAGCGAACGCCATTCTCCGGCAGCTTCTGCGATATATGAGTCCCAAGTGAATTCCTCCGGATAAGGATAGCTTAGATGTACACTAGCTAGTTGATTTTGGAGTTTATAACGTTCCTCCACCAATAGCTGTGTACGTTTCACATCAGCTGTCCAATCTGTCCTAGCTGCCAGTTCATATAATTCTTTGTACAATTCATCCTTCAACAGCTGATCTTCTGCTGAAATCAAATCCTTATTGATCAAAACAGATTCCTTCCTGTGAACATGAAATTGAGCTTCCAAAGGCTGCAGCTGGTGCTCGATTTGCTGCAGCTGAGAAAATCCATCAGTAGGGAATGCCTCCACACTTGACAGTTGCTTTAGCCGTTCCTTTGTGTAAGCCGCTTTCTTTTGCCACGGAATAGCTTGCAATACTTGTTTCTGGACACTGATCTGTGCGCGCAGTTCTGCTTTCCTCTTCTGCAGCTCATCCGTTTTTTCTAGTATTTCCCGCAATTTTTCTTTGTCCGGAAGATAAGCCGCTTCCCTATCAGTCAGCTCCTGAACAAGGCGTTCCTGTTCAGAGAAGGTATGCAGCATTGTATTGATTTTCGGCTTTCTTCCCTGAGGTCGGAAAAGCTGCTGCAATTCCTGCTGAAGCTTTTTCTCCAGCTTATGGACGTCGGCTGATCCTGTCTGCCCCGCATCCAATAGAACTTTCCCCAAATGCTCCTTGTCTGTCAGTTGCAAGGAAACAAGTGCTTCCGTATCCAATGTAAAAACTTGGCGAAATACAGAAGCATCCATACCGTCAAACTGATCCTCCAGCCACTGCTGATCTTTTTGCTCAGAGCCTATATAGCAAATAGCTTGTCCATTATGCTGGTCCAGGATCCGTTCGACAACTACTTCTCCATCAGGAAAACGTAGGTTGAGTCGTCCACCTGGAGTACCGCCAGTCCTTGGTTTATATGATTCAAGTTCCCGTGAACGCATTCCGAATAAAATGTAAATAAGAAAGGCTTTTAAAGTAGATTTACCAGCCTCATTCTCTCCCTGGATGATAACAAATGAGCTGTGTTGGAAATCGAAAGTATAATCATGCCATTTACCGAAATCATAAATATGTCCGCCGCTAATTTGCACTGTCATTCTACCTCCAATAAAGTTTGGAGCAGCAGTTGTTTCGCTTCCTCCAGCATCTCCTGTAATTCTTCCTGAGAATAAGACTGCTTGATTTTACGGAATTGACGATTTCCCATAAGCTCCTCCAAACTATGTGTCATTTCATTCTCTGAATAGGTAGTTGTGTACAGCGCAGCAGTGAAATCATTACGCTCCAGAAGCAGCTCTTCCTTCATATCTATGGTTGCCTGAACAGAAAAACCAGCAAGTATTAGCTGGCTGCCAAGATTCTGTTGCTGCTCATTGATGATCTCAAGTAACTCCTCCAAACGTTCCTCTTGGCTCCATCGCATCAACAGATGTGCAGGACCATGGAAAATCACATGGAGCACAGCCTCTCCAAACGCATCCTCCCAATTAATACAGCTGTCCAGCACGGCCTGTTCCACTTCATATAACGCTGTTCCTTCTTTGACTTCCACGTCCACTGTTTCAAAACGGATATCCTGCAGGGGAAGAAACGTCATTGCACAGGATTGCCCCTCCAATTCCACCAAATAACAGCCTTTTTCTCCAGACTCTTTACGATGTCTGCCCTGGATATTTCCTGAGTAGACAATTGGCGGCTGCTCGGACAATACTTCACGCTTATGGATGTGCCCCAACGCCCAATAATCAAAACTAGCTTGTTTTAGCTCATCTACGCTGAAAGGAGCATAAACATCAGCAGCACTTCCTGTACCCAGACTGCCATGAAGCATGCCTATCTGGTAAATCCCATCTCCTTTAGATTGGTATTCCAGCGCCTTTCTTGATTTAATATGTCTCGTCGTATAACTAAAGCCATGGATTGCTGCTGCTGGCTCGCCATTCTTTTCATAGAAGAAGGTATCCACTTTTTCAGATTGAAAAATATGTACATTGTTCGTGTATTTCATCATTGGTTTTTTTCCAGTAAAATCGTGATTTCCGTACTGCATGTACACATCAATACTGTGTTTCTGCAGTTCTTTAAAGGCTTCACGCAAGGCAACGAGTGCTTTAAGAGATTGTCTGTTGGAATCGAAGATATCTCCTGCCAGTAAGACAAAATCCACTTTATTTGTAATTGCACACTGTACAAGCTGTTTCAAGGATTGAAATGTGCTGTCCTGCAAACGGCTTTTCATCGCAGGATACGCAGCAGTCAACCCTTCCATTTGGCTATCCAGATGAAGATCAGCAGCATGTATGAATGTTAGTTTAGGCAGCATAACATTTCCTTCCTATAGTCGTTTGCTTCTATAGTAGCATGCACGCTTTACGAATGCACGTTCGGTTTAAAAATAAAAGAAAACCCCTTTGCCAAATGGCAAAGAGGTTATTGCTTACTCCTCCGGCTGACCGTAAAGCTCTTCCAAAGGTTTTGTGATGATTCGGCTGATATCGTTGATTGCAATGTTCAGACGCTGTTCTTGTTCCATCAATTTCGCAATCTGTTCGTCCTGCTGAACGACTTGGACTACGCTTTGTGCCTTTTGAACTTCTTCTTCTGAAATTTCTTGTCCTTGCATTTGCTTTTGCTGCAATTCAAGCTGGATGTTACGGAAGTTTTCGAACATCTCTTTGGAAGACGGATCGTTCATTACCGTATCATAAGCGGCTTTCAAGCCTTTGAATTCTTCACTTTCACGGATTGCTTTTTCTAAGTCATACGCATGATCGTACATATTAGCCATGGGTACGTACCTCCTCATTTTTACTCAAGTTCCACTATAACAAACCGATAGAGCGCTGTATAGTTCGAGCTATCAGATAAAGAGTGCGATAATTCCTTGAACGATTCCAATGATACCTCCCAAAAGGAAGCCGAGATATGTAATCAGCTTGAATTCCTTGTTGGAGATAGCCAAGACTAGTTCTTCGACTCGTTCCAGAGGGAAGCCGGATACTTCTTTTTCAACCATTTTGGCCAGCTCCAGCTGTTCCATGATGACCGGAATCTGCTCAGAGAGACGTTGAAGGACTTGTCCCACCAGTGGAGTCAATTTCCTCTCAATTACATCGTCTTGTAGATCTTTCATATACACTTGGATCGGTGTGTCTAGCATCTCATCAAATGGTATCGACTTCCTAACTACTTGCTGGATCACCTCGTCTAGCGTATCTTGGCCGATTGATTCGGTCACTTGGCCTACTTTCTTGTTCATCAATTTATTCAGCTCATCTGCAAGCAGCTGATGCAGCCAGCGACGTGTGCCTTCTGCACCGACCGATTCTATAATAACAGGCTGAATTTTATCGACAGCACTGCTAGGATCCATAAAGGAGGACAGCATACTCCCAAGAAAACCTCTGCCTTGCAGAAAGCTTTGGACAAGATCCTGTATTTTCCGCCTTCCATCATAGCTATCCACATAAGTTACGAGCATCTGCTGAATATGTGAAGCGGCTTTATCAGCTGCAGCTTCTGTCCTTTGTTTTAATTCGTCTGGAAGCAAGCTGCCCAGTTCCTTCTCTGACTGTTTTTCCAGCTGTGTTTTTAATAATGACGCAGTCTTTGTATGAAGATCATCTGCCGCCACAGTGATATTCAAATCAGACAACAGCTGCCGAGGTGTTCGCTCCGAACGAAGAAATCGAAACAATTCGCGCTTCGCCCACGTATTGACCTTCATTTGAAAGTTATCATCAATCAATCTTGCTTGCATGCCCTTTGGGGTGAGTAAATGATCAACAACCGTTTTGCCGAGCGAACGTGCCAAGTCACTCCTGCGTTTAGGAATTAATCCAGGGGTAAATGGGAGCCGCCATTTACCTATATATATAGCACGATGGGGCTTAAACAGCATCTTTATTGCCAAGTGATTCGTGATACCGCCAATCAAGGCACCAATAAGCGCCATGGATAAAATCAACCAAATATCTCCACTATTCATGTTGTATCGACCTTTCTGTTTACTTGGGTTTTAGTATAATACAATTAACACCAATTACAAAGAAACAGATTGGATAGGAGAAGTGCGTATGCTGGAGGAACTGGAAAAACTATTTTCGGGTATCAAAACGGCAGCCAGCCTTAATGGACTCGATATGAAAACACATCATTGGTTTCGATTGGAGGATGGCGAGATTATCGGTTTGCCCGCCAATCAGCTAAACGAACGCGAGCTTGCCTTACTTCATCATATTGGTTCACCAATTACTATACCAACTGGAAGCAGTACAGATACAGCCTGGGATCAGCTGCTTCACGGTGAAAACATGACGACTGAATTAACTGAGAATCCATTATATGATTTCGGCTGCCGCTTCATCTTCTTTACCATAGAAGGGCATGTTAAACCAGAGGTGTTCAGGGAAGCAATGGATAGTTTGACCGATCATCCGCTTGCATGTCTGTGGTTCACGAAACAGACAGGCTTGCTGGTTGAAAGCCGTCATGCCGAATCTATCTTATATGAAGAAATTGTCGACATGCTTATGTATGATTTATCTGTCCCGCTCCGACTATTTGTAAGTCCTTGGCTGCATTCTGTAAAGGACGCATCAGAACAATATGAATGGCTACTTAAAGCGTACAGACAGGTTCCTTCCCATTCAGCCAAACATGTGCTGTATTTCCACGATGCTGTACCGCAGTTGCTCAGTATACTGCTACCGGAGACCGACCGAAAGTACATCACGCATCACATCCTTCAAGGGTTGAATAAGGATGAAGAACTGCTGCGTACAGTTCGTATGTATTTCTCTTGCAATCAAAATCTCACTCTTACAGCGAAAAAGCTGTACATACACCGCAATAGCTTGAATTATCGTTTGGAAAAACTAACAGAGAAAACTGGTCTCGACATTCGGAAATTCCAGGATGCTTTTGCGCTTTATTTGGCGCTTCATAACCTTCCATAAAGAAAGAGGCACCGAAACGGTGCCTCTCTTGCCATCGATATGAAATTAGAATTGACCTCCGCCAAGCTGAGACTGTGCAGAAGCTACAAGACGTTTTGTGATCTCTCCACCAACAGAACCGTTAGCACGGGAAGTTTCGTTACCGCCTAGAGAAACACCGAATTCTTGTGCGATTTCGTATTTCATTTGATCAATTGCTTGTTGTACGCCTGGTACTACCAAATCGTTTGTGTTCGCCATGTTTGTTCACCTCCTATGCCTATAGTTTGGGCAAGAAGGTGCTTTTTATCACGCTTAGTTATTGGAACTGCTGGTCAAACTTGGTAATCACTTCGGATAGGTCATTTCCTCAGGTTTAATATACGAATCGAATTGTTCTTCAGTCAGCAACCCGCTAGCAATTGCTGCTTCTTTTAGTGTTGTATTTTCAGCAAATGCTGTTTTAGCAATCTTAGCAGCATTTTCATAACCGATATGCGGATTTAAAGCTGTAACAAGCATTAAGGAATCCTGAAGATTCTTTGCAATCTTTTCTCGGTTCGGTTCAATCCCAACAGCACAGCGATCATTGAAGGACAGCATACTATCCGCCAAAAGCTGCGCAGATTGAATAAAGTTATAAGCAATAACCGGTTTAAAAACATTCAACTCGAAATTCCCTTGGCTTGCTGCAAATCCAATTGCAGCATCATTTCCCATTACTTGAACTGCTACCATAGTAACTGCTTCGCTCTGAGTAGGATTGACTTTACCAGGCATAATGGAGCTGCCAGGTTCGTTAGCTGGTATCTCAATTTCACCAATTCCACAGCGTGGTCCGCTTGCCAGCCAGCGCACATCATTGGCGATCTTCATCATATCTGCAGCAAGACCCTTCAGCGCACCATGAGCATATACGATCTCATCATGACTTGTCAGAGCATGAAACTTATTCACTGCTGAACTGAATTCTTTACCAGTAGCCTCGGATAGTTCCTGACAAACCTTCTCAGAGAAATCAGGATGAGCATTCAAGCCTGTTCCGACTGCTGTTCCGCCAATTGCCAACTCCTGGACAAAGGGGATGCTTGTCCTAATCATCTGTTCCGATTTTTCCAGCATACGATGCCAGCCACTAATTTCCTGGCCGAGCGTAAGTGGTGTTGCGTCCTGTAAATGAGTACGACCTATTTTCACGATATCATGATACGCATCGGATTTCTCCTTCAGCGTTGTTTTAAGCTGATTCAAAGCAGGCAATACCACATCTTCCAGCTGTGTAACAGCAGCTATATGTAGAGCTGTCGGGTAAGTGTCATTGGAGCTTTGAGACTTGTTGACATCATCATTCGGATGCAAACGCACTTCTTTCCCTTGTTCCTCAAGCCACTTGTTTCCGACAAAGGCGATAACTTCATTAACATTCATATTCGATTGTGTCCCACTGCCTGTCTGCCAGACAACTAGCGGAAAATGATCATCCAGCTCACCGCTTGTAATTCGATCTGCGGCATAGCCGATAGCTTCACTTTTATCTTTTTCCAGCAAACCTAAATCATGATTGGCTTTTGCAGCACTTTTCTTAAGCAAAGCGAAAGCGTATACAATTTCTTTCGGCATTCTTTCTGAACCAATCGGAAAATTCTCTCTGCTGCGCTGAGTTTGCGCTCCCCAAAACTTGTCTGCAGGTACCTGAATTTCCCCAATTGTATCTTTCTCTACACGAAATTCCATTTTACTTCCCCTCTCCAAAGTCTTCATTTGATAAGGCATCTTTATTGTAACAAATAATCTCCTCTTTTGCGGCTATCATCTTTGGAAGGTTGGCCATCTTTTCATTTTTGAAAAAATTTAATAATTTCGCTACCTTTCCTGTTTACAATATGTTAGAATCGAGTTGAGTTAATAATCAATCAATTTGGTTCGTGCAGCATCTATAAGCACATCTGAACAAGTAAGTCTTTGGCATACTAGTTATGCCGCTAAATCTGTATGTGACCTCCCATCACATAAATTGGAGCCACTGCCCATTAGGACAGTGGCTCTTTTTCAGCTCTTAAGATCAGACTCCATTTGGAAGTGTTCTTCCAACGTTGTATCTTCTTCATATATTTGCTTCGCCAAATCTTTTCCAACATAGCGGATGTGCCACGGCTCATAGCTGTATCCGGTAATGTCGGATTTTCCTTCCGGATATCGAATAATATAGCCATATTCATGTGCATGTTCCGCCAACCATTTTCCTTCATCTGTTTCGATGAACGTTTCCTCCAGCGCTAATGCCATCTCTGCAGATGTCAAATCAATAGCAAGCCCTGTTTGATGCTCACTCCGGCCAGGTCTGGACGATACTTTATCCGTTTCTTCCTGCCCTTGGGTCGCTACGTTATTCTCATAAATCTCTTTTTGTCTTGCTTCCGATCGGTACCCGCTTGCAGCTACCAGTTCCATCCCGTCCTTCTGGGAAGCGGCGAACAAATCTTCCAATGCTTCAGCTGCTTCTTTACGCATTTTCCGCTTCTCTAGATGCTCACTGAAGTAAAACGCTACGTCTGGCTCTACTAGGTCCTTCGGTTCCCAGCCATCCGGAAACTTTCTGGTTTTGTTTACAACAACTTCGATACTATCCGGATTATCAACCGTCACGGGTTTCTCGATTGAGCCTACCACATCTTCCGCTTCTTCCTGATGCTGATTAGGCTTTGTCTCAGCTGTCTGCTCCTCAGCAGCAGTATCTTCTTCTAGCGACTGTTCTGCCTGCTGGTTCTCCGTCTGCTTATCAGCAGTCTTATTTTCATTTGTGTCTTGATTCTGGCTTGTTTGCTGGTTTTGACATCCAGCTGCAACTAACACAGCGCTAAGCGCAGCAAACAGCATCAAACGCTTCATTTCTAAAATCTCCTCTTCGTTCATGTAGTTTTGAGGATATTATAGCATAGGTGCCAATTTTTTTCGCACGTAAAAAGACCTGCCTTGTCCCATGACAAAACAGATCCTGTAAAATTTTATGTTATTCGAAAGTATAGGGGCGGTAAGCTGCACTTAACTCCTTGAATCGTTCCGCGTCTTTTTGGTCAATACACTCATTGATTTGGGCTTCCAGTCTATTCTTGTTCCAGGTAAAATAAAATTCATCCAGCATAAGTCTTGTGGCCAGCTTCACTTCAAACGAAATCTCCCGTTTAGCAGTAACATAAGCACGCTTCCTCTTCGTTCTTTGCAGACGATAGACAACTTTATGCTTTTTCATGGAACGATTCCCCCTGGTTCCTTTTTTCCATTATGCTGGATTCACATTAACTTTGCAACAATTTTCTGATTTGTTCGTTAAATTAATGTAAATGCGGAATAGGGTGATGCTTTTGATCATCCGGATCTGGCGGTTTAACAAACTTCAATGTGAGTAAAGCTGCAATAAAGGCAGCACCTGCAAATGTAACAATCAGCCAGATAAAATCTACTTTTAATAAAATGGCAACTGCAGGCGGTCCAGCTGCAACGCCGACATAACGCATTGCACTTAATAATGATGTGATTGTCCCGCGGACATCCTTTTCCATATTGCTCGTAACCAACGAATCCAAGCAAGGAAGTCCCGCTCCGATTCCTACACCGGCAACAAGGAATACTGCCATCATGAAGAAAATTCCTTTTGAAAAATAGAGTGCGATAGTTACGACACCCGCAACAACTACTCCTGTAAAAATAATCCATTTCATCAGTTTACCGTTGTTTTTAATCCATTTACCCGTCAAATAAGATGCTAGGCACAAAGCTGCAAGCGGTATGGCTAAAACCGCTCCCTTCAGTATGCCGTGCATACCATACTTTTCTTCCAACACTGTACTCAAGTAGAATAGGATGCCGAAAAGAAGAAACATAAGAATGGCCCCGATCAGGAAGGTAGCTGTCAGCCAGCCGCCATGTTCATGGAAAGTTGCCTTCGTGTTCTTCATAAATGTCTTGAAATCATTACCCTTTTTATCGTCTTTAGGCTTTTTGATAAGGAATAGGACCAATAAGAAGGAAATCGCACAAAAAACAGGGATTGCGTAAAACGGCAAATACCAGAGAAACCCCGCAAGCAGCGCTCCGAGCACAGGACTTAACACTTTCCCGAAAGTATTGGCCGTTTCGACGAGACCAAGTGTGGCACTTACATCTTCCTCTTTTTCGAACATATCGCCAACAAGTGGGAGCACAACTGGTGCTGCACCTGCAACACCTATCCCTTGAAGAATCCTTCCAATTAGGATCCAAAGGTAAGGACTTTCACTACCGACTGAGAATATCCCGGCAATCAGTCCACCGGCTCCAGCAATGACCAGTGAGGGCAGAATTACTGCTTTTCGTCCAAATCGATCTGATAGAAAGCCAGCAATCGGAATGAATATGATGGCTACAATGGAATAGAATGTAATGATAAAACTTGATTGCAGTTTCGTTATATCCAATTCCTCTTCCATCAACGGAAGCACAGGCAGCAGCATGCTGTTCCCAAGTGTCATTATTAAGGGAATGGAAGCCAAAGCTATAATTGCCCCGCGCATTTCCTTTGGTGATTTACCTGATGATGTATTCTTTTCACCCATATGTCGTCTCCTGCCTTTCACATACTACTTTCATTTTTTGCAAAGCAGGAGGTTTTTATCCAATGAAAAAATCCCAGACTTATCTGGGATTAATTTGCCTGCTGCAGCAGGGCTGGAATATCTGCATAAGTCCAATAACAATTGCGCCAGCCTTGTTCTCGGGCCAGCTTCTCGAAGTTCTCTGCGTCGCTTCCGTAAAAACGGATGATCGCTCGTTCGGGCGTCTCTGCCTCGGGGCCGATCACGATATCCAGTTCCTTGTAAAACCGTACCCCTTCCAAGCTGCCTTCAATAATGATCTTTTCCTGGCTCATTTTTTTCAACCCCTTCGTATAATGATCAAACAGAAGAATATAATGTACTATCTTGTACCCATTCTGGACACGCACTAACCGTTCCTGCTCCAGAATTAGATCGGAGGAAACTTTACATATGGGCCAGTACGATAATCTGAAAGCTGGTGAGAAAGGAGCTTTGCTTAGCATCGCAGCTTATTTGCTGTTATCCTTTATCAAATTGCTTGTCGCCTACATTGGAGATTCAGATGCCTTGCTTGCCGACGGGCTGAACAATACAACGGATGTCGTAGCCTCTGTTGCCGTGCTGGTCGGACTGCGCATCTCCCGCAAACCTCCTGACCCCGACCATAGATATGGGCATTTCCGAGCGGAGACCATTGCATCACTTGTTGCTGCTTTTATTATGATCTCGGTTGGACTTCATGTCTTATTCGATACACTTGAGCGTTTAATGGAGCCAGATTATGTCCAGCCTGATATGCTGACAGGTTGGACTGCCTTAGGATCAGCTTTCGTTATGATGCTGGTATACCGTTACAACTATGCCCTGGCCAAACGAATTCAAAGCCCTGCCCTTATGGCTGCTGCACAAGATAATCGTTCTGACGGAATGGTCAGTATAGGTGCTTTCGTCGGAATCTTCGGGGCTCAGTTCGGCTATTATTGGCTTGATCCGCTGGCAGGATTCGTCGTTGGAATATTGATCTGTAAGACAGCATGGGATATTTTCTATGATGCAACGTATGCGCTTACCGATGGTTATGATGTGGACAGGTTATTGAAGATCCGTCACAGTATTCTCGAGGATAAAGATGTTCTGGAGGTAGTCGAAATCAAAGCAAGACTGCACGGCAATCAATCACTCGTTGATGTCATCATCCGGGTGGATGCATCCCTCAATGTGAAAGAAAGCCATGCCATCACGGAAAGATTGGAAAAGCTCCTCACCAAGAAGCATGACATCTTTCATACTTTTATCCATATTGAGCCATAGAAAAAAGCCTATACCAAGCGTGGTATAGGCTTCTCTTTATTCTTCGTCTTGATTTGTCAGGATGACTGGTCCATCTTTTGTGATAACGATTGTATGTTCATATTGAGCAGACAAAGAACCGTCCACCGTTCGAGCAGTCCAATTATTATCATCCATCTGGCTGCCCCATTCGCCGATATTAAGCATCGGTTCGATTGTTATGACCATACCTTCTTTCAAACGAGGTCCTTTATTCGGCAAACCGAAATGAGGAATATGCGGTTCTTCATGGATAGTTGGGCCAATTCCGTGTCCTGTGAAATCACGTACAACAGAATAGCCTTCTGCTTCTGCAAATTGTTGAATTGCATGGCCGATATCACCAATTCTGGCGCCAGGTTGTGCTTTTTCAATTCCTTTGTACAAAGATTCCTTCGTTACTTCCAGCAAACGCTGTGCTGCTCCACTGATTTCGCCGACACCATAAGTCCAAGCAGAATCAGCTAGACCTCCATTTAAGTTAACAACCATATCGATTGTTACAATATCTCCATTTTTCAAAGGCTCATTTCTTGGGAATCCGTGGCAGATTTCATCATTGAGAGAAGCACAAGTTGCAAATGCATAGCCATTGTAGCCCTTCTGCTCAGCTGTTGCGCCATGCTTGGCCAAGTAATCTTCCACGAATGAATCGATTTCCATTGTTGTGATTCCTGGCTTGATCATGTTACGGATTTCTTTATGAATATCGGCAAGCAACTGACCTGCTGCCCGCATCATTTCTATCTCACGCTCACTTTTGCGATTAATCATTTGTTTCTCTTCCTTTCTGACGGCAAAGCTTACTTTTCCACTATAGAGTGTATCATATTATGCCAAATCGTTTAAATCGTTACGCTGTTTACTTTATTCAATCCAACGGTTCATTGTCCTTTATATTAGAATGGTTGGCAATCAGCAAAGCAAATACAAGCAAGACTATCGCCAACGCATACAGAAGGATAGTGAGAGGATTTTCGTGGTCAATGATAATGAGCCGAATGATTGCTGTAATTCCTATGTAGATAAAATAGCGAAGGGGAAAATGATAGTCATGCGTAAAGTACTTGATGATTAAACTGATGAACTCGAAATAGAGAAAATAGACGATGATACCTTCCGCCAAATAAAAATAGCCTACCTCTTCATTACGGATAAGCAGTACATCAAAAATGAATACTGTTTTCTTTAACAGAAAGACCACAAGGATCATCGCAAGGATGGTCAAAGTGATATTTAATATCGTTTGCAGAAATCCAGCGATAAACGCCGTTTTCTTTTGCAGTTCCCGCATTTTTCTCCCTCCTATGCTTGTCTTAAATATACTGGTGTTAGCAAAATTATATGCGTCGAAGGTATAGGCTTTTTTTATACAAGATACCCTTGAATAATTGGAAAGGAAAGGCCAGAATGGAAGTAACATACAAGGAGGTCATGCAGTGATTCAAATCGTTCATGTACATAAGCAATATGGAAATAAGAAGGCTGTGAGCGACGTGAGTCTGACAGTCCCTACCGGAAAGATATTCGGTTTTCTGGGACCAAATGGTGCAGGTAAGTCCACCACGATTAAAATGGTGACTGGTATCCTGCCAGTTGATTCAGGAACAATCACCGTTAATGGGAAGGACATCACGTCGGATACAATCGCTGCAAAACAGGAATTCGGCTACGTTCCGGATAGTCCAGATCTATTTCTACGGCTAAAAGGCTTGGATTATCTTCATTTCCTAAGTGATATTTATGGGATTGCCGCCGATGTGAGAGAAGCAAGAATTGAGGAATACAGCAAGATGTTCAGTATCTACGAAGCATTAGGAGATCAGATTAAAACATATTCGCATGGAATGCGGCAGAAGCTGTTTATAACCGGAATGCTCGTACAGCAGCCATCTGTCTGGATTCTGGATGAGCCAATGACTGGATTAGATCCGAAATCTTCTTATCAACTGAAGGAACTAATGCGAAATCATGCTGCGAACGGCCATACGGTCTTTTTCTCCTCTCATGTGTTAGAGGTTGTGGAACAGCTTTGTGATGAAGTGGCCATTATTCGGAAGGGTGAGCTTCTTTTCCAAGGTACTTTAACGGAAATGAGGGAGAAATTCCAATCAGATGATAGCTTGGAGCATATTTTCCTGGAGCTGACTCAGGATGCATAAGCCGATCTGCTCGCTCATCCGTATTCAGCTGAAAATGCAGTATGCCAACGTATTCCAGAAACCTAGTGTAGTTATCGGTTTGGTATTCGGGATAATCGGACTCCTTTTTCTAGGCATGATGTTCGGCGGGTATATGCTGCAAATCATTGATGTTATGTACGGCTTGCTGGAACCGTCCGGTAATACCAATGTGATATTAGGGTCGTTATTCTTGATGAATTTCTTCCTCATTTTCATCCTATCGTTGATGCTGATCATGAATACGTTCTATTTCACGGAGGATATTACGTCATTCCTTCATCTGCCTGTCCATTCTTACCAGCTGCTTATCGCCAAATCGCTGAATCCGCTGATTTATGTTTATTTGCTTACAGCGGCCATGTATTTACCTGTCAGTATTTACTATGGCATATTAAGTGGTGCTGATTTGATGTATTACGTCTATGTTCTTCTCCTCTTCTTCCTGATTCCGACCATACCTTATGCATTGGCAGCTGCTGTGGTCATGTTCGCTATGCAGTTCGTCAATAAAGGAAAGAACAAAGATAGAAGTAAGGTTATCGGCGGTATTATTGGATTTGTTTTAATCATCTTATTAAATGTCGTCTTACGGTTACAGCAAGATCCAGAGCAAATTGCTCAGGTAATTGCAGACAGTGCTGAAAAAGGCGGACTGCTGCAGATGGCCACACTGTATTACCCGCCTGCATCGCTGATGTCACATATACTTACAAGCGCAGGATCTTGGCAAAGCCTGCTTTACTTTGTCATCGTATTGCTGCTTGCACTTTTTGCGGGGCTGATATTCTTTGCAGCTGCACAGAAATTTTATTTAAAAGGGGCATTAGGCCTTAATACTGGTTCAGGCAAAGTATACAGTGGTAAAGGTCTGCACCGTAAACCACGGTCGATTATCAGTACATACCGCACAAAAGAATTACAGACTATCTTCCGGACACCGACATTCTTCCTGCAATGTGTCGCTGGCGCTTTTGTCATGCCTGCACTATTGATCGTTATCTTTTTCATGGGGGATTTCGCTTCTGCTACAACCATGATTGAAGGAATAAGCGGCAGCATGTTATTTGTGGTCATCCTTTTCGCGAATGTCTTCTCGGTCGGACTAAACCCGATCAGCATCGTCAGCTTCTCAAAAGATGGGCAGAGCTGGGAAGCGCATCTGTTTCTGCCATTAACCATGCGGCAGATTGTCCTTTCCAAGCTGCAAGCTGCGTTCCTGATCAATTTGCTCCCGCTTACCGTTTTATTTGTGATAGCTGTGCCTGTGATACAGATGAATCTATGGGAAGCCTTGCTATGGGTGATCATTGCATTGTTTGTTAATGCGGCGGTCACAGTCATCGGAATGGTCAGCGATTTACTTTATCCGAAGCTTGGCTGGACAGAAGAGACAGAGCTATTTCAGAACAGGCTCGCAAATCTAATCTCCATTGTAATTTCAGCAGGGGCATTCGCTTTCCTGTTAGCTTTGCTGCTCATCCTGAAAATGTCGATGGTCGTTTCGTTTATTGTCACCTTGCTTTACATCAGTGCGATGATTGTTCTCTTACTCTATATTGTCAGCAGGCTGCTGAAGACTGCCGACCGAACAAGTCTCTCCAGATAAAAAGAAGCTTTGCACGATTTGTGCAAAGCTTCTTCATTTATAAATTAATAGCCGTAACCGTAATCGTTGCCACCTACATAAGATGAACCGACAATGATTAAAAGGATGAATAATACAACCAAAAATGCGAAGCCGAAGCCTCCCTCATTCCCTTTAGACATTTTACTTCCCCCTTTTCTTACAGGATAATGCATTGTATGTGCAGAACCCAAAAAGGAAAGGGCGCATACCTAAACTACTTAAACAAAATCCTTCACTGCATAACGTTTCCCGTTTTCGATTTCACTTCCAGTTAGGACATCGGCTAGTACACCCGCGACAAACATCGGATCCCTAAGCGACTTGTTCTTTACATAATCCTTGAACTTCTGTACGTCTTGGAATTGTTCCGGTTCGCTTGAACGTATATCTGCCTGCATATCCGTGTCCATGATGCCGGGATTATAAGCGATAGCGATATTATTGGTACCAGCTTCTGCCTCTTCAAGAGCTACTGTTTCCGTGTAGCGGTTCAGACCAGCTTTCGATGTACTATAAGCACTCCAGCCATGCACAGAGCGTTCCGCTGCACCGGAAGTAACATTTACGATAACAAGCGGGATGTTATGCGTTTTAGCATATTTCAAAAAAATGGAGCACGCCAGCATCGGCGCAGTTAAATTGATGGCCATATGCGCTTCCCATTCGGCTAGACTGTATGCATCAGCAGTAGCAATCGGGCCAACCACACCTGCATTGTTAATCAAGTAGACAGTATCATCGGCTTTTGTGAAAATGTCTGCTGCCAATTCCTCAAAAGCCTTCGCACAAGCAGCTGTATCCTGTAAGTCACCATAACGGTATGTATAACTGGCATTATCCTTTCCTTCATAAGAAGGCAGATTGTCACTATTCTTCCTTGCAACTCCAATTACTTGAATTCCTTTTTCCATCATTTGCTTGGCGATTGCTTCCCCTAACCCGCGAGAAGCCCCTGTCACTACTGCTGTTTTCATTTTCTCTCCTCCAATTCCTCTAATATAGCTGGGATTTCTGCATAGATACTGACGATTTCTTTTATCGGCATTCGTACCAGTCCGCTTGAAGACGGCGCAACAAATTCTATTACATCTTGCGTCACCGAAGACTCCTGAATTCCCCAGCCTGTCTGTTTCACCTTACTGTATTGTTGGTAAACACCTTTGCCGACAAAACAAGCCACTTGCGGACGATAACAAGCCAGTTTCTCACGAAGCAGCTGCGCCCCTTCTATGTATTCTTCCTTGGTTATATCTGCTGCAGCCTTAGTCGGCCTTGCCACTATATTCGTAAATCCTATTCCCTTACCTAGCAGATCCTGATCTTCAAAAGGTTCACATTTCCGTTCAGTAATGCCTGCTTGATACAGGATATTCCAGAAACGGTTATTCCGATTTGCGTAGTGATGACCAGTTTCGCTTGAGCGTACACTCGGATTAAACCCGATGAACAAAAGTCGCAGTCCTTTTTCTATATGATCTGGTATTGGTTCAAGTCCCATTTCAGCACCTCCGCTCTTCTTACATTGTAGCTTGAGGGTCCTAAAGACGCAAAAAAAGCACAGTTTCAGCTGTGCTTTTCTCAGTTTTCGATATAAATTGCTTGGCTGCCAAGCTGCTCCCAAGCCTTTTCGAAATTTTCCCGGTCCACTTCCTGATCTTTCTGGCCATATGGATTATTGACGAATACAGTATCTTCTGTATAACCTGTGACTGCAACGCTATGAACACTGTAGGTTACGTCTACCTCTCCATTTGGTGTGTCCCATGTTTCCATGTCATTAACCGGAGCCAGATTTGCAGTTGTAATGATCCAGACTGGATTGCCATTGTCCAATGGTTTGTAAATAGCATCTTCGACCGATTTCCCAGTCATATCGACTGCTTTATCACCGGCTACTTCTTTTGCTACATCCATGACTGGCCCATGATAAACGCCAAGTCCTGGTCCATTCGGCATGTCTCCGACAAACCCCTCATTTGGATCGCCATGAAGACCGTTGTCATAATTCAGCGGAACGTTTGCAATTTGATCGGCCAAGTCATTCTTTGTCACATCGTATCCTGCATACAGCAGGACCATCGCCAAACTCGTTACCTCACAGCCATTATATAATCGTGGTGCATCCATTTGATTGAGCAGCGGTACATCCAACGGACCTTCCTCTACAGCTGATATCTGTGGTGTATCTTCTTTTTTTGTAACCTCTGTTTTTCTCGTAGCAGTCCCTGATTCCGCCCGTAAATCATCCGAACGGTTCTGGTAAGTAAGAACTGCCAAGACAAGAGTAATTGCTGCCATGCTCACTAAGATTGCTACATATATATTCTTCATACATTTCTCTCCAATTTGATGGCTAGTTAGAAATCATGACACTAATTATAAAGTAGCCAAGCTAACGATTACAATACACATGATTATTTTAATAAGATTTAGGACAAATGCCATACTAATCAGGAGGTGATTGGAAATGAGCAGAAAAAAAAGCCAGAATGAAAAAGCGGCTACTAGTGTAAATAGACAAGGATTGACTGAAGACGCAGCAAATCAGGAACCGAAAAGCCAGCTAGAGCAGCGTGCTAAAAAGAAGAACACGAAGATATAAGAAAAACAGCCTCACTAGAGGCTGTTTTTCATTTTTTCCGTGCTACGACGAACCAAAGCTGGGCATCTTGTTCCGCACCTGCTTTAAAATCTATTCGCTGTTTATGAAGTGTCATCTCGACAACTTGATATTGATCCTCAAGCATCCCAAACAATTCTTCTTCCTGGAAGAAATGCGCAATCCGCTCATGCACGAGGAATGTATCCTTCTCAATTTCCACTCCTGTACCATACAGCTTCTCATCCCTTGCCGACAGGCAAGAGAAAATCAACAATCCATCCTTGCGCAATAGTGATGTGAAATGGGTAAGTAATTGTTGTCTTTCTTCTTCTGTATACATATGAAGTATATTCGATAGATAAATGCCGTCGAATCTTTCAGTCGAAGGAAACGGTAGATTCAAATAATCCCCGACAAAATGATTTACATTGGCTAATCCCACTGCCTTTGCATGACTGCTGGCACGCTCGATCGCCACTTCAGATATGTCACAAGCTGTCACTTCAAATGCATATTCTCCAAAGAAGTTGCTATTCCTTCCATATCCGCATCCAGGTACGAATAACTGCTTCGCTTGATCCGCCGCAAAATATGGATAAGCCATCACAGCTGATGGTGTTGCTTCCGTTCCCCAAATGTCCCCTGCTTCAAAACGACTATTCCAATATGTTTGTAACATCATACTCATAGCGCCATTTCCCCCAGCATAGAGTTATATATACTTTCGGTAAATTATTTTACAAAGAATTTACTAAGCATAGTGTAACATTTTTGGACAAGGTTGAAAGGGTTATTTTCAAAAAAGATTGTAAAGAAATAATTACTACAATTTGTGCATTTCTTCACTTATTCCCACTCTTCCCGAAGCAGTCCCATCCGAATAGAATCATAATACTTCCCATTATAATATCTGCATTTTCTCATACGGGCTTCCATCGTCATACCAAGTTTTTCTCCTAGCCTCACCATCCGCTTATTCCCTGACCAAGTTGTATAGCCTACCCTCGCAATTGGAAGCGTGTGGAATAGATGTGTAATCCATTGCCGGAGTGCCGCTGTTCCGTACCCTCCATTCCAATAAGCAGGAACATAGATTGTGATGCCCATCTCCAGCCACTTGGAAGGCTCATGTTCCCAGTAATATCCTACCGTCCCAATGATAGTTCCATCTGTTTCAACCACCCATTGACCCGGAGCGTTTTCTCCAAAGCGATAGGTAGCCAAAAACTCTTCCTTTGGGACGTGAACTAACGGGAAATAAGGTGCATCCCATTTTTTCCACTCTGGCTCTTTTTCTCCATATTTCAGCTCCCAAAGAATCGGTCCGTCTTCTTCTCTCGCTGGTCTGATTTTAACATTAGTCATCATTTATCCTCCACTCGAACATGCGGCCACAGCCGCTGCCAGTTTTTCTGTTTTACTCTTTTCAGATAGATAGGATGATAGCTTGCGCCCTTCACGTATAATGGAGTCGGCGCAATACGGCAAGCTAGTAAATCCTCCACTCCATATGGCGCAAGTAAACGCAGCTTCCCTACCTCAAAAGTTACACCAATGCTGGTAGCTGTTTCCGGATAACATGCAATAGCATGCTCCGTATCTCGAAAAGCAGGCATCCTATTGACTTCATGCATTCTTGCCTGGTTTTTCACTGACCACGGTACATCTGGTAACATTTGCAGCAGCATATTTTCATATTTCTTTTCTGTCACTTCATCTGTATCAGAAGCATCAAAATACACGACATCTACATCCGGAAGCGGAGTACGCCGCGTATACCCAAGTTGGACATCCCAAACCTTTGATCTGACAAAACCGGCACTTATACAGAAATCAGGCAGTTGTAACCTTGCTGCCGCTCCGAGTACTTCCATCATCCATTTGTCTTGTCTGATTGCTTTTAGTACATCTGCTTCTGTTTTAAGCATAAGACGCGTTCCTCTTTAGATAAGCGGCAATATATTGATGGGTATCCTCTCGGAATTGGACAAAGTGAGTTCCTGATACTTTTTTGAGCAGTACATGCTCGTTATGCTTTGCTTCTGCTGCCTTTTGACTTCTGATTGCTTCCTTTTCGTCTATACCTGCAAAATCTGCCCAAATGAGTAATGTACTAACCTTTAACTCATGAGTCAGCTTAGGTAAATTCGTACGGTAATAAAGCATGTATAGATTGATTGCTGCATCAGATATAGTTGGCATATTATCAAACATTTGCTTGATATACTGATTTGGATCTGTCTGATGAGTTTCACAAAAACGATGCAATAATTCCCTCGTATCGTTTGGACTGCGGAAAAGTTTTGCTAATCGACCATTAGTAGGTGCAGGTAAAAATCTATGTACGAGGGAAATGAAGGGCAGTACCAACCCCAGCACTCCGAATTCACTTACTGGAAAAGTGCCAAGTGCCTTATGTCCAGCATCAAGGAGTATAAGCTTGTCTATCTTTTCTGGATTGTGCAGTGCAAAAGATATGGCAGCAAGTCCTCCTAATGAATGACCAATGATGGATAATCTCTCTAAGCGTTGTGCATCTGCGTAACTTTTCACCCACTCAGCGAGCTTCTTCACAGAAATTGACTTCTCGATTCCATCACTTTGACCAAGTCCTGGAAGATCAAGTAAATGAACAGCATATCCTTCCTCCAATTGATCAGCCAATTGCTGCCCCTGATTTCCAGTAAAGTCTGCACTAGGCAAAAACAATACTGGTTTGCCCTCCCCTATTATCTCAGCATGTATTTTATTCAGGCTCATACCGATACACCTCCAAATCGACACGGCCATTCAAGATTTCCAGGCCTTCTTCATACAATCTCTCCAGCTGTTCGTTTCGTGTCTCTTCGTCTTGTATCTTTAGCTTTCCATCGGCACTGATGACGCGATGCCACGGAAGATCATGTTTCCTGCTCATGCTATGTAATATTCGTGATACTTGCCTAGCTCCGCGTGCTTTTCCTGCCGCTGCACCGATTTGGCCGTAGGTCATTACTTTTCCATTTGGTATCGACTTGATGATACCAATCACATTCTCGGTGAAGGGATCCATTATATACCCTCCTTTTTTTAGAACTATCTGTCAATTATTATAGCAAACTTCCAGCTGCTGTGAAATTCACACGGAAATATGATAGACTCTATCTGAATAGTCTAAGTAGGTCAACTTCTGTTTAACATCTTGCTGGAAGGGCTATGTAGTAAACGAGAGGAGAATGTGTGATGAAGCATATTGTATTTTTTGACGCAAGCTGTCCACTTTGTTCAACTGCAAAGCAAGTAATTCAAAAATTAGACTGGTTAGATAATGTGAAATGGATTCCGGCACAAAATATCGAGAATTACGAGCGTTTCCGTTTCCTTGCCAAAGGGGATGTGTATGACCGTATTCATATGATGTCTTTCAAAGGTGATATCTACAAAGGACATGAAACTGTGAAAAAGGTTTTGACACTGCTGCCTGTTACCGCAGTGTTAGGATGGATTCTGCATCTTCCGTTCCTTGACCCTTATTTGGAATCCCTATATAAATGGGTGTCTGATAACCGCCATGACTGGTTCGGCACAAAACAACTAAAAGCAATTTAAAAAGAAGGGGCAGCCGCCCCTTCTTTTTTTACAGGTACTTCTTCAATACTCGTTTTCCTTCATAGCTGAATAACACATGTTTTCCCTCGATATACGTCTCCATATGAACGAACCGTCCCCATAGCTGATAAAAGTAAGGCAATGTCCGCTCAAGATACGTCAAATCCAATTCGACACCTTCATAATGATGCTTCAGATACAGCTCACCATTAGACATGTAATCGCCATCTGTTACGGTCAAATAAGGAAAACCTCCATTCACCCGCATCGTGATCAGCTGATCGCGTACCGCTTCCCAGTCTTTATCGGTGATTTTATATTCATTGCCTTGTTTCTGGAACAAATACATATCTTCCCGGTATACAAGATCTTTAGTCAGGTAATTTCGCAGGAAGGAGATATCCGATTCTATCTCCCGAACCTCAAACATCTTCTCCCTGCCGGAGCCTGGCTTCACACCATATCGTTTCATTTCTTCGGTTGGATTGTCGTACCGCTCTTCGATATCTTCAAAAATCTTGATGCCAAGATAATATGGATTAATCTGGGATGGAGACGGCTGCACAACACCAGCATTGAGCTTTGCATACTCGATTGCTTCATCACTTGTCAGATCCATCTCACGGAGAATGCGAGCATGCCAGTAGGAAGCCCAGCCTTCATTCATGATCTTTGTCTCGAGCTGCGGCCAGAAATACAGCATTTCCTCCCGCATCATGGTCAGGATATCCCGCTGCCAGTCTTCTAAAGTTCGGCTGTATTCCTCTATGAACAGAAGAATATCTTTTTCTGGACGAGGCGGAAATGCTTTACGTTTTCTTTCATTTTTATCTTTTGATTTACCTCGGTCAACAAACCAAATATCATCATATTCCGTCGCTCTCTCCGGACTTTCTTCTGCCTCATCGCCGGCTTCCCAACCAAGCTTCGGGCGCAGCAAGGACGGATCGATATGCTCCTGTATTGCCAGCACGGCATCGAGGAAATCCTCCACTTCTTTCTTGCCGAATTCTTTTTCGTATGCAGCAACTCTTTCTGCAGTAGCTGCCATACTATCGACCATATTCCGATTTGTATTCTGGAATCGGACATTATTTTTAAAGAAATCACAATGGGCAAGCACATGAGCAACAATCAATTTATTCTGAACAAGACTATTGGAATTTAATAAGAAGGCATAACAAGGATTGCTATTGATAACAAGCTCATAAATCTTACTCAAACCAAGGTCATATTGCAGCTTCATCTTATGAAACTGTTTCCCGAAGCTCCAATGCGTGAATCTCGTCGGCATCCCATAAGCACCGAATGTATAAATGATGTCAGCAGGACATATTTCGTAGCGCATCGGGTAGAAATCCAGACCGAAGCCCTTAGCGATTTCCGTTATTTCCCCAATTGCCCTTTCCAATGCGTGTGTGTCGGATTGCAGCACGGGCTTTCTCCCCTTTGTACGTAATAGTACTCATACATATGCTATGAAGGCAGAAAAAAGACTTCTTACCTGCTCTTTATTACAACAATGGCTGTATTGTTTGATTCCTTAATTCATGCACTTAAAACCGATTTTGAAGCTTGTTTTTACGTACGGAGTGCTTTGTAATGAAATAGAGCCATCCATCTGTTCAACCAGTCTTTTTGTAATGGTCAAGCCTAATCCGCTTCCTTGGTATTGCTTATTTCTTGAGTCTTCCATCGTATACATTCGCTCAAACACATGATCCTGCTGCGATTCACTTATACCTCTGCCTTTATCGTAAACTTCTATATAAGCCGTACCTTCTGTTTTGCTTAACTTTAAACCAATCAATTTCCCTTCAAAGCCATAGGAGATTGCATTCGAAACAAGGTTATTCAAAACTCTGATGATTGCCTCTTCATTACCCATTACATGGATCGGAAACTCAGGAATATCGATTGCTATGTCAAACGCTTCATTCTGCAAGATACTTGAAAAGTCCAAGATGACTTTTCGTGATAATTCACAGATATCCAGTTTTCCAAGTTCTAGTTCTTTATCGCCCGACTCAAGCTTTGCCAGTTCAAAAAAACGATTGATCAAATCTAGGACTTCTGCTGATTTGATCTTCAGTGTATGCAGCATCCCCACTAGTTTTTCTTCGCTTAGATCTTTTTCATTTTCCGCGATCTCGATATAACCTAATATAACTGTAAGAGGCGTTTTCAGGTCATGCGATATATTAGACAGCATCTTTCTCATGGAACGTTCTATATTGGTATAGTCAGCAGCTACTTGATGCCTCCTGTCGAGCAGTAGATTTAATTTGATCAAAAGACTTTGCACTTGTTTCACATCAGTATGAAGCAATATCCTTTCATTGCCGTTTGTATCTGCAATATGGTTCAGCTTATCTTCTATGTAAGTCAGGTCTGTAAGAACTTTTCTCTTACTTTTAAAAAGGATTACATTCAACACCAGTGATAGCAGGAATAAAAATAAAAAAAGAAAAGCCATATTCATAACTCTCCTAACTTATATCCGATTCCCCACAACGTTTTGATATACTTCGGATTGGATGGATCGTCTTCAATCTTCTCCCTAAGACGCCTGATATGCACATTGATCACATTCTCATCGCCATGATATTCTTCTCGCCAAATGGCATGATAGAGCTGAGACTTCGTATATACATTGGATGGATTCAAGATGAATAATTTCAAAATGCTGAATTCCTTTGCCGTAAGGTTGATCTCTTTATTAAATTTCCTTATAGCAAAATTATCGACATCGATTGTCAAATCACCAATCTGCACCAGTCTTTTACTCTCCGCTGAGGCTAAATAATGCTTTTCTCTCCGCATGATTGCTTTGATCCTGGCTGTCAGTTCCAATACGGAGAATGGCTTGGCAATATAATCATCGGCCCCTAATCCCAAACCGATTACTTTATCCGTTTCCTCCCCTTTAGCCGACATAATCAGGACAGGGACCATACTATTCTCTCGTATCTTTTTTAAGCACTCAAAGCCATCTATTTTCGGTAGCATCAAATCAAGCAGAATAACATCATACCTATTCATGCTAAAGCGAATCAACGCTTCCTCTCCATCATATGCTGCTGTAACTCCATAGCCCTCTTTTGCTAAACTCTCTGTCACCATTTTGCTAATATACATATCATCTTCCACAATCAATACTTTCTGATTCAATACGCCACCCCTATACTTAAGAAAAATAAGGAAATCTATCTTTTTTATACCATATGTTCAGAGGCTAAAGCTGTTATCAGAAGCAATAGGGAATATTGAAATTATCTATAGCAAGCAAAAATGCTGCCCCTGATTTGGGACAGCATTCTCTAGTTCTTTTTCTATTAGGCAATATCTCGTTTATCGATATGGTGATAAGAGAAATAAGCAATAAGCAGACCGAATATGCAAAGCGCAAGAGGCACCCATATGAATTCGAATAAGCTCATCGTACTATCACCATTCGATACCGTCCCGTTGATTAAAACACCAATTAGGACAGACCATGTAATAGTTGCAGCAGTCGATTTCTTTCTCATGCCGAAAAACAACGGAATCAAGCTGACTCCAGCAGTCATCAATGCGTTTACAAGCGTCATTGGAAAAGCAGATACCATGTCATCCCTATTAACTGGTGCTTCAAAAAGGTATACATGTGGACTTATTAAATAAATCATTATGTTTGTCACGACTGTAGCAAATATAATACTAAAGAAGCAGAAGGCAAACACGATAATCAATTTTGCTTTCATCAATTTCTTACGCTGTATCGGATAAGTGAATAATAGATGAATGGTACCTGATCTGTATTCTTCAATTACGATACGCGAAAGAATAACACCTGCAAAAATCAAGAAAACAGTCCTGATGAATATATCAGCTAGTGACATAAATGATTGATAATCTGGAAACATAGATTCGACTTCATTTCTGGAGCCCCACCCCATAAGCCCCACTACAGTAAATATCATGATAATACAAATCATGATCCCCGGAACATAGCCAGCTAATTTATGTTTTTTATACTCTAGTTTCATTAACTTAAACAAGGTTCAAATTCCTCCGTTCATAGTTTAAAAGGCTCGAGATGATACTTATGAAATCTGTATGTCCTTTTCATTCATTGTGTTCAAGAAGTACTCTTCCAATGAACTATGTTTCTTATTGATACTGTCAATCCCAATATCATGTAATACAAAAGCTTTCGATAATTGCGACTGGGTCAAATCAACATCATAGATCCTAATTGTCTGCTCGCCGAATACCTTATAGTTATGCACCTTCAACTTCTCCTCGAGTACGTAAACTGCCTTTTTAACATCTTGTACCGCGACTTCAATATATTCTGTTTGTTCGCCATTGATACTTTTCATTGTTACTTCTTTTATCAATTTTCCATGTTGGATGATACCTATTGTATCCGCCATCTGCTCCATCTCAGCCAGGATATGACTCGACACAATCAATGTGACGCCATACTCCCGGCAAAGCAATTTGAATAGTTCCCTTAAATCTTTAATGCCTACTGGGTCGAGACCATTGATCGGCTCATCCAATACAAGCAGCTCAGGTTTTGTAGAAATTGCTCTCGCAATTCCTAGTCTTTGCTTCATTCCTAAAGAAAAATCCTTAACTTTTTTGTTGTCTATAGTATGTAGTTTAACGAGCTCCAAAGCTTCTTCAATTGCCTTTTCATCGTAATATCCCATGTATTCACAGTGTAATTCCAAATTCTCCCGGGCATTCAGCCGCTCATAGAAAATAGGATACTCGATGATAGTGCCCATCCTTTTCAATACCTCTACAGAAGTGTCCGTCAGCTTGCTTCCAAATATCTCAATCTCTCCACTTGTAGGTTTTATTAGATTCGTTATCATTCTCATAATGGTCGTCTTTCCCGCACCATTGGGTCCTAAAAATCCATAAATCTCTCCTTGTTTCACATGCATATCCACGCCCGAAACTACTTGTTTGCCATTGTACAATTTGGTTAGTTGATTTGTTTGCAAGATGTATGTCATCTCGGTCTCTCCTCTCTGTTTCTACAACTATTATACAAATCGGACTTTTCTTTTCCCTTACTAAATCCTTAATTCTTCCTTAAATTATGTTTTTGTTGATAACTCACTTTCACCAAAAAAACAAATGGTCACATCCATATGATGACCTTTTGTTAACTTGAACGCATGACTAATCAGTTACATTTATTTGCCCATCTTCACTTGTTAGATTTAACTCGTTAGTACCCTGACCAACCTCTCCCTTCTTAAGGTTTTCAGTATCTTTGCTTTTCTTCAGTCCTTTTATATCAAGAGCTATATGAGAAGATACACTCTTCGCTGTTACTGATAGGGAAGTCGGAGCTTTTCTATAAGAAACTTCGATGTCACCTGCTTCCGTATTCACTTCTAAAGATTTCCCTTCATTTATTTCTTTGATTGATATTACTCCATCTACAGAAGTAACTTTTGCCTCAGAACTATTTACATTTTTCATGTAGTTATCTCCACTAGTAGAAGTTATATCTAACTCATCAATAGAACTATCTTCAACACTTATCATTCCATCCTTAGATGCAAACTTTCCTGTATCAGCTGAAACACCTTCAAATTTCCCATCACCCGCATTGCTTTCCACAACAATATGATCTGCTGAGATTTCACTCATTGCTATATTTCCATCTTCACTCGTCATTTCTATATTATTCACTCCTGATTCAGGTACATTTATATGGATACTGCCTTTCTTACCAAAAGTAAACCCTCCAAGAAAGCCATTCTGTTCCTGCTCGTTTTGTTTGATTACTAATGCTTCTCCTTCTCTCATGAATGTAACAGGGTTATCATCTATTTGCTTTCCTTCAGCAGAAATAGTTAACTCATTTGAATCACTCTTTTTAAAGCTTACCTCCCACGAATCACTATCTACTTTCAAACTTTCAATATTATCTGTGTTATAAGACTTATTCTTTTCAAAACTTTTTTCCTTTGCACTATAGTTATAGGCACTAAAAGCAAGTCCTCCAATTACAACGAGCGCTACTGAAGTCGATATAATTTTCTTCAATTCTCTTCCTCCTGAATTATGGATTTAAAGTAAGAACAAAATAAGAAGGGCGATCAATTAATTTTCGAATGAACAAAATATAGTAGTGATTATGGTGAATTACCTATGTATCTCCTCCATTTGCTTACTCCTCTCAATTTATCTACCTTATTCTATAAGATAAAGTTTTCTTTCCTCTTACTAATTTCTTAATACTTTCTTAAGTTAATTTGTGTAGTGAGAGAGGAGATAACAGGATTACATCCACTTTGTTCTTTAGTTAAAGGTAAAAAAAATAAGCAGCCTTCAAAATAGGAAGACTGCTTATTTTTATTGCTTTCCAAACCAGACCTGCAGGCAAAAGAAGAAACAAAAATATGCTCCTTCTAATTCACCCACTGCCGGAATTTAATAATCCTTATTCACTTACTTTTTGGTAATAATAAACAAGCGTCTCCATCCCTTTATCAAAGCTCTCAAGCGGGAAGCTTTCATTCGGTGAGTGCAGTCTGTCCTCAGGTGTACCGAAGCCAAGCAGAACTACTGGCATCTGATAAACCGTATCAATCCATTCTACAACAGGAATCGATCCGCCCATACGGACGAAGACAGTTTCCTTACCAAAAGCTTGGGTCAAGCTTTCCGCAGCTTTTTGGATCAGCGGATGATTCGGATCTACTTTATATGCTTTCGCTTTGAAAGGCTCCGGTCTCACTTCAACACGCACGCCAGCAGGCGCATACTTCTCGATATGTGCTGTAATTTTCTCCACGATATCCACTGGATCTTGTCCAGGTACGAGACGGCTGGTAATTTTCGCTGTTGCCTCAGCCGGGATGATTGTTTTCGTGCCTTCTCCTTGGTAACCGCCGTACATACCGTTAATTTCCAAAGTCGGACGAGCCATTGTATGCTCCTTGGCTGTGTATCCTTTTTCAGAAACAGCTTCTGGTACACCGACTGTCTGAACAAAATCTTCACCTGGTGCTTGAGCCATCAGTTTACGTTCTTCTTCAGGCAATTCCTCTACACCATCATAGAAACCTTCTACTTGAACAACTTCTTCTTCATCCTTCAAGGAACTTAGGATATGTGCCAATGCCTGCAGCGGATTACGGACAGCACCACCATACATACCGGAATGCAAATCACGATCTGGTCCGTACACAGAGAATTCAAGTGCAGCTGCACCTTTCAAGCCATAAAGCATCGTTGGCTGCCCTGATTCGACCATGCCCGAATCGCTGATGATGGCAAAATCGGCTTGGAATTGTTCTGTCTGCTCATGTAATACTGCATGCAAATTCGTACTTCCGATTTCTTCTTCACCTTCGATACATACTTTTACATTGATCGGCAGCGCGCCTTCTGTTTTCATAAAAGCTTCGAACACTGCTAGATGCATGAATACTTGACCTTTGTCATCACTCACGCCTCGGGCATAAATCCGTCCATTTCGTTCTGTCGGTTCGAATGGCTCGCTGTCCCAAAGCGGAAGCGGATCTGCTGGCTGGACATCATAATGTCCGTAAAAAAGTGCAGTCGGTTTATCTGGACCTGCACCAAGCCATTCACCTGTCACGATAGGATGACGCTCTGTCTCTTGGATGGTTACCTTATCAAAGCCGATTTCCTTCAAATAGTCAGCCGTAAAGCCCGCTGTCTTTGCAACATCTTCCTTATATGTACTATCTGTGCTGATACTGGGGATCCGAAGATATGTATAAAGCTTCTCCAGCAATTTCTCCCGATTTTCCTGTAAATAAGCGACAACTTGATTCGTCATATATGCCACCCTTTCCTTTTCTTACTAGTGTAGCATAAATCGGCTGTTTCTTGTTTAGCTTGTACCTGCCGGTGGAAACTAAACAAGAAATACACAGTTACGTCAGGAGGAGAACAATGGGTAATGTATTGATTGTTGCAACAAACCACGACAGCCTGAAACAGACACCTCATACAACAGGACTCTGGTTCAGTGAACTGACGAATTTTTACGATAAGCTAAAGACACGTCATATAATGACAGTTATCAGTCCAAAAGGTGGTAATATACCTATAGATCATCGCAGCCTCACAGGTTTGTTCAAAAGCCATAAGCTGCGTAAGTACTACCGGGCTCCGGGGTTCAGAAGATTATTGGAGAACAGCCTTTCCCCAAAAGAAGTAAATGCTGCTGATTATGATGCCATTTATTTCACTGGAGGACACGGTACGATGTGGGATTTCCCTGAAAATAAAGAGTTGCAGCAGATAACAAGGGATATCTATGAAAATGGTGGTATTGTTGCCGCAGTTTGTCATGGCCCCGCTGCATTGCTGAATGTAAAATTGTCTGACGGGACTTACTTATTGCAAGATAAGACAGTCACAGGCTATTCCGACCGTGAAGAAACAGCTAGTCTGAACAAGCACGAAATTCCCTATAGCTTGGAAGAGCAGCTTAAAATACGGGCACTTACTTACCATAAAGCAAAAGTGCCTTTCAAAGGACATATAGAAGCTGATGACAGACTGATTACCGGCCAAAATCCAGCCAGTGTCAAAGATGTTGCAACAGCGGTCATCAAGCGAATCGAACAAAAAGAATTTGCCGATCATCCTCGTTCCTTCCGCGCTGTACTGCGAATTCCAGAAGAAGAACAGATCCTAAGAAGAAAGCCAGCTCCGTAATCGGAGCTGGCTTTAATCAATCTTCCATTGCTTGCTTCAAATCTTCAATCAAATCTTCGCTATCTTCAATACCGACACTGATTCGGATCAAACCATCTGTAATTCCCAATTCTGCTCTGCGTTCCTGCGGAATGGATGCATGCGTCATTTTAGCGGGAAGGGAAATAAGACTTTCTACTGCGCCGAGGCTCTCCGCCAAAATGAAATATTTCGTTTTACGCAGTACTTGATCTGCTTTTTCAGCACTTCCTACATCAAAGGAGATCATACCGCCAAAGCCTTCTGCTTGGCTCGCAGCAATGTCGTGCCCTTTATGTTCAGGCAGACCAGGATAATAAATCGTACTCACTCCTGGATGAGATTTCAGGAAATCGACTAACTTGGCACTGTTCTTCTCGATCGCTTCCATCCGGATACCAAGTGTCTTGATGCCACGAAGAAGCAGCCAACTGTCCTGAGGTCCAAGTACAGCACCAGCTGAATTCTGGATGAAGTGCAGCTCTTCGGCTAGCTTATCATCGTTTACGGCTACAAGGCCCGATACGACATCGCTATGACCGCCGATATATTTCGTAGCACTGTGGAGAACAATATCTGCTCCTAAATCAATCGGATTCTGCCAATAAGGTGTAGCGAATGTATTATCAACAATCAGCAGCAAGTCGTGCTTCTTCGCGATTTCTGCCATCTTCTTGATATCTGTAATCTTCAATAACGGATTAGTTGGTGTCTCAACATAAATCGCTTTTGTTTCTGGTTTGATTGCCTGTTCAACAGCTTCTGGTGAACTTGTATCAACAAATGTGTGCCCAAGCTGATAGCGTGTCAGCACCTTTGTCGCAAGACGGTAGCTGCCGCCGTATACGTCGTCAGTCATGACAACGTGACTGCCCGCTTCAAACAGCATCATAACAGAAGTGATGGCTGCCATACCGGAACTGAAAGCAAAACCAGCTTTTCCGTTTTCCAATGCTGCAATTGTTTCTTCCAATGCATGCCGCGTTGGATTGCCTGTACGGGAATATTCATATCCTGTATGTTCACCAGGTCCAGGTTGTTTATACGTACTTACTTGGTAGATTGGCACACTGACTGCACCCGTTTTTTCGTCCGATGTAATTCCACCGTGAATCATTTTTGTTTTACGTCTCATCCTAATCCTCCTTTGTATATCTGCTGGCTGAGGTAGCGCTCACTGCTGTCTGGGAAGATGGTGACAATCGTCGTTCCCGGCTTCGCATGCTCTGCTTCTTTAAGTGCTGCAGTAAAAGCAGATCCTGAGGAGCTCCCGACAAGCAGCCCTTCTTTGGCAGCCAGTTCTTTTACGTAATAAAACGCATCGTCATCTGTAATGGTATGGATCGCATCAAAATATGCAGTATCCATATAATCCGGTAAAAATTCCATGCCTATACCTTCTGTCCGGTGCGAACCTGGATTTCCTCCATTCAGGATGGAACCCTCCGGCTCAACAATGACTGTCTTCACTTCCGGATTCTGATCCTTTAAATAACGCGCGGTTCCCATGAACGTACCGCCTGTGCCGCCGCCGGCAACGAAGATATCAACATTACCTTCGAGGTCACGCCATATCTCCGGACCAAGCGTCTTATAGTATGTCTCTGGGTTTGCAGGGTTAGCAAATTGCTGCGGGCAATAGCTGTCAGGAATTTCATCCAGAAGCTCTTTCGCCTTTTTGATGGCACCTGTCATCCCATCGGATGTCGGTGTATTGATTACCTTAGCTCCAAGCGCACGCATCAGCTCTTGTTTTTCCTGGCTGAATTTCTCTGGTACGCAGAAGATTACGGAAACCTTGCGTTTCAAAGCAGCAAGTGCAATACCAATGCCCGTATTACCCGCTGTTGGTTCAATGATCGTACCGTTTTCCTTCAGTTTCCCCGTCCGGAACGCTTCGTCTATCAAATTGACACCAAGCCGATCCTTCACACTTCCTCCAGGGTTATAAAACTCCAGTTTCGCAAATAAACGAACTCCCTCTGGAAGAGAAAAGTTCGTTATTTGTACAATCGGTGTATTCCCAATCAGTTCATGTACTGAATTATAAACAGCCATTTTCTCCCTCTATTCAGCGAAAACTTGACGCCATTCATCTTTTTTGGAAAGCATTTCTTTCGCAATCTCCTGCGCGCCTTCCAGGCTGTGGTTAGCTGCCCAGCCGCATTGCACTTCATTGCAAGCAGGAACTTCTGTAGCATCGAGCACATCTTGCAATGTTTTTTCTAAAGCTGTAAGGATGTCATCATAGCTGTCATTGTTCAAGATAGAAACATAGAATCCAGTCTGGCAGCCCATAGGACCGATATCAAGGATATTTTCGATATTGTTACGGATGTTTTCTGCCATCAAATGTTCCAAAGAATGCAAACCTGGCATTTCCATATACTCTTTGTTTGGCTGCTTGAAGCGGATATCGTATTTGTACACTTTATCGTGCGCTCCCTCTGTAATCCCAACTAAACGTACATAAGGTGCAGCAACTTTAGTATGGTCAAGGTTGAAGCTCTCTACGTTCATTTTCTTTGTCATGATTATCTCTCCCTTACGCTTTTTCTGCTGTGATCAAGTAGACGAAGCGGTTCATTTGCTTAAATGTAACATGAAATCCATTCGTTTGGAAAATGTTACGAAGCACTTGCATCGTCGTATAATATTCTGTCGTCAAATCCTGGACAAGTCTGTCATAGCCCTTATCCTTCTCTTCTTGAATCAGCTGGTCACGGCCCTCTTCACTTGAGAATACCGTATCAGCAAATATTACTTTCCCGCCTTTAGGCAGCAGCTTTGCATACCTAGAGATTGCCTGCTCCTTCTCCTCGTCTGTCAGATGGTGGAAGGCCCATGTACTGACAATGGCTGAAACCTCATGATGAGGCTCAGGAAAGGAAAGAAAATCACCGTCCACTATTTGGAGCTGCGGAAATTTTCGGGATGCATGCTCCCGCATCTCTTTAGATGGTTCTATTCCAGTAACATTCAGTCCTTTTGCTAACAGCTTTTCGGAAAGATTGCCTGTTCCGACACCGAATTCCAGTGTGTTTCCTTCTGCAGCATCTGCGACTGTTTGCAGAATTTCGTTGTATTTATCAAATACTTCTTTATATTGTGGATCCTGACCAGTAACCGTATCATCATACGTTTCTGCCCATTCATCGAACATATCGATAAATTCGCGGCCCATTTCATCACCTCAAGTGTAATATCTCTTACATATCCAAGTAAACGAATAAGGATTATCATGTTTATGACAGAAGGATACCATAGTACCCCAGTTTATTCAATGAAAAGTTATGATGTCAGTCATATATTCCCCTTTTTAGGAATACAAGATCACAACTATAAAAATAGTGGAAAAGTTACAAATTCATACTATATAATAAGGAGGAGAGGAGTGGTCGTTATGATCGATCTGCGTAGCGATACGGTCACCAAGCCATCAGAAGCGATGCGAAAAGCTGCTTATGAAGCAGAAGTCGGAGATGATGTCTATGGAGAGGATCCAGCTGTAAATGAGCTAGAGGAAACGGTTGCCGATTTACTTGGAAAGGAAGCCGCACTATTCGTACCAAGCGGTACTCAGGGGAATCAAATCGCAGTACTATCTCATTGCAACCCTGGTAATGAAATCATCCTTGAAGAGGAATCTCATATCTTCCTCTATGAAGGAGCAGCTACATCCATTTTTGCAGGTGTGCAGACACGTACACTGAAAGGTCAACGCGGCGCGATATGTCCAGAAGGATTAGCTGCTGCGATTCGCAAGGACGATATTCATTTTCCGGAAACAGGCTTAATTTGCTTGGAAAATACGCATAACAAAGCAGGCGGAGCTGTCATCCCAATTGAAAATATGATGGTAATTGCCCAAATAGCACGTGAACATCGAATTCCAATTCACTTGGATGGCGCGCGTTTGTTTAATGCCTCTGTAGCTTCCGGTATTAGTGTAGCAAAGTATGCGCAGCTAACAGATACTGTCCAGGTTTGTTTATCTAAAGGCTTAGGAGCGCCTGTCGGTTCTGTTCTGGCAGGGTCTGAACTATTCATTAATAAAGCTAGAAAATGGAGAAAACGTCTTGGGGGCGGCATGCGACAAGCCGGTATTCTGGCAGCACCTGGTCTTGTTGCACTGCGTGAAAATATTGAGCGTCTTGCAGATGATCACGAAAATGCTAAGCTATTAGCAGATGGTCTTGCTGAGATCGACGGTATTGAAATATTGAATAAAGTCGAAACGAATATTGTACTTGCTGATGTACAAGGTACTGGTATGACAGCGGACGCTTATGTACAGCTGCTCAAGGAACAGCAGGTATTGGCAAATGCTTTCGGCCCTTATAGTGTTCGTTTTGTTACACATTATGACGTTGGTAAAGGGGCAATTAAGAAAGCTTTGGCAGTTGCTTCATCACTTTCGAAACAGCCAAATTAAAGAGAGGCTCCCACGTGGGAGCCTCTCTTTTATCTTTCGTTATTCGGGAAGACACGATTCAGCATATTGCCGAATTCAAGGAAGAAGCCTTTTACTGGCTGACCTTCATCAATTTTGTTGTTGTAGTCCTCTGCCATTCCCAGAAAATCTGGATCTGCAGACACGTATACGTTGTCGATATCTTCATCAACTGATTTCACTGCTTTTTCTACATCTTTTTTCATCTTGTCTGTTACTTCGTTGTTATTGTTATCACCAGTTGCTGTGTTTCCCATACCATTGTTTCCTGAATTGTCATTATCGTTCTTCATATCAACGGCTACAAAAGCATTGTTGTCAGTTGTAAATACATATGCATCATCTACACCTTCAACTTCTTTTACTTTTTTAGCTACATCATCCGCAACTTGGTAACGCGGCTGCTGATCGTCACCATTTTTCTGGCGGTCATCAACATCCATCGTGTTGTCACTATTCCGGTGCACCAAGTTATTGTCGGTATTATTGTATCTAGTCGGTTCTACATTACCCATGCCATTATCTTTGTCGTCATTATTTTGACAAGCTGTAAGCGTAATGGCAGCAAGGGCAGCCATGCTGATTAATTTCCATTTTTTCATTGGTGTTTCCTCCTTTGATTTGCCATACTGCGCTTAGTATGTACGGATTTTTTAACCCTATACAAAGGAGGAAGCGTGGCTGCTTATATCTGCCAGCAATGTTCCTGCTGATTGGAGAGATACTATCTATACCCTGACAGGAAGGGGATAGCGCAATGAAAGTCCAGGATTACGAAAAAGCACTGCTATTTACGATTTGGGGACAGTGGGATGATCTGCTTGTCCTCATGGTACGCACGAAGGATGATCTGCTTTCCAAGCGGATTGAAATCTTCCTGCACGCCTTTCATTATCCCTCCGAACAGCACACCGTCGTGAAATCACATGAAGAGTTAATTCAATATATCGATCATGCTTTAGGTCATACAACTCTGTATGCTTTGGACATGTAAAATAAGACTCGGGCACTTAGCTCGAGTCTTATTCATTCACTCACTGATCTTCCGGCGTTTCGCTCTCCAGATTTTTGAACTTTAATTCGAATAAGTCTTTGCGGCGATCATGCAAATGACGTACAGTCCCCGTCTTACGCTGTCGCTGCAAAATCTCCAAATCAACATCGCCGACAACGACTGTCTCGATATTCGGCGGACATTCTCCAACAATGCCGTCCCGCGCAAATTCAAAGTCAGAAGGCGTGAAAATACCGGATTGGGCATATTGAATATCCATATTTTCTACTTGGGTCAAGTTACCGACAGTTCCTGCTATTACAGTATACACTTGATTTTCGACAGCGCGCGCCTGTGCACAATAGCGCACTCGTAAGTATCCCTGGCGATCATCCGTACAGAATGGTACGAAAATGATATTTGCCCCTTGATCAACGGCATAGCGCGCCAGCTCTGGGAATTCGATATCATAACAAATCTGTATTGCAATACGCCCGCAATCTGTATCAAATACCTTTACTGTGTCACCAGGCTGTATGCCCCACCATTTCCTCTCGTTCGGAGTGACATGTATCTTGTACTGCTTCTCAATTGTGCCATCCCGACGGAATAAATAGGCAATATTATAAATATGATCGTCCTCTTCCACAAAGTGTGAGCCTCCGACAATATTGACATTGTAGCGGACAGCCAGACTTGTGAATAACTCGATATATTGCTCCGTGAATTCAGATAATTTACGAACCGCTTGAGAAGGCACTTTCTCCTCTAAGAAGCTCATGAGCTGGGTTGTAAAGATTTCTGGAAATACAGCAAAATCAGATCCAAAATCGTAAGCAACATCCACATAATATTCCACTTGCCGTGCAAATTCTTCAAAGGATTCGATTTGCTTCATCATATATTGAATCACCGTAATTCGAACCGGATAAGACGTCTTGAAATGACGTTTTGACTTTGCATGATACTCAATATTATTCCACTCCATCAAGGTAGCGAAAGTAGCGGATTGTTTGTCATCAGGCAAATAGTCGCGATTAATCCGCATCACACGGAATCCGTTCATCATTTGGAAAGTAAGTACGGGATCATAGATATTCTGTGCTTCTACCTCCTCGACATACTGCCGAGGTGTCATTTCATGCTTGTACTTATGGTAATTCGGGATTCTTCCGCCGATGATGATGCTTTTCAGGTTCATCTCTGCGGCCAGTTCCCTCCTCGCCTCATAAAGACGCTTCCCTATCTTCATACCGCGATAATCCGGATGGACCATGACCTCAATGCCATACAAATTAAACCCATCTGGATTATGATTAGTGATATATCCTTCATCGGTGATATCATCCCATGTATGATGATCATCGTATTCATTGAAATTGACAATCAAGCTGGAGCAGCTGCCAATGATCTTGCCGTCAACTTCCACACAAAATTGACCTTCTGGGAATATGTCGATATGACTTTTTAAGTGGCTTTTCTTCCATGGCTCCATACCCGGAAAGCATACTTTCTGCATGTCCAGGATTTGATCAATATCTGCTTCCGTAATATTACGTAAAACAACCTTTTTCTCAAACTGCGACAAATCAAGTTCAGACATAGTAGGTATCCTCTCTATTCAGCAAAGTTCACTACTGTTTTACCCTTACCAATATACATGTAGTCCTATTATGTGCTAAAAGTCTGGCTAGAATTGATGCTTCCCTGCTCGGAATACCTACTTCGAATCTAAAAATGCTTAGTGGTCGTTATTTTCTCTATGTCTTTCATCGTACATATCATCCCGATAATCCCTTTTATAGTCATTATCTTTTTTATTTCCTTGCTCTCTCTCAGAAGAATGTTTATTTTCTTCGTGGTCCCTGCTTTTATTATCATGATGATTTGATTGATTTTCTTTTTGTTTCTTCGACTCATCTTTTGCCTGTTGCTTTTCTTTTTCTCTAGATTCCTTCTGAGCTTCTCTCAACTGCTTTTCAGCTTCTTTTGCTCGCTTTTTTTCATCTTTGCTTTGTTTTTCTGCTTCTTTTGCTTTTTCTTTATCTTCTTTCATTGATTCTCTTGAACGCACAGCTTTTTCTTTCTTCTTCTGTTCAACTGGTGCTTTAAGCGGTTTGGCTTCTGCCTGTTCCGCCTCTGTTTTCACTATATCTGCTTGTTGATCCGCTTTCTCTCTCTTTTCTGCGGAGTTTGTAACAGCATACACAGGCTCTGGATCCTCATTGGTTTGAAGGGAAGTCTCTTCCGCTTCTGCTCCTTCTTCCTCCACATCATCTTTATAAAAATCTTTAATAATAGCTGAATCTGATTGTGTAAGAGCAGGTACAGACTTGGATGCATTTCCTTCAAGTATGGACTCAGCCATGATTTCATTCATGGATTTTTGCTCGTCCTGTGCTGTTTCGCGTACCTTATCAGGTACTTGATAGGAAGCAATATGTAATGTGTTGTTAAATCCGTTGATTGACCCCTCCAAAATATTTGTCAGCTGCTTGTCTTCTTGCTTGGTATCAATATAATTCACACCAATTATAATACTTTCCGAGTCAGCCAAAAGACCTAAGTCACTCGATATTCGCAAAATACTAGCCGCGACTGTCTTAACATCCTCATCCTGCCAATCATCCAGATTAGCGAGGACCGTTTTCGCATCTTCGTTCAAAGCTGCCACAGATACGACATCCATACGATTATTCACTTTTAATTCAATACTCGGATTAAAATCCAAACTGACATAAGCGTATGCCTTGTTGCCATTAAACCAGGAATAAACCGGAAACAATGCCAGAACAAATACAAGCACTAATACGGCAACCCGCATGAAATTCTTCATGGAAGGTGTCCAATGCGTGATTCTTGTTCTCCGAACCAGTTCCTGTGCACTGAATTCGACTTCTTGCCCGATCTCTGCCTGCCCTTGTGCACTGATTTCCAGGAATGTGCCTTCACTGGTCAGTACAATCGTGCTCCGGCGGCTTTGCTTCACGACGACTCCTCTCTTCACTAACTCACCCCCTTCATGTAGTCCTTCAGGTAGATATAATCCTCACTCAGTATAATGAAAATAGCGAGAATATACTTCCTGTTCCTTTCTAACGTCTTCTTGCTTACTGTTACCTTTTCGACAAGCTGCTTAATCGGGATTTTCTTTTTTCTTATCACATAATCCCGCAGCTCATAATCCTTATGAAGAATCTTGGCTGCTTCGATTGCCGATTCCCTTGCATCACGATGCTTTGGCGCAACTTGGATCAGCTCCTGAAAGGAAAGCTTATATTCCTTCAGTTTCTTATCGTACTCCTCGATTTCAGCACGACGATACCACGCTTCTGTTTCCTGATTATAAGCTGTCTGCGCAGCTTCAGCTTCCCGCGGATTCTCGCTGTCATCTTCATACAGCTCATCCAGCGAAGCAGCAGGAAGGCGGATCCGTTCACGTCTGATATAATCGATCGTCTTACGTTTGATCACAAGCTTTGCAAATGAAAGGAAAGAGCTCCCTTTGTCATCTGCATAGGCCAGCATCGCTTCATTGAAAGCAGAAAGGCCAATACTGAATTCTTCATCCTTTGAAGGATCAATAAATCTGCGGCAAACCTCGGAAACAGATTTTGCTATGAAAGGCTGATAACTCTCAATCAGTTCATTCTGCATCTCGGTATTTCCGGCCTGCACTTTTTTGATCTGTTCTTCTAATTTTCCGCGGTTAGGATCATTAGACTGGCGTAGATACAAGACCTATCACCTCCAGCCTTCTATATTTTTCGTAACATAATTGTAATTTTCGGGTGTAACAAGCTAAATTCAATTGTAAATTTCGTATAAATTCATTCGTATTTTTTATATATGACATATGACTTACTCCAATACTTAACCAATATGCCTATCATACAACACTTAGAGTGAAAGCCGCTTCTCAAAATAATTACAAAAAAATTAAATCTCTGCAACAATGACCCCCATAAAAAAGCCGTCCTGTATAAATCAGGACGGCTTTTTATTAACCGGCAGAACGTTTGATGCCACTTTGCTGCATCAAGTACATCTGATAATATTGTCCCTGTTTCTCCAATAGGGACATATGATTGCCTTGTTCCAATATCTTCCCATGATCCAGGACTAAAATCTGGTCGGCATGCATAATCGTCGAAAGCCGATGTGCAATAACCAATGTTGTCCTGCCCTGTTTCAATACATCCAAAGCTCGTTGGATAATAGCTTCAGTTTCCGTATCTATATTGGCTGTTGCTTCATCCAGGATTAAAATAGAAGGATTGAAAGCCAATGCTCTCGCAAATGAGACTAGCTGGCGCTCTCCCATGGAAAGCGTGGATCCGCCTTCCTTGACTGGTTCATCATATTGCTTTGGAAGCTTGGAGATGAATTGATCCGCTCCTACAGCTTGCAATGCCTGGATAGCCATTTCCCGAGAAATACCCGGATTGTTCATCGTCACATTCGTCAAAATAGTGCCTGTGAAAAGGAACGGATCCTGTAGTACGATACCCATACTGCTGCGAACCTGCTGACGTGACATTTCTTTTGTATCGATACCATCAATCGTTATTTTACCTTTCTGATGATCATAAAACCGGAATAGTAAATTCATAATTGAACTTTTTCCAGAACCAGTATGACCAACAAAGGCTGCCGTCTGGCCACTTTTTACCTTAAAGCTAAGATCTTTAAGGACATAATCTTTGTCATTATAAGCGAAGCTTACATTTTCGAAAGCTATCTCTCCGCGGTTCTTCTCCCGTCTAGCTCCTGAATCCACATCTTCACCCGGCTGATCAAGCAGCTGGAACACCCGGGAAGCAGCAACACGTGCCTGCTCCAGTAGCGGCAGCTGGTTCACAGCATCTGTAACAGGATTAAATAAGCGGTTCAAGTAATCAACAAAAGCATATAGTACACCGACGGTAACGATTGAGCCACCAGTTACAGCAGCGCCGCCGAAATACCAGATGAATGCAACAAAAGCTAAATTACGAAGAACCGTCACTAAGTTATGCGAGGTTAAAGCGCTAAGCTTCATCAGCTTACGCTGATATGTGAAGTTTCGCGTATTCAGCACTTCGAATTCCGCTTTTGTCTCTTTTTCGCGGTTGAACGCCTGAATAATCGGCATGCCCTGGATTGATTCATTGATACTGCCGTTAATCTCACTTACTGTTTTTCGGACAACTTTATTATATTTGGTACCGAAATACTTATAAACTTTCATCCAAGCCCAGAAAATAGGAATTACGAGCAAGCAGATAGCAGCAAGCCGAGCATTCAAGAAGAACATCGCTACGAAAATTCCGGCCATGTACACGAAACTCGTTACAAAGGTTGCTAGTACCCTTTCATATAAATCACGGATTGCCTCCGTATCATTGGTGATGCGAGCTACGATTGTACCGGCTGGCCGATCCACATAATAATTGATCGGAACGCGCTGTGTGTGGGCAAAAATGTCATTCCGCATCGTGCGGACAATTTTATTGGATGCCTGTTGTAGCAGGAATGTCTTCCAAAACTGGAATATAGCTGCGATAAACAGAAGCGCTGCATAGATAATCAAAAGGATGATTATCGGCTGGAACTGCGGACTGAAAAATTCATACAGTTCACTTGCTGAAAGTCTTGTACCTTCCGCTTCTTCTATCCCTCCAGGACTGTCAACCGTGATAATTCCGTCCCCAAACGTTCTGGAACCATCCAAAGGCAAAACCGCATCCGTAAAATAAAAATGCCTGCCAATCTGCAATATCGTTGCTTCTCCAACTGCATCTTCTTTCGTTTGTATTTCATCAGACCGTACATAGGTCTTTCCTTCATAATCTACTGTTTTATCTGTTTTACCTTCGACCTCGTACCAAGTAGCTTCGATACCAAGGATGTGATGATCGATAATTCTAGCGGCAATTAAAGGACCTGCCAGCTCCAATACTACTGCGATCAGCAGACAGACAAGACCGATATTGATGGTTTTTTTATTGCTTAAAGCGTATCGGAACAGTCTTCGTTCCGTCGTGTTTTTCTTCATGAGGAGATAACCTCCTTATCCTCTAGCTGTTGCAAGTAATACTGACTTGCATACCAGCCGTTTGCGGCTAAAAGTTCTTCATGTGTACCCTGTTCTTTAATCCCGCCGGCATCCAGCACGATGATCTGTTCCGCGTGCTTAACAGCTGAAAGACGGTGAGCTGCAATGATTGTTGTTTTATCCTGGCGCTCTGTTTTCAAATGTTCGATAATATTCGCTTCAGTCTTACCGTCGACGGCACTCATCGAATCATCCAGGATCAATACCTCCGGATTTTTTACAAAGGCACGTGCCAGAGCTACGCGCTGCTTCTGGCCTCCAGAAAGCGTTACGCCGCTCTCGCCCACTTTTGTATCCAGTCCTTCTGGCAAGCTCTGAATATCTGTAAGAAAGTGTGCTAGTTCCATTACGCGGAATATCTCTTCATCGGTTGCATCATGTTTGCCATATTGGATGTTCTCCCTAATCGACTTAGAGAAGAGAATCTGTTCCTGCGGCACATAACCAATCCAACTGCGTGTCTTTTCCAATGTAAACTGCTCGATTGGAATACCTCCAAGGAGCAATCGGCCTTCTCCTGGGGGATATTGCCGAAGTAACTGCTTGAATAGCGTCGACTTTCCGGCACCAGTCTTTCCAACAACACCAAGTGTTGTTCCTTGCTTGATTTCCAAGGTGATGTTATGAAGACGTTCTGTATCATTCCCTGGATAGCGGAAGCTCACAGAATCGAACATGATATCCCCTGGCTTTTCCTTGTCAGCGGGCCTTCCAGGATCTGTTACATCGGCAGGATAATCGAGTGTCGTATTGACACGATCCAAGGAGGCATTCCCCCGCTGCAGGACATTGATCAGTTCACCAACTGCAAACATCGGCCAAATCAGCATGCCGAGATACATATTGAATGACACTAAATTTCCTAGCGTGATCTCATTTCGAAAGACAAGCAAGGCGCCATAACCAATACCAATCGTATAGGAAAGCCCGACAAGAATTTTCATTGTAGGTTCGAACAATGCATCAATCTTGGCAACCTTTATATTCTTTTGATAGACATCCTCCGTCATAGCCTGGAATCGCTGCTCATCTTGTTTTTCTTGAACGAACGCTCGGGTGACACGAATGCCGCGAATTGATTCCAATACGTCGTTATTCAGGTTCCCGAAAGCTTCCTGAGCTTCTGTGAAGCGCTCATTGATTGCTTCACCGTATTTATGCATTACAATAGCCATGATAGGCATCGGGATAAGAGCGACTAATGTCAGTTCCCAGCTGATTGAAAAACCCATGATTCCGATAATCATCAGCATGAAAATGCTCGAGTCAACCAATGTCAGCACTCCGAAACCGCTTGTCATGTAAATGGCCCTTAAGTCATTCGTTCCTTGGGCCATCAAATCACCTACTTTTTTCTTGTCAAAGAACGTAGGCGTCATACGGAAGAAATGCCCCATCAGCTTGGAACGCATCAATCTCTCAAGAATTGCGGAACCACTGAACAGTGTGTAATCCCATACATAAGAAATGACGTAGTGTAAGACGATCAGCACCGCAAACAGACCGATGACTTGCCAAAGCCTCTCCGACGTAAGCGAGTTATAATTAATCTCATCAATGGTCTGGCCGATCAGCATCGGCGGAATTAACCCGATCAAGCTTGCTATAATAAGTGCGATAATTGCAACCGTGTATCGCTTCCAATATTTCAGGAAAAACCAATCTAACTTCTTCAATACATCAAACATACTTTCCCCAACCTTCTCTCTCGAATTTGTCTCAGCCGTTCAGCTAGCCATCATCATTCCAATCTTCTCCCCATTGTTTCGTCTGAACGTTCAGCATAACCTTTCCTCCTTGTTTTCTAGTTATGATAAAAAGCCGAAAGGGAACTCCGGCTTGTATCAACTATCCCTTGAATTTGCGCATAAAAAAAACGCGCACGCCCGCAGACGTACACGTTCTTAGAAGTAAGCAGCAAGCGATATGCGGCAGACTCCGTCCAGATAATTTATCCTTGTAAAGATTCCGAACAAAGGAGGAGCTGCCCATTATGAAATTGGCTGAAAAAAACTATTTTCCGGTTATTCATTGTGAGTTCCTCCTTTCAATTGTTATTTTATGCATAATAAGTATATACATACCGGTTCAAAAAGGTCAATGTAATTTTCAAATAATTTGATCAATAAGCAATATGTAAACATTTGTCCTGATATGGTAAACTAAAGAAGATAACTAAAAAAGGAGTGTCACGATCTATGTTATTAGATGACATCTTGGTTCATAACCAAAAATTCGTAGAAGACAAAGCATATGCACAGTATGAAACAGACAAGTTTCCTTCCAAGAAAGCTGTCATTCTAACTTGTATGGATGCCCGCTTGCTTGAATTGCTGCCAAAAGCAGTTAATTTGAAGAATGGAGATGCAAAAATCATTCAGAATGCTGGCGCAATGCTCGTTGACACTTCTGACAGTGCCATGAAAAGCATTTTAGTAGCCATTCATGCCTTAAAGGGCGAAGAAGTCTTCGTAATAGGTCACAAAGACTGCGGTATGCATCATCTGCACGGCTCTGACATGCTGCAACAAATCAGCAAACAAGGTGGAGATGTTGAGACGTATTTGCGTCAATCATCTAGCGAAGATATTGCAAATACATGGTTCGATGGGTTCAATAGCGTGGAAGAGTCAGTAGAAAGCAGTGCTACCTTGATTGCTAATCATCCATTGCTTCCAAAACAGGTTCCAGTGCATGCGCTCGTAATTGATCCTGCAACTGGTGAACTGACTGTCATCCGTAACGGATACGAAAAAACCAACTGACAATTTGTCAGTTGGTTTTTTTTGAATGTTCTTTTATGATTTCAATTACACGTTGTTTCGCTTCTTGGCTTTCATAATGACTCATGTTTCGTAGAATTTCGTTTTTATGTTCCTTGAGATCCTGTAAATGCTGAATTAAGGTAGCACTTGTCAGATCTTCTTCTTCCAGTACATCGGCATAGCCTTGTTTCTTGAAGGAGCTTGCATTAAGCAGTTGATCGCCTCGGCTGGCTTTACGAGATAACGGAACCAGCAGCATCGGCTTGCGCAGAGCCAAAAATTCAAAAATCGCATTTGAACCTGCTCGTGACAAGACAAAATCAGAAGCTGCAAACAAATCGTTCAGTCCTTCGTTCACATATTCAAATTGTACGTATCCATCTCGCTTGATTGTATCATCCATTTGATTTTTTCCGCAGATATGAACTATTTGGAATTCTTTTAGAAGTGTATCCAAGCTGGAACGAACAGCTTCGTTTATCAATTGGGAGCCACCGCTTCCTCCCATGATAAACAGCACAGCTTTTTCAGGAGCAAAACCGAGTTGCTCCAAACCGACCCGGCGATTACCTTGAATTAGCTCATCCCGTACAACTGCTCCAACCCATTCTGCTTTCTTGGCAGAAACATGTGATACCGTTTCTGCAAATGTCGTCACGATCTTCTTTGCGAATGGCATTGCAAGCTTATTCGCAAGTCCCGGTGTGATATCTGATTCATGAATGACAGCTGGAATATGACGGAGCCAAGATGCAAACAACACCGGCACCGAAACAAATCCACCTTTGGAGAAAATCACATGTGGCTTCACTTTACCCATGATTCGATACGCCTGCATCGTACCTTTCATTACTTTGAAAGGATCTTTGAAATTCTCTTTAGACATGTACCTTCTCAGTTTTCCTGTTGAGATACTATGATAGGTCACGCCTTCCATCGGTTCAATCAGGTCACGCTCTATTCCATTTTTTGAACCAATGTAATCGATCTTCCATCCTTCCTGCCTGAATACAGGAATCAAGGCCACGTTCACGATTACATGGCCGGCAGTGCCGCCCCCCGTAAATAGAATCCGTTTTTCCTTCATGTTGTAAATCCTTCCCTTTCCCATTAAAGCACTTCTCTATTTAATATATCTGTAATTTATTTGTAATATAAACGAAACATTTTATCGCCTTCTCTATCCTAAAGTATATCACAAAAAAAAGAAAGGGCTTTTTGGCATATGACTAATATATGCTTTTTCAAGCCTATTCTTTCCAAAAAAACAGAAAAAACAGCAGTGAAAACACTGCTGTTCAGACGGGAACTTCTGCTTCTTCGTTCGAGAAGAAGCGATGCATTGCATAGAAGACATCGGTTTTCTTTCGCAGTACGTAATAACGGAATTTCGGATGATCCATCTTACGGAAAATCTGCATCAATGTAGAATGACGGTTATACTGGTTGACCTCTCCGTAGCCGAACATACTTGATTTCTCGATAAGCTGGTTGATTAAACCAATGCAGCGACTATTATCAGAAGTAAGGTTGTCGCCATCTGAAAAATGGAACGGGTAAATATTATAAGCCGATGGTGGATACTTCTCATCTATTAACTGCAATGCTTTCCTGTAAGCTGAGGAACAGATTGTACCGCCGCTTTCTCCTTTTGAGAAAAAGGACTCTTCATCGACAACATTTGCTTCTGTATGATGGGCAATAAACTCAATTTCGACTGTTTCGTATTTCGTTCGCAAGAATCTCGTCATCCAAAAGAAGAAGCTTCTTGCCACATATTTCTCCCAATTCCCCATACTGCCGCTCGTGTCAAGCATAGCAAGTACGACAGCCTTTGAATCCGGTTTTTCAATCGCGTCCCATGTTTTGTAACGTACATCTTCCGGATAAATCGGAGCGAATGCGGCAGTGCCACTTAAAGCATTTCGTTTGAACGCCTCCAGCATTGTTCGTTTTTTGTCGATATTACCGACAAGTCCTGTTTTACGGATGTCATGGAACGCAATATCCGTTACAATCATTTGTTGTTCATCTTTTTGCTCCAGATTCGGCAGCTCCAGCTGACTGTAAAAATTCTCTTCCAGTTCTTCAAAAGATACTTCCGCTTCATAGTAGTCTTGACCAGGATGATCTCCAGCTTCCCCTTGCCCTTTTCCAGGTGCCTTCTGCTGACCGCCAGCACGCCCCAGCACATCTCCTACTTTACTGCCGCCTTTTCCTTGGCCGGCATGTTTATTCTTGTCTTGGCTATAGCGGATTTTGTATTCATCCAATGATCTAATCGGTATTTTGATCAGATCTTTTCCATTAGACATGATAATATTTTCTTCTGTGATCAAATCGGGCAGCTTGTTCTTCAATACTTCCTGGACCTTCTCCTGATGCCGCTTTTGATCATCATATCCTTTTCGATGGAGGGACCAGTCTTCTTCTGACACTGCAAAATGATTGGAATCACTCATTCGCCAGCCTCCTTAAGATAATTAGTCTATCTTATGCGGGAGTGCTGGTATTGATTAAACAAACTATAGAAAAGTGTTAAATTATCTGAAAATTCCACGCGAACGGATGTTTACATTGATATGAGGTACTATTTCAATCTCTTTAAAATCCTTTTCCCAATCGAGTTTTTTCCAATAGGAAGGATAATGTCCATAGATACTTCGACCGATTCCGAATACGTCGCTATTTGCTTCTTGAATTGTGCTGATTGTCTCATTGGCCTGGTCGGTCAATGCCTGCTCCAGTTTTTTCTTAACTTTAGGCAATTCATTCAATGAGAGGTGGTCTTGTGGGTATTCTTGGATCATTACCGTTAAATCCAATTTGATATCAGTCCTGACTTTGTTCTGTTTATCTGGTCGGGACTTAATTTTGCTGGAAAAGTCTTCTATATTAATCGTCGTATAGTTAACTGGTTCCGGGTTCTTCCCATCAAATATCTTAGCAGTGATTCTGGCTACCTTCCCTTTTTGTTTCTTCATCAACAGGAACAGAGTGGTATGTTCGAATGCAATATCCTTCCCCGTATAACTTGATTTATGAAATAATGCTAACCCGTCATAAGATACTGTCTTCCCGCCATCTCCAACCTGCAATAGAGGCAAAGCAAAGTCTTCCCCCTCTTCATATAGCTCTGATCCAATTGCTTGCAAACTGCTCTCAAATGAGTTTGTAGTATCTACTTCAGAGTCAAGTATGCCTTCTATATATTCACTCGGACGTAACTCTGATTTTGGGACTACTTTCAGCGCTTGTTCCGCACTGCCCTTCACTACCGCCGGGACGACATCAAGATGCATCCTAGGATCACGGTAATAAGCATCGACATACGGATAAATATCCTGTTTGGCAAGATTCGATCCGAATAAAAGGACATCGAGTTGCGCCGGACTATAGGTGGACGATAGCCGTCTATCAATATTCGTGCGTGCTTCAGAAGGCGTATTTCCGGTAGCTGTAAGAAATTGTGTTGATTCTTTCCCAGGTCCCTGCGCACTATTTTGTACATTCGGGATGAGAATCGTGTTTTTATAGACACCATCTTCTGTCATATCATAGGCTGCCGTAATGCCAAGCTTCACTTCCTTAAATTCCCGGGTATCCCAGCAGCCAGACAAAAGCAGTATGCAGCTTATCAATATGATAATCAGCTTTTTCATTGTACTGCCTCCTTTTTCTTATCTTTTCTGCGCAGAAAAGATAGCAGGAATAATAGAATCGGAATAAGTACAGTGAAGTATTCCGTTATCTTATCTTGGAAATCAATAATCACTCTGAAATTTTTCTCATTAAGTCCACTCCAATAAGAAACAGCGAGCACGATAATGGCAGCCGTATACACATTCAGCATCTTTTTCTTAGATTTCGGGATCTTAGCAAAAGCCCTTTCTGCACCATACAAGTACGCAGCGAAAGCCGTCATGGCAAAAACCGTCCACAACGAAAGGACAAATATATCAATCCTCGTGATAATGACAGAATCAGCAGTGCGTAGCATATATAGAACGGGCTGGGACACATGATCGATCTGATCAGATCCGAAATGAGCAAAAGAAACAATAACTGTATATAGATAGAAGAAGATAACGATTAAGTTGGCACCGACCAACGTCCGTGTTTGCTTTTTATAGGAGCCTTGAGCATAAGGCAGAAATAACAATAGCAAGACATAACTGCTAAGCGAATAGAGAGTGACCCGTATTCCTTCTATATAATCGGAAAAGGATGCCTGACCTATCGGAAGCATATAAATGAACTTCGCATCTACAAATCCAAAAAGGAATAAAACGGAAATAAGGAACAAGATGACTGCGAAAAAGGTGAACACCTTAGCTATTAGTGTCAGCCCCCCCGAAATGGTGTAGACTGCACAAATGAGCATTAATGCGTATAACACAAGAATCGGTGTCTCTGGAAGCAGCCATTCGTTAATTAATTCGCCGAAGGATGTAAGAAGGTAGATCGCAACAACAAGAAAATAAACATAATAGCCAAACCCCGCAACACTTCCCAACGTCTTACCAAAAATACTTTTCATGATATCGAATAGACCTTCTCCAGGAAAGCATCTGCTAATATGCACTATCATCAGTACAAAGAAAATAGAAATCACACCGCCGATAAGCAACGAAATCCAACCATCTGCACCCACTTCTCTATGGAGCACTGTCGGGAGATTCAGGATATCCACACCGATTTGACTCTGGATAAAGATATAAGCAAGCTGAGATAGGGTGATTTTCTGCTTCGTGTCACTTTTAGTCATTTTCATCACTCAGTTCATTTGACTTATATGGGCGCGGTGATGCTAATTGCTCTGGCCGGCGCTTCATTAGAAATTGCGGTACCCGTATTATGGTATCTTTTAAATCCCGGAATTGGATTGGTGTAAAGTAACTAAGACCCAAAGATTCCACCCGGCACAGATGAATCAAAACCATCAGTAAACCGAAAGCAATACCGATGAAGCCAAGTACTGAGCTAAGGATAATCAGTGGGAAAGTCAATATCCGCAACGAATCGCTCATTTCATTCGATGGCACAACAAATGATGCGAGTGATGTGAGGGCAATAACGATTACCATCAAATTAGAGACCAATCCAGCTGTCACTATCGCATCCCCGATAACAAGACCTCCGACAATACCAATTGTTGAACCGATTGGAGACGGTAGCCGGATACCAGATTCCCGAATTAGCTCTATGACAATAACCATGAGAATTGCTTCTACAATAGGCGGGTAAGCAATATCCCGAATAGACCCTAATACAGGAGAAATAAGTGCTTCCGGAATCACTTCGAAGTGAAAGCCGACTACTGCAATATAAAAGGATGGCAGCGTGATAGCCAGAATAAAACTGAACAGACGAATAAATCGAAGATAAGTTGCCACGAGCCAGCGAGTGTTATAATCATCCGGCGATTGATAGAAAGCATAAAATGTAACCGGTGCAATCAAACAAGTAGGATTGTTCGCGAATAAAATAGCAATCCTCCCCTCCATAAGCTGCGAAACAGTTTTATCCGGTCTTTCCGTACTCAAGAACTGCGGGAAGATACTATAAGTGCGATCCTCGATGTATTCACTGAACGCTCCTGCGCTTAATAAGGAATCATTGCTGATATTTTTCACCCTTTTTTCCAGTTCCTTCACTACACCTGGATTGACTATACCCTCCACATAAACTAAAGCAATTTCAGACTCTGTATAATCACCAACTGTCAGCTTCTTTATCGTAAGACTGCGATGCTGGATACGGCGCCGAATAAGGTTGATATTCTGCTTGATATCCTCATTGAATCCATCATGCGATCCTTTGATAACTTTTTCATTCACAGGTTCCGTGATCGCCCGGGTCACATTCTGCTGAACATTAAAGAGGTAGAAAGTGGCATTCCCTTCAATCATATAGACAGCCTTGCCTGCAAGCAGGGAAGACACTGCTTTATTAAGATCATCATTTTCTTCCCGATCTTTTATCTTCTTTATATCACCGTCCGTCTTGAGCAGCGGCTCGAATATATAACGCTGCATTTTATCTGGATCCGTAATATCATCCAAATAGACCAGTGCCTGTTTATTCCCTGGAAGCAGACGAATCTTAAGATCTGTCGAATTTCGTAATTCCTCTTTCATATATTGAATATTCTTCTCCAGTGATGCTGTGGATTGATGCGGTGGCATCTTGTCTTCCCGAATAACTTTTTCCTGTACCGGCTGGTTCTTTTTCTGTTTGAAAAAACCCATGGCGACGCACCTTTCCAGTTTCATTTCCGTTAGTTTGTGCAGGTACAGGAAAGATATGTAGGAAATTGAGCACACAAAAAAACCACCCTCATTTTTACAGAGGGCGGTTCTTCGTATAGATTTAACCTTCTAATAGTAAATCGTACGGATCTTCAAGCAATTGCTTGATACGTACAAGGAACTGGACCGCATCTTTTCCATCTACAATACGGTGATCGTAAGACAATGCAAGGTACATCATCGGACGAATTTGAATTGTATCATCCGGCATGGCAATCGGACGTTTCTGGATTGTATGCATTCCCAGGATACCAACTTGCGGTGTGTTCAGAATCGGTGTGGAAACGAGTGAACCGAAGATACCGCCATTTGTAATCGTGAATGAACCACCGTTCAATTCATCCAAGCTAAGCTCTTTGTTACGAGCCTTTTTGCCTAATCGGGAAATCTCACTTTCAATGCCTGCAAAGTCAAGTCGATCAGCGTCTCGGACGACTGGAACAACTAGTCCATCGTCGGTAGATACAGCGATTCCAACATCATAGAATTTCTTCAGAACAATTTCATTATCCTGAATCTCTGCATTGATGTAAGGGAACTCCTTCAATGCACCTACAACTGCTTTCGTGAAGAAGGACATAAATCCAAGCTTCACATCATGTTTTTCAAGGAATTTATCTTTCCGTTCACTGCGTAGCTGCATGACTGCTGTCATATCGACTTCATTGAAAGTGGTGAGCATTGCGGACGTGTGCTGTGCTTCCACGAGCCTGTTCGCAATCGTTTGACGGCGGCGAGTCATTTTTACACGCTCGACTGGTTTTTCAAACTCTGTCTTTGCAGATTGCTTCGATTTATCATCTTTGGCCTGCTTGGCAGGCTTTGCTTTCGGTTTCGCTGCTTCCTCGACATCTTCTGGCCGAACTCTTCCAAATGGGTCACGTGCTGAGATCTCATCCAGGCTGATACCTAACTCACGAGCACGTTTACGAGCTGCCGGAGTTGCTAGCGTATTTTTATTAGCCGCAGCAGGTTCTGCTGCTTCTACTTTGGTCTCTTCCTTCTTCTCTTCAGCCGGTGCTTCTGCTACAGCTGCCGCTTCTGCTTTCGTCTCTTCTGCTGCAGAAGTGTCCGCTTCACCGCCAGCTTCTCCATTCTCGTCAACTGTCGCAATGATATCGCCTACTTCTACATCATCTCCAGCTTCCTTTAGCAGTTCCTTCACCACACCGCTATATTCAGCATTGACTTCCACATTTACCTTATCTGTTTCCAATTCAAGAACAGGATCCCCCTTCTCAACATGGTCACCTGGATTGACTAACCACTCGGAGATTGTTCCCTCTGTAATTGATTCTGCCAGCTCTGGTACTTTTAGTTCCTTCATACGCTAACTCCTCCCTTGGACAGCTTTAAGGCTTGATTGATGATCTGCTTTTGTTCTGTTTTATGGACAGCAGGCTTTCCTACTGCAGGTGAAGCGCGATCCGGACGGCCGATATACTCAAGCGTCTGATCTTCTGAAAGGATTGCTTCAATTCTGTCACGGACGAATGTCCAGGCTCCCATATTACGTGGTTCTTCCTGCACCCATCTTACTTCACTGATAGAAGGGTAATCTTCTAGGATTTGTTTGATTTTTTGGGCAGGGAATGGATAAAGCTGCTCCAGACGGACGATATGGAGTTCTTCAAATGCACCCGCTTCTTTTTCCATTGCTTCTTCCAGGTCCACCATCACTTTTCCGCTTCCTAATACGAGTGTTTTAGCTGTTTCAGATGTCGCCTCGTTGTTAGGCTGAACACGCAAGGACGAAAAGCTTCCTTCTGTGAATTCTTCCAGCTTACTTGCCAGACGAGCACTCCGCATCAAGCTTTTCGGCGTCATGAGTACAAGAGGCCTTGCCTCTTCCCTTCCCCCAAGTTTTGCTTGTCTGCGAAGCAGGTGAAACAGCTGGGCGGAACTTGTTACATTTGCGATAATCAAATTATTCTCTGCTGCAAGCTGAAGGAATCTTTCCACCCGGCCGCTTGAATGCTCCGGACCTTGCCCTTCGTATCCATGCGGCAGCAACATAGCCATATTGGACTTTTCGCCCCATTTTGCACGACCAGCTGCAATAAACTGATCGAAAAGAACCTGTCCTGTATTAGCAAAGTCACCGAATTGCGCTTCCCAAAGTACGAAAGCATTTGGATTGTGTACGCTATAGCCATACTCAAAGCCGATAACACCCGCTTCTGATAGCGGACTATTATGAAGAGCAAATGATTTTGCTTCATCTAACCCATGCAGCGGTGAATATGTCGCGTCTGTTTCGACATCATGCAGCACGGCATGTCGATGGGCAAATGTGCCTCGTTCTGAATCCTGACCCGTCAGACGTATTGGCGTGCCGTCCTGCAAGATGCTAGCATAAGCCAAAATCTCACCGACAGCCCAGTCTGCTTTGCCTTCTTCTTCAAAAGCCTGGTGCCGCTTCGAAATAATCTTGATTAACTTTTTAAAGACTTGGAATCCTTCCGGCCTTTTTTGAAGCTGTCTATTAAGGGAGAACAGTGTATCTGCTGGGACACTAGTTTTGATATTGGGCAGATCACATTTCAAAGCTTCCGGTTCTGGCTTCGGCAGCTTCTCCTTCGCATCTTCTTCCTTCATATTTTGGAAGATATCCTTCAGATGTTCACCGACTTGCGCACTAAGAGAATCGTAGCCTTCTTGTCCTGTGATAACTTTTTCTTCTTCCAGTTTCGCAGAGAAGATTTTCGCTACCGTATCATGTGCATCGATATCTTGATACAGGATCGGCTGTGTCGAACGCGGTTCATCCATCTCGTTATGTCCATATCGGCGGTAGCCGACAAGATCAATCAGGATACTCTTATGGAAACGCTGGCGGTAACGGAAAGCAAGCAATGCTGCTGCCACACATGCAAGTGGGTCGTCAGCGTTTACATGAACAATTGGAATTTCGAAACCTTTTGCTAAATCACTTGCGTATCGAGTAGAACGTCCATCCCGGCGATTCGTTGTAAAGCCGACCTGGTTGTTTGCAATAATATGCACTGAGCCAGCAGTCGAATAACCCGGTAAATCACCTAGGTTAAGCGTTTCAGCTACAACTCCTTCTCCGATAAAAGCAGCATCTCCATGGATGAGGATACTAAGCGCTTTTGATGGGTCTTGATCCGGATACCCTGCATGTGAGGTATTATCCTGCGCCGCTCTTGTAAATCCTTCTACAATCGGATTCACAAATTCCAAGTGGGACGGGTTGTTAGCCAATGTGATGGTTGTATGCTTTTCTTGCCCTTCATGATGTTCTGCTACAGCTCCGAAATGGTACTTCACATCACCAGTCCAGCCGCCATGCAGCCCACCTGATCCTTCTGAAGGAAGCAATTCTTTCTCACCCGTATGATTGAATTCAGAGAAGATAAGATCGAAAGGCTTGCCTAATACATGTGCCAGTACGGATAGCCTTCCTCTATGTGCCATACCAAGCATCACTTCATCTGTATCAGCGAGACACGCTTCTTTAATGATAGAATCCAGCATCGGAACCATCGCTTCAAGACCTTCGATGGAGAAACGCTTCTGACCGACGAAAGTACGAGCTAAGAATGATTCAAAGCCTTCTACATCTGTAAGCCGTTTCAAAATTTCCTTTTTATCAGATTCACTCCACCCAGGAATATAGGATGCAGTCTCAATTTGGTCTTGTAGCCATTTTCGCTCTTCATGATTGCCGACATGATCATACTCGAAGGAAGTAGTGCCTGCATACCTTTCCTTCAATAGCTGCACGGCATCCAGGGCCGTATGTACATTCTTCGGAGCGTCTCCCCATACAAAGCTTGCCGGTATATCCCGCAAGTCAGATTCAGTCAGCTGATAATCTTCCATTTTGGTCAGCACCATAGTTTCCGCATGCTCTTTGCCTACTGGATAAATATCTGCTTCTAAATGTCCATAGCGGCGAATTGCTTCTACAAGCTGAATCGCTGCCGTGATTTTCTTAATGGATGCTTCGGACATTCCTGTTGATGGAGCGTCTTCCCCTCGACGCTGCATCACCCTTGGCTCTCCATGCGTATCGAATAGTTCCTTTAATGATGCTTCCACTGATTCCGGATCTTGCCTGTATTTGTCGTATTGCTCTTCCACATAACCCATATTCGGTCCATGGAAGTTCTCCCAGAATCTTTCGCTAGATTCCTTTTGTCCCACGACTGTTCCCCCCAATAGAAGTAACTTTTTTTAAAATAGTAAAGGCTTAGAAATTGGAAATTATTTTAAGTGGCTTAATACGTTTTCACATTCCCAATATACCGTAACGAGACAAAACTTACAACTAAAACAAGAAATTTTTTAAAACGCTTTCTTCATTGATATATAAGGGTTTATATAATACCACTTCATAAATATCAACATTTTGAAAGCGTTTTTACATTTTTGTTTCAGCAAGAAAAAATCATTGCTTTTTTAAGTTAAAAAAAGGATAATCGGAAAGTTATTTTCCAATTATCCTCCATCTTTATTTGTCCGCTGTTCTTCTTTTATTAAACCAATACAACACCCCACCTAACACCAGCAGTGCAGCGCCAGCCAACAGGTAATTGAATAGCTGACTTGCTGTATCAGGGAGGATTCCGCCGAATGGTGTCGATTTTTTAGAATCCCCAGGTACATGCGATACAGTCTTCGCTGTATTGTCACCAGATGGTTGTGTTTGATTCACTGGAATATTCGTATTTCCATCTTGATTGTTACCGTCAGGTTTCTCTCCTGGATCAGCCGGTGGATTCTCTCCTCCATCGATTATCGGGTCTTCTTGCCCGTCGCCGGCCCCATCATTTCCTGACGGATCTTCAGCAGGCGGTTCGTTGCCATTGTCTCCAGGGGCGGGAGCTCCCCCGCCCGTAGTGAATGTCCATAGACCGGATTTCGTCTTGCCGCCATGGTCATCCTCTGCGACAGCATACCAGCCATATTCATGGTCAGAGGTCAATCCTTCCCATGTCACAGAAGCAGTTTCTCCACTTTTAACATCTTCTTTCTTACCGATTTCCTTTGTACCGAAAACATTCACTTCCACATAGTTAGTGGCAACACGTTTCTTTTGAGCATCCAATTCAAGCCCAATAGAGAACTCATCTGTTCCCGGGAATTCTTCTTCATCATAATAGTTGTAATCATCCATATATGGAGAATACGTTTTTACTTTTATTTGATCTGTCTCGGCATCAAAGAGCAAGATACGCATATAGCCTTGTCCGCCCTCAGGACCTGCCTGGTAATCGGCAAGCATTTGATAGACTTTACGATCGGTTACGCCATCGCCATCGTCGTCGATTTCATCGACAAGCATATCTGCAGCATGATAGTGACCGCATAGGACAGCGAACACATTTTCATTATCCAGTACAAGCTCCTGATATAGCTTTTCACCCACTGGATGACGGTTTCCGGATGACAGCAGATACTCATGGAAGTTCAGAATCGCCTTCCGATCCGGATGTGCTTTTAGAACCTCATCTGCCCATGCAATACCTTCATCATCGATGCCCCAGCCAAGATAGACCATAATATAGTCATTGCCGTTAGAGGAAATCAAATCATAATGTCCTCTGTTATTCTTATAAGAACCGCCATACCAAGGTTTATCTTTGAAACGATCCTCTCCGAAATAACGGTAATAATCTGTATAGTCATTACTCTTTTGCTCCACATCATGGTTACCGGCCAATACACCGTAAGGCACGCCTGCATCATCTAGCACCTGCATCGCTTTATCTGCGACTTCCCATTGGTATTCCTGGTCTGAGAAGTTCACCAAATCACCTGTATGGAATACATAATCAATGTTGAGTTTATCCTTGTTTTCCGCTATCCAATTCACTTGTTTATCGTAGATATGCGGGTAACTCTCAGAATAATACTGTGTATCAGACATCCAGACGAAGGAATAATCATAATCTTCATCCTCGATTGCAATCTCATCCTGAATGAGAACATTGATCTTGTAGTCTTTTACAAACTCATCAACATTTACAGAACCTTGCAAATCAAAGTCTTCATCTCCTGCTACCTTGTAATCGATTAGCTGCCAATCTTCTTCTTGATGATTCCACGCATACATGGAAACCTTTCGTCCTGGCAGGGAATTACCACTCCAATTGACTTCGACGATATTCTTATCGTCAACATCCTTGGAAACAGGAACCTCAAATCGATGGTAAGGGAACTGCGTTTCGCTGTCGTTAATCAAATACTTGTCATCTACATCCGCAACCTTATCAATATCTTCGTTGCTGAATGCTTCTTCCCCTTCTGGTGCATAGTCGGACGGCGGCTCATAATCAGCTGCATTCTTGTAAGCTTTAATTTCACTATCTTGGCTGACTTTATATTTATGTCCTTGATAGAAAGTAACGTCCATATCATCTCCCGTAGGATCTGTTACTTTCACTTCAAGCTCTGGATTCTTCCCGACATTACCCGCTTCATCTTCCGGCTTGATCAATTCTGGAGCAACAGGCTGCTCTTCAGGGGTGGAGAAGTTAATTGTACGAACTTCTTCATTTCCGGCTTTATCCGCCGCTCGCAGCACAAGTCGATGATCACCGGCAGATAAGGCTGCAGAAGAAGTCTCATAAGGAAGCTGAATTTCTTCTCCATCCAGTTCTGCCGTAAGGCTATCAAGACCGCTTAAAGCATCTTCTGCACTTGCCTCAATCGTGAATGGACCTTTGTATGATTTTCCATCTTCCATTGATGTTTCAAGGACAGGAACAGTATTGTCGACTGTTACGGAGACTTTGTCTGATGCTTCTTCATCCTTAGCTTCAATCGTGTGTGTACCATCTGCTGTTTCCGTCGTATCCCAGTCATATGCATTTGCCCGGAATTTCTCCGGCTGGATAGTGAAAGTAAAGTCTTGAACTGGACGATAATTACCGTTATCTCCAATATCAATTACTTGATTTGGATCAGCAAACGCCGGATCATACAAGACAGTACCATCTCCTAAAACAAGCCGAACATTCTTCGCATCAAAGTCATCTCGGTTTTCCGGTGATTCCAACTGGAACGGAGAAGCTTTGTTTCCGGCATGGATACTGATTGTATTCTGTCCTTCCTTCAACGTATCCGGGTCAACTGGAACAGTAATAGTCGTGTACGTATCGATCCAGTCATCGAATATACGCAGCACTTCCCCATCCTGTACAACTGCATTTTGGAAATACGTATTGATTCCATTCACATCAAACGCGAAATAAGCTTCTGTTTCCAATGCTTTGTCTGTCTGCTTGACTTCTTTTCCGTCAATCAGTAATGAAGTTTCTTGATCTGTCGTATCAGAAGTCGCTTTTAGCTTATATGTTCCAGAAATCAGCTGTCCATCTTTCACATTCAACCGAGGACTGGACTCTTTCTGATCGCGTTCAATACTTACTCGTTTTGTTTCTGTTTTCGTTTCATTGAAGCCATCTGTAGCAGCTGCGTAATATTCCACATAGTCCTTTGCAATCAGCTCTGGAGTATAAACCGTATGATGGTAGTAGCCTGTCTGTTCATTTTTAGTTAGATCAACTCGTTTAAAGTCACTGGTGCCATCTGTACGATAGAATACGGATACGCGTTTGACACCTTTATCATCAGAAGCTTCAACAGTAATCTGCAGATCTTCCGTTTGATTAACGATATCTTTATCCGTCAGATCCTTCACTTCCGGTGCCACGCTATCATCTTCCACTTGAACAGGTTCGCCTGGAACTTGATCAGTCGTGACACTTCCAGGAGTACCAAGGATTGTACCAGCATTCAGCTTCAACATACTCGTCGAGCCATCAAGCGGATATTTAAAGTTGATTCCCATATTAGCAACCGTATCTTTGACGCCCGATACCTCATTATAAGTCGCCATTGTAATTGCACTGCCAGCTTTCGTGGCAACCCCGACTCCTCGCTGGTCGCCGTTGGCCATCCCACCTGACTGTATTTTGAACAAGTTTTCACCAAGGGTTAGATTCGTACTGTAATTTTTATTGAAATCCTCAGCAGTCAAATCATTATTGGAGCCATTGATAATCCAGAATACAGCAGCCTCTCCCGGCTGGATGATTGGACTTTCGTCCGGCTTCCAATTGGTCACCCTCGTATCTGGATACATGTACGTCAAATCATAATCCTGCATGTCGACCGGAGCTGACGTATTGTTGTAAATCTCGATGAATTCATATCCGTCTGCCCCATTCACATTAGAAGAGTCAGGGACCAATTCTGTCACTAGTAGAGATGGAAGCGCAGAAAAATCGGTATCCGGCTGTTTAACTTCCACTTTAAAAGTCTCTGTTTTGGAACTGTTGAACCCATCGGAAGTTTCAATATAATATTCAAGCGTCCCAGCTTCCAGCTCAGCAGTAGGAATCTCAGCTTTATACAATTCTCCTGTGTGCTGCATGCTGTATTGCTCGAATTCATCTGTGCCCTCTTTCTTAATATAAAGCGTCACATGCTGAATGAAATTCTCATCTTTTATTGCAGCTTCAATTTGAAGAGGAGCAGGAATGGTGACTGTTTTCACTGGCTCATGACTAATTTCCGGAGCAGTTTCGTCTTTTTCGACCTTAACGGTTTCTGCTGGAACTTGTCCATCAATCAAAGCGCCAGGAGAAGCTTTCAGCTGCAGTCCTACCTTCGTCATCTGTGCGGTACCAGAAGCTTTGTACGTAATTCCTTGATTTGGATACGTATCATCGATTCCTTCTGAGTCATTGTAGCTTGCTGCAGCAAGCTGAGCACCGCTGTCAGTCTGGAATGCAATCGTACGGGCTGATCCATTTGCCATACCGTCATTGCTGATTTCAATTACTTGGTCTTCTGTCAAGTCAGTCTGATAATGGCTGTTAAAATCAGCTAGCTCAAGCGATTGGTTCGCACCATTCTTGATCCAAATTACAGCCTTCCCCATAGGCTCCAACGTAACAGATCGATCGATATCCCAATCTGTCTGTCTTCCATCAGGATATTGATAGGAAAGTTTGTAATCCTTTAAATCCATCGATTGATCAGAGTTGTTATAAACTTCGATGAACTCATACGCGTCAGCACCGCTGATATTATCACTATCTGGAACTATTTCCGTGATAAGGACCGGCGGCTGTGTCTGCGGATCAGGCTCGGTAATTGCTACCTGTATACTTTGAAGCCCATTATCAGGAAAACGCAGCTGCGTATCTCCGCTAAACACATCAATGCTGTATTGGAAAGACGGGCTCCATAGCACTTCTTTTGGAACGACAGCTTCCCAATTGCCATCACCTTTGTCTGTCATGTCCACCTTTTGTTCGCTCATACCAGGAGCAGTAACGTATGTGAAAACGGCGGATTCTGCTTTTCCGTTTTCTATAGATGCAGAGATGGTAAGGTCCTCGCTGCCTTCCGCATTGGTGATTGCTTCGTGAACGAGTGCAGGCTGCTCAAGTTGTTCCTCTTGGGCTGGCTCATCTGTTTCTGCTGTTTTTTCCTGTTCACTTTTTTCGGACTGCTCTTTATTCTCTTCAACTGGCTGCTCCTCGTCTGCAACATCAGCTTGTTCTTCTTGGCCCTGATTTTCTGTCTCTGACTCAGACGCTGAATCCGACTCTTGTTCGTCTACAGCAGGTGCTTCCTTCACATCGTCCCCTGGGGTCTCCTGCTGCGAGTCTTCCGCTGATTTCTCTTGTTCAGCTTGCTCTATCTTTTCGGACCCTGGTGACGGCGCTGCCAGAATGGTTGGTGTTTTTTGATCATTTGCAAAGTGGATACTTTCTGCCTGTTCCACGTCTTGGAAGTGGAAAACAGAAACGGAGGTCTGCTCAGTCGTTGTATCAGTGATGGAAAGCTGTTGTTCATCATCTTGGAATATGTAAGGTTCTGTTACGTTGGTGAATGCTGCATCTGTCAATTCAGTTCCGAAATGACTATTAAAAGTTTCTACTGTGGTCTCATTGTTCAAAGCAAGCACTGCATATCCGCCTGCTGGGATTTGCTCCTCTTGCTCTTGGATTACAAGCTTTTCTTCCTGGTCAGTTTTGTATGTGATTCCGATGTCCTTCCAGGATTTCGCTTCCTCTGTTCCATTATGTATTTCAATAAAAGATAAACCATCAGCACCTTGTTTCTCGCTGCCATAGACTTCTGTAATAGAAACCTTGTCTTCCCGAAGCTTTTCCTCTGCATTTACGACTGGAATGGATGCAGGTACAACTGTCTGCATGAGCAGCAAACATGCGCTGAGACCAGCAGCCATTCGATATGAACGCTTCATATAGCTCCCCCTATCTTTTATCGGGATTGTCCTCCCGCATTAATTCTAGAATTTATGTATTAAGAACCAATAAAGAGATTGTAAATTGTTGTCATAATACTTCGACAAAATATCCTAAAGTATTAACCAGAAAAAAATAAAGCAACATAAAGCCGCTTTATTCTCCAAATTTTGTTGAGTAAGTGACAAGCTGTTCAATAAAATGATCACTGGCTGGAGAGCGTACACTGCCTTCCCGCCAAGCTACACCAATTTGCCTTTCTGTCGGTTCGATAAGAGGAATACTCCTGACATGGGACATTTGAAGTGTTTCCAAGGATGGAAGCAGAGCAATGCCCTGTCCCGCCGCGACAAATCCCAGAATTGTCATCATATCCTCACTTTCGAACGCTACTTTCGGTTCCAGTCCATATTTTTCGACTATCTGTTCAAACATTACCCGGGCACTATAGCCTGGGCGAATAAGCAGGAAGGGCTCTTCTTCTATCTGATGTAATGCCAGCTGCTCTTCATTTGCAAGCGGATGTGTATCTGATACATATACATAAAGCTGATCTGTCCACAGCTTTCGCCAAGTTAGGCCTTCCACCCCCTGATCCATATTACAGATACATAAATCAAGCTTACCTTCTCTTAACTGATTGATTAGCTCTTCTGTCGAGCCTTGGTTCAGGGAGAACTCGACGGAAGGATAAATCTCCTTGTACTGTTTTAACAGTCGGGGTATATGCTGCAGTCCTTGCGACCTCATAAATCCAAGTGTTATTTCCCCATACTGTGGATCCTTCATCTTCCGTATGTGTTTTTCTGCCTTCTCCATTTCCTCTAATATTTTGACGGCATGTGTATAGAAAGCATCCCCGTAACTGCTCCGAACAATTCCTCGTCCCCTTTTCTCAAAAAGCGGCACTCCCAGCTGCTCTTCCAGCTTCTGAATCGAACGGCTCAAGGCAGGCTGAGAGATAGCCAGAGCCTTTGCTGCTTGAAGATAATGCTCTCGCTCCGCCACTTCCTTAAAATAAACTAACTGTTGCCACTCCATAAGCTCACCCATACCTTTTCTGCATCTTTTATATGTTATTTATGCATTATACAATATCATTTCATTATGGTTAACTAAAAGTACAACAAGAAATGAGGGAATTATTATGGCTATTGAAATTATCCTTATTATGATTGCCGCCGGTCTTATCGTCGGCTTTGTCGGGGCTGGAGGATCTGGTTTCATCATCAGCATTCTGACAGTGCTGTTCGGTTTCCCCATTCACGTGGCATTAGGCACTGCTCTGGCATCCATGCTATTCTCCTCGTTTTCGGGTGCAGTCAGCCACTACCGCGAAGGAAACGTGACATTACGGGCCGGTTTAATCATTGGAATCTTTGGGGCGGTTGGCGCTTTCATCAGTTCCCATTTTTCCGGATTCATCCCAGAAGATATCTTAAATTATCTTACGGCTGGTATGCTTGTCCTATCTGGGGTAGTTCTTTGCATTCGTCTTCTGCTGATGGGCAAGCCTTCAGACAAAGGGACTACAATTAGTGCATTCATCTACCAAAACAAAGTTATCTATTTTATTTCAGCTGCACTGCTCGGCATCTTAACCGGGGCACTATCCGGATTGTTCGGGATCGGTTCCGCTCCATTCATCCAAATCGGACTGCTTATCTTGCTCGGACTGTCTGCGCAGCAATCTGCAGGTACGACAATGATGATTATCATTCCAATCGCCTTGGCTGGCGGAGTCGGCTATGCACAGCTCGGCTTCCTTGATATCAAATTACTTCTCGAAGTAGTTGCAGGAACGATGATTGGTTCTTATATTGGAGCGAAATTCACAAAACGCGTTCGCCCTGTTTACTTGAAGACAGCGATGGTACTGCTTCCGATATTTGCAGGATTTTTACTATTATCTGCCTAAACACATAAATAAGCCGCCGGGATCCCGGCGGCTTATTTTTATCTGTTCAACAAACTTCCTACATAGCGGAGCAGGTCGTTTGCCGATGTGGAGTTATAATCATATTCATCAATCAATGTTGCGACTACTTCATTCATTTTCTTTAACTGCTGCTCATCTGGAGTTTTGATGGACGTTGTGATTTTCACTACATCCTTCAGATCGGAAAATAGCTTTTTCTGGATTGCTTCCCGCAGCCGTTCATGAGATTGATAATCGAACTTCTTCCCTTTACGTGCATACGCCGAGATTCGGATAAGGATCTCTTCACGGAAAGCCTTCTTCGCATTCTCCGAAATCCCAATTTGCTCCTCAATGGAACGCATAAGCTTTTCATCAGAAGGCATTTCATCCCCTGTTAATGGATCATGCAGCTTTGTCTTATTGCAATAAGCTTCGACATTATCTAGATAATTATCCATCAACGTTTTAGCAGATTCTTCATAAGCATAGACGAATGCTTTCTGCACTTCCTTCTTCGCGATTTCATCATATTCTTTCCTTGCTACAGCGATGTAGTTCAAATAGCGCTCCCGGTCTTCCTTCGAAATGGATGCATGACTGCTAAGGCCATCCTTTAAAGAACGGAGTACGTCCAATGCATTAATGGAACGCATTTCTTTTTTAATGATCGTACTGGAAATTCGGTTGATTACATAGCGCGGATCAATTCCGCTCATTCCTTCATCGCTGTGTTCTTTTTTAAGTTCTTGGATATCTGCGTCACTGAAGCCTTCCAGCTGCCTCCCATTATAGAGATGCATCTTCTTCAGCAAACTGATGCCGCCTTGGTTCGATTCTTTCAATCTTGTAAGAATGGTGAACATCGCTGCAATCTTCAGTGTATGCGGAGCGATATGGACATCTTTGATATCGCTTTCCGATATCATTTTTTGATAGATTTTCTCTTCTTCATCAACCTTAAGATTATAAGGAACCGGCATGACGATCATCCGGGAATGCAATGCTTCATTCTTCTTATTCGAAATGAATGAACGATACTCTGATTCGTTCGTATGTGCCACGATCAATTCATCCGCACTGATTAAGGCAAAGCGGCCGGCTTTGAAATTACCTTCCTGCGTCAAGGAAAGCAGATGCCAAAGAAACTTCTCATCACATTTCAGCATTTCCTGAAATTCCATCAGTCCACGGTTGGCTTTATTAAGCTCCCCATCAAAGCGATAAGCCCTAGGATCCGATTCTGATCCATATTCCGCGATGGTGGAGAAATCGATGGAACCCGTCAGGTCTGCAATATCCTGCGATTTAGGATCAGAAGGGCTGAACGTACCAATTCCTGATCGTTTATCTTCGGAAAAGAAAATTCGTTCAACAACAACATCCTCGATTCTTCCATCATACTCTTCTTCCAAGCGCATTACGTTTAATGGAGAGAGATTCCCCTCAATCCGGATTCCATACTCGTCTTCGAAATCCTTGCGAAGATGTGCTGGAATCAGATGAAGCGGATCCTCATGCATTGGGCAGCCTTTTATGGCATAAACTGCACCTTCATCCGTCAGTGTATATTCCTCCAGCCCTCGTTTGAGCAAACTGACAAGCGTGGATTTCCCTCCACTTACTGGTCCCATGAGCAGGAGAATTCGTTTGCGTACATCCAGTCTCCGAGCAGCCGGATGGAAGTATTCTTCCACTAGCTTTTCAAGCGGTTCTTCCAAACCGAATAACGAGTCCTTGAAGAAGCTATAGTTCTTCACTCCATCTTCTTCTTCAATGCCTTTATGCTTGATCATGTTATATACACGGGAATGTGCAGATTGAGCAAGATAAGGCCGGTCTTTCAACAAACGCAGATAATCAGCGAGCGTTCCTTCCCAGTGGAGCTTCTCTTGTTCCTGGCGATACTGCTGTACCTTATCCAATATATTCATCATTCATTAACCTCCCAGGCATTGTTAAACAAAAGGCGATTACCTTAATGTATGCCCAGGGTTTGGCTATAATGCCAGCAAATCCATTTCACGTCTGCTTACGGCTTCTGCTTCCATCCAATTTCCATGTATGATTCGTTCGTAAATTTATCCAGCATGACATCATCAAGCTGAAGTGTTTTTTTATCGTTAGGGAAAATATGCATCAGCTGCGCCAGCTTCTTCACGATCTTCTTCGGATATGCTTCCGACATCTCCAGCATCAGCTGAATAGCTTCTGTTGCTGGCAATACTTCCCGATAAGTACGGGAAAGTGTCAAAGCTGAAAACGTATCGACCACAGCTAAAATCTGCAGATCCATCCCTAGCTCTGGTAAATAAGCACCATCTGGATAGCCTTTACGATTCAGCCGTTCGTGATGACTTCGCGCATAGCGACCTAGTAAAGGTTCACCTGTCTGGTGCAGGAGTGTCTCTCCTTTGACCGTATGCGTTTGTACAATTTCATATTCCTCTTTTGTCAGTGTAGATGTTTTATCGAGGATTTCGCGAGGAATTTCAAGCTTTCCGATATCGTGGAATAAATACCCTGTTGCACAAAGATCCAACTGGACGACATTCATATGGTAAGCGAGCATTGTACCGATTACAAAAACATCTAAAGAATGAATAAAAGCATAGGGATCTCTTTGCTCAAGCATATGCCAAAGACTGCTCCTCCCCATTGTCTTCAGGCTTTTGATGTACAAATCCTTCAAGAAACGAATGCTTTCTTCCTCATAAAGTAGTTTTCCATAGCGGTACTCAAAAGCGATATAAGACAAATTTGTGTAAAAATGCTTTTCCATACTCCGCTTATATGTTGCTTGATGATCAGTTTCTTTCTCCAGCAGCTGCTGAATCATCTGCTGGAGGCGATCTGTCTTGCTAAATAGATCAGTAGTTTCCTCTTCCTCGGTTTCAACGACGACCGAAGGCACTCTGTTATGCTTCAGCTGTTCCAGTAAAGCTGCAGTGACGACTGTCCCTTTATTTAATTTTGTCTTGTCTGCCAGGACAATATCACTGCCCAAATAATCACCTAGTAGTATGTCTTGGATGCGTTTACGTTTTAAAATCAATTTCATTCTCCTTTTTCAAAAAAAGCTGCCATGTCTGGCAGCCTGAGAATCCCTCTTCGTTCGCACCTGGCTGGCATAGAATCTCATCCCTTAGCCCCTCAAGTTTTGCGTAACTGCCTTTCAACAGTGCTGCCGTATATGTATGTAATTGTTTCCTGGTTGTGTTTTGCTTCCGAATCAAGCAGCTGATGATAGTCCTCTTTTGCCGGCAGCAGCTCACACATTTCCACATCTAGCGCTATCGCCAATTTACTGATGCCAACAAAAGAAATATTCCGCTTCCCGTTTTCAATATCGGAGTAGTACGATCGATTAAAACCCGCCATGCCAGCCAATTCTTCCTGTGTCAGCATCTGTTTTTTTCTCAGATAACGAAGCTTATCTCCAAATGCCCGAAGCAATAGCGTGTAATCTCTCATATTATTCATGCACTCCATTATACCTTGCCACACCAGCAAATCCACCGGATATAAGTTACATTAGTATAATGCTACCAAATAAAACTGGGGAAAGTACTATTTTTGTCCCATTTTATGCATGTCTAAACAACTATAAAAAAATAAACTGCACACTAGGTGCAGTTTAGGATAACCCATCGAAGCGCTGCTGACGAAGAGCTTCATAAATAATAATTGCTGCCGTATTCGATAGATTTAAAGATCGGACTTTATCTGTCATATGAATACGAAGACATTGCTCCTCTTTCCCTACAAGCAAATCTTTCGGAATGCCAGTCGACTCTCGACCAAAAACGAATAGCAGATCTTGATCTGTATTGCTGAAATCATAATCTGAATAATGCTTGGTACCGAAGTTCTCTATATAATAAAAGACACCTTCCGGAAATTTTTCATATAACTCTTCTATACTATCGTAGTAATGAATATCCACGTCATGCCAATAGTCCAATCCTGATCTTCTCAGCATTTTGTCATCCGTTGAGAAACCAAGCGGACGAATTAGATGCAAAGCCGTATCTGTCGCAAGGCAGGTACGAGCAATATTCCCTGTATTAGCTGGGATTTCTGGTTGGAATAGTACGATATGTCTTGGCATATACTTTCACCTCTGCTTTTCAACTTTCAACCTTACCAGTATAGCACAGCAGAGATCATAGCCCAATCTGGAAAAATTTATACACAACGTTCTCTGTATAAGCCGGAGAGTCAACGTAAGCCCAATGACGCATTCTGCTGTTAGCAGTATGGGCATTGACCAACGGCTCACCCTGTGCGTTCCGGGCTACCACTATCGTATTGTGATTATAGTTCCCATCACCCTCAAAATCATAGCAAATCACATCGCCAGGCCTCAGCAGCCTCGCATCCGCTACTTCCTTACCGCGTAAGCCTTGTGTCGATCCGCTCAAATACCACCGCAAGGCATTAGCTACTGTGAAACTATAGCTCCAGTTTTCACCATTGAACCACCACCCTGAATTCCTGTCTGGTTCCCCCCGCATTGGCGCCCCGCCTGCCCGTAAGCACTGGGAGACATAATTTGTGCAATCGACTTCAAATTTCTTGTAAGCAGGATTATAATCATTCCACCATCGTTCGGCATACTGAACAGCTGCCCGTCTATCATAGGTGAATTGCCGGTCAAAATCCTGATCGTTGCTCTCAAAGACGACAAGCCCTTGTACATGAGGCTGGACAGCGTCCTCAACTCGCTCATCATGAATGATTTGTCCAGCTCGCATACGAGCTCTATGCGTATGCACTTCTTCTTCATGATACGTTGCATGCTGCTTATGCACGAGAAAAGTTGCGCACAAGCGATAGGTAATGATGTCTTCCTCCCCTTCGTGTTCCTCGCTCAGAATTATTCCTTCTCCTCGAATCTGCGCAACCTTCGCCCCGTCTTTTTCATGAAAAACAATCCGGTTGACGAGCCAATTCTCATCCTTCTTCCCATCAACTCTCTGCATCCAATAATCTGCCAGCTGTTCACTCTTCCCCATCTCTATCCCTCCTGTTCTTTCTTCGATATGACATGGCATATCCTCGTAGGAGGAGCAAGCCTCCTACGACGAATACAGATAAAACAGTCATGAATGTCTCCATGCTCCCACCTCACTTGTATGTATGTAGAATCATGACAGTATATGCTTCATCAGCTTGTCTCATCCCATCAATGAAAGCGCAAACATTTTTAGTTACAAATGTGACAATTTTGTGTATCCTTATAAAAAAGGGGGAGAATACGATGTCTGATGTTTTGCAAACTATCCTTAGCCACAAATCAGTAAGATCATTTACTTCCGAGCGCCTTACAGAGGAACAGATCAAGGAACTCGTTTCCGCTGCTCAAGCAGCATCCACGTCGAGCTTCCTCCAGGCGTACTCCATCATCGGTGTTAGCGATCCTTTGGTGAAAAAAGAGCTTAGCACTTATGCAGGCAGCCAGGAATATGTCGTGAACAATGGCCACTTCTTTGTTTTTTGTGCTGATTTCTACCGCCATAAGGAAATGGCAAGCAATCTGCGGGCAGACATTTCTGAAACAATTCAAGGAACAGAAGCTTTGCTGATCGGTACAATTGATGCTTCGCTCGCTGCTCAAAATCTTGCCATTGCAGCAGAATCGATGGGGCTGGGCATTTGTTACATAGGCGGTCTTCGAAATAATCTGGCCGGTGTTTCTGCAAGCCTTGGCGTACCTGCTCAAGTATTACCGCTGTTCGGGATTGCTGTTGGCTATCCCGAAAAAGTGAATGAAAAGAAACCGCGGCTGCCGTTCGGAAGTGTTTATCATGAAAACAGATATAACGTGGATAAAGGTTTGCTGAATGCTCAGTTGGAGGAATATGACCGTACCATCCAGTCATATTATGTGGATCGGATTGAAAACACTCGGAAGACAACCTGGACCGAGCAGGCTACAGATAATCTCCGCATCCCGAAACGTGTTTATATGAAAGATTTCATAACGCAAAAGGGTTGGGCAAAGCATTAAAATAGGGCCGCTGCAGCGGCCCTATTTTATGAGGATGTTACTGATTTAAAGAATGATTCCATATCTTCGCCTAAAAGATGCAATTGATCGATAAGCTGGCTGAAGTTATTTACTAGATCTGCTTGCTCACCGGATGCATTCCGAATTTGCTCCACACTTCCGGATAGAGCAGTAATATTATTTTTAATATTCTCTAGAGAGACGCTCATACTTTTCGTAACATCCGTTGTTTGGGAAGACAGTTTCCTGACCTCACTTGCAACAACAGCAAATCCTGCACCAGCTTTTCCAGCTCGAGCTGCCTCAATTGATGCATTCAAACCTAGGATGTTGGTCTGCTGCTGAATTTGGGAAATCTCACTTATTGATCCAACTGTTGTTTCTGTCAGAAGCATGGATTCCTGTGACTGGGCTGCGATTTCCTCGCTGGACGCCGCAAGTTCTTCTGAATGGGCTGAAACAGTGTGCAATTTATCCTGGAGGCCATCAATTATTTGACGCAGGTTCTCTATGTACCCTTCCATTTTTTCTTGCGCATCCAGAGGGACCGCAATTGCGAAAGCTCCAACTACCTCTTTATTGTCGTTTCGAATTGGAAAGGACTTCGCATACAGAGGAATACCATATACTTCCCGCGGCAATAAAACCGAACCATATCGGCCCGCTAATGCGGCTTCTAAGTTTTTATCTCCGACTGGTATAGGGCTTCCCACATGAATCCCAAAATCGACCTTTGTAGTAGGCAGATAACTCAAGAACTTTTCTCTATCTGTAATTCCAATCATCGTATCGGTACCGATTATTTTTTGCAGATCTTCTGCCGACTCGACTAGGTTATGTAATAATTCCATTATGATCCCTTCGTTTCTTGTACACTTATTTGATAGCAAAAGGACAATAATTTTAGGTATTTCATACCACTTAAATCACAAAAAAATATCCTTGTATTCCATCTTATTACTATATACCCAGTCTTTTAAACAGCTAAACTATGAGATATAAAAAAAGGAGCATTTAATTTATGCCCCTTTTCAGTGTGATTCTGCATATTCCTCTTCGAACTGTAGTCCTTTACGCATTTCTTCAAGTACTTGATCGTCCTGCTCTTTATCCATCGCTTTCCTTACTGCATCGAAACCTTCCGGTAACCCAATCTTACCAATGGCCCAAGCGGCTGTCCCACGAATAACAGGTCTTGGATCTTGCTCCATCAGCTCAATCAAATCCGGTACGGCTGATGTAGTCTTATAATGTGCAATGGCTAGTATTGCATTGCGCTGAATCGGTTTCTTTCCTCGCCAAGAACCGGAGATCAGGCCGAATTTTGCTTTGAATTCTTTATTCGACATCTTGAGTAACGGTTTCAGCAGCGGTTTCACGACCTCTGGATCTGGCTCCATTTCTTCATGAAGGTGGAAATCCATGCCTTTGTTCTTTGGACAAACCAGCTGGCATGTATCACAGCCATAGATACGGTTTCCGATTTTTGAACGAAATTCGTCTGGCAGGAAATCTTTCGTCTGCGTAAGATAGGCAATACAACGCTGAGCATTCAGCTGGCCGCCTTGGACAAGGGCCCCTGTGGGACAGGAGTCAATGCATTTTGTGCATGTTCCGCAACTATCCTCTACAGCTTCATCCGGTAAGAATGGAATGTTGGTAATCACTTCACCAAGATACACATACGATCCGAATTCGGGCGTAATGACAAAACTGTTTTTAGCACTGAAACCGATCCCCGCTCGCTCAGCTACAGCTCGATCAGATAACTCACCTGTATCAACCATTGAACGATAGGTAAATCCTTCTACCCTTTCTGAAAGAAAAGCAGTCAGTTTATTCATTCGATCGCGCAGCACTTCATGATAATCCATTCCCCAGGAGGCCCGACAGAACAATCCGCGCGGTTCTTCCTTCGTACTTTTTGGTGCATTAGGCAATCTGGAAGGATACGCGAGCGCTATTGCGATAATGGATTGAGCAGAAGGCATAAGCTTCTTCGGTTCAGTCCGTTCCTCGATTGTACCTTTCTCAAAACCTGACTGATAATTGTTTTCTTGCTGCTGTTTTAATCTTTCCTTCAGCTCCTGAAAGACATCCGCCGTTGTGAACCTGATTTTATCTACACCGATCTCCTTGCTGTAGGCAATCAGCTCCTGCTTCAGCTGTTCTGCATCCATTATACGGCCTCCTTTCTTTATCATTATTTCCATAATATACATAGTAAAAACGCAATGCCTCGTTACGTTTAAAACGAGACACTGCGTTGGCTCAGGGGTAGTAAACAAGTGCATGACAAGCGAAATGATTACCCCGGTTTATAAATAGTATGTTAAGTAGTATAACAAGGTTTTTACATGCACGCAACATTCTAAACATAATTCGACAAATTTTTTTCTCGCCTCTGCTTTCACCTCTGCTATACTGGATTTTAACAAGAGGGAGGTAAGGATATGAGCTTGTACGATTACTTACTAACGCAAGATGGGATAATCACCAAAGAATCACTTTTATATCCCTTTGAAGAAAGAGGTTTGCAATTCGGGGACGGTGTTTACGAGGTCATCCGTATATATCAAGGGACATTTGATTTGCTGGAGGAACATATCGATCGGCTTTATCGTTCCGCTGAAGCGATTCGGCTGGAAGTTCCATTTGCTAAAGATGCATTGATTGCTTCTCTCCATCAACTGTCAGAGAAGAATGATGTACAAACAGATGCAAAGCTTTATCTGCAAATCACTCGCGGTTCTGCACCACGAGAGCATAGTTTTCCAGATGTGCCGAGTAATTTCTATGCTTATATGGAACCTAGTGAAAGGCCTGTGTCTCCGCTTCAGCAAGGCGTACGTGCTGTTTTGGCAGATGATATCAGATGGGATTTATGCTACATCAAAAGTCTGAATTTGCTGCCAAATATACTAGCCAAGCAAACTGCCAAGGAAAAAGGAGCTTTTGAAGCTATTCTCCACAAAAATGGCACTGTTACAGAAGGATCATCCTCCAATGTATTCATCATTAAGGATAAGATTCTTTTCACACATCCTGCTGCAGAAAACATCCTGCATGGCTGTGTCCGCAGCAGAGTATTGGCACTTGCACTAAAAGCAGGATTGCAAGTGAAGGAGACAGCCTTTACAACTGACCAGCTGCTCCAGGCAGATGAGGTATTCATCACCAGTACGACCAGTGAAATCATGCCCGTCATCGAAATTGAGGGGAGTCTTATCGGTAATGGGAAGCCGGGCAGCGACACGCGCACTCTCCAACTTGCCTATGAAAAAGAAAGCGGAATTCAAACTACAGCATTTGTATGAATAAAAGACCAATAGGATTGGGACTGTCCCATCCTATTGGTCTTTTATTTGTTTCTTAGCCTCTCGGATATCCTGCTCAAAAGCTTGCAATTCTTTCTTAGAAATTTCTGCTTCTCCATACCTTACTTTCTCATAAATTGAGAGACTAGTGTCGGGGATACCGATGCGGGTGAGCCATTCTTGCCAAGTCTCCGAGCTTCTCCTCCCTTTCTTATGCCTATTGGCGTAGCGTTCCAGCTGGAACACATGCTTGCGAACTAGCTGCACCGGCGGCATAATCCGAACCGACTGATTTTCTTCCGATTTGTCAGCAAGTGGTGTAAAAATCATCTGCTGTTCTGCTTGCATTGCACCATCATCAATGCTGATTCCATCGAGCCTTTGCCTTTTGTAAAGCCAAATTACGAGCAGGATCAACAGAACTCCGCCAACAGCAATCCAAACCCAAGTACTACCCACGCTGACCGTTTCTTCTACTTTTTCCGTCCTAAATAACGGCGGCAAATCTGGAATCTGAACCATATTGTTTCCTTGCTCCTCGGCTGTCGTGGAGGAAGACTCGATAAACTGATCACCAACCCCAAATCTTGTCAGCGCCCATTCCAGTCCATTTCCTGCATAGCGGAAAACTGAACTGAACATCGCTCCTGCAATTGCTTGAACAACAGGATAAAGAAGCCATGCCAGCCCTCCTGTAGAAATAGCGGCTAACAGAAAAAGAACGACAGGTGTCTCAAGCATCCCTTTAGGTTCTTGACCTTGGGTATGATAAATCCAATAGCCTGCAAAAAATATGATGATTGTCGTTAAACCTGCTGCAACCAGCTCTGTTCGATAGAAGAAGAGCAAGATCGTTATCAATAAGGAGAGATAAAGCATGAGGTAAACATATCCATAAGCAGGTTCTGCCTCTGTCTCCTGAACGGTGAGTCTCCAATAAAGAATGCCTGCAACAATGATAGTGAACCAAATCGGCCATCCGAGCACCACACTGCCAATGAGAATGCCGGTCGAAAGAAGCGGTACAATCAGCAGCTGACTGCGAATATATCGATTCATTACCCAAAAGACAAGGAGCATGGATACGAGCAAAAAGTGATAACCGAAGAAAAGCGACTGCTCGAATCGTATCAGAAACGGCACACAGAGCAGATAAAGGAAAAATCCCTCTAACAGATAAGTAAACCCTGCTGCATACCTCATGCTCTCACCCATTCCCGGTTCAAAGTTACTTCCTCCAGAACAGCCTTTATTGGGTCGACGTGGTACAATCTACCGTTCATCCCATGCAGGGAAGTCGGTAATTCGCCTATCAAAATAGAAACGGTTTGATTCCTTCTCATTTTCAAGTGATGCAGCACAGAGGTGATTTCAGTCATACCATCCTCAGCATGTACGCTTGCCAGCAGATCGAGGGCATTTTTCACATCTGTTTCGGCCTGCCCTGCACTTTCTGTATAGATATGCGTCTGCCCTTTTGCCCGCAGATTTATGTGCATATCAATCGGATATCCGTTCTCAGCTGCTTGGTAGATGATAAAAGCAGCACAAGATAGAATTCTCTCTAGTTCCGGAGAGACATACGCATTACCCAGTCTGCTTGTTGTACTAATATTCAAGATAAGCGTAATTGTCATATCATAAGTGCGCTCTAAAACTTTTGTCTGCAGCATATTTTTTCTTACACTGGCCTTCCAATGGATACGACGGAAATCATCTGTCGGTAGATAATCCCTGATTGACTTAATTTGGAGCGGATCCTCTGTCAGGGCAAGATCTGCTAGAACATGACCAGCTTGCTGACTGAAAAATTTTTCCACTCCGTGAACCAACTCCTGGGTGGGATAAACGATTACACTCGTCTGGTATCTGCCTAGGTATGTCAGCTGAAGAAGCTGCATCCTGAACAGCGGTAAATAAAGCATGATACTAGATGGTGCTGCTATTCCTCTTTTCACGGCAATAAATGGAAAACTGACTTCGAGCGCTTGTTTTTTTGGTATATGAAACGATGTCTCATATAGCTGTGCATCTGATCCAACTATCGGCTTTCCCCGCAGGCTGTCAGCTGCAAGAGCATCTTTTACTTGGAATTTAAGATTAGCATTAGGAAGAGACAGGTTTCCCTTATTTTCGAACCGGAAGTTAATGACTGCTCTTTCCCCAGGAAAAAGCCGAATTGTTTTCCGTTCACTTTGCAAATCCAGATGACGACCAAGGCACTTATCGTAATACCGCTGGACAAGAATGATCGCAGCAATTACTCCTGCTAGGATAAAGAAAGCCCTGATACCAACCCATAAGCCGAGAAGGAATACAATAATAGCCAAAAAAGACAGCAGATCAGAAAAACGATCTTCCGGCATTTCCCTTCTCCATAACATCAGGACTGACTCCCTGACTCGACAGGAACAGTAGTATTAGCTAAGATCTCTTCCACGATTTCCTGCTTTGTTTTCCGGATGGCTCCCTCCATGGTCAGCATGATCCGATGTCCCAGTATGAACTTGGCTAATAGCTTGATATCTTGAGGTGAAACGAAGTCTCTACCATCCAAAAGAGCATACGCCTGTCCCGCTTTCAGCCATGCAAGTGCCGCCCGCGTACTTGCTCCAAGCCGAACTTCAGGATGATTTCGACTGGCGTGAATGATGGATAACAAATAATCCTTTACATCATCTGTAATATGGATACTGTTTACTTCCTGCTGCAGCTGAAGCACTGTCTCTGGATTCAATATCGCTTCATTACTAATTCCAACTTGCTTATATGTATTGAGAATGTTCCTTTCATCCTCCAGCTCTGGATAATCAAGCTGGATACGCAGTAAAAAACGATCCAGCTGTGCTTCAGGCAGTGGATAAGTTCCTTGCCCTTGTTCAACAGGATTTTGCGTAGCAATAACCGTAAATGGAACAGGAACGGGCAGTGTCTCACCATCAATTGTAAGCTGCTGCTCTTCCATTACCTCCAGCAAACTGGATTGTGTTTTCGGCGCAGCCCGGTTGATTTCATCAGCAAGCAGCAGATTCGTAAATGCAGGACCGTACCTGATCTCGAATTCCTGTTTCTTCGGATTGAAAAATTGAATTCCAGTTACGTCACTTGGCAAAACATCGGGTGTGAACTGAACACGGCGGAATTGTCCGCCATAGACAGCTGCTACCGTTTTGGCAAGTTTTGTTTTACCCGTCCCTGGCACGCTCTCTAATAGCACATGACCATTTGCCAGTAATGCTACAAATAAAAGTTCAACTGCTTGATCTTGGCCGATAATTTCTCGTTTTACATATTGTATGCTGCGTCGTAAAGACTGTTTTTTATCCTCCATGCACACATCACCTCCATTTGGAATATTCTTTCAATTATCTCATCATAGCATAACTCTTACATTCTAAAGAAAATAAAAAAAGACAGCCTCAGCTGTCTTATGTCAGTATTTCTTTTATCTTGTCTCTTTTCCAAAAGCCTATCAGAGCACAAATCAATATAATCAATAGAATAATAGCGATATACGTATAGTTTAAGGATACGATACTTGACCCGACAAGTGCATAAGTCATCGTCCCCGGAAGCACGCCTAATACACTGGCGGCCATATATTGCTTGAACTTAACACGTGTCAGACCGGCAACATAACTGACCAGATCATAATTGAAAACCGGCAGCACCCGCATGACTAATACATAAAAGAAACCTTCGTCATGCAATTTCTGCTTGATTTTCTCCACTCTTTCACCTAAATCCTTATCCCCGAATCGCTCGGAGAAAAAGTGAGCTAGAAAATATGCGACGATAGCAGCACCCGCAGAACCAATTAAAATGAAGATAGTCCCTTTAACAAAGCCGAACGCTAAACCACCAGCAATCGATAATACAGAGGAAGGAAAAAATATGACGGGTTTAACCGCATAGATTCCCATGTAGATTAATGGAGATACGATCCCAAATGAAACAATCCACCCTTGGATATCCTCAGGTGACAGTTTAATATGTTCCCGGACGAACCAAAACAGAAAAAGAACAAGCAGCCCGATAGCCGTGCCCTTGATAACCTTTTTTCCTTTCATGATGAGCCTGCCTTTCTTTTGGTATAGTCCAGTCCTTTTTATTGTAGCACAAAAGTCTGTTACCGCTAGTATATGAAACTCTTACCTTAGGGGTTCGAAGATATAGGTAAAAACTGCATACAGGAATACTTATTCCCTATCTACTTCTTAGCTGATTAATGGTAAAATGAAATTTATGTGCATATGAGAGCAGATAAAAAGCGCTAAAGGCTGTTCAGAAATACTGGATTATACAAAGAAGCTAGGTATATTCCTATTTTCTTAATTCCTTTTGTTTCTGACCTTTCAGGCGCTGTAATTAGACAAGGAGCGTAATAGAGTGGACAATGCATGGTTTGAAGTCAGAAAAAGCGGCCCGCTAACCGGAGAAGTTACCATTCCAGGTGCCAAGAACAGTGCGCTTGCACTGGTTGTAGCAGGCTGTTTGACAGATGAGACAATCACAATTCATGATATTCCCGCTATCCGGGATATCTTATTGATAAAAGAACTTGCCGAGGATATCGGCTTGCATATGAATGAAAAAGAGAAAAATACGTATGAGCTTACTGGTAGACATATTACTTCCGGAAAACTTGATTTAGCCAAGACATCGGATTTCCGCGCGTCGTATTACTTTGTCGGAGCTTTGCTGCATAAAGTCAAAACCGTGCAAATCGGTTATCCAGGCGGAGATGACTTCGGTTCCCGTCCAATTGATCAACATGTGAAGGCTCTTTCTGCACTTGGAGCAACATTTGATTTCAAGCAGCAGTATTATGAAGTAACTAGCGAGAAATTGACAGGTGCGGAGATTACATTTGATGTGATTACATCAGGTGCTACCATCAACGCTATGCTCGCAGCAGCAAAAGCTGAAGGACGCACAACACTGCATAATGCTGCAAAAGATCCGGAAGTAGTTGATTTAGCGAACCTCCTGAACTTAATGGGAGCAAAAATCAAAGGTGCCGGTACAGAGAAGATTACGATTGACGGCGTGGAGTCTCTTCATGGTGGAATCGAACACACAGTAATTCCGGATCGTTTGATTGCTGGTGCATTTTTGATGGCAGCAGGTGTGACGAATGGCCGGATTACAGTTAAAAATGTCATTCCTGAGCACTTAGCAAGCTGTACGAACAAACTGATTGAGCTAGGTATGACAATTACAGAAGACGATGACTCGATGACAGCTTCAGGAACTGCGCTGCAAGGTGCTCGCATCCAGACAGGCATGTATCCAGAACTTGCAACTGATTTGCAGCAGCCTCTTACTACGCTGCTCACGTTAGCAGCTGGCTCTAGTACGATTTTGGACAAAGTATATCCAAACCGTAATGGGCATGTTGCTGAGCTGAAGAAGCTTGGTGCTGACATCGAAGTAGTTGATCATCAGATCCTAATTCATGGCGTTGCTAAACTAACGGGCGCAACAGTAAAAGCACATGACGTTCGCGCTGGTACTTCTTTGATTTTGGCTGGCCTTGCAGCTGATGGCGTAACCAAAATCACGGATGTTAAGCATATTCAGCGTGGTTATGAGGATATCGTCGGGCTGTTCACACAGCTTGGGGCAAATATCACGTTGCATCAGCCAGAGCATCAGACTCAAATCTAACATCAACCGCTCCCCTACTTGTAGGTGAGCGGTTTTTTTATGATTGCTGAAACATGCTTTAGGGTAATATGAGATTGATTGGAGGAGAAGCTGATGCGAATCATTATTTTAGCTGATACACATATGCCGCGTATGGCAAAGGTTTGGCCAGCTGCGCTGCTTCCCTATCTAGAGCAAGCTGACCATATTATCCATGCTGGTGATCTTCAGGACAGCCGAGTTCTTGATTCACTTGCATCTTTCGCTCCAGTTACAGCTGTCTCAGGAAATATAGACAGTCCCGAGCTGATTGATAACTTACCAAAAAAACAGCTCCTTACCTTTCATGGATTAAGAATTGGGTTAACACATGGACACGGAAAGGGAAAAACCACTGAAAAACGAGCGAAGCTGGCATTTGAAGGCGAATACCTAGATTTGCTCATCTTCGGACACTCACATATTCCTGTTCATAAAGAAGAAGCAGGTCTTGTTCTATTCAACCCCGGATCTCCAACAGATAAGCGGCGGCAGGAGCAATTCTCATTTGGCGAATTGATTGTTCAAAAGAATGGCACATGGTCTCTAAAACATATTTTCTATAGCGATAAGAAAGGATGAATGTAATGGAATTCTCAGGCAAAGTAGTTGTCGTTACTGGAGCAGGAAACGGAATTGGAAAGGCGGTTGCCCTTCAGTACGCTGCTAAAGGAGCGAAAGTAGCCGCAGTTGATATGGATCTAGAAGCAGTCGAACAAACTGTACAGGAAATGGCAGGAGAAGGACTTGCCCTCCAAGCAGACATGCGGCAACACACACAAGTGACTGACTTTATGAAACAAGCCTTTGACCATTTTGGGCAAATAGATATTTTGATTAACAATGCTGGTATTAGTGCGTTTAAGAATATGTTTGAACTAGCTGTCGAAGAATGGGATAGCATTATCAACACGAATTTGCGCGGAACTTTCCTAGCCAGCAGAGAAGCCGCCGGATATATGAAGCACAGCGGAAAAGGCGGCTCGATTGTAAACATTGCATCGACTCGTGCAACTATGTCGGAACCTGATACCGAGGCATACGCTGCAACCAAAGGCGGGATCGTCGCTCTTACGCATGCACTTTCCATGTCATTACAGGATGACTACATTACGGTAAACAGCATTAGTCCAGGCTGGATCGAAACGAAGGAATATGACAGCCTTCGTCCTGTCGATCATGATCAGCACCCTTCCAAGCGCGTAGGAACACCATCAGATATCGCCAGAGCATGCGTTTTCCTGACATCAGCTGAAAATAATTTCATCAATGGTGAAAATATTGTTATAGATGGCGGCATGACACGCAAAATGATTTATGAACACTAAAAAAGACAATGCCCGCGGGGGCATTGTCTTCTTTTTTCAGCCTCTTCCTGCTTGGAAGCTTGGATACTTGGTCATACCGCCATCTGCAAATAATGTAATACCTGTAACGTAGCTGGATTCATCAGAAGCAAGCCAGACAGCGACAGCTGCAATTTCTTCTGGCTTTCCGATATAACCCATTGGAATCATACTCTCTACATCTGCTTTTTGTTTTGGATCTGCGAATTTTTCAGCATTGATTGGCGTGTTGATTGCTCCTGGCCCGATATTGTTCACACGAATCTGTTTCGGAGCATATTCAAGAGCTAATGTTTCGGTCAATAGCTTTACCCCGCCTTTACTAGCTGCATAATGTGCAAATAATGGCCAAGGAATCATTTCATGTACACTGGACATATTGATAATGTTTCCTTTTACATTATTTTCAACAAAATACTTCAATGCTTCACGCGAACCTAAGAAGGCACCTGTCAAATTCGTTCCGATAACACGATCCCAATCCTTTAGCGACAATTCATGAGAAGGTACCGGATTTTCGACGCCAGCGTTATTAATCATGATATCTAATTTACCAAATGAATCGATAGCTGTCTGAACAAGTTTTTTAACGTCCTCTTCCACCATTACATTTCCTTGTATGGCTACTGCATCACTGCCGCTGTTTTTAATTTCTTGGACTACCTCATCGGCCTTTTCGCTATTGTTGTAATAATTAACGACTACTTTGGCACCTTCTTGCCCAAAGCGTAAAGCCATAGCTCTCCCGAGACCAGTAGATGAACCTGTAATGACGACTACTTTTCCTTGCAAACTTGGATACATTAGAAACTCTCCTTTTATCATGATTTTGTATAGCCTAAGAGGAAACCGGCAAGTACGATTAGGACAATACCAATACTTATGCTGATTAACTGTCCCTTCGTTTTCTTCTCACCTAAAATGAAAATACCGCCTAGTGTGGAAATGACGATGCCCATTTGAGATAAAGAGAAACTCGTTGCAACCCCTACACGCGGCTGCGAAATAAATAGGAACATATTCCCCGCAGCCCATATCAAACCAGGAAGTATATTTTTTATGGTATAGAAATCATATGGTCGGTATTTCACTGTCAATATTATTCCGCCTGCCACCATGCCGACAGCCTGTGGGAATAAAGCAGTCCACCCATCGACACCGAATAGTCTGGCGATAACAACATAAACGAGATAGCCGACTGTCGAGATTGCAATGTAAATTAGACCTTTACGGAAAGCACCACGACTCTCTTCATCGCCCCCCTCTCCTTTTGCTCGTCTGGAAGTCAGGATTGCACCGACGATTATCAACAATAATGCCAGGATTCCAAGAATGACCGCTCTGGTTGTATTCCATTCTCCGAACACAATCACACCGAAAAGAGAAGTGGAAACAAGCTGTGCTCCGGTCGAGATAGGCATTGTTCTAGAAACACCGATTGCATGGACACTTTTCAGCTGGAAAGTTTGTCCAAGTGACCAAAACACCCCAGACAAGAAACCGATCAAAAAGATAAAGCCGGTCAGTTCGGGCCGTACGAAGAAATACAGTACAATCGAAAGCAACAGAGCACCGATAGTCGTACCAAGAATCTGGTGATAAGGGCTCCCTCCAAGCTTGACATTGAATAACACGATACTGCCCCAAAACAATGCAGGCAGAACGGCAAGAAGTATATCCATCACGTCACTCCATTTCCAATATGCTTACGGGTATTATGATGCGTTTTCTATTGATTTATGCATAAAAAAAGATCCAAAGCTATATAGCTTTGGATCAAATACGCTGGAGTGCCGCCGGGCGGTCCAGCTCATATAGTTTTCTGTAATGCGGGGACTCCTTCAGCAATTGCGCATGCGTCCCGCGCATTTTGATTTTCCCTTCCTCAAGGAAAATAATTTCATCCATCTGTTCCATCCCTACAAGGTGGTGTGTTACCCAAAGCAAGGATTTTCCGGCCAGGCTATCGAAAATCGTCTTCAGCAAATCACGTTCTGTGATTGGATCAAGTCCTACAGTCGGTTCATCTAGCATGACGATCGGCGTATTCTGGAGCAGAACCCGCGCCAGAGCAATACGCTGACGCTCCCCGCCGGAGAAACGCTGTCCGGTTTCTTGCATCGATGTCTGATATCCTTCTGGCTGACTGGCTACTAAATCATGTAATTTGACTTGTTTCATAATAGCTTTCACTTCTGCTTCAGTCGCAGATTCATTCGCCAGCAGTAGGTTATTCGCCACACTTGTATAGAAAAGATAAGGATTTTGATTCAATACAGAGACCAGGTTTGTCATATCCGAACGAATGGATGATGCTTCATAACCATTGATTCGTACAGAACCGGAATCTGGAACCAGCATCCCTTGCAGAAGCTTTAGCAATGTTGATTTACCCGCACCACTCTTACCGATAATGGCAATTTTTTTACCTTGTGTCAGCTCGAGTGATAAGTTCTTGATAACACTTTCCTGTTCCTCATAACCAAAACCTACATCATCCATAGTCAGCTGAACATTCTCAAACGAACCTTCATAGGAGACCGCTTGAACGATTGTTTCCTGATTTAATTCCAGTTCGGTGACACGGTTAAGTGACTCCTCATACCGAGGATACTTTTCCACAGCATTCGATACAGGTAAAATCGCCTCTGACAGAGGAATGATGACAAGAACAAAAGCAGCAATGAATACATCTGTTATTCTTCCATCCGTAAACAAACTAGCACCGAAAGCAAGCATTGTTACCAGCATGGCCGCAACAACGACCTGCCCGATGAATTCACGATAATAAGACCAGTTCTTCGACCGTTTGTCAGCTTTATCCTGTGTTTCCTGGCGCTTGAAAAAGCGACTGAAGAAATGCTGTTTTTGTCCGCTCAGCAGCCAGTCATGGATGCCAAGGAAACCATCTGTCACATATTGATAAAGCTTATCCTTGTCCTTCTTGTAAGCCTGATTGGCTGCTCGCATATGCAACAGCGAGAAAATCGGCATAACAACAACCAGCACGAAGAAGTATATCGCCATAAGAAAAGCAAATCCAATACTAAAGTAACCAAGTACACAGATACTGATAACGTATAGAAGAACCGCGGATGCAGTCGGCAGAATCGTACGCAGGTACAAATCTTGCAGGCTCTCGATATCCTCAGCCAATATACCGAGCACTTCTCCGGTTTTCATCGATTTGCTCGTTGCTGCTTTGGGTTCTACTAGATGATAAAGCCTAGTCCGCATCTTAGCCAGCACACGGAGAATGAAATCATGACTTACCAGTCGTTCGGAATAACGGAATACTGAGCGTCCAAGTCCGAATGCCCGAACGAGCACAATTGGCACATACACAAGCAGGATGTTCTCCGGCCGAAGTGATGATTTAGAAATCAAGAAGCCAGATGTGAACATCAGTGCCGCAGCTGATCCCACTGTCAGCATACTTAGCAGCAATATGGTCAGCATGCGATATTTATATCTTTTAACATATGGCATGATCCAGTCACGATGCTTCATGATTATCCCCCATTTGTGCTTCAAGCAAACGGACATATAAGCCGCGGTTCGCCATTAATTGTTCATGCGTGCCACACTCTGCTATTCTGCCGTTATCCATGACGACAATCAGATCCATTTCCTGCATCCAATGAAGCCGATGGGATGCGAAGAACAACAGTTTATCTGCAGCAAGTTCATCGATTACTTCTTTCAATTCATATTCCGTTTCAATATCAAGCTGTGCTGTTGGTTCATCCAGCAGGACAATCGAACGATCGCTCAAGAATGCCCGTGCCAGGACTACACGCTGTGCTTGACCACCGCTTAAGCTGCGGGCCCCTTCCCCAATCAAAGTGTCAGAGCCCTCTGGAAGTCTTTCGACAACTTCTCTTAGCCCAGCATGATCAATCGCTTTTTCTACTCGTTCATCAGAGGCTTCCGGCGCATAGAATCTTACATTGTCCTTGATGCTGCCTTGGAAAATAAATGGATGCTGCGGAATGTATGCTGTCTGTTTCTGCCATGCTTCAGCTGAGAAATCTAGAGGCTTCCCGTCCAGCTCCATTTCACCAGAAACAGGATCGATAAAGCCACTGAGTAAATCAATGAAAGTTGATTTGCCGGCACCACTTGCTCCAATCAAACCGACCTTCTGATTCCCTTTGATACTTAGCTTTATCTCTGACAAAGCAGGACGGTCATTGTCGTACGTAACCGTCACATCGTTTAAGACAAGCTCACTGTCTTCTCTCCAAATCCCTGCTTGATTTCCTTTATGCTTCTCTTCTGCAAGCTTGATAACTGCAAGCATCTGATCACCTGCATCCTTACCATCCAATGTAGCATGATAATCATTCCCTACCTCACGAATCGGAAGGAAGTACTCTGGTGCAAGCAGCAGGATCATCAATGCTGGCTCCAGCAAAAGTGTCCCATCAATCAATCTGAGACCAAGCGTAACAGCAACGAAAGCAATTGCAAGCTGTGTGAATAAGTCCAGCGCAAATGAGGAAAGAAACGCGATTCGCAATGTACCTAACGTAGATTTACGATACTGTCCGCTTACCTTTTCAATCGTCTCGCCATGCTCCTTGCTGCGACCTAGGAATTTTAATGTTTCCAATCCTCTTAACGAATCAACAAAGTGATTGGAAAGCATACGGTATGCCTTCCACTGACTGTCCATTTTCTTCTGTGCAGCTAAGCCAAGCAAAATCATAAATGCAACCAAAATAGGAATGGTAACCAATAAAATGACAGCCGAGATATCATCGTGCAGCCAGATATAAACTAGTACAAGCCATGGCGTAATCATATTGGAAACAAGCTTTGGCAGGAACAGCTCCAGATAGTCCCGCAGCTTACCTGCTCCCTCCAGCAAGAAGGTAACCAGATTCCCGGTTCCTTCCTGTCTAGTGTAGCGTGGTCCCAGCTTGAATACACTTTCCAAAAATGATTTCCGCATATCCTCAACAGTTGCTTCTGCGAAGCGATAACATATTTTTTTAATGATAAGCTGCAAAAGCTGCCTAGCAAGAAAGGCTGCTATAAAGCAGCCTATAAGTGGTATTTGGGAAGGGAAGCTTTCCCCATGGAATAGGTGCGTGATGGCTTCCGCCAGCCATTTCGCTTGAAAGATAATGGCCACAGCTTGCAGCAGCGTTAATGCGGATAGCCCTAGCAGCACCGTTTTTATTCCTTTATAAGCCATTAAATTTCTGCCCATTAGTATTCCATATGCTCCTTATGATCTACACGTTTACGGAAAACGTAGTAGCTCCAAATTTGATAGCCTAATACGAATGGCAGCAACGCCAAACTGATATAGGTCATGACTTTTAAAGAATAATCTCCTGATGATGCTGACTGTACAGTTAAGCTGTAAGCTTCACTGATGGAACTGATCATTACCCGTGGGAATAGACCAATAAATACGGAAGCAATCAGCAGAATCATGATTAAACCAGACATCAGGAATGCCCAGCCATCACGTTTACGTGTAATGAAATAGCCAGATGCGATATAAACAAGAATACCGACCATGAATAGATACTCTAAAATATTGCCATGTACACTGAACATATCTGTTTTAAAGAATGTCATTCCAAGGAATGCCACCAATAAAATTGCGTTAATCGGCAGCAAACTTTTCGCTGCTCGACGGCAGCGTTCACGTAATGTGTCCATCAACCGTAGTGTTCCGAAGATAAGACCATGCCATACGCAAAGCATTGTCAATGTCACTCCGCCAAGTACTGTATAGACGTTGATGACATCGGATATGCCAGCATGCATATGCATATTCTCATCAATTGGTACACCTTGGATCAATGCAGTGAACATAATACCGAAAACAAGCGGCGGAATAATACTGCCGAAGAGTATCACCCAATCCCAAGTCTTGCGCCATGTCGGATGGTCTGCTTTACCGCGGAACTCGAATGCTACCCCGCGGCCGATCAGCCCGAACAAAATGAAAGCAAAGCAAAGATAAAAACCGCTCAGCATCGACGCATACCAGTTAGGGAAGGCTGCGAACATCGCACCAATAGCTGTAATCAGCCATACCTCATTCGCATCCCAATATGGACCGATGGAATTGATGAACGCTCGTCTTTCCAAATCATCTTTAGCTACAAATTTACTTGCAATCCCGACGCCGAAATCGAAGCCTTCCAGGAAGAAGAAGCCAACGAACAAAACTGCGACGAGGATGAACCAAAATTCATTAAGAGAAAGCATGTTGACCCTCCTTCGTGAATGGATCTGCGATTGGTTCTGTTTCTTCAATATCGTGCTCCGGTCCTTTTTTGATTTCACGGACAAACAAAGTAATCATGACCGCGAACAGAATCAAATACAGAGCCGAGAACGTGATAAGGGAGAAAAGAACTTCTCCTGCTGTTACACCGGCACTGACCGCATCCTCTGTTTTCATATAACCGAATACAACCCAAGGCTGACGACCGATTTCAGTCATAATCCAACCGGCAGAGTTGCCGATGAACGGGAAGCTGATAGCAACAATCATGATGCGCAAATACCATTTGCTAGTAACAAGTTTTTTACGTGCATAAAGGTAAGCACCCCAGATAGATAAAGCAAGAACTGCTCCGCCTAAAACCGTCATGACACGGAAACTCCAGAATGTTGTCTTAACCGGCGGGATGTAATTACCAGGACCATATAGCTCTGTATAACGTTCCTGCAACGAATTCATCCCTTCGACTGAACCGCTGAACTCACCGTAAGATAAGAAACTTAGTACATAAGGGATTTTAAGCTCACCCGAATTTTCTTTCGCTTCTGTATCGATATTGGCAAATACTGTCCAAGGTGCAGGATCGGCACTGTCTTCCCACAGACCTTCACTTGCAGCCATTTTCATTGGCTGTGTTTCAACAAGATATAATGCCTGCTCATGACCAGATAATGCAATACCAATACCACTGATCAAAGCGACAACAATAGCTACCTTAAAGGAACCTTTATAGAACGCCACATGTTTCTTGCGTAAAAGCGCAATAGCACTAATACCTACGATGAATAATGCACCAGTCGCAAACGATCCGAAGACTGTATGCGGGAATTCGACCCAAAGCTGACCATTTGTCATGATTGCTAAGAAGTCATTCATTTCAAGTCTGCCATTTTGCAATACTTCTCCGACTGGATGCTGCATGAATGAGTTCGCAGACAGAATGAAGAATGCGGAGAAAATCGTACCTAGAGACACAAGCCAAATACATAATGCATGTACCCATTTCGGTAAGCGATCCCAACCGAAAATCCACAAACCAAGGAAAGTGGACTCCAAAAAGAATGCTAGCAGCGCTTCAATAGCAAGCGGTGCACCGAAAACGTCCCCTACAAAACGGGAGTATTCCGACCAGTTCATCCCGAATTGGAATTCCTGTAATATACCGGTGACAACACCGACTGCGAAGTTAATCAGGAATATATGTCCCCAGAACTTCGCCATTTTTTTATATTTATCATCTTTTTTGACAACGTACATCGTTTCCATGATTGCAATGATGAATGCCAATCCTATACTTAACGGAACGAATAGGAAGTGGAACAACGTCGTTGATGCAAACTGGATACGCGAAAGCTCTACAACATCCATTTTGCCGCCTTCTTTCTTTTCATAATTTTATCGGAAACTTTGTGAAATTAGTCACAATGTCCTGTTGCATTTAGTATACTCCTGCTTTCCTATTTAAGTTTGTGAAATATTGAACAATTTGTGGCGTAATCGTAACAGCTTTGTTAACAAATAAAAAAATCCCTTAAGAAAGGGATTTTCAAGTAGTTAATATGAAATTATTTTGACATTGAGTTGAGCATTGCTTCTTATTTACGCTAATAACACACGTAACGCGTCAGATGCACCTTCTGGTAGTTCAAGTTCGAACGCTTGCTGCAAATAATGCCGGTCTTTCAGGCCGCAGCTGCGGAAATAATGTTCCATTATAGAGCGCTTATCTTCTTTTCCGGGTAACAGCCAATACATGATATACCACGCCTCCATACTAGCCAGCGGCAATGCACCAGCTCTTGTTTGTTCCCTGACGGCAGAGAAGGGCATCTCAAAAACACTATTAGCATAGGAAACTGCAAAACCAGTCATCAAATCCACTTGCAACCCATCTGACATAGTGAAGGTTGTACACGACTTCGTTTTGAATCGGCCCTGTGGCAGCTTGTCCTCGGATTTAACTGCTCTGTTTTGAAGTACTTCCTTTGCTATGGAAAACTGCCAAGGCTCTACTAGTATATCGACATCGTTTGGACTAACAGACAGCCCTTTTAAATACAGCAGCAGCGAACCCCCTACTGCATATTCAATCTCATTTGCTTCCAGCAACATCACAATTGGTTTGAAATGCAACAGTTCGCCTTCCCTCCATTACATTATAAATCCTTGATATACCAAACATCACAAGCGTAATGTTCCGTTTCACTCAAAGGCTTGTCCAAAAGATGAAAGCCTTGCTTTATATAAAAACGATTTGCAGCAGCCATATTGCTCAGCGTCTCCAAGTAACATCGACTATAATGCTGCTTAGCAAAAGCAAGAGCTGTCAGCAGTAACTCGTGGGCTACACCTGTTCCGCGCATATTCTCAGCTGCATACATCTTCTGCAGCTCACAAACTTCTGGATGTCCCTCGACAGGTCCAATTCCGCAGCCCGCAACAATCGTACCTTCCTGTTCTACAACCCAATACTTTGAACCAGGCTGCTGATACAAAGAATAGAAACGGCCAAGATCTGGATCACTCCAGGCTGTTCCAGGCTTATCAGCACCAAATTCCTTCAAGCATGTTCGAATGAGCTGCTCGACTGGTTGATTGTCTTTTTCTTCTATTTCTCTAATTTGCATACTTCCACCTCTTACGCTTCTCTCTCGAAAATCAGCTCAATACTAAGAGCCATCCCGTCATGACCTGGTATCGGGTTCATACTATGTAAACGCCAGCCGTTTCTTGCATATTCCTGCACAACTTTCCGATAGTCTGTCTTCATTTTGCCGGAAAAAGCCTTCATCTCAATCGTTTCAAATGCGTATGTCATCATACTTTATTGCCCCTTTTACATTCCAACGTTAATCAACTCTAAAAGGTTTCTACAACTTCTTAACCAAATAATATTGAGTATGCCCGGCTGGATGATCCTTTACTTTTCCGAATACTGTATACCCATGCTTCTGATAAAAAGCAGGTGCCTGGAAGCTGAAGCTGTCCAATTTAATAAGCCTTGCATTGTTTTGTCTGGCATAATTTTCAGCCTCAGCTAACAGCCTCTCTCCAAACCCAGCTTTTCGCTTCGATTCTTCTACCCAAAGAAAATCAATATGCAGATGCTGCCAAAAAAGCATGCAGGTGATACCGCCAATAATGTTGCCTGTGTCATCACGAACCGTGAATGCTGTGGATTCCTTTTTGGCTCCTCTTTCTTCAGGCAATTGTTCCATATTATACGCAATTACTTTCTCTCGGATATATTCCCTTGCTTCTTCATTACTCTCCTGTCGTATCTTCATCTTCATTTCCGCCTTTCAGGAAAAACCGCTCGGTTTCGTCAAATAAGATACCCCTATCTTCAAGGTTCGCCCAGCCATGATCTGCTCCAGTCACTGTTACAAGCTCCGCTGATTCTGGATAAATCACCATATATTTCTCCGCATACTCAATAGGGGCGATATCATCTGCATCACCATGGATAATCTTTACTAACCCTTGGTAACTTTTAGCTGTCTCATAAATGTCCAATGTCTTTACATCTTCTATTAAAGCTGATCCAAGTTTTCTTCCGCGAATGTCCATAAACCCTTGTTTTCTGATGATATCTACGGGCTTCCCCTGTATGGTGCCTTGTTTCGTGATTTCATCCACAATGACAGCAGCCGGTGACCATAAGCAAAGCGACTTGATCAGCTCGGGATGCTTACCCGCAGCCATACTGGCTACGACACTTCCAAGACTCATCCCAAGTAAATGGAATTGATCTGGATCGACCTCAGATTGCTGGCGGCAAAAATGAATGAGCGCTATTGCTTCTTCTATTTCTCTCGTCACCGTCAAGTCAAAGAAATCTCCTTCACTCTCCCCACAGCCACTGAAATCAAAGCGGAACACGGCAAAACCGGCCGCCACCAGTCGATACCCCATGCGCACAAAGCTGTCCTGGTTCCCCATCCGGTTAGAAGCGAATCCATGTAGCATGAGTATTGCCGGAAACGGTCCCTTGCCTTCGGGAATATGTACAGAACCTTGCAGCAGTGTACCCTTATGTTTATAAACGAGCGATTTCTTCATTTTAAGTTGTTCCTCCTTATTTTACCATTCCCCAGATGATTGTGTAGAAAATACCAGGGATACAGAAATACAATAACGCTGCTAAATTTCCTTTTTCCTGCATGCACCCGATAGTGTATGCTGGCAGATAGAATCGAGGTCTGCAGATAAAAAATAAATCACAGCGAAAAGACAAACAAACGCGAAACTTGTTAACAGCACGATACTTCTTCCTCTCTATCAGATGATAACCCATTACCACTCCGGACCAAACCTAAACAAAAAACCAGACAGTTATCTCTGTCTGGTTTTAAAAGCTATCATCACGCTTCTCTAATTTTAATCCGATCTTATTCAATGCACGCTCTAAATTGGCCTCTATTATTATGTCTTTTAATTCCATCTGCAACGATAAAGCTTTTAATGCTAAATCCGGATGGAATCCGGTCAGAATTGGTTTTACACCAATAAGCTTCAATAAAGTAGCTATCTTTAATAACGAATTGCTTACAACATGATCAATCTGAGAGATACCCGATAAGTCAATGACTAGGTAATCCAAATTCAACTCCTGGCTCTTCTGCAAAGATAGCTGAATGATTTTTTCAGCTCTGTCCTCATGTATGAACCCAATAATCGGAAGCACCGCAACCCCAGCAGTAATCGGAACGAATGGTGCCGATAGATTTTGTATCTGTTTGTTGGCGTTCTCAAGCTCTAGCACAAACGTCAAAAGTGATGCCATCGTTTCGAATAAACGAATATGCTCTTCCGTAAACGGAAATGATTTCGAATCAAGTCCGCAAATAGTTCCGTAATTCTCTCCGTTCTCAAAATAGATCGGAATCCCGATAAAACTACCGCCCCCGAGGTTATTTGCTACTTCAAGTGATTGAGATAGTTCGCTCTTCGCTAAGTCTGGGATAATTAGTATTTCTCTCCCATGATCGACACTAAGCTTGCATAATGTCTCATTAAAAGGAAGCTTTTCTCCTTCCTGGAGGAGATTTTCTTTTTGATTAACAACTTTAATGATTTTATTATGAACGTTGTCATTTTTAGCGATAAATAATGTATTAATCTTCACGAATTCACTGATAATATTCAGCACACCCTGTGCCGCTTCATCGAAATTAGCAAAAGCACTTACACTTTTGGTCATCTCTGCAAATGTTTTCATTTCCAAGTACCTTTCTCCTTACTCAAAATTCGAATACCATACCTTTACCCTAATTAAGTAAGGTTATAACACATTTTCTGAAGAAAAGTTTATTGGCATATAAAAAAAGCGTGCTGCCAGGGCAGCACGCTAATATCATTTAGTTAGCTTTTTTATATGTTTCTGTCTGAGTTTCCGTCACACTTGCAAATTGCTCTTCGTCTTGCTTGACCATTTTCAACCAAGCTGCAAAACAGCCAACAACACAAGCTACTGCGAACACAATTAAAAGATAAATCATTTTGTGCACCTCACATAGTCATTTGATTATGATTATGCCATGGTTGAACGCTTAGGAAAACAATTTGTGACGTTGTTCACAAACAGTTCAAATTTCACCGACACACTAATGTCACATTATTTCACTTTATTCGCCGATACGGACAAGATATCTGCCGCGAGCATGACCTTGCAATAACTTAGGTAATGCCTCCGGCAATTGTTCCAGTGTCAATTCTTCTATAACGAAACGTTCCAAGTCTCCTGGATTGAAGGCAGTTGCCAGTTGCAACCAAACTTTATCACGTGTTGGTTTCGGACAATAAACGGAGTCGATACCAAGTAAGTTGATTCCGCGAAGAATGAATGGGAATACACTAGTCGGGACTTTGCCTCCGGCAGTTAATCCGCTCACTGCAGCGGATCCGTTATACTTGAGCTGGCTGAGAACTGATGCGAGCGGTTCCCCGCCGACCGGATCGACTGCTGCTGCCCATCTCTGGCTTGCAATCTGCTTAAGATTACCATCATACACCTCGTCGCGCGAAATGATACGAGTAGCTCCAAGCTCCTTAAGATATTCGTGCTCCTCTTGTTTGCCTGTACTCGCTTCCACTTCGAAGCCAAGCTTGTACAAAATAGCTACTGCAAAACTGCCGACTCCTCCGGTTGCTCCGGTAACAAGTACTGGGCCATTCTCTTTATCCAATCCGTTCTCCAACAAACGCTGAACGGATAGTGCAGCTGTAAACCCTGCTGTACCGATAATCATTGCTTCTCTCGTCGTCATTCCTTCCGGCACTGGTACGATATAATCAGCTGGCACTCTCGCGTACTCGCTGTATCCACCATGACGAGCAACTCCGATTTCATAGCTCGTGGCAATGACATGATCTCCCGGCTGAAAGCGCTCATCCTCGGAAGATACAACTTCTCCAGCTAAATCTATACCTGGAACTATAGGGTAAGACTTCACTACATTTCCATTTGGTATCGTCGCTAGGCTATCTTTATAGTTGACACCAGAGTAGTGAACCTTGATCAATACTTCTCCCTCCGGCAACTGGTCAACGGCCATTTCTTTCACTTGAACAGAGAAATCTTCTCCTTGTTTATCTGCAATTAATGCTTTAAATGTATCACTCATCTACATACCCTCCTACTATTTACATACTAATCTTTTTCATAATCAGACACAATTTATGCGCATTTTTCTAAGAAATCATTCTCCGTATGTTAATACCCTTTCTGTCTCTTCTGCAAAACAGGAAGATATTCTTTCAAAATCTTGTCAAGTAATATGGCAAGCTATAATGCAGTGTGATATAATCTCGTGGTCTATCAGAGAAGAAACAACATATTAAAAGGGGGTTATCAGATGAAACAGATAAAGCAGAACTTCCTCAGAGACCTGGTATTCCTCATGGCTGGATCCTTTCTATTCGCCCTGGCAGTGAATATTTTCGCTATTCCGAGTGAACTTGGCGAAGGCGGCGTAACAGGTGTTACTATTATTTTATTTTATGCGCTTGGCTGGGCTCCGAGTATAATGAACCTTATTTTGAATGGTCTTTTAATTATCATAGGATACCGATTCCTAGACAAGCAGACCGTTTTTTATACAATCATTGTCGTCATACTTAATTCTTTCTTCCTTCATTTAACGGAAAGCTGGGAGATAGCTTCGGATCAAGTACTAGTAAACGCAGTCTTTGGTGGCTTATTTGCTGGTGTCGGCATCGGACTTGTACTTAAAGTAGGCGGTACGACAGCTGGTACTGCTATTCTTGCCCGGCTTGCGAATAAGTATCTCGATTGGAATACAAGCTTTGCCTTATTGTTCTTTGATTTGATTGTAGTAGCAGCTTCTTGGTTCATCATCGGCACAGAAAAGCTTCTAATTACTGTGATTATGCTATACATCGCAACGAAGGTAATGGAATTTGTTATTGAAGGATTGAATCCGAAGAAAGCTGTCTTCATCATTTCCAACCAAAAGGATACGATTGCCAAGACAATCTCCACGCAGCTTGACAGAGGTGTTACGCTGCTGGAAGGACGCGGATATTATACACAGAACCAGAAGGAAATTCTGTATGTAGTCATCAATAAGCAAGAACTGCTCCCATTAAAAAAAATAGTCCGTTCTATCGATACAAAAGCATTCATCACGTTATACGATGTGCGCGATGTATTTGGTGAAGGATTTATGGATATTACAAAATAAAACAGAAGCGTACCAGTTTGGTACGCTTCTGTTTTATTTAATGCCTCACTAGCTGTAAATTATGCACATTAACAAGTTAAGAACATATTGAATTTTTTAGATTGCATTCCATCATCTAACTGTATTATGTGCTATGGTTGGTATAAAGGAATAATTTAGAGAAATGATAGATAAGACTTACTGCGGCCCGCAAAGAACTGGCATTGTATCTGGATAATATTTATAATGATATTTAGACTATAAAACGCACGAAAAAGGGGAACGGAACCATTGGATAAGATAGAAATTGGCGGCCTCCAGTTTGCTTGGGAACTGGATAAAGGCAGATTTATATATGAAGATCAGGATTCAGTTCTTTTTTGGATTTCCAGTGCTATGCGTGAATTTTTTGACACGATAGAGGAGATTTCTGGAGAAGAGGTTTCCAATCTTGTTTTCGAAACAACGGGATATCGGCAAGGCACTGTTGTCGGCGAATATTTCCAAAACAAACCTGACGTTGGCATCCATAAAGCTGCGGAACTGATTACGAATACGTATGCTTCTGCAGGCTGGGGAAGAACTACAATAAAGAATCTTGATCCAGAAAAACATACGTTGACAGCAGAATTGGTTGACAGCTGGGAACATAAGATAAATATTTCTCAAGGCAAAACTGAAGGAGGCCGTTTCTTGCCAGCCCATTATGCGGGCATCTTCAGCGGCATGTTCGGAACAAATATATGGTATAAGGTAGAGCATTATCAATTGGAAGGCTACGAAAGTACTATCATCCATTACTTCCCTTCAGAAGTTACAGTTTCGGAGAATATCCACCAGCTGGCCCGGAAAAAAGAATCACAGCAAATTTTGGAACTGGAAGCAACAGTCGAGGATAAGACCAGGGAATTGAAAAAGCTGGTGCGTGATCTATCCTCCCCGATCATACCTGTTCTTGATCATGTCGTTGTCGTTCCCTTAATCGGGAAATATGATGAAGAACGGTCAGAGGAGCTTCTATTCAAGACGCTGGAAAACTTGCCGGCCTATAAAGCAAGATACCTGCTTCTCGATTTGACAGGCCTGGATAAGGATGTCAGCCAATATACGGCGAACCTGATCAGCAAGGTTGGATCTGCTTCATCCTTAATCGGCACGAAGACATTACTCGTCGGTATTTCACCAGAGCTCGGCTTGCAGATATCCAACTCTGGGATCTCGCTTGCCTCCTTCGATTGTTTCCAGACACTGCAGCACGGAATCCATTATGCTCTTGGACAAATGGGTAAACAAATCATCTGAAAATAACCAACCTCTCCATCTATCTAGCTGGAGAGGCTTTTTACATCTAGCACCATGCGAATAAAAGGATACACCGCCCCGTTTGTTTGCTGATCGAAACATTCAGTAAGACGGAAACCAATTCGTTCGTACAACGTAATAGCCCGCTTATTGAATGAAGCTACAGCAAGGGAAATTTTTTCTGGGTGATATGTTTTTATGATGTGTTCTACCAGAAATGACACAAATTCCTGTCCAAAGCCTTTGCCAGTCAAATCTGGACGCATACCAAATCCTATTTCGACTTCATCATTTTCTGATTGTATACTGCAAAAGCCAATCACCTCTTCCATCTGTGTCACCGCATAAACATTTCCTTTTCTCGCTTCTGGGTCAAGGAATTCAGCCAAGTCCTCTTCATCTTGGTCCATATCATAGAAAGCATAGATGCCTTCATATCTCCATGTGTTCGCAATAAGTTCAGCCTGTGACTGCGTCATAGGTACAATCTGGTACATTGTCATTCTCGTTGCCTCCGATCTGCTTGCCATTCAGCCATATATGTCTGCTGGCGTCTTCGGTTGTACGTTCTAAATACTAGATAGATTCCGATGATAACACCTAACACAATTAGCAAAATAAGTGCAACGATGGCAACGGTGTAAAAGGATAATGCCGTCATGAGATTGTTACTCCCTCTTTTTTTATTAATTCCATTATAGATAGAAAACAAATGGAAAACTAGGAATACTTTTTACAAATACTGCTTACTCCATACGAATTGCTCTAGAAGATTACAAGAAAAGACTGCACACCAATTACACATATCTTTACTCAAAGTCTCACTAATATGAAAATGCCCATAAAAAACCGGCTATAAAGTATATTTTATAGCCGGTTTCAAATTATTTATTCACTTTTTCTTCCGCCGCTTTAATCTCTTCTTCAGTCGGTGTAATTGTATTTGCCACCCATTCTTCCCGGTACGCATGATCCAGCGCACTCAGGCCTCTTTCCTCTTTTTCAAAATCCGCTTCCGGACTAGGCATCTTGTCCTCCCGCTCTTTATCCTGCAAATTCGACCCTGTCACATTCGGATCATCCTTCTTGCGTTTCAAATAAGAAAAGGTACCTGCTGCTGCGGCTATTGCGACTGTTCCTCCTGCGATCAATCCGATATTCGTTTTCTTCATCATGTTACTTCCCTCCACTCATTTGTGATGATTCAGTAACGCTCTAAATTCTATATTCCTTGTTTGCGCTTTCTCTAAACTAAAATTAAGCTTCCTGCTTCAGCTCGAACTCCACTAGATTCTCCCCAAGGACACTAAGAGTAATATGATTGTCACTCATGTTGATGTAGCCATATTTGGAGCTGGAGGTATCTGTAATACTTTGTCTTAGATTGCCTGGCACCTTGCGCTCGCCATTTTTGTAGCATGTATAAATATGATCAATTGTCACATCAGGTATATGCAGGATATTTTTTAAATAGTAGACAGCCACTGTATTGAATTTTATATTGGAATTCACTTCATATCGCTCCAGGAAATCACGGAATGGTTCCACACCGCTTTTGCCTAGTAAATCAAGGTCTTTCACCATGCTATAGGAGTCCTTATTCCGGCGGATCGGACGCTTCTTGATTGATTGAACTCGATTGGAGTCGACAACCGAAATGTGCTGTACTGTTTCTGTTTCTGGCTCCTCTGCTGCCGCCGCCTCATAGCCATAACCCTGCTCACCAAGATAGCTCTTTACCATTATGTCGAAAACCTTGCCTTGCAGATTTTCCGGAAACTTCTGTATCACTGTCGAAATACGTTCCATTTCTGCTACTAATGCCTCGTACGACGTCGTCATAATTCCCCTCCCATAGCTTTTTCTATTTGTTTCTCGATTGTTTGTGCTATTTCCTGCAAAGTTTTCAATTTTTCTATATTGAAAGATTATCTATATTAACATTCCACTATCCTTATCTTTTCACACCTTCTTTAATTTAAGGTTTTCTATGTAGAAAGAAGAGCAGATTACTGCTCTTCTCCTCCTGCCGCTTCTTCCTTTGCTTTTTGTTTATCCCATAGCCGGAAAAAAGGGTAATAAATAAGGAATGATAGGACAAGAATGACAATCTGAAGAATTGCCCCTGATATGCTGCCTGTAATTAGATAGCCTTGTAATATAGGCGGCATTGTCCAAGGTGGCACTATTCCTATAGGCTTCGCAACGATTCCCCAGTCCATAGCCAGATACGTAATCAGTACCGAAATAAGCGGTGTGAAAATGAAGGGCACGATCAAGAGCGGGTTCATGACAATAGGCATTCCGAATAGTACCGGTTCATTGATATTGAATATACCTGGTCCGATACTCAGCCTTCCAAGCTGCTTCATCTGCTGACTTTTCGCAAATAATAACATTGCCAGCACAAGGCCCAGTGTTGTTCCAGAACCTCCTATAAAGACGATATCATTTATTTCATTTGTAACGATATGCTGCACGGGCTCGCCAAGCTCAAAGGATTTAGCGTTCTCCGCTGTCAACGTCAGCCAAATCGGTCCTGTTACAGCTCCAACAATCGTCGATCCATGTAAACCAGTACTCCAAAGCAATGTGATTAACAGAAAAATAATCATTGTACCAGCAAGACTCGTTCCGATAGATGTGAGCGGCTTTTGCAGGAGCACTGTGATGACATTATGGATACTGCCAAAAGTACCGACGTTCTCTACTAGCAAACGAATGACCCAGATTGCAATGATTGCAAAAAATCCTGGTATCAGGGCGGTAAAAGAGCGAGCAACAGCTGGCGGTACACCGTCAGGCAGTTTGATGACTAAATTACGCTGTACAATCAACCGATATATTTCAGTACACAGAAGCGCAATCAGCATCCCGACAAAAAGCCCTTTACTTGTGAACATCGCTGTCTGATAAGCTGTTTCTGTGATATCCACGCCTTCTGGTGTCTTGCCGATGATATACGTTACATATGGCGTGCCGACGAAATAAGCCGATAAAGATACAGCACCAGCCGCAAGTGGATCAACCTTATATGACTCAGCCAAACGATAACCGATTCCAAAAACGGCAATCAAGGTCATTAGTTCAAACGTGCCGCGATATGGATATAGCAAACTCTCCTTGAGCTGCGGCCGTTCAGCAAGGAAATCCATATACGACTGGATCGGAAAATTGGCTAGAATTAAAAAGAAAGAACCTATGATGATGAGTGGCATTGATAAAATTAGTCCATCACGGAGTGCATTCAAGTGTCGCTGCTGCGCTACCTTCGCGGCGACAGGCATTACTTTCTCCTCTAGGAACTGATTCACTTTACTCATGACTGTACCTCCTCAGCGGATTTACAGCATTTTATGTAAACGCTTTCATTGTGATGAGGTTTTTCCAGCCCAATTATTTTCTATACAATTCTTGTTAAACTAGGTTATGGTGAGTACTACATACACACGGCTTTAGAGCAACTGATTCTTAAGTGGTCAGCAAATAAATTTTCACGAAGGAGTTAAGCTCATGTTGAAAGAAATTTATCATATCGCTGTACCTACTGCTTTTCAAGACAACGAGGCACTCGATACAAAGCATACTCTAGATCACATAAGACAACTATATAACCAAGGTATTCGATCTGTACTAGTTTGCGGTTCAACCGGGGAGCAGCATAGCCTTAGTTTAAAGGAAAAAGTGGAGCTGCTAACAGCTTTAGAAGAGGAAGAATTGCTCGTTAGCGATATGGAAATTATCTTCGGTGTTTCAGCGATCAGACAATCTGAAGCTGAAGTACTTGCTAAAGAAATCAGTAAGACCAATATTGCCGCAATTCTCTTAGGCTATCCCCCCTACCTCTTACCTACTCAGAACGAAGCATTGATATATTCAAAAAGTATTATTTCTTTGGTCAAGAAACCAGTAATCTTATACAATAACCCGGCTCGCACAGGCTTTGATTTATCTGTTGAAAGCGTACTTGAACTTGCAAAATCAGATTCGGTTATTGGCTTAAAAGAAGCAGGAAATTCAAGCAAAGCTTCCGATATATTGAGGAACGTATCAGATGGTGTATTTTATATTTATGCTGGAGGAGAGCGGGACCTGTTGCAGAAAATTCAATATGGCTTTTCACGTTTATCTTCTATTGCCGGCAATATTGCTCCTATTAGAATACAATCATGGTTTGAAGGTCTGTTATCTGGAAACATGATAGAACAAAAAGAGATTGATTGTATTAATGACGTCCTAGAAACAATTTACAACGGTTCGCCTATTGTTAATCTAAAAAGAGAGTTGAGTCATGAAGGTGTTGACTTAGGTAGATGCAGAAAACCTCTCGGAAACAGTTAGTGAATGAAATAGAACCGTTCAAAAAAATGCAGGAACGGTTCTTCATTTCAAATTTTTATTCAAGTCTCTTCGGCTTGTCTATTAGCTGCTGAAGTATACCCTGCATTATCTTGTCCCGAGTTGCAGTCATGCTGCTCACGTCGAGAACTTCATCGAGTTGTTCATTTAAACTTTCATTCTTTAGCTCTTTTACTTCATTATGAATTTTTTCCATCTTATCATCCAACGCGGATGCAGAATCAGCAGCTGCTTTTAATTCATTCGCCAGCCGATTCGGTATTGCTTTATCATATTTATAATAGATTTTATGTTCCAGACTGGCCCAAAAATCCATCGCTATCGTCCTGATTTGAATCTCCACACACACGCTTTCTTCCCTATCAGACAAAAATACGGGTACTTTCACAATTAGGTGCAGGCTCTGGTAGCCATTTGGTTTCGGGTTCTTTATATAATCTTTCCTATCGATAAGTTCGATATCTTTTTGCTTCTCGATCATATCGCTTATTGCGTAGATATCCGATTTAAATGAGCAGGTAATTCTGATACCAGCGATATCCTTGATATTTTCCTTAATAGCATCCAATGAAAAATCAATATTCTTCTTAAAGATTTTCTTTAAAATGCTTTCTGGTGATTTCAATCGGGAACTGCAGTGTTCAATTGGATTATAATCGTGAATATAAGAAAATTCTTCATTTAAGATATTGATTTTCGTATTCACTTCATCCAGAGCGAATTTGTATACGGCGGTAAATCTCGTAAGTTCTGTCTTCAGTTCTTTAAGCTGCGTTAAATTCTCATGTGTCAGTGACTGCATATTAAAGTTCCTTTCTACTAGCTGCACGGAATATTTTCATTAAAATGGGCAGCAAAAGGCGAATTAATCACCGCCCTACTCTCATTTTATCAGTAATTCAATTTTCCCTCAGCAATTTTGAGCTTGGCTTCTATAAGAAAAGAGACGCTCTCCCGTGAGAACGTCTCTTTTTACACTCAGCTTGTTTTTCTTTCTTTTTCTTTCTCATGAAGGAGTGCTTCCCCTTCTATGTCAATGTTCGGCAAAATCTTATCGAGCCACTTTGGCATATACCATGCTGCATTGCCCATTAAGGACATAACAGCTGGAACAATTGTCATACGAACTACGAAGGCATCGAATAGGACCCCAAATGTCAGCGCCATCCCGATTGATTTAATCATCGCATCAGGCGTTACCATAAAGCCGACGAATACCGACATCATGATCAATCCTGCTGCAACGACAACTTTACCGCTATCACGCATACCCGCGAGTATCGCTTCTTTTGGATCACGAGTTTGGGAATATATTTCCCGCATACGGCTTACGAGGAATACTTCATAGTCCATCGCCAAACCGAATAGGATACCGATCGCAATGATCGGCAGGAATGCCAGTATCGGGCTTTCTCCTGGGAATCCGAACAGGTTGATCATATTCCCGTCCTGCACAACAAACGTAACAAACCCTAATGTTGCGCCGATGGAAAGCAGGAATCCTAAAACTGCCTTAAGCGGCAGAAGGATAGATCTGAATACTAATACAAGAAGGACATATGCAAGCCCAACGATTAGTAATGCAAATATTGGCAGCGCATCATTCAGTTTTTGTGCAATATCAATATTGACTGCGGCAGTACCTGTAACAAGCAATTCCGTATCTTCATTGGATATATCTCTGATTTCATTTACGATATCTTTTGTTTCCTGGTCATTTGGTCCAGTTACCGGTGTCACACTGATGATAAATACATCCCCAGCTTCATTCGGCATTGCTGGAGTAACAGTTTTCACATCATCTAGTTCACTGATGTCCTGGCTGACAGCTTGTAAATCCTGCTGAACTGCTTCTGGATTTTCATTCGCATCGATTTTAGCTGCAACGACTAAAGTAGAATGGAACCCTTCTCCATAAGCATCCGCCAGTATATCGTATGCTTTCCGTTCTGTTGTGTCCTCTTGTTTCGCTGTTCCATCATCCGGCAGACCTAAATTCATATGAGTGAATGGAATAGCAATAACCAAAAGTATTGCTACAGAAAGGAACGTAACAAGCAATGGACGTCGCGTAACAAATTTACCCCATCTGTTTTTGCTAGGCTTTCCTTCCGTAGTCCGAGTGATTTTCTTCAGGAATCGATTTCCTTTAGAAGGAGAAATTCGGTGGCCAAGCATCCCTAGAATTGCCGGTAGTACCGTAATTGATACTATTACAGACAATAGAATACTGATAGAAGCCGCTACACCCATTACTGTCAGGAACGGAATTCCAGTTACAGCAAGACCCAACAGGCCTATAATAACTGTCAATCCTGCGAATACAACAGCGCTCCCGGAAGTACCAGTTGCAATTGCCACCGATTCTTTAACGGAATGACCCTCAGCCAGCTGCTGTCTGAATCGTGTCATGATGAACAAAGCGTAATCTATTCCTACTGCAATACCCAGCATTGCTGCCAAAGTCAACGATACATTTTGCATTTCGAAGAAGTTGGAACCGATCACGATTGTCAGCAAGCTTATTCCAAGTCCAATTAACGCAGATAAAATTGGCATACCTGCTGCCAGGAAGCTAGTGAACGTCACTGCGAGCACGAGGAAGGCAACAATAATCCCGATAATCTCGCCTGCCCCCAAATGCATGCCAGAGAATTCTACGTCACCAGTTAATTCAGTTTGAATTCCAGCATCGCGTGTCTCTTCGACTTTCTCTGTCACATTATCAATTGACTCTTGCGTTACTTCTGCTGCTTCATCCTTGAAAATAACTGTACCGTAACCGACCGTTCTATCTTCATTCAAATTCTGAAGCTGAACTGGTGTTGCTACGGAGACAACGTCCGAATCATCTTCTTGAATACTGTTTAGCATATCTGTAATAACTTTATTAGATGCTTCGGAATCGAGTGTCTCACCCTCCGATGCTTTGAACACAACCTGCACTTGTGCTCCTGATTCTGAATCAGGGAATGCATCCTTCAGCAAATCATTGGCTTCTTCAGCAGGTGTATTCGGAATACTCAAGTCTTCATTAAATGCCGTTCCTAAACTAATAGTTACGACAGCTAAAGCGATAAGAAGAGCTAACGCCCCGAAAACAACGCTTTTTTTATAGTTTACAGCCCATTTTCCTAACTTATATAAAAGTTTCGCTATTGTAATCTCCTCCAATGTCATCTATTGCGTACGATCGTGTTTAGAAATAAAGATGCTGTGAACACAGTTCATGTTGACTCTGCTTTCACAATCGGCTAAACTTGCATCATCATTAAAGCTAACGTTTGTACTTACATTTGTAAGTATACTAACGTATTAATATCTTTCAATAATAATGTGATAAATTGAGCATAAAACGAACAAAACAAGGAGAAGTGTTAGCTTTTGAGGAAATCGAGACAGGATAGTTTGTATTCGCAGCAATATATCATGGAAGCTCTAGATCAATTATTGGAAGAAAATCACCTGGAAGATATCACGATAACGGAGATTTGCAAAAAAGCAGGAGTTGCCAGGGTTACTTTTTACAAGTACTATCACACAATTTATGATGTGTTGAATGCATCTGTAGAAGTTAGTATAAAAAGCGCTATCGAGCAGCTTTCTAACATAAACCCTCAAGACAATATACAAGATGTGCTTGCAGACATAATAGCAAGGATAGCTGCCAGCCCTACATCGCTACAACGCCAGATTAACTCTAATACACACGGCGTGGTGCTTGAGTATTTTGTTCACGCAATTAGCCGCCTTTCGCAAGCTGATACAGTCTTCACCAAAAAGCTGAACCAGGCAGAGGTGTTATTTATAGCAGGCGGCATGTTCAGCATCATCACCCATTGGTTCAAGAATGACTTGCAAGAGTCCCCACAGTCCGTTGCGGCAATGATAACAGATGTGCTCCCAAGTTCAGCTTTGAAGCAATAAAATACATTAAATGAAAAAAGAGAAAGGTTACTCCCTTTCTCTTTTTTCATTGTATATACGAATATTAGAGATGTTCTCCAAGAGCTTTATTCTTTGACTGGTTACATCCAATCCTCTTTCAAACGATTAATATCTCTGCGCGGAGGAAAACCAAACATCCTTGCATACTCCCTGCTGAATTGAGAGACACTTTCATATCCTACCTGCAATGCTGCATCTGTTGTGTCTGCATCATCATATAACAAAAGGTGTCGCGCTTCCTGCAGCCTTATTTGTTTCTGGAATTGGATTGGACTCATAGCGGTAACTTCACGGAAATGACGGTGAAGCGTTGATACACTCATTCCTGCAATTTCAGCAAGCTCCTCTATTCGGAAGGATTGATCATAGTGATTTCTTATATGATCGATCACATCACGGATACGCTGGGTGTAACTGCCTTGTACAGCCATTTGCGCTAAGGCACTACCGTGTTTTCCTTGCAGTAGACGATAAAGTATCTCTTTCTTAACTAACGGTGCAAGCACAGGGATATCCTCTGGCTTCTCCAGCAAACTAGCTAAACGGACAGCCACATCCAATATTGGTGCTTCAATTTCATTCACATACATACCTCGTTTTGGATCCTCTCCAGAAACGATCTGTATAGCAGCCTCCTTCATTACCTCCAATATTTCAGCTGGTGTAAATTCCAGTTTCATAGCCAAATAAGGAGCAGAAGCAGAGGCTTCCAGAATTTGTCCGGAAACAGGCAAATCCACCGAAGCGACCAGATAATGATTTGGACCATAAAGCAAGCGCTCCTGGCCTAATAGAATCTCTTTCTCCCCTTGTACGATAATACAGACAGAAGGTTTATAGACTCCGCGCACTGGCCCGTAGGTACTCGTATGGTGAATGAAAAATAAGGACGGGATATTGGTTTCGCCAACCCCCTCTCTCGGAGCAAATTTATCAATCACTCCGGCGAGTATAGATTGCTTTTCTGACGTTGCTTCTGTCATGAAACCTCCTCCTTCTCCACTTCATCATAGTAATAGTATAAATCAATTCTGTGCTGATGACATGATTAGGCATGTATATGATATGAATTGGATAACACTCCTTTGCAGATTCCCTGCATAATAAAACGGACAATATGAATCAGGAAAGGAAGATATACATTGCAGAAGCGCAAACTTGGAAACAGCGGTATCGAAATTTCAGCTATCGGACTTGGCTGCATGGGAATGAGTTATGGATATGGTCCGGCATCCGACCGGAATGAGATGATTGCTGTTATAAGGAACGCAGTGGAACAAGGTGTGACCTTCTTTGATACAGCAGAAGTATACGGCCCATATATAAATGAAGAGCTAGTCGGAGAAGCCTTGCTTCCGTACCAAAATGATGTTGTTATCGCCACGAAATTCGGTTTCGATATCCAGGATGGCAAACAATCCGGCATGAACAGCCGTCCCGAACATATTAAACAAGTAGTAGAACAATCTCTTAAGCGGCTTAAATTAGACGCAATCGATCTCTATTATCAGCATCGCGTCGATCCGGATGTACCGATCGAGGAAGTTGCTGGTGCTGTAAAGGATTTGATTCAGGAAGGCAAAGTGAAGCATTGGGGATTGTCGGAAGCAGGCGTTCAGACAATACGCAGGGCACATGATGTACATCCGCTGGCAGCAGTCCAGAGTGAATATTCTCTTTGGTGGCGTCGTCCGGAAGAAGCATTGCTGCCAACTCTGGAAGAACTCGGAATTGGATTCGTCCCATTCAGTCCTTTAGGCAAAGGGTACCTGACAGGCCGATTCAAAGCTGACGCTACCTTTGCCGAAAATGATCTGCGCAATATCCTGCCGCGATTTACACCAGAAGCATTGGAAGCAAATCAATCTATGGTGGTACTGCTTGAAGATGTAGCCCAACAGAAGAATGCTACACCAGCACAAATCGCTCTTACCTGGCTTTTGGCTCAGAAAGATTGGATCGTACCGATTCCAGGTACAACCAAAAGAGAACGACTGACTGAAAACCTGGGAGCTGCAGCTATTGATTTATCTGCCGATGAATTAAGCCAAATTAGTACAGCGGCTTCAAAAATAGAACTGTTGGGAGCACGCTACCCAGAAGAACTCGAGAAAAGAACAGGTTTGTAAGATACAAAGATTATCAGAGCCCTTTCTTTGGGCTCTGACTATCATTTACTATTTTATAGGAGTACTGAGAATGCTTGAAAAAAACTTTTATGTAACCATCGAAACCGGATTTGCGCGGTATGCTGCTAGATTAGTCAGCATTGCGGGAAATTTCTCTTCCAGCATAAACATTTTGTATAAAGGGCAATCCGTTGATCTAAAGAATGCTCCTGAATGTATCATGCAGGTCATGAATCTTGGTATTAATAAGCATAGTTCATTTACAGTGAACGCAGATGGGACAGATGAAGCTCAGGCCATAGATGAAATAACTGACCATTTAATGAATCTGAATACGATGCATGCAATCGTTAATAAAAGGTGATGTTTTTCAGCGCTGTATCACAGCATATTGGCGATCATACCACCTGAATTTTCGAGCCAGATCAGCCACCTGATTTTCCTTGCTAATCGGAAAAGATGCTCCTCCAGATATGTATAGACCGGCATCCAAATGAATAACAGTATTACAAGCTGTACGGCGGGCAGCATCTTCTTCACCATCTAAGCAAGTGTACAGCTCTATCTTATCCCCAAACCATAGCTGCTCTTCGACAAATCGGAAAAGAGCTTCGTAAGCAAGCCTTTCATCGGGACAATCCAATTCATAGATAAACTTGTTAGCAACATGCGGTATCGCTAGATCCCTCCTGCGCTCAATCTTAATACCATGACAATCATTTTTGGTCTTATATATAAGCCAGTATTTTTGTCCCTTCCACTCATGCATCTGTCTAAAATATACGTTTTTCAGCTCACTTTCATCTATTTCTTCAGCTAGAACCCAAAATGGGTTGCTTCCATATTCACCTTGCTTGAGTCTTTTATTAGCAACCAGATAATGTTTTTCCGTCATGTCATTCACCTGTTCTTTCGCTCATCTATCACCTAGTATACTGGAAACATGCTATACTAACAGAACACTATAACAAGCTATAACACATAGGGGCAGTATAGATGATTACAATCAATAAAAATGAAGCTATTCCGCTTTCCAAGCAAATATATGTTTCTTTCGTCGATAAAATTCGATCCGGCTTACTGACAGGCGGAACGAAGCTGCCGACAGTCAGACAGCTTGCAAAAGACATCGAGGTTAGTCTCGTCACTGTAATGAAAGCATACAAACAGCTAGAAGAAGATGGATTCCTTGAATTGAGCAAGGGAAAAGGCACGTATGTGAAAACGCAGCAGCAGCCAGAACCAAGTAAATCAGGACAGGATCTTGATTGGCAGCTGAGCATTCCTGATTATTTGCACCGTTCCCAATATGCTCGTTTTCAGGATTCGGATGCGAGTTACCATTTCTCCTCTTCAATGATTGATCCGGCTTTGTTCCCGAATCAATATATGGATCAGCTGATTGCACAAGTATTCATGCAAAATCCCCGTATTCTCTCGCAATATGGCGGCATTCAAGGAGATCTTGCATTACGGGAGAAAATGGCCCAAAACATGGAGAAATCAAAAATCACCACCACACCAGAAAATCTGCTCATTACAAGCGGATCCCAGCAAGGTATCGACCTTGTTGCCCGGACTTTCATCGGTCCTGGTGATGTCGTGATCATGGAAGCACCGACTTATCCTGGCGCCATTGATGTTTTCCGCAGCCGTGGTGCAACCATCCTTACCGTTCCAGTTGATGAAGATGGCATGCGCGTAGATATGCTGCATAGCTTATGCGAGAAGCATAAACCAAAGCTGATTTATACAACACCAACATTCCATAATCCGACCGGAACTATTATGCCGCTGCAGCGGCGAAAAGTACTGCTCGATATCGCTGAAAGCCATCATTGCCTTGTTATGGAGGATGATCCATTCAGTGATATCTATTTTGACCGTAAGCCCCCGCTTCCGATCAAAAGTATGGATAAAACAGGGCATGTTATTTATTTAAAAGGATTAAGCAAAACAATCGCACCAGGATGCAGGATTGGACTAATTGCAGCTTCAGGATCAATCTTTAAACGGCTGTATGCAGCAAAAGCGAACATGGATTTGGGCAGCCCGCTCCTGCCGCAGAAGGTAATTCTTCCGTTAGTAGATTCTACCAAGATGGAGCAGCATTTGAAACGACTGCGGGCTGCACTGAAGAGCCGCCGGGATACCGTGCTGGCAGTACTGTCAAAGCAGGCGCCTTCAGGCGTTACATGGCATATTCCAAAGGGCGGCTTGAATGTCTGGATTCAGCTTCCCGCTTGGCTGGACAGCAATGTCCTCCTGTATGAAGCGACAAAACGGCATGTTTCCTTCTTAACAGGATCAGCTTGCTTTGCCATTGAAAATGAACATAGCACATTCCGGCTCAGCTATTCGTACGCGAATGAAAAGCTATTACAGGAAGGCGTCATGATTCTCTGCGACATTATGCAGGCGATGCAGCCTTCAAGCGCTTCTTCGCCTACTTTTTAAAGAAAACACCCTTCCCAGACCTAACAAAAAAGCTATCCTAATCGGATAGCTTTTAACCAAAAAATAAGTCCAGTAGATTACTACCTTGTGAAGATTGTTTATTATATAATTCCGAATAACCACACTGCGTACATGAAATTACTAGAAATTGATTGTGCTGGACATCAAATAATTTAGACAGACCAGTTCCTGTCATCGCAACTTCCTTTTGTGAAACCTCCGTACCACCGCATTTCAGACAGCCTTTCTCATTCATGTACGTCACTTCCTTTATCTTTTTCTAACATACGTAGATAACATAATACAGGTTTCAATAATTTATTAAGTCACCAATATATTCCTTCTATTGTAAAATACAAAAAGAGGTGACAATATATGAAAAAAATAATTGTTGGTATTTTAATAGTCTGCTTGTACTGTTTTCCTTTTGTTTATAATTCCATGTATCAGGATTTTGCAAACCGTTCTATGCTTGGCTATTTACTTATGCTGATGGCGACTTTACTTCTTGCTTTTTTAGGAAAACTCTTTAGTAGTTCAATCTATCTTATTATTGGTAACATAATATCGGTTATAATTTCATTTTATTTCATAAATGAAATGTCTTGGAATGAAGAATGGGGCGGCTATTTTAAGCCTCTCACTCCAAACCAATTATTAATCTTTGCTAGTGTTTTGTTTTTGGTTCCTCAGTTATTTGCTATGCGGTTAGCTAAAAAACTAAAAGATAGAGATAGAGTTAAAGGTTGAATTTTCCATACATATTAAACAAAAAAAAAGAGGAGTCAGTCCTTTGACTGACTCCTCTTTCCTTTATTTACTTCAACGCTTTAAGATGCTCTTGTAATGAGAAAAAGTATCAAAGCTGGCTTTACCGTGATATGCTCCCATACCGCTTGCACCAACTCCTCCGAATGGAAGGTAGTGGGAAGTCATCTGGCTGATTGTATCGTTGATTGCACCACCGCCGAATGAAATCCTGTTTAATATTTCATCCTGGAAGTTTTCATCTTCAGAGAACAGGTAAAGTGCTAGTGGTTTTGGTCGTCTCACAATTTGATCAATGATATCAGCTTGATCATCATAAGTGATAACCGGTAGGATTGGTCCGAAGATTTCATCCTGCATAATTGGATCATCCCATGAAATAGAATCAAGAATTGTCGGCTCTATTATTAGCTGGGAGCGGTCGGATTTTCCGCCTGCTGCAATTGTTCCGTTGTTCAGGAAGCCTGCCAGACGATCAAAATGTCTTTCACTGACCACATGTCCGAAGTTTGGATTTTGGACGACGTTGTCTCCATATGTTGCAGTAATGACGTCTATCAGTTTTTCCAACAGTGTTTCTTTTACACTGCTATGAACAAGAAGGTAATCTGGCGCAACACATGTCTGCCCAGCATTGGCGAATTTCCCACGAGCGATTCGCTGAGCTGCTTCATCCAGATTCGCATCCTTATGGACTATTGTCGGACTTTTACCACCAAGCTCCAGTGTCATTGGCGTCAAATGCTTCGCTGCAGCTTCTGCCACAATCTTACCGACGCCAGTGCTGCCTGTGAAGAAGATGTAGTCAAAGTCTTCTTTGAGCAATGCAGTACTTGTTTCCACTTCCCCTTCAACAACACTCAGATATTCTTCTGGGAAGTTATCATTGAATATGGTTGAAAGTATTGCTGACGTTTTCGGCGTCAATTCAGATGGTTTCAATACAGCAGTATTTCCACCAGCAATTGCTCCTACCAGTGGGGATACCGCCAGCTGGAATGGGTAGTTCCATGGTGCGATTACGAGTGCAGCCCCATAAGGTTCTGGCTTGATGAAGCTTTTTGCTCCTTCATGCGAAGCTGCTGTAGGTACTTCCTTCGTTTCAGCCCAAGACTCCAAATTCTCTAAAGTGAAGTTAATTTCAGCTAATACAAGACCTACCTCGGCCCGTTTAGCTTCCAATTCAGATTTGTTCAAATCCTGCTTCACTGCGTCCAGAATGCTTTGTTCATGCTTCTGGATTAAATCTTTCAATCTATTTAGTGTATCTATACGAAATTGTACATCCTTCGTTTGTCCGCTTCTGAAGAAAGTACGCTGTTTCATCAAAAGGTCTTGATAGTTCTCCATTTTAAAATCTCCTTTGCAATTTTGAGATGTTTCATTAAATTGCATACAATTAGTTGACGTATCAAATATTCAACGATGAAAAATATAATACACAAAAGACTAGATTGCAAGAGATACGAATTGAAGATAGAAAGGGAAAATAATCCACATAGCATGCAAAAAAGAAGATCATAAAATGATCTTCTTTTCAGTGAGAATACTATTTAAGCTTTTACAGCAGCTTCTTTTACCATCTCAACAAAATATCCCATCAATCTAGTATCTGCAGTAAGCTCCGGATGAAAAGCAGTCGCCAAATAGTGTCCATCTCTTGCTGCTACAATACGTCCTGTATCTTCACTCAGCACTTCAACACCTGGTCCTGCCTCGATAATATAAGGCGCACGGATGAATACTGCAGGGAAATCTTGTGCCACACCTTTGATTTCAAGCTCTGTTTCAAAGCTGTCTACCTGACGGCCGAAAGCATTTCGTTCCACAGTCACATCCATCAAACCAAGATGACTCGTCTGCTGGTTGTTAATTCTTTTTGCCAGCAGAATCATCCCTGCACAAGTACCGAAGATTGGTTTTCCAGCTGCGCCAAAAGCTCTTAACGACTCCAGGAAATCATACCGATCGATAAGCCTGCGCATTGCCGTACTCTCGCCTCCTGGCAAAATCAGTCCATCCAATTCAGCAAGCTGCTCCACGCGCTTGACTAGGATAGCTTCTGCTCCGACAGCTTCTACTGTCCGTGCATGCTCAACCACCGCACCTTGAAGTGCTAATACACCGATTTTCATAGAGCAGATCTCCCTTCCCTTACCAACCACGTTCTTGCATTCTGTTTTCTGGAGATAGACTTGCTATGTCGATTCCTTTCATCGGCGTGCCAAGTCCTTTGGAAAGTTCTGCAATCAGCTTGTAATCCTGATAATGCGTTGTCGCTTCAACAATAGCTTTAGCAAACTTCGCTGGGTTATCAGATTTAAAGATACCAGAACCAACGAACACTCCATCCGCTCCAAGCTGCATCATTAGTGCAGCATCTGCTGGAGTCGCCACACCACCGGCAGCGAAGTTTACAACTGGAAGCTTGCCAGCTTCACGAATCTGAAGCAATACGTCGTATGGTGCACCAAGATCTTTAGCAAATGTCATCACTTCATCCAAATCCATGGAGATTAGTTTGCGTACTTGGGACTGCACCTTACGCATATGTCGTACAGCTTCCACGATATTACCTGTTCCTGGCTCTCCTTTCGTCCGGAGCATGGAAGCACCTTCCCCGATGCGACGGGCAGCTTCACCAAGATCTCGGCTTCCGCAGACGAACGGTACCGTAAATTCACTTTTGTTCAAATGATATTCTTCATCCGCTGGGGTCAGCACTTCACTTTCATCTATGTAATCGACACCCATAGATTCCAGCACCCGTGCTTCCACAATATGTCCAATTCGAGCCTTAGCCATGACCGGGATAGAAACAGCATTCAATACCTCTTCTGTAATTGTCGGATCCGCCATCCGCGCAACACCACCGGCAGCACGAATATCAGAAGGGACACGCTCAAGCGCCATAACCGCTACTGCGCCCGCCTCTTCCGCAATCTTTGCCTGCTCTGCATTCACGACATCCATGATGACACCGCCCTTTTGCATTTCCGCCATACCACGTTTTACTAAATCTGTTCCTGTTTTCGCCATGTTGACTCCTCCTGCTTTTCTTTCCCGTTGTCGGAAAAGTTTGATAGGAGTATTGTACATAGGATCGGGGTATAACACGCAAGGTTAGAGTATAACAACTTATTCTATTGTATGCTTTTGCAGGAGATAGTTATATTCCTGCCAGAATTCTGTATACATTTCTTGGTCGAAATCGTCTTCAATCTTTTTCGTTTTCGAAATCTCGTAAAATGCTTTTGCTTGTTTTGCAAATTGCAGGATCTGTTGTTCATACTGAATCTTTTTAACAGATACACTTACATCTGGATATACGATCTTTCCTTCTGCCAGACTAGTGCTTGTAAATTTAACAAAGTCTGACAAAAATACTTCATCGCTTTTGTGCTGAACTGACCAGTGAATAGAGATTGGGCACCCAGACATCAGCATTATCCCACATCCATGGAGGATTAACCCTTCCTTGCACTCTGGATTACTTATATAGTCCACATCCAGTGTACGAAGTAATGCTAGCGCTGATTCACTAATCCCCCATTCTTCTCCCTTGCCAGCTTGTGTAATAATTGTCCCGTCCACTTCCAAATGAATTTGTCCATGTGAGCATAAATCTTCTTCCTCATTGGAAAGCCAATATTGTGTTTCCATCTTGAAGTTAAGAGTAGTTATATTCTTCTCCCCCCATATTTTCCTATTTATTATTCATTCAGTACAGAGCATACATGCACTCATTATCTACTAATTTTAATTAAAAAAGGAAAATTATTTACTTTAATTAAATGTTTCCCATTATAATAGGTAGGTATTATGGACCAAAAACGAAATGGAGAGGGATAAAAGACGCATGTTCACAAAAATATTGACTGTAATAATAGCAGCTGCAGTGCTTAGTACAGGCGGTTATTACACTTACACAAAAATTATTAACCCTGAAAAAAAGGAAGCTGCAGCAGAAACACCAGCTCCTAAAGAAGAAGAAAAAGTAAAAGAATTCACAGATGATGAAGTTAAAGAAGCAGCAGAGAAAAGTGTGGAGCTGGTTTATGCCGCACTGCTAAAAGGACAAGAAGAATATGATTTTGTAAAAGGCAATTATGATATAGAGAAATTAAAAGAGATTATCCAACCTATCGCAACTGAAAGTTTCTTAGAAGATAAAATGCCAGAATTAGCCGAAGCAACCTATTGTGAATGTGATGCAAATCCCAAACCACACCTCGCTTTCGATTCACGGGTAGAGATTACAAAAGAAAATGAGAACTATATTGTGACAGCAATAGCGGCTGGAAATGATATGGACAATAATGCATATGTCTACACGATAAAACTAGTTAATGACAAGAACGAGTTAAAATTAGATGATTGGTCATCCGAACAACCCACAGAGAATCTTAAATTGACTTCTGATGAAGCAGCAGCACTTCTGCAAGCAACATATGAAGATGACTTTGAGAATATATCGGAATATGATGCAGAAGAAGACAAGATTTATGTTTTCACTAATAGCACCAATTGGGAGATAGGCGTCAACTCTGTTAACGGTATGCTTACACAAAGTACTGCTGAACAAGAGACTACTGATGCTGATGCTGCTGCAAGTGATTCAACTGTTTCAGAAGATCAAGAAACAGAGGAAGAGCCAGTTGAAGAAGTATCTAATGAAACCGAAACAGAAGAAGATAATACTCTGGGGAATGCGGAAGAAGCGAAAGAACCTGATACACAAGCAGAAACTGCTGAGCCAGCATCAGAAACTACAATAAATCTTTCCGACTACAATGGTTTCTGGAGCACAGGTAATAACGATGGATCACCTTACATGAATTTTGAAGCAATGGATGAAAATACAGCTCAGGTGATGGTTACATCAGACCAACCACCAAACGCTATCCGCATGGCATCTGTAGATGGAACAATTACGATCACTGATAACCAGGCTGCACTCCATTATGATGAGGACGGTCAAGGCAACCAGGGAGATATCCACTTCGTATTTGGTGATGGCCAAATAACGGTTACTACAGAGTTAACACAAAAGGGAGAAAATCCTTTCTGGATGTTCTTTGATGGTACACATGTGTTGTATCCTAATTAAATAATTCAATTACAAATAGAGACTGGGACATAACTAAATTCCCATTGCTTAAAACCGAATATTATTCTAGAGCACCGCTTCGA
>NZ_NPBJ01000024.1 GCF_002272075.1 Terribacillus saccharophilus
CCAGCCTCATAAGCAAATAATTGGAAAATTAATCAATCAGACAATATATTGAACTTATAACTATTGTTTCCACGAGGAGGATACTATTGAAAATAGAAAAAATTGAGTTGCAAATAAACCATTTCAAAGAAACCGTTAATTTCTACAAAGAAACCCTAGATTTCACTAGCCTCGATGATAATGCAGATATGGCTGTATTTAAAATCGGAGAAAGTCAGTTAGTTTTACATAAAAACGAAAATGATTCTCACTATTATCATTTTGCCTTCAATATTCCCTCCAATATGTTCTATGCAGCGAAAGCTTGGTTAGCATCGCGTGTTCCGCTCCTTACAGAAGACCATCAAGACGAGGTACACTTTAACCAAAGAACACAGGCATATGCCTGCTATTTTGAGGATCCAGCTGGAAAAATCGTCGAATTCATCGCAAGAACAGAAACATCTCCTGCAAGTTCTGATCGTGATTTTTCCGCTAATAATGTCTTGTCAATAAGTGAAATCAATCTCTCGACGGATCAGATTTTACAATATGTCCAAAAAATGAAGGAGTTCGGAATCCCTGTCCGAGATGAGGAAATCCCAACTCTTTCTTCTATTAATTTTATGGGTGAATATGAAGATGGTGCTTTCATTTTGCTTGGTCCATTGGATAGGAGATGGATATTCTCCCAAAAAACCTCCATCTCCTCGCCCACACTAATTCATACAGATCGAGGTTTAGTAACAAATACATGAAAATAATAGACATCAATAATACGCAATACGCCGCCCTTTTGCATTTCCGCCATATCACGTTATGCTGTTCCTGTTTTTAGTTCCTTGGGCTTTCAGAATGCCATAATACCGATCTTCTGAACATTCGTCATATAGAAGAAAATATTAATTAAATAGAAAAGATTGTCTTCTAAGGAAATTCCAATATTATTCTCATTAAATTCTCATTAATAGGGGGTAAAGTAAGTATCAGAACGCACAAAAGGAGGTAATATCTTTGAAGACATTTTTAATAACTACAGCAGCAGCTACACTACTATTATCAGGTGTTACACTCAACACCGATCATTCTCAGCAAAATGACAATACCAGTTTAATTCAAAACAACGAAACAAAATTGCAAGACTATACAGAATATGAGGTGTTAAACGAGAAGGTAAATATTCAAAAATACCAAACAAAAGTTGAAACGGATAACAAAAATACACGCATCCTTATTATGAGTGATGATGAGGATCAAGAAAAGTATAAGAGCATCTTTATAAAAGATACCAACCGACTTAAAATTATTGAATTTAAACGTGGTTTAATCTTCAATGAGGAACTTAAGAAATAAAAATATGAGTTATTTCTTTATAAAATATTAGTTCAAAAAGAAAATATTACGTTTGGCAGGCCAGGACACTGTATTATACAGGATCCACCTGCCAATTTTTTAGCCTTTCTCTTATTAGCTACACACATTTCTAACTGTATTTCAAATAAATGTTAAAAATCTCCTGCTGTTATGTGTTAACGTACCTCCCGTTGATTTTCTTCCACCACACGATACTCACTATTTTGCCGAATCAAAAACATAAGAACGCCAAGCAATGCAATAGCTCCTCCAACAATTTGCAGCGGGCTTAATTTCTCCCCTAATAACCAGACCGCCAAGAGAGTTGCACCTACTGGTTCTCCCAATACACTCATTGAAATCGTGGTCGAATTTACAAAATTCAAGAGCATATTAAATATGACGTGCGCAACTGTCGGGAAGATAGCTAATAGTAAAAAGATTTTCCACTCGTTGAAGTCATAACCACGAATTGGTACTCCAGTTACTAGATTATAAACGTTCAACCATACAGCTGCTGAAAGAAAGACACAGAAACTATATATCCAATGCGACACTTTCTTCACATTGCTTTGCCCGATTAATAAATAACCTACAACAGCGATTACACATAGAAAGGATAAAAGATCTCCGATCAAAACGGATGGCGTCTGTAATCCGAAGTCTCCCCATCCTACCATGACAACCCCAATAATGGAGATACCGATAGTTACAATCACGGCTTTTGACGCCCGCTCTCTATAAATCAAAAATCCTCCTATCATCGCGACAATAGGCTGGATCGAAAGAATGATGGTAGAGCTTGCCACAGTCGTCAGTTTCAAAGAACTGAACCAGAGCGCAAAATGCGCGGCTAGGCAGGCTCCTGACAATACGAAAGCCAGCGCTTCTTTCCTTCCAATCTTTTTGAACTCCTTTCGCTTTATCCATACAATCGGTACCAGTAAAAGGCATGCCAGATACATCCGGTTCATACTGAGAATCGTCGCTGGTGCATCAGACCATTTCACGAAGATGGCTGCGAAAGATATAGCGATAATGGATATAATTAATAAAATAGCAGTTTGGTTTTGTTTCATATGCAGCCTCCTTCTTCATTCATAATTATGTATATTGTCTTATATTTTAGAGCTTGATTGTTTTATTGTCTTGTTCTATTTTAAATTTCTTATAAATTAATTGATATTTATCCTAGATTTTAGCTCTATTCCTTTTTCAACAACAAAATACCGCTAAGATTGTTCAACAACCTTAGCGGATTCTATGACTTTCAGCTATGTTAAAAACATTTCATTTCTATTTTCAAATCTACTAGCGAAATCTTCCGTGAATGCCTCCATACTCTTTTCTGTTTCTTTATGATGGATAAGATTCTTTAGTATATCTGTTGAAAGGGTCACTTCTTCTACACCAGCTTCCATTACGCTAATTACTTGGCGTGTATTTTTGAAACTGGCTGCTAACACCTTAGTAGAGAAACCGTACGTTCGGTATGTCTGAACAATTTGGCTAATGACAATTTCACTGTCTCCATGAGCAAGATCAATACGATTGATATATGGTGCTATATAGGCTGCTCCTGCTTTTGCTGCCATCACGGCCTGCATCGTTGTGTAGACTCCTGTCACCGTCGTACGAATGCCTTCCTCACTTAGACTTCTCACTGCCTTCAACCCATCTGGGGATACAGGTATTTTTATAAAAACATCACGAGATAAAGCTTCACTTATCCTTTTTGCTTCTTCAATCATTCGTTCGTATTTAGAGGATACCACTTGAACATGCAGGGTCTGCTGCTTATCTAGCAAATCTGCTAGTTGGAGCACTTGTTCTTCTGCCGTTCCCTTTCCTTTTGCGAGAATGGAAGGGTTGGTAGTAACGCCATCCAGTGGTAAATACTCGTTCAATTGTCGGAATACATCTGCATCTGATCCATCCATTAAGATTTTCATGTACTTCTCCTCCTTTAGCTTAGTGCATAACTTGCCCGCCGGTCACATTGATGGACTGCCCTGTCATATAGGAAGCAGCATCGGAAGCATAGAAAATAACGGCATTTGCAACATCATCGTAGGAGCAGCCTCTTTTCAAAGGAACCTTATCAATGTAAATTTGTTCTACTTCACTGTCTTCCACACCAAGCTTTTTGGCATATGATGGTATAAGGCTTTGGAACATAGGGGAATGCAACAGATTCCCAGGCATTATGCTATTGACGCGGACATTATGTTCAGCGAGATCAAGTGCTAAACTTTGCGTCAGTCCAACGCCCCCAAATTTGGAAGCAGAATAGCCTGAATTGTGCTTGCTGCCTACTTTGCCTGATTTGGAATTGATTTGAATGATGCTCCCGGATTTTTGCTTGATCATATACATACTAGCGTGCTTTGCACAAAGGAAATATCCTGTTAAATTAACATCCAAGGACAACTCCCAATCTGAGAGAGTGAATTCAGTAATCTTTGTACTTCTGGCTACACCCGCATTGTATACTAGCAAATCAATTGAACCAAAGCGCTGATTGACATCGGTCATCGCTGTTTCGATAGCACTCTCATCTGTAACATCCACTGCATAGCCTGCAGTTTTGATGGATAATTGGCTCGCAATCTCACCGGCTACGGCTTCCGCTTGATCACCTTGCTTATCAAAAACGACGACATTATATCCTTCTTCTCCTAATCGCTTCGCCAAGTGGGCGCCTAAGTTCTGTGCTCCTCCAGCTACGATTACAGTTTTATTTAATTCTTGTACCATTTTTTGTACATCTCCCTCATTTATCTTTTAATAGTAAGTGTTGCTCCTTCTTTTAAAGCTGGAATATCTCCTTGTTCAATGACTAGTGTTCCAGGAAGGTTTTCTTCCTCTCCAGCTTTAGGCCGTATTGTTATGTGACCAAGTGCAGCTAGATTTTTGTTCACTGCTTCTCCTACCTCCAAAATTCGGAAGGGCTGATCACCAATATAAAGTGTATCGCCAGCAGATATATCCTCGCTCAGTTCATTCTGCTCATGCAGCAGGCAATAATCTGCCAATTCTGCCGGAGCGTCTGTTTTAAAGAGAATAAGCATATCAGCTTCTATGAATTCGGACGCTAAAGGTCCTATTTTAGTGATTTCTGTTTGATAAATTAACATTGTGTATTCCTCCTTATGAATCGTACATTCCGAAACTAGCCAGCCAAGCAACGAATACGGTTGGAGCTCCCGTTAGGAATCTTCCGTAAAGCACAGCTGGCACTCCTACCTCGACTGTTTCTGTTTCTGCTTCTGCCAGTCCCAACCCTACAGGAACAAAATCAGCAGCTGCTTGGGAATTGATTGCAAATACAGCTGGCAAAGCAAAGTTTGGCGGGATATTTCCTCTGCCAATTTCTACACCGATCAATGTTCCGATTACTTGGGCAATTACTGCTCCTGGTCCAAGGAATGGAGAAAGTAACGGGAACGAGACAATTGCTGATAAAGCAAGCAGCCCCCAAATACTCCCTGCAAGCGGCGATAAGATATTCGCAAACACATCACCGATACCTGAGCCGAGAATCAAACCAATCAATAAAGAGACAAACGCCATAAAAGGCAAAATCGTTTTCAGAACAGTATCAATTGCGTCACGCCCTGCTTGATAGAAGACGTTAACAAATCCACCCATTAACTTTCCAATCCTGGTCATCAATCCGCCAGACTGATCACTGATCTTCTTACTCGAATCATATTTTGGTTTCGAAGCCTGCTCTTTCACTTCAACTGCTGCGCTGGCCTCAGTTACACTTGCTTCGTGAACACCTTGCTTTTCTATTTGAGCCGGCTTCACTCCGGATACGTATATATCTTCCGTAATGAATTTCGCCATCGGACCGCTTTGACCAGTTGGCATGATATTGATTGTCGGGATTCGTTTCTTCGGATAAAGTCCTGCTCGCAATGTTCCGCCGCAATCGATGATGACACATGCTATTTCCTCTTCAGGTACGGAAGTTTTAAATCCGTTCACCACTTCTGCCCCTGTGAGCTCAGCAATTGTATTTGCTACTTCACTAATCGGTCCACCTGTGATATTTACAATCTTATTTTTTTCAGGTGTAGGCTGGATGACTAACGGTCCACCAAATCCGCCATTTCCTTTTGAAATTTTAATAGCGCTAAATTGCTCTCCCATTGCTCTACACTCCTTTTCCGACGTTGTTGACTGTCGCGCTCAGTTTTACGTTTTGCTGCTTCTCGACATAGCTGACCATTAAATCTGTAACCCAACCGCGAATCATATTCATAACAAGACCCACTAACAGATAACGCAATGCCAAATCAGTTGTGGAATGACCGAGCTGCGTAATTCCTGATGCGATACCGAGAAAAACGAATAGCTCTGCTGGATTGACATGTGGGAAGAAACCATTCATGCTGTGACAGGAATAGCTTGCTGCAGCATAATATCCTGGTTTATAGCGTTCCGGAAGAAATCTCCCTAGAGAAAGCGTCATAGGATTAAGAAGGAAGAAAGTTCCTAGGAAAGGCAGTACCATATAACGAGTAAAGATATTCTTTGAAGATTTTGTAGCTAATTTTTCGATTTTGTCAGGACCTACAAATTGGATCAAAGCGTTCATTGCCACAAGCAGCATGATCAGCAAAGGTACAATATCGCCGACTAATCCAAGAAACGTCTCTCCTCCTCGTTCAAATAATCTAATAAATCCTTCAGCAGCTTTTACGATAAAATCCATCTCACTTCACCTCTCTGTTTATTTTGAATAATCCAAATATTGATTGTATAGGTGACTTTGGTTTCTCCACTGTTCCGCCAGACATGATAATTTCGTATGTTCTTTGCGCGTCCTTTAATGCTTTTCGCAAGAATGGATCCATGCCTTTTATAGCATCTTCATCCATATATAATAATGGCTGTCCCTCTAATGATTGAACACGCTTACATCTTGCTAAAATCGTAAGACCCTGCATCTTTTCTGCCTGAATGATGTTTGCCTTCGCATCCAGCGCCAGCATAAGCACAGCACCCGAACGGAAGATTCCCTTTGAACGTCCTATGGCTACTCTGCCGACTTTCCTTAGCTCGCTGTAATGCTTATTGAAATTCTTGATTTGAAATACACCTAAAACACTCTGTAACAGGAACCCGAGCGCTAATAAAATGATAAATAATAAGATCAAAGTATCCCCTCCCTCTTTCTCTTAATAATTGACCTTGCAGTTACTTCGTCTGTGATCAAGACATTGGCTATTCCGCCGTTGAGAGCACCAATAATGGAATCGGTTTTGGATACAGACTCTACCAGCGCGATAGAATACTTTACTTCCCTCAATTTGGAGAAAGGAATAGCAATAGCTCTTTCTTTTAAGTCCGTGGCCAATTCCTGTCCTTTAATATCATAGAATCGTGAGCATACATCTCCGACAACTTCTTGATTCTCCAATTTCTCTACTTCTTCTTTTCCGAGAAAACCACTCCATACCAGATTAGAAGATTTCATAGGAGAGCCGATACCTATAAGCGCTATTGACAAGCTTTCCCAAAGATCTCTGATATGTGTCATATAGCCGGACTTCAGTATTTCACTCTGTGTTTCGACTGATTTTACGATTGCTGCAGCATCAATGAAATTTGTCTCTCCTCCGAAAGCTCTTGCCATCGAATAGACAATCGCATTCACATGCTCCTCAACAGGCATTTGACCTGGACCACCTACGAGGGGGACGAATCTTCCTCCCCGCTTATATTGGAATTGCGCCTCCTGTGCCATCATTCCAAGTGTCCTGCCCCATGCACAGCCAACCACATCATCCTTTGTTATGATTCCATCCAGATAACGGAGGGCTGCTTTTCCAATCTCTTTCAAACTATCTGCCGAAGATGGCACGATTACAACATCCTTCAGTCCAAAAAGCTGACACAGCTCTTTTTCGATAGATACATATTCCAAGAGCGCGCTCTCGATATGGATCGTGACAATCTTCTGGTCTTTTGCTTTTTGCAGCAAGCGCGTAACAGTTGTTCTGTATACACCAAGTTCCTTAGCTATTTCATTTTGGGTCATATTCTCTTCGTAATACATTCTGGCTACTTTAACGAGACGTCTCTCTTCTTGCCAATCCATAGGTAAGCTCCTTTATGCGCATTGTGATTTCATATGAATGTTGGATGCCTTATGCACTTAATATAAAACGCTTTCAAAGTAGAATCAACAAAAAAACGCTCATATGACACAACTTATCTCTCTCACGCACATATGTGCATATCCAATAAAAAAATTAAAAAGGAACATGCCAACAGGCACGTTCCTTTATCGATTATTACGAACAACCGCCAAACTGCCGCTGTCTCGCTTCTGGATTCACTTGTTCGTCCGCATGATAAGAGGAGCGGACCATCGGGCCTGATTCGCAGTGTCGGAAGCCCTTTTGCAAGGCTATTTCCTTCAGTTCGGCGAATTCGTCTGGATGGTAATATTTTTGTACTTTCAGGTGCTTGAATGATGGCTGTAAGTATTGGCCAATTGTCATGATATCAACACGATGTTCCAGCAAATCGTCCATTGCCTGCTCAATCTCTTCCTTCTTCTCTCCCAAACCTAGCATGATACTTGATTTTGTCGGTGTATCCGGGGAAATCGATTTGACGCGATCAAGTAATTCAAGTGAGCGATCATAAGTTGCACGATGACGGACGGAAGGTGTCAATCGCCGTACTGTCTCGATATTATGGTTAAAAATATCCGGCTTGGCATCCATCAGCGTCTTGATGCTCTCATACGTTCCTTTCATATCGGACGGCAGTACCTCCACCGTTGTATTCGGCATTCTGCGATGGATGGCACGTACTGTTTCCGCGAATACTGCTGATCCTCCGTCTTCCAGATCATCTCTGGCAACAGCTGTAACAACCGCATGGCGCAGTCCCATTTTAGCAACAGAATCAGCGACGCGTTCTGGTTCTGCCCAGTCCAATTCTGTCGGCTTACCAGAAGTAACTGCACAGAAGCGGCAGCCTCTTGTGCATATAGAACCGAGAATCATGAATGTTGCTGTTTTTCGTACTGACCAGCACTCATAAATATTCGGACATTTTGCCTCTTCACATACTGTATGTAGATTCATTTCCCTCATCATTTTCTTCAGATCCATATAGTCTTCATTCGTATTGAAGTCGATCTTCAGCCACTCTGGTTTGCGGAGCATGCCTTCCCGTCGTTGTGCCATTGTTTTCTTTACCATTTCCGTTCCTCCTTAACGTGCGTATAAGAATTCATGATTTTGGTATTTCTCTTTGGCTAGCTGTTCGATTGTTTTTAGTTGTTCTTCATCCAGTTCAAGTCTTTCAAATGTTACATCGAGTCCTTTTTGAAAACCATCATAGAAGGCATCTCTTATCTCTTCGAATGTAGTCTGCTCAGAAATAAATTCCTGCAGACTTGCAGCTTTGTTCATAAAGCTTTTGTAAGCACGCTCTTTGACACGGTCACTTGGATATAGGAACAATTCCAGCAAATCCTCTTGTTTCAGCCAGATTGGGATTGACCCGTGCTGGAGGATGACGCCCTTCTGTCTGGTTTGGGCGCTTCCAGCTGCTTTCTTTCCGTCCACATTGATTTCATACCAAGAAGCTTCCTCAAAGCAATTGGCTGTGCCCTTCGGTTTTGGGTCAGCAGGTAAGGCGAATTCCGCTTTGATGCCCAGGTTGTCAAAGCCGAGTAGCAACCCTTCGGATAAAACTTTGTATGCCTCTTTGATTGTCGATGGTATTCCTAAATACTCCTCCGATACGATAATGCTGTACGTCAGTTCCTGATGATGCAGTACTGCTTGGCCGCCAGTAGGCCGGCGTACCAGTTCAAATCCTCGCTTCTCAATTTCTTCCAAGTTGAATTTTGTTGTTTTCTGGAAGTACCCGACGGAAAACCCGCCAGGCTTCCATCCGTAAAAACGCAGCACAGGGGCGATCCGTCCCTCACGGTGCCATTGCATCAGCATTTCATCCGCCGCCATATTAAAGGCTGGCGAATGATCACCATCGTCCCAGAAAACCCATTTCTGCACACTGTCACCTTCTTATTTACAAAGTTCAAATAATATTAACAATTTAATTTTAACCAACGGTAAGATATGGAAGCAACCGCTTTCTCAAAAGCCTACTATCTTACTAGGATTAAATACTCCCTATTACTTTCCAATTTGAATTATTCGTACATACTTATGTAAGTCAGCGTGTTAAAATAGACAAAAATTAAAAAAGTCAGGTGAATTATTGTGGGAAACAAAGAGAAAGTTACATATTTAAGAGACTCTCTCGACCTTAAACAAAAAACAAAACGTGCTGCTATGTTAACGCATGCTTTCAATACTAGCTCGCCAGATGAAGAAAGTAAGAAAGAAGAATTGTTAAGAGAATTGCTAGGAAAATGTGGTCAGCATCTTTCCATAGAGCATAACTTTCACTGTGACTTGGGCTATAACATAGAAGTAGGCGAAAATTTCTATGCTGGATTTAACTTTACTGTGCTCGATATGGCAAAGGTGACGGTCGGAGACAATTGCATGATCGGACCTAATGTCGGAATATATACAGCTGGTCACTCTATACAGCCAGTTGACAGGACAAAAGACGGCTATGCCATTCCAATTACAATAGGGAATGATGTTTGGATCGGCGGAAGCTGTACCATACTTGCCGGCGTATCTATCGGTGACAATTCCATTGTGGCTGCAGGATCTGTCGTAACGAAAGATGTACCATCAAATACGATTGTTGCTGGTAACCCAGCGAAGCGTATTAAGGATATAGAATAGAGAAAAAAGCCGTCAACATTGACGGCTTCTGTATTACTCTTCTGGCCAAACTGTCTTCGCTACATCGACGATGAAGCGCAGTTTTTCCCACTGTTCCTCTTCTGTCAGTTTATTGCCATGATGTGTAGAGGCAAAGCCGCATTGCGGGCTTAAGCAGATCTGATCAAGAGGGATATACTTTGTTGCCTCCTCAATCCGGCTAATCACAGCATCTTTATCTTCCAATTCCCCGAATTTTGAAGTCACAACGCCTAGAACGACTCTTGGTCCGTCCTTCGGAATATAGGTAAGCGGTTCGAATGTACCGGAGCGCTCATCGTCATATTCAAGGAAGAAACCATCGACTTTCTCCTTCGCTAATAAGTCCTGGGCAATCAAGTCATAGCTGCCTCCAAACATATATGTGGAGCGGTAGTTGCCGCGACAGAGATGTGTCGTCACAGTAAGATCCTCTGGCTTACCTTCCAATACACCATTGATCACGCGGCGAGCCAAATCAATCAGGAATTCTCGAGAATGCTCTCCATCGAATTTCGCATCAGGAGAAGAAAGTGTAGCAATGTAAACATCATCCAACTGTAAATAGCGCACCCCTGCATCATAGAAAGCTTGAATGGCATCTTTATAAGCCTGGATTACGTCAGAAGCAAAATCCTCGATATCTGGATAAATCGTTTGATCACGGATATCTGTATGGAAGAGCTGATTCGGACTAGGAATTGTCTGTTTAGCTACTGCCCTGCCAGCGACAATGTCTTGGAATACTTTATAATCCTCGAGGAAAGGATGATCATGATTGAATGAAACTTTACCAGTATTTTTAATGTTATACCGTTCTGTCTCTTCACCTTTAAACAGATAGCCTGTGTCCGGTACATAACCCGTAATACCATTCAGATGCTCCAGAAAATCCGTATGCCAGAATCTTCTCCTGAATTCTCCGTCTGTCACAAGCTCCAAGCCAACTTCAATCTGTTTGTCGACGATTCTTTTAATTTCTGACGTTTCGATTCCGCGAAGTTCTTGTTTGCTGATTTGGCCTTCTTTGAATTGCTGTCTTGCTTTGTGCAGTACATCTGGACGAAGCAAGCTCCCTACGTGATCTGCTCTGAATGGTGCCGTTTTTGTTTTAGTTGTCATGTTCATCATCTCTCCCATTTTAGTTTTCTACTTTTTCTGTTACTCGTTCAGCAGCTCTCAAGGCCTGCTGCAGATCTCCTATGAGATCCTCCACATGCTCCAGTCCAACAGATAAACGCAAGAGCCCATCTGTTATACCTCGTTTTTTGCGCTCAGCTTCCGGCATGGCAGCATGTGACATCGCAGCCGGATACGAAAGAATGGATTCTACCGCACCGAGACTAACGGCAAAGATCGGAATGCAAAGCTGTTCCACAAAAACCTTCGAGTGCGCCCTGCTTGGCAGAGAGAACGATAGTACTGCTCCATTTCCACTGGCCTGCCCGGTATGTATGTCATGTCCGTTATGGGTGGGCAAGCCAGGGTAGAAAACATCTTCCACAAGCGGATGCTCCTGCAGGAACAAAGCTATCTTCTCTGCTGTTTCAGTCGACTGTCGCAATCTTGCGCCTAACGTCTTTATTCCTTGGAGCAGCAAATAGCTGTCTTGGGCACCGAGAATAGCACCAAATGTATTCTGGATGAAAGCTAGTCGTTCTCCCAGCTCCATATCCTTTGTGACCAGCAATCCGGCGATAATATCACTATGCCCTGACAGAAACTTGGTTGCACTATGGATGACCACATCCACACCTAGTGCCAATGGCTGCTGATACAGCGGCGTCAAAAAGGTATTGTCCAGGAAAGTTAAACAATCGTTCTGCCTTGCTATCCGCACAACTGCCCGGATGTCTGTCACCTTCAAGCAGGGATTAGACGGTGTTTCCAGGTAAATGACTTTTGTATTTGGGCGGACAGCTGCTTCAACAGCATCCAAATCGGTTAAATCTACAAAGGAATGACTAATCTGGAATTTCGGAAGGATCTCTGTCACAAAACGATACGTTCCACCGTATACATCCTCGGTTACAATTACATGATCACCTGCCGACAGCAGCATGAACGCTGAGGATATTGCTGCCATTCCAGATGAAAATGCTAAAGCTTTTGAACCGGACTCCAATTCAGCGGCCTTCTGCTCCAGTGCATTTCGTGTCGGATTGCCAGAACGACTGTAATCAAATGGACCGAAATCATCGAAGCTTTCCTGATGGAAGGTTGACGATAGATAAATCGGCACGTTCACCGCACTAGTCCGCTGCTCGTTGTATGATCCCCGTATACACGTCGTCTCAGCATGTTGATCTTCCATTAGATGACCTCCTAATCCAGTTTGGCGAATGCTTGCTGTAAATCACCAATCAAATCCTCTGTTTCTTCAATTCCAACCGAGAAACGAAGCAGACAATCGCAAATTCCTCTGGCTTCCCTCTCCTCAACAGGGATGTCCGCATGTGTTTGTGTTGTCGGATACGTAATAAAGCTCTCCACTCCGCCAAGGCTTTCGGCAAAGGTGATGATGTTCATGCTGCGAAGGAATGTATCAATCCAGCTGCTTTCCTGGACGCGGAACGAGAGCATCCCACCTTTTCCTGTATACAGGACATTTTTCACCTTTGGCTCCTCTGCCAGGTAACCTGCGATACGCTGTGCATTTGCTTGGTGCTGCCGCATTCGAAGCGGCAGCGTCTTCAATCCGCGGATGAGAAGCCAGGAATCGAGCGGAGATAAGACAGCTCCGGTACCGTTATGCAATACTGCTAACCGATCTGATAGCTCGCTGCCTTTACTCACAACAAGACCAGCTAAAACGTCATTGTGCCCGCCGATATATTTCGTCGCACTATGAATGACGATATCTGCACCTTCTGTAATTGGCTGCTGGAAGTAAGGCGTCAGAAACGTATTATCAACAATTAACAGCAGATTGTATGCTTTTGCCAGCTGCGCATAGGCAGCAATATCTATCTCCTGCATAAGCGGGTTTGTCGGTGTTTCAAGGAAAATTGCTTTTGTATCATCCGTTATCATCATCGCTGTCTCTTCGACGGAACGAAACGGTGCATAAATCGGCGACACATCATATGCATCCGAATAGAAATCAAATAGTCGATACGTACCTCCATAAATATCCTCTGGCACTAGCAGGGAATCGCCTGAACGGAAAAGTGACAATACGAGCTGAATAGCTGCCATGCCTGAGCTGCATGCAAATGCCCGGTCGCCTTTTTCCAGCTCTGCGAACCCTTCTTCCAGGACAGTACGAGTAGGATTCTTTGTCCGTGAATAATCATACCCGGTAGATTCGCCGATTCCGCCATGTGCATAAGCAGTAGACAGATACACTGGCGGATTGACTGCCCCAGTTACTCCATCACTCTTATTTCCGAGCTGCACGAATGTTGTTTCTAAACTATATCCCATACCGCTTCTCACCCTTCTCTTCAACAAAAAAAGAACCTTCTCCCCAAAAAGGAAGAAGGTTCAGCCATGACCGAATCAGCTTCTTATCTTTAAGGCGGATACCTTTTGGATTTAGCACCGTGTCTTCTCAGACTGGTTGCTGAGACATCACTGGGCCAAGTCCCTCCGTCTCTCTGGATAAGAAAAGTTCTATATAATTTTTATATTAAAGCTATGTTATCACACAAGAATGTACAGTCAAGCATTTTTTTAAATTTTCTGCCAAATGAATTTTTTTCTAATGGAATTTTTTCTAATGGAATTTTTAGCGAGGTGATGCACATCAAGGAAAGTAGTGACAAAAAATAGGATTGACACCTAGAACTTTTCGGTCTATCCTTTTCTTTACAACTGATATTTCTTATCGAGATTGGTGGAGGGAATGGCCCAACGAAACCAAAGCAACAGGCTGTAAGACGCAGTACTGTGCTAATTCCAGGTGTTTGACACTGAAGATAAGAAGAGCGGAAAATCTTTTAAAGACCCTCTTCTGTCTGGAAGAGGGTCTTTTTTTAGGCTCAATTCCGATTATTTTCATTGGAAATATCAAGATTGTTACAGGAGGTTGGAAAATGAAACAGATTAAGCAGACACTTGCAGAAGTACATACGGAACTAGAAGACAATTTCGCAGAAGTAGTTGAATGGAGACGTTATTTGCACCAGCATCCAGAATTGAGTTTCCAGGAAACGGAGACAGCCCGTTTCATCGCTGATAAACTGCGCAGCTTCGGCTACGAGGATATCCAGACAAACATCGGTGGCTATGGCATCGTTGTTACACTAGCAGGAAAGACAGCAGGACCTACAATTGCTCTTCGCGCTGATTTCGATGCCCTGCCGATAGAAGATGAAAAGGAAACCGCGTATCGATCTAAGAAATCAGGCGTGATGCACGCTTGCGGTCATGACGGCCATACTGCAGCATTGCTCGGTACTGCCAAAGCATTAATCAAGCATAAAGACAGCCTAAAAGGTAAAGTGGTCTTCCTGTTCCAGCCAGCTGAAGAAGTCCCGCCAGGCGGGGCCAAAGCGATGATTGAAGATGGTGCGCTCGACGGTGTGGACTTTGTCTATGGCGCCCACCTTAATTCAGCTGCCCCTATCGGAAAGATCGGTGTTGGCGAAGGCTTCAAGATGGCTGCCGTAGATAAATTTGCGATTACCATCCAAGGAAAAGGCGGTCATGGCGCAGCTCCTCATGAGGCTGTCGATCCAATTGTAATTGGAAGTGATATTGTTAGCGCTCTGCAGAAAATCGTTAGCCGCAGAGTCAACCCGCTGGAGTCAGCAGTCGTGACACTCGGTGTATTTCAATCTGGCCAGGCATTCAATGTTATTCCTGATACCGCAAGATTGGAAGGAACCGTACGGACATTTAATGCCGACATCCGCCAGCAGGTGAGGAAACAAATAGAGTCCATTGTAGCCGGTATCGCAACTGGGTTCGGCGCAACTTATTCGATTGATTATTTGCACGGCTATCCTGCTCTTTACAATCACCCGGAAGAAACAGCACTTCTGCAGCGTCTTTTTTCCGAAGAATTTGGTGAGGATCAGGTTATCCCGCTTGAAACTGGGATGGGAGCAGAGGATTTCGCATATTACTTACAGGAAAAACCCGGAAGCTTCTTTAAAGTTGGGTCCCGCAATGAGGATACATCCACACATTATCCGCATCATCATCCTAAGTTCGACATCGATGAGCAAGCTTTGCTCATTACGGAAAAAGCATTCACGAAAATTGTATTCTCGTTATTGGGAAGCTAAGGAGGAAATGTCTTGAATAAGAAATTTGCACTTATATTATTTGGCTTAATGGCCTCAGTAGCCCTATTCGGGTGCTCCAGCAATTCCAGCAGCAGTTCCGGCGCAAGCGGCGGCGAACCTGTTGAAGGCGGCGACTTGAACGTGGCGATGAGTGCTGATCCTGATACGCTTGACTGGATGTATTCCGGAGAAAGTGCTACCAGAAAAATCGGCTGGCATATCTACGAAGGTTTGTTTGCACTAGATCATGATTATCAAGTACGCCCTTTACTTGCTGATGATTACACCGTTAGTGATGATAAGAAAACCTATACGATCACGCTTCGTGACGGACTGAAATTCCATAACGGGCAAGATGTAACCGCTGAAGATGCGAAGGCTTCAATCGACCGCTGGCTGAAGGTCTCCTCTGTCGGTAAGATTACTGCAACACATGTTAATTCAGTCGAAGCAACAGATGACCTGACATTGGTCATTTCGCTTAACGATCCGTATACCGCTTTGCTTACTGATATGTCCGCCCCGAAAGCATCTGCTGTCATCATCCCTGCTGATATTGCTGAAGCCGCAGGTGAACAGCCGCTGACAAACGAGCAGCTGATCGGTACAGGTCCATTCAAATTTAATTCCTGGAAGCGCGGGAATGAGATTGTTCTATCCAAATTCGCAGACTATCAATCTCGTGAAGAAGAAGACTGGGGCGGTTTGACAGGTAAGAAAACTGCATACCTGGATACGATTCACTTTAAAATCGTAAAAGACCCGCAAGTTATGCTTAATGGTTTGAAGACAGATTTATATGATTACGTACAGTCCATTCCGCTTGATTTATATGATGTAGTTGATACGACACCGAATGTCGAACCAGCTATTTCCAGCAATGGCTATTCCGTCATTACACCTGATAAATCAGAAGCCCCTTTCGATGACATTCAAGTCAGAGAAGCACTTCACGCTGCACTTGATAAAGAAGCCATTGCCAAAGCAACTTACGGCAACAGCGAGTTTTATAATTTAGATGGTGCCTTGTTTACACCAGATCAGACAGCTCTTTATTCGGATGAAAACATCGATAACTTCGAGGCCTTTGATCAGGATGAAGCTAAAAAACTGCTTGAGGAGAGCTCTTATGATGGGCAGGCAGTGAAGATCATCTTCTCTAATGACCATGCAGAGTATAAGAAAATTGCCGAAATCGCAGAACAGCAGCTTGAAGCAGTCGGTTTCAACGTTGAGTTGGAGTCCTATGAATGGGCAACTTACCTGGAAAAATGGAGCGATGGCGCAAACTGGGATATGGTCGTAGTCGGCTGGTCTCCATTCTTCTCGCCTAACCAAGCTGGTGTAGTAAGCCAGGATTCCAACAGCAGCGGCTGGTACAACAGCGAACGCTGGCAGGAGCTTATCGCACAGTGGGGTGAAGCAGAAGATGAAGCAGCCCAGCAAGAGATTCTCGCTGAGCTGAACAAGACGATCTATGACGAGCTTCCATTTGAGAAAGTAAGCAACCTTTCCACTCTGGATGCACGCACTTCCAAGCTGCAGGATTATGATGATTGGTATGGTCCTCGCTTCTGGAATACATGGAAATCACAGTAATGCCCCGAGGGAATCGCCCGCGTTACCGCAGGCGATTTTCTTCCATTTCTAAATAAAGGAGTGACGTATGTGCTTAATTACACGATCCGCAGATTGTTATCTGTCATACCAGTTATGCTTGTCGTCAGCATCATTGTATTCCTGCTCGTTCACTTGACACCCGGAAATCCAGCTTTCATCATCCTTGGAGAAGACGCTTCACCGGAAGCCATCGCAAAGCTAGAAGAACAGCTTGGTTTGAATGAGCCTTTGTATATCCAATTCTTCGACTGGATCAAACAAGTCATCACAGGTGACCTAGGGACGAGTGTCTACTCTGCCCAGCCAGTTACGGAACTGATCTTTGGTAACTTTGGACCGACTATTAGCTTGATGGTATTGTCCCTGCTCTTTATTTTGGTCATCTCCATTCCGCTTGCGATACTGATTGTGTCCCTGCGCAAAACGATTCTCGATCCATTATTTACTAATGCTTCCCTTCTAGGTGTATCAATTCCAGAATTCTGGCTGGCAATTTTGCTTGTGCTAGGGTTCGGTGTGACATTCCCGATCTTCCCGGTCGCCGGCTACATGCCCCTTGCGGAAGGCTTTGGACCGTGGATTTATCATTTGCTGCTGCCTGCTTTTGTGCTGGCATTAGTAGAAATCGGTATCATTGCCCGAATGCTCCGGGACAGCATGCTTGATTCCGTGAACCAGGATTATACAAAAACAGCACGGGCAAAAGGCGTTCGTGAACGCGATGTCTTGATGAAGCATGTTTTCGCCAATGCGCTCATCCCGACTACAACTGTTCTTGGTGCCACAGTAGCAGGTCTGCTTGGCGGTACGGTTATCATTGAAACACTTTTCACCATCCCAGGCATCGGGCAGCTTTTAATCGATTCGATTCACCGACGGGACTACCCGGTAATTCAAGGTGTCGTGTTATTTATTGCCGCGATTTACGTCCTGGTCAACTTAATCGTCGATCTTTTGTATGCATTTCTTGATCCGAGAATCCGCTATGACTGAGCCGAAGGAGGTACATAAACGATGATGTCCAAGAAGAGGAACATTATAGCTCTTACGATTTTCTTACTCGTTGCATTAGCGACGATAACTGCCAATGTGTGGCTGCCGGTCTCCCCTGCAGCGATAGACGCCAACCAGCGCCTACTTGCACCATCTGGCACCCATTGGTTCGGTACAGATGATTTCGGGCGTGACATCTTTGCCCGGGTTGTCGTTGCAGCTCGCGTGTCACTGGCTGTCGGCGTCATTGTTGCTGTCGTGGCGACTATAATCGGCACACTGATCGGCCTTGTATCCGGCTATTTTCGCAAGACCGATTTCATTCTGATGCGGATTGTGGATGGCTTTCTCGCCTTCCCTGCCCTTCTGCTTGCATTAGCACTCGTTGCGGCTTTAGGCGGAAGCATTACGAATATCGTCATCGCCCTGACGATAGCCTTCTTCCCGGTCATGGCTCGAGTGGTACGCTCTGCCGTGCTGCAAATCAAAAACGCACAATACATTGAAGCAGCAAGAACGACAGGCACGAATAATATGGTGATCATCTTCCGTTATATCCTGCCAAATGTACTTTCTCCAATTATTGTGCAAAGTACTTTCATCTTTGCCAAAGCAATACTGGCAGAAGCAGCACTAAGCTTCCTCGGTGTCGGAGTTAATCCATCTACACCGACCTGGGGTAATATGCTGCAGGAATCCCAGATATATATCACGATCGCTCCTTGGTTCTCTATCTTTCCTGGTATCGCAATCGTCATTACTGTTTTGTCATTGAATATACTCGGTGACGGTCTCCGTGATGCCTTCGATCCACATAGCGTCAAGAAGAAACGAAAACGCAAACCAAAGCAAACAGCACCAGCTGCCTAGAGGAGGTTTCATTATGCTAGAAGTGAACAATCTGCATGTACACCTGGATACACCAGCTGGCCTCGTCAAAGCGGTTGATGGTGTATCCTTCCGGCTCGAATCCGGGCAGACAATCGGCATTGTCGGGGAATCCGGCAGCGGGAAAAGTGTGCTCGCCCACTCGCTGACAAAGCTAAATCCGGAGCCTCCAGCAACTTATCCGAAAGGAGAAATCCTTTTTGAAGGCGAGAACATCCTGAAAATGGATAAGAAGCGTCTGCGTAATTTGCGTGGAAAAGAAATTGCCATGATCTTTCAAGACCCAATGTCGAGCCTTAATCCTGTCTTCAAGATAGGCAGACAGTTGATGGAAGCCATTCAGACACACCAGAAGCTTTCGAAAAAAGAAGCTCGCCAAAAAGCAATCGAGCTGCTGATAGATGTCGGCATTCCAGATCCAGAACGACGGATGCAGGATTATCCGCATCAATTTTCCGGCGGGATGCGCCAGCGCGTTCTGATCGCCATTGCACTTGCTGCCAGACCGAAGCTGCTTATCGCCGATGAGCCGACGACAGCTTTGGATGTAACGATCCAGGCCCAAATCATTGAACTATTGAAAAGTATCCAAAAAAAATACGGAACAGCCATCATCATGATCACCCATGACCTTGGCGTCGTAGCAAATCTAGCAGATCGTATTCTTGTCATGTATGCCGGCAAAATTGTCGAGTCCGGCAGTACAGCAGATATTTTTTATGATACGGCCATGCCATATACGTGGTCGCTGCTGCGCTCGATTCCAAGACTTGATGCAGCCGGCTCCGAACGACTGCTGCATATCGAGGGTCATCCGCCGAATCTGATTCACCCGCCAAAAGGATGTAATTTTCATCCTCGCTGCCCGTTTGCACGCGATGCTTGTCTGCAAACAGATCCGCCGCTCGCAGAACGAGGTACAAACCACTCGGCTGCGTGTATACTCAGCAAGCCAGAGTTCGATAAAGAAAAACAAGCTGTTGCCGAATGGAAAGGAGTGCTGCTGTCATGACCTCATTATTGGAAATTAAAGATCTGCACGTCCATTTTCCGATTAAGAACGGCGTTTTACAAAAAACAACAGGTCATGTAAAAGCCTTGAATGGTATTGATTTGACTGTGAAAAAAGGTGAGACTCTAGGGATTGTTGGAGAATCAGGCTGCGGGAAAAGTACGCTTGCCCGAAGCATCGTCGGACTGCAGAAGCCTACTTCTGGAGACATTCTCTTTGAGGGAAACAACTATACAGACGCATCTTCCAAGGAGCTTTATGAGCTGCGCCGCAATATGCAAATGGTTTTCCAGGATCCGTATACAAGTTTGAATCCGCGTATGAAAGTGAGCGAAAGCATTGCTGCTCCGCTTAAGGCGTACAAAAGGACCAAGAACCTGGAATCGCGCGTCAAAGAGCTGATGGAACTCGTCGGATTGAATCCGGATGACCATTATAACCGGCTGCCCCATGAATTCTCTGGCGGTCAGCGCCAGCGGATCGGAATCGCCCGCGCCATTGCTCTGGAGCCGCAGCTGATCGTCTGTGACGAACCAGTCAGCGCACTCGATGTATCTGTCCAAGCTCAAGTGATCAATCTATTTCAGGATCTTCAAAAGAAATTGAATTTGACGTATGTATTCATCGCACACGACCTTTCCGTCATCAATCACATTGCTGACCGTGTCGCCGTCATGTACCTCGGCAAAGTGATGGAAAGATCCAATCGGGAATCTTTCCAGACACACGCGCAGCATCCTTATACAAATGCACTGTTATCCGCGGTGCCGCTGCCGGATCCAGACAAAGAACGCGCACGGGAGCGCATCGTCTTAAAAGGCGAACTACCCTCCCCTGCCAATCCGCCATCAGGATGCGTGTTTCACACCCGCTGCCCGAAAGCGACCGAATTCTGTAAAACAAACATCCCTGTTCCGGAAGAGCGCGGTGTAGCTGGACAGGAAGTGGCTTGCTTCTATCCTGTTGGTGCAGAGGAGAAAGCGAGAATCACATTATAAATAAAGCAACCTGCATGGGCAGGTTGCTTTTTTATGTACTATAACAAGATCAGTTCCATACCCTTTCTATCCCAAGCAGTTCAAGACCATTGAACTCCATCCTATAGACGTCTGGCTTAGATGATTGTAACAAGAAATCCAATTCATACCGACTGTCATAATACCCCATCATCAGTGTCATGACAGCACCATGTGTACCTATCACAATTTTAGATCCCTGATAGGTTCTCACTAAATTATCCAATACTGCTACAGCCCTTCTCTGACAAGCTGCATTCGACTCTCCTCCTGGCAGGGAGAAGTTAGGATCAGCAAAAGATTTCTTCAACAAAGGTAATAGTTCCTCATCAGAAATCCGCGTATCCCCAGAAGCAAAAACACGTTCCCGAAGATCCTCGATTTCATCTACTTTTTTTCCCGCATATTCTGCCAAGCCACGAATTGTTTCAACCGAACGTGTGTACGGACTAGAAACAAAAACTTCTACTCCTTCTTCCTTTAAGGATTCGGCTACCTTTATAGTATCCTGCTCTCCTTTGTCAGTCAAACCTCTTGTTCTTTCATTACCTACCTTAGGCGATTCGCCATGTCTGACCATATAAATGATAGTAGTCATTTTACACCTCCAATCCTTCTATACTTATACCTTATTAACGTTATCCATGGAGGTCCGATATTGCCGGAATCAAGGTTCTAATGAGTCGGGCTGTGAAATCCAACCGAACGCAAATGGATTGAGAAATCTACTGGTACTCATAAAAAAAATTTATAAATTACAATCTTAAAAATATTATTATACAATTCTCCTATTATAGAGGGAGAGATTAATATTGAAGATGAAAAAAAAGTGGAGTGATTACTTTCAGGAAATCGTTAGAGCAATAATATTTTATAAGTAAAGTGCAATTATGGTTTTAAGGTTGTATTATCTAGAGCTTGTAGGGTGCGGCCATAATGGCAAATGGATCAGGATATTACATAATGTATGCGATAGCCGTACAGTCCGTGGATAGCGAGGCATTTAGCACTACAGCGACGCGTACAGAATGACCGGAAGTGTTTTCTTCCGGATCAGTCTGTAATGCAGCAGCCTCCCTAATGGATACTTATGGTTGCCTGCACAAGACATTAGGAAGACGTTAGAGTTTCTGATCAAATATGAGGACGTGGATATAACACATACTTTTGATGATTTTGTACTAGCTATTCCAATCTTACTCGTCCAGCTTAATCAAATACACTATGTTTATCCGGATTATGAAGAAAGTTGAAGAGCATGCTGATTTGTGCTTCCGTATTCCTCTTTAGCGACAATGGCGGCAGCTCCGATTCACCAAAAAAGCCGATTTCACTCGTCTCCACGCTTTCCTGTGCTCCACCGCCGACAACCTCGCATTGCAGGAAGATCTTGTAGTAGTGGAACATTTGCGGCTTATCGGTATGTTTATCCGAATCCAAAACCGCTAAAAGCTTCTTCGGCACAACGTCGTACCCCGACTCCTCTTTGATTTCCTTTACAGCATTCTCACTGGCCGATAGCCCTACCTCACAAAAACCGCCCGGCAGTGACCATCGTTCATCCATCTTCTCTTTCACTAACAGCAGTTTCCCTTCCCGGAAAACAACACCGCGTATATCCAGCTTCGGGGTTGGATATCCTTTTTCTGCTGCAAGTGTCTTCTCAACGTCCTCTACCGACTGCTTTGTATAGTTTGCAATAATCTCCGCGCTTAGCTGCTGCAATTCCTCATATCTCTCCCGATCAAATACATCTTTAGAGAAATGCAGTCCTGCCTGGGAAATCGCCTGTATTCTTCTTGCCCATTCGAGCCATTTTTTCAAGACTATCACCTATTATCCGTTATCGTATTTTATTCCTCGTCTACTAGTTTATGCACCAGTTGCTTTGCAGTGATAGGCTCAGCTAAATTTGGGTTTTGCCCACACCATAACGACATCATATTTCTATCATTATTTTGTGCGGCTGCGGATCGGATAGGCTTTGTCAATGTATTCTGGATAGGAAATTCCGGCAGTTCCTGTTCAACCTTCCGCATGTTACGGATAAAGTCATTCTCGATCCCTCTGGCTGCCTTGCCAGAGAACGCTTTCGTCAATGTTGTCTTGTCCTCTTGCTGCCCCTCTAGAATCGCTTGTTTATGTAATGTGTTTGCACCGCTTTCTGTACATGTTAAAAACGCAGTTCCGAGTTGTGCTGCTTGGGCGCCTAAACATTGGGCCGCTTGCACGCCGCGACGGTCCATTATACCTCCTGCGGCAATGACCGGAATGTTCACCTGATCGACAGTTTGCGGTATGAGTGCCATCAGTCCAATCATGCTTTGTTCCACTCCCGCTAAAAAGTGGCCCCGATGACCACCTGCCTCGCTTCCCTGCAGGACAACTGCATCCATTCCAGCTGCCTCAATTGCCAGCGCCTCTGACAGAGTAGTTGCTGTGCCGATGGTGTATGTGCCCGCTTGCTTTAAAAAGTGGATTACATCAGAAGAGGGCATCCCAAAAGTGAAAGAACAGACTGGTACCTGTTCTTCTATGATGACTTTCACCTGCTCAAGGAATATCTCTAAGGTCTGTTCATAAGAATTGAATGCATTCTCTCCACTTAAAGAGCCCAGTTTTTCCAAAAAAGGCTTGAGTGATAACTGCGCCCTATGGATTACATCCTTCTCTTCTTTGTAAGGACTTGGTACAAACAAATTGATACCAAAAGGTTTGTTTGTTCCAGCTTTTATTTCTTGTATTTGGCGACGAGTACTTTCAGCTTCCAGATAACCTGCACCTATCATCCCTAATCCGCCTGCTTCAGATACCGCTATCACTAATTCTGCTGTCGTTATTCCTCCCGCCATAGGCGCTTGGATAATTGGATGAGAGATAGATAAGGCTTTAAGTAAACGATTTGTCATTTCTCTGATTCCTCCCTCTATAACCTCAGTACACTTTATCGGCGCTTAATTAATAACGTTTTCTTTCTCCCATTCACTCAAATACATCCTTGAAGTAACATTGTTGGGGTTATCTATCTTCGTAATCAGCTCCAGACTGTTTCCATCCGGATCATTAAAATGAATCTTTGCATGTGCCATTCCATCATGCGCCATCACAAAAGGCTCATGGGGGCCGAATCCGAAAGCTTCTCTCGGCTGATAGCCTCTCTCTTTTAACCATTCGGATGCACCTTTTAAATTTTCCAAACTTACTTGAAATGCGACATGCCTGATTGACGGATGATAGGCAAGCTCCGCTTTATCCGATTCCCAGAGACCAAGCCAGCTGTGATCTTTTTTAATCCAAAAGAAAGCCAACCTATCTTCATGGATATGGGAAAGCTCCAGGCCTAAACCTTGATAAAATTTGATGGATTCCTGCAAATTACGTACTGGAAGATGAGCTTCATATAAACCTTCTATCATTTGTTCCGCTCCTTTCATGATTCACTACCAATATATAACAACCAATCAGCTAATAAGAAATAGATTTGCGAATAATAGCATATAGTTTTTATTTATTGCTTGATGACAACGTATGTAAAAGGCTGTGGAGCTTTCTCCACAGCCTTTTACATATCTCCACAAATACCGCTTCTTGTACTGTTTATCCTCTCAAACTATCAGCCAACTTTGTAAAGATAACTCCCAATGCATGCGCCCCAGCATCCGGATAGCCAAGACTGCGCTCTCCAACCGTACCCGCGCGCCCCATCCGTGCAACAATCTCCTTTGTCTTTTCCGCACCAGTCACTGCAGCTTCTGCTCCTTTTTTGAAGGCTGTCTGCACGTTTTCACTAGCTGCAGCACTCTGGTTCCAGCTGTCCGCACATGGAGCAAGCGCATCAATCAATGTTTTATCTCCAACCTCGGCTCCACGGCCAAATGATCGTTCCCCAATATCTTGGATGGCCGAGACGACACGCTGCAGCAGTTCAGCGTATTCTGCTACAGAGAGCTCTTGCTTTCCTTCAGCTGCTTTTCCAGCAGCTCGGAATGCACCGCCCCAGATCGGACCTGATGCACCGCCGCAATGCTCCATGATCACCATGGAAGAGGCATCGAGGAAACCAGCTATCGTAAGGTCATCTTGACCGATTATCTGTTTCCATTCTCGTTTCAACTGACGGAAGCCTTTCGCTACACTATTACCGAAATCACCATCTCCTGCATGTGTGTCCAGCTTGTTGAAGGCTGATTCATTTTCAATGATAATCTCGCTCATCTTATCCACTAAGTAGATTATATTTTCCAATGAGATAGAGTCCTCTTTTACTTGTGCATATGAGCTATCCGTTTCTACTTGGTAAGAAACATCCGCATTATCTACTGTTTCTTTGAATTCAGAAAACGCAGGCTGCTCTATAGGTCCGTCAATTTTGAAAGCCGGTGTATTTGATTGGCTGGATAGCAAAGTACGCAGTTCATCATCAAGTGACATGATTGTTACCGACACACCTGCCATATCAATACTAGTCATATAATTGCCTACGAATATCCGGTTTATCTTGATATTCCGTTCGGCCAGTTCACGATTGACAGATTGATTGAACAGATACAATTCCTGTAATGGTGTGCCGCCAAATCCATTAATCAGCAAAGCCGCATCTTCCTCAGGCTGTCCTTCCTTCAGCAGATCCTCGACCATCCGTTTGGCTAGTTCGTCGGCTGAAAGAACTTTTTCCCGTCGTATACCAGGTTCACCATGAATCCCGACTCCATACTCCATCTCATCATCAGCAAGCTTAAAGGTCGGTTCACCTCCTGGTAAGGTACAGGAAGTCAAGGCAACACCAATGCTACGCGTCCGTGAAACTGCTTTCTCAGCTACCGCCTTTACCTGCTGTAAGTCACGGCCCGCGGCTGAAGCTGCTCCAGCAACCTTATGTACAAGCACGACTCCAGCAACACCGCGTCTTCCGACTGTATACAGACTATCTTCCACAGCGATATCATCATCAACTTTTACATAATCCACTTCCAACCCATCTTCTTTAGCCAGGTGGGCTGCATTTTTGAAGTTCATAATATCACCGCTGTAATTCTTGATTATAAGCAGCGTCCCTTTCTCTCCTGCTGTTTCCTTGATAGCTTGATATACTTGTATTTGCGAAGGAGATGCAAACATATCACCGCATACCGCTGCATCCAGCATACCTTCTCCGACAAAGCCTGCATGGGAAGGCTCGTGCCCGCTGCCTCCTCCGCTGATCAAGGTGACTTTATCTGTTTGCAGCTGTTTCCGTTTTATCACTTTATACTTCTTCAATAGCTCGAGTTCCGGGTGAGCCAATACCAATCCGTGACACATCTCCAGGACAACATCCTCTGGTCGATTAATTATCTTTTTCATCGGTTATCCTCCTCTTGTACAAGCAAAAGTGTCTTTCTTCTTCAAGCTTAACAGAACAAATCAACAATTGCACAAACTAGGTTGACAAGTCTGAATACTTTGTTTAAAATCACTAAAAATATAGTTTTCTTATCAAGAGAGGCGGAGGGACTGACCCAGTGAAGCCTCGGCAACCGACTGTTACCAGCACGGTGCCAATTTCAGAAGGATGTTATATCCTGAAGATGAGAAGCGTGAACGGATGGTAGTTACATACCCGCAGCCCTTCTCTTATATGGAGAAGGGTTGCTTTTTTCGTACACGCCTTGATAAGCGAGCTCTGGAGGGCAAAACATGACGAATGTAAAATTTGCTTATTGGGTACCAAATGTAAGCGGCGGACTGGTCATCTCCAAGCTGCCACAGAAAACTGATTGGAGTTTCGCAGCGAACAAACGCTACGCGCAAATCGCCGAGCAGAATGGATTTGAATATGCCCTGCTGCAAACGCGGTTCTTCGCAAGCTATGGTGCAGATAAACAGCTTGAAGCGATAACTCTCGCCTCTGCACTGGCAAGCGTCACCGAGAAATTAAACTTAATCTCAGCTGTCCACCCAGGACTTTGGCATCCAGGTGTCTACGCCAAAATGCTCGCTACATTGGATCATATCAGCGGAGGACGTGCCGCTGTCAATGTCGTCAGTGGCTGGTTTAAACAGGAATTTATCAGCTACGGCGAGCATTGGCTGGATCATGATGAACGCTACCGCCGTTCCGAGGAATTTATCCGTGTACTTCGGGCATTGTGGGAAGAAGAACAAGCTACCTATCGAGGAGACTTTTACAGACTATCAGATGCTCCTTTGAAGCCAAAACCAGAAAAGCAGATTCCGATATTCCAAGGCGGAAATTCCGAAGTGGCCCGGGATATGGCAGCTCGTGTGTCCGATTATTATTTCATGAATGGCAATTCACTCGAAGGCTTCCAGCAGCAAATACAAGACGTGAAAGCTCGTGCAGCCAAACAAAACCGTGATGTAAAATTCGCTGTCAACGGCTTCGCCATCGTCCGTGACACCGAAGAAGAAGCCATAACCCTGCTGCGTGATATCGTCAGCCATGCCGATACAGAAGCAGTTGAAGGCTTCCGTGAATCCGTCAAGGACGCTGGCCAGGCAACCCGCAGCAAGCAAGGCATGTGGTCAGACTCTTCCTATAAGGACCTTGTCCAGTATAACGACGGATTCAAGACCGGTCTAATCGGTACTGCAGAACAAGTTGCCGAGCAGATCATTCGGCTGAAACAAATTGGTGTTGACCTTGTCCTGACCGGCCACTTCCATTATGAAGAGGATTTGGAGCGCTTCGGACGTGAGGTGATTCCGCTAGTCCGTGAAAAGGAAGCAGTTTTGACAAATCTGAAACAGCCCATATAACATGGGCTGTTTGCTTTTGTACAAGAGCAATTACTCTAGATCTTTGACCAAGTTAAACCAAACATTGCCTGCATGTGCAGAAGCTGATTTCCCCTCATTACAATATCCATTTGCTTCATAGAAAGGAACTAAATAATCCAAGCACGTCAAGGAGATTCCCTGCCTTTGATGACTCACACAGACTTTTTCCAATTCGTTTAACAGCTCCACTGCGATTCCCTTTCCTCTGTGATCAGGATGTACTGCTAAACTGAGGATACTTTGAAATCCTGCACTGGAAGGATTAGGTATGGTATGTTCAAATAATTCGTCTGTTATATAACGTTGATGTATAACTGGACCAACGACATAGCCGAGAATATTATCCTGCTCATCTTTTGCTACGATAAATGAATCTGCTATAATCTCAATCCGTTCCAGCATTGCCTCTTCCGTCGCCGCTTCATCGGGTGTGAACCCTGAATCTTCTATATACATCAGCTCTTTTATGTCATTTTGATGTGGGGCTGTGAAATTTATTTTCATACTATCTCCTGCCATTCTTAAACGTTAATTACTAAAGTTGAAAAAATAGATTTTCCACACCGAAGTACTCCAACAATGTAACCTTACGACCTTCTCTATCCCATTTGTGATATTGCTCAAATACTTTCAGGATATATTATCATACTTTTCCTCTACCAAATATCTAATAGTCACTCCGCTCCGCCAGTAGTCATACATAATACCTGTTAAATTTCCCTCATATGTACTGCTGCCGAAAGCTTCTAATGAATGGTTTCCATACTTATCTCTGAATAGCTTTATCAGCTTATATTCAATATCGAAAATATCTTTAAACTCTTGTTTTTCCAACAGATATTTTCTGGATAAATAATCGCACATCCCTTCTTCAAACCAGATGCCATCGCATCTATCATCTTCAAAGTCATCCAAAAATAAATCCGAATGATGTGTCAATTCATGCCCTGCTATTGCCAATACTTGATTACTGGATATCTGCTCGTAGAAAGCCCTTATTTCAGGATAGTCTTGACCTTCTAATTGTTTGAGAAACAGTGTTTTCCACGCAGAGAGCTCAGGTGTCATATAAATGATGTCCTTATTCGTAAAAGCTAGGATCGGCAATTCAGAAAAAACGGATGTTGCCAGCTCCGGAGTAGTCCAGATGATTGCTTTTGGCAAGTCTACTAATTTATATTTTGTTTGGAGTACACTCTGGTAAGCGGAAAGTTTCTCTTTAAATTGCTCTGAAATCATCTGATACTTTTCATTTTCTTCTGCATTCTCTAGAGATAAAATATATTTTATTCTAAAACTCCTTATGATATTTGATTTTTCTTTAGATTTTAGCATAATTATCCAAAAAGCGATTTCATATATTTCAAAAACCTACATTAAAAGTGCCGTTTTGCAATCTAGCTCTATGTTAAAATAAGTGAACATGCTTTTCACTCTATCTATAAGGAACGGGAATCGATATGAATAAAAAAGACATCGCAACTATTCGCAGACAATTTAAAAAAGGCAATGATAAACTTAAGATCTCTGATATTTTTAACGTATATATCATGAAAGAATCCAGTGACATTTATCATCATGAAAGCATGCCATTCGGTATGCTCGATGAGGATCAGCAAGAGCTATTCCTAGGTAACTTCAAAAAAGTACTGGCGGGCCAACCGGATGAAAAGTTATTCGAGCTGAAATTCAAACGGGACGTAGAAGACAGCAGTCAGTTCATCCTGCATCGCGGCTTACTCACGAATGATGTTGAGGAATGGACAAACGACATGCTTGCGCTTGTTGCTAAAATGCTGGAGGACAGACAATATGAGCACGATGTGGTCATTTCATTCATTAAGGCAGAATACCTGAAAGCCCAGAAACGTCAGGGTGATGATTCAGAGGAAAGCGCCAATGATACGATGTACTCCCACTCCTTCCTGCTGTGCAGCATCAATAAGACACAGGAACCGAAAAAAGAATTGGAATTTGACTATGTGGAAAGAGAATTCAAGTACAATGTCACAGTAAACCCTGTTATCAATCTGCAAGCACCGCTATCAGGATTTTTGTTCCCATGCTTCAACGATAGCGCCGCTGATGTAAACCATGTGCTGTACTCTACATCCAAAGCATACGAGCCAGACACAGCATTTATCGAGGATGTATTGAATGCCGAAGAAATCATGACAGCAAGAGATGATAAAAGTGTCTTTGAAGAGATAGTCAAAGATATCACTGGTGATCAGCTTAATACCTCTGCCCTTGCAAGTGTGTATGAGGAAATCAATCGCGTAGTAGAAGAAAATGAAGAAGATGAAGCACCGAAGCTTGATCGACAGGATATCCAACGCGTCCTGACAATGAGTGGCGTAGAAGATGTGACCCCGGAAAAAGTGGAAACCGCTTATCAAAAGGTCATCGATGATGAGAAATATGAAATGAAGGCAACCAGTGTATTGCCGAAGTACAATTCCAAATCTATTAAAATCAAAACAAAGGTTGCTAATATCGCAATCAGTCCAGAGGATCTGCGCTATGTACGGCAAGTTGTCTTCAACAATAAACGCTGTATCATGATTGAAGTCGAGGAAGATACCGTCATTGAAGGATTTAAGATGGCTGAAGAGGCTTTGGTTAATAAGGTTAATAGAGAAGAAGAAGCTGAACAGTTATAAAATAACAAGGATGCTGCATCATGCAGCATCCTTATTTGTATTAGTTAAGCTTTTGCTTTCTTTCTTTTGAAGATAAAAATAACTACACCTGCTGCAAGCAATACTGCTCCTGCCAGCATGTACGTATACATATTTGTGGCCGTGTTTGGCAGCTTACTTCCACTGTAGGCTGGACTCGTTTTGTCATCAGAAACTTTCACGATGCTTCCGCCTGAGTTGCTGCCATTGCCTTCGTTATTTTGGCTGCTTGGCGGTGGTGTGCTGTCTTTATCATCTTGATTATTTTTATCTTCGTCTGTCGGATTATTGTCATCTTTCGGATCTTCCTGTGGTTTGTCTCCAGGGTTCTCTTCTTGATCGTTACCATCATCAGGATCTGGAGTTTCTTCATTCGGATCTGGGGTTACTGGATCTTCCTCATTTGGCTCCTCAACAGGTGGTTCTATCGGTTCGGGATCTGCTCCTAACAAGTCCGTAATACGACCCTCAATGACTGGATTGACTACACCTTTCAGATCCTCCACCATATAATCACGGAATTGTTCCCAATCGATCTCGCCTAGATCTTGTACACGACCATCTGCATATGCTTGGGCGAATACTTCATAACCGTCCCCGCCTTTTGCAGTGAAGTTATTCGTTGTAACGTAGTAAGATTTATCTGGACTAATATCCACATATTCTTCACCAGTTTTCACTTGCATGCTTACAATACGGGAACCTGCTTCCTTCGTGCTGTCATAAGCAAATTTCATACCGGAAACCTGCAGGAAGCCGCCGCTTTCTTCCGGAGCTAATCGAACACTGTACTCAAGAATCTGCTTGATTTCATCTCCTGTTAGTTGCACGACTGCCGGGTCATTTCCGAACGGTAATACAGTAATCACTTCACCTACAGTAATCGGCCCCTGATCAATTGCTGCCCGGATTCCGCCACCATTTTGCATAGCAATCGACACTTCCGGCATTTTTTCCTGTGCTTTTACAAGCATAGCATCCGTAATTAGATTACCTAATTCCGTTTCGTTTGCCCGCACACTTACATTACTGTCGGTAAGTCTTGGGTTGGTAAGCGGTTTTTGCGCTATCGCACCTGTCTCTTGATTGGATACCGCATCAACTTCTGATTTATAATTGCTAAGCGTGTTAAGTGCTTCTGGATCTGCTTGCTTTTGCGTTACATCAATCAAGTGGCCAGAGGAGCCCGTTACAACACCTTGCTCGTTAAAGTTTACATCCAGCTCCCCTAGATATTGTGCATACTGATATGCCTGTACAATAACTGTCGGATCTTTTGCGGCACCATTTTCATCCGTCGTAACAACAGTCGGCTCGTTTAACTGTGTATGAGAATGACCGCCAACAATGACATCAATCCCGTCAACTTGTTCTGCCAGCATTAAATCATTTCCGACTGCCGGGTTGCTGTCATAGCCAAGATGTGTGATGGCTACGATTTTATCAATGCCCATTTCCTCAAACGATGCAACTGCTCGCTCTGCTTCGGCTTTATAATTAGTAATTTGTGCATCAACAGGACTGGAAGTCATCAAAGTCTCCTCTGTTGTCAGCCCGAAGATTCCAATCTTCTCTCCGTTTACTTCTTTAACCATTCCATCGTATACAGTGCTATCCTGCGCTTCTTCTGTAAATGTATTGCTCACTCGGCCGCTCGCGAAAGGATCAGCAGACAAGTCTACGTTTGCAGAAACAAAAGGAAAATTCGCACCTTCGATAAATTTGGACAGAGAAGCATGACCGTTCTCACTGGAACCAAGATCGAACTCATGATTCCCGAACGTCATTGCATCAATATCCATCATGTTCAAAAGAGCTAAATCCGCTTGCCCTTGGAATTGGTTGAAATAGAGTGTCCCTGAAAAAACATCACCTGCATTAAATAACAAAGCATCTGGCTTCTGTTCGCGAACTTCTTTTACCGCTGTCACCATATTCGGCAGCGGCTCCACACGCGCGTGCGTATCGTTCATGTGCATGATTGTCAAAGAAAAATCTTCCCCATTTTCATCAGCTGCATATATACTGGTTGGTAAAACAATTGATGATAAAATAGCTATAATGGCAGCACTGCTTAGTGAAAACTTAAAACGCTTCTTACCCTTCATAAGATTGATACCCCCAAATTAATAGTGAATTTCCGACAATGTGTGCACTATTCCAATATGCCAACCTTGTCGACGCTTCTACATAATTGTAGAAGCATACTATTAATTTATCATTAAAATATTGTGAATAATTATATATTTTCATAAATTATTGTTTTCTTTTTACGGGGATGGGAAATTAAAACTTCTTTATGAGACACTTAATCCTGGATAAGCTCCCTTACGATTCCATTATATCCACATAAAAAGAGAGCTGGGCACTTTCCATTTCTGGATGGCGCCTAGCTCTGAATCGTCTTGCTAACTTTGTAACGCTATTTACTCTTCCTTTACCTCGGTTAACTCCTTCGCAGCTTCATAGAAAATTCCTGTAGCTTTTGCTATGTGCTCCGAGTCCGACCATTCTTCGGGACAGTGACTTAACCCTGCCTTACTTGGTATGAATAGCATGCCCACGTCCGTGAAGTCGGAAAAGATCATCGCATCATGTCCTGCTCCGCTATTGATAGAGCAATACGATACATTACTTTCCTTGCTCTTATCTTCAAGAAGTGCGCGAATATTTTCATTCAACGCTTTAGGCTGAATATATAGCTGCTCTTCAGCTAGTATCTCAATCCCATTCGTTTGATGTGTGTTTATGCATACCTTCATCTTCTCAATCACATTCAGTACATGTTCTTCTTTCCCGGACCGTAAATCGACCGTAAATACAACCCTGTCAGGAATGACATTTGCTCCATTCGGAAAAACATTTAGCCGTCCTATAGTGAGAACCGTGCCATTCCCTTCTTCCACAGCAAGTTCAGGCAATTGACTGATAATTTTGGCTGCTGCTATCAAAGCATCTGCTCGACGGTCCATTGGAGTAGTCCCTGCATGGCCTGCCCGTCCTTTGACTGTCACTTCGTATTGAGTCAACCCAACGATTGCATCAACAACACCGATAGGAATATTTTTTTCCTCTAAGATAGGTCCTTGCTCAATATGCAATTCAAGAAATGCTTTCATCGTTTTTGAGTCTCTTTCTTTTGGAAGCGATGAGTCCAATCCTATTTTTTGCATCGCTTCTACTGTAGAAACTCCATCCCTATCTTTAAGACTAATAAAATCGTCTTCACTAAGCACACCAGTAATTCCTCGTGAACCCATCAGCCCCCCGCCAAAACGAGATCCTTCTTCTTCCACTAAAGCTACAATTTCAAGCGGATACTTCGGTTTCAAATCATTTTCTTGAAAAAGATTCGCTACCTCAAGCGCTGCCACTACTCCAGCTGGTCCGTCATACGCTCCTCCGTTTGGCACGGAATCGAAGTGAGAACCAATCATCACACTAGGTGCATCCTCCAGAGTGCCTTCCAGCTTTCCGAATATATTGCCGAATCCATCTTCGGTTACCGTCAATCCTAATGCTTTCATTTGTTCTTTAATATAGTTACGGGCATGGAGGTCCTCCTGGCTGTATGTGAGACGCGTTGTACCTGAACCAGGTGTTGCAGTAAATTGTGCTAAAGCCTCTATATGCTGTTCAATCCGTTCTTTTGTTTTACTCAAGTTATATTCTCTCCCTATTACAAGAAACCAACAAAGATTCCTGCTAGTATGACTGACACGATGGTTACTGTGATAAAGCCCCCCACAAGCATTGGCGGCAGCATCCGGCTTGTTAATGCTTCTCTTTCCTTTTCATCTTCAGTTAAGGACTTGATTACTTCGTTTGTGATGATGTAATCCGCTGGGAATCCGTAGAGTGCAGTTAGTGAAACCGCGAATGCCATATTCTTGCTTACTCCTAAAATTTTACCTGCAATAAAAGAGAAGATGTACATTCCAATCACGCCAATAACAATGGTTCCTACAAGCGGATACAAGATCTGAAGCATCATGCTTGGTGTAGCCTGATTCAATCCGTCAAAGATGAACAGCATTAGCACTAAGATTGCAATTCCAAATCCATTTGCCTTTTGCAAGGCTTGCTTTTCAAGGAAACCGACACTAGAGGCAATAACCCCGAATAATAAGCAAAGGACGAATGGACTGATTGAAAATAATGGTGCCACCAGAGTAGATACAAGATACGCTGCATAAGAAACTAGCGCCAGCTTGAAAAACTTGAGGAAATCAGTGTTATATTTTTCAGGCAATCTCCATCTGGAAGGTGCTGCTTCCACAGTAGCAGCTATTTCTTCTTTCGCTTTATCAGTCACGTCTACCTGAAGCTCACCATTTCGGTAGAGCTTCAGCAGTCGTTTCCCTTCTTTCTTAAGTACAAATGATGTAATTGGATAGCCTGCAAAACCTTGTATCACATAAATGACGATAGCAAACACTGCCAAAGATGAAAGACCTGCCTCACCAGCTGCATCAGACATGATCAGAGCAGAAACCACTCCACCTACTAAAGGAGGAATCGCTACAACCATTGTTTCAAAACCAAATATGAGTGTTCCAACCGATAGCAGCACAACCACAATTCCCAAAATACCAGACAGTGCAATCACAATCGTTTTCCACTGCGTTTTCAATTCTTTAATCGACAGCAATGTCCCCATATTGGTAATCAAAAGGTACATCATCATCGTTGCCACAACTGGCGGAACACCAGCCACTGCTACGATATCTGCTGGGAAGAAGGTCCAATAACCTACAAGAAATAAAATTGCACATATAAATATAGATGGCACCCAAGCCTTCGTTCGAACAGCGACTAAGTCACCGATGAATAAAATAAGGGTAAGTATGACTAAAGCTAGCATTTGTGACATAAGGGGTCTCCTAACTTCTTGCTGTATTTTTAAAACAAATGAATAAATATTCAAAATAATAAAGACATGTATGAATAATAATATATTTAAACTTTTCAGTCAATTTAATTTTTTCTTTTTAAATTTCTTTGATACTCTTTTGCATTCTTAGGATTCAATCTTTATCCTCCTTACAACTATTTGATTCTGGATTACTCTATATCAGTTAGAAACATTTTATAATTTTTTTCTGTTGAAAAAGATCAGCACGCACTACCTCTGCTTGATGTAGAGCTATACGTAAATATCGGCTAGTTTTACAAATTTTATGGTCGGGTATGGTACTTAAGATGCATGATAAAAAAACTTTTAATTAGGAGGCAACCATGGAATATATTAATTTAGGCAACTCGGGCCTTCGAGTTCCAAAATATATACTTGGAACTATCCCGTTCAGCGGTACGAATGGCTTTGAAGCTGCTGGTAATGTAAAAGAAGACGAAGCGCGCAGAATGCTGGATATGTCACTAGAAGCTGGCATCAATATGTTTGATACGGCGAACCTTTATTCCGAGGGAGATTCAGAACGTGTACTAGGTGCTGCTATCAAGGGACGCCGGGATGAAGTTCTAATCAATTCAAAAACTGGCTTTCCACTTGGAGATGGACCAAACGCCGGAGGAGCTTCTCGTATTAATATTGAAGCATCTATCGACCAAACACTGCAGCGTCTTGGTACAGATTATCTTGATTTGTATTTTGTCCATCTTTGGGACGGTCGCACACCAGTCGAGGAAACAATAGAAACGATGACCAACCTTATCAAAAAAGGGAAAATTCGATATTGGGGCGTTTCTAACTATAGCGGCTGGGCACTTGCGAGAACTTTCACTGTCGCACAGCAGCCTGGATACACCCCTCCAATTACGCAGCAAATATATTACACACCAGAAGCTCGCGAAGCAGAATATGAACTGCTCCCAGCAGGAACCGAACTCGGCATTGGGAACATGATCTGGAGTCCGCTCGGTGAAGGGCTTCTAAACGGAAAGATAGGCCGGAATAAAACAGCACCCGAAAACACTCGCCAAGGCGGCGGCTGGTCAGAGCCTTGGGTGCAGGATCAGGAACGACTTTATAAAGTGATTGATGCACTGGAAGAAGTCGCAGCAAACCATAATGCTTCTGTGCCTCAAATCACCTATGCATGGATCAGAGACCGTCCAAACGTTGGGCCGATTGTTATTGCAGCACGCAATGAGGAACAATTGAGGGAAAACATTGCTTCATTTGAAATTAAATTAACACAAGAAGAGCATGACCTTATCGAATCACCTGCACGCCCGGCGCCAATATATCCGCTCTGGCACCGTGCTATGAGTTCATTTGAGATGGGAAGCCCTGCGGAGATAACGTATTTGCAAGGGTATAAGCAGTCAATGGGTTTGGATGATTAATTATAAGATGGATGCAAAAAGTACTAAATCCAGCACTCGGTTAAAGGCTGGATTTAGTACTTTTACTAATGATTGTTGCAATGCTGACGTAATTAGTTAATTAATAACAGCAAGCCTTATATCTTAATGTTTATCTTGAATAGAATTAGCTGTACCAGTGAATTCAAATCCATAGAAGTCAGCAGAAACATCTTCTCTCAAAGACCGATTCTCTCTTAATGCTACTGCTAGAGGTTCCTTCGGATTTAAAGTTTGCCCCGTTTTTATATTCAAATTGATATCTTCACTGGGAAAATATGCTACGAATTTCTCCATGTCGCATACGGCGATAGATAAATCTGCAGGTATTGATGCTTTTATGATAGGTATTATAGAAATAATACTTTCTAAAGATTCTACTTTGTGAAACATATAAAGACTTCTCCATTCCCTATTTTTATATAAATTTCTTCAATTTGCCAACTAGAATCAAAAAAAGAGACTTAGGATATTATCCTAAGTCCTTCATCGCTTGGCATTACGATGATTTGTG
>NZ_NPBJ01000025.1 GCF_002272075.1 Terribacillus saccharophilus
CATAATCTGCTCGCTTTTTAGCGGCGTTTAGCTTTCAACATATAAAATATCGGTAGACCGATGACTGCTATTCCAATTGATAGAAGACAGCTAAGGAAGTCAGTGAACAGTGTACTGATTAAGACAAACAAAGAGCCTGCAATCGCTGCAATCGGGATGAATGGATAAAGCGGCACACTATAAGCGCGTTCTTTTCCTTTATTACGTTTCCGCAAGATGAAAACAGCATAAAAAGCGAGAACATAGAACATGTAGATCGTAAAAATGCTGATTTCAGATAGCTTATCCGGATTGCTGACAAGCATGAAGATGATAGATAGCACAAGCTGCAAAATGACTGCTACCCAAGGTGTATGCAAGGTAGGATGCACCTTTTTCAATAAATTCGAGAAGGGCAGCTGACCGCGTTCAGCCATCGCGAACGGAATACGCGGGAACGTCAGGATTTTACCATTAAGGCAACCGAAAATACTGACGATGATACCCAAGCTTACGATAATTTCTCCAGCATCACCTAGGACCAGCTTAGCTGCTGTACTGGCTGCATTTGTGTTCAGACTGACGATTTCTGCTGCAGGCAGGATATAAAGCATGGCAGCGTTGATAAACAGATAACAAGCTGTCACGATCAAAATACCGCCGATCATCGCTTTTGGCAATGTCTTTTCCGGATTCTTCATTTCGCCGCCCATGGAAGCAAGCATGATCCAGCCATCATAAGCGAATAATGTGGCTAGTACAGCAGCGCCAAAGTTTATATCGGAAATGGCTTCCGGTACTGCACTGAAAAAGTCTGCATCGCCTTTCCAAAAACCGAAGACAACGATGAGCAGGATTGGAAGCAGCTTGCCGATTGTTGTAACAAGCTGTACGACACCTCCGAGTTTTGTGCCTAATATATTAATAATACAAAGGAACACGACACTCGCGATACCAACGGCAGCTGTCCATTTTGTACCCCAGCCGAACAAATTGACCATGAGTGTCCCGAAATAAAGTCCGAGAGCACCGATGATGGCGGGCCCATAAAGAATCGTTTGTACCCAGCCGCATAGGAAGCCCCATAGCTCGCCATATGTTTCCTCTAGATAAGCGTACAAACCGCCAGTTTTTGGAATTTGTACACCTACTTCAGCAATGGTCAGACCGCCAGCGAGTGTCAGCAGTCCGCCGATCAACCAAGCAAGCATGGCAATTTCAGAACTGCCAGCATGACTCAGCACAGGTCCTGGTTTCATAAACACACCAGAGCCGATGATAGTACCTACTACAATGGATAAACCTAAAAATAGTCCGATTTCCTTCTTTAATGCTGTGTTCTCTGGATGATTCATGATGTCACTCCTTATCGGCGCAGCATACTGCATTCCTTTAGTGTAGTAATGAAGATATGTAGTTCATTATAGGAAATGTGCCTGCAAATAGAAACTAGAAAAAGTATTCTGACTTGTAAGGGTTTTATCGCAAAAGAAAGGAGCTTGCAGCAATCTGCAGCTCCTTGGATAGTGTCTCCGTACAAAGGGTAATTATGCGATTGTTCAACCTAGCGGCATTGCTTTGCGCTGGCGTTTTTCGAATGTCTGGATCTCGGTATAGCCGACCTGTTTTGCAAGCTCGACTGCCTGCTGGTATGCATAACCTACATGCTTTGGTGCATGAGCATCAGAGTTTATCACGATGCCGACACCAGCATCATAGCATTTCTGCAATAAAACGAGATCAGGATATATCTCTCCGACCGGCTTCCGAAGACCTGCTGTACTAATTTCGATACAAGTGTCATTTTCTGCGAGCGCTTTGACGACTCGATCATATTCTCCTTCGACGAAGTCTTGATCGTCTGGTTTATAGCCGAAAATCTTAATCAAATCAATATGGCCTACAAAGCTGAATAGTTTGGACTGAGCGAGTGTGATGATCTGGTCATAATAATCACGATACGCCTGCTTTAAATCACGTTTTTCATATTCTTCTTTGAAAATATCAAGATCGATTCCCCACTCACGAATCCAGTGTACGGAGCCGACGACATAGTCGAAAGGATGCTGATCAAGGAATTCTGCCATTTCGGCTTCTTTACCAGGTGTATAATCCATTTCGATCCCCATCTTTACGGGTAGTCCAGCTTGTTTAATTTCTTTGAAAAAAGCGAGATAATCCTCGAAATGAAGTGTCCGGCGGTTTTCTACCCACGGATTGGATAGGATTTTATTTGTTTCCAGAAAGAAGTAAGCATGCTCTGAAATGCCGAATTCCTCAATTCCTTTTTCTTTAGCTGCGTTAAGATATTCGCGGATATAATCCAAAGTGAACGAACCTGTCTCTGCCATATGTACGTGATAATCTGTCAACAAAACGTCCAACTCCTAACAGTTAAGTTAAAAATAGTGTGACATATTCTGCAGAATGTTCCAAGAGTAGATTTCACAGCTTGCATGAACTCCTGTAAGAAATAAAAAAGCTCTGCCTTTACAGGAAGAGCTTGCCTGAGATATGGAATTAGAAGATAGAGTGCAAATAACCGCCGATGCTGCTGATTAAAAGAGTTGCTGCGAGAATCGCATTGAAGTGACTGTTTTTCATGTTGTTCCTGTCCTTTCCGTAGATTGAATTGTTGTTTATTTACCCGTTTTGTTGTGTTTATAACCTGTTCTGATCTTAGAATAATCATAGCATGCAGGAATCTTGTACTTCATCTTGATTCGGTAGAAAAAATGTGTAAAAAGTGTGGAATAGAAAAATCGACTACATGCTTGTCGCGATGCAGCCGATTTTGAGGTTCGTCTCATTAGTGGATAATGAGGTATGTAGTATGTAGTGCTAAACCCGTTGTAAGGTTGTCTCACTATTATATAGGCTCATTTCGGAAAAATAAACAGGTAAATTAAGATATTCACAAAGTAAGTTACTGATGGGCCTATCTTCACGGCGAATCATTTGTTTGAAGACTTTCTTTCGGGTATAATCGTTGGGTAGCATTTTTTCGGATGTATGGCTTTTTTATACGCATTCATCCATTACAAACGAACTAGAAGCACAGCCTATGCAGCTGTGCTTTTTCTACAAGTGCAAGACTACATATTAAATGGGGTGTCACGATTCATGAACAATACTCGACAATTGACGGAAGGGGCTATGCTTGCAGGGATTTATCTGGTTTTACTGCTTATAGCGATATTTGTACCAGTAACAAACTTACTGTTAACGTTTGTTTTGCCGGTACCGGTAATCCTATATTGGATCCGCCATGGTTTCAAGCCAGGTATCTACTTTGCTCTCGTCATTCTGCTTCTTTCCTTCATAGGGACGTTTGCCGGGTTCTTTATAACAATTTCAGTCGTTATTGGAGCAGCAGCGACGGGTTATGCTCTGCATCATAAGCAATCGACATATGAAGCGTTGCTAAAAGGAGCAGCAGGATACGCACTTGGATTCACCATATTCCTGGCAGGAACGCAATTTGTTTCAGGAATAAACATGATTGAGGAGATTCAAAACAGTTATCAGGCTACGCTTCAATCGGTCCAATCTGAGGTAGATACGGTTGGGGTGACGGTGTCTGATGCCCAGTGGGAACAGGTCAGCGCTATGTTTGATTATATTATGGTGCTGATTCCGACAATGATCGCTGTCGGCTCACTTCTATATGCTTTCATCACACAATGGCTGGCTCAGAAGATCCATAATCGTCAGAGCAAAGATAAGATCCTTTATCCGCCATTCCGCCGGTTCAACCTGCCTGTCATCGTATTATTCATCTATTTTATCGGATCGTTTGCTCGCTGGTTCGATATAGATCCGAATGGATGGTTCTATCCGATTGTTGCCAATGTCACGGAGCTTGCCGGAATCCTGCTTGTACTGCAAGGATTTTCATTCTTCTTCTATTTTGCCCATCACAGGAATCTGCCGAAGGTACTGCCGATTCTTGCGGTCATACTATCGGTCCTTTTCGGGACAGTACTGCTGTATCTTGTGCGTATTTTGGGTATAATTGATGTAGGATTCAGGCTGCGGGAACGGATGAGCAGCAAAAAGTAGCATGGTCGCGGAATTTAGGTTTAGGAGCTGACATATATGCCAGAGATATTTAAGAAACCAGCATTAAGTAAGCATTTGATCGTGACATATGTACTTGCTGTCATCCTGCTTATTTGTGTATGGTTTTATGAATGGAAGCTTGGGCTGCCGCTGACAGTGCTACTAGCTCTGTCTTTCTTCTACAGTATACTGACTGAACAGAAGATGCAGGACCAGACGGAGGAGTACATTTCAACAATGTCCCACCGTGTGAAGAAGGTTGGCGAGGAAGCGCTCTTGGAGATGCCGATTGGGATCGTACTGTACAGCGAAAATTACCAGATTGAATGGACAACACCTTATATGAACAGGTTTGCAGAGGACACACTTGTTGGTGCCCCGCTGGATGACTTGTCAGGTGCTTTGATACCAGCAATCAAGGATGAAAAAAACGAGGTTTGGATTACGCTTGATGATTTTGATTTCCTGACAGTGATCAAAAAGGAAGAGCGGCTTCTGTATTTATTCGATCGGACGAAGCAGCTGGAAATCCAGAACTTATATAATGAAGAACAAACAGTTCTAGCTATCATTTTTCTCGATAACTATGAAGAAATGACCCAGAATCTTGATGACACAGCGAAAAGTCAGATCAATTCCCGTGTAACAGCTCAATTGAATGAATGGTCACGCCAAAAAGGTCTTTATTTAAAGCGTACATCACAAGAACGATTTCTAGCAGTACTCAATCAGCGCATTTTGAGAGAACTTGAGAAGACAAAATTTGAGATTCTTGATGAAATTCGCGCGTTGATAACAGATCAGAATATACCGATTACGCTTAGTATTGGTGTCGGCGCTGGCGGGCAGACATTACCGGAGCTCGGGGAGCTTGCTCAATCAAGTTTGGATTTGGCACTAGGACGCGGCGGAGACCAGGTTGCCATCAAAGGTGAAGCTGGCAAGGTGCGTTTCTATGGCGGCAAAACGAATCCGATGGAGAAAAGGACCAGAGTTCGGGCACGTGTTATTTCCCACGCACTGAAGGAATTGGTTAAGCAGAGTGAGCAGGTTCTCATCATGGGGCATAAAACACCGGATATGGATTCTGTCGGAGCTGCTATCGGAATCTTGAAAATTGCAGAAGCAAATGATATTGTCGGGCATATCGTCCTTGATAAACAGGATATTGCAGGAGTTTCTAAGCTGATGTCAGCTATTCAAAAGGATGAAGAGCTTTGGGAACAATTCATCAGTCCTGAAGAAGCGCTCGATCGTGTAACGAAGAACACTCTTGTTGTCGTTGTCGATACGCATAAGCCTGTAATGGTAGCTGATGATAGACTGCTCAGTAAAACGGAACATGTTGTGGTGATCGACCACCATCGCCGGGCAGAGGAATTCATTGAAAAGCCGACACTTGTTTATATGGAGCCATATGCTTCTTCGACAGCAGAGCTTGTGACAGAGCTATTGGACTATCAGCCTAAGAAGCTGCGATTGTCCACCTTGGAAGCAAGTGCATTGCTAGCGGGAATCATTGTCGATACAAAAAGCTTCACGCTTCGTACCGGTTCACGAACATTCGATGCTGCATCCTATTTACGCTCCAAAGGCGCTGATACCGTGCTCGTCCAGCGTTTCATGAAAGAGGATTTGGATACGTATGTAAAACGGGCGCACTTGATTGAGAATACGGAGCTCTACCGGGAAGGCATCGCAATTTCTGCAGGTGAAAAAGGGCAGGTATTCGGGCCGGTTGTCATAGCTCAGGCAGCAGATACATTGCTGACGATGGACGGTGTGAGTGCCAGCTTTGTCATTTCTGAGCGGGAAGATGGGCGTATCGGAATCAGTGCCAGATCACTTGGGCAAGTGAATGTTCAGGTAATCATGGAGAGGATGAATGGCGGCGGGCATTTGACCAATGCCGCTACACAGATTTCTGACACAACTGTAGAGGCAGCGAAGAAAGAGCTGCAGCTGATCATTGATGAATATGTTGAAGGGAGAAATGAAGAATGAAAGTAATTTTTACGGAAGATGTAAAAGGTAAAGGGAAAAAAGGACAAGTAAAAGAAGTGCCAGATGGTTATGCACGGAATTACTTACTTAAAAATAAATTAGCTGTACCCGCTACAACAGGTAATGTGAAGGTACAGGAAGCAAAAGATAATAAACAGCATCAGCTTGAACTCCAGGAAGTGGAGAATGCGAAGAAACTGCGTGAAACGCTTGCTAATCTTACAGTAGAAGTAAAAGCAAAATCCGGAGAAGGCGGCCGTCTATTCGGATCCATCACAAGCAAACAAATCGCTGATGAGCTGAAAAAAGTGCACAAAATTAAGTTGGATAAACGTAAAATCGAATTGAGCGAACCGATTCGTGCACTTGGCTACCGTGACTTGGATGTGAAGCTGCACCCGGAAGTAACGGGTAAGGTGAAAGTCCATATCAGCGAGCAATAATTTTTTTCCAACAAAATACTAGCAGTTTTCCATCCCCCTTTTGACACAAAAGGGGGATATTTCGGTACAATGGTAGCAGTATGCCAGAAATGGGGGAATCATGATGGAAGAAGTCTGGAATGATCGGACCCCTCCACATAATATAGAAGCAGAGCAAGCTGTAATTGGTGCAATCTTCCTGGAACCTGAAGCACTATCGAGAGCATCGGAACAGGTCATAGCTGATGATTTCTACCGAGCAAGCCACCAGCGTATCTTTGATGCGATGATGCGTCTATCCGATAGAGGAGAACCAGTTGATCTAGTAACCGTCACTACTGCACTTGCTAATGCAAAACTGTTGGAGGAGGTCGGTGGAGTTTCGTATCTTAGCGATCTAGCTAACGCCGTTCCAACTGCAGCAAATATTGAATACTACAGTAAAATCGTAGCTGAAAAGGCGCTGCTGCGCCGACTTATACGTTCTGCTACGGATATTGTCACATCGAGCTTCGCTAAAGAAGATGCTGTGGATGATGTGCTCAATGAAGCAGAAAAATCAATTATGGAAGTATCCGGACGTAAAAATTCCGGAGCTTTTCAGAACATAAAGGACGTTTTAATCGATGTATACGATGATATCGAGAAATTACATCATCAAAATGCTTCTATTACGGGTATTCCGACTGGTTATCGTGATTTAGATAAAATGACCTCCGGATTTCAGCGTAATGATTTGATTATCATCGCTGCCCGTCCTTCTGTAGGGAAGACGGCCTTTGCCTTGAACATTGCGCAAAATGTCTCGATACATGCAGGGGAGAATGTAGCTATCTTCAGTTTGGAGATGGGTGCGTCACAGCTTGTCTCGCGTATGCTTTGTGCGGAGGGGAATATCGATGCGCAGCGTCTGCGGACAGGAAGTCTCCAAGCGGAAGACTGGGCTAAGCTCACGATGGCGATGGGCAGCTTGTCTAATGCAGGGGTTTATATCGATGATACGCCTGGTATCCGCGTAAGTGATATCCGTTCCAAATGCCGCCGTCTGAAGCAAGAAGGCGGATTAGGAATGATACTGATTGACTACTTGCAGCTCATCATGGGCTCAAGCTCCGGAAAAGGAGAAAACCGTCAGCAGGAAGTATCGGAAATCTCCCGTTCCCTAAAGGCTCTAGCTCGTGAGCTGGAAGTGCCGGTTATCGCTCTATCACAGCTTTCTCGTGGAGTAGAGCAGCGACAGGACAAGCGTCCGATGATGTCCGACTTGCGTGAATCAGGTAGTATCGAGCAGGATGCAGATATCGTCGGCTTCCTGTATCGTGACGATTATTACGATAAAGAATCGGAAAAGCAGAATATCATTGAGATCATTCTTGCTAAGCAGCGTAATGGCCCGGTAGGAACAGTCGAGCTTGCGTTTGTGAAAGAGTATAATAAATTCGTAGATTTGGATCATAGATATTCGGAAAGCGATGTTCCGCCAGCATGATTACAGCACCCTATCAATTGATAGGGTGTTTTTTAACGAACAAATATAGGTCTTCATCAGTAAATGTTCGGTTGTATCATTGACATGTGTTTTGGGGATTGATACACTTTAGAGGTGTTAAAAATAGTTTATTTGGCGGAGGTGCCACACAGATGTCCTCAGTAGTAGTAGTAGGAACCCAATGGGGAGATGAAGGGAAAGGGAAGATCACTGACTTCCTTTCACAAAATGCCGAAGTTGTTGCTCGTTACCAAGGCGGGAACAATGCTGGCCATACAATTAAATTCGATAATGTCACATATAAGCTTCACTTGATTCCATCCGGTATCTTCTTCCCGGAAAAGAAATGTGTACTAGGCAATGGTATGGTAATTGATCCGAAAGCATTACTTGAAGAATTGGAATATTTGCATGAACGCAATGTCAGTACAGATAATCTTGTGATTTCCAACCGTGCACACGTCATTCTTCCATATCACCTGAAATTGGATGAGCTTCAGGAAGAAGCAAAAGGCGTTAATAAAATCGGTACAACTAAAAAAGGTATCGGACCTGCTTACATGGATAAAGCTGCCCGCATGGGTATCCGTATTGCTGATTTGCTGGACAAGGATGCTTTCCGTGAAAAGCTGGAGCAGAACTTGGAAGAAAAGAACCGTCTGTTCGAGAAGGTTTATGAAAGTAAAGTCTTCACAGTAGAAGAAATCCTAGATGAGTATTTTGAATATGGGCAGAAAATTGCGAAGTACGTAACTGATACATCCGTTGAGCTGAACAATGCATTGGATCAAGGCCGCCGCGTACTGTTCGAAGGTGCACAGGGCGTCATGCTTGATATCGACCAAGGTACGTACCCATTCGTTACAAGCTCCAACCCGATTGCAGGCGGAGTTACAATCGGTTCTGGTGTAGGACCGACGAAGATCAATCACGTTGTTGGTGTTTCCAAAGCTTACACAACTCGCGTCGGCGATGGTCCGTTCCCAACAGAATTACATGATGAAATTGGTGATCAGATCCGTGAAGTTGGCCGTGAATACGGTACAACAACAGGCCGTCCGCGCCGTGTGGGCTGGTTCGATAGCGTTGTTGTCCGTCACGCGCAGCGCGTGAGCGGCATTACAGATCTTTCCTTGAACTCGATCGATGTACTGACAGGTATCGAAACATTGAAAATCTGTGTGGCTTACCGTTACAACGGTGAAATCATGGAGCATTTCCCAGCAAGCCTGAAAGAATTGGCACAATGTGAGCCAGTTTATGAAGAACTGCCAGGCTGGACAGAAGACATCACAGGTGTTCGCAACTTGAGTGAACTGCCAGCGAATGCGCGCCACTATCTTGAGCGTATTTCCCAGCTGACAGGAATTCCTTTAAGCATCTTCTCTGTTGGTCCAGATCGTACACAAACAAACGAAGTAAGAAGCGTATACAGCCAATAAGTTAAAAAATCGTCCATACGGGCGATTTTTTCTTTTTTTCTTCCAAAAAATGCCGAATATACCCCTTCCAAAGACATTTGACCGAAATTGCTGTAAAATAGGAAGGGTATGCAAATACTGATCTAGTAATATAAAAATAAAACACTTTAGATAAAAAACACTAGAAAGCGTGGGAATACGATGAACCATAAGATCTTAGTGGTGGACGACGAAAAACCAATCGCTGATATATTGAAATTCAACTTAGAAAAAGAAGGATACGAGGTAATCTGTGCCTATGACGGTGATGAAGCTGTCGAATTAGTGCAGCAGGAGAACCCCGATTTAATCCTATTGGATATTATGCTGCCGAACAAAGACGGCAATGAAGTTTGCCGTGAAGTGCGGAAAACACATAATATGCCGATCATCATGCTGACTGCAAAGGATGCGGAGATCGATAAGGTCCTCGGTCTTGAGCTTGGTGCCGATGACTATGTCACAAAGCCATTCAGCAACCGTGAAGTGATTGCACGTGTGAAAGCGAATCTTCGCAGACAAGCGCAGATTCCAGAGGATGACAGCAAAGAGAACAAAGATATCGAAATTGGTAAACTTGTCATCCATCCGGAAGCCTATACAGTAACAAATGATGGCGTACAGGTAGAACTGACACATCGTGAATTCGAATTACTTCATTACCTTGCCCGTCATAGCGGACAAGTCATGACGCGTGAACATTTGCTGGAGACAGTATGGGGATATGACTACTTCGGCGATGTTCGAACAGTTGATGTTACCGTCCGCCGTCTCCGGGAGAAAATTGAAGACAATCCGAGCAGTCCGCTCTGGATCATTACACGAAGGGGTGTAGGATATTATCTTCGCAGCCCTGAACAGGAGTAACATCTATGAATAAAATAGGCTTTTTCCGTTCTGTAAGCCTAAAACTGGTTGTCGTTTACATTTTGCTGCTGATCATCGCTCTTTTGTTGATCGGCGTCTTTTTTACCAACAGCTTAGAGAATCAGCTGATTAATAATACGCAAACTTCCCTTAATTCCAATATGGATTGGCTGGAACAATCGCTAGTACAGGAATTTGAGGATGAACGTTCTCCGACCGATCCAACTCTTGAGGAAGATATTGCTGATTTGCTCGAGAACTACTCAGAAGGAGAAGAAACAAAGATTCAGGTCATTGACACCCAGCGGCAGCTTGTAGGAACGAGCGAGCTTGGTGACCAAAGTTCTGTTGGTGCCCGTGTAACGGACAATAACATCATACAGGCTATAACTAATAATGGATTCCCTTCTACGGAAAAAACGAATATCGTTATTGATACTGATTCAGGTGACCGAACGCTAAAATCGTTTTACAACATCATGGGAACCGACAGTAATGGGGAAAGTGAATTACTTGGCTTAATCTATGTACGCACATCCATTGAACCTGTGTATAGTCAGTTAAAAAGTACGAATATCATCTTCCTGCAAGCAACGTTCATTGCCCTTATTTTTGCTGCTATCTTAGGAATTCTCATTGCCCGGGCAATAACGAAGCCAATCAAGGAAATGCAAAAGCAAGCCCGCGTCATGGCGACAGGAGATTTCTCCAAACGGGTAAATGTTTATGGGGAAGATGAAATCGGACAGCTGGCACGTACTTTCAACCACATGAATGATGAACTCCGACAAGCCCATATGCGAACCGAGGGAGAACGGCGTAAGCTTAGTTCTGTCCTTTCCCATATGTCGGATGGCGTTATTGCGACCGACAGGAATGGTGCTATTACGCTTATGAATGCTCCGGCAGAGAGCTTGATTGGACGAAGTGCTGACGAAGTGCGCGGTCAATTCTTAATAGAAGTATTGAATTTGAATGAAAAGATCGTCGATATTACCGAAATCCAGGAAACTGGATCAATAATCATTGATATGAGTGATGATGATCAGTATTTATTGCTGCGATGCAACTTCTCTATCGTACAGGATGAATACGAACAAATCAGCGGCTTTATTACGGTGATCAGTGATGTCACCGAACAGGAACAGATAGACCAGGAACGTCGGGAATTCGTCTCCAACGTATCTCACGAGCTCCGGACGCCGCTGACAACAATGCGAAGTTATTTGGAGGCACTGACAGATGGAGCGTGGAAAGATGAATCAATCGCACCGCATTTCCTTGATGTGACTCAGCAGGAAACAGATCGGATGATTCGTCTTGTCAATGATCTGCTGCAGCTTTCCCGCATGGATAGCAGCAATTATACGATGGAATGGGACCGAATCAATTTCGTCGATTTCTTCCATCATGTAATTGATCGTTTTGAAATGAACAAGAGAGAAGATATCCACTTTGAGCGCTATTTGCCGAAGGAGGAAGCACTCGCAACGATTGATAAGGATAAAATTATGCAAGTTCTGGATAATGTGATCAGTAATGCTATTAAATATTCTCCAGACGGTGGTACGATCCGATTCCGTGTCCGAAAAGACAGCCAGAAGCTGTTAGTGAGCATCTCCGATGAGGGGATGGGTATTGCATATGAAAAACTAGATAAGATATTCGAACGATTTTACCGCACGGACAAGGCTCGTACACGAAAACTTGGTGGGACAGGTCTTGGTCTGGCAATAGCCAAAGACCTTATCGAAGCACATCATGGCGTCATTTGGGCTGAAAGCAAAGAAGGAAGAGGCACGACCGTGCTCTTCACCATTCCGCTTAACCGGAAAAGGGGTGAAGTACGTTGAAACTAGAAACATTCAATACAATTTTGCTTATTATTCTTGTTGCGTTAAGTTTGGTTTTAACAGCTTATGTATGGACTTTCCAACCAAACAGCTTGAAATCGGAGGGAATTGGCACCGAGGAACCTAAAACCTTAGACGGTCTGGAGAAGCAACTAGCAGATGTAGTCCGGCCGTCACATACGTACGTTCATAAAAATGATAATCACTTCGTCTTTTATTCAAAGAATAATGAACAGACTTTTATAAATGGATTGTCTGAATGGAATTTAACGGACACAGAGCGAAAGGATCTGCCTGAACTGCCTGATACAAGTATAGAGCTTGTATATCCGGTTGCAGTTTCGTTTTCCCAGCTGAACAATTTGTTCCAAGTAGAAGGAGCGGAAAATGTAACAAGCAGACTCGGTAATGGCGGGTTTACAAGGATCTATTTATCACCTAATGAAAATGGTTCAACTGGACTTGTCTTTTTAAATGAACACCAGGAGAATCCGTTAGAAAATGTTGTAACAGCAACTGTAACAAATAGTATTGATGAGATCCTCAATAATGAGTATCTAACAGCAGCTGTACCTTTGTCAGAAACGAATGCCTGGAATCAGATTTATTTACCTGAAAAAATTAATGTGAGTGACAGTATTGTTCGAAGTGAGACAATTTCCAGGAATGCATTTGCTGATATCTATATGAAAGATCCCTCAGTTCAAGGATCCGATCAATATATTGATACGAACCGATTAGAGTCAGTGCAATTCAGTAATAGTGGACAATTTGCTTCTTATAGCTATTCAAATCCATCTTCTTCAAGTATAGGGACGGTTACAAGGGCTGATCAGCTGCAAGCAGCTATTAGTACGATCAATTCCCATAAAGGATGGACGAATGATTTTAGTTTATATGCAGTAAGTGGTGAAGGAAGCTATACTTTCCAGTTCCGAATGGTACGTAACGGATATCCAGTGTTCCAAGCAAATGGTCTATCACTTATGTCGATCCGAATGCAAAACAACCTTCCGGAGCCGGTTAGCTATGATAGAACCTTGCTTAATATTGGAACTACAGGCAACTCGAAAGGTAATTATTCGTTAGAGTCCAAGGAAGTACAAGATTGGATAGAAGATAATCAATATAGTCGACGCGATATTGATGATGTTGTTATTGGCTATAAATTAGAGGAATACGAAGAATCCGAAATCTTTAAGTACCATATGAAACCATGCTGGTATGTAAAGTATCAAGGGAACTGGGTGGAAGTTGAAGGAAGTACGACAGGAGGAATGAACTGATGCAATGGAACAAGATAAAGCTAACGTTCATCCTTGCCTTCCTAATTTTAAATGTATACCTCGTTTTTCAACTGTTCCCACAGGAAGAAACGGAACAGACAGTGCTGGAAACAGAAAGTCAAGATGCTGTCTTAGGTAGTGTAAAAGGGTACAAAGAACTGTCTGATCAAAAAACAGAAACGAATCAGCAGTACGAAGCAACCAAGCTGCATTTCACCGAAGACGATTTGGATAAGGTTCCGAATAACGATAATATGGACCTTGATATCAGCTCAAATACGCAGCTTGTAGTGAAATTTAAGGAACCGCAGAAATTACCAGTTGAATTTCCGATTGCTGATGACAATGATCAGGCAATAGGAGACTTAAATAATTTCGTCACCGACCATGTCTTGTTTGGAGCAGAGTACACGTACTGGGGCAGACAAGGCAATCAGCTACTGTTTTTCCAGAAGATGAATCAAGGACAAACATATTTCAGCCCGGACAGCTTATTGCTTGTCACCATAAATGAGGATTACGAAGTTGTAGAATATGAACAAACATATATTAAAAACTTCAAAAAACTTGAAGAGAATGAGGATCAGGATCTGAAGGAATATTCAGAGGTGCAGGCAGTCAAGGCATTGCAAAGTCAACAGTTGATCGAGAGCAATGACACAATAAAAGTTGAAAAAGGCTTTTACCCAACAATTGAGCTATCTTCAAAGCCGAATTATGCACCTGCATACATGATAACAGTGAATAATGAAAAGCATTATTTCTATTTGCTGCTACCGGATTATCCATATGTGTATGCACCGACCGAGTCAGGTTTTCTAAGCAGTTTACAGCCAGAGACAGAAGAAACACAATAAGAGGTGAAACAGCATGACGTTAAGCTTTAGCGTACTTGCTTCCGGCAGTTCAGGGAATGCGTTCTTTATCGGAACGGAAAAAGAGCGCATCCTAGTCGATGCTGGTCTAACAGGCAAGGAGCTGCAACGTTTATTGGATGAGGCAGGAATTGATCCGGCGTCACTGACGAAAATCCTAGTCACACATGAACATAGTGACCATATAAAAGGATTAGGTGTGGCAGCAAGGAAATTCGATTTGCCGATCTATGCAAACGAAAAGACATGGAAAGCAATGGAGAACAGCATCGGGAAAATACCTTTGGATCATAAATTTGTTTTTAACATGGAAGAGACGAAAACGTTTGGAGATCTGGATGTGCAATCCTTTGGTGTATCTCATGATGCGGCGGAGCCGATGTTTTATGCTTTCCATCACGAAGGTAAAAAAGTAGCTTTAGTGACGGATACAGGTTATGTATCCGATCGAGTGAAAAAAATCGTTGAGAAAGCAGATGCCTATATTTTTGAAGCAAACCATGATGTAAGTATGCTGCAGATGGGTGCCTATCCGTGGAATGTGAAAAGAAGGATATTAGGTGATCTTGGCCACGTATCCAATGAAGACAGCGCGCTTGCTCTTACAGACTTGATTGATAACAACACGAAGCGCATTTATCTCGCGCATTTGAGCCGCGATAACAACATGAAGGACCTTGCACGGCTTGCTGTAGGAAATATTCTGCAAGAGCGAGGCTTTGATTTGAATAGACACATTGAATTGCATGATACTGATCCAAAAACACCTACACCGATTTTCCAGATAGTTTAATTTTTCGAAATGGTGGAAAGATAACTATATCGAAAAGAATTGGAACGGAGGCTAACATGGACTATTTTGATGATCACCACAAGGAACCGGAAAAACCGAAGCGCGCAAGCTGGCTGCTGCCAGCTATCTTGGGCGGTATTATCGGAGCCGGTATTGTATTGCTTGTTGCTTATGGCCTTGATCGAGACAGTCTAACGCCGGATGACCAATCACAGTCACAGCAAGGAGAAGCTACGCAGCTTGCTTCGGATTCGAATCAGAATCCCAATTTACAGAATGTTAGTGTGGATGTTCAATCGGGCATTACAGATATCGTTGATAAAACGGCTCCAGCAGTCGTTGGCGTTGTAAACCTGCAGCAGGGTGATGCACTTTTCTCACAGGAGGAGAGTACCGCAGGAAGCGGATCTGGTGTCATATATAAAAAAGAAGGCGAAAAAGCCTATGTGGTGACCAATCATCATGTTGTCGAAGGTGCACAGGATGTGGATGTTATCCTCCATAATGGGGTGGAAGTTTCCGCAAAGCTGTTAGGCAGTGACGTTTTCACTGATTTAGCAGTCTTGGAAATGGATGCTTCCCGAGTGGAGCAGGTAATTGAAGTAGGGACATCTTCTACTGTTAAAACGGGTGAGCCTGTAATTGCAATCGGAGATCCGCTAGGGTTCTCAGGATCAGTTACACAAGGTATCATCAGCGGAGTCAACCGTACTGTTCCTCAGGATTTCAATGGAGATGGCAGAGCAGATTGGCAAGCAGATGTTATGCAGACAGATGCTGCAATCAACCCTGGTAACAGCGGCGGTGCTCTTATCAATATGGCAGGGCAGCTGATTGGTATCAATTCGATGAAAATCGCTGAATCCTCTGTTGAAGGAATTGGGTTTGCAATACCGGTTGATAGCGCAGTGCCTATCATGGAGCAGCTTGAACAGAATGGGCAAGTAGAGCGTCCATATTTAGGAGTAGAAGCTTATTCATTGAATGAAATACCGGCATCGGAACGGACAGAACATCTCGGTTTACCAGATGACATGGAAAATGGTGTCTATATTTGGAGTCTTGAAGCTCTATCTCCTGCGGAAAATGCAGGATTAAGGGAGTTGGATGTAATTACAGAGCTGGATGGTCAGCCAATCGATGATATGACATCTTTGCGAAAACATCTTTATGAAGATAAACAAATCGGAGATCAAATGAAGGTAACATATTACCGTGATGGTCAGAAGAATGAGACGACCGTCACATTAAGTGAACAGTAATGAGGCAGCCTAATAGGTTGTCTTTTTTAGTTATGCACAACCTGTGGATGCACGTGAGGATAACATACTCTATTTCGTAGCGAACAAATATTCTTATTACTAAATAAAGAATCTGTCATGTGTATATGTGGATAAGTTTGTTGATAAGTTGTTCATAGTGTGTGGAATGTTGTGTATAAAGAGGTTATGCACAAGTTATGCACAATTAAAGTGGATAAAACAATGTAAGCGACTACATGCTTTTTATTGCGTCTATCCATTGCCGTAATAGGCTTTTTCTGCTATTATTGTCTAGTAAATTGACCATAAATCGTTTTTGGTCATTCGGTCTATGTGGACAACTCGTGAAGTACAATATAGGAGGAAAAGTTATGAACATGTTGAAAGAAGAATGGCTTCGCATATGGAAAGACCGGAAAATGCTCCTTGCCATTTGCGGTATATTAGTCGTTCCGCTGCTTTACAGTACTATTTTTCTGGCGGCTAACTGGGATCCATATAATAAAACTGATAACTTAGCAGTTGCTGTCGTGAATAAAGATAAAGGATCCACATTTGAAGGTAAAAATCTCCATGTTGGAGATGATTTTGTGGATAACCTGAAAGACAATGATAAATTTGACTGGAAGTTCGTTGATGAATTGAAAGCAATGGATGGACTGAAGTCTGAGGATTATTATATGGTTGTAAAAATTCCAGAAGATTTTTCCGCAAATGCGGCTACATTGCTGGATGATGATCCAAAACAAATGAATATTGATTACTATTCCAACCCTGGAAAGAACTATCCAGCCTCCAAAATAACAGATACTGCAATGCAGCAGCTGGAGAAAGAAGTGGCTGAGCAAGTAACAGAGGAGTACGCACATTCCGTTTTTGCCAGTCTTTCGGATGTAGCGGATGGACTTAAAAAGGCAAGTGAAGGTTCCAAGGAACTTGCAGATGGTTCGAACGAAGTAAATGAAGGTGCAAAGAACTTAAGCAAAAACTTGGCTAGCCTGTCGACTAGCACAGCGACCTATACAGAGAAAGTCGGTGAAGCAGATCAAGGAATGCAGGAATTGGATCAAGGTGTTCAGAGTCTTGCTTCTCAATATCCTGAGCTTGATAAAGGAATTAACCAAGTTGATGATGGTTTGCAAGCTTTGAATGGAAAGAGTGGGGAACTGACTAGTGGGTCGGATGAATTGGTCTCTGCCATGGATAATCTGACAAGCGGCCTAAATGAATTGCAGCAAGCAACGGACCAATTGGCTGGTAAATTCCCAGAGATAAATAACGGAATTACCTCGGCAAATGAGCAAGCACAAGCAGTCAAAGGTGTCTTGGAAGATGCTAAAACGAGACTGACTGACTTAATGGAATTAGCAGAGCAGCTGCAAAAATCCCAGCAGCAAGTGGAAAGTCAGCAAGCTGAACAAGTGCAGAAGATAGAGGATGCAATTGCAAGCAGTAGTCTGTCAGATGAGCAGAAAGAAGAACTTAAAAATCAAATCCAACTGATTGGCGAATCTTCACCTGATATACAGATCCCGGATATCGATCCAGAAGCGATCAAGCAGCAACTTACAGAAGTAACAACACAACTTGGTCAAATCAATCAGCTGGCCGAAGGTGCACAGCAAACACAATCAGCCCTGAACGGCATTAATGATGCCACAGGTAAGCTTTTAGCTGGTGCTACCGCTATTCAATCTGGACAGACAGATTTAAATGACGGAATCAATGCGTATACGGACGGGGTCGGTCAATTGGCTGATGGATCCCCTGAACTAGTTTCAGGTTCTCAATCAGTAAGCGAGGGATTGAATCAGCTGCAATCAGGCAGTACGCAGCTAACTGCAGGACTTGATCAATTGAACGCGAATGGTCCGCAGCTATCTGATGGAGCACAGCAGCTTACAGAAGGTTCTCAAACTCTATCCGATGGTACACAAAGTGTGACAGATGGAAGTAATGAACTGTATGATGAGCTGGCAAAAGGTGCTGAAGATGCAAACATCAGTACAAGTGATAAAACAGATACTATGTTTGCTAGTCCGACGGATGTGAAGGATGAAAAATTGAGTACTGTGCATACCTATGGAGAAGGACTCGCGCCATACATCCTTTCTCTTGGACTATTTGTTGGAGCGCTTGTATTCACGAATATCTTCCCGCTTCGTGATCCAGCAAGTAAACCGACATCCGGTATTGCTTGGTTCCTGAGCAAATTCAGTATCGTACTGTTTGTCAGTGTGCTTCAATCTATATTTGCAGTAATCATGCTTGTTCATGTGGTCCATTTACAGGTGCATAGTGAATGGCGGCTTCTTCTATTCGCCATCCTATTCAGCATCACAAGCTTCCTGCTTATTCAACTGCTCACAGTTGCATTGGACAATGTAGGTCGCTTCTTAGGTATCATTGTATTGTTGATCCAGATTGGTGCAGGCGCAGGAACTTATCCGGTAGCATTGCTTCCGGAATTCTTCCAAGTTGTTCATAAGTTTGTCCCGATGACATATGCAATTAATGGTTTCCGGGAGATTATCTCCATTGGCGATGACTGGGACTTTCTATGGCGGCAAGCAGGTTACCTGAGCATCTTTTCTGTGATATTCTTAGCATTGACAATTCTCGTATATATTTTGCAGACTCGTAAATTCAAAAAGAATAATGAAGAAGAGGAGCCTGCAGTTTCTATGTAAAAGAAAAAGGGGTAGAGAACAATGATTACAGATAAAAAAGAACGAGTCATCGAAGCAGCAGCTTTGTCTTTTAGTCAATTCGGTTTCAAAGCGACGACGATGGCTTCTGTTGCGAAAATAGCCAAAGTAGCAAAGGGCACGATTTATACGTTCTTTGATAGCAAAGAGTCATTGTTCTCCACCATCCTTGAACGGACAATGAAGCAGTTGCGACAAGCAGCTGATACAGCAATACAGGAGGAAGCAGCTTTTCATGAAAATATCCAAGCAATGCTGGATGCGATTCTCGGATTTCGTGAAAATCATCAGCTGCTGATCAAGATGGGACAGGAAGCAAAAGAATTGGGTACAGCAGAAGTATTAGAGATTCTTACCCAAGTAGAGAGACAGATTCTTGATTATATCAAGTCAGTTATTATGAAAGAGAAGGCAAAAGGTATTGTTACCAAACATGATCCTGAGCTGCTTGCCTTTCTAGTTTATAAAATATATATAGCGCTCATTTCTGATTGGGAGCGGCAGCACGAACCGCTGCCAAAGGAAACAATTTCGGAAATCATCAGAGCACAAATTCATTAAGAAAACCGCTGCTTAATAGCAGCGGTTTTTCTAATGGCTGGCGCGAATTGCTTCTAAGGCGTGCTGAACAGTTGCATAGAAGGATATTTGCTTTTTACGGAAGTCTGCCAGTTTTACACTTGCTTTTGCAGTTCTCGGTTCAATTCCTGTAACGATGAGCCGTGCTCCCATTACTTGCAGCAACTTATGAAGTCGAGAATTCCGCTATGGACATCGTCATTCATATTCTGAATGCCCTGCAGGTCCATGATGAAGATTTCCTCATCATCGTGTTCATATACATGTGCTGAAATCCGCTGATAAATCTCTTCCCAGCGTTCTGCATTAATATTTCCGACTAGAGGTAATATGCAGATCTTTTCGGAAATCGGAACAAATGGAGTTGATAGCAGGGAGGCTTCTTGCTTATAGTCCTCTGACCTCATTTCTTCAGATTTACGATGGGATATATCCTGTTGCACGCCAACAAAATACATCTTATCTTCACTTGGAACAAAAATCGGATACATAGAAAGCTCGTTCCAAAAAGGCTTTCCGTCTTTTCGATAATTCAGCAATTCTACAATAATGGATTGTTCTTCTTTAATTGCCTTTCGTACTCGCGCCACGTCTTCTCTAGAAGTTTTTTCTCCTTGGAGAAATCGGCAATTCTGGCCGATGATTTCATTTGTTTTATAGCCTGTAACCTTCTCAAATGCTTTGTTCGTATAGATGATTGGATTGTCTGGTAACGAAGGGTCAGTGATAACAACACCAGCACCTACATAATCGATAACCTGGCGAAAGAAGGCATCTCTTATATTAGTGGAATAGTGGATTTCTTTTTCCATAATTTCCGTTCCTTCCTGTATAAGAATCTACTCTTATTTACTTCCTCATCTGATGATCCCTAAAACGTTATACACTCTCGGCTGAAGGCTCCTAGCTAGTTAATTTCATCATATAAAAACTTGTAGGGTCGTACAACAATTATATATAGTCGCTGAAGATAACTATTGGTAAAATAATGGAGAGAAGATAGTGTCTAAAAGTGAGGAGATTATTTATGTATAAACAAGAGCCCATCTTTCTGGAGCCCGCTTTGCAAGAGCGGATCTGGGGAGGTACTAAGCTTGCAGATGTATTCGGTTATCATTTGCCTTCCAATCAAACTGGCGAAGCGTGGGTAATTTCTGCTCATCCAAACGGACCAAGTAAGATACGGAATGGTGCATTAGCTGGGAAAACATTATTGGATGCATGGCAGAACCATCGTGAATTATTCGGGGAACATGACAATGAAGATTATCCATTACTTGTGAAGATCCTTGATGCTAAGACGGACTTGTCTGTGCAGGTGCATCCCGCTGATGACTATGCGCAAGAAGTGGAGAACGAACCTTATGGTAAGACGGAATGCTGGTATGTAATCGATGCAGAGCCTGGTGCTGAAATTGTTTTCGGCCATCATGCACAAACGAAAGAGCAGCTGGAACAGATGATTGATCAAGGAGAATGGGATCAATTACTGCAAAGGGTTCCAGTGAAGAAAGGTGATTTCGTTTATGTTCCAAGTGGTGCAATCCACGCTATCGGAGCAGGAATCGTTATTTTGGAAACACAACAAAGCTCAGACATTACGTATCGTGTGTATGACTATGATCGTAAAGATGATCAGGGAAAGGGACGGGAGCTGCATCTGGATTCTGCTAAAGCCGTCTCGACTGTTCCGCATGTAACTAATGAAACAAGAAAATCACCTGTGACGAATGGTGCACTAACAGAGCAGCAGCTTGTAGAAAGTGAGTACTTTACAGTCTATCATTGGCAACTATCAGGAGAAGCTGAACTGAAAGCTCCAGATTCATTCTTGCAAGTCAGCATTATAGAAGGAAACGGAGAAATCATTTTGGATGATCAATCCTATCAATTGAATAAAGGCGATCATTTCGTACTGCCTGTTCACATCAACAATTATATGTTGAAAGGACAGATCGAAGCGATTGTTTCTCATATATAAGAGGCTGGGAAAAAAGTATTTCAGCTAAACGAAAACCCGAACTATGTCGTGATTCTTCACAAAGATTCACATATGTTTGGGTTTTTGTACGAGGATAATTCATCCTTACTACAGGTTTTTTTTATTTTTAAGTACTAGCATTTTAGTTATTTCCTAGGCTCTTTTTTTCGACAGTATTCGTTTATTTCCTGGGAAATAGTTGGTTTTTATCTGCAAAGTTTTTCCTTCCCTATGCTATAATTAGGGAACAGTTTAAAGAGACAGGAAAGGTGAGCTATGAAACGATTAGCAGCATTGTTGTTTGTGTTGAGTATGATGTTCCTGCTTTCTGCTTGTTCGGATGATCAGACAGCAAAGGATGGTCTTGATCAGTTTGTCGACAATTGGAACGCTCAGGATTTCGATAAAATGTACGAGCAGCTGACAGAAGAATCGCAAAAGGAGATCTCCAAGGAAGATTTCGTTAAACGCTATACAGATATCTATGATCAATCTGGCGTATCCGATTTAAAAGTTACTGCTGGTGATGTTTCCGAGGACGAAGAGAAGTCAGATGCGGATACGCAGCAGCTGCCTTTGTCTGTATCCATGCAGACAGTTGCCGGAGATGTGAATTTTGACAAAGACGCAGAGCTTGTCAAAGTAGATGGGGAAGACGGTGCAACATGGAAAGTGAATTGGGATCCTTCCTATATCTTTGCACAGCTTAATGACAACGAAAGCGTCCGCATCACTTCTGTCGAACCAGAACGCGGCCGGATTTTGGATGCGAATGGAGAAGAGCTTGCATTCAACGCAACTGTTCCTTCTATTGGTATCATCCCTGGTCAGCTGGAAGGTGACGGGATGACACGGGATGAGACGCTGGATCAAGTGGCTGAACTTCTTGAGATGGATCGGGAAGATATTGACAGCTTGCTGGAGCAGAGCTGGGTGACGGATGAAGTAGATGTTCCGATTAAAACATTGCGCCCAGATCAGCGTGATCTAGCTTCGGAAGTAACTTCACTTCCAGGTGTGCAGAGTACGGATACAACTTCAAGATATTATCCATATGGAGAAGCAGCAGCACATTTGACTGGATATGTGAAGAAAGTAGATGCGGAATTCCTTGAGAAGGATGACAATGCTTCTAATTATGATGCTAACTCCTCTGTTGGCTCAACAGGCTTGGAATCAGTTTATGAGGACCAGCTTCGTGGAACATTAGGTTGGAAAATCTATACAGTTTCGGAAGACAGCGATGAACAAGAAGTGATTGCTGAGACAGATGTAAAAAATGGTGAAGATGTCGAGCTAACCATCGATATCAATAAGCAAGAAAAGATTTACGATCAGTTGAAGGATGATAGCGGTGCTTCCGTTGCCTTGGATCCAAAAACAGGAGCTACGCTGGCATTGGTGAGTGCGCCATCTTATGATCCGAATAACTTCATTTTTGGCTGGAATGATGAAGAATACGAGAAGCTTTCCAATGATGAGAACAGTCCGTTTTCAGCTAAATTCAATAAAGCTTATGCACCAGGTTCCACCATCAAGCCGCTTACAGCAGCTATTGGATTGGAGAATGGAGTCATTACACCAGATGAGAAGAAGCATATCGAAGGGCTTAAATGGGACAATGATGGCAAGTTCGGTAATTACAGTGTGACACGTGTATCTGAGAGCTTATCGGATGTGAATCTCGAGGATGCGCTGATAACATCTGATAATATCTACTTTGCGATGACAGCAGTGGATACAGGAGCGGAAAACTTCGAGAAAGGCTTGAAGTCGTTCGGTTTCGATGAAGAACTGGATTATGCATTCCCAACGGCAACATCGTCTATCTCCAATGAAGGTCTTGATAATGAGACACTTCTTGCAGATTCCGGTTATGGCCAAGGGCAAGTGCTTATGTCTCCACTTCATCTAGCAGCTGCTTACACACCTTTCATCAATGACGGTAACTTGATCAAGCCGACATTGCTTAAGTCTGAAGCAGAAGAAGCGACCGTGTGGCATGAGGGTGTGCTGCCGAAAGATGGAGCAGATGCTATTACGGAAGGTCTACGTGGTGTTGTAGAAGACGAGCGCGGCTCAGCACATAACCCTGTAGTGGATGGTCTGACGCTAGCTGGTAAAACTGGTACTGCTGAATTGAAGCAAAGCCAGGATGATGAGAACGGTACGGAAAATGGCTGGTTCGTTGCTTATGATTACGATAAGCAGGACATGCTGATCAGCATGATGGTAGAAGGTGTCCAGGATAAAGGCGGCAGCCATTATACTGTCGAAAAAGTGAAGAACGTATTCAAATAAAGGAGAGCGTGCGGGATCCGCACGCTTTTTCTATATCCAAAAAATAAGCTATAATAACAAGTTGGAAGGGAATATACATGAGAAATAAAGGAAGGAGTGGAAGGTATGGAGGAGAAACGCTATTCACCATCAGGCACGCTGGCACTTGGTATTCTGTCGATTACACTACCAGTAATAGGAATCATAACAGGTATTCTTGCACTTATATTCGCAAATAAAAGTATCAAGGTAACAGAAGACACAGAAGCTTCAAAGGCATTATATTTGGCAGGAAGAGTATGCGGTATCATTGGATTGTGCTATCAGGCATTTATCATCATCTATTTCATTTTCATAATCACTATGATTTTGGCAATGCCAGGATATTATTAAAAAACAGCCTCGGAATCATTCCGGGGCTGTTTCATGTTCAGGAGTTGTCAAATCGACATCCTCCAGTTTATGCATCTTGGTTTTATATTTTACTTTGTAAATAAGCCAGCATAGCATGAAAATTGGAATGCCGATATAAGAAGCAATGAATCCACCAAGATCGAAGCCGTCTTCTGTAAAGGAAGATACGCTTTGTCCGACTACTACAATGATACTCAGTGTGAGCGCGAATATCGGTGCAAATGGGTAGAACTTCGCTGTATATGGCAAGTCCTTGAGATCATAGCCTTGGGCTACATACGCTTTACGGAAACGATAATGACTGATTGCAATTCCGATCCAGATAATAAAGCCAGTCATACCAGCTACATTCAATAACCATGTATAAACGACACCGTTACCGAAGAAGGAAGTAAGAAATGCCGCACACCCTACAACTGCCGTACCGATCAAGGCATTCACCGGAACGCCGTTCTTGTTCAATTTTCCAAGGAAGCGAGGAGCTTTTCCTTCTTTGGCAAGGTTCCAAAGCATACGCGTACTCGCATACATACCGGAGTTACCGGCAGATAAGACAGCTGTCAAGATGACTGCGTTCATAACGGATGCTGCAAAAGCGATACCGGCTTTCTCAAACACGAGTGTGAATGGACTCAGCTGTACATCTTCACTTGCCAAGCTTTCTGTTGTATACGGAATGAGCATCCCGATGACGAAGATAGCGAGAATATAGAATAACAAGATACGCCAGAAGACGGATCGAATCGCCTTTGGTATGGATTCTCTCGGGTTGTCGGCTTCTCCTGCTGCAGCTCCAAGTAATTCCGTACCTTGGAAGGAAAAACCAGCTGCCATGAACACACCAATCAAAGCAAGAAATCCGCCATTGAATGGAGCGTCACCTGTCGTAAAGTTTGAGAAACCTGGAGATTCTCCACCCAAAATACCGATGATCATTAAAAGACCAACAATGATGAAGATGATAACTGTGATTACCTTGATCAAGGCGAACCAATATTCAGATTCACCGAAACCTTTAACGGAAATATAATTCAAGAGAAACATGATGATCAGACTGATTGCACTCCAAATCCAAGATGGGGAATTCGGGAACCAGAAATCCATGATCAGTGTCACGGCAACAAGTTCTGCTGCAATAGTCGATGCCCAGCTGAACCAATAGTTCCAGCCAAGTGCAAAGCCAAGTGATTCATCGACAAATTTGGTTGCATATGTGCTGAAGCTGCCTGATACGGGCATGAAGGCAGCCATTTCTGCTAGGCTGGTCATCAGGAAGAAGACCATACAACCGATGAGAGCGTAGGCCAGCAGTGCACCGCCAGGACCAGCTTCACTGATTGCACCCCCACTGGCAAGGAACAGGCCGGTACCAATTGTACCTCCAAGTGAGATCATCCCTAAATGACGGGCTTTGAGCTTTCTTTGTAGGCCGGGCGCTGTGTTGTTATGTTTGTTGCTCACTTCTTTCACCTCGTCTATAGTATGGCATGTTGTTGGGTACTTACTAAAAAAAGCCGTATCAGATAGATTTGCTCTATCTGAACGGCTTATTATATACAACAGCATCATTCTAAAATAATTAAGATAGCGCAGCACGTGTAGGTTAGCTCACGTGATCGTTCTGAGCCTATTCGGTCCAGATGCAGCTTTTTGTACAAGCCAAGCTGCGTACTATTCTCATTGATTAATGAGTGCCTATGCAAATCAATGAGTTCTTATGCAATTGAAAACCTCCCTAACTTTACTATACAAGGGGACATATTTCAACTGTATTCTAGAATGGATTATTTTGGTGCTTTTCGATGCTGTGTAGCGCATTCGTAGCTAAAGCCGATTTCTATTAAGGTAGATTCCTCAAAAGCACCAGCTGTAAACGTAATTCCGAATGGTTCACCAGCCTCTGTGTAGCCTGCAGGTATAGTGATGGAAGGATAGCCTGCTTTAGCAGCTATATCACATCCAAAATAGCTAGGGAAGATGATTGCATCGAGTTCTGCACCTGTAATCACTTGATCTAGCCCTTCTGTGCGAGACTCCCGTAAGTCAGCTAGTCGATCCCGCAGATATTCTGTCTGTTTTAAAGTTCCATCTGTTTTCTCAGCGGTTTCAAGAATATCTTGACCGTGTAAGAGCGTAGTCTCGGTGTTGATGCGGTTCCATTCAATTACTTCTTTTAATGTGTGCGCGGGCAGATACGGGGAGACCGTTCTTAAGTATCGATTCACGCCATGCTTGAATTCATGATACAGCACACTGGATTCTCTCGTAATCTCAGGGACATTTACTTCGATAAGTTCTGCGCCTTGCTCGCGTAATGCGGTAAAAGCTTTCTCCATCAGTTCCCGTTTTTCCGGGGCAAGACTATCCATTGTTTGTTTATCTATACCAAGACGTTTTCCGTTCAATCCATCCTTTTGAAGAGACGCAGTATAATCCGGAAGAGATGGAGCGGATAGAGTGGCCGGATCTGCTTTATCTCGGCCAGCTATCACTTGTAGCAGGAGTGCTGCATCTTGAACTGTTCTTGCCATGGGTCCAGCAGTATCCTGACTGTGCGCTATCGGAATGATTCCACTGCGGGATACTAGTCCGACAGTGGGCTTTATACCGACTAATGAATTGCTGCTTGAAGGGCTTAGAATCGAGCCGCTTGTTTCTGTTCCTATGCCGACCACTGCCAAGTTATTAGCAATAGATGCACCAGTGCCGGAACTGGAACCACCGACATCAAAGCTGCCATAAGGGTTTCGTACTTGGCCTCCGCGGCCGCTGAAACCATTTGGCATCGGCTCCGACATAAAATTGGCCCATTCAGTCATATTGACCTTACCTAAAATGATGGCACCTGCTTCCCGCAGCTGTTTCACGATATAGGCATCCTGCGTAGCGAAATTATTAGCAAGAACGAAGGTTCCGGCACTTGTATGCATACCGTCAGCTGTATCTATATTGTCTTTAATTAAAACGGGCATGCCATGAAGCGGACCGCGCAGTTTTTCTTCTCTTCTTTCCATATCCATTTGTTCGGCAATAAATAATGCATCTGGATTGATTTCGAGTACACTATTTGTTCCGCCTTCCTTGGAGTCTGCTGCTGCAATGCGCTCTAGATAAGTCTGAACTAACTGTACTGATGTTGTATTTCCAGATGCTAAGTCAGCTTGTAAGGATGCGATTGTCATTTCTTTAATTGTAAAAATATTCATAGACTGGATTCTCCCCTGTAAAATGTGTATGATAAGAAAATCTTCTGTATTTAGACAAGTCGGATTTATTAATTATACTAAATTTTCTTGCAATAAACTTCTAGGGGATCCCGATTTTTCATTTATACAGAAGCATCTAGAGAGGGGAAAAAGATTTGGAAACAACAAAGACAGTCAAGGTGCTGACTGCTGATCCTAGCGCATTAGGATTATTTGGCCTAGCAATGGTCACTTTAGTAGCATCTTCGCAAAAACTTGGTTTGACAGAGGGACTTTCCATGATTCTGCCATGGGCATTCTTCTTAGGAGGCATTGCGCAGCTGATTGCTTCCGCTCAGGACTTTAAACACAATAATATCTTCGGTGCTACAGCCTTTGGCGCTTTCGGTTTATTTTGGTTCGGTGTCGGCATGAGCTGGCTCATTCAGCTTGGTGCGTTTGGAGAAAACTTGCAAACCGCTGCAGACAGCCGCCAATTAGGTGTAGCTTTTATCGGATATCTTATATTCAGTCTCTTCATGACAGTTGGTGCTATGGGGACACATAAAGTACTATTTTTTATATTTGTAGCTATTGATTTTCTATTTATCGGTTTATCTTTAAGTTCATTTGATATAGCATATGAACTAACTCATACGCTTGCGGGCGTTGCGGAATTAATTATTTCACTATTATCTTTCTATGGTTCTGCTGCTGCAGTGCTGAACGGTCATTATGGACAGACAGTCCTTCCGATTGGCAAAGCATTCGGTCCCTTTACACAAGCAGACTAGAACAATTGAAGAGATAGTTAGCAAGGGGCATAGACATGGCAAGAAATGATCGAGCATCAAATGATTTACACAAAGGTTTGAAAAACCGTCATGTACAGATGATTGCGCTTGGCGGAGCAATCGGAACAGGCTTGTTTTATGGTTCTGCTTCCTCGATCGGACTGGCTGGGCCTGCAATTGCACTTGCGTACTTAGTCGGTGGTATTATGATTTTCTTCATCATGCGCGCATTGGGTGAGCTTTCTGTAGATTCACCGAACTCGGGTTCTATCAGTTATTACGCTTATCAAAACTTAGGCAATTTCTTCGGATTCTTTTCCGGCTGGAATTATTGGTTCAATTATGTGGCAGTAAGCATGGCGGAGCTGACAGTCGTCGGTATTTACGTGCAGTATTGGTTCCCAAGTGTTCCTACTTGGGTGACAGCATTCGGCTTCCTTGTCTTGATTACATGTATCAACCTTTTAAGTGTTAAATTGTATGGTGAGTTCGAATTTTACTTTGCCATCATCAAAGTTGTCGCAATTATCGGGATGATAGTTCTTGGCTTGCTTATCATCTTCACTGGTATTGGAAATGGCGGCGTACCAACTGGTTTCTCTAATCTATTTGATGAGGGTGGCTTCATGCCGAATGGCCTGACAGGTGTCGTACTATCACTTGTTTTGGTTATGTTCAGTTTCGGCGGAGTCGAACTTGTTGGTATCACAGCAGGTGAAGTGGACACGCCGAAGAAGACGATACCGAAGGCAATCAATCAGGTTGTCTATCGGATTTTAATCTTTTATGTTGGTGCTCTGCTTGTTATCATGGCAGTCTTTCCTTGGAATGAAATTGACGGTCAAAGCAGCCCATTCGTACAGATATTTGATGGTGTCGGAATTCCGGCTGCTGCAGGTATCCTGAATGTTGTTGTTCTTACTGCAGCAGTTTCTGCACATAATAGCAGTCTTTACAGCAACGGACGTATGCTGCATTCCTTGGCAAAGCAAGGGAATGCACCGAAGTTCTTAGGGAAAGTCGGCAAACGGACAGGTGCTCCCGTAGCAGCGATTTTTGTATCCTCAGGAGTAGCAGCTATAGCAGTTGTTATAAACTACTTGTTCCCTGAGAAAGTGTTCAGCTATTTGATGGCAATTGCGACAATCGCTGTTGTCATCAACTGGATCATGATTGTCATTATCCACTTAGCTTTTCGGAAGCGAATTGGAAAGGCAGCTGCAAGTAAGTTATCTTTCAAAATGCCGCTATATCCTATAGCTAACTACTTGGTACTGCTATTCTTGGTAGCAGTAATTGTGATTATGGGCTTCATTCCGGATTACCGTCTGGCACTGCTTATCTTGCCGATATGGGTTATTATTCTATCTATCGGTTATAAGCTGAAGAGAAAATGAAAAAATGCGTATCCAATTGAGGATACGCATTTTTTTTGTGAAGTACTCGCTCATGGTTGATTCCATATAAAAGATATGACTACTGGATAGAGTACTGTAACAAGGAGTAAAAGAAGATTACCGTAAAACCCGATATATTTAAAGAGAGTTTTCCCCCCGGCCGCTCCCATTATCAAGCCAATAAGCGGCAATACCCATGCAAAGATAATGATTATAGCAACAGGTAATTGTGAGTTCGTTTCAAATAAGCTGAAATAAGTTATACATGTTGATACTAGGAAAATAAGAGCCGATAGGATACTGATACTCCTTTTCATCTTTAGCACCTGCCTGGATAAATAATAAACGCATGGTCATCCATTATTATATTAGTAATTTGTACTTTAGATTTATATAAAAATGAATAAGTACAAGAAAAAAC
>NZ_NPBJ01000026.1 GCF_002272075.1 Terribacillus saccharophilus
CAAATCTTTTTATGAAGATTTACAATATAGTTCGGTTTTTTATATGGCTAAAACATTTTTGACCCAGCCTCGTTTTGTTTATACATGCTGCAGCATACGGAAGCTGCCGTTGGATAGCTGGATCGTCACATCTGATTGAGCTGCTATTTGCGGATCATGGGTAACCATGATGACGCATTTGTTCTCCTGGTGAGCGAGGTCGGTGAAGAGCTTTACAATCTCCTTGGAAGTCTTATCGTCCAAGTTACCAGTAGGCTCGTCCGCTACGATCAGATCGGTGTCACAGCAGAAAGCCCGTGTAATGGCCACTCGCTGCTGCTGCCCGCCGCTAAGTGTCAGAACACGCTGTTTAGCTTGCTCTTCGGAGATGCCGACCTTTGCCAGCATTTTTAAGATGTAATCTTCCTGGTTCTCTACTTTTTTCCCGGTGATGGCCATTGCCGAAGCAATATTTTGATAAGCTGTCATGTACGGAATCAGATTATAAGACTGGAAAATGATTGAGACATAATCGTGGCGGAAATTACCAAGTCCCATTTTACGGATCGATTTCCCGTCATATTCAATGTCTCCTTCCTTGGCTTTGTCCAGCCCTCCTGCCAAAGACAGGAAGGTGGTCTTGCCTGATCCAGATGTACCGGTGATCGTATAGAATGTATTTTTATGAAAATCGATATTCACAGATTGAAATAAAGGATTTTGTTTATCCGTGTACCAATAGCCAACGTTTTTGAATGCCAATAATGGTGCTGTCATATTTAACCCCTGCTTTCTATTCTTGTTTAGTTAAAATGTTTTTCGGCTGAAGACGAAGGATTGAGATGGATGGGATAAGCGCTGCAATGATGGCCACAGCCAATCCGATACCGCCAAGTATCAAGATGTTTTCCCAAGTCACATTAATATTCAAACTGCTGATTGCTTCACTTGGCTGACTGAACGCATCAGACACAGCTTGTCCTGGGCCACCGCCGCCCATTGGACCGCCACCACCGCCAGGACCTTGCTGCACAGATGTAGATGCAGTCTCAGCAGATGCTGTTGTTTGTTGATCTAATAGCTGATTCCCTAGTACGTTCGCAATTGGATTTCCAAATATAGAAGACAATCCGACTGCAACAATGGCAATCACAACAATTTCTGTAATGAACTGTCCTGCTAGCTTCCATTTCTTTTCCCCAATTGCCATCAGTACACCCATCTCATATTTACGTTCACGAATGGAAAGCATAACGATCAATGCTAGGATGATCGCACCGGCAATGGTTACAAGGTAAACGATATTTTTAGCAAAGGAAGCAACATTTTCGATTGGTCCTACCATCTGCTGGTAAAGATCATCGTTTGCAGCCAGCTGATACACGTCGAAGTCGACATCCGTTTTCTCTGCTGCGGCAATAAATGCATCGATGTTTTCTGCATCGTCCATTTGATAGGTAACAGATTCAACAGTATCTGTGTAGTCCTCACCTTTTAACGTGTTAGCCGCTGTATATGGAACATAAATCGTGTTATATGGATTCAGGAAGGAGAAGTTCATCGCTTGGTCGCTTCCTGCTGAACTTGTTTCATAAATACCGACGATCTCCAGTTCTTGTGTCGTATCTTCATCACTAGCTGAGCTGATATTGATTGTATCTCCAACTGCTAAATCATTTTCCTCTGCAAGTGTTTGCTCGATGACCGCAACATTAGTGCCGGCATCCGATTCTTCGATGCCTCGTCCGTCTACGATTTCTGCTTCGCCATCACTGAAGCTTTCTGCTTCCTCACTGGTTAGCGTCCCATTTACAGTAAGATCGGCTTGTACCATACCGCCCCGGCCTTGGTCACCGCCAGGAGCTTGTTCGCTTTCGGTGTCACTGCTATCTGTGGATGTGCTGCTTTCGATAATATCGAAGTCTCCCGCATTAGCAGAAGCTGAAACGATGTAGTTGTAGCTCTTCACATGGTCTAAAGCTGAGATAGACTCTGCGTCATCCAGACTGATTGGTGTGCTGGTGAACTGTGGTGGTCCGTCTGACTCACTTTGCTCACTCTGCTGCTTCTCCATGGCTGCTTCCCGGTCAACCTGCAGGGTAACAGAACCTCCTAGCTCTTGTCTTGCCAATTCACTAGATGCTTTGGCTGCTGACTGAATTGTAAGTCCTGATAGGACGAACACACAGATGACGGTGAAAATTACCAATTGTAATAAAGTCTTTCCTTTTTTTGCTTTCATGCTCCAGAAAGCACGTTTCAAGAAATTCATTCTGCCATCTCCTTCACTTTTTCCGGACATGCTATAATGCTTCTGAGCCACGCCCGCTTTGACTAATTGCAAGTATGGGGGCGCGTGCTGAAGCACACATGAAAGCTAGCTGAAGATTTGCTGAAAGTGAAAAAATCGGGAATCTTCAGCTGGTTTTCAGGTAATTGTTCCATAATAAAGAAAAAAGAAGAATGGATGACAGGATGGAAAACATAAAAGTATTAGTCGTCGATGATGAACAGACAATCACACAGTTCCTGATGCTGGGGTTGCAAAATGAAGGCTATATTGTTGAAAATGCGGCTGATGGGATGCAAGCTATTGCCAAAGCAGATCATTTCGAGCCTCATATTGTCATATTAGATGTCATGATGCCAGGGATGGATGGATTTGAAGTGTGCCGGATGCTGAAAAAGAAAGGCCGGAAACTATCTATCATTATGTTAACAGCGCGGGATCAAGTGGATGATCGTATCAAAGGACTAAATGGCGGCGCAGACGATTACTTGGTCAAACCGTTCAGTTTTGAAGAACTGCTCGCCAGAATGCAGGCACGGCTACGCAATCAATTTCCGGAACTGGGTGATTCACTTGTAGCAGGCCCTTTACGAATAGATGATCGCCGTAAAGAAGTTTACTTGAAGGAAGAGCTGCTGCAGCTTTCTCCGACAGAGTATGAGCTGTTAAAATATCTTGCTATGAATCAAGGAATTGTACTGAGCAAGGCGCTTATCCTTGATAAAGTGTGGGGATATGCATTTGGAGGAGAAGAAAACATTGTAGAAGTGTATATACGCTCTTTACGTGAAAAACTCCACGATAAAGATCGGCAGCTGATTCGCACAATCCGGGGGGCAGGCTATCGCCTGGATGTCAGATGAAGCGATTACGCAAATTAAAGCCAAGAACCTTAAATAAGCAGATTGTTGCTTTATCCTGTCTTATTCTTGCCATTATCCTGACAGTCGTCGGTATCCTGCAATACTTCTTGATGAAAGATTTCCTATACCAGAATGAAGCAGATGCCATGCAGTCACAGCTGCATTCGCTTCCGCCAGCACTGCTTGAACAAAATAATGATATGCATCAGCCATTTCTTTTCGATCGTTCCTTAGCCAGAATCGATACGTCAGGAAACTATACAGATTTATCAGAGGAAAACGGTCTTTCCAGTCCGCGCTTGGATGGGAAAGAGCTTCGCAAGTATATGAACGGCAGAGATGATAATTCTGCCAGGTACATCGTGATGGAGGATGTTGATGGGAAAGAGCAGCTCGTTGTCATTGTTGCTGATAGACGGTTCGGCGACACAAGCGGTTATTTGCAGGCAGGGACAGAGACGGCATCAATCAACGATGTCATCAAAGGGCAGCTGCAGGTATTTTTCCTGCTGGCTATCGTGGCATTGGCTGCAGGTATCCTGCTCTACTCACGAGTGATTAAAAAAGCGCTCGACCCGCTGCACCGGATAATCCGGAGGGTAGAGCGGACGAATGCGGAGAATTTATCTGAACGGATGGAAGAGGATTCCGAGCAAATCGAGATAAAACGACTTACAATCGCTTTTAACCAAATGGTTGAAAGAATCGATAGCTCTTTCCAGTCGGAACGAGAAGCTAAAGAACAAATGCAGCAGTTCATTGCGGATGCTTCCCATGAACTGCGCACGCCGCTCACTTCCATTCACGGCTTTTTGGAAGTGTTATTAAGAGGAGCTGCGAAGAACCCTGATCAGCTCTATCCGGCGCTTGAGAGCATGCTCAAGGAATCGAAGCGTATCAAGAAGCTGGTCGAAGATTTGCTTTTACTCACCAAGCTGGATCAGGCAGAGGATATGCAGCTGCAGGATCTGGAGGTGAGTACTGTACTGGAGGAAATGATGCCGCATTTTGATATGCTTGCCGGCAGAAGGAATGTACAATTTTCGGTGGATGAGCAACTGATTGTAGCTGCTGATAAAGATAAATTGAAACAAGTGCTATTGAATCTATTTTATAATGCAGTACAGCATACAGATCCTGAACAGGGAGAAATCGATATAATCCTCGGTAAAACAGAACATGCTGCAGAAATAATTGTGAAAGATAATGGATCCGGTATCCCGAAAGCACATCTGCCGCATGTATTTGACCGGTTTTACCGGAGTGATAGTTCACGCGCACGCCAGCAAGGCGGTGCGGGTCTTGGTCTTTCTATCAGCCATTCTATTATCAAGGCACACCACGGCACAATAGAGGTAGAGAGTGTAGAAGGCAAAGGCACTATATTCCGAGTGCTGATACCAAAAAAAGAAGGAACCCGTAAATGAACGGGTTCCTTCTTTGCTATTAATCTTAGCGGGAAATTTCAATCTTACCGACTGTACCATCCGGGCTGTCTTCTTTGACCTCAAACTCAAGTCCATACTCTGGAACTTTACGTCCAGCGTCGGGAAGAGCTTTATTCAAATAAGTTTTATCATCCTTGAACTTATCATAGCTCTTCGTGTGATTATCTTTCAGCGTCAAGCCATTAGTAGCACGATAATCGAGGAACATCTTCTCAGGCTTATCCTTGCTGAATGCTGCATCATGGATTTGATAACGACTGGAAGCGACAGATTTATCACTCCAGTATAGCCCCTTCTGATCAGCATCCACTACGCCAAGGAAGCCTTCACCCGGATGTGTGCCAGTCCAGTTGTTGTCATACGAATTATCTACGTACCAGACTAGAAGACCAGTGTTGTAGCTCATTAAGCTGTCACCACGGCGGATACGGTCAAGACCGACGTCCACGCCGTTATGTGTGCGCCATTCGAGCAAGTAGTAGTGCTCGGAAAGGGAGACGCCTTTATCTTGAGCGAATCCAGATAGATCAAAAGCACTGTCAGCTTCTGCATCATCTGTCAGGACAGAGCTGCCATCAGCTGTCACTTGAATGTCATCCACGTAGAATCCAGCGTTGTTTACAGCTACATCCGTCCAATAGTTCAAGGAAAGCTCGATTTCCTGCCCTGCGTAGGCACTTAAATCGAAAGTAGCATCCACCCACCCGTCAGACGTTCCGGTAATACCATCACCTGGGTTCTGGTCGTTCGGGTTTTCTGTAGTCGTAATGCTGCCAGGAACAGTTTCCCCGTTCACTTTGACAGAAGCATAATCCCAATCTTGTTCGATATCATACCAAGTTTTAAATGTCAGTTCAGCAGAAGAGGCACTGGTCAAATCAACAGTTGTTGTCATGCTGTTATCAACGTTATTGCCTTTACCGCTGAAGTAAGCATACGTCCCGCTAGCAGGCTTAGTTACTTCTGTTTCCTTATCTGGCAGGTTTACACGAATTACATCGTTGTTTGTACCTTTTGTTACAGCTTCATCCAGCAGCAGTTCTACTTTATCTCCATCCAAGTCCTTTGCTTCGATCGTCGTACCGCTCAGCCAGTTGCCGCCATGCGCGTTTTGCAGATATTCCTTCGCATAGGCACTGAATCCAGATGGCTCTGTTCCAGGTACATCACCAGCCCAGCTTCCGCTTGCCATGATGGACCAATACGCAACAGCTTCCCCTTGGCCGGTATAATTTGTATCATACTCATCCGGCAAGCCTAGGTCATGGCCGTATTCATGTGCGAATACCCCCATAGCCCCATCTTCCGGTTCGATTGTATAGTCATAAGCAGCAAGCTGTCCGTCAAAGCGGTCACTTGTGGAGCTTCCGCCAGGGACTGCCACAAGTCCGCCAAGATTCCAGCGGTGAGACCAGATTGCATCGCCGCCAAGGCTTCCGCCGCCAGCTTCCTCACCGACACCTGCGTGAATGACCATTAAGTGGTCGATGATACCATCCGGCTCATGGTAAACACCATCACCATCGTAGTCATCGCGATCCCATTGATCGTATTCGCTCAAGTCAACGTTAGGATCTTGTCCAGCTTTCGTCAGGGCTTCATACACCAATTCCCTTGCAGCTGTATCACTGCCGTCTGGAGCAGGATCGTTAGCACCATAGTAAGCTGCAGGATGATCTGCTGTGTACCATCCGGCGATCTCCCCGTCAACAGTATAGCTGCCGCCGGATTGCGCTTCATAGTATTGCTTCATGGAAGTGAACTCCTGGCCATCCGGACCAGTATAGCCATCTTCACCGAAGATCATGTTCTGGAAGTGATCATGTGTATAATCCTCATACCACATATCCGTTTCTTCCGGTGTGATGGAGCTGTTTTGGTAATCAGGGAAGTCAATTGCAAGGACAAGAACTTTGTCTTCGCGTACTTCTCCGTCATACTCTTCTTCTTTCACGTTATCTACTTTCTTATTTTTCTTCTTGTCTTTTCCCTTATCCTTGCCTTTATCTTTCTTCGATGCCTCTTTGGAAGCACTTGCTGCATTGTCAGCATTGCCATTTTGTTTATCCGTGTCACTTACCACTGACTCATCGATTGCAGCCTCTTTCAGCTCATCCGGCAGAGGCTGCTTAGCAGCTTCTGCGCTTTTTTCTTCCCGTTCCTTGAGGTAAGCGTTCAATATTTCCTGAGCTTCAGCTTCAGTAGCATCTTCACTAATTTTGCCTTCTTCCTTCAGCAATTCAATCAATTTATCCTCATTGGCAATTGCACTGTCGAAAGGGCCGCCGCTTTGTGCGACTTTCGGCGAGTACGTTACAGTTGGTGCCTTTTCAGTAGATGCTTCGGCTTCCTGCGCTGGTACAAATGATAATGTAAAAGTGCTAAACCCGATAACAGCTGCCATTGCAGAAGCCATCCATTTATTCTTCTTCAAGCAAGTCACTCTCCCTGTGCTAATAGTTTAAATAGTCGGAAAACAAATGAGATATGTAGGTAAAGTTTTCCTTAAAGGGTAGTATAGCGACTAGTCTGCTAGATTTACAATGGTACTTTGGAAGGAAGCAAAGCTGTATTTACCTTGAAATGATGCGGTTTTCGTGAGATTTCTTCACATAATCCGACAAGATTGGCAAAGAAGTTGGGAAATAATAGAGTGGAAAATAACGTAAACATATGGAAACTTGTAGAAGGGTGAGGAAAGTTGGGAAAGTAGAGGCGATTAGAAAATATTACATTTACTAGAAAAATGAGCTGATAGACCTATCTGTTTATCTTGTTTAATAGAAATATAATTACAATAACCGGATATAAATGCATTTTTGAGTATTAGAAGGGGGGAAGTAGAAATGCTTCCCCTTATTTATGTACGCAGTATTTCTTCCGCGTAATCAGAAGCTTCAGATTCTGCATGCAGGAACAGCTCAAATGTACCTTCTTGGAAGAATAACGGAAAAACAGTACGGACTACATCCTGCATCGGTAGTTCCATTGCTTTACATTTCGGAATCCACGTTGGATTGCCTTCTCTGGAATTTGTCAGCAGAGTGCCGGAAAAGGAGTACGTTACATAATAGAAGATTAGATAACGGACATTCTGTTTTTCATTCACATAATGCTGTACACCTTTATACTCCAGATTCCAAACGTCCAGCCCTGTCTCTTCCTTCACTTCGCGAATGGCACTTGCGGTGAGGCTCTCAGGGAAATCAACCTTCTCGCCGGGCGGGATGAAACCGCTGAAGTCATCATGCTGCCGGTCTAACAGAAGCACCTGATCTTCATTATGTATCATCACCATATTATAGATCTTGTGCTCGATCATATCAGTATCCTGTCTCGACGGAGGCATTCACGATATACATCATGTCGTTTTTATCCTGTTTCTCCTCCAAGTAGATAGCACTGGTAGTCAGCATACCGCCATCAATTACTTCTACTGTTACAGTTCCGTATGGAATGCGGGCTTTAACTTGCTCGATATCCAGCTTGTCCTTATCCGCAGGAACGGCCAAACGGACATTCACCTTCATATTATGCAGATCGTTTTCTGGCAGGACACTCGTAATACCAGGCATGGAGTTTGTATGTATAGCATTGACTACTGCACGTACTGCTGCCTTTGTGACGTTCTGACCGTGAACATCGACACCGAATCCGGTTTGGATGAACATGATTTTTTCCATATTATCACTCCTAGTTCGTTCTGATATAGTTACTGTATCATATTAAGATTAAAGAATTCTATCAGCTATATGTAAGATTTGGTAAACTGGTTGAGAGAAAGGGGATGTGCTTGTGAACTATGTGGAGAATCTTCGGAAGTACGTCGGGCATCAGCCTGTCATTTTAGTCGGAGCGTTATGCCTTCTTTTTGATGAAAAGCAGCATATCCTTTTACAGAAACGAATTCACCCGCCCGAAACATGGGGCTTGCCCGGCGGATTGATGGAACTGGGTGAATCAGCTGAACAGACAGCGGCCAGGGAAGTCCTTGAAGAAACAGGACTGACAGTGGAGGAACTGCAGCTGGTCGATGTGTATTCCGGTAAAGATAATTTTGCCGTCGCTGCTAATGGTGATGAATTTTATAATGTGACGATTGTTTACCAGACAAGTCAATATCATGGAGAATTAATGCTTGATGAAGCGGAATCTATGCAGCTGGCCTTTTTCCCGCTTGATGAACTGCCGGAAAAGATGGTCAGAAGCCACCGCCGATTTATAAATGATTTCAGCGAAAAGGAGTAGCTAATCAGCTATTCCTTTTCTGCTTCTTGAACATCCAATGTGATAGTTGCTAATTTAACTACTCATGGCATGGAAGCGACCGTATATTCAATTAGCACAGAAACGAGTGCGAGCACTACGATAAATACGGTGGATATAGCTAATATCCGATCACTGCTATCCAGCATATTTTCGCTTTGACGTCTCCGTATCATGAAAAATAAGGCTCCTAGTAATGCAGAACCTCCCCAAATTACCAAACCTGTCATAGTGAAAAGCTGCTCCCATGCTGCCAGCCAAAAAGTGAGTATACCCAGATGGATAGCGCATACCGTATAATTGGCTGTTCGCCTTAAAGTCAACATGTTCATTCCCCCTGTGCCACTATCCTAGCACAAGGAACGATTATACATATATAGAACTTCTTGATAGCCTAATCACACTTGAACTTGCTTCACACCTCTGCTAGTAGACAGACGTTCTGTCAGAGAGAAGGACAAATCTGCTGCTGTATAAGGCACTTTCGTCAACACTGCATACATGCGGCGGAATGCTTCGTCCCCCATCTGCTTGAGCGGATTGCGGACATGCGTCAGCTCCATTAGCCCAGCTACATCGCTTTGGTCGGACTCGAAGCCGACTAATCCTAATTCATCGGGGATGCTGATTCCTTGCGCACGTGCTTCAGCTGCCATGCCAGCTGCAACATAATCACTTGCATGAATGACAGCATCAGGCATATCTTTACCGTTTTGAAGCTTCTGAAGAGCTATGCGTCCGTCATCGACAGTGAATGTCTCATCTAAGATCCATTCGGAATGGACGGGAAGGTTATGCGTTTGCAATATATCTTCAAATGCCTTCTTCCGTTCCAGGCTGTTTCGGCTTTCGGCTCTTCCGATAGTACAGGCAATACGGGTGTAGCCTTTCTCGATCAAATGCTCCAGCCCGAGCATGAACCCTTCGTAATGATTCATATATATAGATTGGATCTTTGGATGCTGCAGGGGCTCACATGTCATAATCGGACCGTACTTTGTATAGGTGGCAACCTTTTCCCAATCTAATCCGCAGCGCAGGATGATCAATCCGTCGAGACGCTTCTGACGCAGCATTTCCAATGCCTGTAATTCCTGATCGGCTTTCTCATTCGTTTGGTAAAGTAAGGTTTGATAATGGCAGGAGGTGCCAGCTTCGGCGATACCTTGAACAATTTGCATGAAATAATGACTGATGGAAGGAGAAACGACACCAATTGTATTGGTTCTGCCTTTTTTCAGCTGTACTGCATTGCTGTTTTGGATGTAGTCGAGCTTATCAATGACTTGCTGGACCTTACGCCGAGTATCTTCATGGACGTGTGGATGGTGATTGAGGACACGTGAAACAGTGCTGCGGGAAACGCCAGCCATCTGTGCAATCTGCTTGATATTACTCATGTACATCACCTCTTTAGAAATCGCTTTCTTACCTTTATTTTAGCGGAAAATGAACGTTTTGTAAGCTTTGGACGACCTGTTTACAAATTCCTTACGAATTTGTGCTTGACCTGGGATGCATTCCAGCATTTAAGCTATGGCTGTAGATCCAAAACGTAACCATATAGGAGGCTTTAATCATGGGAAAATTGAAGATCGTTACAATCGGTGGCGGTTCCAGCTATACTCCGGAAATCGTAGAAGGGTTCATTAAACGCTATGATGAATTGCCAATCACGGAGCTTTGGCTTGTTGATGTAGAAGCAGGAAAAGAAAAGCTTGAGATTGTAGGAAATATGGCAAAACGTATGGTCGAAAAAGCAGGCTTGCCAATTGATGTGCATTTGACATTGGATCGCCGGGAAGCTTTGAAGGATGCAGACTTCGTTACAACGCAATTCCGTGTCGGACTATTGGATGCACGTGCGAAGGACGAAAGAATTCCTTTGAAATATAATGTAATTGGACAGGAAACGAACGGACCAGGCGGATTGTTCAAAGGTCTGCGTACTATTCCAGTTATCCTTGATATTTGTAAAGACATGGAGGAGCTTTGCCCGAATGCATGGCTCGTAAACTTCACGAATCCAGCTGGCATGGTAACAGAAGCTGTGCTTCGCTATTCTAATATCAAAAATGTCGTCGGCTTATGTAATGTACCGATCATGATGAAAATGCAAGTAGCGGAGCTGCTCGGTGCTGATGGAGATCGTGTACACATCGACTTTGCTGGGCTAAATCACATGGTATTCGGCTTGAACGTATACTTGGACGGAGAAAATGTGACCGACACCGTGCTCGACAAGATGACAAGTGATGATAAAAAAGAAATGACAATGAGAAATATCAAAAATCTTGACTGGGAACCTAGCTTTATTAAAGGTTTGAAAGCTATCCCGTGTCCATACCATCGCTACTATTACAAAACGTCACAGATGCTGGAAGCAGAGCTTGAGGAAGCAGATAACGAAGGTACGCGTGCCGAGGTCGTGCAAGGTGTGGAGCGCGATTTGTTCGAGCTTTACAAAGATCCTAATTTGGCACATAAGCCGGAGCAGCTGTCCAAGCGCGGCGGTGCGTACTACAGTGACGCAGCCTGCAGCCTGATCAACTCCATCTACAACGACAAACGCGATATCCAGACTGTAAACACAATTAATAATGGTGCTATCCAGAGCATTCCGAATGACTCTGCCATTGAAATTAACTGTGTCATCACAAAAGACGGACCAAAACCAATCGGTATTGGTGACCTTCCAGTTCCAGTACGCGGACTTGTGCAGCAAATCAAATCATTCGAGCGTGTTGGAGCTGAAGCAGCTGTAACAGGTGATTACAACACTGCTTTGCTTGCAATGACAATCAACCCACTTGTACCTTCTGATGAGATTGCGAAAAAGATAATGGATGAAATGTTGGAGGCTCATAAAGAGCATTTGCCACAGTTCTTTAAAAAGATTGAAGCATAATAAGATGACCCGTGCAGAGAGCACGGGTCTTTTTTATGTGGAATGCCTCGGTACAAGATATCCTTGCCATTGAAATAGTTTGGGTACATAAAAGTTGCCAGACAGCTGCATATCTAATTGTTCTGCGGTCTTTCGCGCCATGGCCTCTATCTCATTATCATAAGTGGTCAGCGGAGGATCGGTGATCTGAGAGATAGGATGGTTATCAAACCCAGTAACTGCGCACTTTTCTGGCACAGCGATTTGATGCTGCTTGGCAGCATGCAGAATCCCAGCGGCAACGAAGTCACTTCCAGCAAATATGCCATCTATCAGCAATTGTTTATCATGAAATAAATCAGTACCCAAACGAATACCATCCTCAATTGATACCATTCCTTCTATGCGTTTCCCGCCTTCCTTTAGATTTCTTGCAGCTAAGGCATTTAGAAAACCAATATATCTAGCTTCTTGGGATGGAGAGGTGTGGTCGAGGCAGAATAAGAGTCGCCTCTTTCCTGTTTGCAGCATATGCATGGTCAATTTATAGGCGGCACTCTCTTCATCTAGACTGCATACAGTTGCGTCAATTTCATATTTCTCATTACAAATAAGTATTGGACCGTTTTCTAGGCAACGGGCTAAAAGGGGAGCTTCCAGTGCTGATGAAGTTGCGATTATAGCGTCCAGTTCACGCTGTTTCAGCTTGGCGAATACATCCAGTTCACGTTTTTTATCACCGAATGTCTGAAAGATAACGGGTTTCCATCCTTTTGCTGTACACGCATTCGATAATGATTGCACTAGTGCTGCGAAATAAGGATGATCGACTTGAGGTGTGAGAATACCTATGGCAGAAGTCTTGCGCTTTCGAAATTGAACAGCCAAGCTGTTTGGAGTGAATCCAGATTCCTCGATAGCAGAAAGGATCATCTGCCGCTTCTGTTCAGATACATAAGGATGCCCATTTATTACACGAGAGACAGTGCTTTTGGAAACGCCGCATTGCTTTGCAATGTCGTTTATAGTAGGCATTCAACCAGCTCCTTGGTCATTGAATGTAGCTTTATCATAGCATATCCGTTTTCTTGTTGACCTGGGAACGTTCCCATCTCTTATGGTAGGAAGGGAGGTGGTTGAATAATGAGTGTGAAAAAATGTTTCGATAGTACCGACAGCACAAAGGCACTTATTTGTTTTGATTTTGATGAGACTTATTTTCCTCATGCTTGTGAGAAAGGGCAGCTGGAGGATCTGCATGCTATGGAACTTTATCTAGATCAGATTGCCAGGCAGTATCATGTGAAGATTGCTTGGGTTACCGGAAGTGATTGTAATGCCCTGGCTGCTAAAATGGAGCGTGCACATCTGACTTATATGCCCCATTTCATTGCAGCCAATCTGGGAACGGAACTGTACCAATTAACAGCTGATGGAGAACTAAAGGAGATGCACGAATGGAAACAGCATTTACCTGTTCAAGAAGAATTCAATCAGCTTGTAGACGGTTTGATTCATATGCTCTCCCTGGATGGAATAGCGTTACAGCCACAGACGATGCATGGTCAGAGTTCGTATAAAAAGAACTACTATTACTTTCCTAATGAAGATGATTTGGCTGATGCAATGAATCGTATAAGGGAGGCAGCTGCTGCAGCTAAAGTAGGTTTGAATGTGAACGCATGTAACCCACTGGCAGGAGATCCGGACGGGGCATATGATGTGGATTTCATTCCGTTAAGGACTGGAAAGCGAGCAGCCGTCCAATTCTTGGCAAATCATTGCATGGTGGAGCCATCGCAGATCTATGCTTTTGGAGACAGCGGGAATGACCTCGAAATGCTGCGATATGCAGGAAATGGTTTCCTTGTTGCTAATGCAACAGAGGAGGCGAAACAGAAGCATAGTCAGGTATGCGGAACACCTTACGCAGCCGGTATCAGGACGACGCTGCAACATTTCTTTACTTGATGAGACTAATGTGGATTGTAAAACCATTAGGAAAACCGTTTACTTCTCTGCGTCCCAAAAGTTGAGTGTTACTTTGATTTTTGGGACGCAGTTCATTTTTTAGAAGTACTGTTAATGCGCTGCTTGTTCTTTTTGTTCCTTTTTCACCGAATATATAGCACCCAGCTGACTAATTAATATAGCTAGATAAAACCAATTAATTGTCCCTCTAGAACCAGATCATAAGTAAGCTGTGCAACTGCTATGATTCCTGCAATATAATATATAGTCAACCATTCTCGCATACGAATCACCTCTGCATGATTCCCCTCTATATATCTACTTTACCAAATGTTAGTAAGGCGATCTCGCTTTTATAAGAGGTTTTAATCGTTTTTCCTCCCTATCCAAAAATTACAGCTACTATAACTGGCTCAAATCGGGTAATCTAAAGTAAGAACATTTGTTCCCTTTGGAGGTGGAGAAGATGGATTACAGCGGATTTCAGCAGCATGAGGTATTGTGTGTGGATATGCGAAGCTTCTATGCAAGTGTGGAATGTGTGAAACGCGGGCTTGATCCGATGACAACACTGCTTGCGGTGGTCGGGGATACGAAGCGGCCAGGGAGTATCGTGCTGGCTGCCAGCCCTGCATTAAAGAAGAAGCATGGCGTCAGCAATGTGAGCCGTTATTTTGAGTTGCCGGAAGATCCGGAAATCGTTATTGCCGAAGCACATATGAAGGATTACTTGGAGGTTTCGGTGGCAATCACTGAGCTTGTGCATGAGTATGTCCCGATGGAAGCAATCCACGTTTATTCAGTCGATGAATTCTGGGTGACACTTGATGGTACGGAAAAGCTGCATGGAACTGCGGAAGAGACAGCGGTTAAGTTACAGGCAGACATACTGGAGCAATTCGGCGTTACGGCAGCTATTGGAATCGGCGATAACAAGTTCCTGGCCAAGGTTGTGATGGATATTCATGCAAAGAAACAGAGCACTGGTATTGCTATTTGTCATTATCAGGATGTGCCGCGTTTATTATGGCCGGTTCCGATACAGGATATTTGGGGGATTGGACGACGCATGCAGCGTAATTTGAACCGAATGGGTATTGTTACGCTTGGACACCTGGCTCACACTTCCTTGGAACAACTCAAGAAACGGTATGGTGTGATGGGTGAGCAATTATACTGGCATGCATGGGGAATCGATGAGAGCGAGGTGCTCGGTGATTTCGTCAAGCAGGAACAGAAAAGCTACGGACACGGCATCACACTGCTGCGTAATTATCGGGGAGAAGAAATTCCGACCATCATTCTGGAGCTGTGTGAGGAGGCATGCAGACGGGCAAGACGAGATAGGAAGGAAGGCAATACAGTCCATCTGGCCGTTGGATATGCCAGTCAGCATGGTGGCGGCTTCAGCCGGTCCCGCTCCTTTACGAGCCCTTCGAATCTGACGACGGATATGTATAAGCTCTGCCTTGAACTATTTCATGAGCACTACCAAAAAGGCCACGAAGTCAGACGGGTGTCTGTCTCCCTGACCAATTTATACGATGAAGAAGCAACGCAGCTTAGCTTATTTGAGGACAAAAGCAAGCAGAAGGATCTGAGTCGGACGATGGATCAGATTCGTGCGCGTTTCGGCACGACCGCCATCCTGCGCGCCAGCAGCCATACAGCTGCTGGGATGACAATTGAACGCAGTACGAAAATCGGAGGCCATCAAGCCTGACTTATGCTGCTGCCGTCTGCTGGAACAGCCGGCGCAGCTTTGGTACATACATGATAAGAAAGACGGACCGCCCGAGACTGAACAGCAGGAAAGCAATCCATAGTCCATGATTGCCAAGCGGCTGCAGAGCATAAAGTGCGGCTAGATAAAGCAGGACAGCAAAAATCATAGAGTTACGGACAAAGCGAACTTCCGTCACGCCGGTGAAAACACCATAGTAGACAAGGCCAAGGCTGGCGACAATCGGAAACAGCACAAGCCAGTTAGCATAGGAACCAGTCAGCTCGATAATATGCTGCTGATCGGAGAACAACGGATAGATCCACTTCTGACCAGCAAGAAACAGAATTGCAAGCGTCCCCCCGATACCAAGTCCCCATTGCAGAGATAAGCGCAGAGACTGTGAAAAGAGTTTTTCATTGCGTTCCCCAAGCGCCCGACCGGCCACTATGCTAGACGCATTAGCGAACCCGTCAAAGAAATACGCCATCATATAGTGAATCTGGATCAGAATGGCATTGGCTGCTAGCATATCTTCCCCAAACGCAGCACCCTTTGCTGTAAATAGGTTAAAGACAATAAGCAGGCATATCGTCCGGATGAATAAATCTCGGTTGACTTTCATCATCTGCCACATCGGTTTAGGATCGACTGCGCGTCGTAAAATCTGTACGAATGGATGCTGCCAGATGCCTCCAGCATATTTTCGCAGCAGGACAATGCCGAATACACAAGAGAAAATCTCTGCAATCAGCGTAGAAGCACCTACACCTGCCACTCCCAAATCCCACACATGAACGGAAAGAATACAAAGGATAATATTCAGTACATTCGTGCTTATTTGGAGAATAAGCGTTGCTTTGATATAGGACATGCCGATTAGCCAGCCAAGGATGACATAGTTGGCAAGCGCAAATGGTGCACCCCAAATCCGGATTGAGAAGTAAGCCGAAGCACTGCTATTCACTGCATCACTCGCTCCTAAAAAGGAGAGGGAGTAGTGCAGGATCGGCTGTTGTATGAGAACGAATAGCATACCGACGATAAAAGCAACCAGGAAAGGACGCATTAGCGCCATTGCATGTTTTTCTTTATCCAGACTGGCAGATGCTTGAGCAGCAAACCCAGAGGTGCTCACCCGAAGAAATCCGAAAAGCCAGTACATCGTATTAAATATGATCGTACCGATGGCGACTCCGCCAATATAAGAAGCATTGGAAAGTTGGCCGACAACTGCCGTATCAACAACACCGAGCAGCGGCGTTGTAATCGTCGATAGAGTCAGCGGAAGGGCCAGCGCTAAGTAGTTTTTATGCTCCATACACTCACCTTAACAGTAGTAATTACGATATAATATACCGCACCTGTTCACAGAAGTAAACGCTATTTGTTACCAAACATAAACGTCATCGTATTAACACGCATATTGAGGATCAATCCAAGAGAAGCGAGTGTAATAACGAGTGCACTGCCTCCGTAGCTGATAAGCGGCAGTCCAAGTCCAGTGACAGGCATTAATCCGATACTCATTCCGACATTTTGGAATATCTGAAATGTCAGGAAACCAGCAATTCCTGCACCAATTAAAGTACCGAAGGAATCATGATAGCGCTGGGAAATCATGACGATTTTATAAATGAGCATAAAGTAAAGCAGCAGGATGATACTTGTTCCAACGAAGCCGAAAACACCGCCGATGACGGCGAATATCAGGTCTGAATAGGCGTATGGCACATGAGGCAGGTGTTCATAGCCGCTCACATTACCAGATCCAATCGCCATGATCGATTGATTCAGCTGATAGCCGGAAATAGTATATTTCTCTGGCTGCAGCCAGCCGTAAAATCGGCTTGCCTGATAGCTTGGCAGCATACCGAGTATCCGATCAAGAAAGAAGTCAGTTGCAACGAAGTATGTAATTGTCAATGCAAGGATGATCGTTAATGGTACAGAGAAAATAATTAGTATTGTTTTTATCCGGACGCGGGAAACAAGCAGCATCGCCCCGTATATAGCAAGGTAAACCATCGCGTTACCAAAGTCTGGAAATCGCATCACGACAGCAACAGGGATTAATGTGATAACCGTCAGTTTGCCGACAAGCAGCATTTCCTCTTTAAGCGTAGGAGAGCTATCTGTCCCTTTACTGATTACTTGAGCCAGATACAGAATCAATCCGATTTTCATCGATTCAGCGGGCTGGAATGAAAAGCCGCCGATTGTATACCAGCCGTATGCATTGTTGATTTCCTTGGAGATGCTAGAAGGTGCAATTAAGATACCTACTAACAGCAGCAGGAAAAATAGATAAACAAAAAGTGATAAACGCTTCAGTATGTCCAAATCGAGAAAATAAGACACGACAAAACAGCCGCCTAAACCGATCACATACCAGACGACTTGCTGCAGGACGAAATATTCTCCTTGCAGGAGTTGTACTTGATATAAACTGACTAGGCTGACCAGTCCGAGCAGTATGATAAGTGAGAAATAGATATAATCGAATTTTTCTAGATATGTTTGCAGTTTTTGCATGCTTGTCACCATTTCATCATAAGTATAAGCTACTGTTCTATCGTAACAGAAATTTCCAATTAAAAAAGCCGTATTCTCGAGAAATACGGCTTTTTCCTAGTTAATGATGATGGTGGCTTCCACTATCATCCTGTTTTTTCTGTTCTTGTTCCTGTTTTATCTTTTCTATCTCTTCTTGAGTCAATTCACCAACGCGAATTTGCTTCGTCGGCATCAAATGAATATTATCGACCGTCACATCTGCTTTTACAAAATATACGCCATCCGATGGGAAGGTATATTCCAAGAGATATGTTCCGTCTGCATCCAATGAGGCGGGGATTTCTTCTGCATCTGCTTTGTTTTCATCTTTCCAAATTAGAAAATTGACGGTTGCTTCCTGTTCAAGTGACTTACCATCTTGCGTAAGCTTTACGTCAATTTTCGGAGCAGAACCTGCTTCAATGGATTCAGGAGCTTCGATGTTCACGTTAACTTCTTCCCGTTTGGCATAGTGATCTGCTGCTTCAGGATCGGCAGAGCATGCAGCAAGGAGAAAGAACGTCAGTAACAACGGTGTAAATTTAATGAATCGCATCTGCTTTTCTCCTTTCTTACGCATTGAAGAACCTCTTCAGTGCAGGCACTCTCGGGATGACAAACCGATCAAACAGCCAGACGACGATAATCGAGATACCGACAAGCGGGAAGATGATGCCAAGAATGATCATCAATACAATAACACCCTTCATAACTTTGTCGGACGGTGCTTTTGGTGACCCTAGCTTACCTTCCGGTTTTCGGGAGAGCCACAGTATAAAGCCGCTCACAGCAATTCCGACAATTCCGATACAGACAAGCAAACCGATAATCTGATTCCAGATACCGAATTCCGTTCCTTTATGAATAGTAATACCATAAGCAATAACCTTACCAAGCGTATTATAATTATCATAGCGATAATCTGCCAAAACAGCACCAGTATACTGATCAATGTGCATCGTCACTTCATCACGAGCTTTCGGCGGGAAAGCAGACAAAGTGAATACACCATCCTGCGTTTGCGGAATCATGATATTGTAGCCCGGCTTTACACCTTCTTCTTCGGCTATTGATACAACATCATCAACTGATAGCTGTGTATATTGCTGATTTGTAGAAACAGGGACTGGTAGGTTCTCCGCTGACCAAGGAACATCTGCAATTTCCTTCGTTTTCACATCAGAAGCTGGAGCATCACCAACCCACACAGAAGGTGGATAGCCGACACCTGCATTTGTAGTAAGTATCTGGAAATTGTTTCCCCATAAACCTGACCAAGGAAGACCAGTGAGTATCAGGAACAGCAGACCTAATGAAATCCAGAATGCAGGTACTACGTGCAAGTCGCGTGCCCGCAGTTTTTTCCCTTTGTTCAATCGAGGAACCAGGACTCCACGGATTTTCGATTTACCTTTCATCTTCGGCCAGCCCAGGTAGACACCAGTAATGATCAGAATTAGTGCCCAGCAAGCAGCCCACTCGACAATACGATCCCCGACAGTTCCCATTAACAGCTCACCATGAATCTTTTCAAATACATTGACGAGTTTGTAAGAATCTTCTAATTTACCGAGTATGACATTTTCATAAGGGTCAACGTAGACGGTAAAAGCTTTACCGTCTTCAGTAATACCAACCTCTGCTGAACGGTCTGGACTGTCACTTGGACGATACGACGTCACTGCTGCATTCGGGTTCACAGCTTCCACTGTATTAATTTGCTCGGATGGAGTTGTGACTGTAGTTTGCGGAGTGACTTCATAATAGTCTTTATAAAGGGCTGCTTCGATTTGGGGTTTAAATAGGTAAACGCCGCCTGTGATAGCCAGAATAATGAGGAAAGGCATGATAATAAGACCTGCATAGAAATGCCAGCGCCAGACAGACTGATAAAGTGACCGACGCTTCTGTTGTTTCTTCTTCGACACCGACGGCTCTTTTTGTGCCTCCATATAGGGACAACTCCTTTTCGTCTATAGTAAATGTAATAATAGGCAAAGTAGTACAAGCCTAAGCTTAGGACAATTTTCACCCCCTTACAAGTAGGTAAATGGAGGATATTATGACCATTCCTTGAACTTGATGGATAATAATTTATAAAGCGTTTTCATCCGTTAGCTCATGGGGCTGAAACGTTGGTGGGACGGGCTTTGGTGCTGTGACATTCCTTGACATAGTATCCTATAGTGTTAGCATAGATAACTGTTAACAAGGAACGAAATTAATTCTCAAAAGGAGCGATTAGGTATCTTAATTAACAAACGGATTTTGTATGTCGGAGCAGGATCGATGGCAGAAGGAATGATAGCCGGGATGAACGGGTGTGATAGCTTGCATAACGTGCAGATATATGTGACGAATCGAACAAATTCGGAGCGTCTGTATGAGCTGCAGGAGCGCTACACTATTACCGGTATTCCTCAGGCTGAGGTGAATTGGGGCAGTATGGATGTCATCATACTCGCGATGAAACCAAAGGACATAACCGCTGCATTAATCGATTTGAAAGATAAGGTTCAGGAAAGACAGCTGGTCATATCGGTAGCTGCAGGCATCCAGAATGAACAGATTGAGCATTATCTGCCGGAAAACCAACCCGTTGTTCGTATTATGCCTAACACATCCAGTACCATTGGTGAATCAGCGACGGCTATTGCACCTGGTACCCATGTATCCGCCGATCAGCTTACGTTGATTAGCGAACTGGTCAATACATTTGGTGAGTCATTTGTAATTGCAGAAGAGCAGATGGATGTCTTCACAGGAATGGCTGGCAGTGGACCTGCCTATTTCTATAAGCTGATGGAGCACTTTGAGGAAACAGGTGTAGCTGCAGGCATTGACCGTGAAACAGCAAGAAAGATCGGAACGCAAACGATGCTGGGAGCGGCCAGAATGCTAGTGGAAACGGAAGAAGAGCCGGCTATTCTGCGGAAGAAAGTAACCTCTCCAAATGGAACAACTGCTGCCGGACTTGAAGCACTGAATGATGCTGGAGCAGGAGAAGCGATGACAAAAGCGATTCTTTCTGCAGCGGAACGATCCAACGAAATCAGTGAGGAGCTTAAAAAACAGCTTTTGACACGCTAACGCATGATAGTGAAAAAATGAAAACTGGAGGACGTTATCATTTCTATTCAAGCAACAGAACCGAAACGTATTGTCGTCAAGATCGGAAGCAGTTCATTGACCAGCCTGCATGGAGAAATCAGCCGTAAGAAGCTTGAGAAACTAGTGGAGCAGCTCGTAAAGCTGAAAGACAATGGCTATGAGGTATTGCTTGTATCATCGGGAGCTGTGGCAGCCGGTTATCGCAAGCTCGGGTTTCTGGAACGACCGAAGTCCCTGCCGGAAAAGCAAGCTGCTGCATCTATCGGGCAGGGCTTGCTGATGGAAGCCTACTCGGATTTGTTCCTGTCCCATGGTTATGTAGCGTCGCAAATTTTGATTACACGTGGCGACTTCTCGGACGAAACCCGCTATAATAATGTTAGAAATACGATAAATGTATTAGTTGATCGTGGCATCATCCCGATCATAAATGAAAACGATACAGTGACAGTCGATAGGCTGCGCTTTGGAGATAATGACACACTTTCGGCAAAGGTTGCCGGATTGGTCGGTGCAGATTTCCTGGCTGTCCTTTCTGATATTGACGGTTTGTATACGGATAATCCAGTCAAGAACCCGGATGCAACACGCATCGAGCTGGTGAAAGCCATCACGCCAGAAATAGAGGCTGCTGCAGGTGATGCTGGAAGTGCAGTCGGAACCGGCGGCATGAAGTCCAAGCTGGATGCATTCAAGATTGCGATGGCATCTGGTATTAAAGGTTTTCTTGGCGATGCAACAGAAGAAGATATCATCTATAGTTCTGTGTTGGGTGAAGCAGATGGAACGTACTTCGAAGCGGACCAGGATATGGATTACTTGAATCGTAAGAAACAGTGGATTGCCTTCAATTCCGGACCAGTAGGTGAAATCATCTTGAAGAGAGATGACCAGACACCACATTCAGTTGAATTCCAGAATATCAGCACCATCAAGGGCAATTTCAAAAAAGGTGACGTCGTGCGCATTCTGGATGAAACAGGAGCTCGAATCGGTCTGGGTATCGTGAATCAAGCTGCGTCCGAACTTTGGCAGGCATTGGCGAGTCCGGTAAGGAATATAGAAGAGACGATAGTCGATCAGGAAGCGTTTGTTTGTGAACTAGAGCATACTGTACCAATTCGATGACAGAAGGAGGAATACTGTGGAGCATATAAAGGAAGTAGTAACAGTCGAGGAGCAAGCCATTGCAGCGAAATCAGCAGCTAAGCAGCTTTCACTCCTGACAACAGCAGAAAGAAATGAGGCACTAGTTGCAGTTGCGGCGCAATTGGAAAAGGATTATGAAGTCATTCTGACTGCGAATGATAAAGATATGCAAGCAGGGGAAGCAAAAGGGTTCGATGCTGCTTTTCTTGATCGCTTGAAGCTTAACCGCGAACGTATCGAGGATTTTGCAAGTGGGTTGAAGGAAGTAGTTGAGCTTGAGGATCCAACTGATCACGTGGTCAGCGAATGGACACTGGAAAATGGCTTGCATGTTAGCCGTATTACGGTGCCGCTAGGCGTTATCGGAATGATTTATGAAGCTCGTCCTAATGTAACAGCAGATGCAACGGGTCTGGCGCTCAAGTCAGGTAATGCGATCGTCTTGAAAGGCGGATCATCTGCGATTCATACGAATACAGCAATCGTAGAGGTCATCAAAAAAGCACTCCAGCAGACAAAAGTTCCTGCGGAGGCGGTTCAGCTTATCCAATCGACTGATCGGAAGGAGACGGCAAAGCTCTTTACGATGAAGGAGCATATCGATGTGCTTATTCCTCGCGGGGGTGCATCACTCATCCAAGCCGTCGTTGATTCTGCAACTGTTCCAGTCTTGGAAACAGGTGTAGGGAACTGCCATATGTACGTGGATAATACAGCACAAGTTGATATGGCTATCTCCACATTCCTGAATGCCAAAACGGATCGTCCGGCAGTTTGCAACGCATTGGAAACATTGATTGTTCACCGGAAATGGCTGGAGACAAACAAGGATGCATTAGTACAAGCGTTGCAGGAAAATGGTATTCAAACACATGGAGATGACATTGCAGTACAGCTTTTACCAGACTGCAAACCTGCAACAGAAGCGGATTGGGCAAATGAATACTTGGGCCTGGACGTTGCAGTACGTGTCGTTGATTCAGTAGAGGAAGCCATTGACCACATCGACCGTTATGGTACAAAGCATTCAGAGGCAATCATTTCTGAAGATGGCGAAGCAGTAAACAAATTTATGAAAGCTGTTGATGCAGCAGCGCTTTATCATAATGCATCGACGCGTTTCACAGATGGTCATGCATTAGGTTTCGGAGCTGAGATCGGTATTTCAACACAAAAGCTTCATGCCCGCGGACCGATGGGCTTGCCGGCATTAACGACGTACAAGTACGTTATGAAAGGCAACGGTCAAACAAGATAACAAAAA
>NZ_NPBJ01000027.1 GCF_002272075.1 Terribacillus saccharophilus
CCCAGCCTCTTTTTTTGTTATAAGTACGAGCGGTATAGGTTCATAGTTATCAAGGCTGCAGATTGAGATTTCTGCAGCCTATTCATTTTTTCTATACAGCAAATTTCCATTTATTTATTGCATAAATTCTCTATTTTGTTATAGTTGATTATGATAATCATTATCAATTAGGCGATTGCTTTAGTCCTGATCAAGCTAAAGTACGAAAGGGAGAAGAGCAAAATGAAGTGGAAAACAGTAACTGGTATTGGTCTTGCAGCAGCCTTGAGCTTTTCTTTGGCAGCTTGCGGAAATAGCGACGATACAGCATCTAGCGAATCATCGGATAAGAAGGAACAGCAGATTACATATTTGGATAAGGAATACTCGCTTCCAGCAGAAACGGATACAATCGTGACAGCAAGTCTCGAGTCAATGGAGGATGCAGCTGTATTGGGAGTAAAGCCTGCCGGGGCGCTATCTGTGGGTGGTGAAACCCCTCCATATTTAGAAGAAGATTTATCAGGTGTAGAATTGATTGGCGAGAAAATGCAGCCAAATTACGAAACGATTCTTTCACTTGACCCCGATGTGATTCTAGGATCTTCTAAGTTTCCTGAGGATGTTAGCAAGTCACTAAATGACATAGCTATGACTATTCCATACTCTCATATCTCGGAGAACTGGGAAGCGAATCTGGAGCTGCTCGGTTCCTTGACTGGCAAAGAGGATGAAGCTGAACAGATCATTTCAGATTATGAAAAGGATTCGCAGGAAGCCAAAACGGAACTTGGAGAAGTGCTTAAGGATAAGCAGGTGTTAGTAGTCAGAATCCGGGCAGGCAGTCTGTACGTTTATCCGCAGAATGTCTATTTGAATCCTGTATTATACAGTGATCTAGGCTTGCAAGTACCTGAAGTTATCAATGAAGCGGAAGCACAGGCGGAAATTTCCTTGGAGAAGCTGGCAGAAGTAAATCCGGATTATCTGTTCCTGCAATTTGAAACGACTGAAAATCCTGAGAAAGCTAGTGCTTTGGAAGACCTGCAAAACAACGACATATTCAAGTCTATTAATGCAGCAAAGGAAGATCATGTATTCGTGAATGCTATCGATCCATTGGCACAGGGCGGAACGGCATGGAGCAAGACAGAATTCCTGAAAGCAGCAACTGAAAAGCTGGCTGAATAAGCAATGTATGGCACAAAGAATAGAATTGCTTGGATAGTGCTGCTCACTGCTCCTTTGACAGGAGTGCTCGTTGTATTCGCTTCAGTATTATATGGGGTTAAGGATATGCCAATCAGTACGATTTGGGATGCGATTTTACATTATGATTCTGACAATGTAGACCATACCATCTTGCTGACTGCGAGACTGCCAAGAGCTTTGGCTGCCTTGCTGGTAGGTGCTTTTTTAGCGATAGCTGGGTCAATTATGCAAGGCATCACACGGAATTATCTTGCTTCTCCATCTATCATGGGAGTCAATGACGGTTCTGCACTAGTAATTACATTGTGCATGGTCCTTGTTCCTGGTCTATCTGATCATATGATGATTCTTTCCTCTATGGCAGGCTCTGCAGTGGGTGCCGGTATCGTATTCGGCTTTGCCTCGCTGCTGAAAAATGGAATGGCTCCAGTTCAACTGGCTATTATCGGGACAGTCATCGGAACATTTCTCAGCGGCTGTGCAGCAGCTTTCGCCTCCTATTATCAGGTGTCACAGCATGTAAGCATTTGGTATAACGCGAGAATGGACGGAGTAGATGTCCATATGCTGAAATTGGCTGTGCCGATTGGTCTTATTGGGCTCGTTTTGGCTATGTCGGTATCCAAATCGGTCACGATCATGGCACTGGGTGAGGAAGTTGCTGCGGGACTTGGGCAGAAGACAGTTTATATCAAGATGATTAGCATGCTCAGCGTCGTCTGCCTGACAGGGACAGCTGTCGCCCTTGTCGGGAAGATAGCTTTTGTCGGACTTGTTGTCCCGCATATTACCCGTTTTCTAATCGGGGTTGATTACCGTCTGCTCATTCCTTGCTCTGCAGTGATTGGCGGAATATTCCTCTGCTTATCCGATGTGGTCAGTCGCTTTATCAACGCACCGTTCGAAACACCAATTGGAGTGGTGACTGCTTTTATAGGCGTTCCATTCTTCCTTTATCTCATTTGGAGAAAGGGAGGGAAGCAATATGCGGCTTAGTATCGGCTCAAAATTAATTCTAAGTGGAATGATTATTAGTTTGCTGCTGCTGCTTTCCATCTATCTGCATATAACGAGCGGCAGCTATACGATGACTGTAGGAGATATTTCTAGAACATTATTTGGATTGAGTGATGATCGCAAGCTTGAATTGGTTATCTTTCAGTTCCGTCTGCCGCGGATTGTAATTGGGGCACTTGTCGGCGCAGGTTTAGGCATCGCAGGAACTGTGATGCAAGGAGTCACGCGTAATGGATTGGCCGATCCGGGAATACTTGGCATCAATGCTGGTGCGGGGACAGCCATTGTTCTATATATCTTCTTTTTTCAAGGGATGATTCAATCCGAGACAATTGGCGGTTGGCTGGCGGTCTTGATGATGCCGATATTCGGCTTCATTGGCGGGCTGCTGGTGGCGCTGCTTATTTTTGCTTTCTCCTGGCGGCAGGGAACGCTTGATATGCAGCGGCTCATCCTGACGGGTATCGCTCTTGGAACAGGATTTGGAGCGCTGTCGCTATACATATCATTGAAGATGAATGCGAATGATTTTGAAATGGCCACTGTCTGGACGACAGGCAGCATTTATAATGCGAATTGGATTTATATCTATGCGATGCTGCCTTGGATCATCATCCTTGGTGCAGTGCTTTACCGGAAATCATATTTGCTCAATTATTTTCAATTGAGCGATGACTCGATTCGGAGCCTAGGCATCCGTAATGAACGCGAAAAGGCGATACTGCTGCTAGCAAGCATTGGTCTGGTGAGTGCCTGTGTGTCCGTTTCAGGTGGGATTGCATTTGTCGGATTGATTGCACCGCATATCAGCAGGCGTCTTGTCGGAAATGATTACCGATATAATATGCCAATCAGTGCTTTAACTGGCATGGTGCTGCTCGTCTTTTCAGATTATATTGCGAAGACTGTTTTTGCGCCGGCAGAACTGGCAGTAGGAATTGTTGTATCAATTATAGGCGTACCTTATTTCTTGTACTTACTGGCAAAAGCAAACAAAGGAGGCTGAAAACATGACAGAGGAATGGACACTTTCGGGGAAAGAGCCTGGAGTGAATTACCGTGTGCAACTATTTATCCCGGATCAACCCCCTCAATCAGAAGATGGCTATCCGGTTATCTATATGCTGGATGGAAATGCTTATTTTGGATTCGGTGCAGATGTCATACGCAATCAATCTCATAATATGCTTAAAACCGGAGTGGATCCGGCAATAGTTGTAGGTATAGCATTAGATGCAGAAGAGACGGTTATTAGGGAACGGCGTTTTTATGATTTTACACCGCCAGCATCAGCTTATGAATTTCCAGATAGAATGAAATGGAAAACAACCGGAAAGCATGGAGGAGCAGATATTTTCCTGGATTGGCTCATAGATGAGCTGCAGCCGAGAATCTTGGAAAACTATAACGTTCAGCATGAAAAGCAATGTCTGTACGGTCATTCCTTGGGTGGATTGTTTACGCTGTACAGCATGTTCAAACGTCCAGAAGCTTTCCAATGCTATTTGGCTATCAGTCCTTCTATTTGGTGGAATGACAAGCATATCTATTCCTTTTTGAACAAAGCCAAAGATTCCAAGCTCTTCATTGGTGTAGGAGAAAAGGAAGGTTTCATGGTAGAAGATGCGTTGGCGCTCTATCATCGTTTACCGAGCTCTATAGATGAAAAGACTGCATACTACGTTGCAGATGATGAAAATCACGCGTCAGTCGTTCCTGCTACGCTTAGTCGAGCGTTCCGCTATTTCTTCAGCTGACCCGGTTTTTTTGTTTCCTGCTCGATATCTGCTAAAATGAGAGGAAGCGATCAAAACGGAGGGATGTCCACATGCAAGCCTTTATCCGGAACGACCAATATAACAATATTAAGGAACAGGTACAGCAGCTCGTGAATAGTTCTGCTGCTGTAAGAGATATAGACATCATTTTTGGACTCCGCTCATTAGCTGAAGAGAAGATTCTGAATCGATTCGAGAAGCTCTCAGAGGAAGAGGCGGAAATGATTAAAAGAATCCAGGGTGTGCAGGATGAAATCGATGCAGAGCTCTTTTTAGCTCAGCTGCGTCCATCCATCAAGCCATTTCCTGCGCTTACGGAACAGCAGTTGCGGAAGCTATTCCCGAAAGTGAAGCATTTACATGTACCGAAACTTGATGAATTCGATTGGGAAAAAACATCCTATCTAGGGTGGAATGATCCTGGTCAGCAGGCAAAATACATGGTCGCCCCACATGAGGATGGCATGATGGCCGTCCGCGGCACTATGACCCCATCCTCTCAGCCTGGGATGTGCACCATTTGCAATAAGCTAGAAAGTGTAGGATTATTCATGGCAGATTCAATTGGGCGCGGCCAAGGGACGTATGTAAAACGCGGAAACTATGTTTGCAGGGATAGCGCCAAGTGTAATCGAAATCTAACAGATATCAACCGCTTCTACAGCTTCATCTCTAATCTGCATGCATCATAAATAAAGAAGGAGCACATGCCTTGAGGCGAGTGCTCCTTCTTTTATTCTTCGGGCAGATCAAATGTCAAATCAGCTGCCAGCAAGTCTTCTTCTTTATCAGTGATACTGGAGATACGCAATGAGAAGGAATCTTCTTCTTTGTAATCTTCCTGATCCATGAGGAAGACAACATATTTGGTCGAAGTCTGGCCAGGTTCGATCTCACCAGAATCTGCTTCCAAAACATTATGGTTCAGGATCCGGTATGTTGGAGTTTCAAGAAAAGCACCCATTTCCTTTAATGGTACCGCACTTTCCCCATCATTCTTCACTTCCAGCTTCGCTGTCGCTGCAACAATTTTCTCCGGATCCTCGAAACCGGTGAAGGAATCCTCATAGGAATCTGCCGGTTTCAGCTTCGTATATTGAATCCCTTTCAGGGTCACTTCCAGATTATCATCATTTTTGGACTGATCAAAGTTCTGTTCAGCTAGCATTTCCTTATCTGCAACCGCATCTTTCGTCAGGCGGTCCGGGAAGTAGGGATTTTCTGCTGTCACAGTGTCCGTCAAATTGACAGACAATGCATCTGTATCTTCGTTTCCTTCTGTAACTGCTGCTTGTGCCGTCGGTGCCTTTGGCTCTTCGGCTGCTTTTTCGTCCTTACTGCAGGCGGATAAAGTCAATGCGATTGCGAACAACAATACTGCAGCTGGAATACGGAACAGTTTCATATACTTCTTTCATCCTCTCTTTTAACAAGATCGTCTTCTAGAAAATAAGTAAATAAAGACATAAATATCATACCGTAACCCTATATGGAATGAAATGAAAAGAGCCTAATTTCCTAGAAGAAAGTCTAGGAAGGGCTGGAAAAATTGGAGATGAGAGGTATCATTTCTTTCTGTTAGCTGGTAAAATGTAGGAGAGTATGAGCAATGTATAACAAACAGAAAAGAGTTACATCTACAGCATTTTTTTATTGCATAAATTCTGAAGTGCGATATATATTTAGAAAGTATGAATCAGGATTGGAAGCAAGTACATTAAGTGAGGAGAACGCGGAAAATGGGGCAAAGAAGAGATCTGAAGGAATTGTCCATGTACCTAGAAGAAGACGAACGAATTTTTCTCTACGTACAAAGTAAGCTCGACGAGAGGAATGGCATCCTTGGTGTCACACAGAACCGAATCCTGTTTACGCACAAACCGTTGATAAAACCAGCTTATCTGGATACGACCAGCTATGACAGCATCGACTATATCCTTTATACAGAGGGTACAGGGGAAGGCGAATTGTCTATCCATATGAATAATGGAGATATAAAATATGTAACAAGCCATCGCCTGATCCATCTAAAGGGTGTAAGTGATATCGTCAGGATGTTCGTTAACAATCATCAGCGTGATCTCTTGTTCCGGAATACGTTCAATCGCAAGCAATTGTTGGAATAGATAGACGCAGGGAACAGAAGCAGTAGGATGGAAAACTGTCATAGAGAGCTGCCGGAAGGTGCAAGGCAGTCAGAGAAACATCCGAACTCATCTGTGAGTGCCCGGGAGGAAATGCCTGGTCGGCTGGCAGCCGTTATCAGCTTTGAGGGTGAGCTGGCTTTCTCGCCGAAAAAGAGTGGTACCACAATGTCCATTGTCTCTTTAGGAGATGGTGGACATTTTTTTATATAAGGAGGAGTGCACTATGGAGAATTGCTTTATCTGTGACAAGCATGCAGGACGTATAGAAGTGAGCGGTGATTGTATTTATGAAGACGAATATATTTATATGAGTCATATCGATAAAAAGGGACAACCGACTTATCTTGGTCATATTATGCTCGATTTGAAACGCCATGTCCCACAAATCGGGGATATGTCGGAGGAAGAAGCGGCTGCATTCGGTATTGCAATGAAACGCGCTGCAAAGGCATTGCAGGGGACATTGCAAGCAGAGCATGTGTACACACTTGTCTCCGGAAATGCTGTGCCTCATGTTCACATGCATATCATTCCTAGATATGCAGGAACTCCTGAAAAATACTGGGGACCGATGGATGTTTATGCTTGGCCAGATGCGCCTTTTGGCGGAGAGTTGGAAATAAGAGAGGTCACAGCAAAACTACAGTGCTTTATGAAAGAGAATTTCCGTGCAAACGTTTAGTTGGACAGGCGATCAACATACATTCCTGGATGAACCCGATGTGAAGCAAATCGAGAGTCTTGTGTTAGGAAGACTTGGTGGAATGACCCAGGCCGGTCAAACAAAAAACGAAGATGGAGTAGTATTGTTCATCGGAGAGAATTGGGAGTTCATACTTCTGATGGATGCGCATCATTCAGCAGATAGTGCTAGACTCGTTGCTGAAACTTTTCTGCAGGTAGAGCCTGAGTTACGAAAAGCTTGCGATGCAGCATCAGCATTTGGACAAGTACCTGCATTCGTTACAGATCAATTATCCCAGCCTTCTTTCATGGAAGCATGTCGAAATGTTAATGGGGAGACTGCATGTCTCTTTGTCTTCCGTAAAGATGCATATGTCTGGTGGCTATCAATAGGAGATTGTCTTTTTTATCTGTTCCATAGTGAATTAGCGGATATGGGTGAGTTTGAGCAAAATACCCGACATTTTTACGAATGGATCGGTCAGCAAAATGCCTGGTCATTACATGTTCCCTCCTATACAACAGGTACGCGGCAGCTAAGAAAAGGAAAGAATCAACTTTTCATGACGACAGATGGGTTGCTGGAATGTCCAGGACTGAACATGGATGGTCAAAAACTATATGATTTGTTATCCAGAATGGATGATGATGCGTTTGTGCAGCGGCTGCTATCTGATTTGGAATCTCATTCCGTTCGGGATAGCTCTACATTTGTTTGCTGGACAGTAGATATTGCAGAGGAAGGATTGATGCCAAGTGACAAATTATAACGAGAAAACAGAAGCTTTTTATCGAACGTATTTGGAACAAAACCCAGAGGCACCACAAACTTATACAGCCTGGAGCTTCGGCGGCGATGATGCTTTAGCGGATGAACTAGCTGAGCTGGTTGTTCAGGGGACCAAAACAGCAACATCTTCTAATCATCTGCTGTATGAATTGGAGAATGAGCCTGTCCCAGAACCTGGTCTTCATAGTATTGTTCTCGACAGAGCAGGAAATCCTCGTGCTGTGATTGAAATTATACAGGTAGAAGTAAAATCGTATAAAGAGGTTGATGAGACTTTTGCCTTCAAAGAAGGTGAAGGTGATCGTACACTTGCTTATTGGCGTTCTGTTCACGAGCCATTCTTCTCAAAGGAAATGGAAGAAATCGGACGTGACTTTTCAGCTGACATGCTTGTTGTATGTGAGGAATTCGCTGTACGGTTTATCGCTCATAAATAATTGGTGTCCTGCACACACTGTAGACAAGAAGATACAGTGGAGGGAAACTGATGAAAAAAGCGATAATATTGTTTGCGTTACTTCTTGCTTTTTCTGCTTTAACGCACCAAGTGCAAGCACAGCCTAAGAAGAATGTAATTGTGGAAACAGAGTACTACGATGGCATTGAAGAGCTGAAATATCCGCAAGTAAAACATGCGGGAACACCTAAGCTTACGAGAATGATCAACAAGGACTTCAAGACGTATATCGAGAAAGCTGCATCAGTACGCAAGGAGAATATAGAGGCTGGCAAAAAATATAATTATGATCCTGATTATCAGACTGATTTTGAAGTCAAATATAATACGGATCGCAGGCTTAGTATCCTGATGAGCAGCTATATCTTTACCGGTGGGGCGCACGGCTCTACTGTGGTAGAATCCTACAATTACGACTTAAAAGAAAAGAAACGCGTCTATTTGACAGATATTCTGCAGACACCGAGTCAGCTGAAGAAAGTGCAGCACTACGTCTTTACCTATGCTAAGGCGAGACCAGAGATATTCTATCCTGATCTGAAAAAAGAGGACATCCACCTAAATGAGAATACGGCGTTCTTTTTTACAGATGAAGGCATAGCGCTTGTATTCCAGCAATACGATATTGCACCATATGTCTCCGGCAATCAAGTTATCAAAATACCTAAGAAAATATACAGCTAAGAAAGAAGCCATGGAAGTATGCTGCATCCATGGCTTTTTCGGGTATATCTAATTAAATATAATAGAGAAATGGGGAGAAACAAATGATGAAGTGGGGAATTCTAGGACCAGGCTCGATTGCACATCATTTTGCGGAAGCTTTGCAGAAAGAAGGAGAATCCATTCTGGCGGTTGGCGCAAGGAACAAAGAAAAGGGACAAGCATTTGCAGAGAAATTCGATATACCTAGGGTGTATGAAGGATTCCAGGGTGTGCTGGATGACTCTGAAGTAGATGTTGTATACATAGCGACGCCTCATGCATTTCATTATGAAACAATCATAGAAGCCTTAAAGCATGGAAAACATGTGCTAGCCGAGAAAGCGATTACAGTGAACTCCAAGCAACTGGATGAAATCACTGCATTGGCAGCAGAGAAGCAGCTGATTGTAGCAGAAGCAATGACAATTTATCATATGCCGATTTATAAAGAACTACAGCAGTTGGTCGATGCTGGGAAAATCGGTGACATCCAGACATTAAGTGTGAACTTTAACAGCATCAAAGAAAATGATCCGAAAAATCGTTTCTTTAATCCTGATTTGGCGGGTGGAGCACTCTTGGATATAGGCGTTTATGCTTTGGCGTTTGTTCGTATGTTTATTCAGGAAGAGCCTAGTGAAGTTATCAGCACCGTTACGAAGCATGAAACAGGTGTGGACCAGCAGGCAGGAATAATTCTGAAGAACAAGAAAGGCCAGCTTGCTACCATCACATTATCCTTTATGGTGGAATCTCCAGAACGTGCTACAGTCATGGGTACAAAAGGATTCATTGATATGGAGAAGTTCTCCAGGGCCCAACATGCCACGGTTTGTTATGTAGAGCAAGGCAAAACAGAAACTATAGAAGCTGGAGAGACAGAGAAGGCATTGCAGTATGAAGTAAAAGCAATGAAGGAACTCATCGAAAAGGATGTTCCACATGTAACATTGCCCTATACAAAGGATGTTATGAAGATTATGGATCAGCTTCGGAAGCAGTGGGAAATAAGCTTTAGCTTTGAATAAAAAAATGCTCCGGACACTACCGGAGCATTTTTGCTGTTTAACTCAATTTTCTGCTGTTTGCCGGAGAAAGCAATTTCTCAAACCAACCCATAACTAAGTCGGCCATTACAGCCATGAGTGCAGTCGGAATAGCGCCTGCTAATATGATGGCGCCCCCTTCTGCTGCATTCGTACCTCGGACGATGATGGAGCCTAACCCGCCAGCGCCGATGAATGTTCCGATTGTGGCGATACCAATCGCAATAACAAGCGCAGTACGCAGTCCAGCCATAATGACAGATAGGGAGAGAGGAAGTTCAACCATACGCAAAATCTGGAATCTGGTCATTCCCATCGCATTTCCTGCTTCCTTCAATGTCTTATCTACTCCAAGTATTCCTGTATACGTATTTTTTATGATCGGGAGCAGTGAATAAAGGAATAACGCTAGGATGACTGTATTTGTCCCTAAACCCATCACCAGCATGAGAACAGCTAGCAATGCAAGTGCAGGCACTGTCTGGATGACATTCACAAAGGAAATGACCCAAGGACTGAGCTTGCTGTAGCGGGCAATCAATATACCGACTGGGATGCCCACGATACCCGCAAACAATACACCGTATGCAGACATAAGGAAGTGCCGATAGAACTCTGTCCAGATGTAAGCGCCGTTTTCGCTATAATATGTCATTAGTTCTTTTAATATATCCATCGTCTCTGCACCTCCTTAATTGTCCTCAAAGTAGTTATGTTCCTCTAAATATTCTCTTGCTACTGTACTAGGTTCCTTTTTCTCGATATCTGCCTGGTAGTTCAGTTCAACGATTGTTTCGTTATTGAATTTCCCTACCATCTTCTGCAAAATATCATCAATCTCTGGATGTTCCCGCAGTACTTCATTCGTTGCTACCGGAGAAGCGTCGTAAGGGGGGAAGAAATGTTTATCATCCTCCAATGTTGCCAGGTTGAATTGCTTCAATCGGGCATCTGTAGAGTAAGCCAATACGGCATCCATTTTTCCGCTGTTCAATGCGGAGTAGACGAGACCAATCTGCATCGGGTAGACTTTGTTGAATTCGAATCCATATCCTTTGACGAATTCGTCATAGCCAATCCCTTCACGATTAATCCAGCTATTATCAACACCGAATTGATATTTGTCGGCTACAGATTTCAGATCGGAAACTTTCTCCAGCCCTTCTTCGTCAGCTACATCCTGACGGACAGACAGAACATAGGTGTTGTCGAATCCGTAAGTGTCAAACCATTTCTGATCGAATTGCTCCTCGAATTCGCGCTGCACAATCGCCATCGCTTCATCAGGATCATTCACCAAATCCATGTGGAGGGCACCGCTAAGGTCAGTACCTGTATATCTTGCTGCAGATATATCTACATCACCATTGACCATTGCTTGATGCATAACGATGGAGGATCCCAAGTTTCCGACGATTTCTGCATGCAGGTCGGTATAATGCTCGATCATATATTTCTGAATATAGCCTAAAGTCTGTGTTTCGGATGTGGTCACTGTACCGATTTTTATCGTATCGGCGGAGCTGCCACCAAGGCCGGGAAGCGAACAGCCAGAGAGAAGAAAGGCCGTCATCATACCAACCAAGACCAGTTTGATTCGCTTTTTCATACCTGTTGTCGCCCCTTTCTATGCTGTTTCATAATGAGTGCTCTTTGTAGTAGGAGTAAGCTTCTTCTCAACCTTGCCCAGGATGAAATCAGCAAGCAGTGCTAGGACTGTAGAAGGAATTGCTCCTGCTAAAATCAATTCGGGTTGATAAAGATTTAACCCATCAAAAATGAAATCACCAAGACCGCCAGCTCCTACGAATGATGCAAGTGTAGCCCAGCCGATCAGGTAGACGGTAGAAACACGGATTCCTGCCATGATGATGGGAATGGCAAGTGGCATTTCCACGCTGAAGATAAGCTGTGTACTTGTCATACCCATCCCACGGCCGGCCTCCAGTAGATTTTTATCGGTGTTTTTGATACCAATGTAAGTGTTACGCAGAATTGGAAGCATGGAATAGAAGAATAATGCAACGATTGCCGGTACCTTGCCAACGCCTAAGATAGGAATGAAGAATGCCAGGATGGCGAGGCTTGGGAAGGTTTGAATGATACTGACAATACGAATGACTGTATCTGCTGCCCGGTTGATCCGCGTCAGCAGGATGCCCACCGGTACAGCGACAAGGATACCGAGCAAAACAGCAATCAATGATATATATAAATGCTCCCACGTTTTCAGGGCAAGTGTACTGCCTTGTTCCTGGAAGAATTGAATCAATGTATCCATGTGATTTGGACCTCCTTCTTAATTGTCATCCTCATCGCCCCAAATAGAATCATAGACAAGGTCTGCGAGTGTTGCTCTTGTAACGATACCTCTGAGTCTGTTTTGATCGTCTACGACAGGTACATATTTAGTATGTCTTCGCAGCATTTTCTGGATAGTATCACGTATGAGGCTGTCTTCTTTCACCTTGTAAAGCTCTGTTTCATAGATTTCACCGACGAGTGTTGATTTCTTACGATTCTCTTCTATATCCTCTACGTCGATGTATCCTTCAAGTGTTTGATCGTCTCCGATAACAAGCAAGGAATCCACTCGTTTTTCCTTCATGCGCTGAATCGCTGTCGATAATGTCTCTTCTTTATGAACTGTAGCAGGTATCTTGTTCATGATCTGACCAACTGTCGTAACATCTGGTTTTGTCTGGATAAGGCGTTCTTTTCCGATGAAGGATTCTACGAATTCGTTAGCTGGATTGCGCAGGATCTCATCTGGTGTATCTACTTGAACGATTTCTCCATCCTTCATGATGACAATACGGTCTGCGAGTTTGATAGCTTCGTCCATGTCGTGGGTAACGAAAACGATTGTCTTACCTAATCTTCTTTGAAGATCCTTGAACTCTTCTTGTAAGCCATCTCTCGTAATAGGGTCTAATGCACCGAAGGGTTCATCCATCAGAATGAGAGGAGGATTGGAAGCCAAAGCTCGTAGTACACCGATCCGCTGCTGCTGACCGCCACTTAGCTCCTGCGGATAACGATCAAGATATTCCTCAGGAAGATTGACCAATTTAATCAATTCTACAGCTCGCTCACGCCGCTTTTCCTTGGACCATTGCAACAGCTTCGGGACGAGCGTTATATTCTCACTGATCGTCATATGCGGGAAAAGACCGATTTGCTGAATGACATAGCCGATTTCTCTGCGCATCTGAACACGGTTCTGCTTCATGATATCCTTGCCATCGATCAAAATTCTTCCTTCTGTTGGTTCGATGAGACGGTTGACCATTTTCATACTTGTTGTTTTACCGCAGCCACTCGGACCGATAAAGCAGATGAATTCGCCTTTCTCGATCTGCAAGTTTAGGTTGTTCACAGCCTTCTTGCTGCCACTGTAGATTTTCGTTACATTCTCGAACGTCAGCACAAAAATAACCTCCTGTTTAAGGTGCAAATTTATTGTCTGTGAAATCAAATGATGTTTCATTACGGACAATTTCCGTAATATATCGCATCGTTTTTTGCATCGCAATTTCAGGATCATAAGTCCTGCGATGGTTCAGCACATTGTTGAACATCCCTTGCCAGATGAGGATAGTCAATTCGTTGATCGCATCTACATTCCTCTCGCTGATTTCACCAGCTTCTAATGCCAGCTCTAATGCAGAACGGCCGCGCTTGGACATATTGCGTTCCAGTAATGTCGGTTGAAGCTCCTCTGGGATGTTAAACAAATCCCTTGGAAACTTCGCATAATACCGCTCCAGCATATTTTCCGGGCTGTCACCAAGATCCATGATGAAAATAGCATGGAATAGCTTCGGGTGACGGAAGGAATACGTGCAAAAGCATTCCCAAGCCAGCAAATACTTTTCCAAAGGCTTATCGGAACGGTTCATATAGACGACGACTTCGTCGGTATAATCCTTAAGGAATGTCATGGATGCAAAGAAAACGAGGTGAGATAAATCAGAAAAGTAATTGTATATCGTGGCACTGTTGTAGCCCGCACGATCCGCTACTTTACGGATCGTAACTTTCTCTAATCCCTCTTCGCGAATAATATCCGCTGTCGCTTCCACGAAATATTTCCACATGCGGCTTTTTTGGATTTCCTTTTTGTTCATAGTGCTTTTTTTCTCCTTTACATACGCGTTCGTGCTCGCCTCCCCATGGTTGTTAAGTCGTAATCGCGTATGTTATTATAATCTCGATTAAAAAGTAATCATGATTATAAAGTATAGCATAGAAGCTTAACAATGCAAAATTGCCTAGGAGGGAAGATAGATATGGTATTTAACGTCCGCGATAATCAGCTGCAAATTAAAACGACTTATCCGCACAAGGTAAAAGAAATACCCCATATATGGATTCCGATGCGAGATGGTGTGAGATTATCGGCGAGAATCTGGCTTCCTGAAGATGCAGAAGAAACACCAGTACCAGGTATATTGGAATATATCCCGTATCGAAAAGATGATTTTACTGCTTTGCGTGATAGCATTCGTCATCCTTACTTTGCAGGTCATGGATATGCCAGTGTACGTGTGGACATCCGCGGTAGCGGGGATTCAGAAGGTATTCTTTATGATGAGTATTTGCCGCAAGAGCAGGATGATGCAGAAGATGTTCTGAAATGGATAGCTGAGCAGCCATGGTCAACGGGCAAAGTAGGTATGATCGGGAAATCATGGGGAGGATTCAATGGACTGCAGGTAGCTGCCAGAAGACCTCCAGAGCTGCAAGCAGTTATTACACTCTGTTCGACCGATGATCGCTATGCAGATGATGTCCATTATAAAGGCGGAGCACTGCTCGCATCGGACATGCTTTGGTGGGCATCAACAATGTTTGCGTATAATGCAAGACCTGCTGATCCCGAGATCGTAGGAGAAAAGTGGCGGGAGGACTGGATTCGCCGCATGGAAGAGACACCACCATTTGCACAAGAGTGGGTGCGGCATCAACGACGGGATGCTTATTGGAAACATGGTTCCGTCAATGAGGACTATCAGGATATAGAAGTACCTGTATTTGCTGTAGGAGGCTGGGCAGACGGATATACGAATGCAATTCCTCGGCTTTTGGAAGGATTAAAAGCACCGAGAAAAGGACTGATCGGACCTTGGGCCCATGAATATCCAGAGGTAGCTATACCGGGCCCATCTATCGGATTTTTGCAAGAATGTCTGCGCTGGTGGGATCATTGGCTCAAAGGGAAAGATAACGGAATAATGGAAGAGCCGATACTGCGAGCCTGGATGCAGGATAGTGTACCGCCTCAGGTAGAATATGAAGAGAGACCAGGCAGATGGGTAGCAGAAACACAATGGCCCTCACCAGTTATCAAGCAGAAGGAACTGTACTTGTTCAATCAAGAACTAGGCGAAGAGTCTAAAAGCGGTCTGCCTATAAATGTTTCAAGCATGCAGCAGCATGGACTTTATGCGGGAGTGTTTTGTCCATTTGGACAGCCAGGAGATATGCCATCTGATCAACGCTTGGAAAATGGATTTGCTACTGTATTCACCAGTACACCTTTGGAAGAAAGAATGGAAATTCTCGGGGCTCCGAAGCTGCAATTGGAAATAGCAAGTGACCAAGAAAAGGCGCTGTTGGCAGTTCGTCTAAATGATGTTGCTCCTGATGGAAGTGTTACACGTGTAACATGGGGGATGCTTAATTTAACGCACCGGAATAGTCACGAATTCCCGGAAAAATTAACACCCGGGAAGAAGGTACAAGTAACTGTACAGCTGAATGATATTGCTCATGCAATTCCAGCCGGTCACCGCTGGCAAGTAGCCGTTGCACCGACATATTGGCCACATGCTTGGCCGTCGCCTAAAGAGGCAACCCTTACCATCTATCCAGGCAAAGAGACGAAACTGCTGCTGCCAACGAGAGAGACACAATCTATCGATGATCAGCTGCCAGCATTCCAGCAGCCTGAAACAGCACCGGTGTTGAAAAAGGAAATATTGCGACCGGAAAGCCGAAAACGACAAATACATTATGACATGGTGGAAAAAACATGGATTCTGGATGATTATTCAGATGAAGGTGCGCGTAAGCTTGCGGATAACGGAATGGAATATGGCAGTACAAACCGCAACGTTTACACAATTAAAGAAGGAGATCCGCTTTCTGCTAGTGTCCAATGTGATTGGACAATGGATATAGGGCGCGATGATTGGCAGACGCATTTGGATTTGTCCTGCTATATGTGGTGTGATGAAGGTCACTTTTACCTTAAGCATAAACTTAAGGCCTTTGAAGGAGAGAAAGAAGTTTTTAAAAAGGAATGGAACGAAAAGATTCCTAGAGATTTTATGTAAGAGGAAAGCAGGCATCCTCAGGATGCCTGCTTTATTTTCAGTTCATAGAAACTGGCCATGGTTGTCCGGAAGTATGGTTCCAGCCAAAACAGGCCGATAAATAAGGTTAGAATGGATAACAAAGCCCAGCCTATAAAGCTCAGCTGCAATAAAAATAACTCCATCTTGTATCCGTGCATTTTTTCTTTACTTTCCCGAATAGCTTCGAAAATAGAATAATGTGGATTCTCCCGCAAAATGTAAAGTGTCTGGGAATAACTTAAATATTTGATGATGCCAGGTACAATCAACAATAAGGTCCAAAAAGTCAGCAGGATAGTCAAAATCAGTCCTGTCAGCATGTACCGCCAGAAACGCTTGAAAGGGGAAAAAATGAAGCCGAAGGAAGGTCGATTTCCTTGGACGAAGCTTTGAAATAGCCAAGTTGTTCCTACAAAAAGTGGCATAAGCAACACATAATCTAAAAGAGTATCTCGTATAAAACTTAACGACTCTTCCTTAATGGTGATGTCTTCTCCCGCCACAGCAGAAAAGCCAAACCAAGAGTTTGTTATTATCTTTATGGTAAATGAAATGACCGAGAAGAGGAAGACAGCAAGTACACCTTTTCCCCAATTGCCGCTAAGACTGTCTAGAGCATCCTGTTTTAGAGTACGATTATCAATCACATGTTTGTCCCCCAGCGTTTTTTCTAATGTATATGTCTAGTGCCGTCTTGAGCATACCATACATTAATGGAAAAGTATGGTTGTTATTTCGGGGAGCACATGTTAAAGTGTAACTATCTTGCAAAACAAAGTAGTGGGGTTCTTTTTTTGTCCAACTATCTTGTAAAACAATATAGTTGAGGAGGAAGTTGATTTTGTCATCCAGTCAATTATTAAAAGGCATCTTAGAGGGTTGTCTGCTTGCAATCATTGCTGAGCGTGAAACGTATGGCTATGAAATGGTGGAGAAGCTTGCTTCCTATGGTTTTACCATGGTAAGCGAGGGCAGTATCTATCCATTGCTGCTGCGTATGAAAAAAGAAGGCCTCGTTACGACAACCAGTAAGACATTACCATCAGGCGGACCAAAGCGGAAGTATTATAAGTTAACCGCAGAAGGTCATGCAGAACTGGAAGATTTCAAAGGGAGATGGGCAGTCATCTCTACGAGCGTGGATAACATTTTGAAGGGGGATTAATCATGACATTATCTAAGGAAAGCCAGACATTTCTCGATAACTTGCGGATTTATCTATTCGCCAGCAACAAAAAAGAAGACGAAGTGAATGAATTAATGGAAGAGTTGGAAGATCACCTGTATGAAGCAGAGCAGAATGGAAAAAATGTCGAGCATATTATCGGGAAGTCTCCAAAAGCATATATGAAGGAAATAGAAGCAGAGGTGGAAACGGATGGGAGGTTTTGGCTTATATTTGTCCCGCTTATCTTGTTGAATGCCTTTGCATATCTCATCATGAATAAGGCGATAGCAGACGAAAGGGATTATTCCATGCTGGCGCTCATTGGAAATCCCTTAGTATTTATTGTTACCATACTCTTGCTGTTTGGAATGTATCGTTTTATAGCAGCAAACAAACTATCCAAAAAAGTGACCGTCATGCTATATATAGTGATGGGATTCGCTCCTACTGCCATGTTCACGGGAATACTGGTGGCAGATCTTTTTATTGAGACACCAATGCTGACAATCAGTCCAGCCATGAATATAGCAGTGATCATTGCCGCTTGCATCATTTTCATTGCTGCAGCACTATATTGGAAAGCGTGGATTTCCGTCATCGTGCCAGCAGTTCTTTACATTCCGCAGGTGATTTTACATTTCATTAATATAAATGAGCAAAGCAAGCTTATTATTATTCTTTCAATCATTATTTTATTTTCTCTATCTCTAATAATTTGGCAACTTAGACTACTTAAGAAAGATAATTAGCGCATGCTTAGGCATGCGTTTTTTATTGACTGGGGAGAGATTTGGATGTAATATATACCCAACAAATGTAATGTATATATTACATAGGAGATCCTGATACATGAAAAATAAAGTGAAATTTACACGGATGGAACAGAAAATGACGCAGGAGCAATTGGCCAGGCAAGTGCGGGTGACCAGGCAGACAATCGGTTTGATCGAAAAAGGAGAGTACAATCCCACGCTTCAGCTCTGTGTTGCGATCGCAAAGGCGTTAGGGAAGACATTGGATGACTTATTCTGGGAGGTAGATTGAGAGTGGAGAAGACATGGATTCGTTTTTTGCTGCCGGATGATGAATACAAGCGCAGGACTATACTCGTTTACTTTGCGGAAGCTGCCATTTTGCAGCTGATAGCTGTCTTGACTCTGATTGTTATTTCTCAATTTGATTTTATTCCTATGGATGGTGTCGTTGTTCTGATTGGGATGTTGTTCGGAACAATAGCTTACGTCTGGATTCGTTATATTCTGTCAGGTATGGAGTTTGCTGAAATAATGACTGCAAAAGCTTATAGACGAGAGAGGAAATTGATTATTATTAAATCAACGTCATTTCTTGTTATTATGTGTGCGAGCATTGCGTCATTCGATGTATTTGGCATGATGTCAGTCCCTCTTATAGAAGGTCTGATCGTCAGCTTCATAGCAGCATTACTGCTGTTCTTAACTAATTATGTATCACTGAAAAGGTCCTACTGGAAAAACCGAGAGTTGATTGACTGACCAGATCATTTACCTGTCGAGCACTGCATATTGCAGTGCTTTTTTCGTGTTTTTCCAATGCGGAAAGGAATTTGTTTTAGCTTAAGGGAAACAGTAGACAAGACAAAGGAGGAGTTCGGATGAAACGTCTTGGTCAGCAGTTTGCTATTTTCTCACTTATATTCTTGCTATTATTTGTCCCTACGTCAGCATTGGCAGTTACAACTGAGTACCCAACATTGGATAAGGCGAAGAGAGTTGAAGAAGCGGGATTCACTAAGGAAGGGTTAGCGAAAGTGGATGAATTAATTGAAAGCGATATCGAAAATGGATTTCCGGGAGCATCATTGCTCATTATAAAGGACGGAAAGATTGTGAAGGAATCCCGTTACGGTTACCGTCAAGTATATGACGGACTGGAGGAGCTTAAAAATCCTAAGAAAGTGAAAAAAGATACCTTATATGATCTGGCTTCCAATACAAAGATGTACGCAACTAATTTTGCGCTGCAGCATCTTGTCAGCGAGGGAGAAATCAGGTTGACGGATAAAGTCAGTGATTACATTCCAGAATTCAAGGATGAGGCAAATGCAGCGATAAAAGGGAAGAATACGATTTTAATACAAGATCTGCTGCAGCACCAGGCAGGTTTTCCAGCGAGTATTGAATTCCATAACCCGGATACAGCAGGTGCATTTTATTCGCAGGATCGAGAGCGTACAATCGAACTTTTGCCTCAGGTTCCGCTCCAATATGAACCAAGAACCAACCACCTGTATAGCGACATTGATTATATGCTGTTGGGTGTCATAGTGGAACGTGTGACGGGTGAAAGACTGGATACGTATGTAGAAGACACCTTTTATGATCCGCTTCGCTTGAAGAATACGATGTTCAACCCCTTGAAGAACGGCGTGAAGGTGAAAGATGTGGCCGCGACAGAGCGTCTAGGTAACACAAGAGATGGGTATTTCTCTTTCCCGAATATCAGGACAGAAACGATTATCGGAGAAGTGCATGATGAGAAAAGCTATTATGCAATGGATGGTATATCCGGGCACGCGGGACTCTTCTCGACGACGAATGATATGGCTGTTTTGCTGCAAGTCATGTTAAATGGCGGCGGATATGGCAAACAGGAATTTTTTGGTGAAGATGTGATTGAGACATTTACAGCGGCTTCTCCTACAAATGAAACGTATGGGCTTGGCTGGCGCAGGAATGGCGATGAAGGGACGATGGATTGGATGTTCGGTTCGTTGGCAAGTGACACAGCCTACGGTCATACGGGCTGGACCGGTACAGTTACAATCCTCGACCCGGAATATGACCTTGGGATCGTCCTGCTGACAAACAAGAAGCACACACCTGTGCTTGATCCGGCAGCAAACAGTAATTTGTTTGCTGGAGACGAATATGCTACAGGCGATTATGGACCAGTTGTCCAGGCGATATATGAAGCGATGGAATGAAAAAACACGGTCATTTGACCGTGTTTTTCTATGTGATAACAAGGGCGCGCCTTCCCATTTCATCATAGATTCGGATAAACTGAGTTTTTCCTACCTTTACATGCTCGCCGCTTTTTTCTGTTGATTCACAGTCGTGGAAATAAACGTAGTCATCATCTGCACCGGTCACGACGATGCAATGCAGCGGACGGGGTGCTTGAACGACTTTCCCAGCTGGAGTGTGCCAGACACGTGGTGTAGGCATGTCATGGTGAATTGTAAACCAAACCAATACAGGGCGGTCATTTGCTACATGAGTTTCAATGACATCCCATGCTTTTCCGTACAGTGCCGAGCTGCCAGACCGGTACTTTTCTGCTACTTGTTTCAGCGGATTCGGGTTTATCGTAATACCATTATCGAATGGATCGCCGACAAAACCATCCTCCGGATCACCCCATATGCGGATTGTTCCATCCTCATTGCGTTCTACAGATGTTTTATCTATGGGCATTTCACGAGCTAATGATAGTTTATCGACATCTTCTCCATAATAGGACAGAGCCATTGCCAGCGCTGTTACTTCACATCCGGAAGGCAGCTCTGGGCGCTGCTTGATGTAGGGTACGTCTAGTAACCTCAAATCTCATCCCACCTTACGCAATTTTTCCTAATTATAGCAATAGAGCGGTGCCGTTGAATACAAGAAAAACTCCACCGAAAGTAAGATGTGGCCAAGAGACGAGCTTGGTATAATGAACAGACAATAGCATAGATGACTCAAGGGTGGTCGGCTCACTTATCCCTCCAGGGAGGGAGGTGATGCCTCTGACAGTATTCGAAACGCTGACGCTGATGATTTCTTTCGGTACGCTGGTTGTTGCGATCATGTCTGATAAAAACCAAAAAAAATAACCACCCTTGAGTGACAGCTCATGATGGGTAGGTTATTTTTTCGCTCTTTCATGGGTCGATTCCTTTGAGGAATCCTTGCTATTGCTTGACCGTTTGGTGTTACCAGCACCAGGCGGTCTTTTTTCGTTATTATCTTATGCACATTTTATCGTAAATAAACCTTGTTGTCATGTGTTTTATGTATGTTTGCAGTGTCCAAACCGAATACCTCAGCAAACCCATTTCTCCCTTTCTCTGTAAGAAGGAGAGCCCGCGATTCGGGTTTTCTTCTCAGCCATTCCATTTCCAGAAAACGTTCCAGCATTTCACTTCCTAAAGCGCCGGCGAGATGGTGCTTCCGCTCGCTCCAGTCCAAGCAGCAGTGGCTGAATGAACGCCTTTTTCTTCGCGTTGTTTCCAAGTTGATACCGAAATTTGAGAAGAAGGCTTCTCCTTTTGCTGTCAGGATGAATTGATCGTGATCTTGAATTATATAACCACTATCAACCAGAGCTTTCGCAACCTGTATACCGAGTGAACCAGCCAAATGATCATAGCAGGTCCTGGCATAGCGGATAGCTTGGTCTTCAGCTGCCTGCTTGAAGGAGGAAACTTGAGCAGGCGGTGTAATTGTCAGCAATGATTCGATTACTTGTGCAATGGCAGGATCTTTTAATCCGTAATAACGATGGCGTCCCTGCTTGGTCTGATCAAGGAACCCAGCTTCTTCTAGCTTTTTTAGATGAAAGCTGGCTGTCTGCGGCGTGATACCGGCAGCCCGAGCTAGCTCCCCTGAAGTATGGAATCTTCCATCGAGCATGTAAGTGAGCATGATACTCCGAGAAGATTCACTAAGCAGGCTTGCAGCTGCTGCGACATGTTGAGGATGCAAACCCATTCTCCTTTCGTAACATCCATATTTCGATGACGCTCGTAATATCTTTATTTTAAGCTAAAGATGGAGAGGGGAGAAGTAAGATGATGAAAACAAAAACAATTAATCCTAAGATTTTATATTATGGCAACGCTGTTGTCCTTCTCACGACAGTGAATGAGGATGGAACGACAAACATCAGTCCAATATCTTCTTCCTGGGCATTGGATCATTTTCTTGTCATCGGTCTCGGTACAACCGGGAAAGCATATGAGAATTTACAGCGGAGAGGGGGATGTGTGCTGAATATTCCAGGTCCTGATTTATGGCAGCACGTCGAACGGATTGCTGCTTGTTCAGGAAAAGAGGCGGTTCCGTCGGATAAAGCGGCATATGGATACATCTCTGTAAAAGATAAATTCCATGCAGCTGGTCTAACGAGAAAAATCTCCTCAGTTGTGAGCGCAGAGGCTATTGCAGAATGCCCATTACAAATTGAAGCAGAAGTAAGACATATCAGAGAACCGGACTATATGGAGGGTATTGCCATTATAGAGGTGGAAGTTGTAGCCGTCCATGCACAGGAAAACATTTTAAAAGAGGGGAAGCATATTGATCCAAGTAAGTGGAGTCCGCTCATCTACAACTTCCGTCATTACTTTGGACTTGGAGAAGAATTAGGCAAGACCGCGCGGGCATAATGGAAGAACCCCTCATCGGTCAGATGAGGGGTTCTGCTATTTAACGAGCAAAAGTTCTTGGAAAGTCGTAAAATCTTGAATAATACCACCTGAACCAAGCTCGTTCTGTTCAAAGGCTTCACGATTTTTCCCAAAAGGATCGATTGCAATGACTGTACCAATTCGGGCTTTCTTCGCGGCGGTGAGACCGGAAAAGGCGTCTTCGATGACAAGGCACTCGTTTGGCTGCAGACCTAGTTTATTAGCTGCTATCAAGAAGATATCAGGAGCAGGTTTTCCGGGGAAACTGCCATCATCGAATGTGACAGTTTCAAAATTGAACCACCTGTCCAGCTTGAAAACATCGAAGTAGAAGGCAACATTTTCTTTCACCGTTGCCGTTGCTATTGTAATAGGCGTACCCTGTGCTTTTAGGTGATCCAAAGTTTCCACCAAACCCTTGGTGAGTACAAGATCCTTCTCATTTTGCAGACATAGATCTCGGTAGAGACTTTCCTTTTCATCGGATAGTTTCTGTATATCTCCCTTTGTGAGGTCATTATTGATGAAGTGTCGTAAAATCTCACTGTTCGTGCGGCCGTGGATATTCTTGAAAATTTCTTCATCTGTTATGGGTGCTGCAGCATACTTGCGGATCATATGGAACCAAGCCTGCTCATGTAAATGGGAATCCAGGAACATGGTGCCGTTGAAATCGAAAATGACGCCTTTCATTTCTATTCCTCCTTATGCCTTTTGTGGTAATTGCATCTCAACATACTGCTCGTAATGCGCCTGAACGTCTGATCGTATCTTGTCATCCGTTATTAGATAATCCATATCATGCAGGTTGTAAAATACATAGAAATCTTCCCGATTGAATTTCGTATGATCGACAAGTAAGTATTTGCTGCGTGAGTTGTTCAGAGCAATCTGATGTGCTTCACCTTCTTCAATGCTGTAGGTAGAAATCTCTTCATTGTGAACCCCGTTCGCACTGATGAAAGCTTTTGTGAAATTGAGCTTTTGCAGGCTGCTATTTACTAGCGGTCCGACGAACGTACCAGTATTTTTTCGGAAATCCCCGCCGATCAGCATAATCTCAGCTGTATCACTTTGGGTTAGGATCTCAAACACTGGATAGCTGTTCGTGATGATTCTGATTTTCTTATGAAGTAAGTGGCGGGCAAGCAGTTCAATCGTTGTTCCTGGACCAAGAAAAACCGTATCTCGGTCATTTACGATAGAAGCAGCTAATGCAGCAATCTGCGTTTTTTCCTCTACTTGGACATCCAGCTTTTCCACATGGGACAACTCCTGGTCCATTGCATGGGTGATACTTTGTGCGCCGCCATGTATCCTTACTAGCTTACCTGCTTTATCCAATTCATCTAAATCTCTGCGGATTGTCATATCTGAAACGTTCAATTCGTGGATGATATCGTTGACTGTTATGATTCCTTGTTTGTTGACGATGTCCACTATTTTCAATAAGCGCTCTCTTTTCAACATATTTTCACCTCAAAACTTTAAACATAACTTATCATATGCAAGTTAATACAGTCAATATAAATAAACAAATACAAACACATGATTGTTTGTTATCCATTAACATTTGCCTAATTTTAGAAAAAAATTCGTTGACAGGTATATTGTATCCGTTTACAATAAACGAAAGATAACAAAAACAAACAATATATTACTGTTTAAACAAACATTCTGGAGGAGGAATCCGATCATGTATAAGTTGCCTGAGGATTTTATATTTGGGGGAGCAACAGCAGCCTATCAAGCAGAGGGTGCGACAAAGGAAGGCGGTAAGGGGCTAGTAGCCTGGGATGAATTCCTGGAGAAGCAAGGACGATTCAGTCCCGATCCTGCTAGTGACTTTTATCATCAATATCCAGAGGACATCAGGCTTTGTGAGAAATTCGGTGTAAATGGTATCCGTATTTCGATTGCATGGACAAGAATTTTCCCTGATGGAACCGGAGAAGTGAATCAAGAAGGTGTCGACTTCTACCATAATCTATTTGCAGAGTGTCAAAAGCGGAATATCACAGCCTTTGTCACCTTACACCATTTTGATACTCCAAAGACACTGTTCGATAAAGGAGACTTCTTGAATCGGGAGAACTTAGACGCCTTCGTCGACTACGCAGAATTCTGTTTCAAGGAATTCCATGAAGTTCACTACTGGAGCACATTCAATGAAATTTATCCGGTTGCCACAAACCAGTACTTATTAGGAACATTTCCGCCGTCTGTGAAAAGTGATTTTTCAATGATCATACAGTGTTTGCATAATATGATGGTTGCCCATGCTCGGACGGTTAACTTGTTTAAGGATAACAACTACCCTGGTGAGATTGGAGTTGTACATTCCTTAGAAACGAAATATCCGGCAACAGACTCACCGGAAGATCAGCATGCGGCTTTCTTGGATGATGCGCTTTCCGTCCGCTTCCTCTTGGATGCTACATATCTCGGATACTATTCAGATAAAACGATGCAAGCACTCGAAGAAATTGCCGAAGCGAACGGTGCGACTTATGAATTCCTAGAAGAAGATTTTGAGATTATGAAGAAGGCATCCCACCGTAATGACTATCTTGGAATCAACCACTATCAATGTCACTTCGTTAAAGCGTATGATGGCGAAACGCAGATTCATCACAATGGAACAGGAGACAAAGGGACTTCTGTCTACAAAGTAAAAGGAATTGGAGAACGAATCTATAAGGAAGGACTGAAGCGCACAGATTGGGATTGGCTGATCTATCCGGAAGGTATGTATGACATCCTAATGCGTATAAAAGAGGATTATCCTCATTACAACAAAATCTATATTACCGAAAACGGAATGGGCTACAAAGATGAGTTCGAGGATGGCGTCATCATGGACGAGGCACGGATCGACTATCTGAAAGTCTACCTGGAAGCTATCGGCAAGGCAATTGAGGATGGGGTGAATGTGAAAGGTTACTTCCTCTGGTCCTTGATGGATCTGTTTTCTTGGACAAATGGGTATAACAAACGCTATGGATTATTCTATGTTGATTTTGAAACACAAAAGCGTTATCCGAAGGCTTCTGCTTACTGGTACAAGCGTCTGAGTGAAACCAAAACAATCAGTTGATTCCCTGCACGGTGGGTCCTGCTCGCCGTGCTTTTCCGAAACTAATATAAAGCAAGCATTCTAGGAGGGTTATTATGACAAAAGAATCATTACAAATGCTAGGTTTTGAGATTGTTGCATATGCCGGGGATGCGCGCAGCTCGCTGATGAAGCTGTTGCGGGAAGTGCGTACAGGAAACTTCGAGAATGTAGAAGAAGAGCTGAAAAGTGCAGATGAAAATCTTAAATTAGCTCACAATGCACAAACGCAAATATTGGCAGATGAAGCAGCCGGCAAGGATATGGATATCGGCTTCATCTTCATCCATGGTCAGGATCATCTGATGACAACATTGCTTCTTCGGGAGCTCGTACAGGACTTCGTCGAGCTCTACCGTAAAACGAGTTAAGAGGAGGAAGTAGGATGAAAGGGATTATAGGGCAAATTGAGAAAGGGAAACCGTTCTTCGAGAAGGTTTCCCGGAATATCTATCTTGGGGCAGTCCGTGACGGTTTCCTGACGGCAATGCCTGCGATTCTGTTCGCCAGTATCTTCATCCTTCTGGCAGCTTTGCCGGAAGTACTAGGATTTGCCTGGCCGGAAAGTGTTTCGACATGGCTGTGGAAAGTATATAACTATTCCATGGGTGTGGTAGGCTTGCTTGTTTCCGCTACAACAGCCAGAAGTCTGAGTGAATCAGTGAACCGAAAAATGCCGAAGAATAAAGTAATCAACTCGACATCAGCAATGCTTGCATCCATTGTTGGGTTCATGCTGTTGAGTGTTTCGCAGATCGACGGTGGGTTCTCTGCCGAATACATGGGAACCAAAGGTTTACTGGCATCATTTGTATCCGCTTTCATAACGGTTAATGTTTATCGTTTCTGTGTATTGAAAAATATTACGATTAAAATGCCAAAAGAAGTGCCAGGAACGATTTCCCAGACATTCAAGGATATTTTCCCGTTCGCATTCTCTGTCCTCGGTATGGTCATTATCGACTTGATTGTGCGTACTACATTGAATGTGCCATTCGCGGAAGCACTAGTCAAACTGCTTTCCCCATTATTCACTGCGGCCGATGGCTACCTCGGTATCATGATTATCTGGGGTATGATGGCATTCTTCTGGTTTGTCGGTGTACACGGACCGTCTATCGTCGAACCAGCGATTGCTGCCATTATCTATGTCAACGTAGAAGCTAATCTGCAGCTATATAATGCAGGCGAGCAGGCATCCAATGTATTGACAGTAGGTCTTGGTAACTTTGTAGGTACGATGGGAGGGACAGGTGCCACGCTTGTAGTGCCGTTCATCTTCATGCTCTTGGCGAAATCCAAACAGCTGAAGGCAGTTGGTAAGGCGTCCTTCATCCCGGTTAGCTTTGCGGTGAACGAGCCATTATTATTCTCGGCGCCGATCATCCTGAATCCGTATTTCTTCATTCCTTTCTTGCTGACACCGATGATCAACGTGTGTATCTTTAAGTTCTTCGTTGATGTCATTGGCATGAATAGTTTCATGTATGTCCTGCCTTGGGCCACACCAGCACCAATCGGCCTTGTGCTCGGAACCGGAATGGGATTATGGTCGTTCGTGCTAGTGTTGACCTTGATTGTCGTAGACTTCTTGATTTATCTGCCGTTCTGTAAGGTATACGACAAAGAGCTCGTCATGCAGGAAGCGCAGAAAGCTCAGTTGGAAGCGGCTGCGGTGAGAACACAGCCAGCTATGGCTGCAGCAGTAAGCGGAATTGCAGCAACGCAAGCAGTGGTAGAACTGGGAGAAACAGAATCTGTTTCCAATGAAGTAAAACCAACAAACGTCCTCGTCCTTTGTGCAGGTGCAGGTACGAGTGCCATGTTAGCCAATGCATTGACAGAAGGAGCTGAACAATTCAGCGTTCCGATCTCAGCATCTGCTGGAGCATACGGCTCGCATTATGAAATCATGCAAGATTACGATATGGTCATCCTGGCGCCTCAGGTGGGATCGTACTTCGAAGATATCAAAGAAGATACTGATCGTCTCGGCATTAAATTAGCTGCAACAAAGGGCGCGGAATATATCAGTTTGACGCGTGATCCGAAGAAAGCAGTTGACTACGTTATCGACCAGCTTAAATAAGCAGGAGGAGAATATCTTGAAAAAGAAGTTCGCATTGCTGTTTGCCTTAATGTTAAGTTTCTCGATTGCTTTCCTAGCAGTTCAGCCCGCTGAAGCAGCTGGCTATGACAGCTCCTTCATCCGAGGTGCAGATATTTCGACGCTAGCGGATATGGAGAAGGCTGGAGCAAAGTATTATGAGAATGGTGTGCAGAAGGATCCCTTGCAAATCTTAAAAGACAATGGAGCTAACTATGTCAGACTGCGTATTTGGAATGACCCGAAAGATGCAGCTGGCAATTCGTATGGTGCAGGTACGAACGATTTGAAAACGACAATCGACTTGGCAAAGCGAGCTAAGGCGAAAGGCATGAAGGTATTGCTTGATTTCCATTACAGCGATTTCTGGGTGGATCCTGGTAAGCAAAATCTGCCGAAAAGCTGGCAGGGATTATCTTTCGAACAGCTAAACACGAAGGTATATGATTATACACACAGTGTGCTTGCCGAAATGAAGAAACAAAATGTCTACCCGGATATGGTTCAGATAGGGAATGAATTAAATAGCGGTATGCTGTGGCCTCATGGTAAAAGCTGGGGGGAAGGCGGCGGTGAATTCGACAGACTTGCAGCGTTCCTCAAGTCTGGTATCAAAGCGGTGAAGGATACAGAACCGAAAGATACTACCTTGATGCTGCATTTGGCAGAGGGCGGTAATTATGAAACCTTTAAATGGTGGTTCGACGAAATAACTGCCCGCAATGTAGAATACGATACAATTGGAATTTCCTATTATCCTTATTGGCACGGTACGCTGGATGACTTGGAAACAAATATGAATAATATATCCAAGCGTTATGGAAAAGATGTCATGGTTGTCGAAACAGCATATGGCCATACGACAGGTAATGCAGATGCAAAGGAAAATGCATTTGGTCAGGAAGAAGCTGCAACTGCTGGTTACGCAGCAACTCCGAAAGGACAACATAACTTTATGCAGGATCTGGTAACGTCTATCCAGCAAGTGCCGAATAAGAAGGGAACCGGATTCTTCTATTGGGAGCCGCTTTGGAATAACGGAAAAGTATCCTGGGCTACGACAGCTGGTATGAATTATCTCGGCGTTACAGATGAACCAGGTAATGAGTGGGATAACCAAGCAATCTTTGATTTCAATGGAAATGCATTGGATGCTGTGAAGATCTTTGGTACACCGAATGCAGCTGCTCAAACGAATTATGCGAAGAATCCTAGCTTTGAATCAGGCGCATCCTCTGGAACTCCGACGGATTGGACAAAATGGACTGCTGCAGGAACAACAGGAACGGCTGTGAAGACAGAAGCTGATGCACTTGATGGGAATTACAAGTTATCGTTCTGGGATGCAAAGGCATATGAAGCATCTATCTACCAGCAGCTGACTGGTTTGCAAAATGGAACGTATAAACTAACTGCTTGGGTGAAAGCAGGCGGTGTGCATTCGACTTCTGAGATCTATGCGAAAAGTGCTACTACGCAGCTGAAGCAGGCAATACCTAGTGTTGCTTCTGATTGGACAAAAGTAACGCTTGATGATGTCAAAGTCACAGATGGTAAGATAGAAATTGGCGTTTACAACAAAGCTCAAGCGAATGCTTGGCTGAATGTCGATCATATAAAGCTCCAGAAAAAATAAGAACAGCCCGCAGATATACTGCGGGCTGTTCTTATTCTGTTGTCAGTGCTTCGAGAGAGTCCAGAATATGATCAATCAGATTTGGAAGATCCTCCATTTGATTTTCATTAACTTTCCGGTCAAAACGGACTTCGGCTGTATTTTGGTAATGCTTTTGCTGTTTATCGTACGTATATTGCAATGTTTGTTCTGGGCGGCTTGGAGGTGTCCAAATTTGAGTCAGGATAGACTCGATCAGAGGACACTCTGTATCAGGATCTTCAACTGTCATATAGAAAAATAACCTTAAGGTACAGCCAGGATTCTTTTCTGGCTCTTCCAAAATCTCATCTGCCAAATCACTCAAAGAAGCGTCCAGACAGATTTCAGCAGTCACATTCGCATTTGCCCGCAACGTGAATCCGAGACGGAATTCACGTGACATTGTAGCCATTTCCAAACGGTCATGGCGGGACACGATGGTAATTTCCTTGTCTAAGTTATCCAAATCATATAGCTGATTCTCGAATGCCACTTTCAAGTTATCGAATACAGTAGGATCGAACATCGTGCAGGACCTCGCTTTGTTTATATGAGAAAACTCTAGCATAGTGCTGATATAGAAACAATCTTTACCCTGGGATGCTAGTAAAAACAGTGCATATTCGTTACAATTTTATGGAAGACGAATGAGGTGACGAACGTGTTTAAGATACTATTAATCGAAGATGACAAAAGTCTGTTCGAAGAAATCAGGACGCGATTGACGCAATGGTCTTATGAAGTGCATGGGATAGAAGACTTTGGACAGGTGATGGAAGAGTTCTCAAGTGTTCAGCCGGAGCTCGTGCTGATTGATATTCAGCTGCCGAGCTATGACGGGTTCCACTGGTGCCGGATGATACGGGCGCATTCGAATGTGCCGATTATCTTCCTTTCCTCTCGGGACCATCCAATGGATATGGTCATGGCGATGCAGCTTGGCGGGGATGACTTTGTTCAAAAGCCGTTCCATTTTGAGGTGCTAATCGCAAAAATACAGGCTATTCTTCGCCGCGTTTACAATTACAGTACGGATAAAGTCACATTAAAAACGTGGAATGGTGCAACAGTTGATTATGAAAAGAACGAAGTGGAAAATGACACAGGTAAAGTGGAGCTGACGAAAAATGAGATGTATATCCTGAAGCTTTTAGTAGAACAGAAAAATAAAATTGTCTCTCGGGAAAAACTGATTACAAGTCTATGGGATGATGAGCGTTTCATTAGCGATAATACATTGACTGTAAACGTGAATAGACTGCGGAAGAAGCTTGATGATATCGGGCTAGGACAGCAAATTGAAACGAAAGTAGGACAAGGCTACTGTGCGTTGGAGGTAAACCAGCCATGATCCGAAAGTATCTTCGGGATAAGGCGAGCTGGATAGGTATGTTCGTCCTGCTTTCCTGTTTACTGCTATTAGTGGCGTATGTGGATACGACGATTCCGTTTGATTCCATCCTCTACGTACTTTTGTTGTTCTGGCTGCTGCTAGCGGTATTCCTTTTTTTCCGTTATCACCGGGAAACACGTTTTTATCGTAGTTTGAATGATTGGGAAAAGAGTTTGGACGCGTCGACATTGCCTGAACCAGATCGGCCATACGAATATATCGTTCATGAGAGTCTCCAAGAGCAGGTCAATTTCCTTAATCGTACGTCTTCTGATCGCCGGGAGTCGTTAGAACGGGAGAAGGATGAACTGCTTTCCTGGATTCACGAAGTAAAGACACCGCTGACGGCTATGCAACTGATCATGGATCGTATGGAGGATGATGAACTAAAGCAGCAGCTGACTTATGAATGGCTGCGTGTACACATGCTGCTGGATACTCAAATCCACCAGAAGCGCATCACCTTCATTGAGAATGACTTATATATAGAAGAAATCGAGTTACATACAGTCATCAGTCAGGAGATCCGTTCCTTGCGTTCGTGGTGTATGCAGAAGGGAATTGGATTCGACCTTGATTTGCAAACAGAGGTAGTGCTGAGTGATACAAAATGGCTCACGTTTATCCTGCGTCAGCTGTTATCCAATGCAGTGAAGTATAGTGAGAACAATGATATTTATATTTCTAGTGAAAAAATCGATGGTCATGTGCAGATTCGTATTCAGGATCATGGTATAGGGATTGATGCAAAAGACTTGCCGCGTATATTCGATCAGGGGTTCACGTCCACTATCCAGCATAATAAGGCTGCCACCGGCATGGGGCTATATTTGACCAAGAAGGCGGCAATACCCTTAAAAATCAAATTGGATGTAACTTCAGAAATTGGGAAAGGCACTTGCTTTACACTCACTTTCCCGAAACGAAACGATGTGGTCGGCATGACTGGCGTGTGACAGGATTGTCACACGCTTTTGTTCGTTTGTTAGCTGAAAAGCAGGAGTATATTCTAGAGCATCCGTATACTTGAGGTAACAAATCACACAAAGAGGTGCGAAACAATGGGAATTCTAGAAGCGACAAGAGTCCAGAAGAATTACGGAAATAAATTCAATAAGCAAGAAGTACTCCGAGGTGTCGACCTTAGTATCGAGGAGGGAGAATTCGTCGGCATCATGGGTTCATCGGGATCCGGTAAGACGACACTGCTGAACGTGCTCTCTTCCATTGACCGTGCGAGCGGCGGAACAATCTTGATCCAAAACAACGAAATTACAAACATGAAAGAGAAGCAGCTGGCCGAATTTCGTAAGAATCATCTTGGCTTCGTGTTCCAGGAATACAACCTGCTTGATACGCTGACAGTGAAGGAAAACATACTGCTTCCACTATCGATTAAGAAAGTACCAAAAAAAGAAGCTGATCGTAAATTTGAAGAGGTAGCCAATCAGCTCGGTATTATGGAGATGCAGCATAAGTACCCAAGTGAGATTTCCGGCGGTCAGAAGCAGCGTACATCAGCTGCACGTGCATTCATTCATGAGCCAAGCATCATCTTTGCCGATGAGCCAACAGGTGCGCTTGATTCGAAATCAGCATCTGATTTGTTGAACAAGCTTAGTTCATTGAATGCCAACCGAAAAGCAACCATCGTCATGGTCACACATGATCCGGCAGCAGCCAGCTATTGCAGCCGTGTCATATTCATCAAGGACGGTCAGATTTATACGCAGCTGAACAAAGGTCAGCAAGAACGCCAAGCCTTCTTCAAAGACATTATGTCCACACAAGGTGTGCTCAGCGGGGTGCAAAATGAGCATTAATAGTCTGATACTCCGAAATCTGAGAAAAAACCTTCGTAACTATTATTTGTATGTGTTTGCTTTGATTTTTAGCTCCGGTTTGTACTTTGCCTTTGTCACCTTGCAATATGATAAGTCGATGGATCCAGTGGAAGGCTCTGTAAAAGGCGGTGCGGGTATTGCTACGGCTTCTGTGCTTCTGATCTTTATCGTCGCTGTGTTCTTGCTGTATGCAAATACGATTTTTATCAAACAGCGCAGCAAGGAAATTGGACTGTTTCAGCTGATTGGTATGACGAAAAACAAGATTTTTTGGTTGTTGAGCGCAGAAAATGCCATCCTTTATTTTGGCAGTCTCCTAATCGGCATTGCACTAGGATTTGCCGGTTCCAAGCTATTAATCATGATATTGTTCAAAGTAACAGGTATTGAAGGAATTGCATCCTTATCCTTCTCATCAAGGGCATTACTTCAAACTCTACTAGTATTCCTATGTATCTATGCACTTATCATGCTGATGAATATACTCTTCATTAAACGCCAGACGATTCTTTCATTGTTTCACGTGAAATCAAAAACAGAAATGACAGCGCGAAAGCTATCTGTTTTCCAAGTTATTATCGGTATCTTTGGGATTGCACTGATTGCAGTTGGTTATATTGTGTCAGGTAAATTATTTGATGGTGATTTCTCATCCATGATTGAATTGTTCGGAGCTATGTTCTTTATCCTGTTTTGTGTCATTGTTGGAACGTACTTGTTTTATAAAGGATCCGTAGCTTTCTTGGTAAGCCTTATTAGGAAGCAAAAAGGCGGCTATCTGAATATCAAGCAGGTACTGTCTCTCTCATCCATTATGTTCCGGATGAAATCGAATGCGATGCTGCTTACCATCATTACTACTGTATCTGCATTGGCGATCGGTTTGCTTTCCCTAAGTTACATTACGTTTTATTCTGCTGAGGAAACGGCTTATAACTATACGGGAGGAGAAGATTTCTCCTTACTGACAGAAAGCGATGCCGAAAGCTTCCGACAGGCAATGGATGATAATAATATCGCTTATACGGAGGACAAAGCAGAGGTGTACACCGTACAGCTCAATATCGAAAACATTCTGCAAACGGAGCTGGAAATGAACTTTGATTCTTCTATGATGGATACAGCTGTTATCAGTGAGAAAGCAGCAGGGTTGGATGTAGCCCCAGATGAACTGACACTGACTGGATACAATGAGCTGCTGCAGCGTTTCATGTCTCTAAAGGACGAAGGCGATGTTACTGTCCTTGGGAAAGAAACAGAGACAGCTCTGCATTACACGGGGCTTGAGGACGAGTATCCAATCTCTAACTATTACACCATGGGCGGTCTGCCGACAATGATTGTCGATGATGCTTTGTTCCAGGAGCTGAAGCAAGATATTAACCCAGATTTGAATCAAGGCTATCATTGGTATTTCGGTTATACAATTGAAAATAATGATCAGTTGCAAAAGGCAAATGATTTATTCAACAGTCTGGATTTCGAAGCAAAGGATAACAGTGAATCCAGAACTGATGTTGCTGCGGATCAGAAATCAACAATTGGATTAACACTATTCATCGTCGGCTTCCTAGGTCTGACATTCCTGATCACATCTGGCTGTATCCTCTATTTCAAGCAAATGGATGAAGCAGAAAGCGAGAAACCGAATTATACGATTCTGCGCAAGCTTGGTTTCACAACGACGGATCTTCGCCGCGGTATCCAGCGCAAGCAGCTGTTCAACTTTGGAATTCCGCTCGTCATCGGACTCTTGCACAGCTACTTCGCTGTCAAATCTGGCTGGTTCTTGTTTGGATCGGTCATGCTGACACCGATGATTGTCGTGATGGTAATCTATACACTCTTGTATTCAATCTTCGGCATTCTATCAGTTGTCCACTACAACAAGGTCATCAAACAATCGCTTTAAACTCATAGGGCTGCTCAGTAGCCTTGCATACTGGTAACGACTTTTAAGGACAGTCAACAGACTGTCCTTTTTGTGTGTCAGCATTCTTACGTTAACGAGAAAGATGGAAGGGTATAGGAGTAGGAGAGTATGATACATACTAGTGCTAAAAAGGAGGAGAATCGAATGAGGATATTTTTGATTCTGCTTGGGGCAGTTTTCATGCTAAGTGCATGCGGCAATGACGAGCCGCAAACGCAAGATAGTAAAGGTGCAGATGAAACGGAACATATGCAGCATGATGAATCCGGAAAATTACCGGAGGGTCTGGAAGAAGCGGATGATCCGGAATTCCCTCCAGGCAGCAAAGTAATCATCCAAGCCGATCATATGGAGGGGATGAAAGGTGCAGAGACAACTATTGTCGGTGCATTTGATACTTATGCTTATGAAGTTACATATACACCAACGAATGGCGGCAAGCATGTCGATAACCATCGATGGGTCATCCAGGAAGAGCTGAAAGAAGCAGCTGATCATCCGCTTGAGCCGGGAATCGAGGCTACTCTCGAAGCCGATCATATGGAAGGGATGAAAGGCGCGACAGCGATTGTTGAAAAGGTTGAGGATACGACCGTATATATGGTGGATTACAAATCGACCACTACAGGGGAAGAAGTAAAGAACCACAAGTGGCTGACCGAGGGAGAATTGACACATATGGAAGATAGCTCCGATTAACGGGGCTATTTTTTTGTAAAAATTTACTTTACAAAACGTAATCATTACGATAATATACAAAACGTAATGATTACGAATTTATTTACATATATATAGATTTGGGGAGGAAGACGAATGAGAAAGTTATTATTAAAGGTTATGGGAATAGCAGTACTTATCTTGCTGCTTGCAGCATGTACGAATAATGCAGATTCAGAGGGAGATAAGAAGCATCTGACCTTCGTCTATAACTTCGCAACGAATTCCTTGGATCCTAATGTAGATTCCAGTTATGTACCTTTGCGTGCAGGTATGACAGAAACGTTGGTCCGATTGAATGAAGAAACGTTAACGATTGAACCGTGGCTGGCTGAGAGCTGGGATGGTACTGATGAAGGAAAAGAATGGACAATCAAGCTTCGGGAAGGTATCAACTTCCAGAATGGTGAGCCAATGGATGCGGAAGCGGTAAAAGCATCATTGGAGAGATCTTTAAAGGATAACGTAGCTATCCAGAATGCTTTAAAAATTGATACTATCGAAGCAACAGATAATAAGACATTGCATATCACGAATACGCAGGCGTTTCCTGAATTTGTTTCAGAACTTGTAAACCCAAATGTATCAATTATTGATGTGGCAGCTGGGGATTTTGTAAATAACCCGATTGGGACAGGCCCTTTCAAATTGGAATCCTTTACGCCGGGAAGTAAATTGGAGCTTGTTCGGAACGAGGATTATTGGGATGAAAAAGCAAAGCTTGATTCTGTCACATTCTCCTTTAATGAAGATGCCAACGCACGATCCCTGGCATTAGAATCTGGTGATGCCGACGTTGTATTCCGTCCAGAAACGGAAAGCATTGAAAATTTGGAAGCGAAGGATGGCATTAAGGTTGAATCAACCGAAACCTTCCGTGTGCACCAATTGACAATGAATATGCAGCGAGAAGCTCTTAAGGATGTAAATGTCCGTAAGGCAGTGGATGCATTGATTGACCGTGACGAGATTGTAGATTCTGTGCTGCTTGGCTATGCACAGCCGGCAAAAGGTCCGTTCCCTGACTCCTTGCCATTTGCGCCTAGTTATAGTGAACATGAAATAGGAGAAGATGTTGCAAAGGATTATCTTGAGAAAGCTGGCTATTCACTAGAGGACGGAAAAATGCAGAAAGACGGGGAACCTCTTGAGCTGACGATGCTGACGTATTCTGCCAGAGCTGACCTTCCATTGATTGCACAGATTTTCCAATCAGATGCGAAAAAACTTGGTATTGATGTAGAGCTGCGCCAAATCGAGATTCCGGAAGAATATATGGCAGCAAATCGGGATTGGGATTTGGCCACATACAGTAACCTGACAGCTCCCCGCGGTGATGCAGGCTATTACTTGAATGCTACGTATCACCCAGATGGTGCTTTGAATTTCAGTGGTGCAGATGAACCAGAATTGACTAGAATCATAGATGAATTAAATGTAACAGTGGATACAGACAAGCGTGCAGAACTAGCTGAAGCGGCTGCCAACTACGTGGATGAGAATCAAATCAATAGCTTTGTTCTTTACCCAGACACACTCGTTGCTTACGATGAAACGAAAGTGAAAAACTGGGTTACAACTAGAAGTGAGTATTACATGATCACAAATCAATTGGATGTGAAGTGATGTTTCGTATTATTGGGAGACGATTATTGGAGGTTGTGCTGTTCGTCTTGTTCGTCACCTTCTTCAGTTTCCTTTTCCTTCGTCTTGCGCCTGGAGACCCGGCGCTAACCATCCTGAATGTGGATGAACTGAATGTCAGCCAGGAGCAGGTAGAGGCGCTTAGGGAAGATATGGGCTTTAACGATCCGTTACTTGTTCAATATGGGAAATGGCTGTTAGATTTTGTCCAACTTGATTTTGGCAATTCCTATATTACGAGTCAGCCAGTTTCGGAGATGCTGCTGACTGGGCTTCCGGCTACCCTGGAGCTGACTATCGGTTCCTTGATTGTTATGCTTTTGGTTGCTATTCCATTAGGATCTCTCTCGGCATTGTATAAAGGCAGCTGGATTGATCATATCAGTCGCTATTTCTCCATCATTGGCGCTGCGGTTCCGAGCTTCTGGCTCGGGCTTATCTTAATTGATGTGTTTGCGGTGAAGTTAAGCTGGTTTCCGACTATGGGGCGTGACAGTTTGCTGTCCCTTGTACTGCCGGCAGTGACGTTAGGACTTGCCATAGCGGGTGTGTATGTACGGCTGCTCCGCTCCAGCCTATTGGAGTCCTTAGGTCAGGAGTTTGTCCGCGCAGCGAGAGCGCGCGGCATTTCGGAAAGACGCATTTTCTTCTCGCATGCTTTCCGATACAGTTTGCCGCCTGTCATCACAGTATTCGGTGTCAGTCTGGGCAGCTTGATTGGCGGTGTAGTCGTGGTGGAAGTATTATTTGCTTACCCTGGTGTAGGAAAGCTTGTCGTTGACTCTATCCGCCAGCGTGATTATCCCCTGATTCAAGGCTATATCGTTCTGATGGCAGCTATTGTATTCGTTGTGAATACATTAGTGGACCTATCTTATCGTTATGTAAATCCTGAACTTCGATTAAAAGAAAGGAAGCTCAGCTAGATGAGTGTTATGGCTCTTTCTCAGAAAAAAATAAAGAAGACTAAGATCTGGCTGATCAGTGGGCTTCTGCTTGTATTGCTAGCATTAGTGGCATATACGTTTCTTTACTTGAAGCACGATGCAACGATGACGGATGTAGGGAACCGTCTGGCATCTCCGTCGTGGGAGCATCCGATGGGGACAGATCATTTAGGTCGGGATGTACTGACGCGGCTTCTACTCGGCTTCCGTCTGACTGTCGGCTACAGTATGATTGCTTTGGCAGCAGCAGTTATCATCGGTGTTCCGTTCGGTCTGCTTGCTGGGTTAAGAGGGGGCTGGCTTGATCGGGTATTCATGCGTATTGCAGATGGCTTCCTAGCTTTCCCGGATACCGTAATTGCTATTGTCCTGAGTGGTCTGCTGGGACCTGGTATTGGTAATCTGCTGTTTGCTATCGTTCTCGTGAAATGGGTTAACTACGCCAGAATGGTGCGCAGTACCGTACTGACAGAGGTGCAAAAAGACTATATCACGATTGCCAGAATTAATGGCCTTTCCACATTTACAATTATGCGTAAGCATCTGCTGCCGCATATTATCGGAAACGTGCTCGTTTTGGCCAGTCTGGATTTTGGTAAGATCATCTTGCTCATTTCCTCGCTTTCCTATATTGGCCTTGGTGCACAGCCGCCAACGCCAGAGTGGGGTGCCATGCTGAATGAATCCAGACCATATTTCCAAGGAAACCCAGAAATGATGGTGTATCCTGGATTAGCAATCGTTGCAGTAGTGTTAGTAGCAAATGTTCTCGGCGACTATTTACGAGATAAATTTGATGTAAAGAAGGAGGTGCAACCATGATCCTTTCGATTAAAGATCTAACCGTATCACATGGAGAGAAAACGATTGTCGATAAAGTCAGCCTTACAATCGACAAAGGAGAATGGTTTGCCCTCGTAGGTCAAAGCGGAAGCGGGAAAACGATGCTGTCACAAGCGATTGGTCAGCTGCTCGGACCTAATTTAAGCGCCTCTGGCAGTGTAAACTACCAAGGCGCCAATATACTAGTGCGCCCAAAAACAGAAATGAACGAGTTGCGAGGAAAGGCGATCAGTTATATATTCCAAGACTATCACGGCTCTTTCACGCCATTTTTAACAATCCAGCAGCATATGGATGAGTATTTGCAAACGCATGGAGTGAAAGAAAAGCAAAAACGTAACAGCATGATAATAGAGGCGCTGGAATCGGTTGGCCTGGACGATAGCTTTGTTAAGAGATATCCATTCCAGCTGAGCGGTGGTCAGCTGCAGCGTGCGTCTATAGCGCTTGCGCTGCTCTTAGAACCTGATATTCTGATTGCAGATGAAGCAACGACTGCACTTGATAGTGTATCTGCGCATAGGATTCTTTCCTTGCTGCAGGAGCTGCAGCAAAAGACAGGTTGTGCAATTCTTTTCATTACACATGATTGGCGTCATGTTGTTCGTTATGCGGATAAGATCGCTGTCATGAAAGACGGTAAGGTCATTGAAACAGGAACAAAACAAAAGCTGGTCCATCAGCCAGAGCATGCATATACGAAGCAGCTGATACAAGCTGCCCCAACACTTCCTATGCGTGTAAGGGAGGTAAGCAAGTCATGACCGTGATCGAGATCAATCATCTAAAAAAAAGCTATAATCCTGACAAGCTGGCAGTCAATGATGTGTCTCTTTCTATTGAAGAAGGTGAAAGCTTAGGTTTGGTAGGAGAAAGCGGATGCGGTAAAAGTACACTTGCTCGCTGTCTGTTGGGTGTGGAGAGAGTTGATGGAGGGTCCATTACATTTAATGAGAAACCTCTTGCAAATGCTAACCGGAAAGATCTTCGAGACTATCGCCGCAACGTGCAGACAGTCTTCCAAAATCCAACCGCTTCTTTAAATCCGAAGTTGAAGATTAAAGACTCACTTCTGGATCCATACTTGCAATTCCAGAATGAGCTTCAGTTAGAGCACTTTCATTTCACTTCTAAGCAAGCATTTGTCGAGCAGCTGCTCGAAATAGTGGAACTGCCAAAAGAACTGGGTGATCGTTATCCGCATGAACTGAGTGGCGGACAAAAACAGCGTGTAACGATTGCGCGTGCCATCAGCATCGAACCCAAACTCATCGTTCTGGATGAACCAACAGCAAGTCTGGATGTGCTTTCTCAGGGAGCTATTCTCGAGCTTTTAGCTACCTTGCAAAAATCACTAGGTATGTCATATCTATTCATTTCGCATGATTTGGCAGCTGTCTATCAGCTATGTCAGCGCATTGCAGTCATGAAAGATGGCGAGCTGCTAGATATGTTCCAGAAAGAAGATATTTATAATAGTCGCCGGCATGAGTATACAAAAGAATTGATCGGTATATTTTAAGCGGATGCTCATGGAGCACCCGCTTTTTCTTAACCCTCAAACTGTTTAATTAGATCTCCTACAGACATCTCCCCGATATTCCCTTCTGGGCGTTTTCGGACAGCAACTGTCTTGTTTTGCATTTCGCTGTCTCCGACAATAAGCAGATAAGGGATTTTCTGCTGTGAACCCTCCCGGATTTTCAGACCGATTTTCTCCGAACGATCGTCGACCGATACGCGGTAACCCGCCTTCCTTAGTTCTTCACAAACAGAATGTGCATACTCTGCGTGTGCATCGCTGATTGGAAGGATACTTGCCTGGACAGGTGCAAGCCAGAATGGGAAATCCCCAGCATAATGCTCGATAAGAATGGCCATGAAGCGCTCAATTGAACCATAGATAGCCCGGTGAATCATGATTGGCTGTCTGCGGCTGTTCTCCTGATCGATATAGCTGCAGTTGAATTTTTCAGGCATCTGGAAATCTAACTGAACAGTTCCGCATTGCCAGCTGCGTCCGAGGCTGTCTAGAATGTGGAAGTCAATTTTGGGCCCGTAAAATGCGCCATCGCCAGCGTTGACTTTATATGCAATTCCCTGTCGTTTAAGGACATTCTCCAAGGCTGCTTCCGCTTTATCCCAAACAGCAGGTGAACCCATGAAGTCTTCTGGACGAGTGGATAGTTCTACCTCATAAGTAAAGCCGAACAGGCTGTAAAAATCATCTATCAGCTGGAGTACTTTTTCGACCTCTTGCTCGATCTGATCTTCGCGTACGAATAAATGCGCATCGTCTTGTGTAAATGACCGGACGCGCAGTAATCCGTTCAGAGAACCTGACAGTTCATGCCGGTGCACCAGTCCTAATTCCGCATAACGCAATGGAAGATCGCGGTAACTGCGGAGCTTGCTATTGTAAATGAGTACGGCACCAGGACAGCTCATGGGTTTGATGGCATAGCGCTGGTCATCCACTTCTGAGAAATACATATTTTCGTGATAGTGATCCCAGTGGCCTGACTGTTCCCAGAGCTGCTGCTTCATCATGATTGGAGTCTTGATTTCATCATATCCAGCCTGTGCATGTTTTTCCTTCCACAGCTCCTCCAATTTATTACGCAATACCATTCCCTTTGGCAGGAAGAAAGGCATGCCTGGAGCTTCCTCCATGCTTAGAAAAAGCTCGAGTTGCTGTCCGAGTTTGCGATGGTTTCGTTTTTCTGCTTCTGCTTGTTTGTTCATGATAATTCCTCCTTTGAATATAAAAAAGACCACAATCCTCCCGTGATAGGGACGATTGTGGTCGTGGTTCCACCCAAAATTCCGCCAATACTGGCGCTTCATTCGTGATAACGGATTTCCCGATAGCGGATACTGCTAGTTCCCCGCCATAGCTTGAAGGTGGTAATCCAAATCGTTCTCCTGCAGGGCTCTCAGCCGGTGACCCTGCTTTCTGTGAGGAAAAGGTTGATATGAATCATGTCCTTCGCATCGCTTTTAAGATATAAAATTGTAAACAAAAAGACCGCACTCATCCCCCTGAAGGGACGATTGCGGTCGTGGTTCCACCCTAATTTCGTCAGCATAAAGCTGACGCTCCAAAATACGATAACGGTCTTCCCGATTACGGATACTTGTGTTTCCCCGTAATAGCTCCAAGGTGGTAATGCATGTGCTTATCTGCGAAGGTCCCAGCAATTCCTTCACTCTCTGAAAGATAGAGACGCGTGCATCTTGTCCTTATCAACGCTTCTGTTTTGTTGTATGCTCATTATACAGATACTGGATATAGCCGTCAAATGGAAATGAGGGATTTTATGCAGAAGCCGATTGAAGCAGCAAAAAGATTTATTAAAACTGCCCATCCTGACTGTGATGGCGCTGTGCTTGCAGGTAGCTGCGCCAGAGGGGAGGCTACAGCTACATCCGATTTGGATATCATTATTCTATATGAGGGAGAAAACCGTGCATATAGAAAATCGGTATACGTTGATGGCTGGCCGATAGAGATGTTTGTATACACAGGTGATGCCTATTTGGATTTCTTCAGCAGTGATGCTATGCGTGGAATTCCATCATTACCAAGGATGGCGAGCGAAGCGATCATCTTGAAGGAATCTACTGCTGTTCATAAGATGCAAGCAGAAGCAAATCGAATTCTAGCTGAAGGACCTTTGCCTTGGAGCGAGCAAATAATCGATCATCATCGATATATGATTACCAACTTGATCGATGATTTTCTCGACAAAGAAGATGGTGGGGAAGCTTATTTTCTAGCCAACAGCATCGTGCATGACCTGGCTGTCTTTATGCTTCGCACAAAGAAACACTGGATTGGCGCGGGGAAATGGATGTTCCGGGAGCTTCATGACTTGGATCCGGAACTCGCCAGTCAGTTTGAACAAAGTTTAGCCGCTTTTTACCGGCGGCATGATAAGCAAGCCATTGTTCACCTGGCAGATAAGTGCCTGGAGTTGTTCGGCGGTCGTTTTTTCGAAGGATATTATGTGGGTTAAATGAAAATAAAGGGGATTTAACTATGAACCTGAGAAAGGCCATTGCAGTTGTTAGCTGTTTGCTGCTATTAGGTTGTTTACTATTCTTCGCTTTTCAATGGGATGTAAGTTCATCCGAATCCACACCGCCTGTTTTGCAAGTGCAAGCTGGTGAAGAAATAATCACTGCCAATCAAGGCGGTTACTGCTGGAATGAACGAGGCAAAGCAGTTTGCGTAGATGCTACCGACCCTGCAGAAGATCTAGAGGAAAGACAAGGGGTAAGCGCTGTATCAGGAGGGAATGTCGAGTTGGTATTTGACAATCCTCCATATGCTATTGAAGTTGAAGGAAAGAGTATAGGAGGAAGATGGGAGAAACAACAGATAAATAACCTGCAGATGGAACTTCCCGAGACCAAAGATAACTATATCTACCGTGTATCCGGACAATGGGAGCAAGGAGATGTCAGCTATGCTTTTCTGGTAAGAGCAAAGTAGGGTGAAAGTTACAAGTATAGGAGGATAAAGTCTATGAATATAAGAAAATTGACTGCCGCAGATGCAGAAGTATATTGGGAACTAAGATTACAAGCATTGCAAGATCATCCAGATGCATTCGGCACATCTTATGAGGATGCGGTAAAACAGGAAGATCCAATCGGGCGGGTGAGAGATAATTTGGAGAGTCCGGATGCGGAAACCTATGGGATATTTGTGGACGGTAAGCTTGCCGGAAATGCAACACTAAGATACGAAACACCTGCCAAATTGCGGCATCGTGCTGAACTGGTGGCAGTTTATTTAGCACCGAAAACAAGAGGGAAAGGCTACGGAAAAATGCTTATCACAAACATGATTGAGGCAGCCCGCGACCGAGCAGGAATCGAGAAAATAAACCTAGTTGTAGCAGCAACGAACCCATTAGCGAAACACGTGTATGAGCAGGCGGGGTTCAAGCAGTTTGGAGTCGAGGAGCATGCATTGAAACTAGGAGATACATATATAGCAGAGATACATATGGCTTTGATTTTGGAGGATTACAAATGAATTTTATCTTCGATTTGGATGGTACGATCTGCTTCAAAGGTAGACCTGTTACAAAGAATATTATAGACACCTTGTAAGAGCTGGAGCTGAATGGTCATCAAGTAATTTTCGCTTCGGCCCGACCAATTCGAGATTTGCTGCCTGTTATCGATGAGCACTTTCATTCAACCACTCTGATAGGAGGCAATGGTTCCCTAATCTCCAGTAACGGAAAGGTGATTTTCTCTCGAGCATTTTCATTTGTTCAATTAGCTGCCATGGAGAAACTTATCGACACATATAAAGCCACGTACTTAATAGACGGAGAATGGAACTATGCTTATACAGGAGATCCTGAGCACCCGATAAAGTCCAATCTGGATCCAAATAGTCTGGCTGAAGAAGTGCCGTTGATGGATCTGGAGCATGTAGTGAAAATACTTATCCTTAGCTCTGCTGATCAGGAGAAAATGGCTGCAGAGGCAGAAAAGCTAGGTCTTCGAGTCCACCGTCATCATGGTGAGGATATTGTTGACATCAGCCCACCAGGTATCGACAAATGGAGTGCAATACAAGAATTTGGAATTAAGGAAAACGAGTATATCGCTTTTGGCAATGATTCGAATGATATTGAGATGTTCCGTCATGCCAAGTATGCGGTGATGATTGGCGAGCATGAAGAATTAGCCCGATATGCAGATAGAGCTGTTCCTTTGGATGAAATTTGCGAACAGACCATCGTGGATTGCTTGAAGGAATTAACTGATGAAAGAACGATTATGGAGCTTGCGTGAAATACATAGAGATTGATTGGGAAATTGCTGGCTGATACGGACAGAATGTGAAAATGAAGATAGAACTGAGTATGAAAAGAAGGGGATAGATTTCCACTCATTTTATTTCCATATTTGGATAAATCGATCTGCATTCATCTTAGATACAAAGGATGGAAGAAACAAAGAAAAGCCCGAAAAGCCTTCAAATTCATAATTGGTATAGTAAGTAAATGAACCCTCGCTAATGCGAGGGTTCATTCTTTAATCAACAAATAAATAAAGTAAGGTGCGCCAATTGCAGAGACAACCAATCCAATCGGAATCTCCGATGGGGCCAGGATCGTCCGTGATAAGGTGTCGGCTACGAGCATGATGAGCGCTCCGATAAGTGCACAAATCGGAAGCAGATGCTTGTGATTCGGACCGACGATACGGCGGGCTAAGTGGGGTGCGACAAGTCCGAGGAACGTAATTGCTCCCCCAGCGGCTACGCAGGCTCCGGCCAGTGCAACTGCAAGTAGCAGCAGAATTGTCCGTTCTCTTTGCACCGGAGCTCCAACACCTACAGCGATTTGGTCGCCTAGTGTTAAAACGTTTAATGCTTTTGCTTTATAAATTGCATATGGGACGAGCAGTATAATCCAAGGCAAGAGTGCCAAGACATAATTCCAGCTCGTTTGCCAGATGCTGCCGTTCAGCCAGATAGTCGCCTGCGTGAAATCCTTCGGTTCCATCATAAGCTGGAAGACGATAATCAGGCCGCCGAAAGCTGCGTTAACACCAATACCGACAAGGATAAGCCGGACTGGAGTGACGCCCTTCTTCCATGCCAGTGCATAGATAAGGCTTGCTGCCAGGAACGCCCCAGCGAATGCGAATAGTGGCATAATGAATACTTGCAGGCTGCCTGTGCCGGCTAGTTTGTCCTGCAGGAAGAAAATATAAAGGACGACAGCAAAACCTGCACCTGCATTAATTCCTAATATACCTGGGTCAGCCAGCCCATTTTGTGTTACACCTTGCAGAATTGCTCCTGCAATACCCATTCCGATGCCTATCAATAGTGCAATGACCATACGCGGCAGACGGAAATCGAATAAGATCACGTCAAATGAGCCATCCCCCGTACCAAGCAAAGTTCTTACAACATCGGCCGGTCCGATGGGGATTGTCCCTGTATTCAAGCTGATGAAAAATACAATGAGAATAGCAGCAAGTATTCCGATCGCTACCAGACTCGTTTTTTTCGCGGAGTGTATCATATGTTCTTACCCTCCCGCCGAGCTAGATAAATAAAGAATGGTACGCCGATCAAAGCAGTGAGGGCGCCAACAGGTGTTTCAAAGGGTGGATTGATCATCCGGGACGCAATATCTGCAAAGTTCAGCAGGATACCGCCCAATACAGCTGAACATGGAATAATCCAGCGATAATCTGGTCCGACGAGGAACCGGGTGATATGCGGAATAACCAATCCGACAAATCCGATTGTACCGCCTACTGAAACGGCAGCTCCTGTTAAAATCAGCACAACAAGCACTCCTGCTGCTTTCACCAGGCCAGTCTTCAAACCAAGTCCTGTCGCTACATCTTCTCCCAGACTAAGTGTCGTAACTGATCCGCTGATGAACAGTGCCAGTACCAAACCGATTGCAGCAGCAGGAAATAACAGTTTCACCGTATCCCATTGCACATTCGCAACACCGCCTGCATACCAGAAGCTCAAATCCCGAGCAACATCAAAATGAATTGCCATTGCGTTGGAAAAGGATCCAAGCAATGCAGTGACAGCAGTCCCTGCCAATGCCAGCTTCACGGGTGTTAATCCGGTTTTGGCCAAAAGACCGATCCCGAAAACAAGTCCAAGACCAAGTCCTGCACCAATAAATGAGAATAGGAGCAGATTCACATTGGAAATGCCAGGCAGGAAGACGAGTGCAATCGCAATCATGAACGTTGCACCTGAAGTTACTCCCATGATTTGCGGAGAAGCAAGCGGGTTACGAGTCATCCCTTGCATGATCGATCCGGATGCTGCAAGCATTGCGCCAATCAGAACTGCTGCTACAGTACGAGGCATGCGAAGCCGGTGAATGATCTGATGTGATGTATTTGTAGCATCGTAATGGAAAATACTATTCCAGACAGTATTAAGTGAAATATCCGCTACACCGAATGCAATGGATAATCCTATCGAAAAAATCAGCAGGGCGATACCTGCGATAAGTATGATTGTGCCAACTAGTCTGCGTGCTTGCATCGTTATCCCGCTTTCTAAGCTCTATCTATGCCAAAAGAATGAAATGACGCTTGTAATTGATAATGAGAATTGTTATCATCTAATATGAGATTATAACATAAACCAAGAGGTGAATCCCTTGTTCAAAAGAAAGAGTATGTTTTTACTTCTGGCAGTCTTCGCCAGTGTTGTATTCATTATAACAGGTTGCGGCAATAACGATTCAAGTGATAATGCCGAAAGTAACTCTTCTGACCAGGAGAGTAACGAAACTCGTACAGTGACAGATGCAATGGGTCATGAAGTTGAAGTTCCTGCAAATCCTAAAAATGTACTAGCTTCCTATTTGGAGGACAACCTTGTAGCGCTTGATATTACACCAGTAGCACAATGGTCTGTAAATAACGGCTCTCCGCAAGGGTACTTGCAGGACAGCTTGAAAGATGTACAAACGATTGATTCCACACTTCCTTTCGAGGCAGTAGCTAGTGTTAAACCAGACTTGATCATCATGGATTCTGCATCCATGGTAGAAGGCGATAAATATGAGCAGTACAATAAGATCGCTCCTACTTATGTAATGGGAACGGAAGAAAATGGCGACTGGCGCAAAGAACTTCAGACAATGGGTGAGATCTTCGGTAAAGAAGATGAAGCACAAAAAGTTCTGGATGAGTATGATGCAAAAGCTACAGATGCAAAAGAACAGATCCAAGGTGCAATTGGCGATGAATCAGCTGCAGCTATCTGGCTTGTTGGCGGACAGCTTTACATCGTTAGTGAAAACCTATCCAGCGGTGCGGTACTATATGGCGACCTAGGCATTACAGTTCCTGAAGGCGTCAAAGAAATTTCCGAAAGCGCAACAGCAAACTGGAATCCAGTTTCCCTAGAGCAATTGGCTGAAATGGATGTCGACCACCTCTTCTTAATTAATAGTGATGAAGGTGATGGATCTGAAATCCTTGATGATCCATTGCTTGCAAATGTACCAGCTATCAAAGATGGCAATGTGTATAAATACGATAAAGACACAAGCTGGCTGTACACTGGCCCGATTGCGAACGAGCAAATCGTGGACGATGCAGTTGAAAGCTTAGTGAAGTAAGTAAGAATAGACTTCTTCCCTGTGAAAATGGGGGAGAAGTTTTTTGAATTTGACATATACTAGAAGTAGCTGTAATCTTGTAAAAAACATAAGTAATTCGCTGACGAGAACAAGTAGTCAAGACAGCTTATCTTTAGAGAGTCGACGGTTGGTGCAAGTCGATGATAAGATCATGATGAAAATCCTCTCCGAGAAGCAAAGCCGACATGTAGGCTTTGACGGTTTTCCACCGATACAAGGGACGCGTATGATAGTACGTAGTGTTTCCGACTAAAAGCCCTACTTATGGTTTTTTTATTTTGGAATTTTCGGTAGATCCCGGCGCTGTGTATGCAGTGTCGGGATTTTTATTTTATCTGGAGGAGAGTGAAATAGATGCAGAATAAAGCAGCTTTAAAAGAGCAGAAAATAAGAGAGTATTGGCAGGAGAACGACACTTTTCATACATCTGTTCGAAACAGGGAAGGAAAGAAGCCATACGTATTTTATGAAGGACCGCCAACAGCAAATGGAATGCCACATGCAGGTCATGCATTAGGAAGAACGATCAAGGACTTTATCGCTCGCTACAAAACGATGGACGGTTATCAGGTCAAACGTAAGGCAGGATGGGATACGCATGGTCTGCCAGTTGAGCTGGAAGTCGAGAAACAGCTGAAGATAAGTGGTAAAGAGCAAATCGAAACGTACGGGGTAGAGCGTTTTATTGAAAAGTGTAAAGAAAGTGTATTCACGTATGAGCGGGAGTGGAAGCAGTTTACGGAAGCTCTCGGCTACTGGGTCGATATGGAGGATCCGTACATTACGCTGGATAACAGCTATATCGAATCTGTATGGCATATCTTGTCGCACATCCATGGGGAAGGTTTGTTGTATAAGGGGCATCGAGTCGTCCCATATTGTCCACATTGTGAAACATCCTTGAGCTCACATGAGGTAGCCCAAGGCTATAAAGATGTATCAGATTTATCTGCTACAGCTAAGTTTCTAGTGGAAGGTACGACTGACGAATACTTGCTGGGCTGGACAACTACACCTTGGACACTACCTGCGAATGTCGCAATCGCGGTCCATCCGGATCTTAACTATGTGACAGTCCAGCAGGAAAATGAGAAATATATCGTTGCAGAGGGATTGGCAAAGAAATTATTCAAAGAAGATTTTCAAGTTGTAGAATCCCGCAAAGGAAAGGACTTAGCGGGTGTCCGTTATGAAGCGCCTTTCTCTTACGTCCAAATAGACAAAGGGCACCAAGTAGTGTTAGCAGATTTCGTTACAGATCAAAGTGGAACGGGTCTTGTGCACATCGCTCCGGCATATGGGGAAGATGACTATCGCGTCGTTCAGGATAATGATCTTGATTTTGTCCACATTGTGGATGAGAAAGGGAGATATATAGAAGAAATCACACCGCTCGCTGGCCGTTTCGTAAAGGATTGTGATGTGGATATCATCAAGCTGCTTGCAGAGAAGAACAGGTTATTCCATAAAGAGAAATACACCCATAGCTACCCGCATTGCTGGCGCTGCGACTCTCCGCTTCTGTATTACGCAATGGAAGGCTGGTTCATCCGCATGACTGATGTGAAGGAAAAAATGCAGGAGAATAACCGGCAGGTCGAGTGGCATCCAGGTCATATGCAGGAAGGGCGGTTCGGTAAATTCCTCGACAATATGGTCGATTGGAATATCGGCAGAAATCGGTACTGGGGTACGCCTTTAAATGTATGGACCTGTAAATGCGGCAAAGAAAAAGCGCCCGGATCCATCGCGGAATTAAGGCAGGAAGCGATTGGTTCTGTACCGGAAGATGTGGAACTGCATAAGCCATATGTAGATCAGATCCAGCTGCGTTGTGAGTGTGGAGATACGATGCAGCGGACGAGCGAAGTGATTGATGTATGGTTTGACAGCGGCTCGATGCCATTTGCACAATATCATTATCCTTTTGGTGACAAAAAGTTGTTTGAAAGCCAGTACCCAGCTGATGTTGTCATCGAGGGAGTCGATCAGACAAGAGGATGGTTCTACAGTCTCCTTGCTGTATCTACTTTGGTAACTGGGAAGGCACCTTATAAACGTGTCCTGTCACTAGGGCACATCCTTGATGAAAACGGACAGAAGATGTCAAAAAGCAAAGGTAACGCGCTGAATCCGACTGAGCTCATGGAAACGTACGGAGCAGACGCATTACGGTGGGCGCTCCTTTCCGATAGCGCGCCTTGGAACAATAAGCGTTTCTCGGAACGAACAGTTGCACAAGCAAAATCGAAGATGATTGACACATTGTCTAACGTCTTTTCCTTCTATCAGCTCTATCAGCAAATCGATCAATTTGATGGAGAGAAGGACAATGGCGGAGTGCGTTCGACACTGGATGAATGGATCCTATCCCGCTTGCACAGTGTTACCAAGCAAGTAAACGATTATTTGGAGCAGTATGATATCACAAATGCTGCAAGAGAATTGGGCACGTTCTTAGATGAATTGAGCAATTGGTATGTAAGAAGATCACGTCAGCGGTTCTGGAGCAGTGGTATGACCGAGGACAAACGTGCAGCATTCAGTACGCTGTATGAAGTACTGAAGAAAACGGCACAGCTGCTGGCACCATTTACACCATACATCGCGGAAGACATCCATCTGCAGTTAACTGGTAACAGTGTCCATTTAACAAATTATCCAAAGCCTTGCGACGAGTTAATCAATACCCAGCTGGAGGAAGATATGACAACAGTCCTTCAAGTTGTTGAACTGACCCGTGCAGCCAGAAATACAGCCGGAATCAAGACAAAGCAGCCCCTCGCAGCAGTGTATGTGTTAGGCGAAAATTGTGTTGCTGAACGATTGGCAGGCTATGTTGCAACGATAAAAGAAGAGACGAATGTAAAAGAAATAAAATTAGAAAATAACGATGACTTGTTCACCTACTCTGCGAAACTGGATTTTGCAGCTGCCGGACCAAGACTCGGCAAGCGTGTTGGAGAAGCAAAACAGGCATTAGCTCAGATTGAACAGGTGCAGATAAAAGAGTTGTTAGAAAAAGGCAAGATAGCTATATCTAATTTAGAGCTGACAAAAGCAGAGGTCATCATAGAAAAAGTGCCTTCCAACCAGCTGCTGCTATCGGAAGGAAATGGACTGTCTGTCCTTTTGGATACGAAGCTTACAACGGAACTGAAGGAAGAAGGATTTGTTCGTGAAGTAATCCGTGAAGTGCAGACGTACCGGAAAGAGCTTGATCTGCCTGTTGAAAAGCGCGTGAATCTATATATCGATGCCAGCCCTACAGTAATAGATGTGCTGCAAAAATATACGGATATGCTTCATCATAATCTCGTTTTACAGGAAGTGCTTTATAAACAGTATGAGAAGGCAAAGGGTGTCGAAGTAGAAGGAGAGCATTTGCAGCTTGGGGTCGAATAAGTACTGTGCTTGCTGGACGATGGAACCGTAAATGTCGAAACAAATGATGTGTACTTCCTGTATGTTTGATAAAACCTCTATCGCGGTAAACATAACTATACCAAAAGGAGGTATGCTTTATGGCAAGAAGGAATCCAGCACGCAAGGCAGCGCTAAGTGTCGTTTGCGCAGGAGCTGTTCTAGGGGCTGGAAGCTTCATGATTCCGGGTGCGGTATCTGTTGACGCCGAAACTAGGGAAGCGGTCCATTCTTCCGAAACGAATGAAGCAGCTCTTGAAACACTCCAGACTATCTATACGCAGGCTTCTGAAGGATCTTCCATCGGAGCGGCCGGCAATTTCACTATAGGTGAAACGACGCGAACAGATATTGTGGATAGACTTGGGGAACCTTTCCTATCCGATAGTTTTGATACGTATCATGCAGAGATGGGAAATCCAGGATTCAGCTTCGCATACAGTCAAGATGGCACATTGAAGGAAATTCGCTATTTGGGAACCAATGTTGAGCGCCAGACGAATCTAGACAGCATCACACCTGCTGTATTGGAGGAGCAGCTTGGCAAGGCAGATGCCATTACTTCAATCTCGCAGACAAACCAGCATAAATATCTATATGAAACCGGCGATTTTGAACTGGAATTCATCGTGAATGATGAAACACTTCAAGTCGATCATGTAAATCTTGTACCAATTAATTAGGCGAAGCAGGAGGATCACTCCTGCTTTTTTGCTGCCCGAATTATATACTGCAGGGGCAGTATGAGCGTTCCAATCAGAGTTGTAATGAGGAGAAATATACTAGGTTGTGCGTGCAAGTAGATGTCCAGTGCAGTACAAATTGCTGCCGTCAGCAGAAAGAGGTCGTATGCAGAAAAACCTTTTTCTCTGCTGCTTGTCCAGCCGATTACATAAAGAGGAACAATGATAGATGTCCACATATCACTTTGAGTGAATGCAGATTCGGAAGTAGCTTTATAAAGAAGCCAGCTGTAAATCGGGATTGTCAGTATAAAGCTGCCAATTGTAAACAATAGATGCTTTTTCAATAGAAAGCCCCTTTCTTACAGGATTTCCTTTAAGTGTACACGAATGATGTTTGGATATGGTTAAAAATAGGAGGTTTCCTGAATGGCTAAAATAGCAATAATCACAGGTGTTTCGTATCCTCGCTCCATTGGTACAGCAGTATGCCGCCGATTAGCAGAACAAGGGATGGATATCTTTTTTACATATTGGCGCGCAGGTGAGACATGGCCCAATCAGTTAACGAATGAAATAAGTGAAATGGGAGTTAGGTGCAAAGGACTGGAAGCAGATCTTGAGCAACCGGAGGCAGCCGAAGCTATTCTGCATAAAGTACAAAAGCAGTTCGGAGTTCCGGCTATACTGGTCAATTGTGCTGCCTTTTCCGAGAATGGTACCTATGAGGAGCTTGATGTGATCCAGTTGGATCGTCATTATGCTGTGAATATGAGAAGTGTCTTTTTGCTTTGTTCGGGATTCGCAAAACTCTTCAAAGAGCATCGGCCAGCTGACAAAGGAAGTATCGTAAACCTCACTTCTGGTCAGAGCCAAGGTCCTATGCCTGACGAACTGGCATACATCGCTACAAAAGGTGCCATTACCGCATTCACCCAGTCACTTGCGGCTGACTTGGCGCAGTTTGGAATCAATGTGAATGCAGTCAATCCAGGGCCGACAGACAGTACATGGATGACAGACGATATAAGACATCACCTGCTTCCACAATTTCCAATGGGAAGAATCGGGGAGCCGGATGATGCTGCGAGACTCATCAGCTTCCTAGTCGGAGAAGATGGCTATTGGGTGACAGGGCAGGAGCTTCATTCAGAAGGGGGTTTCCTCCGCAGATGACATTTATGGAAAATAAATCTATTAATGGTTCCTGCTTTCAGTTAAGATGAAGGGGATGTAAGTAGGAGGGGGACACTAATTGCGCTATTTATATGAAGAAACTGTAAAGGAAACAGGAAAAGAGATGCCTGGGTATCCTGCATTTGCGGGATTGATGAAAAGCATGCAAGAGGAACTCCAAGAAAAGTACGGTGAATTTTACGCTGTGTATAATACAGACGATATTCATTTTGAATTATGGACAATCGTAGAAGAAGATATCCGAAAAGAAAATCCGGAAATTGAGCATGTTGCGCAGCTTTTTGAGCGGCTGGAGAGCTATACATTTGAATATGATGAAGAAGCACAAGTACCAGTTTACAAGGTATACCGTGCATTGAATAACCAGTTGTATGCCTATCCTGATGCTGGTGTAGCTTTTGCGAGAATCCCGTATTTCAGTGATGCGAGCATCGTGTATTTGCAATGTGTGCTGGCAACAGGGAAAGAGAATATCACCTCCTTCCTGCAAACACTTCGGGATAGAGTCTGGAAGAAAAGCAGAGATGAAGTTCTTGTCTTTAAGGATAATGGCGAGGGTGTATCACAGGAACAGCAGCAAGTAACGAATACAGTGACACGCGAAGATGTCGTGCTGAGTGAATCTGTAAAAAAAGAGATTTATGGCATGCTGGATCAATTCTTTACGGAAGATCGATCCTTCTTCACAACCTATGATATTCCGTATCGCCGTGGAATTCTTTTGTATGGACCGCCTGGAAACGGAAAAACAACACTTGTGAAATCAATCGCCAATACAGTTGCGGCACCAGTCGCTTACTGGCAGATTACTGAACATACATCCAGTGAATCAATAGAAGAAGTATTCAGTTCAGCTACACGACTGGCACCAATGGTTCTGGTTATCGAAGATATTGACTCTATGCCCGATGAAGTGCGTTCCTACTTCTTGAATACATTGGATGGGGCGACGTCTAAGGAAGGTATTTTCTTAATTGGTACAACCAACTATCCAGAGGAAATTGACCCCGGTTTGATTAACCGCGCAGGACGATTCGATCGAGGCTACGAAATTACTTTGCCAGATGCATCCTTGCGCAGCCAGTACGTAGAGAAAGTTGGTTTCCTGAATCTACTGGACCAAGAAGAAGTGGACAAAGTGGTGGTTAAGACAGAAGGTTTCTCGTTTGCTCAGCTCAAAGAGCTCTTTGTTTTTCTGGCAGCAGCCAAACATCAAGGTGATGAGGTTTCCGCTAAAGACATCATTAAGAATATGAAGCGGGAATTTAAGAAAAGCAAGTCCGGAAAATGGTGGGAAGAACAGCAGGATGAATTAGGATTCCGTTGAAAATCTGAGAGACACCATCTATGTGAAGAATAATAAAAGAGTCCGAAAATATCATCAAGAAGTTGTATTTAACCGGAGATGCATCTCCGGTTAATGGCTTTAATTGAAATATGCTGTTGTCACTTCAGCCCTTCAAGTTCTTTTTTTCTTTTTTTGCCTAATTTCCAGATGACAATCCCGCCGGCAGCAGCAATGATTAATGCTAACATGCCATACTTATAGTAATCGAGATATGCTTCCACCCTAGTCCATGAAGCCCCGACCCATACCCCTAACATAACGACTATCGAATTCCAGATCAAAGTTCCTATAGCAGAGAAGAAAAGGAATATTCCAAAATGCATCTTGGCCATACCAGCAGGAATAGAGATCAAGCTCCTTACGAGGGGAATGAAACGACAGAGGAATACAGCCCACATATCATACTTCTCGAACCATGCTACAGCTTTATGCAGATGAGCTGGATTGAGGCGCAGCCATTTGCGTCGCTTTTCTATCCAATTCGAAAGCTTGTCTATATCAAACAATGTTCCAATCCAGTACAAAATCGAAGTGCCAACCATCGCGCCTAATGTAGCTGCCAGTATTACAAAGATTGGATGTAAGCTAGTAGTAGCTGCAAGAAAGCCTCCGAACAACAGAGTGACTTCCGAAGGCAGCGGAGGAATTACAATCTCTACCATCATCAAGAGGGCAATAGCAGGATAACCATAGGCAGCCATTAATTCATTCATCCACGATTCCACGTAAGTATCTCCTTTTGCTATTTACTACTATTCATCATTGCGGTATGGACAACCAACGTATCATCTAGATAGCCGAATGGAAATATATAATCAGGCAGCACATCTATAGGATTGATAAAATAAAGTAAAGCTGCACCAAAAAGTATTAATTCTCGTTTTGTTCCGATACCGGATTGAAATTTATAAAACATGTGCTTTAGATCATTTACTAGTTTTCCCGCACTTCCAACAGATGAAATTTTGTCATTGAATTCTTTTTCAATTATTTGTTTCCCGCCATCAGTAAGTGAAATCTCCTCATATGCAGCCAGTTGATTTAACATTCTTTCTGTTGTGAAGGAAGGGTCGGCCTGTTTGCAAAGAGCTTCCAAATGATGTTCTGTTTGTAAGGTTTCGGTTTGGTCCAGAAAACCGGCCGCACGCATCAATTCCTCGTGTGAAACATCCAGAACTTCACTGAACTTCTTAAGGTGGTTAACGGTCACTTTGCGTTTACCATTCAGTATCTTGGATATGATAGCAGTATCAATTGCAGTGCGTCTGCTCACTTCTCGGATGGATAGATTTTTTTCCTTGATTAAGGAACGTAGAAGATTCTCTATATTGGAATTATCTTTGTTAATGTCCATAATGCAGACATCTCCTCTTTTAAGATTTCATTTTCTAACCGTACAAGGATGTTGACAATTTGTCAATAGATACGGTAGAAAGGAATAAGGAAGAAGGAAAGAAGGAAAGAAAAAATGCAAATAAAGCGTGACCACATTGCCATTTTGCTCTTATGTGCTATATCTGGAGTGATTGATGTATTAGGTTATATTGGATTATCGCATGTTTTTACTGCAAACATGACAGGAAACATTGTGTTGCTAGGTATTGATATCGGGGATGCAAGGCAGGTTGTTTTGAGTAATGCTGCATTAGCATTAGTGGGTTTCATCATTGGGATCGTTTCTACTGTATTTATACAAAGGAAGAGCGGTAAATCAAGAAGTATTTTAACTTGGGAATTTATTTTAATCTTACTTTCTGCGGTAGTGATTCTGCTCATGCCGGTCAATGGCACAGTATCATCAATTATCCTCCTAATACTAAGTACAGCTATGGGAATGCAAACTATAGCAGGAAGGAATCTCAAGATTGCTGGTCTTTCCTCAACAGTACTAACGAGTACACTTGCAGCTTTCGTAGAAGGGCTTATGGGGGCGATGCAAAAGAATGCTCAAAAGCTATCGCTTGATACATACCTTAGAGGTGGTGCTATTCTTTTGTACCTATTAGGTGCAGCTGCAGGTAGTTTAAGTGAAAGACTCATCGGACTGCATACTATTTGGATAGGTGTGGCGTTGCTAGCATTAGTACTCCTGCTTCAAAGGAAAAAAACTATTGAGTAATAAAGAAGAAGATCCAGACGGATCTTCTTCTTTATTTGCTTATAATATCATGTATAGCAGTTATCTCATCCTCTGGCACTATCAAGTAATAAATTCCATTGATTTTAGTGCCTTCGCCTCTCATTTCATGCTCTTGAACAGAATTACGAACATTACGGTAATCTGTTAGCAGATGACGCATGGAAGCAAGGTTGATATTTGTCTGCACGTTTTTGCCCAATACATCCAGTAAGTCATCAATTTTGCCGACAGATTTGATATTGGCACCTTTATTGAGTACGGCTTCAATTACTTGACGCTGTCTGGCGTTCCTTCCAAAATCCCCGTCAGGGTCTAAGTGACGCATTCTTGCATAGCCCAAAGCTTGCTGGCCATCCAAATTGATTTGCCCTTTTTTATAATGATAGTCTTTTTTGTAAAAGCCTTCATCATACCAGTCTAGGTCGTTTTCTACTGTCACACCGCCTACAGCATCCACAAGATCAGCTAGACCTTGCATATTAATCTCTACAAAATAATCGATATCAACATCCAGCAGATTCTCTACTGTTTCCAAGGACATGTCAACACCACCAAAAGCATAGGCATGATTGATTTTATCAACTGTATTGTGTCCAATAATTTCCGTTCGAGTATCCCGTGGAATACTTACCAATTCCATAGATTCAGTGGCTGGATCCAATGACATAAGCAACAAAGCATCTGAACGCCCAGAATCAAATTCCCTTTCATCAATACCAAGCAAAAGAACATTAATTCTCTCTTTGTTCTTGATTTTCTTAGATGTCACACCTTCATCAATCGCAGTCGTTTTCTTCTGAATACCGTCAACTGTCTGTTTTACATCCCTTGCGGTAAGAAGGAGGAAGGAACCAACTCCAATTACGAGGACAAGAAGGATAAGTATGATATACCTCCCTATTCGTCGCTTGCGCTTACGTTTTGTTTTACGTTGTCTTTCCATTTTCGTACTACCCCCCATACCATTCCAAGGTACGCTGTTGTTGACGATTTGTCAACAACGTGTATAAAAGAAACTGTTAGAGGGATACTAATTTTATCGTACTAATGGCTCCATTTACTTCCCAGCAACAGACCTGCCCGATGAGTATGGAAGGGAGGAATGTCTGCCATGAAGGAATGCCCAACCAATCCCAAACAGCCAAAAGATAATCTGGCTCTTCTGCTCGCACTCTTCACTGTCATCCCTACAGCTTGCAACCAACTACTTGATGCTGCTCATAAATTATTTCAGCTATTTCAACTCTTATAGTAAGAAGAGCTGTAAGGTTTCCCTTGCAGCTCTTTTTTTTGTTAATTTAATTTTTGGTCAATCGTTGAATGGTCAAGACGGACATATTGTTTATCTTTGCGATCTTTCACTGCAACACCTATTGCTGCTAGATCCAATCGTAACTGTCTAGCCATCGTTTCCTGGCCATTTTCCAAACAACCTTTTCTTGCTCGTAATAAGGCATGCACAGCTGCTGGTATTTGGTGGTCATTTTCATACCAGCGGCGGTAAGCGGCTTGGTATGGGTCTGAGTCGAACCATGGATATCCTAATGAGAGAAATATCTTTGCGATTTTCTTTTTGTTTCCCTCATATTTCTCATTGAACATCTCATTCTCTTGTTGCCCTACAAATACAAGTGATTTCCCGTCCATATAGATGGATTGAAGATCTTCTTTGCGGAAATTGTCTTTTGTATCTCGTATCTTAACAGTCACGGAATCATCGTTAATAAAGACTCTCAGTGTTTCATAGAAAATGAACTGGGAAAGAGCTATTCCAGCAACAATGCCTACAATGCAAAGGATGACAGATGCCGTCATTCCTGAATAAGAAGCTATTTTTTCAATGACTCCTTGATAAGGAAGCCATGGAAGCTTCAGAATCGATCTGGCTAAAACAGGTAAATACCAGCCAGCAACTGCTCCAAGAATGGGTGGTACTAAGTGTACAGCGTATTTTTCATTTCTCGTCAGCCCGAATTCAATATTCCTCATATCAGTCATCTCCCATCACATAAGAAACAGCTTGGGTCCAAACGGCAGTACTTTCCACTTTAATACCCATTAAAAGATAGCTGCTAATGTTGTCTAGAACCAATCCGAGTAATTGAGATTTAGCAGTTAAGTCTTCTCCTTCTTTTATTACACCAAGCTTCTGGCCGTGAATCAGCAGTCTTCTAAAGCCGTCGAGAAATTCTGTCAGTGTATGTTTGAGCTTTTCATCATAGGCCTGTTTCTGTCCGGCATACACAATAAAATGGTTAATTATTTTCAAAAGCTCAGGATTTTCATCGTACTCCTGCAGTAAATGCAGTCCATTGTCTGTAAGCAGGGAGGAGAAATTATCCTTTGTGTACGTTTCTAAAGGGAAATAGTGATCAAATTGATAGTCATCGAAAAGCAGATTAAATAAATGATCGAGTAGTGCTTCCTTAGAAGAAAAATAATAATAGATCGCTGGTTTTGATATACCAGCTTTGTTAGCTATCATTGATAAGCTGGCCTTCTCCAGCCCAAATTCTGCTACAAGTGCTAATGCTGAATCGATTATATGCTTATACGTATCTCCTTTTGCCACGGTCTCATCCTTATAAGTATGTTTATACACTGTATTTTACTTACCGGTCGGTAAAATTTCAAGTTTATAACAATAATTTACAATAATTCCAAATGGTTTGCTACAATGAGGAAAAAGGGGTGGTTACATGAAAGTCATCTTATTATTCGGACCACAGGCTGTCGGGAAAATGACAGTCGGACAAGAGCTAGAAAAGCAACTGGGTTACCGATTGCTGCACAATCATATGACAATTGATTTATTAGTGCCTTTCTTTGGCTTTAGTGAGGAAATGTGGCGTCTATCCACTCTTTTTAGGGAAGAAATATTCCAGTCAGTAGCTAAAACAAATCTTCCGGGTTTCATTTTCACATTTGTATGGGATTTTTCCAGTCACGAGGATTGGGAAACGGTTGAAAGAATGCGTTCCATATTTAAAAAGCAGCATATACCAGTCTATTTCGTCGAGCTGCAAGCTGGTGTTGATACCAGATTAAAACGTAATGTCACCGAAAACCGTTTGGAAAATAAAGCGACAAAACGAAATATTGCTTTTTCGGAAGCAGATCTGCTCCGGACGATGGAAACTAGCCGCCTTCAATCGAGGGAGGGAGAAATCAAAGAAACAAATTATTTGCGGATCCAAACTGATGACCTCTTAGCCTCTGAGACAGCAGGGCGGATTGTTGAGTATTTTGGTTTAGAGGAAAAGTAATGAGCATGAAACATAAATTTGGTGCGGGTTTTTTGCTCGTTAGTATGTTTTCTTTATGCATGGGCTTTTATTTCAGTGACTTCTTCGGCATTGGAACTGCAAATCAACTGGGTAATATATGGATGTCTGGTTCGTTTGTCTTCGCACTATATATGAGTCCCTTCATTTTTATATATGGCATCCTTATTTCCTGGCTGATTAGCCGAAAAGTACAGCTTGTTGAAACGGAAAGGACAGGACTGTATATCGCGCTGCATGGTTTAGGCGGGCTGCCTTTTGCGGTCCTGAGTCTTTCTTCGCAAAGTACGGCGGCTTTTTTGTTTACTGCTGGTTTGGGTGCATTATTGGCTATACTGTTCGCTCTCCTAGAACTGGGTCTCGGGTATATGACTAGAAAAGGGCGTATCGGCTGGCTGGTGCTGTATATACCTTTCCTGGCGTATCTGGCAGTTTACATTATTGGTCAGGTACAGTCGGTTCCGCCATCGGTTGACGAGGCGGCATACGATGAGCCGGGTTATTCGCGCAAAGAAGCAGTAGAATTTGTTACACAGCAGCATGGCCAGGGAGAAAACGGCGGTTTCCCTGCAGAAACGGGAAAAGTTGAGCATTGGGAGCTATTCGGTGAGCATTTTGCAAGAGAAACGATTATTGAAAACGTTCCGGGGGAAAAGGAAACGTATTATGTGACATTGATGGAAGAAAATTTGGACCGGCAGGAAGTCTATAAGACAACCTATCTTACGAAGGAAGATCAAATGACGCTTCATAATAGAGTGACGGAATAAAGAGGAGGGATAGGATGGACAACAAAGCAATCATTCTTTTTGATGGTGTATGTAATTTATGTAATAACAGTGTCCAATTCATCATCAAACATGACAAGGCTGCTTATTTCAAATTCGCTTCCCTCCAAAGTGACTTTGGCGGACAGTTGAAAGAGGCTAAGCAAATACCGGGTCACGTAGACAGCATCATACTTGTGGAAAATGGAAAAGTGTACATGCAATCCAGTGCGATTTTGCGCATTTCACGTCATCTGAACGGTCCCTGGAAATTGGCTGCAGCTGCGCTGATCATACCTAGGCCGCTTCGGGATGGGCTTTACCGGTATGTAGCTAAAAATCGTTATCGTTGGTTCGGCAGACAAGATCAATGCATGCTGCCATCACCCGATTTAAAAGAGCGATTTTTGTGAGAATAAAGATTTTATGAAGATTCAGCAGAGCTCCTATACAAATTGTCTGAGGAACGGTATCATACTAGCAGTAGCCAAGAACGGCAAATATTGCATAGAAAAGAGTCAGCTGATGAGAATAACGATCCTGGCCGCAATCGTACTGTGCTTGATTGGCGCGGGTATCTATTCGATTGCGTCGAACAACAAGAAGGAAGTGGAAGCAGTAACCGCTCCAAAACAGCTATTTGTCGCCACTGATGGGGATGATGAGAATGAAGGAACGAAAGAAAAACCTCTTCGTACGATACAAGCAGCAGTGGATCAGGCCACCGCTGGTACGACCGTTTATATTCGTGGTGGTACTTATACGGATGGATTTGAAGTAGCTCATAGCGGAGCGAAAGAGGCACCAGTGATCATTCGTAATTTGAAAGATGAAAAAGTGGTTATCAGCGGCAAAGACAAGGTAATGGAAGAAGATACAGCACTTGTAAATGTAGACAGTAAGCAATACATAACAATTCAAGGACTAACCATGCAGGATTTGAATGCAGATTCTCCAGACTTCGCTGTGATGGGTATTTTCATAACGGGCAACAGCTCTAATATTAATATCATTCAAAATCATATCCACCATATAGGAAACAACTCAGATGAAGGTAATGCTCATGGCGTTGCGGTATATGGAACCGGCAAGATGGAACAGATCCGAGTTATGGATAATATTGTAGAAGAATTGACGCTTGGTCTTAGTGAAGCGGTAGTGCTGAACGGTAATATTGATGGATTTGCTGTAACGGGCAATACTGTTCGTCATAATAACAATATTGGAATCGATCTTATTGGTTATGAGGGCACATCGGAAGACCCTGATGCAGATTATGTACGGAACGGAACAGTACAAGGCAATGTAGTACATGATAACTCTTCTTTTGGTAATCCAGCATATGGAGAAGATTATTCTGCAGGCGGCATCTATGTTGATGGTGCAAAAGATATCAAAATCAAAGCGAATACAGTTTTTCGGAATGACTTAGGTATTGAAGCAACGTCTGAGCACAAAGGACAGTACGCAGACAACATCGAAATCACTGAAAACAACGTATATGAGAACAACTATACAGGCATTTCAATCGGCGGTTACGACGAGGAGCGAGGCGGCACTAAAAATTCGTCTATCACTTATAACGTGCTCTTCCGAAATGACACAAAAGATCTTGATGGCGGTCAACTGCTTCTGCAGCATGATATTAGCGGCAATGATATATCACATAATGTGTTTACTTCCAGCAAAACAGGACTTTTCATATCTAATTATTTCAAATCAAACAGCAGCAATACTATGACAAGAAATGTTTACGATAAAGAAGAGAGCCGGGAAAACAGCTGGATTTGGAAACAGCAAGAATATAACGATTTTACTGAATATCAAGAAGCGACCGGACAAGAAGAGGATTCTGCTTTTATAGAAGTGCATTACATGGATGTCTCGAGTAAGGATTTCACCCTAAAAGAAGGTACGACTGCTCAAGCAGTAATAGACTGAGAAAAAACCTGCATGCTAAGCATGCAGGTTTTTTCGTAAGAAGGTTGTGGAATGACGATGCATCGCCCTTTTACAAAATAGGATTACAGCTGCGTAAATATTCTCTTATCTTTGTAGTGTTTCTGTAAACGGATACAAATATAGACGAGTATTTGCTATGCTTTATCTATTAAAATATAAGGGAGGAATCTGCTCGTGAAAAGAGCGATGGATTGGAAGTTCTTCATATTGGCTGTATTGCTTATTCCTATTACGTTTTTCGGCTATGCCGTACAAAGCCAGGCTGAAACTGCAGCTGACCCTGCACCGGAAATACAGCCAAAGGGGGAAGCGAACGGGAAAAAGGTCTTATTTGATAATTCACATGGACAGACTGCGGGTGCTGCAGACTGGGTTATTGATGGTGCTTTTTCTGATTTTGGTAATGGATTAGCTGAGGAAGGCTATTATGTGAAGGAATTACGGAAAACATCCGCTATCACGTATGAGGATCTGAGTGCGTACGATGTTTTCGTCATTCCGGAGCCGAACATCCCATTCAAGACATCGGAGCAGGATGCTATGCTGCGCTACACGCAGGAGGGCGGCAGTATTTTCTTCATCGGTGACCATTACAATGCGGATCGCAACTTTAACCGCTGGGATTCTGGTGAGATCTTCAACGGTTATCGCCGGGGCGCTTTTGAAGACCCAACCAAAGGTATGTCGGCTGATGAAGCGAATTCTGATCGAATGCAAGGTGTAGAAAGCTCTGATTGGCTAGGTGATAATTTCGGTATTCGCTTCCGGTTCAATGCTGTAGGTGATATCGAATCTGGACAGACTGTGGTCGAACCATCTGATTCTTTCGGTATTACAGAAGGTATTGAAGTCGTTGAATCCCATGCAGGAGCTACATTGACAATTCTCGACCCGACGAAATCCAAAGGCTTGATTTATTTCCCGGAAAATATCCCGGCTTGGCCGAATGCTGTCGACCAAGGGGTGTATGCTGGCGGTGGAATTGATGAAGGAGCTTTTGCGGCAATATCCAAATTGGAGAAAGGTAAAGCTGCATTCATAGGTGATTCATCACCTGTAGAAGATGCTACACCTAAGTATCTTCGAGAGGATAGCGGCAGAACTAAGCGTACGTATGACGGTTTTACTGGAGAGGGTAATAACGGGCAGTATCTGCTTAATGTCATGGAATGGCTAAGCGAAAAGGAAGACTATTCCAGCTTTGAGGAAACATCTATTTCTTTGAGTGAAGTGACGCCTTTGCTGGAAACAGCTACAATCAATGAAAATCCTGAACTGACTACTGAAACGGAAGCAGAGCCATGGTCAAATCCACCAGCTGGATACCGTTGGTATGATCCGAGTACATTTGCAGCTGGTTCTTACGGTTCCGATGAAGTAGCATCAAATCCGAAGTATGACGTCGTGACACCTGCTACATTGCCAACACAACAAGAGTTTACTGTGCGAGTTGTGGTTGAGGATTTACAGCCAGGTGAGACACTGACAGGTTTGCAACTGGGAAGCTACTTACCAGGCGGGCAGCAGATCGGGAAATTCAACACAACTGGATCTTGGCCGAGCAGCTATGGATATAGCAGCAGCTTCTCTGTCACAGCAGATGCGACAGGAAGAGCTGTAGCAGAAATTCCTGCACAATTAAATCCGTCGACCGCAGATGGCACAGCAAGCCTGCGACTTCGCAAGGATGGCAGCAATCTGCTGACGAAGTCTGTACAGGTCGGAAACGTTGAAACAGAGCCTTTACCGGAAGACGAGGTGGAGCTTCCGCAGCTGGTAGCTATTCAGGAAGCGCGCAACGTACAGGATGGAGAAGTTGTTACTATTGAGGGCATTGTAACATCTGCTCCGGGCAGCTTTGGCGGTAAAGGTTTCTATGTACAAGACGACACTGCCGGTATTTATGTTTTTCAGGACAGTGACAGTTTCAAAACTGGAGATCATGTCCAAATCAGTGCTGTAAAAACTACTTTTAATGGAGAAGTGGAAGTAACAGACATCATCAAGTCTGAAATTACTGGACAAGCAGATGTCCCTGCACCTAAACCTGTTTCTTCGATTGATGATACGAACCAAGGGCAGCTTGTTAAGCTTAGTGAAGTGACTATCCAGAATATCGAAGCGGTCGGCACTTATGGTACGTTCGAGTTCGATGCACAAACAGCTGATGGAAATGTGAATCGTGTGCGGGTCGACAATCGAATCGGATTAAATTATGATACCTTCACTTCACAATTCCAAGAAGGGGAAAAAGTTGATATTACAGGTATCTCATCTATCTTCAATGATACGTATCAGCTAAAACCTGTTGCAACGGATAATATCGTTAAGTCAGCTCAAGCAGAAGAACCGGTTCCATGTAAAACTGACAACGGAAAACACAAGGGTGCGGATAAAGGAAAAGGCAAAGGAAAAGGCCACGATAAAAGCTGGAAATGTGCCGCATAAAAGCAAAAAGAAGCAGGGATGTAATAATCCCTGCTTCTTTTTTTGTGCTGCTTCTTTCATGCTAAATGGTTTTCTTGCTCTCCATTTATAATCAAAGTAAATGTCAAACGTAATGCGTTTAACCATTTTTAATATGGATTCTTCGCTAATACCAATTAAACGGCATCAGCAATTGATGGAATAAAAGCGAATTTTCCGTTTGTGGAGCTTTCTTTTCATGTTAATCGGTACGCATCTGTAGTTACCTACATAGAATGACTTGAGTCAAAAAGGAGGGATATCATGTCTGAAAGTTACGGCGGAAAAGGATACGGTAGCGGTTTCGCGCTTCTAGTAGTTCTTTTCATTTTGTTGATCATCATCGGTGCTTCTTACGTTGGAGGCGGCTACGGCTACTAATCAATGCGAAAAGAAACCGCGGTTATTTACCGCGGTTTCTTTTCTTCTTTTTCTTTTCATAATCAAAGGTTACCTCTGTTAGGGCAATGAAAGCTGCGACAACTATCTCTATATACCATGCTAAATTTATAGGTTCGTATAAGCCGTTCACAATGGATATGGCAATCCAATTCACTACAAAGTTCAAGGAAAAAGCAACCATAAAATCATAAAATGTCTGTATTTTATGTTTCTTAGTGAAAATATAATAGATAACTTTTGCAATTAACTCACCGAAAATACTTAGAACAAGATATACACCTACAAATACGGCCAAATGCTTGGGAGATTCATAAGCAGCACCAAGGATACTTAAAGCACCCAGAAATCCGAAATAGTAGAGGGCAGCTACGAATGCGAATGTAAACCCTACTAGTATGGATAGAATAATTGTTACGGAAATCTTTGATACTCTGTTTCTTTTACCTTTACGCTGCTGTGTTGCCACGCTATCACCTCATGCATTCTCTCTGACTCTTAATACGAATAATCTATCTAAAAGTTTCATATAGATGGACAGTCAGAGCGAAGCAGGCTGTACATGACCATATCTAAAAAAATACCATTCAATTTTTCAAAATGACGTAAGGTACCTTCTTCATGAAAGCCAGCTTTTTCGAGCAGACGACGTGAAGGTGCATTGCCTGGCTCTACCTTTGCTTCTATTCTGTTCAATTTTAACGTTTGGAAGCCTTCCTCGATCAAGGCTTGTAGTGCTTGGGTCATATAACCTCTTCTCCAGAAATCCTTTCCTATCTCATAGCCAATTTCTCCGCGTTGATTCACGGCATCAATGTAATTGAACCCGCAAGTACCAACGATTGTGTCATCTTCTAGCAGGATTGTGTAGCGATCAGCATGTTCCAGTTGTATGATGTATAAAATCATCTCTTCTGCTTGCTCTACAGAATGCATTGGGGTGATATTCATAAAAGCAGTTACTTCCGGATTGGACCAGAATTGGAATAAGGTCGGTGCATCGGAAATGGAGATGGGACGCAGATGAATTGTTTTTTGATTGTACAAACTGTATGCTCCTCTCGTTGTATAATTAGTTAATATTATGTATATTTAATATATTCTGATAGGCGGTGATACTCTTGTTATCTCTGTTTCTGACAAATGTGCTTTTAGGACTTTCAATCGCTCTCCCGGTTGGTACAGTCACCATTGAAATGACTAAACAAGGCTTAAAGAATGGTTTCGTTCACGGCTGGATGGTCGGAGTTGGCGGTATGACAATCGATTTTCTGCTGATGGTCGCTCTTTTTCTTGGTCTTGCCCCGATCCTGGCAGCACCTACTATCCAGACTGGCATGTGGCTGCTTGGTGCGATTTTCTTATTGTATATTGCCTATGATAGTATCAAAAATGCGGACAAGCAGATTATGATTAAAGGGGAAAAAACGACAAAAAAGCTGCTATCATCTTACAAAAACGGATTGCTTGTAGCAATTTCACCTAGTAACCTCGTGTTTTGGATAAGTGTTTTCGGTACCTTTTTATCAAGCAGTTTTTCAGAAGGGAACGAGCTTTCCTTCATTGTCGCTGGACTCGGTATTCTGGCAGGTATCCAAGTACATGATATCGGGCTGATGAGTATCGTCGCAGGTACAAGAAGAGTCGTCAACGAGACTTTCGTGAAATGGGTTTCCATTGGGGCGGGGTTAGTGCTCAGTTACTTTGCTATCCTTTTCTTCACCCAATTTTTAAAACGCATCCTCTGACAAGGGCTATTTGTAGTTTACCGCTTTTTTCCTGTAGAATATAGATATAATTTCTTGGAGGCGGTAGTGGTGGCAGAACCCTTGAAAGCAATGTATACGAAAGATTTCCTGGAAGGTTTCGCTTCAAAGGTGAAGCAAGCCCATAATGATTTCGATGAGCTTAAATTCGTTGATAAGGTGATGGACGCTGATTGGGAAGGACTTGAATTGAAAGGCCGGATACGCCGGATTAGTTTGGTGCTCGGCTCCTTTCTCCCGGAGAGCTACCCGGAGGCTTTAGGCATTCTGCTTGCTATCCAGGACCAATGCGAAGGGTTTCCTTATTTATTTTTCCCGGACTTTGTCGAGGTCTTTGGGCTGGAGCCAGAACATGAAGAAATATCGCTGCATGCATTGGAGCAATTCACAAAACGGTCGACTGCAGAATTCGCCATCAGGGCATTTCTGATTAGATCCCCTGAGCGGATTATGAAACGAATGATGGAATGGGCACAATCAGAAGATCATCATGTGCGCCGTCTGGCAAGTGAAGGCTGTCGTCCGAGGCTCCCATGGGGCCAAGCAATTCGGCAGTTTAAAAAAGATCCAAGTCCGATTTTTGAAGTGCTGGAATTGTTGAAAGCAGACTCTTCTTTGTATGTGCGGAAAAGTGTTGCTAATAATTTGAATGATATTGCTAAGGATAATCCAAAACAAGTTATTTTCACGGCGAAGCGATGGAGTGGTTTTTCACCGGAGACAGACTGGATCATCCGGCATGGTTGTCGGACAATGCTTCGCAGCGGGGAACCAGAGGTAATGGCTTTATTCGGGTATGAGGAAGCAACTGAAACTCTAATTGACACTGCGATAGCCACGGATCGTCATCGCGTTACCATTGGAGAATTGGTAACTATGTCGTATTCTTTTAAAGTAAAGAAGCAGGCAAAGCTGCGTATAGAGTATGCAATAGACTTCGTAAAGAAGCGCGGGATTTCCCGAAAGAAATTTCTCCTCTCGGATCGGATATTTACAGCGGGAGAGAGTGTAGCGAAAGAGCGGGTACATAATTGGAAAGACTTGACTACTAGAGTTCATTATCCGGGTATACATCGTATTGTCCTGCTTGCCAATGGTATAGAAGTAGCTCAGACAGATCTGGAACTGATCAAGTAAAGGAGTGGAAAATATGAAACGTATTGCAGTATTCTGCGGTTCAAGCGTTGGCGCATCAGCAGCATACATCGCTGCCGCTGAAGAGTTAGGAAGAACACTGGCAGCTGAAAATCTGACTCTTGTATATGGCGGAGCGAGTGTAGGTTTGATGGGGGCAGTTGCGAATGGAAGCATGCAAGCAGGTGGTCACGTAATCGGTGTGATGCCTGAATTTTTGGAGAAGCGGGAAATCGCTCATACCCATGTGTCTGAACTGATCGTCGTATCTTCCATGCATGAACGAAAAGCTAAAATGGCAGAGCTGGCAGACGGCTTCATCGCACTTCCTGGAGGACCAGGTACGCTGGAGGAGTTTTTCGAAATTTTCACATGGGCTCAGCTGGGATTGCATAAGAAACCACTCGGTATTTTAAATGTGGAGGGCTATTATGATCTGCTGGTAAGCTTATTTGACCGCATGGCAGATGAGCAGTTCATGCATGAAAAGTACCGGACAATGACACTTTCAGATACGGAGCCTGCAAGACTTCTCGAGAAGTTCCGTCAATATGAAGCGCCGGAAGTAAAAACCTATATTAGACGACCAGAGCAGACGTGACAGCGTCTGCTTTTTTATTTACCGAAAATTTCTTCCTCTGGATAAGCATGAGTCCAATGAAACGGCTGTAACTCCTGTAAGGATACATACTTCACCTTATTCTCTTCGTGTGTCACAGCCACTTGTACGTCGCGTCCCCAGTAAAGTAATCGCTCCTGGCAGATGCCGCATGGAGTTAGTACTTTAAAGGAGCTATTTTCATCATCACGTGTCACGCAAATGGAATGGGTTACTGATGTTTGCAATTTATGAGCTTCTAGAATAGAGCCGACCTCCATGCATAGTTCGGTTGCAGCATTCAGTACTTCAGGAGCTACACTTGTAAGAACAACGCCCTCACTGGTCCGCATTGCAGCAGCACCACCCCAGCCACTCGGGTAACGTTTCTGTATTAACTGAATAGCTGCCTCATATAACATATCCATTACTATCACTCCTTTGCTTTTAGTATAGCAGGGTGATTTTTACAACTCAGCAAAAATTATCAAAAGTACAATATGTTTTTAAGTTAAGCTGTAACTAAGGAGGTGAGCAAGTGCAGGTACATGAAACAACTATACAAAGAGCTATTTCTTTTATCGAAAACAATTTACACGAACCTCTTACGGCCGACCAAGTTGCCGATCAAGCCGGATTCTCCAAATTTCACTTCCATCGATTATTCCAGGCCACTGTAGGTTTGTCATTCACAGATTATATCCGCCGAAGAAGATTGGCTGGAGCATCAGCTGCACTGCTGCATACCGAATTGGGAATACTCGATATCGCGTTCATGTTTCATTTTGAATCTCAAGAGTCATTTACCAGAGCTTTCAAAAAGCATTACAGCCTTCCGCCAGGAAAATACAGACGTATGATGCGGGCTGCGCTGCATCAGAAGGAGGAAAAGATGGAAGATAAACAAGTAAAAGGGTGGATATTAAGTGGCTCCGATCCCCACAATTATGAAATGGGAATTGACTATAAACAGGTACATCAAGGGAAAGCATCAGGTTACTTGAAGTCGAAAACAGTCACGGGAGCGGAGGAATTTGCCACGATGATGCAACAATTCAAGGCAGCGAATTATGTTGGTAAAAGACTGCAGCTGACCTGCTTCATCAAGACGGAAGAAGTGCAAAGCTTTGCCAGCATGTGGATGCGAGTGGACAATACATCAGATGATATCGTTCAATTCGATAATATGAGCAACCGCCCAATCCAAGGAACGACCAATTGGACCCGATACCGTATTGTGCTTGATGTACCGGAAAATAGTGCTGTCATTTCCTTTGGAGTGATCTTATCCGGAAAAGGAAAGGTTTGGGCGGATGGTTTTCGGTTTGAGGAAGTGGACGAATCTGTTCCAACTACTAATATTGATATGACATATCATATTCAGGATGAACCGGTAAATCTGGCATTTGAGGAGGAACTGAGTTGATATGCTTGATATACTGATAAATATCATTCAGCTTTTCGATTTGTATTGGAGGCAAGGTGTGCCTGATGAAGTGCTTTTCATATGGCTTTCTATACCACTGTTACTCGTGATTTCAGAAATGTTTACACGCAAGGTTATCCATCAGCCGGTACAAGGAATAGCAGCTTACATGAGACTCCTGTGTAATTGTATTTTGTTGAGCGGAGCATGGCTGGCTTTATTTCCCGGCTTGCTGCACGTAGCAAGGCAGTATCATATTCTATCCAACGAATTGTCATTAGAGGTATCTGTTCAACTAGCCGGCGTATCACTTGGACTTGCTGCGTCCCTGCTTCCTTTGGCTGTCGTATGGATTAGAATTGAGGGCCGAATTCTAAGATACAGCTATATTTTTATTTTCAGCATCCTTTATTATGTGCTTCTGCAGTTGGGTGTAGACGTATGGAAAGCAGCTATAGAGTTACCAATTCTAATAAGCATCGGATTAAGCCTGCTGTTCTTTGTGCTGACAGTAGTTATACCTAACTTGGATTACACAGATGAACAAGCAACGTACCGTCTAAAAGGACAGCATACCTGATATGCTTGTCCTTTTTTACGTTCGCTCTTCTAACCTATTACCTATATTACCAGTCTGACCCTTATGGTAAAATATTCAAAAAGGAGGCGTGGCAGTGTGTCGGATTTCCAGATTGGCAGTGTGTTTGTGCATGTGAAGGACGCGAATAAGGCAGCAAATTGGTATGCAAATCTTTTAGGTAAACCTGAACCGCAGCCAACGGAAGGGCCGGTGCAGTTCATGGAAACTGATGATGGAAGAGGACTTGTCATTGATGATAACCGGAATAATGCACCGGGTATCCGTCCTGCTTTCATGCTTGAGACGTCAGATATTCAGCTTGCCTATAAACGAGTTAGCGAGCAAGGAGGCAAGGTTGTCCGGGAACTGGAGGAAGATGAAGCAGTTGCTTTCTTCAATTTTGAGGATCCTGATGGCAATATTGTCATGGTGTGTGAACAACGTCCATGATTATCTGGATCAATGGGGCATTCGGAGCAGGCAAGACACAAACTGCGATCTCTCTACGGCACCGGCTGCCAAATGCATTCATCCATGACCCTGAAGAAGCGGGTTTTTACATAAGAAAGCATATACCGGATTCGATGCAGAAACCGGATTTCCAGGAGCATACCCTTTGGCGTTCCATCGTACGTGAGCATTTGGCTTATATGGCAGCAAATACGGAGGATATCATCGTTGTTCCGATGACAATAACGGAACCGTCCTACTATGAAGAAATCATTGGACAATTACGTAGTGATGGTCACCGAGTTTATCATCTTGTGTTAGCTGCTTCGGAAGAGACATTGCGTGGTCGTCTTGCCAAGCGGGGCAACAGACAGAATTCATGGGCTGCTCGGCAGATAACGCGTTGCGTACAAGGTCTATCAAGTCCAATATTCGAAAATAAATTGGCAACTGATAATATGTCGATAGACGAGGTAGCCGCAGCTATCGGCAGACAAGCGGGCCTTCGTCTGCAAAAGGATCACCGCTCTTGGTGGAAAACACAATGGCCGCGCTTAACCTCTAGATGGAGGTAGACAAACGGCTGCGTATGCTTATGCTATAATGCCTCAAAAAGGTGGTACATATAATGAGTATCGAAAACGTAAAAGATTATCTAGCAAATTACAACCGAAGCAGTGATATTATAGAACTCGATTTATCTAGTGCCACTGTAGATCTAGCTGCTACTGCACTTGGTGTGGAGCCTGCACGCATTGCTAAGACGTTAGCATTTAGAGGTAGAAAAGATGGGGAATCTGTTTTGATAGTTGCTGCAGGAGATGCAAAGATTGATAATAAAAAGTTTAAAGAGCTATTCGGCGTAAAAGCACGAATGCTTTCAGCTGAGGAAACGTTAGAACAAACAGGCCATGCTGTTGGCGGAGTTTGTCCGTTTGGTTTAATAAATGATTTACCTGTGTATATGGACATTTCCTTAAAGCGTTTTTCCACGGTGTTTCCAGCCTGTGGCAGCAGTAATTCAGCAATAGAACTAACTTGTGAAGAACTTGCCGAATATGGCAAGGGAAAAGAATGGGTAGATGTCTGCAAGAGCTGGGCAGACAATGGCTAAATGAAGGTAACGGCATAGCATGCAGGGGGTTCGGCTTTGCTTCTAACTCTGACACTGCTAAACTTAGCATGTGCCCTATACTTCACACAAAGATAGGTTAGGAGAAAGAATCATGTCAGATAATAATACAAAAAGAGAGATATTTTCCTGGTTGCGAGCAGTAGGGATTGCCGTCATCATTGCTTTTGGCTGCCGGTATTTCCTGTTTACACCGTCAACGGTGCATGGAGAGTCAATGCTGCCGACTTACCAGGACAGCGATCATGTCATTGTAAGCAAAGTTTCGAAGATAGAAAGAAATGATATTGTGGTATTCAACGCACCCGATGCGGATGCCCACTATATCAAACGGGTGATTGGTCTGCCTGGCGATACAATTGAGGTGATAGATAATGTGCTGTATGTGAATGGCGAAGCGCAGGATCAATCTTATCTGCCAGAGGATATGGTTACTGGTGATTTCAAACTGAAGGAATTGACTGGCGAGGAAAAGGTACCTGAAGGTGAAGTGTTTGTCATGGGTGATAACCGCACAAACAGTAAAGACAGCCGTATGTTTGGTTATATTTCGGAGAAAGAAGTAATCGGAGAAGTTAAGATGACTTTCTATCCATTTTCTGATTTCCACATCGGTAATTAATATGTGTCAAGTACATGGAAAAACAGTAGATGCGGAGACAAGATGTGTGCATTATCACTCCCCATTGGATGTTATAGCAATCAAGTTCGCGTGCTGCAATCAATTTTATCCTTGCCATCAATGCCATGAAGAGACGGCGGGTCATGAGGCCGAGGTATGGCCGAAAGACCAATTCGATGAGAAGGCGATACTATGCGGTGTGTGTAAATCGACGCTCAGTATCGATCAGTATATGAATATAGACCATTGCCCAGACTGTAAAGCAGCATTCAACCCTGGTTGTCAGCTGCATCATCATCTATATTTTGAATCAATAAAAAGAGACTGTCGTTGACTGACAGTCTCTTTTGTTTGTCTTAGGATACGGAACGATGCTGTGAAGTATCTCCTGTTTTGGAGAAGATAAACTTCAGCATAGATGGAGTCACAAGCGTTGTCACAATGACCATGATTATAATACTTGTGTAGTATTCCGGATCAAGTAAACCTGAACTTAAACCGGTACCAGCAATGATCAATGCAACTTCGCCTCTTGAAACCATGCCTGTTCCGATTGCCATGGAAGATCTTCCGTCGAAGCCGGTCATTCTTGCTCCCAGCGCTCCGCCGAACAGCTTCGTCACAATGGCCATAATACTAATGAGCACAATGAACAGAATCTGAGATCCAACCCCATCGAAGCTAATGTTCAAACCGATGCTTACAAAAAATACGGGAACGAAGACTCCATAAGCGATCGGTTCTAATTTATGTTCTACTACATTCTTGTATTCAGTTTGGGAAATGGCGATACCAGCCGCAAATGCACCGATAATACCGGCAACCCCCATATATTCAGCGAAGTAGCTAAACACCAGCGCCAGAATGATACCAGCAGAAACGATGGTCTCACTCACTTTGAAGCGAGCGAACAATTTCATCACTAGTGGAATCAGCCAAATACAAGCAACAATGACTACGCCGAAGAAGAGTACTTTCTTCCCGATCAAAGCTCCTAAGCTGACTGATTCTCCTGTACCCAGCACACTCATCAGCACTGCGAGTAAGACGACAACCAGAATATCGTCAACAACAGCAGCCCCAAGGATTGTCGTACCTTCTCGTGAATTCAGTTTGTTCATTTCCTTTAATGCCTGTACAGAAATGCTGACACTTGTCGCACAGAAGAGTAAAGCCAAAAACAGAGCATGTCCCTGACTCATCCCAAATGCAAGTGCAAGACTATAACCGCCGATGAATGGGAAGAGGACGCCGAGAACAGCAACTGCAAAAGCGGACTTCCAGTTTTCTTTCAGCTGCTTCAAATCTGTCTCCAGTCCAGCGATGAACATGAGGACAAGCACACCGATTTCGGAGAATTCATGGATGAAGGAGGTTTGTTGTATCCAGCCGAGTACTGCAGGACCGAGAATAACACCGGCAAGCAGCTCCCCCAGTACAGATGGCTGTCCAATCTTAAGTGCAAGCTGACCAGCGATTTTTGTGAATACGAGAATCAAAGCTAAATGTAAAATGAATTCCATATCTTACTCCTTTGTAATGTATTTATGCAATTTCGGACACAAAAAAGGCATATCCGCCAGTTTTCACTGTGGATATGCCTAAATGGACACAGAGGGGCCTGGGGTGGCAGGCTCCTCCGGGAAATGCATATGTAATTAATTTATAGTTACTCATTATAGAACAGTTATAGAATGAAAACAACCGCTTTTCATCTGTTTGCAGCTGGCAGAAAAGGGAAAACAGGTGACGTAACCTATGCAAAGGAGTGGCATTTGTGAAAAACACATTTGATTTTCATACAAAACAAGGACTCTATCAGCATATTGAAGAGACACTTGTATTCTATTATCCTGCAGCAATAGACAGCACTTACGGTGGATATAATGAAGGTTATTATATGGATGGAACGCTCACAGAGGATACAACCAAACATATCGTCGGACAGGCGCGGCATTTGTACGATTTCAGTGTCGGCTTCAAACTTACGGAAAAAACTGAATATCGGGAGGCGGCCGAGCACGGCATAACCTTTTTCCAAGAGACTCTGCGGGATAAGAAGTATGGCGGTTACTTTACAGAGATGAAGGATGGCAGTGTGACAGATGATAAGAAGCTGACATATGGTCATGCGTTTATATTCCGAGCTGCGGTAGCAGCAGTGGAAGCGAAGATAGAGGGAGCCGAGGAATTGCTTACGGACATCTATCAAGTGCTGGAGGAGAGGTTCTATGAACCATCCGCAAAACTATATAGAGATGAAGCATCACGTGATTGGTCCAGCTTTTTGGAATACCGCGGACAGAATTGCAACATGCACATATGTGAATCAGCAATTACCGCGTATGAAACAACAGGTCAGCAAAGATATCTGGATCAGGCTTTAAACATTGCAGACCAAGTAACCAATAAACTTGCGGCTCAAAGTAACGGACTTATATGGGAAAACTACGATGAGGCTTGGTTGAAGGATGAACAATTCAATCATGGCGAAACAAGGGACGAATTTCGCGCCTATGGATTCGTTGGAGGACACCAATTTGAATGGAGCAAGCTCCTTGCTTGGCTCTATATTCACAAGCAAGACAGCTGGCTTCTTGAACGTGCGGAAGAGCTTTATCAAACTGGCTGGAACCATTACCACGATCAAAAACAAGGTGGCATATTCTTTGTGATGAGCCCTGATAAAGAGTTGATTGATAAAGGGAAATCTTATTGGGTTTTAGCGGAAACACTGGCGGCATCAGCATTGCTGCATGGCCAGACAGGAAATGATGTATATGGTGAGCATTATGATGAGCTGTTCCGATATGTGCAGGAACATTTCATTGATCCAGAACATGGTGCTTGGTATCAATGGCTCACAGCCGATAATAAAGTGGAGGACGAGGTTAAAAGCCCTTCACCGAAAACGGATTATCATCCGATTAGTGCAAGCTTCCTGATAGCGACTTACCGTGGAGAGGATCTGTAGCGTAATGCGCAGATCCTTCTCTTATTGCTATAATGAGAAGGAAGGGAGCGGATTAGTATGTATGAAAGTGAAAGATTGCAAATCAAACCTTTAGAGAAAAAGCATGCCAGTGAGCTTCTGGATCTGAACCTGCGGAACAGAGAACTTTTCGAGTCTATCTCACCAGTAGACCGTAGTGATTCAGACTATACACTGGAGAAATACAAAAAGAATATCGAAGCGGCACAGAAAGATTGGCAGGAAGATAAACGCTACGAATTCGGAATATTCCTGAAACAAGATGATGTTCTGATTGGAACTGCTTCCTTATTCTTTATTGAGCGGAATACAGCGGAAAAATGCATGATAGGTTATTCGATGGATGAAGCACATAATGGTAAGGGATATATGACGGAAGCAGTACAGCTTGTATTAGATTTTGCATTTGGAGATGGGAAATTCCACCGAGTCGAAGCGGGAGTAATGCCGCGAAACCTAGGGTCGGTCGCGGTACTGGAGAAATGCGGGTTCCAACGAGAAGGATTGGAACGCGACTTGCTGCGTATTGATGGCAAGTTCGAGGATCATTATAAGTATTCGATACTGGCGACTGATCCGCGCATAAACTAAAACCCAGGAGCATTCATTGCTCCTGGGTTTAGTCATTAGACATTAATGCTGCTGGGATGGAACAGGGCGTGAATGCCGGCGTTCATTACTCTTCTTAGCAGCAACTGGCTGCTGCGGGCTGCGGACTGTGACCGCAAGGAAGAATGAAATGACACAAAGTACGGCAATCGCTACGAATGTCGGTTGGAAACCCCCGAGCAGTGAAGCGATGAATGAGCCTCCTAATGCACCGATACCAAACCCTTGATAAATGACACCATAGTTTTTACTTTGATTTCTCAATCCGAAATAATCTGCGACGATAGTCGGGAAGACTGTGATGTTACCGCCAAAGAAGAATGCAATGGCTGCCACACAGACGAAGAACAATGTTGTTGATAGTTCCACCATGCTTAATACTGCGACAGCTCCCGCAGTGACAAGAAGTCCTGCTGCAACCAAGTACAGTCGTTCCACTTTGTCAGACAAAGCACCTAGCACAACTCTTCCAGTTGTATTACAGATAGCTACGACAGCTACGGCATTTGCTGCAGTTGCGGCAGATAGACCCGCAAGTTCCATGCCGGCATCTTTAACGATACCAATTAAATACAAGCCGCTCATGCAGGCTGTAAGGAAAATGACGAATAGAATGTATGCTTGTTTCGTATGCAGCATTTCCTTAATACTGAAGTCTTTTGTTGCTGCCCCAGTAGTTGTTTCCTGTGGAAGGATAGCATCCTTAAGGAAGAAGGCTCCTCCACTGATTAGGATGAATGCTGCTATTCCCCAGATTAGGAATGTGCCTTGTACACCAGCTGAGGAAAGCAATGCCTGGTTAATATATTTGAAGACTAAGCTTCCTGTTCCGAAGGCTCCTACTGATATACCAGATATGAGGCCTTTCTTTTCCGGGAACCATTTGATTACGTTCGATAGTGTAGTGATATAAGCAATACCATTGGCAAATCCAACAACAACACCTGCTAATAGATAGATGAGCCATAGTGATGTAGCTAGAGAGCTTAGTATCAGCCCGGCACCGAGCAAAATACCGGCAAAGACAACCAGCTTCTTGATGCCGAGTTTATCCTGCAGCTTTCCGCCGAAAAGAGTGGCTACTGCCAGTGCGAAGCTTGTAATCGAGAAGGTGACTGCCACAGAAGATGTGCTCCACCCATATGCATCAGCCAATGGCTGGTTAAATAAACTCCATGTATAAATAGTACCTAGACCAATTTGGGTGATGATTGTACCAAGTACAATCAGCCAGCGATTCGTTCCTGTTTTCATGAGAAGTCCCTCATTTCATCTACGTTGTTTTGATAGTTTTATCATAGCCGCTGCAGATGTATCTGAAAGCGTTTTCTCATGAGTTGCTCGATTTGAGGAATGAATGGTCCTTAAAGGCGCATGATCTGTCTGAACTCTTTTGCTTTACTGCGACTGACTGGAATCTGCTCACCCAGTCCTTTCATTTTGACTAGATACGTATTATGGAACCAAGGAAGAATCTCATGTATTTTTTCCGTGTTTACTATATAAGAACGATGGCAGCGGAAAAATGCATCTGCTGGCAGCTGCTGTTCGAAAGTGCTGATAGAACCGGGGTAGGTATACACCTCATCCTTCGTGTGCACAGTTGTCTGCTTTTCATCAGCCTCAGCGTAGGCAATTTCCTTCAGATTGATCACATAGATCTTCTCGTCCTTCCAAACATTGAGCCGTGCTGGTGTTTCTGTCGGTTCTATTCGCTCCTCCATATCTACTGATGCATTCTTAGATTCAAGCTTCTTAAGCATTGCCGCAACGCGTTCCTCGCTGTATGGCTTCAATATATAATCGAATGCTTCAAGCTCAAATGCTTTAGCTGCATGTTCTTTATAGGCGGTGGTAAATACGATTATTGGTTTATGCTTGAACTGGGCCAAGCTTCCCGCAAGCATCATGCCATCTAGTGACGGTAGGTTGATATCAAGGAACAGTACATCCGTGGTGTGCTCCTGAAAATACTTCAGCACATCCAATCCATCATCAAAGCGGTCAGTCACCTCTATGGAACTGTATGTATCAATTAAATACTGCAGCTCCTCTTGTGCAGGTAATTCATCTTCTGCAATGATTGCACGTAGTGTCATGGTTATTTCCCTTCCTTCACTGGTATATCAAAGTAAATCTCCGTACCAGGATCAAGCCGATTGATAGTCAGACCTTTTCCATAAATCAGGCGGACACGCTGATGCACGTTGGCTAGTCCAATATTTTTCACACTTGCTTCATCCTTATACAGCTTTTCAACAATCTCCGGATCAATCCCAACTCCAGTGTCTCGAATACTGATGCGGATATCATTTTCCCGTGCTTTGACAGAGAGATAGACGGCACCCTGCCATTTGCGTTTCCGAACACCATGGTGGATTGCATTCTCTACCAAAGGCTGCAGCAGCAAACTAGGCACTTTTATCTGCACCGGATCAATATCATAAATTATTTGGAGCTTGTCACCGAAGCGGGATTTTTCAATCTCCACATAATGACGTACTTGCTTCAGTTCTTCTTCTATTGCGATCATTTCATCATGAAGCTCCAGGTTATAGCGCAAGTAACCAGATAGGTTATGAATTAGTTCGCGGGCACGATTCGGATCGCGTCTTGTTGTTGATGCAATTGCGTTCAGCGAGTTGAAAAGGAAATGCGGGTTTATCTTCGATTGCAGAGCCTTTAGCTCAGCTTTGTTGGCGGTCTCTTTAATCTGTTCAATCCGGGAAATCTCCATCAAGTTTGAAATGATCTGTGCCAGTCCGATACCAAGTGTCTGCAAAGAATCTGTTATCCGGTTTTCCTTTTCATAATATATCTTCAACGCACCTGTCACCTCGTCGCCTTCTTGGAAAGGAACGATAAGCAGGCAGTGCATCTGCGGCAGATGATGATCATCCACTTCATTCCGGATGACGATTTGCCCACTGTTAATAGCTTGTTTCGTCATTTCGCTTACAATCGACGTTGTATCCTGGTAGCGCTCAGCCCCAAGACCGTAATAAGCTACCACTGTTTTAGTATCCGTTATGGCGACAGCATCTGCACCAATCTCTTCTTTAATGATTTGGCAGATACGCTGCAAGGAAGCAGGCGTGATGGACCGGAAATATGGAAGCGTCTTATTGGCAATATCCAATGCAAGCTTCGCCTGTGCTGCGGCAATCTGTTTCTTTTCTCCTTCAATATTATGGACGAGAAGGATGAGTAAACCGATGCTGATTTCACCTATCATCATCGGAACAGCTATTTGTTCAACAATCGAAATACCTTGAGACCTTGGTTCTCCGAGTGCAATGATCAGCAGCATGGTCATTGTTTGGCTCAAAATACCAGCACCGATACCGATATACCACCAACGATGCTTTTTAACCCTGCGATTAATAAATCCAGACGCAAAGCCTGCTGTCACACTAGTGATCAAGCAGGGTAATGAAGTGATACCATCGATGTCGATTAAATAGCGATGCAAGCCAGATACAATACCTGTAATGATACCAACCCATGGCCCGAATAAAATACCTCCAGATAAGATAGCCACTGTCCTTATATTAACGAGACTACCTTCCACTTCAATCCCGGAATATGTCCCGAATATGGCAAAACTGCAGAAGACGACAGTAAGTACGCTAAGTTCCCGGACCGAATGATTTTCTTTTTGAAGTATTTCTTTAAACCCTTTAATTTTGGTCAGGAAAAATAAGATAATGAGCAGCAAGGCAGCACGCTCGAATATCGATATGATCATTTCCAAGGTTGAATGCATAGTTGTAATCCCTTTCATCTGTATTACTTACAGTTTATCAGAAATTTAGACTGGTAGGGAATGGATGCGATCACAAATAGCCTGGCAGATGATAGATTCATTTGATGAAAATTACTGCTTGGAAATAATATGTCATAATGTATAATTAGGCTGGATTTATAGGAATGAAAGCGCTATAATTAATATAATGAAACACTGTTCCACAATGCGGAACAAAGGCATGGGCATCTTTGTTAGATGCCATTATTTCTGAATTATAATGTAAGGGGTTTCATTGAATCTGTGGGAGCCACAAAAAAAGTAAGGAGATGATAGAAATGGAATTGCGATACGCAACTCATCCAGACCACGCCAAGACATTCACTACCGAGGAATTACGCAATCATTACTTAGTTGAGGAACTTTTTGTCCCCGGAGAAATCAAGCTTGTGTACAGCATGGAAGACCGGACGATCATCGGCGGAATTCAGCCAGCCGGCAGCTCAATCGCTTTGGGGAGCTATGACGCCATCAAGGCGGATTACTTCCTGGAAAGAAGAGAAGTAGGGATTTTTAATATCGGTGGCAATGGAACAATTTCTGTTGATGGAGAATCATACGAAATGGCGAATAAAGATTGCATTTATATCGGCAAAGGCAATCAGGAATTACTGTTTACTAGCAGAGATGAAACAGATCCAGCTAAGTATTATCTGTTTTCGGCTCCTGCACATACCTCTTATCCGACTAAGCATGTATCATTCCAAGATGTTCCGGGAGATGCGATGGGTGCAAAGGAAAGTGCGAATGAACGTGTTATCCGCCGTATCATTCATTTGGAAGGTATCCAAAGCTGTCAAATCGCTATGGGTATCACAATTCTGGAAAGCGGCAGTGTCTGGAATTCTATGCCGACACATACCCATAACCGCCGGATGGAAGCCTACCTATATATCGATTTAGATGAAAATGCACGTATGTTCCACTTGATGGGAGAACCAACAGAAACACGTCATCTTGTCATGAAAAATGAACAAGCTGTCATTTCTCCGCCTTGGTCAATCCATTGCGGAAGTGCTACTAGCAACTATGCATTCATTTGGGCAATGGCTGGAGAAAATAAGACGTACACCGACATGGATCAAGTGTCGATGGATGAGCTTCGCTAAAGGGGGATAAAGATGAGTCTAACAGACTTTTCTATGAAATATTTTGATTTGACTGGCAAGGTTGCAATTGTGACAGGCGGCAGCAAGGGACTCGGCCAGGGCTATGCAGTCGCTTTGGCAAAGGCAGGGGCTGATGTCTTCGTTGTGACACATCGAGACGATTGGGAGGAAACGAAAGCGCTAGTGGAAGAAGCTGGCGGCAAGGCTCATTTCCATCAAGCTGATCTGACAGATAGAGAAAAAGTGAAGCAAGTTGTAACGAGTTGTGTGGATGTCTTCGGTAGGGTTGATATTCTCGTAAATAACGCTGGTACAATCATCCGGACGCCGCTGCTTGAGTACAAGGAAGAAGACTGGGATAAGGTCATGGATGTTAACCTGCATGCTGTCTACCTGCTAGGGCAGGAAGCGGCTAAGGTGATGGCAGAACAAGGCGGCGGAAAAATAATCAATGTTGCCTCGATGCTGTCGTTCCAAGGCGGTAAATTCGTTCCGTCTTATACAGCCAGTAAGCATGCTGTAGCAGGGCTGACAAAAGCTTTCGCCAACGAGCTGGGTGCTTATAATATCCAGACGAATGCGATTGCGCCGGGGTACGTAGCCACTGCTAATACTGCACCAATTCGTGCTGATGAAAAACGTAATGCAGAAATTTTATCTCGGATTCCGAGCGGACGCTGGGCAGATCCGTCTGATTTGATGGGGGTAGTCGTATTTTTGGCAAGTCGCGCTTCTGATTATATGAATGGCCATGTATTGGCTGTTGATGGTGGCTGGCTCGCGAGATAAGCAGGTATTAAGAATTGCGTCGGAGTTGTTTGACGGGAAAGAGAGATTGAGAGGATTGGGAAGGTGACCAAAGATCTGAAGAATCTTTGTGTATGCCACCCTCTCATTCCAATGATCTGGGCGATCACTATAAAAATAGCATATCACGTAAAGTGATTCAAACATCTCAATTTCTTTTGCTCGATTACCTATAAGGAAAGGTAAGGGATGCAAAGTGAAAATAATGAAAACGATGGAGAGAATTCCTGGTGGGCTTATGCTCGTACCGTTATTTTTAGGAGCAATCATTAATACCTTCGCACCGAATTCGGCGGAATACTTCGGGTCCTTCACAGGCGGACTTATGACAGGAACTATTCCGATTCTAGCAGTCTGGTTCTTCTGTATGGGTGCAGGCATCCAGCTGAAATCGACTGGTATAATTTTACGCAAATCTGGTACTCTCGTTATCACGAAGATTGCTGTTGCGTGGGTTGTAGCTATCATTGCAGCGCAATTCCTGCCTGAAGGAGGCATTCAGACTGGTCTATTCGCCGGCTTTTCTGTTCTGACACTCGTTGCAGCTATGGATATGACGAATGGCGGGTTGTATGCATCGATCATGCAGCAATACGGATCAAAAGAGGAAGCTGGAGCATTTGTCCTTATGTCCTTAGAATCCGGTCCGCTCATGACGATGATCATCCTCGGTTCAACAGGTCTTGCTGCGTTTGAACCGCAAGTATTCGTAGGAGCAGTACTACCGTTTCTAGTTGGCTTCCTGCTAGGTAACTTGGATGGCGATCTACGTGCCTTCTTCAGCAGAGCAACACAGACTATGATTCCGTTTTTCGGTTTTGCATTGGGTAACTCAATTGATTTAGGTGTCATCCTGGAGACAGGTCTTGCGGGTATCCTCCTTGGCGTACTTGTTATCATCGTTACAGGTATTCCGCTTATGATTGCTGATAAATTTATCGGAGGCGGAAATGGAACAGCTGGTATCGCAGCTTCCAGTACGGCTGGTGCAGCCGTTGCAAACCCGATGATCATAGCCACAATGATTCCGGAATTCATGCCGATTGCAGAAGCAGCTACTGCACTTGTTGCAGCATCTGTAGTTGTTACGTCGATACTCGTCCCGATTCTGACAGCTTTTTGGGCACAGCATATGAAGAAGAAGGAAAAACAGAAGACAGACGATACAAATATCGATCCGAAAAATATCAACTCAAATACTGTATAAAACCACCGGAGAGGCATATACAGTATGTCTCTCTTTGCATAAAGGAGACGTTGACAGATGAGCAGAATCTTAACAATCGGAGAACCGATGGCACTATTTGTTGCGGAGCAGGAAGGGCTGCTGGATGATGCCGAACGTTTTTCTCGTTTCATCGCAGGAGCAGAAGTGAATTTCTCTATCGGAATGTCTCGCCTTGGGCATCAAGTGACGTATGTCACCCAGCTGGGCTTAGATCCATTCGGTCGAAACATTCATAAATTCTTACGGAAAAATAAGATAGATACCACTTATGTTAGCTATGAACCTGCCTTTGTGACCGGAATGCAATGGAAACAGAAAGTGAAAAGCGGAGATCCGGAAGTGTTTTCGGCACGGAAGAACTCGGCAGCTTCCCACATGGATAAAAAGCTGATTAAAAAAATCAAATGGGCTGATTACGATCATCTCCATCTGACAGGTATTCCCCCGGCTTTGTCTGAAAGCTGTCGTGAATTGGTTTACCAGATGATGAAGGAAGCTAAGGAAAATGGACTGCAGGTATCATTCGACCCGAACCTTCGGCCAGGTTTGTGGCCTGATAAGCAGGAGATGGCACTGGTTATTAATGAATTGGCCAGCCAAGCGGATATTATTTTCCCTGGTATAGCTGAAGGAAGACAATTGACTGGAAAAACTGATGTGCTTGATATTGCTGCATATTATCATGAAGCTGGTGTGCCGACTGTTGTGTTGAAACTGGGGGCAGAAGGAGCGTTTACCAGCTGTATGGACGGTACGCAATTCTATACAGAAGGTTTCCCGGTGAAAAAAGTGGTTGATACGGTTGGTGCTGGTGATGGCTTTGCGGTTGGTGTAGTGAGCGGGTTGCTAGAAGGATTAGAGATGCCTGACAGCATCGCAAGAGGAGCTGCTATCGGTGCACTTGCCGTCATGTCACCTGGAGATAATGATGGCTTACCGAACCGTGAAGAGCTTACACATTTCATGAAACGAGAGCCGATCGGATAAAAAAGGAAGACCTTCCAAGTGGAAGGTCTTCTCCTCTATCTGGTATAGCCTAATGCATGGGAAATTTCCAGGCTGCAGGCTTTCATTTTATTTATCAGTTCGGTGTTTACTCTGTCCATTGTTACACGATTGCTGGGACCGGAGATACTGAAGCTTGCAACAATCCGATGTTCATGGCTGTAAATCGGAGCGGCAATACAGCGAATGCCTTCTTCATTTTCGATATTGTCCAGTGCATACCCCTGTTGGCGGACTTTGTCCACTTCAGTGCGCAGCTCTTCTCTCGACGTGATTGTGCGCGGTGTGCGCGGTGTGAAGGTGGTGGAATCAGCTATTTCTTCTAGCTGGCCAGCCGCCATACCTGATAAAAGGATTTTTCCGACAGCTGTACAGTACATGGGCGCTCTATTACCGATTCGTGAGTACATGCGGATCGTCTGGTTGCTTTCAAGCTTATCGATGTAGACAATCTCACCTTTATCTTCGATGCAAAGGTGCACAGTCTCATTGACATCTGCACACAGCTGCTTCAGGTAAGGCTTGGCCACATTGGCGATGTTGTTGTTATTCAAGACACTGCGAGCAACATAAAGTGTTTGTAAACCTACTTTATACTTGTCTGATTCCGGATCCTTTGCCACATAATTCATGTCCGCAAGTGTTGCCAGAAGCCGATGTGTCGTACTCTTCGATAAATCTACCAGCTTAGTCAGCTTCGCAATCGACAAGCCATCAGGATAATCGGAAAGCGTATTCAAAATAGTTAAGGCACGTTCAAGTGATTGCACATTAGACATAGATATTACTCCGTTTCTATTGCATTCATTGCTTACTTCTATGATACGGGAACGGTTGGAGTTTGTAAATTCAGTACACATATGGAGGGAAAATAGATGAAAAAAGCAGAAGTTTTAGCTAAGCTTACTGACCAAGCTATTGTAGCAGTAGTTCGTGCGGATTCGCCAGAACAAGCTATACAGATTTCCGATGCATGTATAGAGGGCGGTCTTACAGGGATTGAAGTGACATTCACTGTTAAGGATGCTGATCAAGTGATCAAACAGCTCTCTGCCCAGTATGTTGAAAGCCCAGATGTGGTCATTGGGGCAGGTACAGTGCTGGATAGTACGACAGCCCGTTTAGCAATACTCGCAGGTGCGAGTTTCATTGTGAGTCCGACCTTTGATGCTGAAACAGCCAAGTTATGTAATCTTTATCAAGTTCCTTACTTGCCAGGATGTATGACAATCGGGGAAATAAAGCAGGCGATGGAAGCAGGAGTTGATATTATTAAGCTCTTCCCGGGAAGTGCTTTCGGTCCAAGTTATATCAAAGCAGTCAAAGCTCCGCTTCCGCAGGCGAATATCATGCCAACAGGTGGAGTCGATTTGGAGAATGTGGGCGATTGGCTGAAGAATGGAGCGGTAGCTGTTGGAGTCGGCGGCAATCTTGTAGCTCCTGCCAGCACAGGAGACTATGACAAAATTACATCGATTGCACAGCAGTATATCCAAAAAGTGAAAGAAGCAAAAACAGATCGTGTGAACATTTGAACATGGGTCAAGCTGCCTTGCACATAAACTGAACACGGAGGAAGGGGGCTTGCTTCGTGTCAGCAAAAAAGCGGGAAATTATAATCGTTGTTGTGAAAGCAACTGCTATATATTCATTTGTCGTGATTGATATTGCTGCAGGTACGGGATTATATCTGACTGCCAAGCTGTTAGGTGCGGGAGTGATTATTGCTTCGGTATGCAGTATGGCGGGAGTGGAAGGTTTGAAAAGGGGTCCTGCATTGGTACGTAATTTAAAAGGAAGAGAACGTTGAAAACATGGTGGAATATAATAAATATGACAAAGTCAGGAAGGTAAAATCACCTGCTAGACTTTGAAGGGGGCGTTCATTATGAAAATAACTAGAATAGATTCAGACAAAGCAAACAAAAAAGGGGAGCGTCCAACTAACTAAGTCGCGTAGCGTTTCCCCTCATCTTGGAAGGGGAATTATTTTGGAACAAAACAAGGTAAGTCTTACAGAACTAGATGCAAGCAACTGGTACGAATGCTGCCAGCTAAATGTATCTAAGGAGCAGGAAGCATTCATAGAATCGAATGCAATTTCCATAGCACAATCAAAATTTGAAACTACGTTAAGGCTATACGGCATTAGTTTGAATGAAAAGATAGTAGGTTTCCTAATGTTTAATACTGTTAAAGAAGAACTTGAGGGCTATTGGATTTATAGGATAATGATCGACAAAAACTATCAAGGCAAAGGGATAGCGAAACTGGCTGTGCAATTATTGATCTCAAGAATAGCAGAATTACCAGATGCTAATAAAGTCATTGTCGGTTACCATCCCGATAATCAGGCTGCGCATCATTTATACACCAGCATTGGTTTTGTTGATAACGGAGATAGATTCGGAAAAGAAATGGCTGTTATTAAAAACTTAGAGTAAAAGAAAATAAGAAGGAATGCAGAAAAAGCATTCCTTCTTATTTTGCTATTGTTTCGTCTACCCGCATATTGCCGACTGTAAAATAGAATGGTGCAGGAAATGGAGGTTTCTTTCCTCTTTTGAGCCGATCGCTCGCTTCATTGAGCCAGTAGATAGATTTATTAATGGCTGAAAAGAAGACGACCAGCTCTCCATTATCATCAACACAAAGACACGATCCGAATATGCCATTCTGATACCAGGCTTCTCCAGTGTCTGCTTTTATCAGCAGCTTCGGCTCCTCTGACCAATCTGCTCTCGTGAAGCTTGCTGTTTTACTTTTGAATAACCAGAGATCCTGCGACTTATAAGTATCCTCGCCAAAAGCATTGCCGCAGCGGCTGACGAGCAAGTAGTACATATTATGAATTCGCTTTGGCCTGGCATGCGTAAATGCATCCTCACGAGTGAAAAATAGACGTGGCTTCGTCCAAGTATCGAGGCCGTTCTCGCTTTCGGCAGCATACACCTCGTGCATTGGGATATCTCCTTTTCCGGGCTCGTGTGGTGTCGCCGCAAACCACATTTTCCACTTACCTTCATCGTAAATCACTTTTGGAGCAAGTACACTATCATTTCGAACCGTTCCGGTCATTACTGGCTTCGGGTAGCGAAACCATCTGCCATGCCTCATTTCCAAACAGCCGATCGAATAGGGAGATTCATTTCCTAAGACATTACTGGCACTTCGGCCGGTGTAGTAAATGCGGCGAACCAGCTCTCCATCCACTTTCCCCTCAACATAACACGGCTCATGCAATCCGTACCGATCCCAGGCAGCTTCCTTTGGCTGAGGCAGCAAAGGCTTCGCTTTGTGTGGCTTTCCGGGATACGTTGAAATCCTCCAGGCATTAGCTGTCGTCAGCGGCGATCCTTTTGGGAGACTGGCACTGAAAAGATTATTTTTAAAGTTGCGCTGGAACCCGCCAAAAAACATCCACCACTGATCATCAATCTTTTGAACACTCGGGTCACCCAGCCCTAGTAGATTACGGACCGGTTTATAGCCATCCAGCATCGAATATAATAGATTTGGTTTTACATCCATCCTAACCACCTCACTAGCAAGCAGTATGGACGGAAGAAGCATCAAACATACCAAGTGTTATAGTCTTGCAGAACGGAAGCTATACCAAAGTTATGCTTTCCTCTCCAGCCAGGATCCCTCCGATAATTTTTGATCGATAAAGTCTAAAACGGTCTGTAATTGGACCATTTGATTTTTAAGTTTTTCCTTGTGTTGAAGCATGCCTGCAATTAATTCAGGATGTTCATGTATATTGCTTGTTTCAGCGATATCAAGATAAGATTTCAACTCTTCTAAAGTAAAGCCGGCTTTTTTCATACAAATAATTATTTTCATCCGTTCAATGTCAGTCGGTAAAAAAGAGCGATGTCCATTTGCCAGCCGATTTATTGCAGGAAGTAATCCAGCTTTCTCATAAAAACGAATTGTATCGATGCTTAAACCGGAAAGCGTACTTGCTTGTTTGATTGTATACATACGTCCGCCTCCTTCTTATTTAAGCTTATTGTAGAACCTGAAGTTTACTCCAGGTCAAGAAAATTATTTTGTATTGACCCGGAGTAAACTCCATCTTATATACTACAGCCATTCACGAATGGAGGAGAAAATAATGACAGAAGGAAAGAAAAAAATAGCACTTGTTACAGGTGCAAATAGCGGTATAGGCTTGGAGCTGACGAAGAAACTGATCGAAAATGACTGGGAGGTAGTCGCATTGATTCGTTCAGGATTTCCGGAAGAAGAACAGGAGCTGCAGCAGAAAATCCATCAGCGGATCATCAGAATCTATCGTACCGATTTATCAGATTTCACAAAGCTAAAATCCGCTTTGGAACAAATAAAGGAGCTGGAACCAAAGCTCGATGCACTATTCAATAATGCAGGAGGCAGTTTTCCGGAGCTTCTCTTTTTACCACAAGGGCGTGAGCTTCATTACGAAGTGCAGACAGTAGTCCCATACATCATCACAATGGAGCTATTAGTGCTATTGAAAAAAGGTTCTCCAGGTATAGTCATCCAGACAAGTTCGGATGCATTCAGATTCAGGAAGACATTTGAACCTGAGGAATTAGCAAAACCGAAGAAGTTTCAGAAGCTTACGGGTCCTTATACATCTACAAAGCTAGCCATTACCCTTTGGACACACGCTTTAGCGCCAAAACTGAAGAAAGAAGGCATCACGATTATCAGTGTTGATCCAGGAAATAACAATACGATGCGAAAAGGCAGAAACGGAGGCTTACCGCTACTTATTCAGCCGTTCATCCGCTTCTTCGGCCCGCATCCGAGTGTAGGGGCAGGCAGATTGTTCGCAGGATTAGAAAGATCACCAGAGGACGCTGGATTGTATTTTTCAAAAGGCAAGGCAATCGAATACAAGTTCAAACAGCACGCATCCCAAGTACTTTTCCAAGTGGGAACTATTTATGAAAAAGAATTTGTCCCTTTGTAAAAGGCGTCGATTAGAACTCCTCTTATTTTTTCTGGCGCTGTTCAGGTGTTTTTAATCGGCGGAAGATAAGCCAGCCTAGTAATGCGCGTGTGAGGGAGCTGGCCAGGAAGCCCGGTATAAATGCCAATGCTCCAGCTTTTTGCCCCAGCATCAAATTAGCTATTGGAACAGAAAGGAACCCCTTAATGGGTCTACTGGAATGTCATTTAATGCAATAAAAAATGAGGTGCCACCAAAAGGTGTCACCTCTATTTCTTCTGTTCCCGTATGACATTATTAATCTTCACCATTGTTTCTGTCATTTGATGCAATTCATTAAGGTCGATCTTGGAATAATATTTATCGATGAGTATTTCGTCCAATTGCTTGAGACTATCCATATACTCTTGACCGTTGTTTCCAAGAGCTAAAAAGTATTCCCGCTTATTTGAAGGGTTAACTTGCTTGGTGATCATATCTCTTTTTTCTAGTTTAGATAGCACTTGGCTAACGGCACTTTTGGAAATACTGAAATCTGCTGCAATATCATTGGCTGTAGTTTGTTTGTTTTTCTGGATATAAGACAGCATGTACTCCTGCTGAATCGTTAAATCCAGCTCATCAAGTTTCTTTGTCTCTTGGGAGATAAGAATGCCAAACTCCTCATAGGCTTCATTCATTCTTCGGATAATTTCCTTATACGAAAGGCTCATGTGCATCGTTCCTTCCAAAACAACTTCTTTATTGCATATTACGCCATTTTTTAGCTTTTGCAAATACTAGGGCCGCCATAAGTAATCCAGCACCAGCAAATGCGGCAAGCAGAATACGTGCAGAAAAACCAACGCTCATCAAGGAACTGAACAGGGTTTGAGAAATAGGGTCGAATGCTGTGGAAGCTAAGAATACGATACTCATGACCCTTCCCATCATCGCAGGATCTGTTTTCTCCTGAATGATGACATCAGTTGGAATATACGTAATAAAACCGAAGAATCCAATCATCGTTGCAACTGGAATCAGCCAATGTAAACTTGGGATCTGACTGAAGACTCCAAGAGCCAAAACACTAGCAATCAGGAATATAAGAACTAGTCTTCCGCGATTCTTTTTTAGTGTGAAGAAAAGCAGGAAGATAGTGGCTGCAAGGGACCCAACAGAGAAACCAGCCTCTAAAAAGCTAAGATCCAAAGCGCTGCCGCCAAGCTCCTCAGCCAGGATAGGCAAGCTGAGGAACATTGGACCAAAAACAAAGAAATTCACAATGATAATAATGCTAATTGCGGATATATAGATAGAAGAGGATCGCAGGTAGCGATAGCCTTCTTTGAATTCCGTAATGAAGGAAGTCTTTTCTTTGTTTTTATCTGGTTTTGCATCTTTGATAAAGGCTGGGAAGACAATGCAAGCGCCAATTACAGTGGCTGCTATGCTGACAGCAAAGGTAGCAGTGAAATTGTAATAATGCAAAATTGCACCTGCAGCAATCGGACCGATTAGGAATATCAGTTCTTGGGAGCTATGAATAAGTGTATTGGCAGGCTGCAGTTCTTTTTGAGATACGATGTTTGGGACTAAAGATGACAGAGCTGGGAAGAAAAATCCATCCAAACAGCCAATAAAAAAAGATACAACAAGCAGTAATGCTATCGTCAGGGAATCATGTGCAAGCCCCCAGAGCAAGATACCAATCAATACTCCCTGCAGCAATTGGGTGCTGAATAAGATTTTAGATTTTTGAATGCGATCAGCAAGTACACCGCCGATTATCATTGTCACCATACGCGGTATAGACGCAGCTGCCATTACCAGGCCAAGGTATTGAGGATGATGGAGCACATCAACGACATACCAAGATACTGTAATCATATACATGGAAAAACTCAAAACCGAAAAGAGTTCGGAGAAGAGCAGAGCGGTGAATTGTTTGTTTTTAAATAAAGCCTTCATCGTAAGCACCTCATAAATTAAGTTAACTAAACTAAACTATATGAGTTTCTTTAATTGTTGTCAACAGGGAACAGGGAAACATTTATTTGGTATATACTGGAGACAGAGAATGGAGGAGGTATGGATATGAAAGAAGTACGAGTAGCCTACGCATTGATTCATAATGAAGAGACACAGCAAATTCTTATGGTACATAACAAAAAGAACGGCAGTTGGACATTACCAGGCGGCTTAGTCGAACCAGGCGAATCACTGGCTGAAGCTGCAGTACGGGAAGCAAAGGAAGAAACAGGTTTGGACGTAGAAGTGACAACTATCGTTGCCGTTAATGAGGCAAAATTACAAGCTGTCAATGAACACGCTACCTTTGTGACGTTTAAAGCTAGACTGATTGGTGGAGAAATTCAGATTCAGGATACGAAAAAAATAGCCGAAGCTGTGTGGAAGTCTTATTCCGAAGTGGATGAAGTGATGACGTACCATCCAGGTGGAATTGAGAGCCTTCTTCGTAATGGCATACCTTATGTGGATGAAGGGGTTATTGTTCCGACTTAGGAAGAAGTAATGGAATAAGACAAAGGTGGTTTATCTTTTGTAATTAATAATGGAAAAGGAGATCGTATACACGGTCTTCTTTTTTTTCGAAAGAATGTAGTTTATCGATGTGGTGGGTAAAAAAACACTGATATGAGGCATTATAGAGCGATTTAGGTACTTTATACTGCAATATATAAGGAGTCCTGGAAATGGAGGAAGTTACAAGACAAAATTTACTACTAAATGCCGATATTGCCAGATTATAGAACATGTTACGCTTATTATCATAAGTTCTGAATGGAGGATGAAAACTTGAATAAGAAATTAATGCTGCTCTTTGGCGCGCTTCTTTCTGTAATTATTATTAGTGGTTGCGGAAGTGACAGTAAAAAAGCGAGCACAGAAGAAAAACCAGCTGCATCTGAAGCAGCTAGCCAAGAAGATGAAGTAAAAGCAGAGGATACAGATACAGCTGCAGATAAAGAAGAAGCTGTTTCCGGCTCTGCCGATTTCGCCGAACTAATTGATTATATGAAAACGACTACAGATGCAGAGGAAACAACTGTCTTCTTTGAAGCTACCGAGCCACAAACACACGAAATGGAAGGTGTTTCAGTCTCCCTGGATTCTTACTCCCTAGTTGGTTTAAAGGACTTCCATACAGACTATAGTATTCCTTTCAATGATGAAACAAACGGAGGAGTCATTCTTGCTCAATATACAGTTAAGAATGACACAGACAAAGATCTCCACTATACACCGTTTATGTATATGAGTTTTACAGGTGCCGTTAAAGCTTATAATAACTACAAAGATATTATCCCGGAAGATGGTCAACTAGCGACAAAGCTAAGTCCTGATAATAATTACGAGCTTAAAGCAGGAGAAACCATTACTGGTACTTATGCTTATCCAATGGGTGAAACTGAACTTAAAGCAGCAATGGAATCAGGATCTGCTACTGTAGAAGTTCCTGCACCAACTACCAATCCGGATGATTTAAGTACAGCTCTTGGAACCAAAGGTCAATTCACTATTAATTTGAGTGAAGAAGGGGCAAAACAAACAGAAGCAAATGCAGCGTTTTATCAGGATGCCATTTCGGTTGATAACATGGGTGAAAAAACCATGATTGAGGAGAAGGAAGGCATCGGGCAAAGTCAGGAGCTTGGTGATTCTACGATTACATTGGATGGCTTCCAATTTGCTGATTTTACACCAAATGAATATGAGGCACCTCGCTTTGAGAATTTCCAAAATGGCGTTGTCTTGCTGACTGTTAAATTCAATGTTGATAACAAAGGATCAGATAATATCGGATTGGATAACATTGCATCCAATCTTTATGTAAATGATGGTTCACAGTATCAAATGAGCGAACGTATGCTATCTCCTTATGAGTACCAGCAAAGCATTGCAGCGGGTGAATCCGGTGAATTGCTACAGGTATATGTACTTGATAAGGAGCAGTACGACAAGATATGGAAAGATAAAGCATTCGATATCGAGCTTGGACCTTTGTATGATGAAAATTCAGAGGACATTTCCAAAGGAAAGAAAGCTGAATTCAAACTTAAATAAAGTCTGCTTTTATTCTTAGTAATAGCGCTTAAAATTGTAGTGGAAAACCGACTGGCACGTGCCAGCCGGTTTTTTTAATGACGCTTAGGATATAACGATTAGAGCTACTATTGAACCAATACTAGATTTGATCCTGTAAATAATATGTTCACAAATTATATTAGACAGGCACTATATGTATGTTAATATTAAATGATAAAGTCTATATATAGTTTTCTTTCTATGGCTAAGGGAATAGCTTACAGTACCGAAGAGGCCCGGAATATGATAGAATTATGAACAGATTGGACTGATACGATGGGACTTTCTGAAAGAGGATCAGCAACGATGGCGAAACCCCTCCAAACAAAAACCTTACTCATCGCATATGCTTCTGTCAGCGGCAATACGAAAGAAGTTGCAAAGCTGATTGCACAAGAGCTGACACATAAACAGCAGGACGTGACGCTTTATTGCATGAATGGCAATGAGCCGTTTCCGCATGTGCCAGATTATGATGCGATGCTGATCGGTACGTATACATGGGGATCTGGTGATACCCCATTCGATGTGAAGGATTTTGTGGCGGATGTCGGATATAAGCCAGAGAATGTGTTTGTGTTCGGCACTGGTGATACACAGTTTGGCGGTGATGATATGTTTTGTATGGCAGCGGACAAGCTGTCCAAATTCTATCATTCGCCAATTGCACCGCTTAAAATAGAGCAATCGCCAAGAGGATCTCAGGAAGAAGAAGTATTGGAATGGACGAGAGGAGTATTGGAATGGCTAAATTGATGAAGGCTACCGTTTTGGAGCCGACGAATCCAAATAAATCTACTGCATTATTTAACGGAGATGCAAGCGGAATCCTACATTGGGATAACGTTGCTTACCCACATTTCTATGAACTGCGTAAAACAATTCGCGGTTTGTTTTGGACTGCCAATGAAGTGAATATGGTGGCAGATACAAAACAATTTGCGAATCTATCTGATGAGGAGCGTACAGCATTCCTGAAAATTATCGGTTTGCTGGCGACATTGGACGGCCCTCAAACGGATATCGCTTCCAAAATAGCTGCTTATTCGACAGACCCAAGTGTCAAATCGATTTTAGCAACAATTGCTGACCAGGAAAGCGAGCATAATCATAGTTACACATATGTACTTGCTTCTGTAACAAATTATGATAACCAGATTGCTTCCTTTAACGAAGGACGCACAGATAAGGTATTGTTGGAACGGAACGAAAGAATTGCTGCTGTTTACAATGAATTTGCGCAAAATCCGACCATCGAGACAGTTCTTAAGGCAATGGTATACTCTACACTTTTGGAAGGATTATTCTTCTACAGTGGATTCGCGTTCTTCTATAACTTGGCGCGTAATCAGAAAATGGTCGGTACCTCGACGATGATTTCCTACATCAATCGGGATGAACTGCATCATGGTCGTTTTATCAGTGAATTGTTCCGTGCGACACTAGCGGAAAATCCAGAGTACAATAACGACGAATTCATTGAGTGGGTGTATGATCAATTCCGTCATTCAGTAGAGCAAGAAGCGCGCTGGAGCCGTTATGTATTGGACGGTATCGATGGAATCAACCTGGATGACATGGAAGGCTACGTGAAATATCGTGCGAATAAAATGCTTCGTATGCTTGGACTAAGCGAAATTTACGAAGGTTATGAAAAGAATCCAATGAAATGGATTCGTGCCTACACGGATAATTTCAATGGTACGAAATCCGATTTCTTTGAACAAAAATCCCGTCAGTACACGAAAACAAGTGATTTGAACGGATTCGATGATCTATAAGAACAGCAATAAAGCCAGCCGATGACGGCTGGCTTTATCTGTGTTCCTCTTTCTTTTGAACGATTCGGTGAATGTGGATCGTCAGGTAAAGTAGATCTTCATTGGTCAGCTGCTCCTGGTACATCTTCTGGATGTAGGACTGGACCTTCTGCGCACATGCATAGGCTTTACTATAGTTGGTCTTTACCATTTCGAATAAGCTATTATCTTCGTCCTTATGTTTGCGGTGATTCAAGATCCTCTGGGCAAAGAACTTCAAGTGTGTAACAAATCGGTAGTAGGCTAGCGACTCTTCATCGTATTCAATACCAAAATGGAATTTAACGATATGAAGGACATCCTGGATGAACTTTGTAATATTGATCATTACTGGCATGTCTTCATTCATCTGAGCATTGACGATATGCAAAGCAATGAAGCCTGCTTCGTCCTCAGGCAGAATAATGCCGACTTTTTCCGCAATAATCGAAAGTGCATGCTGTCCGATACGATATTCATCTGGATAAAATCGTTTGGTTTCCCAAAGCATTGCATTCTTAATATCGATTCCTTGCTTGAATCTTTCAACCGCATAGTATATATGATCAGTCAGGCTGACATAGATATTGTCATGTATTTTCTTATTTGTGTGTTGCTTGGCATATTGGATAATCTCTTCAGATACTTCGACAAAGGAAAGGGGAATCTCAGATAATAATTCCATCAGTCGTTTGTTCATTTCCTTATCATCGAGCTTGAATGTCTTTTCAATCTTCGTTTCATCCACTTCATCGCCAGCTTTACAGCCAAAGGCAATTCCCCGCCCCATGATGACAAGCTCTTGCTCCTGCTCGCCCAAGACGGTGATGACGTTATTATTCAACACTTGCTTGATCTGCATCAGGACCACCTATTCCTTAAAAAGGATAAACTATCTAGGTCTATAGTATAGGAAAATGATAACGATTACAATCGGCAATATCTTAATTACATGACAAATTAGTGAGCAGATATGCTTTTTGAATAATATGGGTCTTTTCATCCTTATATCCATAATGTGGAACTGGTAAATTGGGAGTGAAAATAGCTTAAGAAGGGGGGATTCATTATCGCTCCAGGTGTATTGCCTATATTCTTGATTGCCGGAATTATTGAGTTTGTTACTATCGCCAGTTTTATTTTTATGCTGGAAAGTGAATTTGACTTTGTCATTTTAGTAGTTATTCTTATCATGCTGAGTGTACTATCAACAACGTTATTTTTGGTTGGTATAAGAAAAAATAATCACTATCAGAAGAATAAATAATAATAAAACTAGGTGCTGTAGATGCAGCATCTTTTTGTAGTTTATTAGTATATCAAGTAGATAAGAAAGCATGACAAAAAATATGTGTAATAATTCTATACTATGTAAACATAAAGAGCCGAGCAACGTGCCCGACTCCTTCATTACTTACAGGATATCTACTCTTACAAGCAGTGCTACTAGCAATTGAACGAGCAATTGAACATTTACAGCTATATCAGTATCTGTGGTTGTTACTCTAACATTACGGGAATTTCTTACAAAGGTCTTCTGAACATTTTTCTGTTTTACAGTAGCCTTCTGGAAGAGTTCTTGGGCGATCTGATCTGATCTGCTGCTATCTCCAATAGAGATATTCAAGATGACTGCAATAGCTGCTTGCAAAGCCGCTTGAATAGTCAGTGCGGCTTGCGTGTCAGTTGTTGATACTTCTACATCTACAGAATCGATAACATAGATACTTTCCTTAGAAAACTGTTCTGTTACAGATTTTTGTCTAGCTTCTTGATTCACATCAGGGTCGGAGAAGGATCCTGCTGTTCTTGGATCTAGAGCACTCCACTTTTGACTACTATCTGGACGCCAAACATCACTCATCTATATCACCTCCTTAATCTAGTATTCGTTTAAGTTCTAACTGAAGTTCGTCAGAAATCTTCTTGATTTGATTTTTTCTTTCAGGGGAAAGATTCCGTAGAGCATTATCGGATACCCCATGTTTTGCTAGAACATCCGTTAGCAGTAAATCCATAATGGATCCTTGAGGATTGCTTCCAGCAGCTTCCATGAATTTCTTTTTGAAATTCTCATCCATGAATGGCCAGCCTCCTTCTTTTAAGTTTTTCATTCGTATAGTGTAGACTATGAGGAAATGCAATTTTGTAGTGGGTCAATCACAGTTATGAAAAACCTATTTTTCCGCAAACTAGAATAGATGTCCCTGTTTTAACTAGATAAAAGTCCTTATGGAAGTAAAAATGGGACAGGTGTCTCTATTAGATTTATGAAATATTTCCATAAGTACTTTTAGTATCGTTATAGTAGTTGGTAGGCAGATAGTGTGACATGTCTTCTATACGATTTCTTTTCTGTTTTATTTGATTTGTCAAAAGCAATTAGTGGTGTTATCTTGATACTGTACCGTCTGGACGGTTAGGAGAGATAAAAATGAAGACACAAGATAAAATCCTGGATGCAGCAGCTGCGCTTATCCTGGAAGAGGGCGTCAGCAATGTCACACTCGAGAAGATAGCAAAGCGTGCAGAAATCAGCAAAGGTGGCTTGCTGTATCATTACCGCACAAAGGAAGCATTATTTCAGGAATTGAATGTAGCTGCCATCAGGGAATTTGAAGAAGCCATTGAACGGTATCTAGATAAACAGCCAAACGCAAGAGGAGCATATGCAAGGGCTTATGCATTAGCAACAATTGAAGATATCCAAAAAGGCGGCACACATCGCAGCAGTGCACTTATATCTATTTTCAGTGACCATCCGGAAATAATGGAGATATGGAAAGAAAGCTACGTGAGATGGCAGCAAGGATTTGATCAAGATGGGTTGGAGTGGGAAGAAGCTGCCACCATACGTTATGTTTGTGATGGTCTTTGGTTCAATGAAATGGCAGGCACAACAAGCACAGTAGCTTTTGCTGCCGACTTATTGCACAAATTACTGGCGCGTATAGACAATCGAGAGGGGGATTAATATGTCTTATTTGTTTTTGGCTGCATCCATCTTATTTGAGGTATTCAGTTCCACAATGCTGAAATTATCGAATGGATTTAAACGTCTGCTGCCTGTGGTCGGGATTGTCGTAGGATATGGCATCAGTTTCTATGCGTTATCCATCACATTGCAGTCCCTCCCGCTAGGGGTTGTTTATGCGACGTGGAGTGGTGTTGGTACCATATTGACTGTGGTAATCGGTGTATTGCTTTTCAAAGAGAAAGTAAATAAAAAGGGTGCTCTGGGCATTGCAATACTGCTGGTCGGGCTTGTATTGATGAATCTATCGAAGTGAAGGAGGGTGTAAAATGAAAGCAGGTATTTTTCTTGCATTAGCCATTATACTGGAGACGATCGCATCTTCCATGCTGAAAGTATCAGATGGGTTTTCTGTTTTGCTTCCGTCGATAATCGTAGTAATCGGATACCTAGGTGCATTCCTATTTTTATCCTTCACGCTGAAATCGATGTCGTTATCTACTGCTTATGCAACTTGGTCCGGTGCAGGTACGGCTCTGACAGCAATGATCGGGATAACCATATTTGGAGAATCGGCTTCCTGGATGAAGTTTATCGGTTTGGCACTGGTGATTATTGGGCTCGTATTACTGAATACACAGCATAAGGAATCAAAAGAGAAAGAGGCTTCTGTCCAATAAGAAAAGAGGTACTGCACATGCAGTACCTCTTATTTTTTCAGCAGAAGATAAAGGAAATAAGGAGCGCCTATGAAGGCGACAACGATGCCAGCTGGAAGTCCATCCACTGTTGCGATATTCCGTCCAATTGTATCAGCCAGCAGCAAGAGCCAGCCGCCAATTAAGGAGGCAACAGGAAGCACGTACTGATGTCTGGCTCCTACAAGCGCTCGCGCGATATGTGGTGCCATCAAACCAACAAAGCTGATGCCCCCAGCAACTGACACAGCTGCAGCAGCAATGGCCACCGCCGCAATCATGAGAATGATACGGTCGCGATTCAGCTGAACACCTATCCCAACTCCGACTTCTTCACTAAGAGCCAACACATTGAGCCGATTCGCCATGTAAAGCGCAAGCGGCAAAATGATAAGGATCCACGGCAGCAGTGCAAGGACGAATGGCCAGTCCGTACCCCATATATTTCCCGCCAGCCACTTAGCGATGAAATCTACCTTTTCCCTGTCAGCGGCGGATATCAGGACGATCATCATACCGGATAAAGCCATGGAAAAACCGACACCGACCAATACAAGCCGGACTGGCTGGAGACCGTGCTGTTTGCTGTATGAGAAAAGATAAATCAGCATGGCTGTCAAAAGTGCACTAACAAAACCTACAATCGGCAAGATATATGCAAAGCTTCCTGCATCAATCGGCATAAACAGGAAAAACACTGCAATACCTATTCCGGCGCCGGAATTGATACCGATGATTCCGGGATCTGTGAGATCATTCCTCGTAATTCCTTGCAGGATCGCACCGGACAAGGCTAGTGCCATCCCAGCGAGCAGTGTAACTGTAATACGAGGAAGCCGGATATCAAACAAAACAAATGATTCAGGGAAAGTCCCATTGCCAAATAATGTTGGCAGTAAACGATTATAAGATAACGATGCAGGACCAAGTCCCATTCCGATGATGATTGTAACAAGGATCAGCACAGTCAGAGAAATCATCATGATCGCCTGTTTGCCTTTTTTTGCTGTTTTCATGAGTAAGCGCGACCTCCCCGATGGACGATGAGTAAGAAGAATGGCAGACCGAGAGCGGCTACGATAGCCACAAGCGGCGTTTCATAAGGTGCATTGATCGTCCGGGCAGCTGTATCAGCGAGCAGCATGAAGGTTCCGCCGGCAAAAAAGGACAACGGAAGTATATAACGATAATCCGTGCCAGCAAAAAAACGCACAATATGAGGAATCATCAGACCGATGAAGGTCATGTTACCAACCAATGCGACGGATGCTCCTGCCAGCAGGATAGTCACTAGGAATAATAATGCTTTGATTGCAAAGGTCTTCTGACCAAGGCCGACAGCTACTTCATCGCTTAAGCTGAGCAGCGTTAGCTGATGAGATAAAAATAACGACAAGATGATTCCCGCCAGTATGATTGGAATAACGAGCTTTAACTGCGTCCAGTTAACACCGACTAGACCGCCAGCTGTCCAAGCGGACACTTGTTTGGACAGCTTAAAGCTTAAGCCAATTGCTTCTGATACGGCATATAACAAAGCAGATACAGCAGCACCAGCCAGAACGACTTTTACAGGGGATAGACCGCCAAGACGAAGCGATCCAATACCGAATACAAGACCGGCTCCGACAGCAGCACCTATAAAGCAGGCAATAATTATAACGATGTAATTTGCTTGGGGGACGAACGCCATAGCAGCTGCCAGTGCCGCATTCGCTCCGGCTGTCAAACCGAGCAGGCCTGGATCTGCGAGCGGATTACGTGTCATACCCTGCATGATCGCACCAGCTACAGCTAAAGCTGCACCGACAAAAAAGGCTCCAACTTCACGCGGCAGCCGATTTTCACGGATGATAAGGATATCATCATTTGTTTGACTGCTGAATAATGCGTTCCAGATATCACGTAAGGAAATATCGGCAGCACCGAGAGACAAAGCCACAGCAAATGCTGTAATAGACAATAGGATTCCAATAACAAGTTTCAAAACAAATGGTATGTTCTTCATCGGCCAGCCATCTTTCTATGTAAGGATAAGGGAAAGAGCTTCCTAATTTCCTAGGAAGCTCTCTTTGATAAATTCTAACTGATAATCCAGTGTATTGGAATCGTTAAAGTAGAAGGCATTTCCATCAACTTCATATACCTGGTTGTTTTTTGCAGCAGTAGTATTCTGGAATGACTCAGAATCTTCTACAGATGTATCTGCATCATCAAATTTGCTGAAGATGACATAGTCACCCATATAGTCAGGCAGTACTTCTGTTGATAATGCGAAGTAACCTGCCTCCAGTGCATCTTCTTTCACTTTCTCCGGCATATTCAAGCCCATTGCCTGGTACAGCACTTCGGTTCCTCGTCCCCAGTTATCACCGTATACGTACAGCTGTTTATCGAAGTTCTCGACAACAGATACTGTCGCGTCAGCTCCGATTTTTTCCTTAATCTGTTCCCCAGTCTCTGTTGCACGTTTGGTAAAATCATCAGCCCAGGCTTGCGCTTCATCCTCTTTATTGACAAGCTTACCGATTTCAACGTGCTGATCGAGATAGTTCAATTTGCCGTAAGTGAACGTAACAGTAGGTGCAATTTCCTTCAGCTTATCTAGGTTTTTCAAACCGGTAAGACCTATGATCAAGTCCGGTTTAAGCTCGATGATCTTCTCTAGATCATCTTCAGTTACTTCCTCAGCATCCTTCAATGCATCCTCAAAGCGTGGATTCTGCATGGACCAGGCATCTGCTCCTACAATTGGTACGTCCAAGTCGATTAAATCACCGACGTAAGAAGAAAGCACCACGACGCGTTGCGGATCAGCAGGTACCTCAACTGGACCATCTTCTGATTCATATGTAATAGTTTCGTTTCCAGATGAAGATGCTTTCTCTTCAGAGTTAGATGAATCATTGCTGCCGCAAGCAGCTAATACAAGCACTAAAATAAATAATACCGGAAATAGCTTTTTCATTATGTATGTCACTCCTCATGTTATAGGGGGGAGTGCCCTGTTAGGGGGACAGGGCACCAGGGTTATACGATGAGAATGAGAATGATTATCAATCTCGCTTGATTCCATCATAAAGGCAGAAAATTTGTATGTCAACATTGATTTTGAGAATTTTTTCCGGTATATTTGAATGAGAATGATTATCACTATCGGAATAAAGGAGGAGTCAGTGTGCAGGAAGAATTGCTCTATGATGTTACGATCATTGGTGGAGGTCCAGCGGGATTATATTCCGCTTTCTATAGTGGGTTACGGCAAATGAAGACGAAAATCATCGAGTTTCAGCCTTATTTGGGCGGTAAGCTCCATGTTTATCCGGAAAAGATGATTTGGGACGTTGGCGGATTACCGCCGCTTCCGGCAGGCAAACTGATTGACCAGCTGACAGAGCAGGCACTTACCTTCGATCCGGAAGTGGTATTGAACGAGAAGGTAACAAGCATTAAACGGGACGATGATGGTATCTTTGAACTTCACGCTGCAAGTGGTACAGTTCACTATTCCAAGACAATCATTGTAGCAGTCGGCGGCGGAATACTTAATCCGCAAAAACTGTCTATAGAAGGCTGTGAGAGGTTTGAAGTAGCGAATCTCAACTATACAGTCAAAGACATGCAGCGTTTCAAGGATAAAACTGTCATTATCTCTGGCGGCGGCAACTCTGCTGTCGATTGGGCAAATGAACTGGAGCCTATCGCGAAACAGGTATACGTTACATATCGCAATGAGGCACTAAAAGGTCATGAAGCATCAGTAGAGCGATTGCAGTGTAGCGGTGCCAAGTGTTTCCTTTGTACATCAATCACGAAACTCGTAGCATGTCCGAACCAGCAACATATTGAACGTGTTGAATTGACGAATCACGACACTAACGAGACTACTTTCTTGCCAATTGATGAAGTTATTGTGAATCATGGCTATGAACGGGATATGGATCTGATTCAAAACAGCGAAGTGGATATTGAGCTTTTGGATAATTACTATATCGCTGGAACATCAAGCGGGGAGTCCTCTGTACCTGGTCTGTTTGCTGCAGGAGATATTCTGAAGCATGATGGCAAGGTCACCTTGATTGCCGGCTGTTTCCAGGATGCAGCCAATGCTGTCAATAAAGCGAAACAGTTTATCGAGCCTGCTGCAGACAGCTGGGGTATGGTTTCTTCTCATAACGCATTGTTCAAACAGCGTAACCGTGAGCTGTCTAAGAAATTGGTCTAAGAGCGCATATTGCGCTTTTTTTTTGCAGAAAAGAAAAGTGAACAGGTGGACAAAAGAGACACAGACTATTGGCAGGAGTTATATGGAAAGTCGTTTAGTATAACAGAATCATAATGAAATCCATTTCATTTGAGAGTGAAAGTAATATTTAAGAAAGAAGCCGCCAAATGGCAGCTTCTTTTTCTTTTAGGGTTATAGTTTGTGTACCCTGTCGACAATCGCTGCCGTGACATCCTCTGTTGCATACTTTCCGCCCAAGTCAGGTGTCAAAATCCTAGCCGCTGTCACATCTTCAATGATATCCAGCAGTTTAACTCCGAGCTCTTCCTCTCCAAAGTGATCAAGCATTAGCTTCGCTGTCCAAATTTGTCCGATTGGATTGGCGATGCCTTTACCGACGATGTCCGGGGCAGAACCGTGGACGGGCTCGAACATGGAGGGGTACTTACCATTTACATTGATATTAGCAGCAGGAGCAATACCGATACTTCCCATGATGGCGGCGCCGATATCGGTAAGAACATCACCAAATAGATTGCTTGCCACAATGACATCAAAGCGCTGCGGCTGCGTGACGAAGAAAGCAGCAAGGGCGTCGATGTGCTGGCTGTCTGACTCAATATCTGGATAATCACTTTTCACAGCTTGGAAGACTTCATCCCAAAACGGCATGCTATGGACGATTCCATTCGACTTCGTTGCGCTCGTTACATGCTTTCTGCGCTTTGCGGCAAGCTCGAATGCATAGCGCATTGCTCGTTCTGTCCCGCGTCTTGAGAAAATCGCATTTTGAATTGCTACTTCATCTTCACCGCGGAAAATCCGGCCGCCGACTTCGCTGTATTCGCCTTCACTGTTTTCCCGTACTACAAGCAAGTCGAAGTCCTTCGGGTTCGTAAGTGGTGAGGTAATGCCCTTTAATAGCTTGGCAGGCCGAATATTGATAACTTGCTCAAATTCACGCCGTATCTTGATCAGCATGCCCCATAAGGAAATGTGGTCTGGTACGAGCTTCTGATTCCCGACAGCTCCAAGAAAAATAGCATCTGCATCCTGCAAGCGTTCCAACGCATCATCCGGCATCATCTGGTTATGTTCCAAATAGTATTCACAGCTCCATGGATATTCGGTGAAATCAAACTGCATTCCGCCATGCACATTGGAAACCGCTTTCAAAACTGTCTGAGCTGCTGGAACGACTTCTTTCCCGACTCCATCTCCTGGTAAACTAGCTATCTTTAATCTTTTCATACGTCTCCTCCTTGTTTGGCTTCTGTAATTGTTTTCCCGCTTTTCTTCATGGAATTCATCTTGTGAGACTGAGGTAATGTAATCAAAAGGAGTATAGCTGTTATCTGGTACAGTCTTATGGCGGATGAGCTTATAGAAACTGATACCTAACACCAAAACGACTCCGACACAGAAACTGAGTATCATAATAAGTAAAAAGAGCATTCCTACCTCCTGCACGGTAAGCGGTTACTATTATTCTACCTGAGTGAACTAAAATTCGAAAATATTTCACGGTGATTTATTTGAAAATACAGCATATATACCTTATAATCCTGATAAGCTAGTATACATGAGCGGAGAAAAAAGCCTCCATCCCGGTAACGAGATGGGGGCTTTTTTTCAAAACTGAAAGGAGGCGATTCCCTTGGGAAGGTGAAGGTAATGAACATGTTAACGCAGCGAAAGAAGACACCAATATAGAAATACAACATCATACGGAGGTGAACCCCTGTAAAGGGGGAAAATTTGGACCCATTATTAGCACTTAATTTAGCTTTAGTCGCCTTGTTCATCATTCTGACGGCATTCTTCGTCGGTGCCGAGTTCGCAGTCGTGAAAGTACGTATGTCACGAATTGAGCAGCTCATCGAGGAAGGGAACAAGACCGCCTTAGTCGTACAGAAGCTTGTCCGTGATCTTGATTACTATTTATCTGCTTGTCAGCTCGGAATTACTGTAACTGCACTGGTATTAGGTGCACTTGGTGAGCCGACTGTCGAAAAGATATTGCACCCAGTATTCGAGTACTTCGGTTTATCAGAATCTCTTTCTACCATTCTTTCATTCGCCATAGCCTTTGCGGTCGTGACATTCCTGCACGTCGTAATTGGTGAGCTGGCTCCGAAAACATTGGCAATCCAATATACAGAGAAAATGACGCTCATTCTGGCGCGTCCGCTGTACTGGTTTGGAAAGCTGATGGCACCTTTTATCTACACACTGAATGGATCTGCACGTGTATTTCTGCGGATGTTCGGCGTAAAGCCAGTCGCGCATGAGCAGGCCCACTCCGAAGAGGAACTGAAGATCATCATGGCACAAAGCTTCCAGAGCGGTGAGATCAACAAGACTGAGCTGGATTATATGGAGAACATCTTTACATTCAACGATCGCGTCGTCAAGGATATCCTTGTACCGCGGACACAGGTTATTGCTATTTCTGATACGATGACACGGCATGAAATTCAGGAAGTGATGGTTGAGCATCAATATACTCGCTATCCTGTAACAGAAGACGGTGACAAAGACCGTATTTACGGCTTTGTTAACGTTAAAGAAATGCTGACTGATTTCACATCGAAAGAGGATAAGAAATTAGATGCCTTCATTCACCCAATCCCAACGGTGCATGAAGGAACAAGCCTGAATGATACATTGCTGACAATGCAGAAGAGGCGTGTTCATATTGCGCTAGTCGTCGATGAGTACGGCGGAACTGCTGGTATTGTAACAATGGAGGATATGCTTGAAGAAATCGTCGGGGAAATACGCGACGAATTCGATGAAAATGAAAAACCAGACATCCAAAAGGTTGCAGAAAATAAGTATCGCCTGAATGGTCGGGTCCTGATTGAGGAAATTGAGGAGCAATTCAACATTCGATTCGTCAACGAAGCAGAAGTCGATACAATCGGCGGCTGGATGCTCACCAATCTTCGCAGTATCGAAGAGCATAGTGTCATAGAAGCTCATGGATATGAGTGGGAAATAACCGAGACACTGAACCATCAAATCGTTGAAGTGGAAATGCGCAAACAAACCCAGGTCGAAAAACTGGAAGAAAGCATCTCCAATTAAAGAAACGCCGCCCTAATGAAGGGGCGGCGTTTTTTACTGCTGAAAATACTTTTGTATTCCATTGATCAGTAATTGAAAAGAAACGATTGTCACAATAATTGCCAGCAGCGGCACCCATAATAGCCAAGTTGCCCCAGTTAAAAAGGAGTCATAATAATTCCCCATGAAAGAGAACCACTCATTCGTAATCGGAGCGGGCGGAGAAGGAGAAAAAGGATCATAGCTAACCTTTGTTCCTCCGAAAAACAGCTTAAAAATGCTCAAGTGCCCAATGATTAGAAAGGCCTGAACCAGGCATCGGAATAGAAGCTGCAGCAAGGTTGTTCGAATACCAGGCAGTACATGAAGGCGGAAAAGATGCCAGCGTGAAGCACCGAGTGTAACGCTTGCTAGAATATATTCCGTCTGTAAAATCTCTCTAATCGAATCGGCAATCAGTAAACTGGCAGGAGGAACAAGTAAAATTCCAATTACCATAATTTGAATAACGATTCGCTCTGCCAGTGAGTGTTGGAATCCTTCAAAAGGCTCCCATAAAAACGGCTTTAAGATAAGGTAAGCCAGTAAGGATCCGGGGATAAAATAGAAAGAAAATAAGCTATTCTTCATCAAAGTTCGAAGATGTCTTCCTTTATTAAAACCTAACACAGTTCCAAGCAGGAAAGCGAGGAGCATCGCAATCAGTGCGATAGCGATAACACCGCCTATCGTATACTTCGCTCCCATCAGCAGAGTCGGAGCAAGGTGATTCCCTGCATGATCGGTGCCTAAAAAGGAAAATTCAAAGGGTGCGAATGGAGGCCCCTGTAAATCGCCAGCATCATTGTATGCAAATGAAGTCTGGGGAATATAAGAATGGTAGAACAAACCATAAACGATACTACCGGCAATAAGCAAAAACAGTACTATGCTTCCAATAAGAAAAGAGGGAATCCGCCAAATTTTCATAGCTCCGCTCCTTCTCCAAGCAATAGAAACAGACCGATTTCAATAATTTTCAACAAGGCATAAATCGGCAGGAAAAGCAGAAGAGCGCTAATGAAAAAGATGGCTGGCTGCGTATATGACAGCAGAAATGTCGTGATTCCAAAATTATTGAACAGAACCTCCACAATGAATAGATTGCCTAGTAAAGTAGCAATGATGAACTTGAGGTGGTAAGAGAGCCGCACCAGTACATTACGCAGGAGATGCTTTTGCAAGACGGCAAATCGTGAAAGACCTTTCCCTTTTGCCAATTCTATGTATGGTTTCTGCCATTCTATCTCCATCAAGTTTACGAGAGTATGGTACAAAAAGAGCGTAGGTACGATGCTTAGTACAAGAATAGGCAGTCCAAATGCTTCTGCTTCGCCGGCTCCAGTAAAACGTAAGAAACGGATCTGTGTTAGCTGGTAAGCAGCTACAACCAATAGCTGAGCAGAGACAATATAAACAAGATCTGGAATCGTCTGCAGAAAGGAAGCGATCGTCTCCATTAATCGACTAAAGCGTGGAGGCAAAAATTGCTGCACACATGCAAGCAGCAGTGCGATACAGAGAGATAGTAAAAGTGATAGAGAGAATATCGTAAAGCTCGACCGAAAAGCCTCAAATATAAGCGGAAATAAAGGGCGTTCTACGCCAGATATGCTGTTGATGTATGTCAATGTCTGAGGGGTGAGCAGGTCACGGAAGAACCCAGTGATTGCCTTCGGGCTTGGCGGCTGTAGACCGGCAGAGGTAATACATAACGGAATCAAGCTGAACAGAAAGATGCTAAAGAGGAAAATAAATAATTTTCCTGATTCCTGTATGAGTGATTGTAACCGCAGCAACTGCATCTTCTCCTTTAATAAATGGTATAAATATACTTTTAGGCTACCATATACCAAAATAATCGGGTAGGATGGCAGCCTAATAAGTTTTTTATTTGTACATCTCGCTTACGTTTCTGTCAGCTTTTTAGCTGCTATTGATTCAGATCTACAGTAAATGCTTCATCAAAGTAATACGTATTTGGACTATAAATAGTATATTCTTCATCTAAAAGTTTTCCTTCTATTACTACTATTGCATCTTTATTGGCCCGAGAAGCAATACTTTCATCTAAAATCCTTATATAATCTCCTCCGTTTTTATCTTTAATGATAAAAGGCAAATATTCGTTTACTGGAACATCAGCGTGATAGGAAATATATGTTTTACCATCCTTCACCTCTACGTTTGAAATGGTAATATATTCATTATCACCTATAGGGAGTTTCGTTTCCCCATTAGGCTGGAACATAGTAGAATTTTCTGCTGAGAATTCGACGCTCATATCTAGTTTATACGGCACAACTGTTAAATTCTTCATCAAAGGATTAATGTTTTCATAGCTGCTTAACATTCTTTCAGAACCATTTTTACCGACTCCGACTGACCCATTCAGCCAATTCTTTGCTTCGCCATCGTTGTCTTCAATTAGAAAATCAATAATGCCGGCGTGTTCGTGCTGTACACTTTGCAAGTGAATTCTGATAGGGGTTATTACTAATTTCTCCACCTTTACATCTGTACCTAAAGCAGGAAGATTCTTATTTACTTCCACTGTCTTACTTTTAGTAGCTGCTTTCTTCGTGTCCACTTGAAGGGAAAAATGCCATTCTCCTTTCAGCTTTTTATCCTCTTCAAAGCCTAGAGCAGTTGCTTTCATATCTAATTTAAATTTCTTCGGTAATTCTGAGATTTCAATTTGATTTCCTTTTACTAAGATGTCAGGGTCTAACTTTGCTTCATCTGTATCACTAACAGTAAATGCCTCTTTGTTTAGGGGGAAAATCACCATGCCATCATAAGCTTTTTTGTTTTTATCTAAAAACTCACCTACCTCATTTGAAGGAGAAATGGTTGATTTAAAACCATTGTATGTAATTTTCGCCTCTTCAGGGAAGAGGCTAGGTGTTTCCGAGAAAGGCTGATCACTCTCAGCATGATAGGAAACCATTAAGTAATAGCCATCAAAAATTGCCTTGGTAATGGATATTTTTACACCATTACTTTCTTGTACAATGTTAGCTTCATTGGATACTTTCTCCGCATCACCTAATGATAGCTTATCTATAATTATATTAGGAACTCCTATACTGCTTGCTAATGAGGGATTCAATTGAACACTCATCAAGAAAATGGCAAGAATAGCAGCAGCAACTGACCACGTAATAGCTTTCTTTTTTCTTTTTCTGCGGAGATTTTTATCAGGTAAGTTTGCCAAAGTATCGTCTATTTTTACTTGGATGTGTTCTGGTATATTATTAGTATTTTTCTTTATCTTATCTTTGAAGTTTTCGTCAAATTTGCTTGTCACGTTACTGCTCCTTTCTAATTTCACTTAATTTTATTTGTAAGAGTATCCTCGCTTTTGATAATCTGGAGCGAACAGTTCCTTCAGGTATAGATAATATTTTAGCGATTTCTTTTGTTGATAGATCTTCATAATAAAAGAGTACAGTAACAATTCTTAGTTTTTCTTTAAGAGAATAGAGAGCTTCTTGTAATTCTAGATTTTCGTATGTATCTTCAATAGAAGCTGTTTCATGATTGGAGTTATCTAAATAAACTGTTCGATATCTTTTCCTTAACATACTCTTACATTCGTTAATAAGTATCCGAATAAGCCAGGTTTTGAAGTAATCGGCTACTCTCAATTTGCTTATATTTTCATAAGCTTTCAAGATAGTAATCTGAATGGCGTCTTCGACATCTGCTTCATGATGTAATATTCCTTTTGCCACACGATATAAGTTTCGCTTGTTTTCTTGAATCAGTGATGAAAATGCTTCTTTGTCACCATTTTTTGCTAAAAGTGCTAAGTCCATTTTTCTCTCCATTTGTATATTTTTAAAAACTACTGTTTTCACTACCTTACCTCCTTTCACACTCATTAGAGAAGACAGCGTGATAATATGTTCACTTTTTTTATTTTTCTTTTTAAATTAAAAGATATAGGGACGAGCCAGTTCCCTGGATATAAACACGGTGTTTTGATCATCATCTGATTTATCTTTGCCTTACAGTCCAGAAAGTTTATGTGGGTCTTCTTTGCAATCAACTTTCTCTGCCGAGGATATAGATAACCAGGCCACAGGATTACATTTCTGCTATATGAAAACAAGTCCGCATCGACCAAATGTTTATACATACTCATTCTTAGTAAATGAATTGGTTTTTGCATTGGAAGGTGCAGCAAAAGAAAAAGAGTTCAATAGGACTGCGTAAGAGTGGTATAGTTAATACTTTAAAATTCACTTTGCAGTTACTGGAGTTTTAATTTAGAAAATGTTAATGATTAACACCGATAATAACAAAATTGAAAATTAATAACATAATATTGTTGACAATTAACATCAATAAGCATATTATGAACACATAAGATGTTCATGATTAACAAGGGTGATACAAAATGCAGCCAAATGAACGCAGAAATGTGATTTTAGAACAATTAAATAAGAATGAAAAGATAGATATCGATGCATTAGCCGAAGAACTCAATGTATCTGCTATGACAATCCGACGAGATTTGAACTATTTGGAGGAACAAGAGCAGATTATCCGAACGCTGGGTGGTGCAATCCTCAACAAACCGCTGGTGATGGAATCGTCATTCCAGACAAAAGAAGGCAAGCATGCTGATGAAAAGCGTCTGATTGCTAAACGGGCTGTTGAGCTGGTGCAGGAACACTTTACAATCCTGCTTGATTCAGGAACAACGACACTTGAGATCGCGAAGCTGCTTAAACAAAAGCAGAATTTGACAGTCGTAACGAATGATATCAAGATTGCAGCCGAGCTGATGGATAGTGAGGTTAAGGTGATTCTAACAGGCGGAGAGATGCAGAATAATATCGGGGCGCTATTTGGTCCGCTCACAGAGCAGACATTGCGTAACCTGCATGTAGATTTGTTTTTCTTAGGTGCACATGCAGTTCACCTGCGAGTTGGTGTGACAGCACCTACTTTTGAGAAGGCTTCCATTAAAAAATTGATGGTTGAATCAGCGCAGGCTACTTGGCTGGTGGCGGATTCAAGCAAGCTGGATCAGAAGGCGCTTGCTAAGGTTTGTGATTTAGGTGTATTATCCGGTGTCATTTCGGATAGTGGCATAAGGGCTTATCATCCGAGAGAATTACCGGAGCTTTTGGAGGTCGTAGCAGCAGAGGAGGAAGCCTGATGAAGATTGGTGTAATTGCAGATGATCTAACTGGTGGAAATGGAACTGGTGTTAAGCTGACGAAGCTTGGATATAACGTTGCGACGATGGTCTTCTACGACCATCTCCCTTCCTCAGACCAGATCAACGGTGTGATTGTCGATACCGATAGCCGATATGTTAAGAGAGAGGTCGCGCACCGTCGTGTGAAAACGGTTGCGGAAAACTTGAAGAAGTGGGAGACGGATATCGTCTGCAAGCGGATCGACAGTACAGTACGCGGTAATATCGGTGTTGAGCTTGATACACTGCTCGATGAACTGGGAACGCAAGCAGTTGCTGTCGTCGTACCAGCTTATCCGGATTCCGGACGAATCGTATCTGGCGGGTACTTGCTCGTTCACGGCGTACCTGTTCAATTGTCAGATGTGGGTAAGGATCCGGTTAAACCGGTTACAGAATCACATGTGCCAAAACTGGTAGAAAAACAGAGTAAATTCAACGTAGCAAGCATCGGCCTTGAGACAATCCTTGCAGGCAAGCAAGCGATTGAGAGCAAGATGCAGGAAGCAATTGACGCCGGTGCCAGAATCATCGTGCCGGATGTTATCACGAATGAAGACATTGATGCAGTTGCAGGTGCCATGGCAGAGCTTGAAGCTTACCAGATGGTGCCGACTGATCCTGGCCCGCTGACAGCGGCATTCGCCCGCGCATTCAGTCGGAAGCGGATGAAGGATAAGAAAATTATCGTCACAGTTGGAAGTGTCACATCGAATAGCTCGAAACAGCTGCAATATCTGAAGGATAAGACGAATCTCCGACCAATTTATGTGGATTCCAAAAAGCTGGCGACAGTGGATGGTGTCTGGGATGAAGAGGTAGATCGGGTCATTGCTCTGGCAAAGCAGGAAATGGAGAAGCAGGATATACTGCTAATCACAACTGATGCACCTGGTTCTGAAATCCTTGATTTGAAAACGCTTGGAGCACAGCAGGGCGTGAGTCAGGATGCGTTGGCGAAACGTATTGCCGATGGTCTCGGCAAAATAACACGAGTTGTTGTACAAGAAAGCAAGTTTGAAATTGGGGGCTGTTTCTCTAGTGGTGGAGATGTAACCGCTTCACTGTGCTCGATAAGCAGAGCAGAAGGAATTCAGCTGTTGGATGAAATCCTGCCTCTAATCGCTTATGGGAAATTTATGGGAGGATACCTGGATGGCATTCCAATCGTAACCAAAGGCGGCACAGCAGGCGGAATGAAAGCAATTTATACAAGCGTGAAATATTTGGAAGCTAAATTTTAAGGAGGAATAAACAATGACAGAAAGAGCAATTATCGCAATTCCAATGGGAGATCCAGCAGGTATCGGACCGGAAATTACAATGAAGTCACTAACAAAACAGGAAATTTATGATGTATGTAAACCACTTGTGATCGGTGATACAGCAGTCATCAAAAAAGCTATTGAAATCGTTGAAGCGAATCTAGAAGTAAATGAAGTTTCCTCTCCGACAGAAGGAAAATATGAACTAGGTACTGTCGACGTAATCAATCTGGACAACATTGATATCGAAAAGCTAGAGTACGGTCAAGTTTCCGTTCAAGGCGGCCAAGGCGCGTTCGAATATATCAAGAAATCTGTAGAGCTTGCGATGGATGGTCAAGTACAGGCACTAGCGACAACACCGATTAATAAAGAGTCCTTGAAAGCAGCCAAAGTTCCTTACATCGGACATACAGAAATGCTTGAAGACCTTGCTGGCACGGATGATCCGCTGACAATGTTCGAAGTAAACGGCATGCGTATCTTCTTCCTTACACGTCACCTTTCCTTGAAAGATGCTATCGCGCAGATGACGAAAGAAAGAGTTCAAGATTACCTGATCCGCTGTGACAGAGCACTTCAGCGTCTAGGGGTGGAAAATCGCCGCTTTGCAGTGGCAGGCTTGAACCCGCATAGCGGTGAAGGCGGCTTGTTCGGCTGGGAGGAAGTAGAACAAATCAAACCTGGTATCGAGCTTGCTGTTAAAGACGGTATCGATGCAGTCGGACCAGTTCCTGCAGACTCTGTATTCTTCCAAGCACTTAACGGCAAGTACGATGCAGTTCTTTCCTTGTATCATGACCAAGGTCATATCGCAGCGAAGATGACAGATTTCCACCGTACTGTTTCCATCACGAATGGTCTGCCGTTCTTGCGTACATCCGTTGACCACGGTACAGCATTCGATATTGCTGGTAAAAACATCGCGGAAAGCATCAGCATGGAAGAATGTATCAAAGTTGCAGCACAATATGCACCAAACTTTACTCGTACGACACTTTAAGCAAAACAATATACCGTCAGAAAGGAAGGATGCGTTAGTCCTTCCTTTCTGACGGACAACAATGAAAACACTTACAAAGGGATTTGGGGGAAATCATCATGCCATTACTGATTATAGCTTTAGGTGTACTATTATTGCTTATTATGATTATGGGACTTAAGCTCAATACATTTGTTTCGTTGATTATTGTTTCCTTTATCGTCGCATTGCTGTTAGGCATGCCGATGTCAGAAGTAGTTGGCTCAATTGAAAGCGGTTTAGGCGGTACGCTCGGACATATCGCACTGATATTCGGTATGGGTGCTATGCTTGGCCGTCTGATTGCAGACGCTGGAGGTGCCAATCGAATTGCGACTACGCTTATTGATAGATTCGGTGAAAAACGGATTCAATGGGCAGTTCTATTTGCTTCCTTCATCGTTGGTATTGCTTTGTTCCTTGAAGTAACAATTGTCTTGCTTATTCCGATCATCTTCTCGATCGCAAAAGAATTGAAAGTATCTATCGTGCATCTTGGATTGCCGATGGTAACAGCGGCACTTGCAACACACGCATTCCTTCCGCCGCACCCAGGTCCAACTGCAGTAGCAGCGGAATATGGTGCTAATATTGGACTTATGCTTATTTATGGTATCATCGTTGCAATTCCTACTGTTATCCTTGCAGGTATTCTGTATCCGAAGCTTGCTAAAAGAATTGTTCCGACTGCATGGACACGTGAGGGCAGTGCATCCTTTGGTGTAGCGAAAACATTCAAAGAAGAGGAAATGCCAGGTTTCGGTATCAGTGTCTTCACAGCATTATTCCCGGTTATCCTCATGGCAATCGGTGCGGCTGTGGATATCCTGCAAACATCATTGAAGTTCGATGACAATATGTTGATAGAAATCATTCGTTTTGTGGGTAACTCATCCACAGCAATGGTAATTTCCCTGTTAGTTGCGATATACACAATGGGGATAAGAAGAAATATCCCGATCAAGAAACTGATGGATTCTTGTGGATCTGCTATCAATGCACTTGGTATGCTGCTATTGATCATCGGTGGAGGCGGAGCCTTGAAGCAGGTGCTTATCGATGGTGGTGTAGGTGACTATGTTGCTTCTATCTTTGCAGACACTTCTATGTCACCAGTATTCTTCGCCTGGATGGTCGCGGCAATACTTCGTATCTGTCTTGGATCCGGAACTGTGGCTACACTGACAACGGCAGGTTTGGTCATTCCGTCACTAGGTACAATGCCGGATGTTAACCTGGAGCTGGTTGCTCTTGCCACGGGTGCAGGCAGTGCGATTGCTTCTCATGTCAACGATGCTGGATTCTGGATGGTAAAAGAATCACTTGGTATGACATTGAAAGAAGCCTTTGGTACGTATACGGTACTATCGACCGTTGTAGCTGTTTCTGGTCTAGCATTTACGATGATTTTGGATATCTTCATCTAAGGAAACACCCCGGTCAAGCGATACTTGACCGGGGTGTTTTTTATAGTAGAAACAATGTGATGATCGCTAAGAATAAGCAATAGATAGAGAAATATATCAATTTACCTTTTTTCATGACGTCGATAAACCATTTCAGGGCAAAATAAGTCCCTATGAGAGAGGCGAAAAAAGCTACAGCATACGCGATTAGATAATCCGTAGTAATATTTTGATTGAACATGTCAGGAATTTCTAGGATACTAGCTCCTAAGCTTACCGGTATATATAGTAAAAAGGAGAACATTAATGCTGTGTCTCGATTCATACCTGTCAGCATGCCTGTCACCACTGTCGCACCGGAGCGACTCACGCCAGGTATAAGAGCTATTGATTGTCCAAGTCCAACCAATAGTGCCTCTTTCCAGCCTATTTTTTTCATATCCTTCGTTCCTTTGATATTTCTGATTAGGAATAAAGATATTGCAGTTAAAAGTAGTGCGATGCCAACCGTAAATGTACTCTTCAGATTCTCTCCAATAAAATCGTTAAATAACAATCCCAATAATGCTGCTGGTATCGTCCCAATAATAAGATAGATGACGAGATTAAAATCATCTTTTTTTGTTTCTTCTCGTTTCACTATGTATTGGTAAGATGACGTAGCCAATCTGGCAATTTGGTTTTTATAAACAAGTATCACAGCGATAAGAGAAGCTGTGTTAACGATTACTTCAAAGTTTAAATCCTTTACTTCTATACCTAACAGATGCTGCGCAATGATTAAATGTCCGCTGGAACTAATAGGAATAGGTTCAGATATTCCCTGGATAAGACCTAAAAAGAGATATTTAACGAGCAAAATCCATAAATCCATAATTAATTTCCTCACTATTTGTTTCTGACTTTTTTCTCACTAGGATACCATATAGAAATGTTGATGATTTGTCAATGTATAGGTAGAAATTTAGCGGTAATGTTGACATATTGTCAACATTACCGCTATCATGGCGAAAGTCGGTAATTTCTAAATGACTTAGTTTTCTTAATTGGAGATGCTCAATATGTTATCGAAAATGAAAGAGCTAGATAAGACGTTATTCTTTTTGGTTATTTGTATTTGCTTATTTGGATTGATTATGGTGTATAGCGCTAGCTACCCATTAGGTTCAATAAAATATAATGCCTCAAACTTCTTTTTTCATCGACAATGGATCTCTTTTTTGATAGGAATTTTTGCTATGACAATAGGTTTTTTCCTGCCCTACAAGCTGTATCAAAAATGGAGTCCGCTTCTTGTTATAGGATCAATGATACTACTCATACTTGTCCTCACACCTTGGTTTGGAGAAGTTCGGAATAACTCCCAGCGTTGGCTGCAGTTAGGTCCTCTCGTCCTCCAACCGGGAGAATTCGTGAAGTTTACAATGGTTGTCTATTTTGCATCTGTTTGCGGAAAAAAACATAAGGCACTTACAAGTTTCAGAAAAGAATTATTACCGCCGCTCTTACTGCTAGGGGTGGTATTCCTACTTATTCTTATGCAGCCGGATCTAGGGACTGCTACTTCTATAGCAATACCTTGTTTCTTTATTCTGCTATGTGCAGGTATCAAGAAACGTCATCTGTTCGCCATCGCTGGAGTTGGTGCATGTGCTGTAATTTATTTAGCTGTATCTGCTCCTTATCGATTAGCACGTATTTTATCCTTTCAAAACCCATTCAGTGATCCGAATGGTAAAGGCTATCAGCTGATTAATGGTTATGAAGCCATCGCTTCTGGCGGTGTGTTTGGAAAAGGTATGGGAGGCAGTGTTCAGAAACTCGGTTTTCTTCCCGAAGCTCATACCGATTTTATTATGGCAGTCGTTTTGGAGGAACTGGGTACTTTGGGGCTGGCTGTAGTGTTCTTCCTTTATTTTGGGTTTCTCATAAAAGGAGTCTACATAGCATTGCATGCAAAGAATTCATACGGAACTTTATTGACGATTGGGTTTTTGTTTCAGATTATGGTTCAAGTAGTTTTTAACTTAGGTGCAGTTGCCGGTCTTTTACCGATTACGGGGATACCATTGCCCTTTATCAGTTATGGCGGTTCCTCTCTTATTGTGAATCTATTTACGATGGGTATTATTTTGCAGATATCGCGGAATGCCAAACAAATCCGCATTCCTATCGTGGAAAGAAGGCGTTAACTATGTTTGTAAAGAAATTGCGGTTGGCCGAGTTGGATAAGCTGATCTTAATCATATTATGTTTGTTGTGCGGAATCAGTATTTTGTTCATTTTTAGTACGCAGTCTGGAGGGCAATTCGGTGCCCAGAATTTTGCATTGAAACAATCTATCAATTATGTAATTGGCTTTACTTTATTGTTATTGTTCAGACTATTGGATTTGAATCAGCTTCGTTTACTAGCTTGGTCATTCTACATCGTTTCAGTTTTGTCTCTATTGCTTCTTACTATTGCACCGGAATCGATTGCGCCTAATATATTGGGGGCGAAGAGATGGTTCAGTATTCCTTTCGTAGGATCTATCCAGCCATCAGAGTTTTTCCGTATTAGTTTAATTGTAATAGTAGCCAAATTAATAGCAGATCTTAAAGAAAAGAGCTTACATAGAACAATGCAGGAGGATTTGCTTCTACTGGGTAAGATATTGCTGGTAACGATTCCTCCTAGCTTGCTTGTCTATCAGCAGCCAGATACAGGTATGGTCATGCTTTACATGTTTGCGATAGTGGCAATGTTAGGAATGATAAAGCTTAATAAAATTGTGGTGACAATAGGCATACTTGTTCCTTTACTAGCTATCAGTATAATTGCTTGCTTATTCTTATTTAAACCAGAGATTATTTATGATGACGTTATACCGAAGCTGAAACCTCATCAGCAGGACCGAATCATTGGCTGGCTGGATCCAAGTGATAACAGCAACCAAGCTTTTCAAAGCAGAAGATCTGTTTTAGCAGTTGGAACAGGCGGATTGATAGGAAAAGGAATAGAAGGCGGAAATGTGTATGTCCCGGAAAAGCACACAGATTTTATCTTTGCTTCTATTGCAGAAGAGGGAGGTTTTCTGACGGGGGCAGCTGTTATTTTGCTCTTTTTCCTACTAATAACGAGAATTTTAGAAATAGGTTCAAAGAGTAATGATCCATTCGGAACGTATATCTGTGCCGGATTGGCTTTAAGTCTTACTATACAAATAGTGCAGAACATAGGTATGGTAGAAGGAATGTTACCAGTTAAAGGCATTGCGCTTCCGTTTTTGACATATGGAGGAAGCTCTTTATTTTCTAATATGATTCTTCTGGGAATTGTTATGTCTGTTCGGAATACATATGCCCATCAGTTTTTTGGAGAACCGAAAAGATCTACTTAGAAAATCAAAAGATATCGAAATAATAAAAAGCCTAAAATAAGAGAAATCGCCCCCATCAAGCTGAGACATATAGAGCACCTCCAAAGTCGGAAACAAATTATTACGTTCCGTAACAAATATGGAGGTGTTTTTTTTATGGGCGCAATAAATGAGGGGGCGGACCCAGTACGGTAATCTGCTTTTATAAGTCTTTATTTATGACAATAGAGAGTTTATAGTTTGCATACTGGTTTAAGGATTCCAAAAACGCATTCATTGTTTCGTTAGACTGAAATTTACATTCTAGGAGGTAACAGCCATCTCCGCTGATTTTGTAGTTCTGGATAATAGACGCTTTTTGTGTATTCACAAACGATAGATAAGGCCTGTGATTTGTATTTTGTATAATGATGGTTATGAAAGCGTGTATGTAAAATCCCATTTTGACTTCATTAACTTTTATTGTATAAGCTTCGATAATACCGCTATCCTCTAATTTTGCCACTCTAGCTGACGCAGCAGGTCCAGTCAAATGGACTTTTTCACCTAGCTCCTTCATGGTGACTCGACTGTTCTTAGAAAGTTCTTTTAGGATATGAATATCTGTATTGTCTAACATGATGTAACTCCTTTCATTAATAAAGTCAACTAGCCAAAAGACTTTACTTAGAGTATGTATCTATAGATAGGTCATTATATAGAATATACATAGTGCCGAGGAAAGTACAAAAAAGAGGAGCGAAATTTTTATGAATATAACCACAATACGTAATGCAACAATCGTAGTCGAGTATGCAGGGAAAAAGTTTTTAATAGACCCAATGTTAGCAGACAAAGGTTCATTTCCGCCTTTTCCAAATTCTCCGAGGCAAGATCAAAAGAACCCTGTCGTAAGTTTACCACTTTCTATTGATAGTATAATCCAGGATATTGATGCTGTTGTTGTCACGCATCTGCACACCGATCACTGGGATAATGCAGCTAAAGATGCGTTACCAAAAGAACTTAAAGTATTTTCCCAAAATGACGAAGATGCAGAAGAGATTCGAAAAGCAGGTTTTGAAAATGTTGAAGTTCTTACGAGTGAAACTGTCTTTGAAGGTGTTCAATTAATCAAAACAAAAGGTGAACACGGCAGAGGAGAAATATTAAAAATGGCAGGGCTTGTTTGCGGCATTGTGTTTAAGCATGAGAGCGAACAAACATTATATGTAGCTGGCGATACAGTCTGGTATGAAGAAGTTGGAAATACAATCGATACTCATAAACCAGAGGTTATCGTGGTTAACGCTGGCGATAACCAATTTTTAGAGGGAGGTTCTCTGGTAATGGGGAAAGAAGACGTCTATGAAGTGTATAAAGCAGCCACCAATGCAAAGATTATTGCAGTGCATATGGAAGCGGTCAACCATTGGACATTGTCTAAGGAAGAATTGAAAAGCTTTAGTCATGAAAAAGGTATCAACTCAAATGTGTTAGTACCGGATGATGGCGAATCATATACCTTCTAATAGAAGGACTTATAAAATTATATTAAAAAAGGAGATCAGCCCGGCTGTTCTCCTTTCCTTTATATTACTGAGCTAGGTAACCGCCATCCACTACAAGCGTTTCACCTGTTACGAAGTCGTTTTCTGTCAAGAATACGATAGCATGTGCAATTTCATCAGCTTTGCCAAGACGGCCGATTGGGTGTTTCGCTACAAGGCTATCATAGAAGTCTCCAAGAGCTTCTTTGTTTACCATTCCTGATTCTACGAAGCCTGGGTTTACAGCGTTAACACGAATGTTTTTATCGCCATATTCCACAGCTAGAGATTTAGTCAATGTGTTAACAGCACCTTTGCTGGCATTGTAAGAGAACGCGCCAGGCTGTGCAACGAAGCCTAGTACAGAAGACGTGTTGATGATGACACCACCACCTGATTTCAGCATTTCTTGGATAGCATATTTGGAAGCCAAGAAAATACCATCCTGGTTGATTGCGATTACTTTGCGGTAATCTTCATAAGATAGCTCATGAGTTGCGCCCATGCCACCGATACCAGCGTTGTTTACAAGAATATCAACTTGACCGTAGTGTGCTACTGTTTGATCGATCAAATTTTTAATAGAATCTTGTTCAGCAGCGTTGAACTCGATGAATAGAACGTCTCCGCCAGCTGCTTTCAGTCTGTCAGTTTCTCTTTGTCCTGCTTCAGCGTTATAGTCTGCAATAACTACTTTACCGCCTTTATTTACATAAGCTTCTGCGGCTGCAAGACCGATACCAGATGCTGCTCCTGTAACGATTGCTACTTTTCCTTCGATTGTTGACATATACGTTGCCCCCAGTGTGTTTAGGTAAATTATCCTACAACTTTATGATGAACTTTTGAACTAGATAAGTCAAGAAATTGACACATTAGTTGCATATTTTTCATATTAAAAGAGAAGTGTTTGGCAGACACTCCTCTTTAGTGTTTCTATTCTTTTACATACTTATACACAATTGCCTCATACGGTCTTAATGTATTCTGATTATCCACATGTGGATAATTGCTGATGACATAATTCTTTTTATCCCAATCATCCACACACTCTTTGGGGATATCGTACTGAGCTTCCGTATCTGTCATATTCAGAAGGATAATCCATTCCTCATTTTCCAATCGACGTATATACCCAAAGATTTGCTCGTGATTGTTTAGGATAATTTCAAAGTCCCCGTACACCATAATGGAGCTTTCCTTGCGCAGCCGTATCAGCTTTCTGTAAAACTGCAGAACGGAATCTGGATTATCAACACCCGATTGCACGTTAATTTCTTTATAATTCGGATTAACCGGAAGCCAAGGTGCGCCTGTTGTGAATCCTGCTTGCTCAGATGTATCCTACTGCATTGGGGTTCTGGCATGGTCACGCGTCTTTTCTCGTATCCGGTCCATAATAGTCGTTATAGAAGCACCTTGCTCGTTTACTTTTAAATCATAGTAGCTGAGTGCTTCTTGGTCATCTATTGAGTCTATAGAATCAAAATGCGGAAAGTTGGTCATACCAAGTTCTTCTCCCTGAAAAATGAACGGCGTCCCACGTAAAGTATGGAGCATAGTAGCTAACAGCTTTGCTGATGGAATCCTATATTCTCCATCATCTGCAAAGGTAGAAACCATTCGCGGTGCATCATGATGGCTGAGGTATAAGCCGAACCAGCCGCCATCATCGCCGACGTCCTTCTGCCATTTGCGAAGTACCTCTCGAAAATCATGTACTGTCCATTTCTTACTCTTGTATTTATCCTCATCCTGATCAGCGAGCTCAGATGCTTCAGCAGATAGTACCATATCCAATTCTTCCCGCTCTTGCTTTGTATACCGAAGTACATCATGATCATGTACGGCAGAGGTTTCGCCTGCTGTGAAGAATTCGAAATCCCTTTTCAGCTCTTTGTTCATTTCATGCAGATAGTCGTGGATGTGCGGACCGTTTTTATAGAATTCCTCACCTTTAGCCTGTAATGTCTCTTGATCAGAATCTGGGAAGCGTCGATCCTTCGAGATGACATTTACTGCATCAATACGGAAACCGTCAATTCCTTTTTCCAGCCAGAAACGCATAATGTCATATATTTCTTGGCGAACTTGAGGGTTATCCCAATTCAAATCAGGCTGTTTGTCGCTGTACAGATGCAAATAATATTCCTCTGTCTGCTCGTTCCACGTCCACGCAGGGCGTCCAAGATGGGAGCGCCAATTCGAAGGTAGAGTGCCATCGGGGTTTTCTTTTTCCCAAATATAATAATTATGATAAGGATTATCCTTAGAGGATCTCGCTTGTTGGAACCATTCATGTTCAATGGAGGTATGATTCGGTACGATATCGAGTACAAGCTTAATGCCGCGACGATGACATTCAGTCAGTATGTTTTCAAATTGTTCCATTGTCCCATACTCTGGTTGAATGGATCTAAAATTCTTTACATCATAGCCGCGGTCAACATCTGCGGATACATAGATCGGCGGAAGCCATACTGTATCCACTCCGAGATATTCTAAGTAATCTATTTTCTCTAAGATACCGCCAAAATCCCCGATTCCATCTCCATTGCTGTCTTTAAAGCTGCGAGTATACAATTCGTAAATAACACTTTCCTTCCAGTACTTCCTCTCCATCTAATCACCTGTCCTCCAAAATTTTCTTGTAGGACTATTCCCTTAGTAGAGATAAACGAAAACCGCCAAGCTCAGTGAGAGAAGGCGGTTTTGTGTTAGCTGCGTATTTTCTTGATGATAAAGAAACAAGCTGCTGCAGCAATTCCAGCTGCAGCATACGGGGAGATTTCCAGCTTTATTTTTATAGAAAACTTCATCGCTTTTTCCTCCCTTTATAATCGAAGGATATTATAAAAAAGTGGCCACACGAAATGCTGATTTCCTCCGATTATTCTTTAGACTCGTGCTTAGTCGCAGCTATTTTTTTAGATCTGCGGTACAGCAATAATCCAGCCAATCCATAGACTAGTCCAAGCACAACAAAAGCAATTCCTAAATAAAATTTATCACTAGCCCAAATCATCACACCGATTCCTGCGAGAATACAAAGTGTACCAAGGAAAAGTATATAAAGGGCATTCTTTTTTAACATAAATAAAAGCCTCCTAAACGGGTGTTAAGCTCGTACTATTATAACAGAAAGCAGACAGTTTGAAGCCGTATCTATTAATCTGGAATGCTTTCCGATAAGATGGATCTAAGAAATATTATGGGAGGTAGGCAGCATGCTGAGTTTGGTTCCATTAATGATTGAACGGGTGGGGATCATCCTGATAACGGTTTTCCTGTTCTCCCAATTGAAAGCGTTTCGACGGCTTATTCTTCACAGCCATTCGTTGAAAGAGAACCTGCTGTTATTGCTTATATTCGGATTCAAAGTTCCGGTGAGCAGAACTTATGTGAGAGAAGTAAAGGAGCGATTTCGTTTATGAATGAGCTGTTTGAGGCGATTAGTTTAAGAGAAGCAGGCAAGCTGGCGGAAGCTAATGAAAGATTGATTGAATTGGCTTCCGTTTATCCAGATGATGCTGAAGTACAGTATCAATGTGCGTGGAGCTTTGATGTACTTGGACAGGAAGCGGCTGCTGTACCTTATTATGAACGTGGAATTGATCTGGGATTACCAAAGGAGCATGAGGAGGGAGCCTATTTAGGTTTAGGAAGTACCTACCGGACATTAGGAAATTATAAAAAAGCTGAGCAAACCTTGAAAGAAGCAATGAATCTGTTCCCGAAAAATAATGTTTTCCCTGTTTTTTACGCCATGGTGAAATATAATCAAAAAGAACATGGCGAAGCGATGAAGATTCTCCTCCAATTGCTTGCCGAAACAACATCCGATAATGATATTTTGGAATATCAGAGGGCAATTGCTTTTTATGCGGATAAGCTGGATATCGTGTGGAACTAAAGAGCATCTGTTAAGCAACAGATGGTCTTTTTTTCTGGAATAAATAATCTGTAATAGAACATAATGTCTCGTAATAAAAAAATCCCCTCTCTTTATGCAAGAGAGGGATTTTGCTTCTATTATTGTGCTGTATAACCGCCATCAACGATCAAGCTGTTACCAGTCATATAAGAAGAGTCATCAGAAGCTAGGAATAACACAGCTTTCGCCATTTCTTCCGCTTTACCAAGACGCTTCATTGGAGTCATCGTGGAAAGTGCAGCTTTGTCATCTTCCGGAATGATTGGAGTGTCGATGAAGCCTGGGCATAGTGAATTTACGCGGATGTTTTTGTCCGCATATTCAAGTGCTAGAGAACGTGTAAGGTTCACGACGCCGCCTTTAGCCGCATTATATGCTGCAGATCCAGGTGAGCCGACCCAGCCGTACATAGAAGCGGTATTCACGATAGTGCCGCTGCCATTCAAAAGCATGACGCGAAGTGCTTCACGGGCAACTAAGAATACACCGTCCAAGTCCACGTTCACTGTGTTGCGCCATTCAGCATAATCCAAGTCGTGCGAAGGGTGAACACGTCCGATGCCGGCATTGTTGAATACAATATCGACTTTTCCAAAAGCAGAAACTGCTTGTTTGAACAAATCAGCTACTTCGTTTTCACTAGTAATATTTGTTTTGATGAAGACTGCTTCTGTACCAGCTGCTTTAAGCTCTTCCTCCACTATTTTTCCTTTTTCTTCGTTCAAGTCGACTAATACGAGCTTAGCGCCTTCTGCTGCGAAAAGACGAGCTGTAGCAGCGCCAATTCCTGATGCTCCCCCTGTAATTAGTGCAACTTTATTTTGTAATTTCCCCATTTTTGTTTCCCCCAGTATAATAGAATTAAATCGGTTACAATTTAATTGTAATACTTTGGACACATATCTCAATCAGTAGCTGAAAAGCAGATGTCTAATTATTAGACAGATAATCCAATAATGTCTGACTAAGGGGGGATTTTTTAATGGAATATGAACAAGATTCGACATCTAAACGGCGTAATCGGACAAAAGAGCATTTTCGTGAGGCATTGATTAAGCTGATAAAGAAAAAGGGGTATCATGCGGTCACAGTGAAAGATATTGTCGAAGAAGCAGCTTATAATCGCAGTACATTCTACTTCCATTATCAAGATAAAATCGAGTTGGCAGAGGATCTGCTCGACAAAATGTTTACGGGGCTGGAGGACGCTGCGGGTATTATGTACACACTTGGAAGAAAAACATCTACAAAAGATATAGATGTCCCGTCCTTCTCACTTATTGCGTATATTTACGAAAATAAAAGCTTCTTTGAGCTAATCAAATATGAAGACACGTTGCCGGGTATGCATACCCGCTTTCCAAATGCTATTAAGAACATATATGAAAAGCAATTTGAATTTGAGACAATCAATGAGATGCATGTGAATATGAACTACTTCAAGATTTATACGGCTTTTGGATTCTACGGACTTGTCCGCAACTTGATTGCGGAGGATTTCCGGATTCCTGAGGAGCAATTCACAAAAGATGTTATTGAATTATCACAAACGCATATTCAATCTTTCAAATACATCGGACGTTAGTTCAAATAAAACAAGCTCAACCTCACATATGCCAGCGAGGTTGAGTTTGTTATGTTTACCTTGATAGTAATTCGAGCAGAATTGAAAGCTTGTTACACAGGTTTATTTTCTTCTTCTTCTTCTTTCCACCATAAGGCATCCTCTGGATTCTCAACAGCTTCTTTATAATCAGACTTTGTAGCAACTGTTGGATAAGATCCTTTTAAGGATTTTCCTGAAGTACTCTTGAACAAGAATAGAATCACAAGGAATCCAATGATACTCACGATTGTTAAATACCAGCCAGGTGCTAAGTTATTCCCTGTTTGGTGGACGAGCCATGTGGAAACTAGTGGTGTAGTACCACCGAAAATGGAAACCGAGACATTAAACGTGACAGATAATGTTCGGTAACGTATATCTGTGTAAAACATCGTCGGCAATGATCCAGGGATGGAGCCTTCATACGTTGCAAGCAGCACACCAAGAATGAGAATACCTATCGAAACAAATACCAAACCATTCAAGTTCACTAAGTAAAAAGCAAACGCAGAAAGCAGTGTTAATCCGCCTAACCCAATTAAGAATACAGTTTTGTTTCCAATTTTATCACTGAGCCTACCGAACAGTAATGTAAGTGGCACCATGATGATCATGACAAGCGTAATTAATACGGTACCTACAGTACTGGATAAGCCAATAATCTCATCTAAATAGGATGGCATGTAAGATAATAGCATATAGTTTGTCACATTAAAGAATGCTACTGCTACGAAACAAACAATAATATCTTTTTTATGGTTTTTCAGTATAGACAGGAAGCTTTCTTCCTCTTGTTCTTGACCTTCATTATTTGAAAGTTCATTTTCAAAAATTGGTGATTCCTCTAAGCTTTTTCTTAGATACATCCCAACTAGTCCTAATGGTAAGCCAAGCAGAAACGGTAATCTCCATCCCCATGAAGCCATCTGTTCATCAGATAAAACGATAAAGAGCAAACTGGCAACTAGTGAAGCTAAAATATAGCCTGTGAGCGTACCAATTTCTAATCCGCTTCCCAGTATATTACGCTTATTATCTGGAGAAGATTCTGCAATATAGACCATTGCACCAGCATATTCACCGCCAGTTGAAAATCCTTGAATAATTCTTGCGATTAATAAGAGTATCGGAGCCCATATACCTATTTGATCATATGTAGGCAATAATCCGATGAGTAATGTAGAAAAGGCCATCAATATGATTGTGGTCGTTAAAACGACTTTCCTTCCTAATCTATCGCCAATTTTACCGAATATAATTCCGCCCACTGGGCGCATCAAAAAGGCAATCGCAAATGTTGCAAAGGTGAACACTAATTTCAGCTCATCATTCTGAACAGCACTAAAAAAGTTTTGACTAATAATAACAGCCAAGTAAGAATATAAACCAAAATCGAACCATTCCATAGCGTTTCCTACTCCGGTAGCAAACACACTTTTCTTCGCTGTTTGAATATCTACAACGTTAATCTTTTTCTTGTTAAATTTCATTTTTTGTCAACTCCATGGTATACGGTTATACAAGGACAACAAATACAGTTAAACTGGCTTCCAATCACTGCATTTCCCTTTGGGAATCAGGGGTAAAACCAGCAAAGCTGTAACATGAGGAAAATGTATCTAACTGTAAACACCCGTACTTTTTGATTTAAGGTTTAATCCATCGCGATCCGCTTTATGTAACATATTGTGTGCAAAAGCTTCATAACCATACTGATAATGATTTAAAAAATGTAATTAAAAAAGCTTTCAAAGTGTATTTGAAAGTTTTTTGATTCAGTAAGTTAAATTGTATCAAGCTTAATAAATCAACTAGCATAGGAGAGCGCATCCTCCTTTCTTCTACACATATTTCCATCTATTCACTGAATACACAGCCATGGTTATCATCCAAGACAATGATGACCCCTTGTATTACCTCTTTTATTTAACTCATATTAAATACCCTAACATACCAAAGACTAAACATAAAAAAGTCTGCTTTTTACTATTAGCATTGAAAATCGGATATATACCACAGTGTACTTCTCTTGTTTTTTTCTATATAATACCGACATGAATTCATATACACATCGCAAAGCAATTTGATCCGTATATAGGTAACAGTATAAGCAGCAAAACAGATAGAAATAGAGGTGCCAAGATGAAATTCAGTGAATATGAAACAGGACAGCGCTACGAAACGAAAGCACTCAAGCTTTCGAAAGAAGACATTATCGAATTTGCCAAAGTGTACGATCCTCAATACATGCATATAGACGAAGAAAAGGCGAAGCAGGGGCGCTTCGGTGATCTGATAGCGTCTGGTATGCAGACGATGAGCACTTCCTTCAAGCTGTGGGTTGAGACTGGTGTTTACGGAGAGCACGTAGTAGCCGGGACTGGAATGAACAATATCCAATTTATCAAGCCAGTTTTTCCAGATGATGAGCTGCGGGTTGTCGTAGAAGTGATCGAGACAGTCCCGAAACGTCGCGGCAATGGTATCGTAACGGTGCAGTTAAGCACGTATAATCAAGATGAAGTGAAAGTATTTCAAGCGGAACTTAGCGCACTTATTGATAATTAATAGAAAAGGAGGCATCTTTATAGATGCCTCCTTTTTAGCTCCCGGTTATTTCATTAACAGCTTTCTCGAAGCAAATATTCACCGTCCGCTGTTGGGAACGGGTCCGGTGCATGACACCAGCAGGGATAGTGAATAGGTCACCCGGCTGTAAGCTGACTGTCCTTTCTTCCAGGTCAATATATAGTTCGCCCTCGAGAACGAGGAATGCTTCATCACAATCATCATGCTTATGCCAATGATAGTCACCGTCAATAACAGCCAAGCGTACGACGTGATCATTCACTTCACTAACAATTTCATTCACATATGATGCGGAATGCTTTGTCAGGTCTAGCAAATGCAGCAGTTTGAGCTGTCCGATTCGTTCGGCTGCTGCCAAGGAGCGGAATTCGGAATGGAGCAGACTGAAGAGAAGAACATCCTGAAACTGTCCTTCCCACTTTCGACCTTGACGAATGGTACCCTCCTGTCGGAAGCCTGCACGTCTGACCAAGCGCTGAGAAGCGATATTATCGGCATTGACCTTGACCTCGAGCCTATTCAGCTGCAATCTGTCAAAGCCGATGTGCAAAAGCTCCTGCAGGGCTGCCGTCATGAAACCTTGACGCCAAAAGGCACTGCCGAGCTCGAATTCTATTTCACCTGTTTCATGCAGGAAGTTCAAGCGTTTGAATCCACAAGTACCAATGATGGTCTGGCCCTCGTGCTTTCGAATCGTATACCGGCTTGTATGCTTTGTCTGTTCCAGCTGCTTAATCCGGGTTTTTACTTCTGATAAGGAATGCAAAACAGGATATCGCGTCCATTTCGTTACTGCTGCATCTGACCAGATTGGCAGCAGTGCGTGGGCATCTTCCTCGGAAATCGGCTTTAGTAGAACTAAATTATGAGACATGCTCTCCTCCTTATAGTGATACTTCTGCCGTTTCTTGTTGTGTTTTTCGTGTACTAGGATTGCAAAGAAAGCTTGTAATAATAAATAGCCAATTCGTTTTGTCCAGTTTCCGTAAAGTAAGCCGCTAGTTCACTGGCATAAGTTCGTACATTGAACTTATCACCTTGTTCCAAGAAGTATTCAATTCCCTCTGCCCACACCGTTTCGAAATTTGCATGATCGACAAACTTCTTATGCAACATGGCAAATTCCCATTTAAATATGTCATCTTTCTCCTCGATACTTAGCTGGAATCCTTCCCGATAGGCATCCATTGCCTGGTCCTGCTGTCCAGTTTTCCAATAAGATTCTGCCAAAAGGAATAAGGTCTTCAAATAAGCAGGATATGTCCGATACTTCCGGGCAGCTGTTAAATATGGAATAGCTGCTAATGGCATTTGCTGTGCAGCATATAAATATCCAATATTATGCTGAATTAATGCAGCCAGTGCACCTTCATCTTTAAAATCTGTATGTGAAAGGGCATCATTTAAGGCACTCTCTGCTTGGGTGAATTTCTTTTGGTCGATAAAGTTGAGCCCTCGCATTAAAAGACTACGAGCAAGCAGATAGCGGTAAGCTGGGTACTTTTCAAATACTTTCACTGCATATTCTGTATGGAAGACAGAAAGAGATGAAATATCCAAGTGGAAATATGTCATTGCTTTGCGGAAGTGGAAATCACCTTGTTCTACTTCATCTTCAATAGATGAGAGATATTCCTCTGCCTTTTCTAAGGAAGCGAGTGCGCATATATATTCCATTTCCTCACCTAGACGCATTCCTTCTGTAAGATGATAATAATAATATAATGCTGGCGCGAAAGCATGCTTATACTTGCCTGCTTCGTCGTGATACCGTTTACTTTTCTTCAAATCTGATACAAGCACATGAAACCGGCTGGAGAGTAATAAATAGACTATGTAAAGCGTATCCTCCTGTTTCAGTTCCTCTAAACGGTCTGACAATTCATGATACATGTCCGAAGCTTCCTGCCGCTTCCCAAGTCGGATATGTAAATACCAATCCTCCAAAGCCGCAGTCAAATCCTGATCTATTACGAGTAAACTCCTATCCATACGCGTCCCCTTTATAGTCGTCTTTCGTTATATTTTACCATTTCCGCCGAATTTTGTAGATAAAGATGCATTAATATGTAAATTACAAGTAGATTACACACTATGAGAAATGGGAAGTATATTCTATATCTCAGGAAGAGCGTGTATAATACTGCTATAGATAGAGAGGAAAAATTCACAGTAAGGTGATGAGGGACATAGCAAGCATAGAAGAATTGCATCTGGAAAATGAAAGGCTGAAGAAAAAACTTGCAGAATATGAGGGAATGATTAAGGAATTATCTGCACCGATGATTCCATCCATTGTACCGAATACGATTCTTGTTCCGCTGACTGGAACATTTTCTGTGGAACGTTTTACACATATTCAGGAAAAGATCGTAGGCAGCGTCGTCGATGTTGATGCAGATACAGTCATCATTGATCTTACCGGTATCAACTACTTGGATATAGATACAATTGGCTACGGGGAGCTAAGTGCCAATATAAAAAATCTGACAGAGGCACTGAAGCTGATGGGAGTTGAAACGATATTCGTCGGCTTTTCCGCCAAATTGGTACAAAAGCTCGTCCTATCTAATTCAGGATTCCAAGGATTCAAGTCGTATTCGACATTCCGTTCAGCTCTTAAAAGCTTGTTAAAGCAAAAAGGCATGGAAATTAGGGAAATAGAAAAATAAGCAAATCCAGAGCTCTTGCAAATGCGAGGGCTCTTTTTTTCAATACTTTTCCATTATATTGACAGAATTCTTACAGTTTCCGCGCGGACGTCAGTATTAGCAATATAACTGCTTACTTTTCATCTTATTTTTTTGATATAATGCGAGGTAATCAAAGGTATTTATAAAGTAAGGTGATGATCATAAAAAAACTGAAGAACGTCTTATTCTTCCTGCTTGGAACCATTTTCTTAGGCTTTGGGATAGCAGGAATCGTTTTGCCGGTACTGCCCGGCGGCCCGTTCTTAATGATAGCTACATTCTGTTACGCGAAAAGCTCCAAACGAATCGACGATTGGTTTAAAAGCACCACTTTCTATACAAAATATGTGCTGGCTATCACAGAGAAAAAAGGCATGACCCTTAAAGAAAAAATCCGAATTAACATAATTGCAGATGCCTTCATTTTATTTTCGGTATTTTATATTGATATATGGCTAGTGAAAATTGTATTAATTGTACTTGGTTTAATAAAACACTATTATTTCATAAAGAAAATTAAAACGATAAAGCCAGAAGAAGTAAGCGACGGCGTTAAGAATCGTGCATGACTTTTATAGATAAAGAGAAAGACCGTTTTCTATTTAGAAAACGGTCTTTCTTATGAAATTTTGTTCCCGACTGCTATCCATCTGCCATCTATATCTTCAAACACAAACTCCTTACTGCCATAGTTGGTCACCATTAATGGGCGGACGAGGGTGATGCCTTTGTTCACAAATTCCTGCTGCATCGCTGCCTGCTTTTCTGTAATGAAATACGCATCATATCCGTAGCCATACTGTATACGGTTCGGGAAGATTTTATCCAGTGCAGATTGCGTCAAAATCAGCTCGATAGTATCACGGTACAGGCATATATGCGGCTCCGCATTATTAAGATAGGAAACAGACCGAAATCCTATTTTTTCATAATAAGCTGCAGTCTTCTGTATATCCGGACAGGGAAAAATCTGCAGTAAATGGGAGAAGGATGCTTGCGTCATAAGGACACACTCATGGCAGCAGTGATCACAAGCCGAGTTTGGTGTGAGGTGAATTCGTTATGTAAGATATTCATATTCTTTCCTCCTTCATTTATCTATACGCTGTTTGCTGTTTCTTTTCCTTCTTATAAGAGCATCTACATAGAAGTGATATTCCAATAGCAACCTTTTTCGTATATACACGTATAAACACTATAAGAGCCGAAGGAGGATACATATGGCGAATGTATTACTCATTATTGGTGTTATCGCAATCATTAATGGTGGGATATTTATGGGTGCTCTAACTAGCGGATCACAGCAGCGGGCGAACTACCACACCGAGACGAAGGAAGATAGATTGCTGCGGTTAAAGGTTGGAAGAATTTCTGTGTTAGTGGGTGTACTTGTCTTACTTCTAGGACTAATTTTGCATGTTATTTTATAGTAAGTTAAGTTCACCAATGCGGAAAATGAAAGCTGTGTAAGCGATGCAGGAACGGGTTAAAGAGAGGCGCCGTTTAAAATTTCGCAGTAACTTCCTGCTGCATTGTTTATATATCTTTGTATAGTTAGTCATCTAATTGTTTTCCTTTTTGGTATGATTATAAAAACGGAATTGTAAGGGGGACCTAGGACGAAAGCTTTCTCTCTGTGGTTGCGAATTACTACCTTTGCTGTCATAACTTTATGGCTAGTTGCTCATTATTATCCAGAAATAATTGCTCTGCAGTATATGCATAGCAATTGGCTTGCTGCGGTTGCTGTTATTTTAATAATTGGCGGGGCTCTGGCAGCAAGGAGCTTAGTCTATGATATTATCTTCCTGGCATTCTTCCTGTTCGTTTTAACGGTATTGAATATCTTAAGTCCTACACAAGATACTGTGTTTGGTTTTAATCAATTCTACTATTGGGGATTAACTTTCCTTATGATATGGCAAATTATACTTTTAAGAATTAGAAAAGAAGGACAAGCTGAATCAGCATGAGAAAGCTCGGACAGTCAATCTGTCCGAGCTTTCTCTTTTCCGTGAACAATAATGGCGGCAATGTACTGCAGGGTTGATAGTACAAATGCAAGGAGCGAATAGTCAAAGATAAGACCTAAAACCAACATCGTCAAAGCACCGGTAACAAATAACAGATTGCTTATATATTTTCGCATATTCTTAGCATAACATTTCCAGTTAAATGGGTGTCGAGTTATCAGTATTTTATTTCTTGAACATTTAATCGCTTCTTTTGCATTTCAACCTTCCAAACCTGTAACTCATAGTATAAAAAGGAGGAAAGACCGGTGCATTAGTGCCGGTCTTTTTACGTAGGGAAAAATATTAAAAAGAACCTGTTGACATGTTTAATTGATGTGATATATAATTATCTCGAATTCGAGATAAAAACTTCTTCTTAAGAGCTCATATTTTTTTGATCAAATGTCTCGAATTCGAAGTAAATTTCTTATATTTTTTTAATCAGATATCTCGAATTCGAGGTAAATGAGGAGACGAAGAAGATATGTCAGAATTTATCGAGTTAGTAAATCAGCGGAGATCAGCAAGTAACTTTCTCCCAGACAACCCAATAACAAAAAAAGAACTTGATGAGATCTTCAACTTAGTGAAGCTAGGTCCATCAGCATTCAATCTGCAGCATACAAATTACGTAGTCGTCCTAGATCCTGAAAAGAAACAGAAATTAAAAGAAGCAGCAAACGGACAGTACAAGGTTGAGAGTTCATCTGCTGTGGTCCTTGTACTAGGTGATAAACAAGCCTTCCAGCAAGCAGCCGATATTTATAAGGGCTTGAATTTGTTAGGAGTTATTAATAAACAAGAATATGACCTTATGGTGAATGACACCGTCTCCTTCTATGAAAAGCGGGGGCAGGAATTTCACCGGGACGAAGCAATTCGGAATGCATCCCTATCCGCCATGCTGTTCATGCTGGCGGCCAAGGAAAAGGGCTGGGATACTTGTCCGATGATCGGCTTTGATTCCGACAAAGTAAAGGAAGCATTAAATGTTCCGGCGCAATATGAAGCAGTACTAATGATTACGATTGGCAAAGAAAAAACGGAAAGCAGAAAACCAAGAGGATATCGCAGGCCGATTAATGAATTTGTTAGTTATCAATAAAAAATAGGGAGTGTATAGACATGACAAAACAAACACAAGGAATTCATCACATTACTGCAATTGTAGGTCATCCACAGGAAAACACTGATTTTTATGCTGGTGTATTAGGACTTCGTCTCGTGAAGAAAACCGTAAACTTTGATGATCCCGGCACATACCATCTTTACTTTGGCGACGAAAAAGGAAAACCAGGGACAATCATTACCTTCTTCCCTTGGCCAAATGCTTACCAAGGCAAGATCGGCGACGGTCAAGTGGGCGTTACATCTTATGTGGTTCCAAAAGGTGCACTTGCTTTTTGGGAGAACAGACTGGAAAAATTCGAAATTGCGTATACGAAAACGGAACGCTTCGGTGAGCAGTACTTGCAGTTTGATGATGTACATGGGCTGCATTTAGAAATCGTGGAAAGAGAAGCAGGCGAAACGAATACATGGACTTTCGGTGATGTGACACCTGAAGTTGCGATCAAAGGATTCGGAGGGGCAACTCTATATTCTAAGACTCCTGGCGCAACAGCAGAGCTACTCGAGCAAATGGGTTTGGAGAAAGTCGGAGAAGAAGGCGATTATGTCCGCTACAAAGCTGCAGGCGATATCGGAAATATAATTGATATTAAACTGACAACTAGCGGAAAAAGCCAAATGGGCGTCGGTACTGTTCACCACATCGCATGGCGTGCAAGCGATGATCAGGATCAGTTAGATTGGAGCGAATATGTGGATGGACTTGGTTACGGTGTAACACGTGTTCAGGATAGAAACTACTTCAATGCGATTTACTTCCGGGAGCACGGCGAAATTCTATTCGAAATCGCAACAGATCCTCCAGGATTTGCAGTTGATGAAACCCAGGAAACAATGGGGGAGAAATTGATGCTTCCAGCGCAATATGAACAGCATCGCAGTAAAATTGAAAATCATGTATTGCCATTCGAGGTTAGAGTTTTAGACTGATGTGAGCGAAAGCAGAAGGTCAGTTGCTTCCCATCGATCCTGCGATCTTACAAAAAAATTATAAGTTTCCAACCGGAGTCTGCTCTACTGAAAGGCCGAAATAAGTCGCTATCTCATGGCGGAAGGATTGAGAAAAATGCTTAGAACAGCGGGAATTCATCATATCACTTCAATGGTTAATGATGCGCAAAGAACAGTTGATTTTTATGCAGGTGTTCTTGGGTTAAGACTTGTGAAAAAGACGATCAACTTTGACAGACCAGAGGTATACCATCTTTATTTCGGGGATCAGCTGGGCAGTCCTGGTACGATCATCACATTCTTTCCGTGGCCGAAACAGCTCAAGGGTCGTATTGGAAAAGGGCAAGTCGGCGTAACCAGCTACAGCATTCCAGATGGAGCTCTTCTGTTCTGGGAGGAGCGGCTGAAGAAGTATGAGATAGTGACTGAATCTGCTGAACGATTTGGCGAAAGGTATCTACGCTTTGATGATCCCGATGGTCTTCATTTGGAGCTGGTGGAACAAAAACAAGGTCCTGTGAACAGCTGGAACTTTGGCAGCATCACATCAGCCGTTGCGATAAAAGGATTTGCAGGTGCGACATTGTATTCGGCAGCCCCTCATCAAACAGCTGATATTCTGGAAAACATTCTAGGATTGACATGCATCGGCCAGGAAGGCAATTATCTCCGATTCCGTGCCGAATCGGCCATTGGCAATACAGTTGATATTCAGCTCACTCCTACAGTCCGTGGCTTGATGGGTGCTGGAACTGTTCACCATATTGCTTGGCGCGCAAAAAGCGAGGAAGAGCAGAAGGAGTGGCACAAGCTTTTGGAAGAGAAGGGTCATCATCCGACCGAGATAACTGATCGAAATTATTTCAATGCATTATATTTCCACGAAGCCGGTGGCATTCTTTTTGAAATCGCGACAGATCCACCAGGCTTCTCGGTAGATGAACAAACAGAACGGCTTGGAGAGAAATTGATGCTGCCGTCCTGGTTTGAATCCAAACGAGATGGATTGGAACAAACACTACCGGACATCACAGTAAGAGTTTTGAAGGGGGATTCATGATGAAACACTTTTTTCATAAAGGTAAAGATAGCACCAAGCCGACTTTCCTGCTGCTGCACGGAACCGGCGGGAATGAATTAGACTTATTGCCTCTAGCGGGAAGAATCGATGAAGATGCTTCCGTACTGAGCGTTCGAGGAAGTGTCTTGGAGAACGGCATGCCGCGTTTCTTCAGACGTTTAGCGGAAGGTATATTTGATGAAGAGGATCTTGTATACCGTACAAGGGAATTAAATAAGTTTCTTGATGAAGCTGCAGCAGAATATGACTTTGACCGGGATAACATCATCGCAATCGGCTACTCAAATGGCGCCAATATCGCTGCAAGCTTGTTGTTCCATTATCAGAATAGCTTAAAAGGTGCCATTCTCCATCACCCAATGGTGCCAAGAAGAGGAATCGAGCTTCCGGATCTAACCGGTAAAAACATCTTTATTGCCGCAGGTACCAATGATCCAATCTGTTCACCGGCGGAATCATTGGAACTGGTCAAGCTACTGAAAGAAGCACATGCAGACGTCCAGCTCCATTGGGAAAACAACGGACATCAGCTAACAAACACAGAAGTGGAAGCAGCTCGGGAATGGTATGTTGACTAGATTGTTATAAGAATGTATCAGCGCAATTGTGCATCAATCAATGAGGTTGATTCTAAGCAAGTGTGAAAGCAACAGATGAGGAGTGTAAACACAAATGGGATTTTTAGATAAATTATTCGGAAAAACAAAGGAGAATGAAACAATGGAAAACGTTAAATTAGCAGTAGTTTATTACAGCATGGGCGGCACAAACTATCAAATGGCAAAATGGGCGGAAGAAGCAGCAAAAGAAGCAGGCGCAGAAGTAAAAGTACTGCAAGTACAAGAGCTTGCACCACAATCCGTCATCGATAGTAATCCAGCTTGGAAAGCACAAGCAGAAGCAACAATAGACGTACCTGTCGCATCTTCTGCTGATTTGGAATGGGCTGACGCCATCATCTTCAGCGTACCAACACGTTTTGGTAACATGCCATCTCAAATGAAGCAATTCCTTGATCTTCAAGGCGGCCTTTGGGCTAACGGCAAAACAATCAACAAAGTAGTCAGCGCTATGACATCTGCGCAAAACCCGCACGGCGGACAAGAAGCAACCTTGCTTTCCCTATACACAAGCATGATGCACTGGGGAGCAATCATTGCAACACCAGGCTACACAGATCCAGTATTATTCGCAGCTGGAGGAAACCCTTACGGTACAAGTGTAACAGTAGGCCAAGATGGCAAGATGATTGAAGATGTGGAAGCTGCTGTGAAGCATCAGGCAAAACGTACAGTTTCTGTTGCGGAGAAGATTAAAAAAGGTAATCAATAAATTAGGGGTTATACTATTTAAAAAGCCTGCGCCTGATCAAAGACGCAGGCTTTTTTTGTGATTTAGATTACTTTAAAAAAGATCCCTTCAATTAAAATCTTACTACTGGATAAGATCTAAGATACAGCTGCATCATATCAGAGTGAAAATAGCGATTCATAATTTTACAACCATTTGGTATGATTATGGAAGATATTTCTATAAGGTCAATAAATAGTAAAAGGGGCTTTTATATGTTTGTATTTGGAGGATTAGCTGCAGCCACTGTAATGGTACTAGGTTTATACTTTATGTCAAAAAATGTGCGGTTCCAAAAGTATGCCAGACTTCTGCAAATCATCGGTATTGTCATACTTATAGTATCCTTTTTAGGGGCGAAGGAATGGTCGGATCACCAGCGAAATGTAAGGGATAAAAAGCTTTCTACATTCGAGGAAGTGGTTGATACAGATGATTTTTCAGTGATGAATATTGAGGAAAAAACTACTATTTTTGTTGTTAAAGAAAGAGATGAGAGTGAAACAAAATACACAGTAGAATTTAATGGCGCCGGAGACAAAATAGAAGCAATGACTGAGGAACCAATTTCTGAATAACAGAGATTAGCTTGAATAGCGATTTTTCTGCATATAGCTTATATATCAGCTTAAGAGATAAAAGTATTTTTAAAAGTCGGATGGGTTCTTAAAACGTTTATTGTTGATGCCCAGCAATATAAGCCTCGAGACATATCTTGTTTAAAAGTAGGGATAATCAATGAGCTTCTTCATAACAACATTATTTTTAACTATCTTAATTATAGGTATCTCCTTGTTAGTCAGGAAAAAAAGATTTCCTTTATGTATTTGGTTCCTATTTTTTTGGCGGTAGTTAGTATGATATTGTTTCTAAGCAGTTTCATTATTGGAGGATGGGGTGGAGTCAGAATGATTGCAATAAGTACTTCCTTGTTGATTTCATCTGTAACTGCACTAATCATAATAGCTCTGATCAATTATTTGCTTACTAATTAAGAATACCTATTTATCTATTATTGAGTGATAGCTTGGATATATGTATCCAAGCTATTTTTATGTATATACTTCTGTGCTCATTGACGTTAAATCAGTTTCTACATTACTCTAGGATCCTTTCTCATGAAAAACTCCCAAATAGAGCTCCACTTAATAATAATAAGTGCCTTCTACTGTTGTAGTATGTACGGGTCTTAGATTTCCATCTGGATTAAATTTTTTATCACGGTAAAAAAAGGTAGTGGTGTCGCCTTTCTTCATTTTGACAGCTACCATATATTTTTCTTCACCTTCTCTATTGGTCTTGTATATCTCTAATCTTTCAAAAGCAGAACGACTTACCCCTGCTCTTTCCCATTGGTCATATACAAATTGCCTTAGTTCATATTTTTGGTAACCATCATAGATAAAGTATGAACCACTTATACCAAGAAATAAGATGATGACAATTAAAGGTGGAATCCAGTCTTTGAATTGTTTCATGTACTCCCTCTTTCTGGAATATATGTAATTGTTTTATTCTATCATAAAAAAAGCCTCCACCTTTAGTGGAGGCAAAAATCTTTGGAAATACTGCTTCAGGAATATTTAGTTTATATCCACGCCCATCTGTCTTCTCGCCTGATCAAGTATATCCATTGTGATAATTGAATTTTCCCATGTATTGATCGATGACTGCTGTTTATTCGTTTGGATAAGCTGGATGAACTCAGCAATTTCGTAGTACATCGGGTCATATTCCTGCTGCCTGCTAATGTCTTCACTTGTTCCGTCAGGGTAATGTATTTCCGCTTTCTTTGGACTAGATATATGGTGAATTACAATCGTGCCTTTTTCGCCGATGATTTCAGTAGGAAGATAGGAGTTCGTAATGCAGGAGAACATGACACTCGCTTTGACTTCTTCATAGTCAAGGAGCATATGCCCTTGCCCGTCAACGTCTGATTCCAAAATGGTTCCAGTCGTTTGGATAGATGCTGGTCTGCCAAACAGTGCAACCAATGGAGCGATGGTGTAAACACCAAGATCCATTAAAGCTCCGCCAGATAAAGCGGGATTGAATAGGTTTGGCAGTGATCCGTTCTTCAAATCATCGTAGAAAGGAGAGTAACGGCAGCTTGAAGAAAAATAAGATCGCACAGGGCCAATTTTATGCAGATTTTCTTTAACTGTTAAGAAGTTCGGCATGAATGTAGATTTCATGGCCTCCATCAGAACAACGCCTTTTGTTTCTGCTTTTTCGATCATTTTTGATACTTCCATGCTGGTGGAGGCAAAAGGCTTTTCGCACAGCACATGCTTGCCGTTTTCCATGAATGATAATGCTTGCTCTGCATGTAAAGCGTTAGGGCTTGCAATATAGACGGCGTCTATTTCATCATGATTAGCCATCTCGTTGATATCAGTAAAGAAGAGTTGAAGCTGATGCTTCTTAGTAAATGCTTGACCTTTTTCATCTGACCGGGAATACACTGCTGTTACTTTGAAATCCTCATGTTGTCTACCAGCTGCAATGAATCTCTCGGTAATCCAATTTGTACCTACAACACCGAATCTAATCAACCTGCATCCACATCCTCTCAGGGGCAGTATACTATTTCTCTTATAAGATAATATTACTTCATATAAGCGTTAAATAGCAGAGATATGAATAAATTCAACCTTATCTTTGTATAGAATAACGTTCCAACAATGGAAATCGATATGCATAATGACATCATGTCTGAAGGAAAAGCAATGATTGGCGTCAATGAAGGAGAAGCGGTACCAAAACTTATTGATTACTACAAGAAGGGACTATTCCCATTAGACAGGCTTGTGAAGTTCTATAATTTCGACCAGATTAACGAAGCCCTTGCTGATTCAAAAGCTGTGGCGTTGCATGGAAGCCAGTTTTGAAAATCAGCTGAGAGATTATAGCTCGGTTTCCTCCTGGAAAAAGAAGTTTGCAAACGAAGAACGGACATCAGTATCACATGATGTCCGTTCTTTCATTCAATATAATGCTGGCTACTAATAATGCTTATTTATCTTTTAGGAGAAATACTGTACTGCCAAGATCGGTTGGCTTTTCTGTAATTCTATGATGATTTGCATATCCGACTAAGCTACTTATAACAATAGTACCTATCAGTACCAATGAAAAAATAACTTTCTTCAAACAAATCCCCCTCTTTTTAAGTAAGAGTTAACAGATAGTACTTCATTGCAAGGTCATGCTGATTGTTATCTGCATAGTATTGGGCTAATTCTTTCGAAAAAAGCCTGACATTATACATATCCTCTACACTTTGAAAATACTTTATCCCCTCCTGCCAGACAATTTCAAAATTCAGCCTGTCTTCATATTTTTTATGGAGCATGGCGAATTCCCACTTCTTTGTCATATTATTTTCTTCAATGCTGGCTTGAAATCCTTCTTTATAGGCTTCTATTGCTTTAGAAGGTTGATTCGTTTTCCAATAACAATCAGTTAATAAGTACAAGATCTTTAATTCAATTCGTTTTTGTTTTCCTTGCAACGCTGCATTAAGATAGGGAATTGCCATAGCCGGCAAACCACGCTTCACATAAAGCACGCCTAGATTAAGATTTGTAGAAGAGATAAAATTTTGATTTTCTTTTTTCTTGAAGATTGTTAACGCCTTGAGAAGAGATTTTTCAGCTGATTCGTAGTTGAGTTGATCTATGTAATTTAATCCCTGCAGCATTTGCGTTCGGGCAAGCAGGAATTCCAGTCTTTTAGAAGATTTGAATACTTTTGCAGCTCTTGCAGTGTGAAGAACAGACAGATTGGTAATGTCGAGAAAATAGTAGGTCATGGCTTTTCGAAGATGGAATTCACCTATACTTATAGGATCATCCAGCTGTTCGATGTAATTCTCAGCTTTCTCAAAATAATGAAGTGCTTTTTGGTAATTTCCTTCATCATAGAAAAGAATACCTTCTGCTAAGTACAAGAAATATCGGTGGGTTTCATGGAAGTAGTCTTGGTGTGCTTTTGCATTATCAAGCGATATAGCGCTATTCACAGCATCTTTTTGAATCAAATAATAGCGGCTCTCAAACAGGTAATATGTGATAAGCTTCTCGACATCGAACTCGCTGATTTGTTTTTTAAGCTCTTTATGGATAGTTGCAGCAGCACCTTTTTTATCAAGCTGAATACTGACAGACCAATTATCCATTAGAGCCGCAATATCGAGGTGATTCGGGAGATTGCGTCCCATAGTGAAAGGCTCCTTTTAGAATTATTAATAAATGCAATTCTACCATTTTTTGTCGAATATTGAATTGGGAGACTTGAAATTGGAAGGAATTACTATGCAAGATTAAAGTATTACATGTTCAGAAGACGAAATAAAGGTTATTTCAACAGCTATAATAACAGATTTCTACAATAGTAAGAAACAAGCAATTCTAATTTGAAGTAAAATTTAAAAATAAATAAGAAAAGCTCTCCTGCTTAGGAGAGTTAAAATCCAGTTGTGAATATTGTTGCCACGAAGAATAAGATACTTTCTTAGAAGTAGTTATGCGGCTTTTTCCTGCAGTATAAAATGCAGCACAATGAGAAATAAGCCGATTATCCCTGCGATGATGGGGAACCACAGAGAACCTGTATGGTAGTATCCTTGCATCACTTCTTCATCAAATAGCATTACATTATGCGGAAAAACCCTAGAGAACAAATCAACGAAAAAGAACATTACAATTGAAATGGCAATGAAAATAATTCCGGATATAAAGTACATAGATCCTCTCTCCCTTATAATTCCTCAAATATGCAGCCCTACAATGTAGGACCCCATTTATTATGAAGGTTGTCATAATTTATAAATAAGATTTAGTAAATCCGACATTTATTCCTTTAAGAAAATACTATATTTCTTTTATGTAAATATTAATCTCCATGACAGATAAACCAGTTTTTAGACAGGTTCTTATAAGAATCGGCGTCTTTCCAATAGGAGGCGTCGTTTTGTGTTAGCCTATTTAATCAAATCTTTACAAGAAACGTAATTAGAGAAAATCTATGTTTGTTACATTTATGTTGGGGTACAAAGAAGTGAAAATATTGCTATTTCATATTAATTATTTTAGAACATTACGTTTGACACTGATGCATAAATAAAAGCCCCAATGCCCTGCAGATCATAACTAGAAGGAAGCTATCTCTTTGTGAACGTGATAATAATCCATAGTGAAATGAATCATGGAAGTCTTATTCACTTACTTAAGGAGGAAAAAAGGTGAAGCAGCTTTTCTTGAAAGAGATTAACAGTAATTGGGTGAATCCTTATTATACAGTTTTTGGGAATGTGTGTGTAATTTTCTACCGGAATATTGGAAGCTGTCACAAGTAGGGAAGAGCTTGCCTCCATAAGCGTATTTAAAACAACGCAAGAAATTAGATAGTGATGGATATTCAAAGATTAAACTATCAGGCTATTACTCTAAGATGCGGGGTGTATTATGGTCAAAGATACGTTAGAGATGTTAAGTCATTTTATTTTTTACATTGGATTATTATTTACATTGGTATTTGTTTATAAAGTTGTCTACATAATTGTTGCCTTTAAGGCGAGAAGGAGCAAAGATTCAAACGAGAAAGAAGCTCCTCTTCGTAAATACGCTTTTTTAATTCCAGCTCGAAATGAAGAGCTTGTTATCGGACAGTTGATCGAAAGTATAAAAAACCAGAATTATCCTAAAGAGTTATATGATATCTTCGTCATTGCTGACAACTGTACGGATAATACAGCCCAGTTTGCCAGGGAAGCAGGAGCGATTGTCGCGGAACGCTTCAATGATAAGCTGGTTGGGAAGGGATATGCGCTTAAGCATATACTGAATATCATTGAAATGAACTATTCATCTAAGAATTACGATGGATACTTTGTTTTTGATGCTGATAATCTGCTTGATGAGAATTACATACATGAGATGAACAAAACATTTAATCAAGGATATAGAGTCATTACGAGTTATCGGAATTCCAAAAACTATGATCAGAATTGGATTACGTCTGGATATGCGCTTTGGTTTTTATATGAAGCAGAATTCCTTAATCGTCCAAGAATGTTTCTTAAAACAAGTTGTGCCGTTTCGGGCACAGGGTTTTTAGTCAATGCTAATGTTTTTAAAGAAAATGGCGGCTGGGTTCATCATCTTCTTACAGAAGATATCGAATTTACGGTGGCGCAGATCATAAAAGGTGAAAAGATTGGGTATTGCAGCAGCGCAGTATTTTATGACGAACAGCCGTCTACATTCAGTCAATCGTGGAAACAGCGGTTACGTTGGGCAAAGGGATTTTACCAGGTCTTCATTAAGTACGGTAAAGAGCTATCTTATGGGATGTTCCGTGGAAAAGGAAATAGATTTTCATGCTTTGATATGATGATGACGGTTCTGCCAGTAGTGATTGTTTCCATGCTCTGCCTTATCGGTAATATGTTGATTCTTTTACTTGTATCATTCGAAGGAAAAGGACTGTTCCAAACCTATCTTATAGGAGGAACTTTAGGGATTCTATGGATTTATGGCTTGCTATTTGCGCTTGGACTAATAACCACCATAATGGAATGGGATAAAATACGTTGTCCAAGCTGGAAGAAAATCCTTTATCTGTTCACTTTCCCACTCTTTTTGTTTACCTATCTGCCAATCTCCATCGTGGCTTTGTTCAAGAAAATAGAGTGGAAACCGATTCCTCATACGGTTGTGAAATCTCTCGACGATTTGCGTCAACGATCTTAAAATTTCACAGTAATCAAAAATCCCCCTCATTTTAAAGTGAGGGGGATTTAAATTTTTTATAATTTATTTAATTGCTTTGCTGACTTTTAACTTTTTCCCTTTAATAGTCGTATTCTCCATGGCTTGTAAAACTATTGAGCCCTTTCCATTCAGAATATCAACATACGACATTTGATCCTGGATGGTTATGATGCCGATATCTTCTGCTGTGACTCCAGGGATTTTTGCGAGCGTTCCAACAAAATCAACAGCGCGGATTTTCTTCTTTTTACCGCCGTTGAAATGGAGTTTCATAATATCTTGGTTGATTCGAGCTGTTTTATTATTTCTTACAATGCGTTTGCTGCTAAGTTTTTCTTCAAAAGCAGCTTTTCCACCTGCAACTTCCTGAGGACTAGGAGCTTCTGTAGTAGGTAACTCAAAGCCGATATATCTTTCAATTGCGTTAATGAATTTTCCTTCAAATGTGGTCGAAAACGTAATAGCTTTTCCTTTATTTCCGGCACGGCCAGTTCTACCGGTTCGGTGCACATAGGCCTCTTTTTCCATAGGAACGTCATAGTTGATAACAAGTTTCACATTATCTATATCGATACCTCTGGCTGCTACATCAGTGGCCACTAGATAGCGGAAGTTTCCCATTTTGAAACCTTCCATAACAGCAAAACGATCATCTTGTTCTAGTCCCCCATGGAGCCTCTCACAAGGATATCCAGCTTCATCCAGCTCACTATACACAGTATCCACGTGTTCTTTGGTTCGGCAGAAAATGAGGCAGCTGTCTGGATTTTCTACAACCGTGACATCTTTAAGAAGTGAAATCTTTTCTTCTTCTTTGGCTTCGATTAACAAATGTTCAATGGTGTCGGCAGTTACTCCAGTTGATTCAATTTCAATACGAGTAGGATCTTTCATATATTTAAGGCAAAGATCTTCAATATCTTTAGGGAAGGTAGCAGAGAAAACCATTGTTGTACGGTTTGAAGGCAGCTTTTTAATGATCGCTTCCACTTCATCGATGAAACCTTTATTCAGCATCTCATCAGCTTCATCAATGATAAGATATTTTATCTGTTCCAAATCTAGGGTTTCTCGTTCAATATGATCCATGACCCGTCCAGGCGTACCAACAACTACATGCGTTTTTTGTTGTAATTCATCTTTTTGCTTCTTAAAAGGTTCTTTTCCATAGACGGCTACTGCCTTAATACGTTTAAACCTTCCGATATTCGTAATATCTTCGCGGACTTGGACCGCAAGCTCCCTAGTTGGGGTAAGTATTAACGCCTGTGGTTTTTTTTCCTCCCACACAACCATTTCGGAAACAGGAATACCAAAGGAAGCAGTCTTTCCACTTCCTGTTTGAGCTTTTACGAGAAGATCTTGATTTTCCAATGCTAGTGGAATGACTTCCCTCTGAACTTCAGTTGGAGTTTTGTATTTTAACACAGTTAGTGCTCTTTTTATTTCTTCGCTTACATGATAGTCCGCAAAACTTACTTTACTCATTATTTAACCTCATTTTTTGTTTTTTCATTATGTGTATAGTATTTTTTACAACAAATATTATATGCATGATCTGAATAGGCTTCATTATACTTGAAAAGTGAGGAGCATATCGGGTTTTATTTTAGATTATAAAAAGAAATTAAGGCATGTGACCGGTACAATACCAGACAACATGCCTTAATAAGGTAACATATCTAACTTTGTGAGTTCTTTCGAGTACTGTTATTCCTATTTCTCTTCCTCTTCAGGTGCAGTATGCTCGTAGTAGTATTCAAGAGCGCTGTTGGCAATATTATAAGTTATTGGATACTGCTGTCCACTGCTGATGATACCGAGGTTTGGTACCATGATAGCGAATGCTATCTCAGGATTATCCGCATCGGCATAGCCGATCAGCGTCCAGTTCTCCAAATCCGTGCCATTTTTACTTGTTTGGGCAGTACCTGTCTTACCAGCAATATTATAGCTTTTAGCTTTATCGGTAAGATGTCGAGAAGCAGTACCGTTCGTTGTTTGGAAGACCATCTCAAAACCAGTCTTTACTCTTTCAATTTGTTCATCGGTTGCAGTTATTTTATTTAATATTTCCGGTGACTTCGTTTCCGCAAGCGGACCCAGTTTGTCCTTTTCGTTCGAAGGTTCATGAATTTCGCTTACGAAATGAGGTTTAATCCTGTAACCGCCATTTGCAATAGTAGAGACATACTGTGCTAATTGCATTGTGGTATAAGTGTCAAACTGTCCGATAGAGAAATCGAGAAGGTTACCCGCCTGACCGGTAGTTCCTACATAACCTACAGACTCCGAAGGTAAATCTACTCCTGTCTCTACACCTAATCCAACTTGATTATAATAATTACGCAATATTCGGAATGCATCTTGATCGAATGATACACTTTCTCCATTTTTCTGATTATATTCGCCGCCAATATGTAAAGCAACATTAAACATGTATACATTGGAGGACATTTGTAAAGCTTGTAAGTCATTTATCCAGCCCATATTTTTATAAGAGGATTTCTCAGGAGTATCTTTAATTATCATTGGTGTATCTAAGAATTGTGCCCCCATCGTTACAGCACCTTCTTGATATCCGGCAAGCAATGTTGCTCCCTTGACGGTGGAACCAACAGCATTTGCGCTAAAAACAGTGTTCATATCAGCAGATTCATACTCATTATTTTCCCGGTTATAGTGTTGTCCGCTGGCAGCATAAATTTCTCCTGTATTCGGGTTTAGCATGACTGCCATCGCATCTTCGAGATAACGGTTTGCACCAGGATGTCTGTTGATGGCACTCTTTAGTTCATCGCGTACAATCTTATCTAATTCTTTTTGGAAGTCCATATTGATAGACAATTGAAGGTCCTGACCGCGCTGTCCATCAGAAATAACTTCCTGTGAAACGATGTTATTGTTATTGTCCGTTACATAACGAACACGTTTTTTGTCACCTTTCAGGAGACTTTCGTATTCCTTCTCCAAACCGCTTGTACCGATACGGTCATTCAATTGATAGTTGTGGGATTTATAATAATCTTCTTCCCCTTCTGGGATACCGGTCTTAATACTGCCAAGAATACCTTGAAGGGAACCGTCATATGGATAATTACGTGTCCAATCGGTTGTAACATTGATACCGGACATTTCGCCCATGTTCTCTGCAATTGTCGCATATTCCTTTTCGGTTACGTCCTTGTTTTTAATCACATGCGGTACAAGCTCGGTTGCGCTATCCAGCTCACGCTTGATGGCAATAATTTGTTTCGCTTTCTCATCATTTTCAAGCTCTTTGTAATCATCCTCGGTGATACGTTTAAGTGTCGTGTCGTACACTTCTGTATCATCTAGTGATTCTTTTTCAGAAGCTGTTATTCGTTTATTCGCTTCTTCTGAATTTAATAGGAACCAATATTCCTTGTATTCACGTTCAGTAATTTTTTCTGTGGATTTATCTTCCATCTTGATAATATCGGCGAGTTTAGTCGCGATATCGAGCCGTTTATCAGCAGGATCTCCGTTCTTTGGCGGGGTGTATGTAATAGAATAAACTGGTTCATTTCCTACAATCACATTTCCACCACTGTCATAAATCATGCCGCGCGGAACAGAAATCTCAGCGATATCATTAGTTGTCTGTTCCAATACTGCCTGGTGCTCTTCGCCATTGATGATTTGCACAACTCCAAGCTGCAAAATCAAGGCAGAGAACAGCAGGAAAACAATCGCAAACAAAATATTGAGACGGAAAGGAAGCAACGCGCGCTTTTTCCTCCTTTTTTTGGTCATAATGTTCTTTGCCTCCAATTTTTCCATATTGATTCCATTATATCATTGACCTAGTATTGCTTCATCATAGTTCTGAGTTTTTTTTGCATAAACTAGTAATGCATGTATAATTATCACTAGTAAGAGAATTGGGGGAGATTAAATGGTTCAATCAATTAATACAAAAGTCGATTTAGTTATTAATGCAACCTCACATAAAATGTCGGAATATGGGAGAATCATGATCGGGGATAAAGGATTTGAATTCTACAATGATCGTGATGCGCGCAAGTTTATTCAAATTCCTTGGGAAGAGGTTGATCTTGTGATTGCTTCGGTCTTGTTGAAAGGGAAATGGATTCCGCGCTATGCAATCAAAACAAAACGCAATGGGACATATACATTTTCTTCTAAAGATCCAAAGCGAGTTTTCCGAGCAATCCGCGAATACGTTGATCCGAATCACATGGTCAGATCATTAGGTTTCTTTGATGTCATAAAACGCAGCTTAAAGAGTAAAGTTAAAAAGTAACAATATCTAAAATTGTTATCTGGTAAGAATGAACTAAATTTTTGAACTTATAGTCTTGTAAGGCGAAAAATGGTGTGCTACAATATTTTTGGAAGCTCACTAAAGAACTCAAGTGCTTTATTTTTTGACACATAATTAAAGCGCTTGCAAAATAGAATTAAATAGCCATCGCAATTATTTTTTACGTGTTACTGATTCGATCAGGCATGAGTAAAAAAGTATTGATTAAAACGAAGAAGGGTCCTTCTATACCTATGCCTTCCTTTAATCTGCTTTTTACTCATGCCTTTTTTAATGCCTAATATCGAAAATGTAACCATTTTAGATGAGCTGCCATTTTTCTGTAAGCTTTCACAATACTACTAATAGGAGGTAAAGAGATGGTAGGAATTATCATTGCCACGCACGGTGAATTTGCCACTGGTATCTTGCAATCCGGGACGATGATCTTCGGAAAGCAGGAAAATGTAGCAGCTGTTACATTGATGCCGAGCGAAGGACCTGCTGATGTAAAGTTAAAAATGGAAAAAGCAATCGCCTCTTTTGACAGCCAAGACGAAGTATTAATCTTAGTCGATCTTTGGGGCGGAACGCCTTTCAACCAAGCTAACAGCTTGATGGAAAGCCACAAGGACAAATGGGCAATCGTTGCTGGTTTGAACTTGGCCATGCTGATTGAAGCTTTTGCATCGCGCTTCTCCATGAATTCTGCGCATGAAATTGCGGCCCATATCCTAGGCACAGCAAAAGAAGCGGTTAAAGTGAATCCGGAAGAACTGGAACCAGCAGCTCCTGCTGCAGCTGCCAGCGGTCCATCCAATACCGGTGCTCCTGGTACATTTGACTACGTATTAGCACGCATCGATACACGTTTGCTTCACGGTCAGGTAGCGACTGCTTGGACGAAGAGCACAAATCCTACACGTATCATCGTTGTTTCCGATGAAGTCGCAAAAGATGATCTTCGGAAGAAATTGATTCAGCAGGCTGCTCCTTCAGGGGTAAAGGCACACGTTGTTCCGATCAATAAAATGATCGAACTGGCAAAGGACGACCAGCACTTTGGCGGCCAGCGTGCACTGCTTCTTTTTGAAAACCCGCAGGATGCACTTAGAGCAGTAGAAGGCGGCGTACCACTTGAGACAATCAACGTTGGTTCGATGGCACACTCACCTGGTAAAGTGCAGCCGAATAAGGTACTTGCCTTCAGCCAGGACGACATCGATACGTTCGCGAAGCTAAAAGAGCGCGGTCTCAAATTCGATGTACGCAAAGTGCCGAACGATTCAAAAGGCAATATGGACGACATTTTGAAAAGGGCACAAGCGGAGTTAAACAAACAAAGGTAATCCTGACTATCAGATAAAAAGGAGGATTAATAATTATGGATTTGACAATGATTCAAATCATTTTAGTTGTTATCGTGGCATTTTTAGCCGGTGTCGAAGGAATCTTAGATGAATTCCATTTTCACCAGCCAATCATTGCCTGTACGTTAATCGGCTTGGTTACAGGCGAAGTTGTACCATGTCTTATCTTGGGCGGAACCTTACAGCTGATCGCTCTAGGTTGGGCAAACATCGGGGCAGCCGTAGCACCGGATGCTGCGTTGGCATCTGTAGCATCTGCAATTATTTTAGTTTTAGGCGGGCAAGGTGAAGAAGGTGTTACTTCTGCAATCGCGATTGCTGTACCGCTTGCTGTAGCTGGTCTTCTACTTACAATCATTGTTCGTACGCTGGCAACAGGTATCGTGCATCTAATGGATGCGGCAGCGAAGGAAGGAAACTTCCGAAAGATTGATATGTGGCATATTATCGCCATCATCATGCAAGGTCTGCGTATTGCAATCCCGGCTGCATTGATTGTAGCGATTGGCGCAGCTCCGGTTAGAGACTTGCTTACAGCTATGCCAGCTTGGCTGACAGACGGTTTGGCAGTCGGCGGGGGAATGGTAGTAGCGGTTGGTTATGCAATGGTTATCAACATGATGGCTACAAGAGAAGTATGGCCATTCTTCGCAATTGGTTTCGTCTTGGCGACTATCCCATCCATTACACTTCTAGGACTTGGCGGTATCGGTGTAGCGCTTGCACTTATCTATTTGGCACTTACTAAACAAGGCGGTTCAGGTGGTGGCGGAAACGGAAACACTGGTGATCCGTTAGGCAAAATCATCGATGACTATTAAAAAGGAGGAGGAGAAAAAATGGCTGAACAATTGAAGTTAACCAAAAAAGATCGTGTTTCTATTTGGTGGCGCTCCACTTTCATTCAAGGCTCTTGGAACTATGAGCGTATGCAAAACGGCGGCTGGGCATTTTCCATGATTCCCGCAATCAAAAGATTATATAAAACAAAAGAAGATCGTGCAGCTGCATTGCAGCGTCACTTGGAGTTTTTCAATACACACCCATATGTAGCTTCACCGATTATCGGTGTAACTCTAGCGCTTGAAGAAGAACGTGCTAATGGTGCGCCTGTTGATGACAAGGCCATTCAAGGGGTTAAAGTCGGTATGATGGGACCTCTAGCCGGTATCGGGGATCCAACCTTCTGGTTCACGGTTAAACCGATCCTTGGTGCATTGGCAGCTTCTCTTGCTTTGACAGGTAACATACTAGGCCCAATTCTTTACTTTGTTCTTTGGAACCTAATTCGTATGGGATTCACATGGTATACGCAGGAACTTGGTTACAAAGCTGGTTCCAAGATTACCGAAGACTTATCTGGCGGACTGCTGCAGGATATCACCAAAGGCGCCTCGATACTCGGGATGTTCATACTCGGGGCACTGGTAAACCGATGGGTATCCGTCGCCTTTACGCCGACTGTATCGGAAGTTCAGCTCGACGAAGGTGCTTATATCGACTGGGATGAATTGCCGGGAGGCACCGAAGGCATGAGGACGGCCTTGGAACAGCAAGCCGCCGGCCGATCATTAAGCGACACTAGTGTAACAACTTTACAAGATAACTTGGACAGCTTGATTCCAGGTTTGGCTGGACTATTGATCACATTGCTTTGCATGTGGCTGCTTAGAAAGAAAGTTTCTCCGATTGTGATGATCCTTGGATTGTTCGTAATCGGTATTGGCTTCCATGCTATCGGCTTGATGTAATAAGTAATTCTATATGTAATAGAGAAGTACCTCCTGGTATGATGAACTTATCCATCCTAGGAGGTACTTTTTCATACAGCAATATGGAAGAAGTTATAGAAATCTCATCACTTAGGATAAAGCAATAAATGAAGGTACATATAAATCTTAGGAGGCTGCTTATGCTTACGATCGGTTATATCGGAAATGGAAAAAGCACGAACAGATATCATCTGCCATTCGTTCTGCAAAGAGAGAATATAAAGGTAAAAACAATTTATCGAAGAAATCCTAACCACGATAATTGGGATAAGCTTGCAGGAGTAACCTACACTTCAGATTTAGATGAATTACTGAATGACAAAGATATTCAGCTCATCGTAATTTGTACAAAACATGACAGCCATTACGAATACGCAAAACTTGTATTGGAACATAACAAACACTGTTTGGTTGAAAAGCCATTTATGGAAACTTCAGAACAGGCAAAAGAGATTTTTGCATTGGCAAAAGAGAAGGGATTACTTGTACAGGCGTATCAAAACAGACGTTTTGACAGTGACTTCTTAACTGTTCAAAAGGTTATCGAAGAGGGGAAAATAGGGGACTTGCTGGAAGTGGAAATGCATTACGACTATTATCGTCCCGAAGTACCCGAAGCTGCTGATTCCTTTGATCCTGCTGCGTCTTATTTATACGGACACGGCTGCCATACACTAGATCAGGTTATCAGTTATTTTGGCAAGCCAGACCATATCCATTATGATGTGAGGCAGTTATTGGGACAAGGAAGAATGAATGATTATTTTGATTTGGATCTTTATTACGGGACGTTAAAAGTATCCGTAAAATCCAGTTACTTCAGACTGAAAGAAAGACCTAGCTTCGTCGTTTATGGTAAAAAGGGAAGCTTTGTGAAGGAAACGAAAGATCGTCAGGAAGAACATTTAAAGCAATTTTATATGCCTGAAAACAAGGATTTTGGAATCGACACACTAGATCATTATGGTGTACTGACATATGTGGATGAAGATGGTACCATCCGCGAAGAAAAAGTGAAATCGGTAAATGGAGATTATGGAAGAGTATATGATGACATTTATGAAGCTGTCATTAATGGTAAAGAGAAAACCATTACGGATGAACAAACTGTGCTGCAGATGGAAATGTTGGAGACTGGGGTTAAGAACTTAAAGTAAAATGAAGTACGAATAATATGGGGGAGAGGAGTTAGCGCCAGCTAACTCCTCTTTACTATGTGTTGGTCGACTCCCGTATATCCTTTAAGAATCTTTTCCTCATAAAAGCAGATAATAACTCCATACATCACATTGAGGAGAAGATTATGCAAAAAAAAGGGAAAGGTTTGTCTGCTTCACAGTTAACAATGATGGCGTTGGGGAGTGTAATAGGAGGTTCATTCTTCCTTGGTTCATCAGTAGCAATCCGAGCAGCGGGACCTTCTATTATAATTGCTTATATTTTGGCAGGGGTGCTGGTCTACTTCATCTTGTATGCTTTGTCAGAGATGACGGTGGCCAATCCTTCCATGGGATCATTCAGCACCTTTGCTGCCCAGAACCTTGGGCAAGGAGCAGGATTTGTAGTTGGCTGGCTTTATTGGACGGGCACCATATTGTCTATGTCCAGTGAAGCTACTGCAATCAGTATTTTGTTCAGGCAGTGGTTTCCCAATGTCTCCATTGCGTTGTTAGGGAGCTCGGTTATTATTGGCGTGACGCTTATTAATTTATTGGGCGCTGATAAACTAGGCAAGCTGGAGAGTGCGCTTTCTGGTGTGAAAATATTTGCCATCATCTTCTTTATCGTTACAGCAATTGTATTGATCTTTGGATGGCTTCCAGGATCAGCACCGGTTGGAGCAGGGGCGCTGACGGATGAACCGCTGATGGCGGGAGGTCTTCGTGGTCTTGCCGGAAGTATGCTGCTAATCGTTTTTGCATATGCAGGTTTTGAAATTATCGGACTTGCTGCCTCTGAAGCGGAGAATCCACGTGAAACAATTCCAAAAGCAATTCGTTATACAGTTTTTTCGCTGGTTGGTTTATATGTTCTTTATGCTGCTGTATTGCTGCCGCTTATTCCAACTGCATCACTTAATGAAAACACCAGTCCGATGGTCGCTTCCCTTAATCGCTGGGGCATTGGCTGGGCAGGGACTGCTATTAACATCGTCCTTATTTCAGCTATTCTTTCGGCGATGCTGGCAGCAATCTTTGGACTTGGCAGAATGATTCGATCCCTTACCGACGAGAGACATGCACCGAGCTGGTTAAGAGATAAGGGAGATGTCCCTTACCGCGGGATTCTGTTTTCCGGACTTGCTATGTTGCTCGGGCTGGGGTTTGGTCTTTTGTTTCCAAGAGCGTATTTAGTTTTAATCAGTACCGGAGGTTTTGCGTTAATATTCACTTACGCCGTCATCATGGCAAGTCATATCCGCCACCGTAAAAAGCACGGCTGTCCACCGAATGGTATTTGCCAAATGCCGGGGTTTCCCTATAATTCCTGGATAGCTCTAATAAGCATGATTATCGTCTTGCTCTGTATGCCTTTTGTTCCAGGGCAGGAAACAGGCTTGATTTCAGGGATTGTCATGGTTGTATTTTATACGCTTGTCTATTTGGCTGTAAGATCACGTAATCGAAGGAAAGCAGGTTTTGGTCCGCCTTTGCAAAACTTGGTCACGGAATTTTCCGAAGAACTGACTGAGGATGCAGAGGGAAAAGAGAAAGAATGAGATCAAAGAAACCGCCGTATCCCAAAAGGATGCGGTTTTTGTTTCTTGAGACTGATATGCGATACCTAAATCTAGCGATACAAGAAAACGTTTAGATTCTCATTCTTATCAGTTGTAGCAAGTAGCACGTTTTTTACTTCTGTTTGGTACGCACTATTTAAATAAGACACAACCCACGCTTCATCCTTTGTGGTTTCTGCCAGTTCTTCATAAATAATTTTCCCATCTTTTATAATTGTTCTCGGCAGATAAAAAGGCTGCATGTTTATCTGCATCGTCTCTGGTGTGACAGGTTCATATTTAGGATCCAAAAAGAAAGATATTCTTCCTTCCGCTTCCCAAAGCGCTAAAGCCACTTTTTTTACATCCACTACTTTTCCTTTTCGTAATTCTTCTAATAGAACGTCAATCGATATTCTGGCATGGCGCAAGCCTTTATAGAGAATTTCGCCATCCCGGACAACTGGGATAGGCTTATGATTGATTAACTTTCGAAACCAAGGCCATTTCAGAATAAGGAAGATTCCTGCAAGGTATAGGAGCACCAATACAATAGTTGTAATGAGGGAGCCTTTCAGACCGAGTTCTTCGTCAGATAAAGGATGGGCAATAATATTCCCAATGACTAAAGCAATAACAAAATCAAGAAGCCTTAGCTGTGAAATAGAGCGCTGTCCCAGCACTTTAGCGACTATCAATAAGAAGGCAAAAGCAACAACTGCTCGAAGAACCCATTCAATAGAAGTAAGTGTTTGCTGGCTATGAAAAAAATCCAAATAAGGCACATCCTTTGTATAAGTGGACTATCTAGGTAGTAATTTGTTTTCAATCGTTATTACTATTATTTCCCAAACAAACTTTTGGTATCCTTTAAAGGGTACATAATCGCAACTATTCTATACACTATTTATTAACTGAAGAAATCATAGCTATACCATGATATACAAGGTCTGCAAAGAGGTTTTTTTACTAGCGTACTTCACGCCATAGTAGCCTTAACGCAATTCTTAATTTGATTTCCTAAATCAAGAAACCTACTAGTGAAAACTATCAATTCAGCTGACTTTTTAAGGATATTATTCCCAATATATCATTTTACAAATAGTGGTAAAGTGGTTGTATAATAAATAGTAAGGGAGGTTTGTATATGGAGCGTCTTGATGTAGCAGGTCATCTGGATAATTGGTCAGTGAGTATTCGACTCAACAAAATAGAAGCTGCACGCAGCATTTACGAAGAGTTGAGTAAACACAGGATCGATTATGATTCAGAAACATTTATCACATTTTCATTAATGGAAAGCCGTTACCATTCTATGCTTGAAGATTTTCAGGAAAGTAAGCATTCGTTAGCGAAAGCCCGAGAGCACGAAGAGAATTTCACAGAGCTACATAAATACCAGCTTTTCTTTGCTGAAGGGATCATCCACTATTATGAAGAGCAGTTTCAAGATGCACTAGTTAGTTTGGAGCAAGCCGAAAAATATATTACCCCCTCCATGGAACCAGCAGTAGTAGGAGAATTTCATCTTATTAAGGCGATGGTCTATTATTTCCTCGATATTACAACTCTATCTGCTGTACATGCAGCAACGGCAGTAGAAAAGCTAAAGTCAATTGAAGCATTTAATTTCCTGCTGGCTCGATCAGAATTAATCCAAGGCATGAACTACTTGGATTTGTCTGATTTCGAAATGGCGGAAGAATACCTGCACAAAGCATTATCAACTTGTAAAAGAATTGAAAATCAAAGTCTTTTAGCTTCCACAAACCTGAATCTAGGACTCTTGTATGTCACACGTGAACTGCCCGCAACTGCTATTCGCTATCTGGAAGATGCATTAGCGGGAAAACAAGAGCGTATCGAATTGAAAGTTTTATATCTGTTAGCCGACTCTTATTGGAAAACCAATCAAACCACGAAGGCTATGCACGCATATAAAAATGGATTTGATAAGAGTATTGATAGTGATAATACTAATATGAAATGGGAATTTGCCATGCTGCACAAGAAATATGAGGATAGAATTAATTTCGAGAGTGTTTGGCAAGAAGGTATAGAATATTTTCGAAAAATTAACGATTTATTCAATGTTAGGCACTATTCAAGGGAACTAGCTCAGTACTATACTGATAGTAAGCAATATGAGCTTGCGACGAAGTACTATATCTTGACTCTAAAATAAGGAGACGATTTCATGAAAAAAGTTGTATTTTCAGTAATACTAATTGGGACAATCGTTATCAGTGGTTTAGTCGGGTATGGTAATCAAGAGGGCTTAGCAAGTAAAAAAGGTGATTTTGGCAGCGTTATATCTTCTTTGAATTTACTAGATAAATAATGGACAAACCTTCCTTTGAGGAAGGTTTGTTTTTTTTCAGATTCTCTCTTCAAATACACAAACGACACCTTCCTAGAAACTAATTAACATGCTTTTATCAAGAAGTAATCTCTCTTGATGATTTTTAGCTAGATAAAAAAATGTTGACGCTTACATTTTTGTGTTTTATACTGAAGTCAGTTAAATAAAACCATTAGACATGTGACTGGTAATGCAGGCAGGATCTAATACGGCAAGTTTTCTTCATTTGCCGTATTGGGTCCTTTTTTGTTTTCTTTCTACCCGTCGCATCGAGGAAGAGAGGGTTGGGAATGGATTACAAACAAGTCGCAACAGACGTTTTGCAGCATATTGGGGGCAAGGAGAATATCGCGCATCTTGGACACTGCTCGACGCGTCTGCGTTTCTCACTCGTCGATAACAAGAAGGTCGATATCAAAGCGCTGGAAAGTACGCCAGGTGTCATCGCTGTCCGCATGACAGCACAATGCCAGGTTGTTATCGGGAATGATGTTGTCGAGGTGTATGAGGAGCTGCAGAAGCTTGTTGGAGACGTTGGCGGGGAAGAAGCAGCTGATCAGCCGAAAGAGAAGAAAAAGATCGGCGCAACGATTCTTGATTTCATTGTTGGTGTGTTCCAGCCGCTAGTACCAGCTATCGCCGGCGGCGGTATCCTGAAGTCACTATTACTTTTGCTTGCCTTGATGGGAGTCCTGGAAACAGAAAGCCAGACATATCAGATCTTGAACATGGTCGGGGATGCGCCATTGTACTTCCTGCCATTGCTAGTAGCCGTCACAACGGCTAACAAACTGAAAGTTAATCCTCTTGTAGCGTTATCAGCAGTTGGTGCCCTTATTTTACCGAACATGACAACGATGCTAACAGAAGGTGCACAGCTGTTTTCATTCAATCTGCAAAATATCGCGTATGCATATCAAGTATTCCCGGCAATTCTTACAGTCTTGTTCTACGCACAGATGGAAAAGCTGTTCACGCGCTTCTCACCGAAGCCGATTCGGATATTCTTCGTACCGATGATGTCACTAGTGATTACAGTGCCGATTGCGTTACTATTGCTCGGTCCTGCTGGTTTCACTTTTGGTCAAGGCTTCGCAGCTGTCATTCTATGGGTGTATGAATATGTTGGCTGGCTGGCAGTTGCGTTACTAGCCTGTGTGCTGCCATTCATGGTTGCAATGGGAATGCACAAAGCGTTGCTGCCATACGCACTGACAACTTTGAGTGGTACTGGCCGTGAAGCACTTTATATGCCAGCTTCTCTTGCACATAACATCGCAGAAAGCGGCGCCTGCTTTGCCATCGCATTGCGCACGAAAGATAAACGACTTCGTACAACTGCAATATCTGCCGGTATCTCTGCATTCTTTGGAATTACAGAACCTGCACTATACGGTGTTACATTACAAAACAAAAAGGTGCTCGCGAGTGTTATGATAGGGGCATTCGTAGGCGGTACATTTGTCGGTATTGTTGGTTTGCAGGCATTCGTTATCGTTGGTCCAGGGCTTGCCAGCATGAGTATGTTCCTGTCCGAGGATCTGCCACGTAACATGCTGTATGCAGCAGTTGGATTTGTCCTGTCGTTCGTAGTCGCTTTCGTTGCTGCGTTCATCCTTGGTAAAGACAAAGAACAAGTGCAGCCAGAGGAAGAGAAATTTTCTGAGAAAATCGGAAGAGGTGAAACTTTCACCAGTCCAGTAGCCGGAAAAATGATACCGCTATCACAAGTGCAGGATGAAGTTTTCTCTTCCAAAGCAATGGGAGATGGAATCGCAGTTGTCCCATCTAAAGGAGAGCTATACGCACCGGTAGACGGCGAAATCTCGATGATTTTTGAAACAAACCATGCACTCGGCATGAAAACAGAGACTGGAGCAGAAATATTGTTCCACGTGGGACTAAATACAGTTCAGCTTGGCGGCGAGCACTTCACTCCACAGGTCAAAGTTGGAGATCAAGTAAAAGAAGGCGATGTGCTGCTCACATTTGATCTTGAGAAAATCAAAGCTTCTGGCTTTGATCCAGTCACACTCGCAATCATCACGAATACCGACAAATATGATGTTCAAATCAATAAACAAGAAAACGTTACCCGTCAGGATAAGCTGATGGTTATTACCCAACTAGGAGGCTGAAACAGATGACATTTTCAAAAGATTTCTTATGGGGCGGCGCTATTGCCGCAAATCAAGCAGAGGGTGCTTGGAATGTAGACGGCAGAGGCATGAGCGTAGCGGATGTAGCGAGCTACCGTTCTGATCTTAGTCTTGATGATTATGAAGGCCATTTAGCGATTAGCTCTGAGCTTGTTCAAAAGGCAATGGATGATCAAACCGATAAATATTATCCGAAACGCCGCGGTATCGATTTCTACCATCATTACAAAGAAGATTTGGCGCTGTTCGCTGAAATGGGCTTTAAAGCATTACGTGTCTCCATCGCCTGGAGCCGTATATTCCCAACAGGAGAAGAACAAGAGCCAAACGAAAAAGGCCTGCAGTTCTATGACAACCTGTTCAAGGAAATGAAAAAGTACAATATTGAGCCAATCGTGACACTATCCCATTATGAAATGCCTTTGGCTCTCAGCGTGAAATATAACGGCTGGGTAGAGCGCAAAGTAATCGATGACTTTGTCCGCTTCTCAAATGTGTGCTTCAATCGCTATAAAGATTACGTGACATACTGGCTCACTTTCAACGAAATCGACAGCATCAACCGTCACCCGTTCACAACTGCCGGCATCATCCCGGATAAGTGCCCGGAAGGTAAGGAAGAAGAACAGGTATATCAAGCGCTGCATCACCAGTTCGTCGCATCAGCTCTTGTCACAAAAGACTGCCACGAGATCATCCCTGGCAGCCAGGTCGGCTGTATGCTGACGAAGCTGACGACGTATCCGAATACTTGTAAGCCAGAGGATGTGGAAATCACGCTCAAGAAGAACCTACAGAACTACTTCTATGCTGACGTGCAGGTATTCGGGGAGTATCCGCGTCTGACACTGAAAAAGCTGAAACGTAAAGGTATCCACATTCAAATGGAAGAAGGCGACTTGGAGATTTTGAAAGAAAACACAGTCGACTATCTATCATTCAGTTATTACATGTCACTGACAGAATCTGCTAAAGACGGCTTGGAGAGGGCAGCTGGTAACACGGTAACAGGAGTCAAAAATCCGTATCTTCCAGCTACCGACTGGGGCTGGCAAATTGACCCGGTCGGGTTGAAGATTAGTTTGTTGGAGCTGTATGATCGTTATAGAAAGCCGCTTATCATCGTAGAAAACGGTATGGGCGCAAAGGACGTCGTCGAAAGCGATGGCAGTATCCATGATGATTACCGCGTCAACTACTTCCGCGAGCATTTCCGTCAAATGAAGGAAGCAGTCGAGGAAGGTGTCGAGCTGTTCGGCTACACTAGCTGGGGTTCAATCGATATCATCAGTGCCGGCACCTCCCAAATGTCGAAGCGCTATGGCTTCATTTACGTCGACCAAGATGACGATGGCAACGGTACACTTGAACGTACCCGCAAGGACTCCTTCTACTGGTACAAAAAAGTGATTGAAAGCAATGGGGAAGACCTCGACTGATAGATACACAGCAGAGGATAGGTGAGGCCGATGATTAAGATCAAAAAAGTGCTCAATTCCAGCGTTGTGCTGGTTGAGGGCGAGGAAAAACAAGAATATATCCTATTCGGCAAAGGAATCGGCTATGGCCAAAAAGCAGGCAGCATCATCAAAGAAGACCAAGCAGACCAGACCTTCATGCCGATTGAAAACGCCAAGGCCAAGGAGTTCCTGCGTCTTTTGGACTCCATCCCACAAGCATATATTGACCTGACACAGCAGATTGTTCAGCATGCCGAGCAGCAGCTCGGCACAAAGCTGAACACCGGCATTTATTTCACGCTCATGGACCATCTGCATTTCGCGGTCGAACGCTATAAAAAGAATATCAATATCACCAATCGTGTGTTCTGGGAGATCAAGAATTTCTATCAAGAGGAATTTGAGGTTGGCACGTACGCCCTGGAGTTGATCAATAAGCAGTTCAAAATTGAACTACCGAAAGAGGAAGCAGCCAATATCGCCTTCCACTTGATTAACGCCCAAGGCGAAAAGCAGGAATCGAACGACGGAATGAAATACGCCAAAATGATCGGCGGCATCGTCAACCTTGTCCGCTACGCCCTCCAAATCAAAATGGACACCGACAACATCCATTACGGCCGTTTCATCACGCATGTGAAATTCTTCGTCGAGCGTTTCTATGCCGACAGCATGCTCGACGACCCAGAAAACCTATTGTTCGAACAAATCGCCAACCTGTATCCGCAAGCCATGGACATCGCCTTCAAGATCGAGAACTACATCTCGCAGGTACACGGCAGTATGCTGCCGAAGGAAGAGCTTGCGTATTTGGCAGTGCACATCCATCGGTTGGCGTCTTATCAGCAGTTGAAATAAAAAAGAACAGTAAATAATCAAAACCCGATCTAATGCAAATCTTCCCAAACAGATGTGTAACATAGATCGGGTTTTCTTTTAGGTGGAGTGCTCTTATCCCAGTCTCTTCTTCATGTAAAAGTAATATATAACTCACGACACATTTCATAGAATACAATACAGATTATTTATTAGGTGTGTGCGATAGCTGAAATCTCGATCAACTGCTCTGGAAATGCCAGGTAGGTTACGCCGATGAGGCTGCCTGCTGGCCGGTGAGTATCTAGGTATTCCTTAAAGAGGTTGATAACGGACTCCGTATGCGCTTGGGGATTAGTTAAATAGATTTCCACATAAGCAAGGTTGGACTTTGTGGCATTCAATTCTTTCAGTACACGATCAAGGTTTTCGAGCGTTTGTCGCGTCTGGGCTTCGATATTGTCCTCGCCAATGAATGTGCCGTCCTCATTATGTGAAAATTGGCCTGAAACGTAAATCGTACCGTTCGCGCTGTAGCCTTGAAAGTTTTAATATCCTTCATATTTTTCTCTCCTTTTATTTGAATTAAGGTAAGTATAGAATGAATAGGAAAAGGAAAATAGTACGCACTTTTTTGATAGATACTACCAGAAAGGATAGTGTTCATATGGGTATGGCTGATTATAAAGGGAAGGGGAATGTCCAGGAGACGCCTTTTGGTTATACGCTGTCCGTTGTTGGAGGTAAGTGGAAAATGCTTATCCTTTATCTATTGGCAGAAAATCAACCCGTTCGTTTTAATGAAATGAATAGAAAATTAGAGCCAATCACTTTTAAGATGTTAAGTTCCCAGCTTAAAGAATTAGAAGCGGATGGGATGGTTACAAGAAAAGAATATCCTCAAATTCCCCCTAAAGTGGAATACAGTCTCACACCTAAAGCAGAAACGCTATTACCTGTTTTGGAGCAGTTATGTGAATGGGGAGAGAAAAACCGTAATAATTAACTCCTGTCAGTATAGCTGTACAAATGACAGGTATTGTTTCAAAAGATTAGTGAAGTTGATATGCAAATCTTTAAATAAAGAGCAGCCGATCACATAATATAGAAAATCCATATTGAAGAGAGCCCCTTCAGTAAGAGCAGAGGGGCTGTTCGTTTACTACATACATTTGGATTATGCTGAAAGTAATACATTACATAGCAAATGGAGAGTGCCAATCCAGGATAAAACGACAGTTCCTAAAACCCTGCAACATGTAAGAAGACCTAAATTCCTTTCTGTTTGAAACGGAATTTAGGTCTTCTTTTCTTTTTAAGTAAGAGCATTCGATAAACTATAATCCCCAATTACAGACTTCGTACTCATTACCAAATTACTGATAATGTAATCCATTACAAAATTAGCATATACCTCTGAATGCACCCATATCGTTAAAGTATCAATAAATCATACCAACTTGAGTAAAAAAGTTTTTTGGAAATGTAATCGATTTCATTTAGGCGCATACAATGGGTCTTAGGAAAGTAGGAAAAAAGTTGGCGAACATTCAGGAGGTTGCAAAACAAGCGAGAGTTTCTGTTGCAACGGTATCAAGAGTACTCAATGGACAAAACACTGTATCTGAAAAAACAAGAAAAAAAGTGGAAGAAGCAATAAAGAAATTAAATTATGAACCTAGTATGTTGGGGAGAAACCTAAGAAATTCGGAAAGTCGGCTTTTCTTAATCTTAATTCCATCGATCTCCAATCCATTTTATTTAGAAATAATCAAAGGAATTGAAGCAGTTGCAATTAGCCAAAATTATAACATTCTTTTATGTGAAACAGATTCGAACCCTGAAAGAGAGAATATCTATTTCGATCTTGTTCGAAAAAAGATGGCTGATGGAATTATCTCAATGGACCCTACTGTAAATATAGAAACACTGAAAAATCTCTCGGAGAATCATGCAATTATTCAATGCAGTGAATATGAGGAAGGGAGTGGGATTCCTTATGTGACGATAGATAACGAGGATGCTTCTTACCGAGCAGTTAAGCACTTAATTCAAATTGGCCACAAAAACATTGCCTTAATAAACTCTGATGAAAAATACTTATACGCACGACAAAGAAAAATGGGTTATATAAGAGCTTTAGAGGAGTATGGTATTACTTTAAATAGTCAGTTTATCATTCTTACCCAGCATTTAGGATTTGAGAATGGCCAACATGCAATGAAAAAGCTATTGAATCTTCATGATAGACCAACTGCCGTATTTGCTGTATCAGACCTTTTGGCTATTGGAGCACTTAAAGAGATACATGCTTCTAGATTGCATGTACCAAGTGATATTGCCGTAGTGGGTTTTGATAAAATTGATTTTTCAAATATGACGAATCCAACCCTTACAACCATTGCCCAACCGATGTATAAGATGGGAACTGTTGCAGTAAAAATGTTGATTGATAAGATGAATGGAAAAGAGGTGGAAAGTATCATATTAGATCATGAACTCGTGGTAAGAGAATCAACATCTGGTCAATTCATCTAATATTAGCTCTCTGCTATTAAAGAGGTTAATAGCAGAGAGCTGACCTTAGATGTGAAATGTAATGTAACCGATTACAAATCACGTATAAGGAGCGTTTTTTCAAAAAACAAAGGGGTGAAAGATTTGAAAAAATGGCTGGTCTCCATGTTAGCTTTCGTAACAATCTTTGGTTTGGTTGCATGTAACAGTGATACTGGGAGTTCTAATAGCACAGAAGAGGATGACACACTAAAAATCGGTATTTCCTTACCATCTGCAACACATGGTTGGATGGGAGCGTTAATTGATAGTGCTGAAAAGCAGGCAAAGACACTGAAGGACAGTGATGGTATCGAGTATGTGATGACAAATGCTGCTGATCCAAACAAGCAAGCTAATGATGTTGATGATTTAATTGCTCAAGATGTGGATGTTATTGTAATGCTTCCTATTGAATCGGCGGCACTTTCTCCTGTAGGGCAAAAAATCAAGGATGCAGGGATTCCGTTAGTCATTGTTGACCGCGAGCTTGAAAATGACGCGGCTACTGTAGTAGTTAAAGGTGATAATGAAGGAATTGGTGTCAATGCAGGCAAGTACTTTGTCGAAAAGTTAGAAGGAAAAGGGAAGGTGGTTGAAATCACTGGACCGCCAAGTTCTGTTACAGAGCAACGAGGTGCAGGCTTTAAAGAAGCAATGGAAAGTTCAGATATTGAAGTCATTGCTTCGCAAAGCGGAGATTTCTCAACCGAAAAATCTCTAGAAGTTATGCAGAATATTTTACAGGCAAATCCTCAAATTGACGCTGTGTTTACACAGGATGATGGAATGGCACTTGGTGTTATCCAAGCTATCAAAGAAGCTGGCCGTACAGATATACAATTTGTAACAGGTGCGGGTGGTGGAAAGGCTGTATTTGAAGATATCCAAGCAGAGGGCTTAATTACAGCAACTTTTCTATATTCTCCTACGATGGTGGAGGACGCAGTGAAAATTGCAGCAGACATTGCTAAAGGAAATGATCCTGCGGAATCAATGGTAGTAAAAGAGGCTACTCAAGTTACAAAAGATAATGTTGATGAGTTCTATGATCCAGATTCTAAATTCTAAATAGTTGATAGGAAATACAATGATGGTGAGTAATGATTGTATTTCCTATTTTCTTTTAAGGGAGGGATAATCTACGCCATGACTACAAGTCCTTTCATGACAATGAACAATATTGATAAATCATTTAACGGAGTATCAGTGTTAAAAAAGGTGACTTTTCATGTTGCACAGGGTGAGATACATGCACTCTTAGGAGAAAATGGTGCAGGTAAATCTACACTGATGAATATCTTAGGCGGCGTCCATCCATTTGATAATGGCTCTATACAAATTAATGGTGAAGAAGTAAAAATAACGAATCCAAGGGCTGCCCAAGAATATGGTATTAGTTTTATCCATCAAGAGCTTAATGTCGTGTCCGATCTAAGAGTCTACGAAAATATGTTTTTGGGTTCAGAAATTCGCACTAGATACGGATTTCTAAAGGTAGATGAGATGTGTCAAAAAACAAATGAAATACTAGCAAAGCTTGGCGTAGATATCGATCCAAAGGAATATGTTAGAAATCTAGAAACCTCCTACAAGCAATTAATTGAGATATCCAAAGCACTATTACACAAATCCAAACTGATTATTATGGATGAACCTACAACTTCTTTAGCAGATCATGAAGTGAAACGATTATTTGGATTGATGAATAACTTAAAGCAATCTGGTGTGTCTATTATTTATATCTCTCATAAATTAAAAGAAATCAAGGAAGTTTGTGACAGATATACAGTGCTTCGTGATGGCGAGCTTGTTGGTAATGGGAGTATGGAAGAGGAGAATTTAGATACGATAACTAAACTTATGGTTGGCAAATCTATTTCCCAAGAGCGATTAATTCAAAAACATACCTTTGGTTCAGAAGTGTTAGAAGTAAATAACTTATCAAGTCCAGGGTCTTTCAGCAACATTAGCTTTACTCTAAAAAAAGGCGAGATAGCAGGCTTTACTGGCTTAGCAGGCGATGGGAGAACGGAGCTTTTTGAAAGCTTATTTGGTTATCGAAAAACATACACTGGTGACATTAAAATAAATAATCAGCTGACAAAAATAGATCATCCACGTAAAGCAGTAAAAGCAGGATTAGGACTTGTGCCGAAGGATCGAAAGGAAAATGCAATTATTAAAGATCTAAGCGTTATTCATAATATGAGTTTATCATCTATCGGACACTTTGAGAGAATGGCTTTTATCCAAGATAAACTGGAAAAAGAAAGATTTCAGTACTATAAGGAAAAGTTGAATATAAAAGTACACAATCCACGCGTTACAATCGACAAGTTAAGCGGCGGAAACCAACAAAAAGTCATTATTGCTAAATGGCTGGAGGTTGATACCGACATTATTATTTTTGATAATCCAACACAAGGAATTGATATTGGTGCAAAACAAGAAATATATCATCAAATCGTCTCTTTAGCCGAACAGGGCAAGGCAGTTGTTATTTTGTCTTCAGAAGCACCTGAAATACTTAAGATATGTCATCAAATCTATGTGATGTTTCAAGGCGAAATAACAGCAAGTTTTAAGGGAGAAGAAGTTACAGAAGACGAAATAATGAGTTATGCAACTGGCTCAAAAAGGGAGGCAAATGAAATTGGCTGATACGAATAGTCTCAAAGAACAAAAGCCGCAAATCTCTCCTATAAAAGGCAAGCTCTCGTGGCTGTGGTCTGAGTATAGCGTCATCATTGCCTTCATTATTATTTTTATTGCAGCATCAGTTTTGAGTCCTAGATTTCTAGATATGAATAACCAGCTCAATATATTAATGCAAGTATCTATTATTGGAATAGTAGCTTTAGGTATGACTATTGTCATGTTGTCAGGTGGTATCGACCTTTCAGTGGGCTCTGTGCTTGTATTGGTCGGTGTTGTCACGGTTTTAGCATTAAATGCCACAGGCAGTATTTGGATTGCCGTATTAACGGCATTTATAGTTGGATCAATTGCAGGTTTCTTAAATGGAATAATGGTGGCTAAAGGAAGGATTGCGTCTTTCATTGCGACCCTCGGAATGATGGCGGCTGCCCGCTCTATTGCCTTATATATTGCGGAAGGTGGCAGTATTTCTGGTGAAGTTTCAGGGTTCACTGCCATTGCTAATAACAATTTATGGATTTTTGATTATCCCATTATTATCTTCCTGATTATGACGGTACTTGTTTATATTTTAATGCATAAAACACGTTTCGGACGTCATGTATACGCCATAGGAAGTAATGAGAAAGCTGCCCTTCTTTCAGCCATTCGGGTAGATCGGATAAAAATTGGTGTCTATAGCTTGGCAGGCTTACTCGTGAGTATAGCAGCTATTATTGAAACATCTCGACTGAACTCTATTTCTTCTTCTAGTTCAGGCGTCCAATATGAACTAGATGCAATTGCTGCTGTCATAATTGGTGGCACAAGAATGACTGGTGGACGCGGAAAAATCATAGGTACATTTTTTGGAGTGCTCATCTTAGGGATTCTAAATAATATGATGAATTTAATGAACGTATCCCCGCATCTTCAAGGGTTTGTTAAAGGCTTGATCATTATTATTGCAGTAGTATTCCAAAAGAGAGAGTAGGGGGATTGCTATGGGCATAAAAGTGGGAATTATCGGGTGTGGATCGATCACTAAATTACGCCATGCCCCTGAATATAAAGCTAATCCGTATGTGGATGAGATTGTTTTTTTCGATCGGAATGCAGATCGTGCGATAGAGCTTGCAAATGAATTTGGCGGGAGAGTTGTTCAATCAGTGGAAGAGCTATATGCCGATCCTGCTATTGAAGTAATTAGTGATTGTTCGACTAATGAATATCATCATATTTATTCTACCAATGCACTGCTAAGTGGCAAGCATGTCTTATGTGAAAAGCCAATTTCTTTAACTATTGAGCATGCTAATGAAATAGTGGCAGCCCAGAAGAAAACTGGAAAGAAATTAATGATTGATCACAACCAGCGATTTAATCGTGCGCATCAAAAGGCAAAAGAAATTATCAGTAATGGAGAACTTGGAAAAGTACTAACTTTTAAGACAACCTTTGGACATTCTGGACCCGAACAATGGGGGACAAATAAATCAAACTCTACATGGTTTTTTAAGAAAGAGAGGTCCGGACTTGGGGTGGCCGGAGATTTAGGCATTCATAAGGTGGATTTAATCCATTACATCTTAGAGGATGAAATCGAGCAAGTCAGTGCTTTTCAAGGTGCTCTGGACAAAGTGGATGAGTATGGAGAGCCCATTGAAGTGTGTGATAATATTGTCTGCAGCTTAAAGACAAATAAAGGCCGCATAGGTACAGCTTCCTTTTCATGGACGTATTACGGAGAAGAAGATAATAGTACAACTATCTATTGTGAAAAGGGAATAGTAAAGATTTATCAAAATGAATCCTACCAATTAGAAGTAATAAGAGAAAATGGAGAGAAGATACATTATCAACTTGAAAGTATCCAAACGAATAGTAAACAAACGAATAGTTTTGTGATAGATGCGTTTATTGATTGTGTAAGACTCGATCATACCCCACTGGTATCAGGAAATGACGCATTATCCTCATTAAAGGTTATTTTGGGCATTTTAGAAGCTGCAGAAACAAAACAGGTTGTTACTGTTTAAGTAAGATTGGGCTTTATGATAATGAATGTAATACTTAAATCGCGAATATGTGATTAAAAAAATCATGAAGTTCTTAGAAGCTATGAAATTGGAGTTTTAATATTCAAGTACGTATATGAACATTTAACTCTTAGAAAAATCCTCATTTAGAGATATCAAGGTGAACCTACCTAAGTGAATGAGGCTTTTTTTATGTGCTCAAGGTTAACATTGATAAGAAAAGCCCCTCGGAGGTTCCTCTGAGGGGCTGCTTTTATACAGTAACCGCGCGTATCTTGAATTTTTAAATGGGGAGCATTGGTTGATGTAAGTAGTAATTTAGTTTGTAAAAATAGGACTCTTGTTAAAGGTTTATTAAAATTTCCTAGGTGGTAAGCTTAATAAGCAGCTTTTAATTTATGTTAGATTTATACTATTCATTTGTTTGATGCAGAACCACTCTCAACATATGAAATACTCTTAAACTACAGGTGGGATAAAGTGAAAAAACTAATAATGGCAGGTGCTAGCCTTGCAGTCATTCCGGCTTTACTGTTAGCGGGCTGTTCGCAAGATGCAACTTCACAAGACCAAGAGCCGAAGTCAAAAGAAAAGTCAGAAGTGAGCTCGAATGAGCAGGCGGCAACTTCGGAACCTGCGTCTCAGCCAAGCTATCAAGCTATTAAACCTTCTGAGGCAGCCCAACCGCTGAAAAGTCATTATACGGAAACACAGCTGGCGGAAATGCCAAAAACAGAAGCTCATGGGGATGACACGGAGAGGAGCGTTCCTTTAGGTCAAACCTTGGAAAAAGGTACGGAAGATGGAACAGAAGGACCGCTTCAGAAAAATAGAATCGTTTCTTATTATGGACATCCTGATTCTACTAGCATGGGGATATTGGGAGAATACAGCCCGGAGGAATTAATGGAGAAATTGAAGGACCAAACCAAGGCTTATTCAGAGCTTGACCCAGAAAGACCGGCTATCCCGGCTATTGAATTAATCGCAACGGTTGCCCAGCGAAATCCTGGGGAGGATGGTCTTTATATGCACGCAACAGCTGACGAGGATATCGAAAAATATGCGAAGTTAGCCGAAGAGAACGATGCGCTGCTGATCCTCGATGTTCAATTAGGCCAAGATAATATCATGAATCAAGTAAAGTCATTGGAGAAATATTTGAAATTGCCTTATGTCCACTTAGCTATTGATACGGAATTTCATGTGAAAGAGGGGCAAGTTCCCGGAGAAGATTTGGGACATGTCGATGGCGAGAATGTACAGGAAGCAATTGACTATGTATCAAATCTAGCATCTGAGAATGGACTTCCTGATAAGGTTGTCGTCGTCCATCAATTTGCAGACATCATCATCAACAATAAAGAAGCCATCCATCCCACAGAAAACGTGGAAGTGGTGCTGAATAATGACGGCCATGGCATTGCAGCTTTAAAACGATCAGGTTATCATCAGCTTGTACATAATCAGCCTATCCAATATGGAGGATTCAAGGTGTTTTATCAGAAAGACGAACCTGTCATGACACCGGAAGAGGTTCTGGAACTAGATCCTGCACCTGCGTTTGTTAATTACCAATAGTAATAGTACGGTGGAATCGCAGCGAGCCATAATATAAGTAAGGTGGATATACATATGCTTAAAGAAGTCTGTGTAGAGAATTTCACGAATGTCCCTCAATTAATTGCTAAAGGTGCTGACAGAATTGAACTGTGTGACAACCTTGCAGCGGGAGGTACCACAGTCAGTCACGGTGTAGCGGATGTGACGATTACCTATTGCCACAGCAAAAACATTAAGGTTATGAGCATGGTAAGGCCAAGAGGCGGAAATTTTGTTTTTAGTAAAGAAGAAGTGGACATGATGAAGCGGGATCTTGTGCATTTGAAAACATTAGGTACAGATGGAGTGGTACTGGGTTGTTTAAATGACACTGGCTGGATTGATGAAGACGCTATGATCAGCTTATTAGATTTAGCAAAAGGACTAGAAGTAACCTTTCATATGGCGTTTGACCATATAAGCCCCCAAAATCAGCTTAAAGCGATTGATTGGCTGGTGGAACGCGGGGTGCATCGAATCCTTACCCATGGAGGTCCGCTAGATACGAAGATTGAAGATAACCTAGTCAGATTGAATGAATATATTGAGCATGCAAATGACAGGATCATTATCCTTCCTGGGGGAGGAATCTCAAATAAAAATCTTGAATTAGTCACATCTGAACTGAATGTTAGAGAAGTTCACGGGACAAAAATAGCTGATTGAGCACGACACGAGACTCTAAGAATGATACCTCTAAAAGATAAATTAATAAATAATCAGACCTTGTGAAATGGACGGGCCTTTTCTGTGAAAGCAGATGGGCTCTGTTTCTTATGAAGTGGATCACCAAAGACATACCAATCCTCTTCGTTTTGGCTTAGATTGGGTAATTGGATACATAAACAAAGAGGACGTAAACCTACGTCCTCTCAACTATTATCCACTTATGAAAATAAATCAAAAATAAAATCCCAAAGCCCAAGCACATCTAAAAAGACAATAATGATAGCGATTGGCGTGACATATTTTAATACATAATACCAGATATGAAAGAATACCTTGCCAACATTTGATCCAAGTGCCATCTCTTCGTAAAGCATACTTTTGCTCATTCTTAGTGGAATAAAGAGTGAAATAAGCAATGCCCCCAATGGCATTAATATATTGCTAACGGTGTAATCAAATAAGTCAAATATCGTCTTGTCGAATAGTAGGAAGTCAGACAGCACGCCATATGACAGACAGGACGGAATTCCGACCAAGAAAATCAACATCCCGAGCTGCCATGATCGTTTTGTGCGCTTGGTGTTGTCTTTTTTTGTCGTGGCAGCCACAAAGATCTCCAGCATAGAGAAGGCGGAGGTTAAAGCTGCAAATAAGAATAATAGCAGGAAAATGATGAAGAATAGGGTACCGAATTGCATGTTGCTGAATACCGCTGGCAATACAGCAAAGATCAGTACCGGGCCAGCATCAGGTTCCAACCCAAAGGAGAAGACTCCTGGGAAAATAGCTAAACCTGCTAAAAGCGCTACAAAAATATTAATAATAATGATAGAAAAAGCCGCTTGCGGCAGATGCTGTGTTTTTGGCAAATAGGAAGCATAAGTAACCATAACAGATACACCGACGGATAGAGTAAAAAATGCTTGCCCAAGTGCGAACAACACAGACTCCGATGTCAGTTTGGAAAAATCGGGAACCAGCAAGAACTTGATGCCTTCCATTGAGCCATCCAAGCTGACAGAGCGAATGACTAAGACAAGGAATAGGAGAAATAGCGCCGGCATCATGATTTTACTTGTTACTTCAATTCCTTTTTGCACACCCTTAGCAACCACAAGGATGGCAATCAGCATAAATAGAAATTGAGCGAAGAGTGTTGGGCCAGGGTTTGCGATGATATCGTTAAACAACGTGCCATAACCATCCTGTGATAGTCCATCAAGGCTGCCGCGGATTGCTTCAAATAGATAAATAATAATCCATCCGCCAATAACGCTGTAAAAGGATAATAAAATAAAGCATGTGACGACACCAAGTCTGCCGATGACAGTCCAGAATGACCCAGGTGCAATCTTTTGATAAGCAGATACAGCATCAAGCTTTGTTCTGCGGCCAATGATAAACTCCCCTATCAAAAGCGGCGCGCCAAGTATAACAGTAAAAAGTAAAAAGATTAGAAAGAATGCGCCGCCTCCGCCAGTACCTGCGATATACGGGAATTTCCAAATGGCTCCCAATCCGATGGCAGAACCAGCAGCTGCCAATATAAAACCTATTTTAGATTTCCAGTGTTCTTGTGACATGATGCAACTCCTATTCAGATCAAAAAATAGTAATGGGAGTATAGTAGCACAGTTACATATTAATGGACAGATAATTTTAAAAAATAACATAATATCCGAGGGGCAGCTGATATAGAGTATATGTACAAGTATAATAAAGCTCCTCCTGTATAGCAGGAGGGGCTTTATCTGTTAGTAATATCTCTATCCAAACTTTTTAGAGTTCACAACGAATTTTAAACTTCTCCAATAATAACCCGCACCGCTTCTTCCAAATCCTTAAGTGACCAAGAAGGCAGCTTAGGATTGCTTAATGCCAATCCATGATGTGCTGGTATGTGCACAAATCCTGAAATCATATCCAGCTTATTTGTTTCGATGTGATGTCTGACGGTGTACATTGTTTGGTTGCATAAATAGGTGCCGGCGGTGTTGGAGATTTTCGCTGGCAGGTTATGTTCCAGCAGTTTGGTGGTCATCTTTTTGATTGGCAATGTCGAGAAGTAAGCATCAGGTGCATCCTTTAGTATCTTTTGCCCGTCATACTGATTTTCGCTATTGTCGGGTTCTCCATCCATGCAGTTTATCGCAATTCTCTCCGGGGTGATTCTATTTCTGCCAGCTGCCAGTCCTAAAGAAATGACAGCAGAAGGCTGGTATTCGTCGATATGTTCTAAGATGATGCTGGAAGTTTTCTTGAAATCGACTGGAAGCACCTTGCCGATTATCTTTTTCCCATTTATCGTTTCTCCGTCCAGGCTGCGGACAATCACTTCTGTAGGGTTGGATGTCATCCCCAAAAAAGCTTCAAACCCAGTGAGTAAGATATTCAATTTTACTTCTCCTTTTTACTTCAAATACTGATCGAACCAGTCTGTTATTTCATTCAGACGAATAATACGTAAACCAGGGTCTCCGCTACGGGACAGCTCGTGATTTGATTCTGGGAAACGTACAAAACGTGTAGGTTTCTTTTGTTGTTTCAATGCGATATACAATTGTTCAGCTTGCTCAATCGGGCAGCGATAGTCGTTTTCGCTATGCAAAATGAGCAGCGGCGTTTGTACATCCTTCACATAACATAGCGGAGAAATTCTCCACAGCTCTTCAGGATCCTCCATAACTGTTGTTTTGTGTTCCCATTCGGTAAAGAAGTAGCCAATATCACTCACGCCATAGAAACTGAGCCAGTTACTAATCGAACGCTGTGTAACTGCCGCTTTAAACTTATTCGTATGGCCGACAATCCAGTTCGTCATAAAGCCGCCATAGCTTCCGCCAGTGACACCTAAGCGGGAGGCATCTATCCAATCGTAGTTTTCCAAAGCATAATCCACTGCGACCATCACATCGTCATAGTCAATGCCGCCATAGTCGCCGCGCACTGCATCAACAAACTGCTGCCCATAGCCATGACTTCCTCTTGGGTTCATGTATAGGACCCCATAGCCTTTACTAGCAAGCACCTGAAACTCGTGCATAAAGGCATGGCTGTACATCGCGTGCGGACCGCCATGAATTTCAAGGACAAGTGGATACGTTTCGCCATCCTTGAAGCCTGTTGGTTTCATAATCCAGCCTTGCAGCTCCGTTCCATCATTCGCTTTAAAACGAAAATCCTCTGGAGTAGATACTGTTTTCGTTTGCAGCAAGTTCTCGTTCACAGCTGTTAAACGTTGCTCGTCACTGCCTGACAAGGTCGACACAAATAGGTCGCCAGGGATAGCTGCGGATTGGCTAACTGCATACACAAATCGGTCTTGATTCTTATCCGTACTGTACGCGTAAACCTGGCGTTTTCCGCCAATAACTTTGGTGATGTTTTTATCTAACGTCACTTGATATAAGTGAGTTGATCCTAGTTCGCTTGCTAAGAAGAAGACGGCGTCATTTGTTTTGCTCCAGACGGCGCCAGAACTTGCAGCTCCTGTACCCATATCATTAATCGCAACATCATGGCACTCCACATCCCATTCACTCGTTAAACAGGAGAGTTCTTTTGTTGCAAGATCCAAGGACCACACTCTCGTGAGGGTGGCACCTGTGTATTCCAAATCATCACCAAGCAGAGATAGCTTTGTTCCATCCGGTGAGTAGTTTGGCGTATAGAATCTTTTGTCACTGCTCGTTAGTTTTTCTGTATCATTCGTTGCTAAATCTAGCTGATAGATATCAGAGAAGAATGTCTGCTCAGGATCTTCAGAACGGTTTGCGCTATAAGCGACGTGCATTCCAGCTGGTGAAAATGCAGGCGAATGATGATTATATTGTCCGTCTGTTAGTAAGGTTTGAGTGCCAGTTTCTAAATCTATTAATGCTAAATGGTCGAAGGTTTCGTCTGAAAAGCCTTTCGCATCGGATTTGTATTGCAGGTTCGTAGTGATATAAGGCTTTAGTTTTTCTTCTGTCTTTTCTTTTGTTTCCTTGTCTTCCAAGCTGTCGGATGCGGTTAACGGTACGGTAACGATAAGCTTCGTCCCGTCTGGTGACAAAACAGACTGCGAAGCACCTCTTTTAAAAGTAGTAACCTGACTTGCTTCGCCTCCGCTAAAAGCAATTTTCCATATTTGCTGCTTCCCGGAGCGATTAGACACAAAGAATATGTATCGTCCATCAGGTGACCATCTTGGCTGCACATCTGAGAAATTACCTTGGGTAAACTGGGTGGTTTCCTTTGAATCCACATGCAATAGGAATAGATTCGATTGATATTTTTCTTTCTCGTTAATTACTCGCTTCACAAAAACAACCCACTTGCCATCAGGTGATAGCTGCGGATCCGATAAAAATGAAAATTCTAATAAATCTTGTGCTGATAGACCGTTTGTTGTCATAGTTTGCTGCCTCCTGTCATGGGACATCTATTTATTTGTCGTGATATGGGACAAGTTTCTCAAAATAAGCCGCCTGGCTTATTAAGAAACCTGTACACACTCTTATACTAATTCGCCATTTATATAGGTTTGTACTGCTTTGTTTCTCAAATCGAAGGGGTTGCCGGTCCAAAGGACAAAGTCTGCATCCTTGCCAACTTCAACTGATCCAACTCGATCGTCTACACCTAGATGCTTCGCTGCATTTAGTGTAATAGCTTTAAGAGCCTCTTCTTCTGGCAGACCGTATTTAACAGCTAAAATCGCACTTGTCATTAAATGCTCAATAGCAATTACTGGATGATCGGTCGTGATGGAGAATGGTACAGATTCTTCTGCTAGTGCCAACAGTGTATTCCAGCCTTTATCGGCCAGCTCTATTTTTGAGCGAGGTGTCATTGTCGGGCCTACTGACACCCGAATGTCGTGTTTAGCGATGAACGGTGCTATTTGATGTCCCTCTGTGCAATGCTCAATCGTTAAATCAATTTCAAATTCCTTTTTTAACCGTAGAACAGTGACAATATCATCAGCGCGGTGGGCATGTACACGAAGCGGTATTTCTTTATTCAATACTTTGACGATATGCTCTAAGCCTAGGTTTCTAGCTGCTTTTCCTGCTTCGCGATCTTCCTTATATGTTTGTGCCTCAATAAATTTCTCACGAAGAATGGCTGCGATTCCCATTCTAGTTGTCGGCATTCTACCTTTATCACCGTGGAACCGTTTTGGATTCTCTCCTGTTGCAGCTTTTAGACCTGAAGGATTACGAATGACCATTTCATCTACGATTGTCCCTGTCGTTTTTAACACACACATTTCTCCGCCAATGACATTGGCACTCCCAGGCATAACTTGGACTGTGGTAACACCTGAACGCCTGGCATCTTCAAATCCTCTATCCAGTGGGTTTATCCCATCAATTGCGCGCACCTGTGGAGTGGCTGCGGCGCTTGTTTCATTGAAGTCATGTCCTTCTTTTCCTATTCCTTCTTCATGTACACCTAAATGGGTATGTACATCTATTAATCCTGGAGTAAAGTATGTACCGCTAGCATCAATAATTTCATATCCATCTGGAATGCTGGATGTACCTATAGAAGTAAATTTGCCGTCCTTAAATAAGATAGTTGTACCGCTAAATGTCTTTCCTGTTCCATCTACACCAGATACATTTGTTATGGCCTTCATACAATAACCTCCATAAAAATCCAAATTATCATTGATTTCTGAAAATTTATCCAATATAATACCCTCTATACCTAATTCCTAATTACGATATTAAAACAATTTTTGAATATTGTAAATGTTCTTCAATGTAAGGTTATGTATCAAAAAGGGGAGTATAATAGGAGAAAAGTCCGAAAGTAGGAAGAATAGTGGAGTATCAAATTGATGAGTTGGACCGCGGTATTATCCGGATGTTATCCAAGGATGGCCGCTTAGCTTTTTCAGAAATAGCGAGTGAATTAAAAGTGACGGAGAAAACAATCAGACTTCGTTACAAAAACTTAGTGCAGCACAACATCATTGAAGTAGTAGGCGTTGTGAATCCAATCGCCCTTGGTTTGAAAGCTGGAGCGATTATTCAAATAAAAACAAAGCAAGGGACAATTAAAAAGGTAAGAGAAGCACTGAGCACGATAAAAGAAGTTCGCTATATTACGATGACTAGCGGACACTACCAGCTGCTGATTCAAATTAATGTCCGAAGCCAGGAAGATATAAAGGACTGTATGCTGAAGCTGGATGGTATTGAAGGAATTACAGAGATCAATACAATAATCCAATTAGAAAACTATAAGAATACGTTCGAATATTTATAGAAGGAGCTGCTCAACTTGATTGGATTACTAAAGAAACTAACTAGTTTGCAGGGCCCAAGCGGCTTTGAACAAGAGGTTAGTTATTTCCTGAAAGATTATCTAAAGGATAAAGTGGATGAAGTTGAGATAGACCCTATTGGTAATGTCATCACCAAAAAGAAAGGTACAAGCCCAGGACCTAGCATTCTTTTAACAGCTCATATGGATGAAGTCGGCTTTATTGTAAAAAAGATAGAAGCAAACGGATTACTGCGATTTGAAAAGCTGGGCGGTAATGATGACCGGAACCTTGTGGCACAGCCAGTGAAGGTACTAGGCGAAGAGGGGCATATCAATGGGGTGATTGGAACACTTTCTGCACACTTTGCTAAATTTGATGACGCGCAAAAGGTGAGAAAGCATAGTCAGCTATACATAGATGTTGGAGCAAGTTCTTCTCAAGATGTACTGGAAATGGGCATAGAGATTGGAACCCCTGTCACTTGGGGTTCTGAACTGCAAATCCTCGGAAGTTCTGAAAAACCTAAGATACGTGCCAAGTCATTGGATGATCGTGCAGGGTGCGCCGTTATTCTACAAGTTTTAGAAGAAATAGGGCAAGATTTTGCAGGCGAGCTCATTTGTTTATTCACAGTTCAGGAAGAAGTCGGATTGCGAGGGGCAAAAACAGCATCCGAACATATTGATGCGGATGTTGCTATCGCAATTGATACAACTGCAGTGAGCGATACGTTTGAGCAAACGATGGATCAGACTCTTAGCTTAGGAAACGGGACAGGAATTAAGGTAATGGATGCAAGTTTAATTGTCCCGAAAACAATGAAGAAGCTGCTCGTTCAGCTAGCTAAGGAACAAGATATTCCTTATCAGCTGGAAGTGTTCACTGGAATTGGGACAGACGGCGGTGCAGTCACGTACGCCAACAAAGGAATTCCAACAGGTGTATTATCGATTCCTTCTCGTTACACACATTCAAGCATCGAACTTATCGACTTGGGTGATCTTATCGCAACGAAGGATATAGTAAAAGCCTTTGTAAAGAGTGTCGATGAACAATCACGTTTTCCTTTCTGAATTACATATTTTTTTAAGATAAGAAGTTAGAAAATTTATAATAGTAATTTAAAGGTGGGTATTTATGAAAATATTTATTTCAGCAGATATGGAAGGTATCTCGGGTGTTGCAACCAATCAGCAATTAAAAACAAATTCCGAATACCAGCGTTTTAGAAAGCTTATGACAGCGGATGTGAATGCCGCAATTGAAGGAGCCTTTAATGGCGGAGCAAAAGAGGTGGTTGTCGCCGATGGGCATGGCAACATGTCGAACATATTGGTAGAAGAGTTAGATCCACGTGCAAGACTAGTCTCTGGTAATAACCGCGTCATGTGCCAGCTGGAAGGCCTGGATGACACCTTTGATGGAATTATGTTCGTTGGACATCATGGACGTGAAGCTGGATCAGAACGTACAGTCATTAGCCATACACTGGCAGGTATCTGTGTGAATGAAATGAAGATTAATAACCGAGTTGTTGGTGAGACGGAAATGAACACACTAGTTGCAGGCGGCTTTAACGTACCGGCGATTTTCATTAGTGGCGATGATGCGTATGTAAAAGAGGTGCAAGAAACATTGCCAGATGTAAAAGGTGCTGTAACCAAACGTGCTGTTGATCGGTTTGCAGCCGAGCTGCTTCACCCAGAGGTTGCCCGCAAAGAGATCCGCGAAAAAGCAGAACTAGCAGTAAAAGATATTAAGAGCTTCAAGCCGCAAACAGTTGAAGGACCTGTTACCTTTAACATCGAGTTTAAAGGGCCACAGCAGGCAATGATGACGACAACACTTCCTACAGTGGAATTAACTGGTCCACGAAGCATTCGTTTTACTTGTGATGACGTTGTCACAGCATACAAGCATATGTGGGGCTGTGTGATTATTGCGATGACAGCGACAAATGGTGTACTTGGCAGTGTGAATGCGTAAATGTAACAACTAGAAAAATAGTGGAGGTGAATCCGTGTATATTGTAAAACGAATACTTATCATGCTGCTTACAATATGGGTTATTGCGAGTTTGACATTTTTGATCATGAAATTTATACCTGGTGATCCATTCGCTTCAGATGCAGATGTGCTTCCGGAAGAAGTATTACAAAACATCAGGGCTAAATACAACTTGGACGAGCCGATTGCAGTGCAATATGTATTATATATGAAGGATTTAGTGACATTTGATTTAGGGTTCTCCATTCAATCGGAAACAAGATCAGTAAATTCTATTATTGCTGATGGTGCTCCAGCATCCGCTTTACTAGGCTTGCAGGCATTGATCATTGCCTTAGCTCTAGGGTTGCTGCTAGGGATTGTAGCGGCTTTGAATCATAACAAACTACTCGATTATGCCTCTATGTTTATTGCGATAATCGGTATATCTGTTCCGAGCTTTATCTTGGCCCCATTGCTAATCAAGTATTTTGCCGTAGAGTGGGGGATGTTACCTGTTGCGTCATGGGGGACATGGCAGCATTCCATCTTACCAACCTTAGCATTAGCGGCAACACCGCTTGCTGTTATCGCACGATTTATGCGGTCCAGTATGCTCGAAGTAACGAATCAGAATTATATCAAGACAGCAGATGCCAAAGGGCTGTCCAAAACAAAGCTAGTCATCAGGCACGGCATCCGAAATGCTATCTTACCGGTTATTTCATTTATTGGTCCTTTATTTGTATCTTTAATTACCGGAACATTCGTTATTGAGAAAATATTCGCAATTCCGGGTATCGGACGCTATTTCGTAGATAGTATTTTCAACCGGGATTATCCAGTAATCATGGGAACAACAATCTTCTTCAGTGTATTGCTGGTGTTAACGTTATTCATCATTGATATATCGTACCGCTATATTGATCCAAGAATAAAACTAACGAGTGGAGGGGAGTAAGATGGAAGCTAAACGCGTGGATGATTCCCTTTTTCGCCCCTTATCACCAGAAAAAAGAGGACATGACCCTATCCAGCGCCCGAGCATGAGCGTGTGGAAGGAAACGATTCTTAACGTATTAAAAAACAAGATGGCAGTGCTTGGCTTTACCTTGCTTCTCGTCATTGGATTTTTTGCAATAGCTGGTCCGCATATGGTTCCATTCGATCCGGCGAAACAGGACTTGGTGAATACCAATGTTGCGCCAAACAGTGAGCATTGGTTCGGAACCGATGATTTAGGCAGGGATGTATGGTCGAGAACCTGGTATGGCGCCAGGGTTTCCTTAACCATCGGGCTCATTGCCGCAGCCATTGATATCATCCTCGGCGTAACAATCGGAGGTATCTCTGGTTATATGGCCGGCCGAAGCAAGTCCGGTGACCGGATTGATAGTATTTTAATGCGAATCGTTGAAATTTTGTATGGTATTCCTTACCTGCTGATTGTCATCCTGCTGATGGTGATCATGGAGCCAGGTATTACCTCTATCATTATTGCTCTTTCAGTTACCGGCTGGGTAGGGATGGCCAGGATTATACGCGGTCAGATACTCCAGCTGAAGTCACAGGAATATGTGTTAGCTGCCCAAAAGATGGGGACCTCCCACCCCAAAATCATTTGGCGGCATTTGATTCCGAATACAGCAGGTATCATCATCGTGAATTTAACCTTTACGATACCGTCAGCAATCTTTGCGGAATCATTCCTAAGCTTTCTAGGATTAGGAGTTCAGGCTCCTTTTGCCAGCTGGGGAACGATGGCGAACGATTCCTTAGGCGTTATTCTTAGCGGACAGTGGTGGCGTCTCTTTTTCCCAGGCTTTATGATTGCCCTCACCATGTTTGCCTTTAACGCATTCGGTGACGGCTTGCAAGACGCACTTGATCCGAAAGCAAATAAATAGGAGGTGGGATGTTGGAACGCTTACTGGAAGTGAACAATTTGGAAGTGATTTTTAAGACATATGGAGGAGAAGTGCAAGCCGTCCGGGATGTTTCCTTTCATGTTGATAAAGGAGAAATCCTAGCGATAGTCGGGGAAAGCGGCAGCGGGAAAAGTGTGACCGTGCAATCCATCATGGGCCTGATCCCAACTCCGCCAGGCAAAATAAAGAACGGAGAAGTGCTTTTAGAAGGACAGGATCTCTTAAAGCTATCCAAACGAGAGATGCAAAAGGTGAAAGGCTCAAAGATCAGCATGGTCTTTCAGGATCCGATGACTTCTTTAAATCCTACGATGAAGGTCGGCAAACAAATCGCGGAAAGTATTACGACCCATCAAAACATCAAGGGACAGGAAGCGAAGGAACGCGCGATTGACATGATCCGTCGTGTTGGTATTTCAAATCCTGCCGAACGCTATGAGCAGTATCCGCATGAATTCAGCGGCGGGATGCGCCAGCGGATTATGATTGCCATCGCGCTGGCATGTCATCCGAAGGTACTTCTTGCGGATGAACCTACGACAGCATTGGATGTCACCATTCAAGCACAGGTACTGGATTTGATGAAGAATCTAAAAGATGACATGGACACTTCTATTATATTGATCACCCATGACCTTGGTGTTGTAGCCGAGACGGCCGAACGGGTGGCCGTTATGTACGGTGGCATTATTGTCGAAACAGCTCCGGTAAATGAATTATTCAATAACCCAAAGCACCCATACACATGGGGATTGCTTGAGTCGATTCCAGATATTGATGTTGCAGATAAAAAGCGATTAGTACCAATTGAAGGTGCACCGCCAGATTTATTTTCTCCTCCGAAGGGCTGTCCATTTGCACCACGATGTAAATATGCCATGGACGTGTGTGTCGAAGAAATGCCTCCTGCTTTTTCTATCGATAATGGACATGAAGCGAAATGCTGGCTGAACGATTCCAGATCACCAGCCCTCAAAGAATTAGTTGCAGCAGGGAGGCAGTTGTCATGACAGAAACGATCATCCAGATCGATCAAATGAAGAAGTATTATCCGATCGGCAAAGAAAAAACGGTTAAATCTGTCGATGATATCTCCATTGAGATAAAACGTGGCGAAACATTCGGTTTGGTAGGAGAGAGCGGCAGCGGGAAATCAACGCTAGGCAAAACGATAGTTGGCTTGGAAGACCCAACATCAGGCAAGATTGTATACAATGACCTGGATTTGAGTCAATTAAATAAGAAACAAAAGAGACAGATAAACCGGGAAATTCAAGTGATCTTCCAAGACCCGCACGCCTCGTTGAATCCACGGATGCGCGTTGGCGACATTATTGCGGAAGGGATTGATGCGCATAAACTAGCGACAGGCAAAAACCGGCAGGATCGGGTGTATGAGCTATTAGAAAGAGTAGGTTTGCAGCCAGAGCATGCCAAACGCTATCCCCATGAATTCAGTGGCGGGCAGCGTCAGCGAATTGGGATTGCCCGTGCGCTTGCTGTCGAACCGAAATTCATCGTAGCCGATGAACCGATATCAGCACTGGATGTATCGATTCAAGCACAGGTAATCAATCTGCTGGAGGATCTAAAAGAACAAGAGGATCTGACATACTTATTCATTGCCCATGATCTAGGCATGGTCAAACACATTAGTGACAGAATTGGTGTCATGTACTTAGGGAAAATGATGGAGCTCTCAGACAGTGATGAGTTGTTTCACGATCCGCTTCATCCATATACAAAAGCGCTATTATCTGCTATTCCTATTGCAAATCCCGAAGCTGAAAGACGTGAAAGAATTGTGTTAGAGGGCGACCCGCCGAGTCCAGTCGACCCGCCAAGCGGCTGTCGTTTTCGGACACGATGTCCATTTGCGATGGATGTGTGTGCCAAGGAAGTGCCAGAGTGGCGAGAAGTGAAAGAGAGGCACTGGACTGCGTGTCATCTTTACAATAATTAAAATTTGAAGGGGGAAGATGTTATGAAAAAATGGCTAGTAGGTATGCTGATACTTGTAATCGTTGCTGCAGGCTGCAGCAATGGCAGTTCAGGAGGAAGCGGAGCTGACATTGCACAGGAAATCACAGTGAATGCTATGAGTGAGCCGCCAGATTTGGATCCGGCACTTGCAACAGATACGACATCAGGCTGGGTATTGGATCACGTATTTGAAGGTCTTTATACGAAAGATGAAAGTGGAAATCCAGTTCTAGGGGCAGCTGAAAATGTAGATGTCTCGGAAGACGGAAAAACGTACACGTTCACTCTTCGTGACGACACAAAATGGTCCGATGGAAGTAATGTAACAGCACAAGACTTCGAGTACGGCTGGAAACGAGTTCTAAATCCAGACACAGGTAGCTCCTTCGCCTTCTACATGTACTATATCAAAGGTGCAGAAGCTTACAACAAAGGCGATGGCGCGGTAGAAGATGTTGGTATCACAGCACAAGACGATAAGACACTCGTAGTAGAATTAGGCGCACCACTTGGCTACTTCGACGAGCTATTAACAATGTGGACATTCTATCCAGTGAAACAAGAGCTAGTAGAAGAAAATAGCGCATGGTCTGCAGAAGCAGATACATACGTAAGTAACGGACCATTCAAGCTGACGAAATGGGCGCATGACAGTGAAGTGGTCATCGAAAAGAATGAAAACTATTGGGATAATAGTGTTGTAAAACTAGATAAAGTAACATACAAAATCGTCAACGACGCAACAACTTACTATCAAATGTTCAAAACAAATGAGCTAGACTTGATTCAAACATTGCCTTCAGATGTTCTTGATCAAGAGAAAGAATCCGAAGAATATAGCGAAGTACCATACTTCGGTACGTACATGTACATGTTTAACGTAGAAAAAGAACCATTTACGAACGAGAAAATCAGAAGAGCATTCACGCTTGCAGTTGACCGTGAAACACTCACACAAAACGTAACCAAATCAGGTGAAACACCAGCATACGCATTTGTACCACCAGGTGTGGAAACGCCAGAAGGTGATTTCCGTGAAACTGGCGGCGAATACTTTGAAGAAGATGGAGCAGAAGCGAAACGACTTCTAGAAGAAGGGATGGAAGAAGAAGGCTGGACCGAGCTGCCTGAAGTATCGATCTCTTATAACACTGCTGAAAACAACAAGAAAATTGCGGAAGCAGTACAAGCAATGTACAAAGACAATCTTGGCGTTGATGTGAAGCTTGAAAACCAAGAGTGGAAAACATATTTGGATACAACACAGCAAGGTAACTTCCAAATGGCTCGCATGGGCTGGATTGGCGTCCTTGTAGATCCAGTTGTTATCCTGGACTATTACTTGGGTGACAGCCCGAACAACCGCACAAACTGGGTGAATGAAGAGTACGACCAGCTTATGGCCGATGCTAAAGTAGAACAAGATCCAGAAGCACGTTATGAACTATTGCACCAAGCAGAAGCTGTACTAATGGAAGATCTGCCGTTCAACCCGATCTACCATTATACAAACAACTACCTGACTTCACAGAACTTCGAAAACATTGTCTATCCGGTAAACCGCTATCCTTACCTGAAATGGGCAGAAAAAGTATCTGAGTAACACTGAACTGATGGAAAGCGGGATCTCTGGCAGATCTCGCTTTCTGTTACATAGGAAAGGAGCTTATATCAATGAAGTGGAAAGTATCTCTATTCTTCTTAACCCTCCTCGGCTGGTACATCGCAACAGTTGCTGCTCCATTTTCGCTAGCAGATCTATCTAATATCGCATTTCTAATCGGCCTCATTTTAATCATAATCGCAGCAATCGCACTCATCCTACATACAGGATTCCTGACTCCATTGATCCACGGCTTCCAAATAATCGGCGAACGTATGGTACGTAAATCGAGGTCTGCAGAACGTGCAGACAGCCAAATGAGAAATGATCCTAACATGCAATCATTCAAAGCTAATTTAGCGGATCGTATTACGCAAAGCACTTTTATAGTAGGAACTAGCTCTATACTTACTTCTGTGATTATTATATTTATGCTTTAAGAGAGAGAAACAAAGCTTATAAGAGCAGCTTCTTCTGTGCGAGCAGGAGGGGCTGTTTTTGATGGAACTTTAGCGTAGGGTATACGTAATTTAAAAGAGACTCTGCTTTAATGATTAAAACTCTCACTGATTTTAAGTGTGATATACAGGAGGTGTTCCCGTATGAGAACGCTCACGACTTTGATTGTTATCATAGCCGTTATGCACATTAGTAGCCTTATCAATGTAACGCTCTTGGATGGAGAATGGAGCGGCATTGTGACCTGGCTTTCAACTATCTTATTTGTCGTAAGCATGGTCGTATATGGCAGAGAAGTGAATAAATATCGAAAGAAATAATTCTGAAATCGGAAGATTATCCCTCAAAATACATGATATATACTCCGTCATTCTTCATAAAACACTGTGTAAACTCTGCCAATCAGCTATATAATGACAGATAGAGACAATTTGGACGGAAAGAAGGCAATCAAATGAAAATCACCATCATCAGCGTCGGCAAACTAAAGGAAAAATACCTCAAGCAAGGCATAGAGGAATACACCAAACGCCTCGGCGCCTACGCCAAAGTCGACCTAATCGAAGTACCAGACGAAAAAGCCCCCGAAAATCTAAGCGAAGCCGACATGCAAATCGTCAAACAAAAAGAAGGCGACCGCATCCTGTCGAAAATCGGCCCCGACGACTACGTCATTTCCCTGGAAATAAAAGGCCAAATGATCACATCTGAACAACTCGCGTCGAAAATTGACAGTTTAGCGACGTATGGAAAGAGCAAAATTGTGTTTGTGATTGGAGGATCGTTGGGGTTGAGTGAGGAAGTAATGCAGCGAAGTGATTATGCGCTGTCGTTTTCGAAGATGACTTTTCCGCATCAGTTGATGAAGTTGGTGTTGGTGGAGCAGGTTTATCGAGCTTTTCGGATTATTAAGGGGGAACCGTATCATAAGTAAATGAGGTAGAATTAGAAGATAGTCGCTTTTATTTACTAGAGAAATAATAAGGAGAGTAAAAATGAAGAAAAATATATATGTCGTAGGCGCGGTAATAAAACGTAATAACAAGATTCTATGTGCTCAAAGAGGAACCGAAAAATCCTTACCTCTAAAATGGGAATTCCCCGGCGGCAAGATCGAAAAAGATGAAACACCTCAAGAAGCTTTGAAAAGAGAAATTACTGAAGAGATGCACTGCACTATATCCATAGGGGAAGCTGTAGAAGATACTACATATGAGTACGATTTTGGAATAGTAAACTTAAAGACATATTATTGTGAACTACTTAAAGGTGAACCCATACTAACGGAACATGTAACAATAAAGTGGTTGGCTCCAGAAGAATTATCTTCATTAGACTGGGCGCCTGCTGATATTCCGGCAATTGAAAGAATCCAATTAGATCATAAATAAGCACAATTTACTAACTATCCATTTACATACACCGATAAAAAACATTACAATTAAACTATTAATTGGTAATGAATGGTGGAGTGAATGGATAATTTTATTAACAGCCTGAAAGATTCATTGCATAACGGATTTATTGATCACACATATAGTAACCAAAAGAATTTTAATCCACAATTATTAGTAAATAATCATCAAGAGAATACAACAGTCTTACAATCCTTATTGGAGGAATTGGAAGTTTGTCAGAGCTTTATTTTCTCAGTTGCTTTTATTACAGAAAGTGGATTGGCTACATTGAAGACACATCTGTATGATTTGGCGCGTAAAGGGATAAAGGGGCGTATTTTAACGTCTACTTTTCTACAGTTTAATTCGCCGAAGGCTTTTAGAGAATTACTTAAAATCTCAAATGTAGAAGTAAGGCTAACAGATTTACCAGGATTCCATGCCAAAGGTTATATATTTCATCATAAGATGTACCACACCTTAGTTATAGGTAGTTCGAATTTAACTGCACAAGCACTTCAAGTGAATTATGAGTGGAATGTGAAGCTGAATTCTCATGAGAATGGCGAGATTATTCGGCACTTTTCTAATCAATTTGATGATGTGTGGGATCAGGCCTTTCCTTTAACGGAGGAGTGGATCAATCGGTACGCTGCAATTTATGAAGAAAGTAAAGAAAAGCGTGCTATAGATAAGGTTATTGAATTACCTGCTGATTATCGAATAAATTCTATTCAAGATGCTATAAGTATTGAACCCAACAAAATGCAAGTAGCAGCGTTAGCACAGATTAAGGCAGTGAGAGATGCTGGTCATCAAAAAGGCTTAGTAGTATCTGCTACCGGGACAGGGAAAACTTTTCTTTCTGCTTTTGATGTACGTAATGTGCAGCCGGAACGCATGCTTTTCATTGTACATAGAGAACAGATCCTACACAAAGCAATGGCGGACTATAAGAAAATCTTAGGTGGCCACGATGAGCAATTCGGTATTCTATCAGGGGCTTCTAGAGAGATTGATAGAAAGTACGTATTTGCTACGATACAAACATTGTCTAAATCTGACAATCTTGCTTTATTTGATAAAGAGGCATTTGATTACGTACTTATCGATGAGGTCCACAAGGCAGGAGCAAAATCTTATCAAACCGTAATTGATCATTTTGAGCCTGCATTCTTGTTAGGAATGACGGCAACGCCAGAGCGGATGGATGACTTTAATATCTATGAACTATTCGACTATAATATTGCCTATGAGATTCGTTTACAAGAAGCTTTAGAAGAGGATATGTTGTCTCCTTTCCATTACTATGGAGTTACGGATATTGAGTACAACGGCGAGTTGATAAGCGAAACAGCTCTGCTTTCGCATTTGGTGACGGAAGAGCGTATTAACCATATTATTGAGAAGATCAATTATTATGGGTATTCCGGTGAATCGGTTAAAGGGCTTATCTTCTGCAGTAGAAAAGAAGAGACGTATCAACTGGCAAGTGCATTGAATGAAAGAGGTTTTCGAACCTGTGCATTAACCGGTGATGATTCTCAAAAGGAGCGTTTAAGTAGAGTCGAACAATTAGAAAATGGAGAACTTGACTACATCTTGACGGTGGATATCTTTAATGAAGGTATAGATATACCAAGTATTAATCAAGTTGTGATGTTGCGACAAACACAATCTAGTATCATCTTTATTCAGCAGCTAGGACGAGGTCTGCGAAAGCACGGTTCAAAGGAATATGTGACAATCATCGATTTTATCGGAAATTACAAAAACAATTACCTAATTCCGGTAGCACTCTCCGGCGAAAGCTCTCAAAACAAGGATGCGATCCGTCGCCGGATGAAGAACACTGATTATATTAAGGGAATCTCGACTGTTAACTTCGAAGAGATTGCTAAGAAACAGATTTATAAATCTATTAGTGATAGCAAACTGACAGCAATGAAGACATTAAAAGATGCTTATACTGCTTTGAGAAATCGATTGGGTAGGGTTCCTTATTTGCAGGATTTTATTTTGAACCACTCCATAGATCCAGCTGTACTTATTAAAGCTAAGGATAATTATCATCAATTCTTGATTGCTGTAAAAGAAGAAGTACCTCATATCACGGATTATGAAAATAAAGTTTTAACAATGGTCTCTCAGGAGTTACTAAATGGAAAAAGACTCCATGAAGTAGTCTTATTAGAGATGTTAAGTGAGCGCTCAGAAGTTTCCTGTGAGGAGTATCGAAGTTCACTTGCTGAAAAAGGATTATCATGTGATGATGCTACCATTACCTCCGTGCTGCGTATACTGGATCTATCTTTCTTTAGTCAAACGAACCGTAAAAAATATGGTGAATGGCCACTTGTTGAAGTAGAGAGCCATATTCTGAAGATAAGGAAGGAAGTAAAAGAAAGTATTAACACGAATAATACTTTTGCTAAACTTCTTAAGGATGTCCTATTAACTTCTATAGAGAAGAGTAAACAATATGACAACAATATACTCACACGCTACGAAAAATACACTCGTAAAGATGCATGTCGTCTGTTGAATTGGGATAGCGATGAAAGCTCCACAATATATGGTTATAAAACAAAACATCAAACATGTCCGATTTTTGTAACGTATCACAAAGACGAAGACGTCGAGTCCAGTGTTGCCTACGAAGATACTTTTTTAAATGAACAAACATTTAAATGGTACACCAGAAGCAAACGTACTATCGCGTCTAAAGAAGTAGCAGAAATCATAAACGCGGATGATAACGACATTGATATTCATTTGTTTGTGAAAAAAGATGATGATGAAGGATTAGGTTTTTATTATTTAGGTCAGGTTCATCCAGATAAACAAACTGTTCAGCAGGAAGAGATGAGAAGTGGAGAAGATAAAGTTATTCCTGTTGTGACAATGAATATGAATTTGGAAGAGCCGGTGGATAAGAAGATTTATCGGTATATTGTGGAGTAATAAAGGTATTAAGACTGTTTTAAATGCACCTCAGCCGATTATTCTCGGCTGGGGTATTTTAGTGGGAGCAATGTCCTTTCAACTTAGAAAAGGCTATAGATCTATTATCTATTTAAAATTAACCTAGAGTTATTTATTTACCTCTCTCATCAAAGAAGAATGATAATGCAACAAATTAATAATCCTCCTCGCCATCTCTGAAGGCGTCGCATCATACCCTGCTCTAATCCACTCCAAAAGCCATCCGTATATCCCATAAGCTCTATAATGCGTGAAATAGTCAGCATTAATCTCGGCGGCCTTATCGCCGATAAAGGAAAATCGGTTTTGGAACATATCCTTCAGCACCTCTAATAAAGCTTCACAGATTCCTGGTATCGGATCTTGAATAACAAGTAAGTCATAGTAATAGCTGTTGTCCTTCATATACTGAAAGACATCTGTTTCATTCGGGCTCATCTTCGTTAAGTCGAGGATGGGATTATCGCGAACTGGTTTGCAGAACTCATAACAGAAACGCGCCATTTCCAGTTCGATCATTTCTTTGGCTAATTGCTCTTTGCCGACGTAATGTACGTAAAAGGTGGTGCGGTTGTAATTGGCTTCGTCTACGATATCTTTTACTTTAACTTTGGAAAAGCCTCTCTCTAAGACAAGCTTCTGGAATGTTGCTATTAAGGTGGATTTCGTGCGCTCAATTCTTCGGTCTGTTTTTGGCATGATTTTCCCTCGCTAGATACCTTCTCTATGATAGATGAATTTTAGACATTTTATTTTTTTTGTTGAAAAACTATACAGTACTATCCTCATAGTTGAAAACCCATACATTTTCAGTTTTTCAATGATTGAAACGCCGCTTTCTAATTCTTTATACTTAGGTTAATTATATTATAAATCTCTTTAATATAATTGAAAAATGTATAACTGGGGGAATTAGGATGGAAATCCAAGCAATGTTAACTACTGAAGAGAGTGATTTCAACAAGCAGACACTGCAGTTGGATGAGCCAAAAGCTGATGAGGTGTTGGTACGAATTGTTGCTTCGGGTGTTTGTCATACAGATGCAACTGTGCTGGATGGCTCGCTGCCAGTACCATATCCGGCTGTACTGGGACATGAAGGTTCAGGGATTGTAGAAAGAGTAGGCAGCAATGTTACTACTGTTGAACCAGGGGATCATGTCGTACTAGGATTCAGTTATTGCGGTCATTGTGATAACTGCCTGGAAGGTAATGCAGGCGGCTGTGAAAACATGATGGAGCTTAACTTCGCGGGTAAAAACAAATATGGTGTATCACCAATTCATAAAGAGGAACAAGAAGTGTCACAGTTCTTTGGCCAATCTTCTTTCGCTACGTACAGCACGGTAGATGAGAAGAACGTGGTGAAAATCGATAAAGAGGCTGACCTTCGTCTATTGGGCCCGCTTGGCTGCGGTCTAATGACAGGCAGTGGTACTGTCTTGAACTCCCTTGCTCCAGAAGCTGGTACAAGCTTTGTCGTATTCGGTACAGGAGCTGTAGGTCTATCTGGTATGATGGCTGCGAAAATCGCAGGCTGCTACCCAATCATCGCTGTTGATATCCATGACAGCCGTTTGGAATTAGCAAAAGAGCTTGGCGCAACACATACTATCAATAGCAAAAACGAAGATGCCGCTGAGAAAATCAAAGAAATCACTGGCAAAGGTGCACACTACTCCTTGGAAACAACAGGTGTTCCAGAAGTAACACTAGCAGCAATCCGCTGCTTACGTGTGAAAGGTGAATGTGCGACAGTTGCCGTTGGTAAACGCGACCTGACAATCAACGTTACCAATGAAATCATGACGAAAGCTGTAACACTGAAAGGTGTTGTAGAAGGCGATGCTGTACCGCAATTGATCATTCCGAAACTAGTGAAGTTCTACCAAAACGGTCAATTCCCATTCGATAAATTGGTGAAATTCTATGAAATGGATGATATTCAGCAAGCATTTGAGGATTCAGCGAATGGGTCTACTATTAAGCCAATTTTGATTATTGATAAAGAATATCAAGCTTAATAGCTTGGTATTTCTGTATGGGAGGTACAGCTATGCATATACAAGAGCTGACGAAAAGCTATATAAATGGTGCTTGGGTAGAAGGCGAGGGCTCTTCTGCTTATAGCTTATTGAATCCGTATGATTCTTCTGTATTGGCAGAGTTCCCGATTGCTTCGAAGCATCAAGTAGAGCAAGCATACGAAGCTGGTAATACAGCATATAAAGCATGGGCAAAAGATACACAGCTGCGGACTGAAGTTTTGCAGAAGGCATTGAACTTCTTTAAAGAAAACGAAGAAGAAATTGCTGAATTCCTAGCGCTGGAATCTGGTTCTACCTACATCAAAGCTAAAGTGGAAATCGGGTTGACAATTGCTTGCTTTGAAGAGGCATTAACCTTTGTTGATTCACTCGGATTCAGAGAACTACCTGCATCTATGCCAGGCAAAGTGAATAAAGCCTATCGCAAGCCTTTAGGCGTGATATCTTCTATTTCACCGTTCAACTTCCCATTGTATCTGTCTATTAGGACAATCGTTCCAGCGCTAGCGCTAGGTAACGCAGTTGTGCATAAAGGGGATATCCAAACTGCTGTTACTGGCGGTACAATCATCGCGAAAGCGTTCGACCAAGCTGGTCTTCCTAATGGTGTATTGAATGTGATTGTGACCGAAGTTCCTGAAATAGGGGATATGATGATTGAACATCCTTATTCCAAGTTCATCAGCTTTACAGGATCAACACCTGTTGGCCGTCACATTGGCCGCTCGGCTGGGGGCTTATTAAAGCCAGTGGCATTGGAACTAGGAGGCAACGCACCGTTTGTTGTCCTGGAGGACGCAGACGTTGACCAAGCAGTGAAAGCAGCTGTTTTCGGTAAGTTCCTGCACCAGGGTCAAATCTGTATGATGATCAACCGAATCATTGTGCACGAAAAGCTATACGATGTATTTGTTGAGAAATTCGTGGCACACGCGAAGACATTGCCGATAGGCAACCCAACAGATAAATCCGTCATCATCGGACCAATGATCAATGAACAACAGCTTCAAAAAGCACTATCCTTCATCGACCAGGCGAAGGAAGACAATATCGAAGTACTGCTGGAAGGAACACGCGAAGGAAATATCTTAACACCAACTATTTTCGGAAACGTTCCTCCAGACAGCAGCCTAGCTCAATCCGAACTATTCTCTCCAATCGCTTCTATCATCAAAGCAGCATCTGATGAAGAAGCCATGGAGATTGCAAATAACTCAGAATTCGGTCTAAGCTCTGCTATCTTCACTGGAGACCTAGCTAAAGGTGAACAGCTGGCAGCTACGCTAGAGTTTGGAATGTCACATGTAAATGACCAAACAGTAAACGCAGTGGAAAACGCACCATTCGGCGGAGTGAAAAGCTCCGGAATGGGCCGCTTCGGTAATCCTTGGATTATTGAGGAATTTACGGAGACCCAGTGGGTTTCGGTACAGGTGGAGACACGGGAGTTTCCTTTCTAATAACATAAAGATGCTCAGCGAATACAACGCTGAGCATTCTTTATCTCTCTACTCTCTTTTTAAAAACTCTACACTAATCCTATCCACTTTCAGCTCGACATTTTTTCCGATTAACTCTGGATATTCAGAGAAGTACTCATCCTCATCATTGATTACGATTCCTGCATCTACTGAATCTCTTTGCAATAAACCTCTTAAATAATATTCATAACCTGTATCTATACGTTCTATATCTTTTTTATTATCTTTATATTCACGTATAAGTAAATCATCAAGTATAGTAAATCCAATTAAAACCGGGTAACTTTTCTCTAATTCAATTTTGTAGGGGCAAATAAAAGCAAAGGCTGTGAACTCGATATTGTTAACTTCAAGGGTTACTTCTTCCTCAATATTAGCGTCTAGTTTCTTAACTTTAGCCATGTTTATCATAGATAAGATCTCTCTTCCTTATTATTACCCATTATAGTTCAGTTTCTTTTGCAAGAACCTAGTTGTAGTAAAGCTTAGACCAAACGCATTCGTACGTAAGGTTACCGAATGCAGTAACAAATTTAATTATCTTCGTCTTCATAAAGATTTCCAAGAAACTCATCTATGTTATTCGCTAAGAAATACATATTACTGATATCCTCATTATCGTCCTGTTCGTTCTCATGATTCCAAAAATATATATTATCGTAATAAGGTTCATTAGTGCCCAGACATATTACGTTGCCACCAGGATCATTTGCTATTGGTACAAATCCTGTTGGTAATCTATATTCATATATGTCGATATAATCGGACAAATCACTTTCGTCATCACCAATTCCATAGAAATGGTCTAGAACACTAACACCTTTTTCATCTGATATTTTAAATAAACTAGGTTCTGGATATCCGCCATTCCAATTAAGTAGGAAACCTTTGTATCTTTCTGGTAAATTAACATTATATTCAGTTTCAAAGTTTTTGATCTCTTCTAAGGAAACTCTCTCATTGGAATCTACAATTTTAGCCATATAGACAACTCCTATTACTTATTTTTAGTAACGTTTAATACACCGACAGAATGAGTAAACTCCGCATGTATTTTTGATTTAACTAAGATTATTGTCTTGTCCCCGTGTATTGTTTTAATCACTTATTAAAGATGGTATTTTTGTTTACGTGTGACTTAAAATGAGGTTGGCGGAGTTTTGTACAGATCCATACGCAAGGAACTTTGTGATGGAGAATCCGAATAGGGTGCGAGCATGTTATACAAGACTACTATATGTAAAATAACATTTGAAGGTAGTTTCTATAATAATTGCTATCATTTCCATCGCATATGTCCTCTGTTTCGGATTAGGACATATGTATGCAGCAAGTGAAGGGAGGTACCCCACAACTAGTATCAATGGCAATACTTATTTAATAGTAGATACATATGAGAAAGATCGATATATTGTAAAACATCTACTAAACGGTAATGTAGGAGATAACTTTAAATTTATAGAAATGAAAGATGTAGAATACATTAAATATAAGAGAGTGTTCAACAGAGGTTCTAACGAAGTCTTAGAGGTATTTGAACAATTAATAAAAAGTAGTGCTGTGGAAGAAAACCTAGTTATATACCTTGAAGAATATTTCATTGTAATAGATGATATAGACGTTGAAGGTGAAGAGGTAAGTTTCTCCGTGTAACATAAAGAATAAATTAAGCCACCTTGCTGGTGGCTTTTATATTAGAAGAAGGAAAAAGGATACAAGAAGCCTCTGAGAGCCTGTTGAAGGCTTTGAACGCAAAGATTATAAGACAGATAACATAGAAACTGAAGTAATAGTTACACTTACACATTGATTGACGATACATAATATGTTAATTGTGGTTTTGAAAGTAATTTTTGGAAAAAGGAGCGATTATATTGTCTAAGAAATTAGTGAGTTTAATGCTAGTAACTATATTAATAATAGGAGGAGTACTAGTAAAACCGGATTCTGCATCAGCAGCTTCTACCACTACAGCATATACTCAGTACCACAAAGCTGTTGGTAAAAGTATCAAGCACACTCTGTTTACCTCTGATAGTGGATCAAACGTCAAAATTTCTGTTGTTCAAGGAACAGTTGTAGGTGGAACCTATGAATGTAATGGTTGTCAATATGATGTTAAAGTGGAACTTCAGAGAAGGGTTAGTGGTACATTTAAAACAATCGCAACAAAATCAGGTACTGTTAGAGCTGGGAGACCTTTACATCATACATTCACCAATGTTAAGTCTGGTACAATGCGTGCAATAATCACATCAAAACTTCCTGGTGATACTAGAGTGGCTGTAAGTACTTATTGGACTAGATAACGGTAAAATGATAGTTTGTATCTAAATAGGTCCTCATGTGATATTGACTTTTAAAGTAAGCTACTATGCAAAAAAAGGTGTACGTAAATGGGACTGACCCCCGTTTTTGAGACAGGGATCAAAATACCTTCAAATAGCCAATTGCCGATATTGCATCGGTGATTGGTTGTTTAGTTTCGTTTGAATACGAATGTTGTTATAATAATA
>NZ_NPBJ01000028.1 GCF_002272075.1 Terribacillus saccharophilus
GTAGATTACTCATCCTCTTACATCCCTTCTTTATATGTAAATATCTAATAGTAGATTTCTATACCAGCTTCGATTATACCTTTCTGCAAAGGAGGAAAGCGATTAATAGGCTTGTAATTCCTTTTTTATAATTAAAATAACTTATAGTGAAAATAAAGAAAGTGAATTTGTGCGTGTAATGATCAGATTGACAGGAAAAAAATGCTATGCTATTTTTATGTAAAGCGTTTACAAATGAACGAGGATTGTTACCGCACTGCGGGCAAAACCTGAATTTGCACAAGCGATCAGCTGCTATGTGTAAATTTGGGTTTTTTTCATTCTGTTAGAGAAATGGGGGATAACGATGAAGATAGAAAAGATCTTGAATAATAGCGTTGTCGTCACAAGGAACGACAAGAATCAGGAACTGGTCGTGATGGGAAAAGGCTTGGCTTTCAAGAAGAAAATCGGGGATCCGATAGATGTATCTCAGATTGAGAAAAAATTTATCTTGGAGAAATCAGGTATGGCAGATAAATTAGAGACACTTCTTCGAGACGTTTCTCCCGTTTATCTTAATATTGCTGCAAAAATAGTGGAATATGCACGCGGTCATCTCCTATACGACTTGGATGAATACCTTTACGTTGCCTTGACTGATCACCTTAGTTTTGCCATAAGCAGAGAGAAGCAGGGTATCACCTTAAAGAACCCGCTTGTTTGGGAGATACGGAAGTATTATAAGCAAGAATATAAGATTGCGTGGAAAGCGCTGGACATCATTGAGGAGGATACCGGTTATCATTTAGGAGAAGATGAAGCTGCATCCATCGCATTACATTTGGTCAATAGTCAGCTGACAGGCGAGCACATGCTGACAGCTGTACAAGTAACAGAAATAGTCAGCAACCTGCTGAATATTGTGACCTATCATTTAAAAGGAAATGTCGATGAGAGCTCGGTCAATTATGAGCGGTTTCTAACGCACTTACGTTTTTTTGCTGTACGTTTTCTGCGAGATGAAAGATTACCTGAACTCGCTGAATCATTCCTTTATGATCAAGTGCGGCTGAAGTACAAACATGCATTTCAATGTACAGAAAGAATGGATGTCTATTTGAAGGAAAAGTTTGATTCCGGACTTACGCAGGATGAACAATTGTATCTGACTGTGCATATACATCGGCTGACAGAACAATCGCAGCAAAATAAAAGTAAATAAATTGTAAATGTAAGCGTTGACATTCAGGGGGAAGGTGATAAATTTTACTTATCAGCTGAATATCCTTCGAAGGAATGTTACCTTAATAGGGCATAACCTGATTAGCTTGGCAGCACATACTATGTGCGCCAACCTGATCAGGTTTTTTATTTGCCAAATTCCAAATAAAAGGTGGGATTAAGATGAAGTATGAGCAACTGGCCAAAGATATCATCGAGCAAGTCGGAGGCCGCGAAAATGTCAACAGTGTTGTCCATTGTATTACTCGTTTACGCTTCAAATTGAAGGATGAAAATAAAGCAAATACCGAAGCACTGAAAAACATGGACGATGTTGTTACCGTTCTAAAGAGCGGCGGACAGTATCAAGTTGTCATCGGCAACCATGTGCCGGATGTATATAAAGCAGTAGCGCATGTTGGCGGGTTTACTGGTAACGAAGAAGCATCACAGGGTGAAGAAAAAGAAACAAATCCTTTTAATAAATTTATCGATATTATCTCTAGTATATTTACGCCAATACTGGGAGTTTTGGCTGCAACAGGTATGATCAAAGGTATCAACGCAATGTTTCTGGCATTTGGAGTATTAAAAGAAGAATCGGGCACCTATCAAATCCTTAATGCTGTTGGAGATGCTTTGTTCTACTTCTTCCCAATCTTCCTGGGCTATACAGCAATGAAGAAGTTCGGCGGCAGTCCGTTTATTGGGATGGCAATCGGGGCAGCGCTTGTATATCCGACTTTATCCGGTCTGACAACAGGCGAGCCATTATATACATTATTCGCAGGTACACTATTTGAATCGCCTGTGCATATTACCTTCTTGGGGATCCCAGTGATTTTGATGACGTATTCATCTTCTGTCATACCAATCATACTGGCAACATACTTTGCGGTGAAAGCAGAAAAAGGGTTTGCCAAGATTGTACCCGATGTAATTAAGACCTTTGTTGTACCGTTCTTGACTTTACTAGTGATTGTGCCGCTAACATTCTTGCTTATTGGGCCAATTGCGACATGGGCAGGACAGCTGATAGGGCAAGCTACACTAAGCGTATATGGCTTGAGTCCAATCATTGCAGGTCTCTTCCTAGGTGCATTCTGGCAGTTATTCGTTATTTTCGGATTGCATTGGGGTCTTGTTCCAATTGCAATTAATAATATGGCTGTGTATGGATCGGATCCAGTATTGGCACTCGTCTTTGCGGCATCCTTTGCTCAAATTGGCGCTGTGCTGGCGGTTTGGATCCGTATCAAACAGAAGAAGCTTAAAGTGTTAAGTGTACCAGCTTTCATCTCTGGTCTCTTTGGAGTTACAGAACCAGCTATTTACGGGATTACTTTACCTCTAAAAAGACCATTCATCATTAGTTGTATCGGTGGAGCTGTTGGTGGAGCTGTCTTGGGAATGATGAACACACAAGGGTATATGATGGGTGGTCTCGGCATATTCCAGATTCCTACATTCATAGGACCGAACGGTTTCGATATGGGATTCTGGGGATCATTCATTGCGCTTGGTGTAGCGTTTGCGGTTGCTTTTGTATTAACGATGCTATTCGGATTCACAAAGGAAAACAATAAGCCAGATACTGTAGGAGAGCCAACAACACCGATTCAAAAGGAAGAGAAGTTAGCTGTTGGAAATGCTGTGATTGCTAGTCCATTTCAAGGTGCTATTGTTCCATTATCTGAAATTAAAGATGAGGCATTTGCGACAGGTGCACTCGGCAAGGGTGTGGCAATCATTCCGTCAGAAGGAAAACTGTACGCTCCTGCATCTGGAGTTGTATCTGTTTTATTCCCCACGAAGCATGCCGTCGGAATAACAACAGATAATGGGGCCGAAATTCTCATCCATATCGGAATGGATACAGTTCAGTTGGTAGGCAAGTTCTTTGATGCTCAAGTAAAGCAAGGAGATCGCGTGGAAAAAGGACAGCTGCTAATAGAGTTTGATTTGGAAAGTATCCAGAATGCCGGATTTGATATTACGACGCCAGTTGTGGTGACGGATGTAAGGGGTTACAATTTGGTGGCAGCAACAGAAGAAAAACAGGTGAAATGGGGCGAGCCGCTGCTTACCCTAAATATATAGAATGCTTGATTAGTAGATATAAAGAGAGAGGGGAGCAGAATATATGAGTGTTTTTCCAGAAGGATTTTTATGGGGCGGCGCCGTCGCGGCCAATCAAGTAGAAGGTGCCTACCGTAAAGGTGGTAAAGGACTGACGACAGTCGATTTGCTGCCAATTGGAGCAGATAGATTTTCTATTATGCAAGGTAATATAGAGACACTTGAACCAATTGCTGGAGCGTATTATCCGTCGCATGAGGCGATTGATTTCTACCATAACTACAAAGAGGATATCGCTTTATTTGCAGAGATGGGGTTCAAGGCATTGCGAGTTTCCATTGCTTGGGCTCGCATCTTCCCGCAGGGGGATGAAGAACAACCAAATGAAGAAGGGCTGCAATTCTATGATAATCTGTTTGATGAATTGCGGAAGCATGAAATTGAGCCAGTTGTGACGATGGCGCATTTTGACGTGCCAGTCCATCTTGTAGAGAAATACGGAAGCTGGAGGAACCGTGAGCTTGTAACCTTCTTTGAAAGATACGCAAAAACAATATTTACAAGATACAAAGATAAAGTGAAGTATTGGATGACCTTCAATGAAATCAACATGCTTCTGCACCTGCCATTTGTCGGAGCAGGTCTTGTCTTTCGGGAAGGTGATGACAGAAAGCAAATTCAATATCAAGCAGCCCATCATCAGTTAGTCGCCAGTGCAATAGCCGTAAAAGCATGTCATGACATCATTCCAGATGCCAAAATCGGCTGTATGCTGGCTGCAGGTACAACTTACCCGTATTCGGCGAATCCGGCTGATTATCTGGATGCAATGGATCGAGACAGAGATTCCTTCTTCTTTATCGACGTACAGGCTCGAGGAGCTTATCCGGGATATGCAAAGCGCTTTTTCAAGGATAATAATATCGATATCCAGATGGAACCAGAAGATGAAGCAATCCTCCGTCATACAGTCGATTATATCGGGTTCAGTTATTATGCCAGCCGTACAACGAGCACGGATCCGGAAGTACTCGGTAATACGACGTCAGGGAATGTATTCGGTTCTGTAGAAAATCCGTATCTGCCGAAATCGGAATGGGGATGGACGATTGATCCCACAGGTTTCCGCATTACAGCAAATCAGCTTTATGATCGATATCAGAAACCGTTGTTTGTCGTAGAGAACGGACTGGGCGCGGTGGATACAGTCAATGAAGAAGGTCAAGTGGAGGATTCATATCGCATTGACTATCTGCAAAAGCACCTGGAACAAATGGGCGAAGCGATTGAAGATGGTGTTGAAATCCTTGGCTATACTAGCTGGGGACCAATCGATCTTGTCAGTGCGAGTACAGGGGAAATGAAGAAGCGATATGGCTATATCTATGTTGATAAAGATAACGATGGAAATGGCTCTCTTAAACGGATTAAAAAGAACAGCTTTTATTGGTATAAAAAGGTCATTGAAACGAATGGCGGTAATCTGAGCGATTAAAAGAACAGCACCTCCCCGGATCAGCCGGAGAGGTGCTGTTCTTTTATTATTAGCCTTTCTGGTTCGTCGGACGGATGAGCAGTTCATTGACTGCAACATCACCCGGTTCACTTAAAGCATAACGGACTGCGCGTGCAATACTGTCAGGCGTTACAGCTGCTCCTAATGTTTCACCCATGCTTTCGCGGATTTCATCATCTGTGATACTATCCGGAAGTTCGGTTTTAATAGCTCCTGGTGAGATGATTGTTGTGCGGATATTGTTTTCCGCTTCTTCCTGGCGCAAGCCTTCCGTGATGGCGCGTACAGCAAATTTCGTTCCGGAATAAACAGCTGTTCCTGGTCCGGATTTATGCCCAGCAACTGAGGAAGTATTAATAATATGACCTTGCTTGCGCTCGCGCATATGAGGCAGCACAGCAGCAATGCCGTATAGTACACCTTTAATGTTAACGTCTACCATTGTATCCCATTCGGAGATCTGTTTTTTGTGCAAGAAGGATAATGGCATCAGACCGGCATTGTTGAAGATAGCATCGATTTGACCATACGTATCCAGAGCAAGCTGAGCTAGCTGTTCGACCTCTTCTTGTTTTGTTACATCGGTCACTTGATAAATAGCTTCTCCGCCATCTTGCTTGATGGATTCTGCCAGCTCTTGCAGGCGCTCTTCACGTCGGGCAGCAAGGACAACCTTGGCACCATGCTGCGCCAATTCTTTAGCCGTTGCCTCCCCAATGCCGCTTGATGCACCTGTAATGATGACAACTTTATCCTGAATATTTTCGCTCATGATTTGATTACTCCCTTCGGATATCTTGTACCCCCTACTAATAACCTGTTTGGAAAATCTGAAACATAAAAAAAAGAGTCTCCTATAGGAGACTCGAGTCATACTTAGTCATCATCACCATCATCGTCTTGATCATCATGAATTGATTCTTTTTCTGTATGCGTCACTTCGCCCGATTCTGCATCAATAGTCACTTCGATCTCATCCTTATCAGTACGAAGCTCCACATCATATTCCAATCTGCCGTCATCCTCATCTAGAGAGATATCAGTCAGTACAGCACCTTTTTCCTGCGCTAAAGCTGTTTCAGCTGCAGTTTTGATGTCTACTTTTGGCTGTGGCGCTTGGTTATTATCGTCATCATCGTCATTATCTTTTCGTGATTCGACGGTTCCATCATCTGCATTAACACGTAAATCGTATTCTGCTTTGTCGTCATTTACATCCACTTCATAATAAGCCTGCCCGCTCCGTGTTGTATCAAGTTCGACACTAGTGACTGTTCCTGCTTGTTCTTTGCTTGCATTATCGATTGCTTGGTTCAGGTTCACTTTTGTATCAGCAGGTACTTTATCGTCGTCTGCACTTACATGCTGGAAACCGAAGCCCAATCCTGCTGCCAATGTAATCGCTAGACCGCTTGCTAGTAAATTCTTTCTTTTCATATTATCCATCTCCTTGTTCGTTGTTATGGTACTACTATATCCAACGCATCTTAGAGCAACATGAAGCGAAAATTAGAAAATGCTGAGAAAAGAAGAAGACATTTCACAGACGACTTGTTTAATCTTGTTCAGAGGGGGAATTGTCTCTAAGTCGAGACAAATCCTAAGGAGGCGTTATCATGCAAAAGCAGTTTGATTTACTTTATATAAACGGTGAATGGCGAAAAGGGAACAGTGAAGAAACATTCGATAATATCAATCCGTATACAGGAGAAACGCTGCTTACGATCCAAGGGGCGAACGAAGAAGATTTGGATGAAGCTTACCAAGCAGCAGCCCGGGCGCAGAAGGAATGGGCTGAGCAGCCGCCGCAAGTGAAGCGGGAGCTGATTGAAAAAGCTATTCAAATCATGGAGCGAGAGAAAGAACTGTATATTGAATGGCTGATTAAGGAAGCGGGCAGTACGTACAGAAAAGCTGTCGGTGAAATTACGACCGCAGTTAATTTCATGAAGGAAGCTGCTTCTTATCCCAATCGGATGAAGGGGGAAGTATTTCTTTCGCATGTTCCGGGCAAGGTGAATAAAGTTTATCAGGAGCCGCTTGGTGTTGTTGGGGTTATCAGCCCATGGAACTTCCCATTGCATTTGACAATGCGCTCGGTAGCGGCAGCGCTAGCGACGGGTAACGGTGTCGTGATCAAACCTTCTAAGGATACAACTGTGACTGCAGGCTCGCTTGTAGCGGCTTTATTCGAAGAAGCTGGAGCACCTAAAGGGCTGATTAATCTTGTTAGCGGTAAGAGCTCCGAAATCGGGGATAGTTTTGTGAAACATCCGATTCCCCGTATGATTTCCTTTACAGGATCTACTGGAGTAGGGAAGCATATCGCATCTCTTGCTGCAGGCGAATTGAAAAGCACAGCATTGGAGCTTGGCGGTAACAACGTGCTTATCGTGATGGAGGATGCCAATATCGATGCGGCAGTAGAATCTGCTGTATATGGTAAGTTCTATCACCAGGGGCAGGTTTGTATCGCGCTGAACCGTATACTCGTTCAGGCATCTGTAGCAGAGGAATTCACAAGCAAGTTCGTTGAAAAAGTCAAAGAACTGCGTTACGGTGACCCTGCAGATAAAAATACACAAGTAGGTCCGATAATAAACGAGCAGCAAGTGGACAGCATAAAAGAGCAGCTGCAGCGCGCAATTGACGCTGGTGCAAATGTTCTTACAGGTGGCAACTTCCAGGGCAATGTATTAGAGCCTACAGTTGTCAATCAAGTAGACAACCAGTCACCACTCGCAGCCGAAGAGATATTCGGACCAATCGCACCAATCATTACATTTGAAACAGAAGATGAAGCAGTCGAGATGGCAAATGAGCATCCATATGGGCTTTCTGGTGCAGTTCATTCTACAGTGGGTCATGGTGAATTGATTGCAAAACGAATTGAAACAGGAATGATTCATGTTAACGATCAGAGCATCAATGACGAACCGCAAGCGCCATTCGGCGGTGTGAAGCAATCCGGACTTGGCCGCTTCAACGGGAAGTGGGCATTGGAGGAATTCACGGAAACGAAATGGATCGGTGTCCAAAATGAACGTACGGACTATAGAAGCTTTTTAAAATAAGTAGAAATGAGGGATTCACATGAGTAAGGTATTTATTATTGGAGCAAACGGAAAAGTAGGTAAGAATTTAGTCAATGTTCTAAATGAAAAGAAAGAGCATGAGGTATCCGTCGGATTACGAAAGGAAGAGCAGTTCGGATATTTCGAAGAGAAAGGTGTAAAACCGGTTTACTTGAACTTGGAGGATAATGTAGACGCGATTACAGACGCGATTCAAGGATCGGATGTTGTCGTATTTACAGCGGGTTCCGGCGGCAGTACTGGACCTGACAAGACGTTGACTATCGATTTGGACGGCGCTGCGAAGTCAGTGAAAGCAGCTGAAAAAGTAGGAGCGAAGCAATTCATCATGGTCAGTGCCATTCATGCTGATTCTCCGGAAGAGTGGAGCGAAAGCATGAAGCCATACTACATCGCCAAGCATTACGCGGATCAAATCATTCAAGGCAGCAAGCTGAACTATACTATTCTGCGTCCGGGTGGATTATCAGATGATGCAGGAACTGGAAAAGTTACAACAGATGAATCTGGATTCAAGACAACGCAAATCCCTCGTGAGGATGTAGCACGTGCCATCGTCGCAGCAATCGGAAATGAAAAGGCAGAAGGGAAGATTGTTTCCTTGCTTGCTGGAGAAATGGCAGTTGAGGAAGTTTATAACTAATAGAATGAAAAGAAGACCACTAAAATAGTAGTGGTCTTCTTTTTTATTGTCTTTTAACAATATTACATAAACGTCATTGTGAATTTTTTTAGTTAGTAAATTCTCTCATCTGATGCATTTATTTAGCTTCTCGATAAAGTTAAAACAATAATTTCTGGACGATTAAATATTCTTAAAGGAATTGTACTATTTCCGAGACCTCTATTAACAAACATTGAAGTATTATCTAGGTCGTATTTACCTGCAGTATACTTTGGGAGAAAACCTTGGTTGGGAGCAACTAAACCACCGACAAAAGGTATTCTAACTTGACCACCATGAGCATGACCTGAAAAAACTACATCAATTCCATATTTTGAATAAATCGAAAGAAATTCGGGTCTATGTGATAATAAAATTTTGAAATAATCATCTTCCATTCCCTCGACTGAATTCTCAATAGCTCCTTCTGTAATACTGCGTTCTGTATAAGAATCATTTACATATGCAGGGTCATCAATTCCAATGATCTGTATTTTCTCATGCCCTTTTGATATGACATCATTTGTGTTTCTCAAAACTTTAACGCCTATATCATTTAATTCCTTTTCAAGGATGTCAAATTTGCCAGACCACCACTCGTGATTTCCTGTTACAAAATAAATGGGAGCAATATGTATTAATTCCCTTATTAAATTCAGACTTGTATCCTCATTATAGTTTTTTGAATCAACTAAATCACCAGTGAAAACAATTAAATCTGGGTTGGTATTACTGACTTTTTCAACTAACACATTTTGTCTATTCCCAAAGGTCTTGCTATGAAGATCCGATAACTGTACTATTTTATAATCATTAAAACTCGCTGGAATCCTTTTTGAACTTATAGTAGATTCTGTTATTACTATTGAATTATTTTGGAAATAAAAGAAAAAAACTAATGCAATAATTGCTATTAAAGTAAATAGGAATCTCTTTTTTATCTTCTTCAAAGTCTCACTTCTTTCGTTGTACATAGAATATTATACTAAATTGCGGCTCGTGAAGGGGGACTTTAGAGGTCTAATCCTCGTTAGATGGGCGTTAGCTTCAGAATGGCTCAGGCATGTAATGTCGTTTGATGAATCGACATGAGTTTCAAGAGCTTATTTTAAAGTTTTTACGTTTGGAGGTATTACCTGAAGATAAGACATGAAAATAAAACTAGAGTATACTGTTGAGCAAAAAAATCACCTAAAATTGATGGGAAGAGGATAATATCGCAGAGCTACTATTCTTAAAACAGGAAGAATGCTGAAGTGAGCCAGTATTCAGAGGGATATTGATATCTGATAATACTTAAAAACGGAAAAAAAGAACCTCTTTAATTGAGGTTCTTTTACTTGATTACTTCCAAAGCTCGGATAGTAATGTATAGCTATTTCTGCGTTTTTCCTGATCATAAATGTCTGCTGAAACGATGAGTTCATCAAACTGTGTTTTTGCGTGGAAGGCTTCCAATTCACTCGCTACTTTTTGTTTGTCTCCGACAAAGGAGTAAGTCAGCGTGTTTGTGACATGCAGCTTTTCGTGTTCATTCCAGATATGGTCCATGCTTTCGACTGGAGCAGTGGAAGCGCCAGAGCGGCCGCGAATGATGCTTAGGAACTTAAGCTTTAATGTCGTGGAAAGGAATTCCGCTTCTTCATTCGTATCTGCAACGATACCGTTAACTGTAACCATTGCATATGGTTTGTCCAGGTAAACAGAAGGCTGGAATCGTTCGCGGTATAAGCGCAGTGCATTGTGCAGCTCTCCTGGTGCGAAGTGGCTTGCGAATGCAAAAGGCAAACCGAGCATCGCAGCAAGCTGTGCGCTGAACGTGCTGGAACCTAATAGATATACCGGCACATTCGTACCGTGTCCTGGATGTGCTTTAATTGGCAGGTTGGCATCACTGAAATATGCGAGCAGCTCTTTCACGTCTTCTGGGAAGTTCTCTGCACTTGTATGTGCATCACGACGCAAAGCACGGCTTGTCATATAGTCTGTACCAGGTGCACGTCCTAATCCAAGGTCGATACGGTCTGGATACATCGTTGCCAATGTCCCGAATTGCTCCGCTATGACTAGCGGAGAGTGGTTCGGCAGCATCACACCGCCGGAGCCGACACGGATAGTGGAGCTATGGCCAGCAAGATACCCGATCAATACAGAAGTTGCGGAGCTGGCAATGCTTGGCATATTGTGGTGTTCTGCAACCCAGTAACGATTATATCCTAGTTTTTCTGTGTGCTGAATCAGCTGTTTGCTGTTTTCGAAGGCTTCTTTTGGTGTTTTATTGTCTGGTACAGGTGATAAATCCAAAACCGATAAAGGAGTTCTGGTCATAATATATACTTCCTTTCTGCTTGGTTCCTTTTATTTATAATCGTATCCGTTCTGTTTCAGAACGTCTGTTACTTTTCCGTATTCTTTATACCGTTCGGAATAGAAAGTGGCAATTCTTTCTGACCAAGGGTGAGATTTAGTTTCACCTGTTCGGGATTTGATAGCTTCTTGCTGTCTTTTATCCATTTCTTCGACAGCTTCGCGCTGGTTTTGTGCGTATGTTTCTTTATGATAGAAAGCTTCCATTGGAATTCTCGGGCTTTGTGCTGGCAGTGGATCAGCTGGGTAGCCAATCGCCAGACCGGAGATTGGGAAAGCAAGCTCAGGCAGCTCAAGCAGCTCCGAAATTTCAGCAGGACTTCTGCGGACGCCGCCGATTGGTACTGTGCCGATTCCCATTGATTCTGCTGCAGCAACAGCAGTACCAAGTGCGATGCCAACGTCAGTAGAGCCTACAAGTACAGCCTCGATATTCTCCATAACCTCAAGTTTTTTATCATGCAGTTCCGTTATATGCTTTGCTCGGCTGTAATCCATACAGAAAACGAGAAAAGCTGCTGCGTCATCTATATGCTTCTGATTACCGGAAAACTCCGCTAACTGCCGTTTTCTCTCCTCATCAGTTACGACGACAACAGAAACTTGCTGGCCGTTAATCCAGTTCGGTGCTTGGATAGCTGCTCCCATGATTGCATCCAGTTGTTCTTGTGTCAGTTTTTTATCAGTGAATGTCCGTACGGAACGGTGATTGTGCAATTGATTGATGAAGTCGTTCATAATAACCTCCTAGTTCGTCATGCGACTTACATGCTCTACGGATTATTATACGTAGGTGAAAGAATAGAAAGCAAAAGAACAGCTTACAAAGCAGAAAGCACGAGCGTAGGGCTCGTGCTTTCTGCTTAGTCCTTATTCAGTGTCAGAACTGTTTCAGCGGTTTCATTCAATACATGAATCTGTTGTTGTGGTGTTTGTGGGAAGTAATAGCCATGCTCCATCATGTAGCTGAAAATACGTTCATGCTGTTCTATGTGTTCATGCAGCTTCAGCTTCAAATCAGTGCGCAGCTGTTCATTGCTCGTTTCATTTATAGCTTTCGCTGTGTTAATGATGCCGGTTTTAACAGTGACTAGCAAATCAGTACCAATTACTTGATCTGTAATTTCCCGAGCTGATCCCATTATTTCAATAAGCTTATCCATGCTGTTCCTCCTCGTTCAGAAAGCGCTGGAGCATATGGATATGACGTTTATCTGCATCCGCTTGAGCTGTCAGCAGCGTTTTAAGCCCATCGTCCTTTGCTAAGAACCGCATGCCTGAGGATTTTGTAAGAGAAAGACAAGCTGTATTCAGTAGCTCCATTGCTTCCATTGTTTCATGGATACCGGATTGATGCATACGGATGTGCCTCCTTTTTTAACACTATTTTGTGAGAAACTGGCTGCTTTATACATACATAAAATCATGTCACAGGGACAAGATGAAATAAGATAAGGAGGATGAGCGATGAGTGATAATCAACAACTGGCCCCGCATGAAACGATGGAAGTTCATGAGTTGCTGAATTTCAAGACAACAGCTGTCATGAAGGCAAAATTCCTGCAAGGTGTTGTGTTTGATCAGAAAATCAAGCAGCTGATGGAGAAAGACGTGGAAACCTCTGTACGCCAAATTCGGGAACTTGAGGAGCTGTACAGCAAGTCTCAGCTTGTAAAGGAAGGTGAAGCGGATGCGTGACTACTTAGATCCAGAAAACGCCAAAGGTATGCCTGATCTAATGGATTCGGCCATTTGTACAGAGATGCTTATCACTGCAAAGTCAGCGGTGAACAACTATGCAATCGCAATAACGGAAGCTGTAAATCCAGAGCTGCGACAAACTCTGGTTCGTCATTTAGACGAAGCAATTGAGATGCAGGGCGCAATTTCTGCCTTGATGGCACAGCACAACTGGCTGTTCCCAGCTGATCCTAAATCACAGTTCCCATTTGATCGGAAAGCTGCTAATACAGCAATCGATGTAGTTAGCATGGATTTATTCCCGTATGACACCGACCGTCTCGGTATGTTTGCAACGCCGACCAATACCGAATCGAAGGAGAATCAGCAATGAAGGCAGTTACGTATCAAGGGATTAAAGATGTACGTGTAAAAGAAGTAAAGGCACCTTCTATCAAGAAACCGGATGATATTATCGTGAAGCTGACGGCTACAGCGATTTGTGGTTCTGATCTGCATTTGATTCATGGCATGGTTCCGAACATGCCGGAGAATTATATTATCGGCCATGAACCGATGGGTATCGTGGAGGAAGTCGGTCCCGAGGTAACAAAAGTGAAAAAGGGTGACCGGGTTGTTATTCCGTTCAATGTGAGCTGCGGGGAGTGCTTTTTCTGTCAGCACGATTTGGAAAGCCAATGTGACAACAGCAATGAAAACGGCCAGATGGGTGCCTATTTCGGGTATTCAGATAACAATGGCGGCTACCCGGGCGGACAAGCGGAATACATGCGAGTACCTTATGGTAACTTCGTGCCTTTCAAGATCCCGGAGAATTCTGAAGTTGCAGATGAACAGCTGATTCTGCTGGCAGATGCAGGGTCAACAGCTTTCTGGTCTGTTGATAATGGGGGCGTAAAACCTGGAGATACGGTCATCATTTTCGGATGTGGTCCAGTCGGCTTGCTGGCACAAAAATTCGCTTGGCTAAAAGGTGCCAAACGCGTTATTGCTGTTGATTACATTGACTATCGGTTGGAGCACGCGAAGCGGACCAACAATGTAGAGATAGTGAATTTTGAGCAACACGAGAATACAGGGGAATACTTAAAGGAAATAACCAAAGGTGGAGCAGATGTTGTTATCGATGCAGTCGGCATGGACGGGAAAATGACGCCTATGGAATTCATCGGCAGCGGACTGAAGCTTCAGGGCGGAGCATTAGGAGCATTCGTCATGGCAGCGCAGTGTGTCCGTAAGGGCGGCAATATCCAAGTGACGGGGGCATATGGCGGTCGTTATAATGCTTTTCCGTTCGGCGATATTTTCCAGCGTAATGTCACAATCAAGAGCGGTCAAGCTCCTGTTATCCACACGATGCCTTATTTGCACGGTCTGCTTCAGGATCGGAAGGTCGATCTGGCTGATATCATCACGCATATCCTTCCACTCGATCAAGCAAAGGAAGGATACGAAAAATTCGATACAAAAACCGATGGCTGTATCAAAGTTATCTTGAAACCATAAGGACTGCTTACCTAGCAGTCCTTTTTTAGTTGTATCGTCCAGAGTAGTGCAGGTACAGCATATTCACGGCTGCTTGCAGATTGATTTCTTCCAATATAGGAGATTTATAACCGTCTATTTTCTGTCCGCTTATTTGGATGATGAGCTTTGCTTGCTGTCCTAGATAGCTAGTTGGACTGCTTGTAATAGCTAGAATCGGGACTCCATTTCTAGACAGTTCTTTTGTCAGTTTTACAATGAAACGCGTGTCACCAGAGGAACTGATTACGATAGCAAGGTCGTCGGAAATCATCGAGTTTGCCTCGGTGATCTGGTTTTCGTGATTGCTGTAGGACGCGGTATGCTTTCCTAACCGCATGAATTTGATTTGTGCGTTTTTAGCAACGACATTAGAAAAAGTGACGCCGAAGAAAGAGAGTTTATTCGCTTCATGTATTAGTATGGCTGCTTGCTGCAATATATCATCCTGCAGCAGTCTCTCTGTTTCAGCAAGTGATTGATGTAGCTGCTTGAAATAATCAGGTAAGCCAGCTGTCATCTCTGTTTCTGGTCCAGGATGTATTTCTGACCGGTTGAAATCGTTGAATTCGCTGGCATGTTCCTTCAGTTCCTTGAAGGAAATGTTTTCGAACCGACGACAAAAACGGGAGACTGTTGCCGGAGAGAGATGGCAAGCCTCAGCTAGTTCATAGATCGTCATATTCGGAATCTCGGAGACATGGCGAAGAATATATTCAGCTATCGTATGATCGGAAGTCGAGTGATCGGTTGATGCTTCCAGGAAGTTCTGCAGCTTTGCGAAGAAATTATACATACAGCTACTCCTCTCTTCGTTTCATTGTAAGCAAAAAGTTTCATAATATGAAACTTTTTCTGTAATCGCTTTCTATGCTGGTAGAGTAAGGACATAGACATTAGCACTCGAGAATGGAGCTGACATTATGAAGAAATTCAATATTCTAATCGTCGGAGGCGGAAGTACATGGACGCCCGGACTTTTGAAAAGCTTATGTGTTCGAAAAGACTCTTTCCCAATTGGGAAATTGACAATGGTCGACGTGAATGAAGAACGACAAGCAGTTATCGGTGAATTCGCCAAAATATTATTCCGGGAAGAATACTCAGAACTTGAATTTGAGTATACAACGGATAAACAAGCAGCTTATGCCCAAAAACTTGATTTCGTTTTCGTCCAGATGCGGACTGGCGGATATGGGATGCGGGAGCAGGATGAGAAGATTCCGCTTCAGCATGGAGTGATCGGCCAGGAGACATGCGGTCCGGGAGGATTCGCTTACGGATTGCGCTCCATCAAAGATATGGCGCAGCTCGTTACAGATGTACGCGAACACAATCCAAAGGCTTGGATTTTAAATTACACGAATCCTGCAGCGATTGTAGCAGATGCTCTGCAGCAGTTGTTCCCGGAGGATAAGCGAATCTTGAATATTTGTGATCAGCCTGAGAACCTGCTCAGATCCTATGGCAGATTGCTAGAGCGTGACCCAAGGTCGTTCGATCCAGTCTACTTTGGTCTAAATCATTTTGGATGGTTTACGCACCTCTATGATGAATCCGGTAATGATCTCCTGCCACAACTTCGCGATATGATTTTAGACGGAGGTTTCCGTCCTGTAGATTATGAACAGCGTGATCAATCTTGGTTGGATACGTATGCGATGGTCGAACAGACAGTACGTGACTTCCCGGATTATCTTCCAAATACGTATTTGCAATATTATTTATATCCGGATAAAGTGCTGAAGAAATTGGATCCTTCTCACACCCGTGCAAATGAGGTAATGGAAGGCCGTGAGAAGCGTGTATTTGAAGCATGCCACGAAGTAGTCGACAAAGGAACAACTGTAGGTGCTTCAGTCGTACACAACGATGCACATGGAGAGTTCATCCTGATTGTGGCAGAGTCAATCGCTTATAATAAAGGGGATAATTTCATCGTCATCATCAAGAACGAAGGTATCATATCCAATCTGCCAGACGATGCAATGGTAGAAGTAGCTGCGAGTCTGACGGCAAATGGTCCGCGTCCATATGCGGTCGGAGAAATTCCAGTATTTTATAAAGGACTGATCGAAGGACAATATGCTTATGAGAGGCTGACCGTAGAAGCATATATTGAGAACTCTTATCAAAAGGCGCTACAGGCATTGACTTTGAACCGGACGGTCGTTTCTGCTCAAAAGGCGCGGGAAGTACTGGATGCATTGATTGAAGCAAACGGTGATTTTTGGCCGGAATTGAAATGAGGAAAAGGAGAAAGACTCCTTTTCCTTGCGCTATATAGTAAACGCTTTCTTTAAGGAGTGGTGGAATTATGAAAAACATATTCAGCTTTGATTTTTTCCAGCGTGTCGGAAAGACCTTCATGGTCGTCATTTCCTTGCTTCCGGCAGCAGGGCTGCTGCTCGGTATCGGGACAACGCTGCAGTCGCCGTACTTCATTGAGTACTTTCCATTTTTGGAAAGCGATGGATGGCAGACATTTGGAGAGTTGATGCGAGGTGCAGGGAGTGTCATCTTCTCTAACTTAGGTGTCTTATTCGCCATCGGAATTGCGGGAAGCTGGACCGGCGGAAAAGCAGCTGCTGGCTTATCGGCCTTTGTTGGGTACATCATTATGCACACTGTCATCGGAATCGTGGTTGGTGTGACACCTGAGAACGCCAGCCAAGCAGGTTACACAACAGAATTAGGCATACCGACGCTGCAAATTGGTGTGTTTGGGGGTATTATCATCGGTTTTGTAGCAGCAGCGCTTTATCAGCGTTTCCATGATTTCCAGCTGCCGGAAGTGCTGTCCTTCTTTGGCGGAGCACGGTTTGTGCCCATCGTAACAGCGGGTGTTTCGATTGTTATTGCCCTTCTTCTATCATTTGTTTGGCCATCAATTCAGAATGGCATCTTCTGGCTGGGCAATCAGCTGGCAGGACAAAATACGCCGCCATTCTATCTATTTATCTATGGTTTAGTCGAACGTGCGCTCATTCCATTTGGACTGCACCACATTTTCTACATTCCTATTCGGTTCTCGGAAGTGGGCGGAACGTATATGACGCTTGCCGGTCAAATGGTATCCGGCGATACAGCGATGTATATGGCGCAGCTTGCCGATCGTCAGGTGGATAGTGCGGTAGAGATAACAGCAGGACGCTTTATGGCTGGGAAATTCCCGTTCGTTCTATTCGGTTTACCAGCTATCGCGCTTGCTATGTATCATACAGCTAAGCCTGAAAACAGAAAAGCAGTCGGCGGACTTTTGCTGACAGCAGGTCTGACGGCATTCCTAACAGGGATTACTGAACCGTTAGAATTCACTTTCCTATTCGCGGCGCCAATCTTGTATATTTTCCATTGCTTAATGGCGGGGCTTTCCTTCATGCTCATGTATGTACTTGATGTAAATATCGGATATGCGGGAGGCTCAGGCTTCATCGACTTTACGTTGTTCGGCATTCTGCCCGGTGTTGGGGAACCGTGGTGGTACGTACCGATTGTCGGAATCTGCATGTTCGCAGTCTACTATACTGTTTTCCGTTTCGCTATTCAGAAATGGAATCTGCAGACACCAGGCCGCGGTGCATCAAATGCTTTGGTGACAAAGGAAGAGTACAAGAAGAAGCAAAAAGGGCAGAAGAACGACGACCAAGCAGTACAAGTTCTCTCTGCGCTTGGCGGAGAAGAAAATATCAGCAACCTTGATGCCTGCATCACGCGCCTTCGAGTCGGGATTCGAGATAAAAGTAAGGTTGATAGAGATGCGTTGAAAAATCTGGGCGCCAAAGGGGTACTGGATGTGGGTAATGGCATTCAGGCCATTTATGGACCAAAAGCAGAAATACTAAAGAATCAAATTTTGGACATTATCGAAAATGAGAAGGAAGCCAAGTAA
>NZ_NPBJ01000029.1 GCF_002272075.1 Terribacillus saccharophilus
CCCAGCCTCTTTATGCCAATTTATCAACCCACAGCTTACGGAAATTCGGGTGGCCGAATCCGGTAAGCTCAAAATCCTGCAGGAAAGAAGTGTGAGTTCGTTCTTTAATCGGATGGTTTTGAAATATAATTAGTCTTTCCTCATGGATATAATTTTCGATTGATTCAGCGATACGACTTCGTTCATCCTTCGTTGGTCCTTGTTTATATTGTTCTAAGTATGCGTCGATTGGATCTAAATGGGCGCCGAAGTAAGTTCGGAAGAGCAGGGCCTCATTCTTAAAGGCGCCGATAAAAGAAAGCTCGCGATCAATGTTAGCCACTTCTCCCAAAAAGGTCATATCAAATGCAAGCATTTCCTCTTTGTTATAAATGCTGTCCAAATTATATTCAATGAGTTCAAGCGCGATATTATATTTTGCTGCTTCCTGTACAAGCCATTCTGCTTGGATAAAAGCTGATTTATGGCTGAGAACGCCAACCTTCAATATTTCGCCCTGATATTTCGATTGAGCCAGAGCTTGCAGCATTTCCTTCGTGCTTTTTCTTGGGGGAATAGATTTTTCGGTAAAGAAGCTGCTTGCAAGCTTCAGCTTGCCGAACTGCTGCTCCAAATTTAATTCATCAAATACCCTTTCTGTATCGACTAGGTGATACATCGCCTCCCTGAACAATCTGTCTTGGATGATGGAATCCCTATGAAAGTTAAATCCGAGGAAATGAAATCCTTGTTGTATTTCGTAGTGAGATTGCATCGGTCCCTGCTGATCGGGCAAAGTGTAATTTACTTTCTTTTCACCAGGCTTGATGCGCCACATCTCGACTCTATCCAGAAAAGGCCGCATATGAAAGTAGGAAGGGAAAACATCAAGTACAAGTTTTTGCTCCGTTCTTTCCTTCAATTGATAAGGTCCGGTTGCAACCCATTCATATTCATTGAACATTACATCTCGGGGAAGAATTGCCATGCTTACACTCGCCATATAACGAAGGAAAAATGGATTTGGTTTGGCTAGCTGGAAACGGATGATATAACGATCAATCACTTCTGTCTGCACTACATCACTAACGAGCCAATAATAAGGTGAATCCGGTTTAAAACGGTCTATTGTATAAGCTATATCCTCTGACGTCATCTCCCGCATGTGATGAAAAAGGACTCCTTTTCGCAAATAGAAAACCCATTCGGTACTATCTTCATTTGTTTTCCAATGATGGGCAAGGTGGGGATGTACACTGTCTGTTTCCTGATCATAGATAACGAGTGTGTCGCTAAGCTGCTCAATCAGATGGCTTTCGAAAGTAATCGAGCTTGCGCAAGGATCGAGCGTCGTAATCGGTCGGTTGAAAACGGTACGAAGTGTATCTTGCCCTTCCTGTTGCTGGTAGCCAAAAAGCTGCTCCAGTTCCGTCATATGGGTATACCAGTGACGAGGGATCGGCAGCTGTAAGAGCTGGAACAGTATAGTGGGCTTGTCTTCTTGAATACAGAATTTCAGACACTTTTCTACGTCTTCCCGGAAGTCGCTCGGAAATGAAAGGGATGAGCTGCGTCCTCTGCCGCGTCCTGGCTGATAAAGGAGTTGTCCGAGCTCCTCTAGTTTCTTCAGTTTACGGATGACATGCCTCCTCGTGCATTGCCAGATAGCTTCGATTTCATGCAGCGTACACGACACTTGTCCGTTCGTTTCTCTCTCGTATAAATGGGCACGTAACAGGTAGTAGCTAATATCCAACGGGTTTCCCCCTCCTAAAAGGTGACATCTTTAATAGAATTATACACTTTTTACCTCTTTTCAACTTCTATATAATGGAAAAAAAGAGAGAGGGGGAGCAGAAATGTTCAGAAGTCTGCATCCGAATATACGAATACGAATTTATACTTCATTTATGAGTCGCATGATTGGCAGTATGATTTTCCCGTTTATGGCGGTTTATTTTGTGCAAGAAATGAATGCGACAATAGCAGGGGTACTGATGATGGTCAATGTTGTCATTCAGTTCCTGGCAAGTCTTTATGGCGGACACTTAGCTGACCGAATCGGTAGAAAGCAGATGATGGTAATTGGTGAAGCGGCTAAAGCTCTAGCTTTCATCGGAATGGTGCTTGCTAATACACCAAATTTCACTTCTGCTTCAGTCACCTTTGCCATGCTGATGGTAATTAGTATTGCCAGCGGAATGATCATGCCAGCCCAAGAGGCGATGCTGATTGATGTGAGTACACAGGAAACACGTGCTTATATGTATGCGATCAACTATTGGGCAAACAATCTGGCTATGATGATTGGTCTTACGATAGGTGGCTGGCTGTTTCAGGATTATATGTTCCAGCTGCTTCTCGGATTAGTGGTGATGTCTGTCATCACGATGGTAATTACAATTATGTTCATCCAAGAAACATATACAGTTCGTACGGCGGTTGGAGAAAAGAAAGACCTTGGGTTAAAATCCTTGTTTCAAAGTTACCGCAGTGTTGGCAAAGACAGAGCCTTCTTGCTGTTTGTACTTAGCGGCATTGCTATCCTTTCGCTTGAGTTCCAGCGGAGCAATTATTTGACGGTTCGCATGGAGAAAGACATCGCAGAGATGGGCATGTCTATTTTTGGCTTCAGTTTATCCATAGATGGACTGCGTCTGGTCAGTCTTCTGACTGTGGAAAATACATTGTTGATTGTGCTCTTCACAGGTTTGGTCACCAAACTGATTAAAGGGCATAATGAGCGCCTGGTCATGTACACAGGCTTTGTCCTGTTCGGCATAGGATTTGTCATTATGGCTGTCAGTAATAGCCCATTTCTATTGGCAGCAGCAGTTCTGATCCTATCCTTAGGTGAGCTGATGTATGTCCCAACAAGACAAAGCATGCTGGCTGACATGGTCGATGATACGAAACGCGGGACATACATGGCTTTCCATGGCTTTGTGTTCCAATTCGGAAAGCTGATTGGCGCAGGAGGCATTATCATGGGAGAGTCGGTCGGCAAGTATGGTATGGGATTCAGCTACATGGTCTTTACACTGCTTGGCATCTTGTTCTGTGAAATGGCATTGCGCCAGCGGTATGCGAGTGTCGAGCGTGCAGTACCGAAGGAAAAAACGAAACTTATTTAGAATTTGGAACTAAAGCTTCCGTACCTTCGTATGAAGGAAATAGAGAATTTGCGGAGGTGTGGCAATGGGGACATATTATATTAAACAAAAAGTATTCAGCTTCAAGGATAGCTTTTCGGTATTCGACGCAGATCAGCAGGAGGTTTATCGTGTCAAAAGCAAACTTTTTTCCCTGCAGGATCGGTTGACGATCACTGATCTGAATGATCAGCCTCTTGTTGAGATCAAGCAGCAGCTAGCTTTTTTGAAGCCAAGATATATAATTGAAGAAAATGGCCAACAAGTTGCCGAAGTGACGAAGAACTTCACCTTCTTCAAAGCTAATTTCTCGTTGAAGCCGCAAAATTGGAGTCTGGATGGTGATGTTTGGTCGCATCAGTATACGTTGACGGATGGGAATGAGCCGTTGATGCATGTAACGAAAAAGTGGTTCACCTGGGGCGATACGTACGAAATGCAGATAGAGGATGAATCTCATTTGCTTACTTATATCGCTGTCATGATTGTACTGGATATGGTCTTGCACAATAATAATGGTTCCTTCTCGATGGATGGAGGAGGCGGCGAATAAAGGGGCAGCACGTGATGTGCTGCCCCTTATATTTTAGAGAAACGCTTAAAAATTCGAAATCGGATAAAGGGAGGAATACACATGAAATTGGAGCGTTTGATTTCTATAATCTACAAACTTTTGAACAACGAAGTTTTGTCTGCTTCTATGCTAGCTGAAGAGTTCCAAGTTTCCCCAAGAACTATCTACCGGGATATAGATGTGATTTGTGCTGCAGGTATCCCAGTTGTATCGTATCAGGGAAATAAGGGTGGTTATGGCATAATGGACGGATACAAGATGGACAGAAGTTTGCTCGGTTCATATGATGTTGATTCCTTGATCACTGTGCTCAAAAGCCTTGCCACTGTGTTTGAAGATGAGCGTGCACAGGGAACCATTGAGCGCCTGCAAACAATTGGGAAGGAGCATCAGAGTCAGAATCTCTCGGTGGACTTTGAAAGCTGCCGGACGGAGCCGGAGGCACTTCGCCAACTGCGCTCTGGCATCATGGAGCGAAAGGTTGTCCGCTTTGATTATATCAATGCACAGAATCAACGCACCACTCGTGATATGGAACCATTGCAGCTTCATTACAAGTATAGCAATTGGTACATTAATGGTTTTTGCCGAAATCGACAGGGTTATAGGGAGTTCCGATTGTCCCGGATGCTGGAGTTGTCTTTGACAGAGGAAACGTTTCAGCCGCATGACGAAATGCAGAAAGAAAATCTTACTTCTGATAATGTAATGGGAAATAAGGTGTCTGATGTGGTAATAAAGGTCAGGCAGGAGGCATTGGCGGAAGCATTGGATCAGTTTCACCAAGTTGATAAGCAATTTCATGTTGATGGCAGCATGACGATGAGAATCCCTGTTTATGAGCCGCTAAAAGCACGATGGTTATGGTCAATTCTGCTGAGTTTCGGGAGCGGAGTCGAAGTTGCCGAGCCGCTGGGCCTGCGAGTCATTCTAAAAGAGAAGCTGCAAAACACAATTAAACTTTATGAAGAAGTATGACAGACTGCTGTCATACTTCTTTTTTTATAATGTGATGAGAAACAACCTAAATCTAGTTATATCAAAAGGAGAAGATACGAATGAATCATCCAGAACAAATGTATACCTACCATTATTGGGCCAATCAAACCCTCTTGAACCGGATCAAGGAGCTCCCAGCTGCTGTGCTGCGCGAAGAAGTGAACACCTCATTTCCGACTATCGCCCAAGCTTTTGGTCATATCTATGCAGTGGAAAGTGTCTGGTATCAGGTTTTAAATGGTGCTCGTATGCAGGATGCACTGGAAATGTGCATGCCACTTGAAAAGGAGACTCTTCAGCATTCTGCAGATCAATTTGCAAACGACTTCGCGCAGTTAGCAGAACAATACCGAGAATGGTTGCGAAGCCAGGACGACCTGGACCGAACTATTCTGCTTGAGAACCCATATGCTGGCACACGACACACTCGGTTATCAGAAATTGTACTGCATGTAGTCAATCACGGTACCTATCACCGGGGCAATGTTTCTGCAATGCTGCGCCAGTTGGGCCACGCTTCTACGATGAACGATTATTCACTCTTTTGGTATCAGGAGGCTGGGGACTCAATCAATCTCTCGAAATAGTAAATGTAATGTTGATACACAGTGTAAGCAGCCTCTTAGTATAGAACCTTCAAAAAAGGCAGCACTTGATGTGCTGCCTTTTTTCAATGCTGTGCCGCAAGCTGCGGTACTTGTAAACAGGGCTGCGATTTATGGAGGATCAGACGCTCGAGGTGTTTCCGATACAAAAACATAACAAGCATATGAATAGGAGCTTGGGTATATTTATAGACGAACCAAGGCAGAGACGGCAAGTATTCATGTATCGCAACGACCATCTCCTGTTTTCCTGGTATTTGCCGAAATTCGATTCGGCCCCGCTGGCTTTCCTTTACATTGGCAAACAAGCCGCCAGTGATGTAATACAATGCTCGATGGGCGGTGCTTCTTTCTTTAGCATAAGACAGGATCAGCAAGGGGTGCTTGGTAAAAGTCAAAAAGATCTTACAATTAAACTGATCATCAATCTCTGTCCGAACAAAAGGACGGAGTGATTCGGATACCCAGCTCATGTAATGCTTCGCTGCCCAGCCTGCGTCCTTACCGGAAGGGATCGGCATGCGCTGTACAGACCGAACATCCTGACGTGGCGGAAGGGAAGGAAGCATTGGCTTCTTGCTATGCTTGGAATCTTTACTCTGCTTCTCTTCTTCCATGGCCGTCCTGGCCGCTTCATCAAAGGAAATCTGACCATTACTGATGCCCTCCACGTAGTGGGAAGGCTGCGCAACCATTGGATGTGACAGGCTCTCGATCAGAGGGTAGACTGTCTCTTTTGGCATACCGCTGATGAGTTTTACCCATAGTCGGGAGAGCATGACAGTAGGGAATGGTACATTAAAGCTGCGTAGCTTTTTACCCATTACGCCCGCAAGGTGTTCAAGCATTTCCTTATACGTCATGACTTCTGGGCCGCCGACATCTATAGCTTTATCAGCAACGTCTTTATTCCCGACACTTTTTTGTAATGCTGTTAATACATCAGCTAGCGCGATTGGGTGTGTCTTCGTCCTTGTCCAGCTTGGCAAGACCATGACTGGCAGTCGTTTGACCAACTTTTCAGCAATCGGGAAAGAAGATCCCTTCGGACCTACGATTAATCCTGCTCGAACTGTCGTCACAGGTACGCCGTAAGATCCAAGTATCTTCTCTACTTCCAATCGGCTGCGAAGATGACGGGAAAGTTTTTCATCCGGCGGGATGATCCCGCTTAGATAAACGATTTGCTTCACGCCGTTTTTCTTGGCAGCTTGGGCAAAGTTATCGGCCAAGATGACATCCATATCCTCAAATCTTGCCTGGGTGAGCTTTGCAGAAGGGCTCATCGAGTGGACAAGGTAGACCGCGATATCAGCTCCTTGAAGACCTTTTTCGGTATCGATCTGGGAAAATAAATCACAAGACCGCCATGTTACCTGGTCTGTGTTTTCCCGCTTGTCACCGCTGCGTGATAAGGCGATGATATCAAAACGCTCTTTCAATTTATCCAATAGATGACTGCCTATGTAGCCGCTCGCCCCCGTCAAAGCGACGACCGGGCGTTTTTTCTGATCTGTTTGCATGATGTACCGCTCCTGTCTTCTTGTTCTTTGTGTATAATCGTACCCTTCTTTCTCGTGCCTGTAACACAAAAAAACCTTCTCTGTCGTCAGAGAAGGTCAATTAGGTGCGAGCTTGGCCGCATCTTTTGTTTTGTGAAGCTGTGTAAGAGCAGACTGCAGCTGGTTGAGCTCCCGCTGTAAATCGAGCTCCTCGTACTTTTCAAAGGATACTGGCTGTCGAGTTGAAAGACTGGTCATGATGCTGCCGAGCTGGTTCTGAATTGCATCATATTGAGTTTCCGTTAACTTATCTTTGTTCTTGCGGAGGGACATGAGCAGATAACCTGCATGCTGCGTGTGCATGATGGCCGGCCACAAAACTTCAGCCTGCTGCTGGGAAGCCGAGAAATCACCAAGGCTTCTATCATATGCAGCTCGCAATTCGATCAAATTGTTCATTAATTTTTTTGTATGTCTTTTTTCCCGATCTCCTGAATGAATTGCACGGAGCAGCTCCTGCATATTCAGGATTGTTTCTTTCAGAATGATCGGGAGGAAGCGAGTATGGATACCTCGCCATAAAAGCAATACAGCGAGAATAGCAATCAAGCTGCCGACAATCGTATCGACGACCCTTGCTGTTACGAAATAGCTGACAGTATTGCCTGGATTCATTGTCTCTACCAGTACAAGGACAAGTGGAGCAATGAACATGTTAGCAAAAACGTAGTTGCGTACTATCACTAGTTCCACACAGAGCTGCAGCAGACCAACAACAAGAATCAGGTAAATGCCGGACGGTTCTAGTGATAAAATCAGTCCACCTATGAGGGTACCAACGATGGTGCCAAGTGAGCGCTGGATTGCCCGATGAATAGTGAGTGTCGTGTTCGCCCCGATAAGTACAGCAGCACAGGCTACAGGTACCCAATATGGGCGGTTAAATCCCAGGCTGTGCGCCAGTAGCGAAGCAATCATAATAAACAGTCCATAAAATAAAGCGTGCCGGACGGTAATGTTTTTACGTGAAAGACCATTTCGAAGCACACTCCAAGCAGACTCTGTCTCGACATGGACAGCTTCCTCAGCAGTTGCTTTGGAGGAAAGTTCATATGCCTGCTCCAATTCAAGCTGGAGATTGCGTACTACTGACTGTTCAGAATTTGTATATGCAGGCCAGTTGCCTTTTGCATCTTCGAGTGCATCGATTACTGCAGTCAGCTGATTTTCTAAGGATTTTCGCAAATCTGATGAGAGACTGTCATTATTGAGCTGTGTCAATGTATAGAAAATATCTGCAGCTAGCTCATGTAAACGCAGCGCAGCTGGCTGCCTTTTGGATGCATAGATAATTCGGTCGGCTTGCTTTAACGTCAGGACGGTAAGGTGCTGCATCTGATAGAACGATGGTGTCCCAATGGATTGCAGCATTGTCATAAGCTGTCTGTAGGATTTGACCAGAACTTGTTTTTCGTGGTTCTTTTTTGTCCAGAGCCAGCTTGCCATGGCAAGAAGCCAAGATAGTGCTCCTCCAAGCAAGACGTATAATCCTCGTTCCCACGCACTATGCGGGTCTAGTGGCAGCCCTGTAGCCATGCAAAATATTAAAACGAAGAACATCGGCCCTGGTATGAGAAGCTGCAAAGTGTTCAGGACGTAAAAGGCAATTATGCCAATGATACCTGCGACTATAGAAAGCACAATTGTATACGGAGCAAGCAGACTTCCAAGCACCATAGCGGCAGCTAGACAGATAGCGACTGCAGCGAGCTTCTTGGCTCGTTGTTTATACGTTTCTGTTCCTATATATAAGAATGTAAAAGCGCCGAGCGCAGCTGAAAATCCATGGATGATGTCACCTAACAATAAACCAATCAAAATTGGCAGACAGGTGGCGAGGCCAGATCCAATTGCTCGATTCCAAGGATAGGCAGCCGATCTGACACGTAATGCATCACGCAGATTAAGTCGTGCCGGTGCCTGCGGTAAATGATATTCCTTCAAGTAAATCCCTTCTTTTCTTTCCGTGATACCCATAAAAAAAGGCCATAATCAGAACTATTATATTGTAATGCAATTCACAAACTAATTCAAACGGGTGAAGTATTAAGTGGGAGACTTGCGCATAAAAATACCTGTAATCAAATTTGTTGCAAGGCATCCATTTTTACTTTTTAATGTTATGATGTTATGTGATAGAAGAAATCTATCATCTTATTTCTGTAATAAAGGAGCGATAGTGAGATGGCAAAAAAGAAGAAATCCGCAGGCAATACATCAGGAGCTGCTTCTAAAGCATCTAAGGTCATTGTTTGGGTTGTTTTGGCGATTATCCTTTTAGTAGTAGCACTGGTCCTCATTAATAATTATACAGGGTCTTCCAGTGATGAGGCGCAGGATATCGACTACAGCAGTCAGCCTTTCCTTGGTGATGAAAATGCCCCGGTTAAAATAGTTGAATTTGGCGATTACAAATGTATCCACTGCCAAGAGTTCCACCATAATAATTTCCCGGTAATCGATCAGGAATTGATTGAAACTGGTAAGGCTAGCTTCTACTTCATGAATATGCCGGTCATTAATGCAGACTCCGAGAAGGGTGCAGAATTCAGTGAGGCAGTTTACCAAGTACTTGGAGATGATGGATTCTGGAAATTCCACGATGTTCTCTTCGCGGAAGATTTGAATACAAGCTTCACTGATGATTTCCTAATGGACAAGCTTCGTGAAGTAGTCAGCGATGAAGAAGCTGAAGAGGTATTGCAAGTGTATCAGAATAATGGAACCGATGATGCCGTTTCAACAGATACAGAACTTGCGGATGATCTTGGTGTGCAAGGTACTCCAACAATCTTCGTAAATGGGAAACTATTCGAAGGTCAAGATATGAACGACTTGATTGATATGGTGGATGAGGAAACGCAGGAGGCGAACTGATGAATAAGAGCCTGTTATTTGCCTGGATAACTGCAGTCATTGCGATGCTGGGCAGTCTCTATTTCAGTGAAATTATGAAATTCGTGCCTTGTACGCTATGCTGGTATCAGCGGATTCTCATGTATCCGTTAGCCATCATACTAGGTATCGCATTTTATAAAAATGATGTTCGAATTTATAAGTATGTGCTGCCGCTTAGTATTCTCGGAGTACTTATTTCAGGTTATCATTACCTGCATCAAAAGGTACCCGCTTTACAAGGAGCCAGCCTCTGTTCCAGTGGTGTACCGTGCTCGGGTCACTATATCAACTGGCTCGGATTCATCACGATTCCATTGCTTGCATTCACCGCTTTTGTAATCATCACAGTAAGCATGTTCATTCTTCGCAAAAAACATGCATAAGAAAAAGCATTTGCCATTTTCGGCAAATGCTTTTTTTCATAGGATGGTGATTTGCAGCAAGGAAGGTATGAGCAAGCCTCCCCAAATCAATGTCATACCGGCAGCCATAATCATGCCGATAGTCGAGAACGTACCTTCTTGCTCTCCATATTCCATTGCTTTGTTTGTACCAACTCCATGAGCCCCCATTCCAAGTGCTAAGCCGCGAGCAACAGGGGATTTAAGTGCCATCAGCCGAATGACATACGGGCCGATGATACCGCCTGTCACACCAGTAACGATAACGAAAACGGTCGTCAAGGTCGGTAAGCCACCAATCGTTTTCGATACTTCAATTGCGATCGGAGTTGTAATGGACCGAGGCAGGAGGCTGATCAGTAAATCGCCATTGAATCGCATAACTAGACTCAAAAGCAGGGAAGAACTGATTGCTACCAATGTACCGGCTGCAATACTAGTTAAGATGATCATGATATTTTTTCGTAACAGAGGAGCATGTTTATAGATGGGAATCGCAAAGGCAACAGTAGCTGGTCCAAGCATATGTGTCCAAAGACTAGAAGATAAGGCATAATCACTTGGCTGCAAATGAGCCAGCTGGATAATACCGATAAGAATCAAAGGACACAACAGCAGAGGGTGGAAGAATGGCATGGGCCATTTTTTGTACACAACTTTTGAGGCGCGGTAGATGACGTAGGTTACAATGGTGCCTATTAAGATAATCAGTGCGGTAGTCATTGTGTGTGTCCTCCTTTTCTTTTTCTTCTATACAGTTTCTCAGCAGTGAATCCAGTAGCGGCCATCACGATGAAGGTGCTGATCAGAATCAGCAGCACTGTCTCCAGACCTTGCCAGTTCAATATTTCTTTATAATTCAGGATACCGACAGCTGATGGGACAAAGAAAAGCAGAAGTTCAGCCAACAGCCAGCCCCCTGCTTTCTCGATCCATTCCAGTTTGACGATGCCTGCAAATAAGCTTAGTAATAACAAGACCAGACCTACAATGGAGCCTGGTACCGGAAGAGATAATATATGCGCTAAGCCGACACCGGCAAAATAAAATACGTGAATGATCGCTAGCTGAGAAAGCATGGTAATCGTTTTTCGTACCATATTTCTTCCTCCTAACAGAAAGTTATCATAACTATTTTTATTGATAACTCCATCATACTGCGGTCTCACGTATTCGTAAAATACATATATATTATATTGTGTATAACTTATAGTTATATCGAATTAAAGGAAAAACTCAATAAAACGTCTTCCGGCATAGGAAATGTATTTGTCCTTTTTGGTGATGATTGCCAAGTTCCAAGGAATAGACGGTGTTATATCTATAATGCGGATATCAGCGTTATAGGTACGATTACAAATGGATTCAGGAAGCAGGCTGACTCCTAAGTTAGCAGCGACCATTTCACTGATGAAATCCCACTGCGCGCTTTTGAAGAGGATATGCGGTTCAAAGCCTTCCTCGATGCAGCGTTTTCGCATAATATCGTGTAAAGCGAATTCTTCATTATAAAAAATAAAATCTTCATCCTTCAATTCCTTCAGCTCAACCAATTCTCGATCTGCTAGCGGATGCTCCCGATGCACCATCAGCTTCATATCTTCCTCAACAATTGGATAATAATTGAACTCCGTTTCATCAAGGGGCAAAACAGCAACACCAAGCTCGAATTCCCCTTCTTCTACTGCCTTTACGACACGGGCGGCCCCGTATTCGGTAATATTAATCGTGACATTCGGATAGGTCTGGTGGAAGCGAGCCATTACCTTAGGAAAGAAGAGACTGCCGATGATAGGCGGAATCCCGATAGTGACAGCTCCTTGTTTCAGATCAGTAAGATCTTGAAGGGTCGTTTGCATCTCATCCAATTGGGCCAGCACTTGCTGACCATAGGTATGGACTACTTTGCCCGCATCGGTCAAGGTAGTGGATTTGTTCGTACGTTTGAATAAGGTGATACCGAGTTCTTCTTCCAGACTCTTGATCGTTTTGCTGAGGGCGGGCTGAGATACATGCAAGCTTTCTGCTGCTTTCGTTAGCCTCTTCTGTTTCACAATTTCGATCAGATAGCGCAGCTGCCGTAATTCCATAAGCAATACCGTCCTTTCTTAAGTTCAAGTATACCCATTTCTCTATAGATGGAAAATGCTATAATACAAGCAACAACTGATAGAAGGAGTTCTTTTGATGGGATATGAGATAAAATCATTAACAGCAGATGATGCGTATGCAGTATTGCATTGGCGCTATTCCCCGCCATACGACCTCTATAACCTAACCTACACGGAAGGTGCAGTCATGATGCTCATGGTCGGTGACTATTATGGGGTATATGAAAACGGGAACCTGCTTGGATATTTCTGTGTTGGAGATGATGCACGTGTGCTTGGCGGTGACTATAGTAACCATGCCTATTTGGATATCGGAGTCGGGATGGTACCAGAAAAGACCGGACAAGGAAGTGGCTCGCAGTTTTTCACTGAAATTTTGAATTGGATTAAGAAAAACATCGAGCAAGACCAATACCGGCTTACTGTAGCTGCTTTCAATGAGCGTGCTATCCACCTTTATGAAAAGGCTGGCTTCCGGGAAATCAATCGTTTTAATCGGGAGTCTGATGGCTTACGGTTCCTAATTATGACAAAGAGCCCATGCTGAACATGGGCTTACTTTATACTAACGCACTTACCGGATTATAAGCAGAAATATCGATATCGGTTTCTTGTCCTATTATCAACTTCGTGAGCTGAGAGGCAACAAACGGTCCCATTGTAAGACCAGATGCGCCCAATCCATTCATTACATAAAGATTTTGATGCTTTGGAAGGCGGCCGAAGACTGGAAGAAAGCCAGGTGTAAATGGCCGGAAGCCAACCCGCGTTTCAGTCAGCATAGCTTCAGCTAATTCAGGCGCAAGCTGCATAGCTTTGCTTAGCACTTCATGCACGCCGCCAGCAGTGATTTTTGTATTCATTTCGTCATCATTCTCGTGTGTGGCTCCAGCCACCATCCTGCCGTCTGGGAAAGCAAGCAGGTATTGATCGTTGGGCGGTATAATAACTGGCCAGTCTTCTGTTTGGACAGCATCAAGCTGTAAATGGCAAATTTGTGCTTTCTGGAAGCTGACTTGCAGTGAATAGCCTAACGGTTCTAGCAGCTCCTTTGCCCAAGCGCCGGCTGTGACTACAACCTGATCGGGTATCCATTCTTCATCGCCGGCTGTGACGACAATTTGTCCTGCAGTCATCGAAAGGTGAGCATCAGCTGAAACGAAACGAGCGTTGTATTTCTTAGCAGCCCGATGCAAACTATTGCGTAAAGCCCGGCCATCGACACGAGCAGCTCCGCTAACGTGTACGGCACCAAATCCTGGTGCAAGTAATGGGAAAATCTGCCGTACATCATCTTCTTCTAACATCGTGATGGCTCCCATTTCCGGAGCGTCGTCTCTGCGTTTTTCTGCACGTTTCTGCATGGCTTCTAATTTCTTGGGATCTTGATGCAAGCTTAAGGCACCTACACGGGCATAGCCTGTTTCCTCTTCGCCATCAATCCGAAGTTCCTCAATAATCTCCGGGTAATAGCGAGCCCCGCCTTTGGCTAGCTGATACCAATCTTTGTTGCGCCGCTGAGAGAGCCATGGACAGACGATTCCGGCTGCTGCGTCTGTCGCTTGTCCTTGGTCAAAACGATCGATAACAGTTACCTGCATGCCTGCTTTGGCAAGTTTATAAGCGGTAACAGATCCAGCTATTCCTGCTCCAATAATTGCTATATGCATGTCGAACATCCTTTTCTTCATTTAGCTACAATATACCATAGCATATTCACCCTTTTTTCAGTATTATAATCGAATGATATATAGTATAAGTGAGATGTAAAATAAGATAAAAGGACTTGGGTAGACATGGCGACTAGAGGTGGGAAGCTGTTTCACCGTATAAAAATCAATCCGCCGCAATTTTTTGCGCTGGGATTTCTCCTGTTGATCGCATTGGGTACGATTCTTCTAATGCTTCCGATTGCGACAGCAGATCGGCACCATCTTTCTTTTATTGATGCGCTATTCGAGGCAACTTCAGCTGTTTGTGTGACAGGGCTGGTAGTGGTCGATACACAGACCACTTTTACTTTATTTGGGCAAATTGTACTGTTGTGTCTTATCCAGGTAGGCGGATTAGGGTTTATGACGCTTACGGTATTCATTGCATTGCTTCTTCGCCGCAATATAAGCTTTGAGGAGAGGCATCTAGTTAAAGAATCACTCAATCAGGATTCGTATCAAGGAATTGTCACGATGGTACGGTTTGTTCTCTTATTCACTATTATTTGTGAAGTGATTGGAACGATTATTCTCGGGATTCACTGGGGAGATGAGTTTGGCTATCCGAAATCTTTCTATTACGGACTCTTTCATTCAATATCCGCATTCAATAATGCCGGATTTGATATTATGGGAGATTTCAGCAGCATGACTGCTTATGTTGATGATCCGATAGTCAATCTTACGTTGACAAGTCTGCTGTTATTAGGAGGAATCGGCTTCATTGTCGTAGCTGATATCTTCCAGAAGAGAAAAACAAGAAAGCGGCTGACACTTCATACGAAAGTTGTTCTATGGATGTCTGCTGTACTTGTCGTTAGCGGGACATTATTAATCTTTCTATTGGAGTATGGTAACCCAGCTACTATCGGAAATCTGTCATGGAATGATAAACTATTGGCTTCCTATTTCCATGGTGTAGTTCCGCGGACTGCTGGTTTCAATTCGCTGAATACTGCTGATTTGACATTAGGATCACAGCTGGTAACAATGGCGCTTATGTTTATCGGTGGCGGAACTGGAGGAACAGCAGGCGGCATTAAAGTTACTACCTTTGCCATATTGCTGTTTGCGGTATGGGCACTGATAAAAGGGAAGCAAGAAGTGAATATTAGAAATCGGCGGATACCGGGAGATTTAGTGTTCCGAGCTTTTTCAATCACGACATATTCTGTTCTCCTTGTATCGCTATTCGTATTTTTGCTTGCGATTACCGAAAAAGGTGCTGCACTGAATTATATTGCGTTCGAAGTGCTTTCTGCTTTCGGAACGGTCGGGATGTCACTTGGACTTACACCGGATCTATCAGAATCCGGCAAGATCCTGCTATCCATTCTCATGTTCATGGGCCGTGTTGGACCGATTACCATCGCGTTTGCATTAGCTTTCCGAATCAGGAAGACTGCCGTGCGAAATCCGGAAGAACGGATCATCATCGGGTGATATGTCGATGGTGTAATCGTTTTCGGTTTCTCAATTCTTTGTTTTCAGATAAAATAGAATTACATCATTAGGTATTAGAGGAGTGACAGACTTGGATAAGAAAGAGATAGAAATACTAGAGCTATTAGAGAAAAACGGAAGAATGAACGTACATATGATAGCGCGGATGGTAGAGCTGTCCGTTGATGAAGTAGATGCTGCTATCAGTAAATTTGAGCAAATGCAGATTGTCCACGGCTACTCAACGCTAATTGACTGGACGGAAGTGCGTGGTCATGAAGGTGTTACTGCTATGATCGATGTAAAAGTAACACCTATCAGAGGCAAGGGATTCGATGATGTAGCAGAGCGTATTTATCGTTTCCCGGAAGTGAAAGCTGTCTATTTGATGTCAGGTGCATACGATTTGTCCGTTTCAGTGGAGGGCAAAACGATGTCGCAAGTGGCGCGCTTTGTATCTGAAAAGCTGTCCACATTGGACACTGTTATCTCGACGACCACTCACTTCATCCTGAAAAAGTATAAACATGATGGCATCATCTTCGGTGAGGATGACAATAATGATCGCAGAATGCCGGTGAGTCCATGAGTCTGGATACGAGCCGCTTCATTGCGGAGCATGTCGATGCATTAAAACCATCTGGGATTCGGCGCTTTTTCGACTTAGCTTCTACAATGGATAATGTCATCTCCTTGGGGGTTGGTGAACCAGATTTCGTCACACCGTGGAATGTTATTGAAGCAAGCTATCACTCGCTTGAGCAAGGGTACACAGCGTATACAGCAAATGCTGGACTGTTGGAATTGCGGGAACTGATTTCCGATTATCTCAAAACAACATACTCTGTGACATACCGCCCTGAGGATCAAGTGATTGTGACGGTAGGGGCCAGCCAGGCAATCGATATTGCTTTACGGGCTATCCTCAACCCAGGTGATGAGGTTATCATTGTCGAGCCATGCTTTGTAGCTTATGCTTCGGCCGTTTCATTGGCAGGAGGCGTACCGGTCTCTGTCGGGACGAAGGCGAAGAACGGCTTTAAGCTGCAACCGGAAGAATTGGAAAATGCGCTTACGTCAAAAACAAAGGCAATCATCCTATGTAATCCGAATAACCCGACAGGCACTATGTTGAACCGGGAGGAGCTTTTGCCAATTGCAGAGCTTGTGGAAAAACATGACTTACTCGTCCTTTCTGATGAGATATATGCAGAGCTAAGCTATGAAGCTGATTACGTAAGCTTCTCCAGTTTACCGAATATGCAGGATCGCACGATTCTCATTTCCGGATTCTCTAAATCATTTGCGATGACAGGCTGGCGTCTCGGTTATGCTGCAGGACCTGCTGAACTGATCCAAGCAATGACAAAGATTCATCAATATACAATTATGTGCGCACCGACGATGGCTCAATACGGCGCAGTTGAAGCACTGCGCAGCGGATCTGCCAGTGTAGAGCATATGAGAAAAAGCTATCGCCAGCGTCGGAATTTTGTAACGTCCGCCTTCGAGGAAATGGGCTTGATGACGAACAAACCGGGCGGAGCTTTCTATATCTTCCCATCTATTAAAGAAACCGGCATGAGCTCCGAAGCTTTTGCCGAAGCATTGCTGATTGAAGAAAAGGTTGCCGTTGTACCTGGAAGTGTATTCGGGGAAAGCGGAGAAGGTTATATTCGCTGTTCTTATGCGACTTCGATGAAGCAGCTGACAGAAGCGATGAAACGGATTAAGCGTTTTGTTGAAAAGCAGCAAGCATAAAAAATACCCTCTCATGTGAGAGGGTATTTTTCGTCTATTCATTTAATAGAAGTCTATCCCGACCGAATTGGAACCATTCTTTAACAGCTTGTTTCTGATCCTTGTCAAGGCTAGTCAATCCTTTTTCAGATTCTGCTGCGAATACAGCATCACCGTATAGTTTGCCTAGTTCATGAACGTGGTCATTGTGACGCTGGAAAATAGTGAAGTTCAACGGATCATTTTCCGTAGCACTTTCATTGCTTACGACAACAATACCATCAACCAATCTTGTCATGATGGGTGAGCCGCCAACAAATTTTTGAATGCCTTGGGGATCAGATGGTACAGACTTTGCAGCGAAGTCTCTTTCTGGTTTTAATACTAATGCTGAAATTTTTGCCATTTGGGCTCTCTCCTTCGAATGCTTTTATTCCATTAAAGCATAATAGGATGCGCTTCGCTATTACTCTGCTTTTGTCGGAACCCAGCCTTTTGTTTGCAATACGATATTCCAAAGCGTTTCTGTTAAACCGTGGTGATCCGCGCGGGCAGGATCGATCAGACGGATGATTTCATCTTCACGTCCTTCTTTAAGCTTCGTTGCGAATTCTGGATCAATTAACAATTCACGGCCTAAAGCAATCAGTGGGACACCAGTCGCTTTCGCTGCGGCTGCGTCTTCAGCGGAATACAAGGATCCTACGCCGATCAATGGTATTTTGTCATTGATTCGTTCTTTGATTAAATCGATACGTTTTGCATTTGTATCAGCACCGCGTCTTGCTGTGGAATGGAAGTCCATCAAAGATACATGCAGGTAATCTAATGGTTTTTCTACAAGTGCATCAATTAATTCGAACGTTTCTTTCATCGTCAGTCCAGGTGTTTCCGGTTCTTCTGGAGAGAAGCGGTAACCAACGATAAAGTCTTTTGAACCATGCTTTTCTACAGCTTCCGTGACTTTGTCGATGATAGCCAATGGGAAGCGTAAACGCTCGCCCCACTCATCATCACGACGATTGGAGAATGGAGAATAAAACTGCTGAATGATATAGCCGTTTGCACCATGAATCTCTACGCCATCAAAGCCAGCTTCGATAGCACGGCGAGTAGCTTCACCAAAATCTTCTACGATTTGCTGCACCTCAGCAGTTTCCAATGCGCGCGGAGTAGCTGCTCCTTCTTTTTCTACAGCGCTTGGGGCAACAATATCTCCATTAGGCACAAGATCAGCAACTGCTTCACGTCCGCCGTGGTGTATCTGGATGATCGCTTTTGCTCCTTCAGCCTTGATTGTATCTGCCTGCTTTTTCAAGCCGGGGATATCTGTATCATGGGCAACGGAAGGCTGTCCAGGAAATGCTTTTCCACTATCAGATACATTCGATGCAGCAGTGATAACCAAGCCGATATCCTTGGAACGCTGTGCGATATATGGAAGTTCCTGATCAGAAATCGTTCCATCAGGATTGGAAGAGTAATGTGTCATCGGAGCGAGTACGAAGCGGTTTTTCAACGTAACGCCATTTGGTAAGGTTAAACTCTCGAAAAGAGAAGCGTATTTTTCATTCACGGGAAATATTCCTCCTTTGTATGGACTATATTCTAGAGACTTGTGAAAAAGGTAGCAAACAAAATGCTCATTCGTAAGCGAGTTATTATTTGTAACAGGCATCTGCAAAAAATCTGCGGCCATGCTATACTGTTGGAACAACAAAGACAGGAGCAACGATAGTATGTTGAACAAATATGATTATTATTATGGTGCCTTCCTTTCTAAGCTTGTATCCATGCAGATTGTTCCTGCCCTGATCGAGGAAAGTAAGGAACGACGGGTTTACCAGCTGGAAACAGGTTCGAATCGGATGAAAGTATATTCCAAATACGCGACAAGTTCGACTAATACGTGGAATTTCCGCTTCTCGGATGAAGAACGAGAACGTCTGCTGCAATGGTCTGATGAAGAACGACACCAGCTGTTTGTGCTGATATGCAGTAAGAAAGATCTTCTTGGCGGAGAAATCGCAATCCTGACATTCGACCAGCTGCTTGCGTGTATGGATGTACGCGAGAAATATAAAGAAGCCAGCTGTCGAGTTGCTATCAGAAAAAAGAAGCATAGCCCTTTCCTTTATGCATATGGTACTTCCCGCAGCTTGGATGATGCCTTGCCACTAACGCGTAATTTCGCGGATTTATTATTGCATACATCGTTACCAGAGCCCGTATAAAGAAGTGTATAGCAGAAAATAGCTATACATTTTTTCTATATTAGGAAAGAAAGCGGATTCAAAAAGTTACACAAAGGACTAATTATCTATTACAATATCGTTATGAATAATAAAAGGAGATAGTCTATGGGGAATTCCTTTTCTGTCCAAAAGGTATTGAACAATAATGTACTCATTGCTGAAAATGAAGCGGCGAAAGAAGTCGTGCTGATCGGTAAAGGAGTTGGTTTCGGGAAGAAAGCAGGTAGCCTCCTTGCGGAAGGTACTTTTGAAAAGCTATTTGTCCTTCAAGATGAAAAGGAGCAAAACAGCTACAAACAGATGCTGAATCATATCGATGAAGAACTTGTTGCAGTAATGAATGATGTGATTTATTTAATAGCAAAACGGATGGAGCATCCGTTGAATGAGCATATCCACGTCGGATTGACGGACCATCTAGCTTTTGCGATGAAACGGCTGGAACAAGGCTTGGATATCAAAAATCCTTTTGCTGTGGAAACAAAATTCATCTATCCAAAAGAATATACGGTAGCTAGTGAGGCAGTGTCATTATTAAACGAACGGCTCGGTATTGAGCTTCCAGACGGGGAAATCGGTTTTATCGCCTTGCATATTCACAGTGCCTGTATCAATCAGCCAGTAGGAGAGCTAAGTCAATATACAAGGCTTATCGCCCAGATGTTCCAGGTGATTGAGAAGAGTTTAGCCATTACAGTGGATCGCGAAAGCATCAATTATATAAGACTTGTCCGTCACTTCCGATTTGCAATTGACCGGATAAAACGGGGAGAGGAAGTCCGGGAGCCGGACAAGATTATGACCCTATTGAAAAATGAATACCCGCTATGCTATAATACTGCTTGGAAGCTAGTCAAAATATTACAGCAAACGTTAAAACGTCCAGTGCAGGAAGCGGAGACGGTCTATCTCACTTTGCATCTGTACCGTTTGACCAATAAATTATAATGTGCATTACATTTATACGTGTAACTGAACTGATCAGGCATGAGGATAAAAGGATGCGCAAGAAGAATCTTATTCTTTTTGTGTAATATTCTTTATCGCTCATGTCTTTTTTATTAACTAGTTTGTAACCGTTATCAACCGTGAAAATCGGAGGTTAAGAAGATGAAAAGTGCTTTTGGTGTTTTGCAGAAGATTGGACGGGCACTTATGCTGCCTGTTGCGATCCTTCCTGCTGCCGGTATTTTGCTGGCATTGGGTGATGCATTGCAGAATCCGGATTTGATGGGGAATGTCGGCTTTTTAAACAGTGCTTTGGTGCAGCTCATTGCTTCTGTTATGCAAAGTGCCGGCTATATCGTATTTGATAACTTGCCGCTACTATTTGCGGTGGGTGTTGCCATTGGACTTGCGAATGGGGATGGTGTGGCAGGTATAGCTGCCATCATCGGTTATCTGATCATGAACGTGACGATGAGTGCGGTGCTCATCGCTAATGGCAGCATTCCGAAAGATGCTGGTGAACAAGCGGAATTCTTTGCGGGGAATAATCCGGCATATACGTCGACGCTCGGAATACCGACGCTCGCCACAGGAGTATTCGGCGGGATCATTGTCGGTGTCCTGGCAGCCATTATGTTCAATAGATTTTATAAAATTGAATTGCCGCAGTATCTAGGATTCTTCGCCGGAAAGCGTTTCGTTCCAATCGTGACATCTCTTGCTGCATTGATGCTCGGTCTGTTAATGCTTGTTGTCTGGCCGCCAATTCAACATGCATTGAATAGCTTCTCGAGCGGCCTGTTATCTTCCAATATGACACTGACAGCCTTCATTTTCGGTGTCATTGAGCGGGCGTTGATTCCGTTCGGATTGCATCATATCTTTTATTCGCCGTTTTGGTATGAATTCTTCAGCTATACAAATGCGGCTGGTGAACTGATCCGTGGGGATCAGCGTATTTTTATGGCACAAATCAGAGACGGGGCAGAGCTGACAGCAGGTACATTCATGACTGGCAGATATCCGTTCATGATGTTCGGTTTACCGGCGGCAGCGTTGGCTATTTATCACGAAGCAAGCCCTGAAAGAAAGAAAGTTGTTGCTGGGTTGATGGGGTCAGCAGCACTGACTTCCTTCTTGACAGGGATCACCGAACCGCTTGATTTCTCTTTCCTGTTCGTAGCACCACTATTGTACGCTGTACACTGTGTATTTGCCGGACTTTCCTATATGACGATGTACATGCTGGATATTAAAGTAGGAATGACATTCTCCGGTGGATTCATTGATTTCTTCCTGTACGGAATCCTGCCAAACCGAACTGATTGGTGGCTGGTCATTCCAGTAGGGTTGGCTTTTGCGGTAATCTACTATTTCGGGTTCCGATTCGCTATCCGTAAATTCAACCTCATGACGCCAGGTCGTGAAAGAGGAGTGCAAGAAGCAACAAACGGAAGGAATGCTCAGACTGGAGGACTGGCGTATCACGTGCTTGAAGCGATGGGTACTAAAGAAAATATCAAGTATCTGGACGCATGTCTAACACGTCTTCGAGTCACAGTGAATGATAAAAACAAAGTCGATAAAACTGCACTGAAGAAACTAGGAGCAGCGGGTGTGCTGGAAGTCGGCAACAATATGCAAGCCATTTTTGGGCCGAAATCGGAAGGGCTGAAAGAGCAAATGCAGGATATCATAAATGGCAAAAATTCGAGCCCGCAAATTGAAGCAGCACATGCAGCAGAAGTCGGTAAACTGGTCGACGATGTTATAATAAATTCACTTCAGGATGATCTACATATAAAAGGATTTGTTATTCCAATGTCTGGTACACTTCGTTACTTGGAAGACGTACCGGATCTGGTCTTCTCTGAGAAATTGATGGGAGATGGCTTTGCAATCGAACCTGTCGATGGAACAGTTGTTTCTCCAGTTAACGGAAAAGTCATCAACATTTTTCCGACAAAGCACGCCATTGGTGTAGAAGCAGACACTGGTCGTGAGGTGCTGATCCACATCGGATTAGAAACAGTGAATTTGAAGGGTGAAGGATTCGAGGTCTTCGTGAAAGAGGGAGACCAGGTCACTGCGGGTCAAAAAATCGCGGAAGCTGACCTCGCAAGAATTCAACCACACGTCCCATCCTTGCTGACTCCGGTTGTGTTCACGAATCTGGGATCTGCTGAAAGAGTTGTTTTCCAAGAGGGAGAGCAAGTCAAAGCTCAACAAAAAAACAAAGTGAATATCGAAACATTGTAAGAAAAAACAGCTATAGCGATCATGCTATAGCTGTTTTCATTCGTTTAGATACGTCTTTTCCAGGTAGTCTTCTTTATTTCCATATACCTTGACGATATGGGATTCACCCCAGCTGCATAACGAGTCGAGAATGGTTTGTAAGCTCCAGCCATAATCACTCAGCTCGTATTCGACACGCGGTGGCAGCTCGTGGTATTGGATACGATTGATAATTCCATCTGCCTCCAGCTCTCGGAGCTGCTGAGTGAGCATTTTTTGGGAGATATTCGGCATAAGCCGCTTTAATTCGCTTGTCCGTCTCTTTCCATGTGTCAAATGGCAAAGAATAACGGTTTTCCACTTTCCGCCGATCACTTCAAGTGTTGCTTCCACACTAATATTATATTTCTTTTGCATCGTCTTCTCTCCTTATATAGGTACTAAATGGTGCCTATAGCACAAAAAAGTACGTACTGTTCAATATGAATCCCATACGACATAATAACATTACTCCGGCTGAGGCGGGAGATAAAAGAACCGGAAAGGAAATGTAATATGAAAGGAAAACAAACCTTTGCCTTGATCGCTTTGGCTATTACAGCATTTGCGATCGGCACAACAGAATTCATCAGTGTGGGTCTGTTGCCGTTGATTGCGGATGACTTTCACTCATCAGTGCAGGCGGCCGGGCTTACAGTGTCCCTATATGCCGTCGGGGTCGTTGTCGGTGCTCCGATCCTGACACCGATGCTTTCCAGTATACCGAAAAAGAAGCAGCTTCTATTGGTTATGCTTGTCTTTTTAATAGGTAATAGTATTGCCGCTATGGCTCCTAATATGTCTGTTTTACTGACCGCACGTTTCATCTCAGCACTTGCACACGGCGTATTTATGTCTATCGGCTCGACAATTGCTGCTAGTTTAGTTCCGCCAAATAAGCGGGCTGGAGCAATAAGTATCATGTTCACCGGACTTACGGTAGCGACTATCACGGGAGTTCCATTCGGCACATTCATCGGTCAGCAGCTTGATTGGCGAATTGCTTTTCTATTCATCGTAGTTATTGGAATTCTCGCTAGCTTGGCTAATCTGGCATTGCTGCCAAATACGCTGCCTAAAGGCGTCAAAGTAAGACTAAAAGATCAAACTAGCCTCTTACGATCAGTACCTATCGTACTTGTACTTCTTATTACGGCACTTGGCTATGGCGGTACATTCGTTGTCTTTACGTATTTGTCACCACTTCTGCAGCAGATAAGCGGCTTTCAGCCAGGGACTGTGACTTGGCTGTTGCTAGTATATGGTGTGGCGGTAGCGGTCGGAAACATTGCTGGTGGCAGGCTTGCAAATAGACGGCCTGTTCATGCTTTATTTTATATGTTTGCCATACAGGCAATTGTACTTGCAGCCTTATACATCACGCTGCCTGTCAAGGGACTTTGTTTGCTGTTTATTCTTCTCATGGGGTTGTTCGCATTTATGAACGTTCCGGGTTTGCAGTCGTATATCGTTGTGCTTGCCGAACGGCTCGTGCCACAGGCGGTAGATATAGCTTCTGCATGGAATATTGCAGCTTTCAATGCTGGAATTGCCCTTGGATCCTATTTGGGAGGAGTCATTACGGAGCGGCTCGGTCTGATTCATACAAGCTGGTTGGCTGCAATCATGGTTGCTGCAGCAGTTGGTTTAACAGCTATTTCGAGAAAATTAGAAAACAAAGGAGTAATATCTCATGAAATCAGTAAAGCTCAATAACGGCAATTCTATGCCGATGCTAGGATACGGTGTCTTCCGTGTAGAAGATGGAGAACAACTAGCTGATAAAGTCTATTTTGCTATCGAGCAAGGCTATCGCAGCATTGATACAGCTGCTATTTACGGAAATGAAGCAAGTGTCGGCCAAGGGATTAACCAGGCCATTGAAGCAGGATTAGTGAAGAGAGAAGATTTGTTTGTCACCTCTAAAGTGTGGAATGCAGACCTGACGTTTGAACAAACGAAAGCAGCTTATCAAGAGAGCCTGGAGAAAATGAAGCTTGAGTATCTCGATCTATATTTAATCCATTGGCCTGGAAAAGATAAGTTCTTAGAAGCCTATCGTGCACTAGAAGAGTTATATAAAGAGAAGAAAGTAAAAGCGATTGGTGTAAGCAACTTCCAAGTACATCATCTGGAGGAACTACTAAGTACCGCATCTGTCGTACCAGCTGTGAATCAGGTAGAATTCCATCCGCGCTTGATCCAAGCAGATCTGCGTGCATATACGAAGAAAAAGGGTATTCATTTGGAAGCATGGTCTCCGCTTATGAATGGAGAGCTACTGGCACAGCCTTTACTTGAGGAGCTTTCTGCTAAATACGGGAAGTCACCGGCTCAGATTGTGCTTCGCTGGGATATTCAGCATGATGTCATAACGATACCAAAATCAATGACAGACAAACGTATTATTGAAAATAAGGAAGTCTTCGATTTCGAAATTCAACTAGAAGATATGGAACGTTTGGATCAATTGGATGATGGTACCCGTAGCGGGCCGCATCCGGATGAATTCGATTTTTAATGAAAAGAAAGGCAGCTGTCTTAGCGCAGACAGCTGCCTTTCTTTATTTATATTGCTTAAACCATTTTGTCCACCTGGATTTGCTGGCTTGCAGCAGAGATTCGGTGGTTCTATCATGCTTTTGTTTCTGATATTCAATAAAGCTGGCAGAGGCAATCAGCAGGAAGCCGGCTCCAATAAGATATAACCACCATGGTGCGCTGCCCCAAAGCGTACGCGTGTTGAAGAATAAGTTAAATACAACGGTGATCGTACCCGTCAGGAAATACGCACGATATTTTCGTAAGAAACCAATGACAGCTGCTAGTAAAGAAAGACTGCCAAGGGATAGGGCATCATAAATAGTCATCGTAGACAGTCCATCGAGCACCAAAATGCCGAATCCAATTGTAAGCAAAACTAACTCAATATGCGGTGTCACATCAGGATCATAGAAAAACAGCCGCAAGATGATAAGAACTAGTAATGCAATTGGCACAACATACAGCTCTGTTGTTAAATATGGACTTATGTCTGCAATTTGCAGCACAAGTATATAAGGGTACAAACAAGATACGATAGCAGCCAGCCGTACATAACGCTTTTCAGCAGCAGGTGCTGTATAGATACTGATCGCAAATAACAGTGCTGGAACTGTCAAACCAAATAGCGTATCAGCAAGGCCGGATTCATACGCTGCAACGCCCGCCAGACTTCCGACAACGGTATAAACGATAGCGCCAATCCGATATAAATCTATTCTATTCCAAACAGAATACTTGTCAGCTTCAGCAACGAAAGATTGGTAATTGCTGAAGCTGGTAATTGCTAATCCTGCTGCCCCGGCCAGCAGTAAGTAAGCTGTACGGATTTCTTGGCCGATACTGCCATAGAGAAGTGTAATTGTGAGAAGTAACAGCAATGTACAGGCAGAAATAATGCTTAGCTGCCATTGATGCTGTTGATAGATTGCTATTACCCCGACAAAGATGGCTAGCAGGATGATCTGCCAGGAGAAAAGAATAGTAAGCTCTGCTAATGCGAACAGCAGAATAACATTATAGGCAGTCAGCAGACTGATCCGCAGTAAAGACCGCCAGTTAGGCAGCAGCGCATATACCAAGGCAATGCAAACTGTTGTTAGAGCTGCAGCCAATGTAAATTGATGACTCAGATTTGTGTACTGATCCAAATGAGTGATCGAGATAAGGAAGACAACTATAATACTGGCATTTGCAAATATATACTTTTCTATCGTTCTCGTCACAATATGTGCAGAAAACACGAATTGGACGAGCGGAATAAGAAGCCAGATAGGCGGAACATAATCTAACAACTGTGCAAGCAATACCCATAGCGTACCAAAAATTATCAAAGCATGACTGCACCAGAAAAAGTAGACCGATCCAATCGGAGCTTTCTTCTTGATGTATAGACTAGCTGCAAAGAATAGCACGCCGCATAACAGCACATAAGCCGTTATTATATTTGAGTCCCTTATTCCGAATAGATTTTGCAGTGATGCATAGGTCACGATGATGGAGCCGAGCACGGCAACCCATAATGGATGCTTCCGAAAGACTTGAAGAGCCATTAACTGAATACCAACATTGATAAGTGAAACGAACGTAACAGTGACCGCCGGTAAATTCCACGATAAGATGGCAATCGCAACAGCGTAACTTTGCAAGATTTGGCCTGTTAGGAAAAACGACAAAAATAACGGCTGGTACCGATATTTACGGCAAAGGAATGCGATTGCAATAGCTATCAATGCAATCAAAGTCGCGTGTCCTGAAATACCAACTTGTTCACGATAAAAATCATTTTCGGTATACAGACGGTAACCACCGAGTAATAACGCTGCAATCAAGCTAATCGGAGTAACAATCTTACTGATGAGCACAACTTCTGCATTTTCCTTGCTGTAACAGAAGAAACCTGCCGCAGCCACTAATAGCAGCAGATAACTATTTGCTTCATAATATCCATAACTATGATTCACCAGGAATATAGGAATGACGGTTCCAACTGCTGTCCAGTTTATCGTAACTTGGAATGGCTTCAAAAGAGTTATCCTTCTCGGCCAAATATAACTGTATGCCAGCCCAATGAAAGATAATGTCGCGAATGCACTTGTGCGGATCCAGATTGAGGAACCAGCCATATAAAGCAGCCAATAGACGACAATTAGGAACATTCCGACGCTTGGGTAACTGTAGTAGATTTTGCGTGATGCAACCGTCCAAATTGTATACTGAACCAGCAGGAATAAAATTCCGATCAAGTACGCCCAATTAAATTCGAAATAATAGATAAGACTTGTGAAAAAGAACAGAAGAAAGCCATTTATAGCATGGATAAAGGATTCGTAGACCACTTGCAACCAGCGAGGCAAATTCCATGTCAACAGAACGAGAATGAATCCTAAGCCTATGAATTGACCAAAGAACATGTTGAAATAAGAATCAATCTCCAAAAGAAGTGAGGTGCCGCCAATTAAGGTGAATACGATAAAGCCAAAATGGTAGAGTCTGCTGAAGTTCTTGGCGGCCAGAATCAATGCGTTAATTCCAATCACCAATAAAGTCAGATCATAAGTAATGGCGCTGGTCATCAAAATAATTGTGATGATGGCTTCTGTTCCAAGCTTCATTTGCAGATAATATGGCCAATAACGCTGCAATGTCTGAAGTTTGAAGGAATTTCGGATAGTTCGCTCGAACAAAAGCAGCAGCAAATTGGCTAGCTGTAAAAAGAATAGAAATGCACTATATGTAGTCGTCACATACAGCAGTGCTGAGATTAGTGTCGACGATAAGCCGACATAGGTCACCCAAATGAATGCTTTTGAGCCTGTGCGTGCTGCCACTGCATAGTACAAAGCTGTACAGCTTAATGCCGCAATGGTTCCGATTAAGGCTGCTCCGTCACCACCGAAGGACAAATAACTCCCAAACAGCTGATAATAAGATGCCGAGAAAATGACTATCGGTACAAACAGCGCAGCAAGCATTAAGAAGGCGAAGGCTGTCTGTGGAATCCGGACCTTATAGCTGATATAACTCAATCCTGCGAAAAGGAAAGGAATCAAGCTGATTAATAACACTTTCCCTAAAGAAGAGAAGTTTCCCCAATTGGAAGTGCCGAGATATAACCCGCCAAAGAAAAGCATAATGATTCCAAGGACAAGATTGATTGTTAGATTGCGCTCACGGATTTGCTCCGGAGACTTTTGTTTTTTAAAGGATGAATTTGCATATACAGCCGGTTTTGGTACAGGTTGCGTTTGTACTGCTGTTGCAGCTGTTTGCTGCATAGGTACTGAATCTCTTTGCGTCTGTGCTTCTTTGTGATTTGAAGCATCATTAAGCCGCTTTCTTCGATTACCGTTTAAAGCGCTTGTGAATACTGCATCAGATATGTAGCCTTGATCGTATAAATCCTGGAGTCTTTTATCAAAATTGTCTCCAGATTTATTGGGAGGCATATTATCCATCTTTTCACCTCACGATAATTTGGTTGTTATTTCCAAAACCTATTATATAGAAGTGTGACTTGTCTGAACAGACGTGTCATTCCTTTCATTTCTGTTTTCTGTTATGATAGGCGGTAGAAAACGTGAACGAAACTGTTCATTAGAAGGAGAATGAAAATGAAGGACTTTCTACAATTACAGGATAAGCACATCGTCATCATGGGTGTGGCGAATGACCGCAGTATCGCATGGGGCGTTGCGCAATCATTGTATGCTGCTGGTGCGAAGCTGATTTTTACATATCGTCAGGAGCGTTCCGCTAAAAAGCTGAACAAGCTATTGGAAAAGAATGAAATGGAAGCAGCAGTTATCCAATGTGATGTTAACGATGATGACAGCATCGCATCTGCATTTGCAGAAATCAAAGACAAGTTCACAACTGTCCATGGTCTTGTACATTCCGTTGCACATGCGCATAAAGAAGATTTGAATGGTGATTTCATCGACACTTCTCGTGACGGCTATGCATTTGCACAGGATACAAGTGCGTATTCACTAGTAGCTGTAGCAAAAGCTGTTCGCCCGATTATGTCAGAAGGCGGTTCCATCGTGACAATGAGCTACCTTGGCGCTGACCGTGTTCTGCAGGGCTACAATGTCATGGGTGTTGCAAAAGCAGCTTTGGAAGCAAGTGTACGCTACTTGGCTAATGATCTTGGTCCGGATAATATCCGTATTAACGCTATCTCTGCAGGTCCGATCCGTACATTGGCTGCAAAAGGCGTACCTTCTTTCAATGACATTCTTTCAAAAGTGGAACATACTGCACCGCTACGCCGTAATGTTTCTGCTGAAGAAGTTGGCGATATGACAGTCGGTTTGCTGGGTGCCCTTTCCCGCGGTGTAACTGGTGAGATCGTTTACGTTGATGCTGGTTTCAATATCATCGGTCTTGGTTAACTTGTGCTTTAACCCGTTCTAATTATGATTAGGACGGGTTTTTTATGTTCAGCAAAGAATCCTGTAATACGAGGCATTGAAGCCAGGACGTTACGCATCTAATTATATAAATTTAGTGGCAAAGCTAGATCTTATGATTTGGCTTTTTATTTTTGGAAAAAAGTGCTTTTCAAATGGAATACGCTGATGTATACTTTGGTGTATCAAGTGTACTATTATAACTAATACAGTTAATACACAGCCTGAATGAGGTGAATACATGTTTGAACTTGACTTGCGAAGCGGCAAGCCGATTTATGAACAAATCGTCGATAAGTTCAAGGAACTGATCATCAATCAAGTGCTGGAAACAGACGAGAAGCTTCCCTCGGTACGGGAGCTTGCCCAGCAGCTGACGATCAATCCGAATACAATTCAGAAAGCATACCGAGAGCTTGAGAACCAAGAATTGATTTATTCCGTGAAGGGACGGGGGAGTTTCGTGAACGCGATTAGTGCACAAGTCGATCCGCAAAAGGTGATGCAAATGCAGGAAGAATTGAAAAAACTGCTGACCGAGGCACAGTATATTGGTATGACAGCAAATGAAATTCGAAATGTGGTGGAGCAGCAGCTGCGTAATGGGGGAGGAAGTGAAACATGATCAAAGCAGTAGAATTAAGTAAAAAATTTGACCGGAAGCAAGTGTTGGACCAAGTTGGTTTCCAGGTGAAAAAAGGGACAATCTATGGTCTGCTTGGCTCAAACGGTGCAGGCAAGACAACCATAATACGTATTCTTGCCGGTATCCTGAAACAAGACAAAGGGAGTGTCCTGGTTGACGGCAAAACAGTATTTGAAAATGTGGCGTTAAAGCAGCGCATCATCTTCATGCCTGATATTCTTTATTTTCTGCCGCAATATACAGTGAAGCAGATGGGACGATATTATGCGGATTTGTATGCAAATTGGGACCAGCAGCGATATGACCAGCTAATCAGCCAATTCAAACTCGAGAACAAGAAAGTCTCTACCTTTTCGAAAGGGATGCAGCGGCAAGTAGCTTTTTGTCTGGCATTGGCAGCAAAGCCCGATTTTCTGATCATGGATGAACCGCTGGATGGATTGGACGCTGTCGTGCGGCAGCGAATTAAAGGCTTACTCATCAATGACGTAGCAGAGAGAGAGATGACTGTTCTTATTTCTTCCCACAATCTGCGGGAAATGGAAAACCTCTGTGACGACGTCGGTATTGTACATAAAGGAAAGATGATTCTGGAGCGCAATCTGGATGATATGAAGACAGAGGTTCAAAAAGTTCAGTTTGCTCTGCGGAAAGGGCAGGATATGAGTTTTTTAGAAGAACTAAATATCCTTCACCAGGAAAAACGCGGGAGTATCCATCTGCTGATTGTCAAAGCAGACCATCAGGAGTTAGAAAGAATACTTGCAGCACAAAACCCAGTCATACTGGATATGCTGCCGCTATCACTGGAAGAAATCTTTATCTATGAAATGGGAGGTGCTGGCTATGCCATCGAAAACATCCTCGATTAAGAAGCAGATTATTCGCCATGATATCCGTCTGACCGGCTGGCTGAGTGTGCTGTATTTCCTGGCTTTATTTGTGATATTGCCGCTGCAAATCCTTTTCCAATACACGAATCCTGAAACAAGGAGATATATGGAGAAAGGAAGTCTATTTCTTTATCTGCCTGAACTACAATGGATTCTATCTATTACTGTGCCAGTATTTTTCGGGGTAATACTGTTCCGTTATTTGCATAAAAAGCAGACATCTGATTTTGTTCATAGTATGCCAATCAAAAGATCTGCATTATTACATCACCATGCAGCTACAGGATTGATTCTGCTGACATTGCCTATAATCCTGAATGGAATTATCCTATATGTACTGAAAGCATTTACAGGCATAGGCAGTTATTATAATGGAATGAATGTCCTGTATTGGTTATGTGTATTGCTATTTCTGAATGTGCTCATATACACTGCAACAAACTTTATTGGCATGGTCACAGGCTTATTGTCGATGCATGTTGTCTTGACCTATATTTTTGTCTTGTTTCCGGCTGGAATCATGATATTGATATTCTTTAATTTGAGAACTTTATTAACTGGTTTCCCTCTTGATTATTACTTAGATGCAGCGGTGGTGAAATTCTCGCCTATCAGTTATTTTATGGGGATCATTCTTTCTCAGCATAGAATTTCCTGGTTTATGATCAGTATTTTTGCAGCTGCTGGCATTCTACTATACCTGGGTGCTTATTGGCTATATGTGCATCGCAAATTGGAGTATACTTCTCAAGCTATTGTTTACCCATTTATGCAGCCGGTCTTCCGATTTGGCGTGACATTCTGTGTCATGATGACAGGTGGTTTATATTTCCACGAAATGACTGGATCCATGAGCTGGACTGTGATTGGCTATTTGGCTGGCTCTTTGCTCGGTTTCATCATTGCTGAAGCTATCTTGAAGAAAACATGGAGAGTTTACAGCAATTATAAATCGTATCTGATTTTCGCGGGCTTTCTAGTCGCCGTATTTCTAAGTGTTTATTTAGTCAAAGAAAGCTATGAAAATAATATTCCTGAAGTTAGTGAAGTAGAGAAAGTCTATTTTGGCGATGAGTTTACTTACAACAGAGACGAAGATTATATCCCTCCTGGTATAGAGCCGCTTTATTTTACAGAGGAAAATGATATTGAGATGGTGCAGCGATTACAGAAAGAAGTTATCGAATCTTCTAGCAGCCAATTCGCCGATTCTTCCGATGATACTCGTTATACGTTTATTGTCTATGAATTGAAAAATGGAAAAAAGTTAGCTAGATCCTATGCATATTCATTGGAAGAAAATCCGAAATTGAAAAAACTGCAGTACGAGATTGAAGGCTCCAGCCAATACAAGCATGCGAATAATCAAGTGTTCAATGTCGATAGAGATGCTATTTACGCATTAGATTTGCAATCGAATTTACTTCCTTCCGATGGTCCAACCATCTCTGATCAAAACACAATTGATGCACTTTTGGATGCTCTTAAAAAGGACATTGATAGTACGCATACACAAATAAATCCAGATAAAATGCAAACATATACAATCGATTTCCTCACAAAAAAACCTGATATATACTACTATGCGTCATTTGATGACAGTTATGAAAATACGGTTAAGGTCTTGGAGGATGCGGGACTATATGAAGATATCCGTACTGTTCCGGAAGATATCGCTTATCTGCAATTGGACGATTATAACTATGAAAATACTTTAAAAGTAGAGGACCAAAAAGACATCAAGTATATATTTGACCATCTTATCGAGTATAGCGGAAAACAAGACTCATACTACGTGGGAATCAAACTTGATGGGGAATCAGATATCTCTGCTGAGTTCTCAATTGAATATGACGACCTTCCCGAATCAATCAAAAACCAATTGGAGGAATAAAGCGTGGCTAGCGAGTATGTATATGTGACGGAGTCGGTGTTTCAGCATATCTATTCGCTCTACCATCAGCGGGTATATCACGCGGCTCAGAAGGTGCTGCGTGATCCGCAGCTGGCGGAGGATGCGGCGCAGGAAACGTTTATCAAGGCTTATCGGAATTTGGACAAGCTGGAGGATGTGTCGAAGGCTGGTGCGTGGCTGGCAACAATCGCTTCCCGTACGGCCATTGATATGCTTCGTAAAGAAGGAAAGCGTAAGTTTATCAGCATTGAGCTGGCCAGTTGGGAGCTGGAGCAGCATTATCTCGAGCATATCGTGATTGAAGAAGTCGAGCTCCGGGAGACGAAACGGGAACTGGAGCAGGATATTCGAAAGCTGAAGCCAAAACTCCAGGAAGTGCTCACGCTGCGTTATGTGAAAGATATGAAGGAAAGTGAAATTGCTGCAAACCTATCTTTGACTAAATCAACAGTTAAAACCCGTTTGTATAGGGCAAAGCAACTAATAAAAGCAGAGCGGGAATACCGCGATATGATAATGGTAAGAGAGACATGATAAATCCTGTCTCTCTTTTTTAGTGAACAATAACTGAATGTAAAACAGAAAAAAACATTTAAATCCGAACAATATATTGATTTGGGTTATTAAAGTATGTATAATGACCTTACCACATACATGACAGGTGGTTGTTGGCATGCTAGAGAATAGCAATGAAATCAAGAAGATGCTGTCACATATGTACAATGATGTGTCGAAGGAATTGTTCGGTGTCGGAACGACATTACTGAAGGTATCTATCGATCAGAACATCATCACCATCCAAGCCAAGCATCGGCGTTCTCCGCGATCTGCAGCTTTGGAAGGCGAGGCTCCTAGCTTGAAGCAGGAGGTCGACTTCCGGTTATCGATGCTGTACAAAAAACGCTTGGCAGAAAAATTGCATAATGAAACGGAATGGCACATTGAGTCAATACTACGAGATTACGACGCAGCCTCTCAACGTGCTTTTACCAATATTGTCTTAGGCAGTTAAGCTAAAACCGGATTTATCTGGTATGCGGCTAATGCCATAGAAAAGCTTGATTGGTCTGACCTTTGTTGATCGAAGAGAAGATGATCTTGTAGAATGCTCGCATTCTATTAAGATTGTCTTCTTTTTTTGCTTTTATAAATCACTTATTATATGGGGGTTTTTCACATGAATGGTCGTATTAAAATGCTTTTAGGTTCAGCTGCAATTGCTTCTGCACTTACTTTATCTGCTTGTGGCAGTGATAGTGCTGGAGCTGGGAAAGAAAAGCTTGTCATCTCTACATGGGGTTTCTCGGAGGACTTCTTCAATGAAGATGTGTATGCGCCATTTGAGGAGGAACACAATGTTGATATTGTAGTAGAAACAGGAAATAATGCGGAGCGATTGAACAAAATACGTCAAGGTAACTCTGATGTAGATCTAGTCTACTTATCTGATTATTACGCACAGCAAGGTGTGGATGATGGTTTGTTCGAGGAGCTGGATTCTTCCAAGCTGACAAACCTAGACAAGATTTATGAGACAGCCAAGTCTCCTAACGGTGAAGGATATGGACCGGCTTACACTATCGGGCAGTTCGGAATTGCCTATAACCCGGAAATGGTGAAAGAAACTGTTTCATCATGGAAGGATCTGTGGAATGCAGAGTGGGAAAGTAATGTAGCAATTCCTGGTATTACGACTACAACAGGACCGATGTTTCTTGATGCAGCTTCTAAAGTGAGCGGCAACGATTCATTTAATGAAGATGCTGCATTCAAACAGCTTGATGCTTTGAAGCCTAATATCGTTAACGAATACAATCAGACCTCTGAATTCATCAATATGTTCGGACAAGGCGAGATTGCTGGCGGACCAATCATGGAAATGTACTTCAGCTCATTGAAAGAAGCAGTACCTGAAGCGGAATTTGTAACACCTGAAGAAGGCGGATATGCTGTCATGAATACAGTCAACGTAGTGAAGGATAGCGATCAGAAAGAACTAGCTGAGGAATTTATCAATTATCAGTTAAGTACAGAAGTACAAGAGAAGACAGCAAAAGCAAAGGTAGATTCTCCGGTTAATACAGAAGTGGTACTTTCCGATGAAGAGCAGGAAGGTATTACGTACGGTGAAGATGTCATTGAGAAACTTAATGTCCTGCCAGCAGACTTCCTAGTCGAGAACTCTAAGCAGTGGATCGATCGCTGGAATAAAGAAGTGACCAAGTAAGGGGGAGCATGATGAAGAAAGTCATATTGGATGTAGATACTGGTATTGATGATGCAATTGGCATCATGCTTGCTGTGAAAAGCGAGGCATTAGACGTTGTTGGTATCACGACAGTCAGCGGCAATGTTTCCTTAGAAACAGCCACTATTAACACAGCCAAAATACTTGATTTGCTTGATGATAAAAAGACACCTATATTCGCCGGGGCTGCCAAACCGCTGACCCGGAACCCTCATTTCGAGCATCGTGTGCACGGTGAAGATGGGATCGGAGGCGCACTAAAGGGTGTTGCTACGAATCGTGAGATACAAGAACAATCTGCGGTGGACTTTATACGAACTCAAGTTATGAATGCTCCAGGTGACATTACGTTGATTATGACAGGTCCACTGACAAATCTAGCTGAGGCAGTACAGCAGTATCCTGAGATTATATCGGCAGTCAAAGAAGTCGTCTTTATGGGCGGTGTCGTGAAAGGAGTCGGCAATGTGACACCGGTGGCGGAGTATAACATGTTCGCTGACCCAGAGGCTGCATCCATTGTCTTCGAGGCGGGATTCCATTCCTTAACACAAGTCGGACTGGACGTTACGAGAAGCGCTTTGCTGAAGGATGAACATATAGATCACATACAGAACCCGGTATTACAGGATTATGTTCGAACAAGCACTGCGACATACCGCAATAGCTATTTTGAGCGGAATGGCGTATGGGCTTGTGCAATGCATGACCCGCTAGCAGTTGCGATTGCAATCGATGCCGAGCTGGTAAAAACTGAATGGCTGCACGTCACAATGGAGACGAACAGCACCTACTGCGACGGTCAAACTATCTGTGATTTCCAGAACCGTCTTGGACATCCGGCGAATATGCATGTTTGTCTGGAGCTCGATGAAGCTCGTTTCTTCGACCTCTTTCTCAAGCTGTTAAACGCTTAGACAAAAGAACGGGAGTTAATCATTATGCGAAATTACTATAAGTATCTCCTGATCTTGCCAGGGGTTCTATTTCTAACAATCTTCATGCTCGTCCCAATTGGCATGACAATCATTTCGACCTTCTTCCCAAATGAAGCAGCAGCTGATACAAGCAATTACGCTAGTCTCTTCCGGGATTCATACTTTTTGGAAATACTATGGACAACGCTGCGGGTCAGCATTCTGACTACCATTATTTGTATGGTGATCGGTTTTCCGACAGCATACTTTATTGCCAGAATGTCCGCAAAAATGAAAGCATTGCTGTTAATTTTGACAATATTCCCGCTGCTGACGAGTCCTGTCGTGCGTTCCTTCAGCTGGATGGTCATCATCGGACGCAACGGGCTGGTCAATGAAGCACTGATGGGGATTGGCATCATACAGGAACCATTGGAAATTTTGTATACACCCACTGCCGTCATCATCGGACTTGTCCATCTCTTCCTTCCATTGACGATCATTACATTAGTGGGTGTTATGGAAAGTATAGAATCAGATTTGCTGACTGCAGCAGCGAGCCTTGGTGCAAGCCGTTTTGGAGTGTTTACCAAGGTAGTCCTTCCGCTTTGTGTACCTGGTTTAGTAATTGGGGGAATTCTGGTGTTTGTCGGCAGCTTTACCGCTTATACAACGCCTGCATTGCTGGGAGGTCAGCAGCGAGTCCTTTCAACGCTGCTCTATCAAAATGCAAATACATTAAATGACTGGCATATGGCCAGTATTCTAGCTGCCATCATGATTGTAGTGACGCTCATTGTCATTACTTGCATGAATTTACTGGCAAATAAATTGAATCCGAGGAGGTAGACCATGCGGGAAAAACATATAGGACTTGGCATCTTCACGTTTCTGGTGTTCGTTTTCTTGCTGGGGCCATTGGTGATTATTTCTTTCACCTCTTTCGAACAAGGAACAGTACTTCGGTTCCCGCCGGAATCCTTCTCCCTCGATTGGTATAAAAATATATTCGAGGTGAGCGGGTTCCTGGAAACGTTCAAGGTTTCCATCTATCTTTCTCTGGCAGGCAACCTGCTTGCGCTGCTAATTGGAATACCAGCAGCGTACGCTTTGAATCGATTTGATTTTAAAGGGAAGGCGCTTCTGGAAGGTATATTTGTATCTCCGATTATCATTCCTGGTATCGTGCTAGGTTTCACGTTCCTGCGCTTTTTCATTACATACTATCAACTGCCGATCTATGCAGGTCTGTTTATCGGGCATACTGTCATTATGCTGCCATTCATTATCCGTGTCGTTTCCTCAAGTCTTGCTAACTTCGATTTTTCCATAGAAGAGGCGGCAGTCAGTTTAGGTGCGAGCAGAATCGGTACTTTCTTTAAAGTGGTTCTGCCTAATATTAAATCCGGTATCATTGCCGGTGTTTTGATTGCATTCTTGGAATCTTTCAATAATGTGGACATTTCGGTCTTCATGACTGGACCTGGCGTAAGCACGCTGCCAATTGAGATGCTCACGTATGTGCAGAATTACTTCGATCCAACAATCGCGGCGCTATCCGTCGTATTGATGATCATCACAGCTTTATTCATGTTCTTTGTCGAGCGGTTGCTTGGTTTATCTTATTTCACGAAACGGTAATTAGGAGGCTTTATCATGTCTTTGTTTACGCTGCAGGACGTCACTGTTGCTTATCAGAAGCAAGCTATTCTTCAAGACTTCAATTTGTCTATCGGAGAAGGGGAACTCGTTTCCCTTCTTGGTCCAAGTGGTTGCGGAAAAACGACAACGCTTCGGCTGATTGCAGGATTCCTGCAATCAAAGCAAGGCAAATTCTTGTTCAGGGAGAAGGACTATACGAAAGTTCCAGTAAACAAACGTAATTTCGGTTTTGTTTTTCAAAATTACGCTTTGTTCCCGCACATGACGGTCTTCGATAATGTCGCGTTCGGCTTGCGTCAGCGGAAAGTATCGAAAGCATCGATCAAGGATCGAGTACTTCGTGTACTTGATATCGCCAGTTTGAAAGGATTTGAGGAACGCTTCCCGGCCGCATTGTCAGGCGGACAAAAGCAGCGTGTGGCAATTGCCAGAGCGTTAGTCATTGAACCGGACCTCCTTTTGTTTGATGAACCTTTAAGCAACTTGGATGCCAACTTGCGTGTGAATATGCGCGTTGAGATTAGAAGGATACAGCAGGAACTTGGCATCACGACAGTATATGTCTCGCATGACCAGGAAGAGTGCTTTTCGATTTCGGATAAGGTGGCGATCATGAATAAAGGTATCATCGAACAACTTAGTGATCCTGCCACTATCTACAGACAACCGAAGACAAAATTTGTCGCGGACTTTATCGGATTTAAGAACTTTATCCAATTCGACAGCCGTCGTCAGGAAACAGATGGAATCGCTGCAACTGTTCAAGGAATAACCTTAACCGTTCAGCAGCAGGACAATGACACTGGGTTGGTAGGAGCAATCAGACCGGATGATCTGCGTCTGTATCCATTGGATGCAGCACCAATGACGGTAGAGAATGCTGTACAGGGAAAAGTGCTGATCAGCACTTATCTTGGCCGCAGCTATCAATATGAAGTCAAAACGAGTATCGGGCAGTTCACCGTAAATGATGACGCTGCAGCAGCACCACTGGCAAATGGCCAGGAAGTCGTGCTCGAGATTCCAAAGAAACAAATTGTGCTCGTTGATTAGGAGGTTGAATTATGCTTGTTGATTTACTGATTCGTGATGTGCGGGTATTTAACAGCTATCGAAAGAAATTCATCGATGCTGATGTCGCTGTGCTGGAGGGGAAATTCCTCTATATCGGCAAGAAAGATACCGATAAATTACAGCCAAAAAGTGTACTAGATGGAGCGGGCCGGTACATGGTACCAGGTTTGATTGATATTCATCTTCACATTGAAAGTACAATGATTACGCCCTCTTCCTTCTCTTATGGCATTATTCAAAATGGTGTGACAACCATTGTTCCTGAACCGCATGAGATGGCAAATGTTTTCGGGGTTGATGGTGTGAAAAGCATGATGAAAGCAAGTGCTGATTGTGCGGTGGATATGTTTTATGGCATTCCAAGCTCCGTGCCAGCCACATCGATGGAGACGACAGGCGGGGAAATCGATATCCAGGATATCGATGAGTTGATGCTGTCAGGCAATATTCAATGCCTTGGTGAAATCATGAATTATTATGATGTTATATCGGCTCCTGACAGTAAGACGAATCGTATTCTAGCGCATGTAAGACAAGCATATCCGAACTTGATCGTGGAGGGTCACGTACCGAAACTTTTGGATCTTGAACTGCAGCGGATGATATATGCCGGTGTCGATTCCGATCATACCCATCAGACGGTTGAAGGGATGGAACAGCGCATCAATGCAGGTATGTTCGTAGAATTGCAGGAGAAATCTATGACACAGGAAATCATAAACTATGTGATAGAAAACGATGTTACCGAACATTTCTGTTTTGTAACGGATGATGTCATGGCAGATAAATTGCTGGAAGAAGGACATCTGAATCAGCTTGTGCAAAAAGCGATACATATGGGGATGCAGCCGGAGCAGGCAATATATGCTGCTACTGCTGCACCAGCAAAACGAATGCAAATGAAGGACCGAGGATTAATTGCTCCTGGGAAAATAGCTGATTTTATCTTGCTCGATGATCTGCATGGTTTCTCGATCCAAGAAGTCTTCAAAAGAGGTCAACAAGTTTACGAGAAGGATGCTGTGAAGGAGCAAATCGTACTTGAACGGCAATTCCCTTCGTCCTATTATGAGAGCATTAAGTTGGAAGAGCTGAAGCCTGACGATTTCCTTCTATTAAATGAAAAAGAAGAAAGTGATGCTTTGTACCGTGTTATGGAAATAAAAGACGGTTCGACATTCACGACAGAACGGCATGTTCGCTTAGCAATCGAAGCTGGGCAGGTAAAATGGCAGGAAGAAGGACTTGCACTTGTCATGACAGCAGAAAGATACGGGAAGAATGGAAATCGTGCTTTCGGTCTGTTAACGGGGGATATGCTGAAAGAAGGGGCGATTGCCACTACTTATTCGCATGATAACCATAACTTGCTTGTTATCGGTCGTGATATAGAGGATATGGTGCTTGCGGCGAATGAAGTGATTCGTCAGCAAGGCGGCATCTGCTGCGTGAAGGATGGCGAGATACTGTCTTTGGTGCAATTGCCTGTTGGGGGTATTCTTTCAGAAGCACCATTGAAAGAAGTGGCAGCACAAGTCTCTGATTTGACGAAGTCTATCAAATCGCTCGGTTACAAGCATTATAATGTTCTCATGTCGATTAGTACCCTTTCGCTGCCGGTAAGTCCAGCGTTGAAATTGACTGATCACGGCTATATAAGAGTAAACGAAGGGAATATGGTACCTTTGAGAGTTTAGTAGGAGTCTGCTTCGGCAGACTCTTTTTTTACATGCTCAAGATAGAAGCGCCTTAGCGGTTCGGCTATAATAAAAGCATCACAAAGATGAAGGAGATTTGCATGCCAAGTATGAACGAAGCATTATACAACTACCTCATGGACAACGCTCCTCATATAACAGATCGATGGGCAGGTTCATTATATGACTACAAAAATTCGATATACGCAGATGATGCTGGAAAAGAGATGCGTGAGAAATTAAGAAAACAGCACCGAATGACTATCATCACAGTTGCCAGTGCACTTTTGGAGGATGAAGAGCAATATAGTCAGAATCTCAAAACATGGGTGGAAAAAGTGGCGAATAGCCGGGTTAAGACCAATACACCGATCCATGAAGTGCTGAAGGCGGTCGGAAAATCAGGAACGGTGATTTGGGAATTCATCGAGTCATTTGCAGAAGAGCACAAACACGATGTTACACCTGCTATGGTCATTAGATGGTCGAAAAATCTCCACCGCGCATTAGATGAGGTTATCAATAAATTTACAAAGTTTTATTATGAGCTGACAGAAAGGAAAATCAGAAGCCAGCGCGAAGTAATTCATAAGACTAGTTCACCTGTTATTCCAATTATGAATGGCATCGGGGTATTTCCATTGGTTGGTGAAATAAGTGAACGGCGTGCGGAGCTGATCCTGGAACATATGCCGCAAGCTTGCAAGGAAAAGGGAGTCGAAACACTTTTTATTGATATGTCTGGGGCCAGTTTTACCGAAGCACTTGTTAGGGAAAAGCTCAGACAGATGGTGCAGATCCTGCAAATGCTTGGAATTAACTGTGCAGTTTCCGGTGTCCGCCCCGATCTGGCACAGACTTTAGGAGGAGGTATACAAGCAGAGGGTATTCTATTCTATAATTCCTTGCAGCAGGCATTAGCGCATTATGGATTGACCCGCAGTTAATATGGACGAGGAGGATTCTAATGAGAGTCGAGCATTTAACGGTAAAAGCGAATGGAATAAATTTGCACATGGCGGCAGCTGGTCCGAATGATGGTAAATTGGTGATACTCCTGCATGGATTCCCGGAATTTTGGTATGGGTGGAAGGAGCAGATCGTTCCGCTTGCACAGCAAGGTTTTCGGGTGCTGGCTTTGGATCAGCGAGGCTATAATTTGAGTGATAAACCAGAGGATACTGCTAATTATATACTGGACGAGCTCCGTGATGATGTCGTTGCAGTGATCCGTCTTTTCCAGAGAGAGAAGGCGATTATCATTGGTCACGACTGGGGCGGAGCTGTTGGCTGGCATTTGGCAGTTACACGGCCGGAACATGTAGAGAAATTCATTGCTATCAATATGCCTCATCCTGCAGCTATGCCTAAAATACTCGCAACTAACCCGCTGCAATGGTTCAAGAGCTCTTATATGGCCTTTTTCCAGATGCAGGATGTACCGGAAAAATCATTGGCTGCCAACGATTACTACGGTCTTGCAATGGCGCTGACAAAGTTCAGCCAAGAAGGAACATTTTCTCAGATGGATGTAGATAATTATAAAGAAGCATGGTCCAAGCCAGGTGCGCTGACAGGGATGCTGAACTGGTACCGAGCTTTGACAGAAAAAGACAACATCAGCATGTACGGCAAAAAGGGTTCTGTTATGGTTCATGTACCTACCAAGATTATCTGGGGGATAAAGGATCAATTCCTTTTAAAGAAACTGGCACAGGAATCAGTTAAGTACTGCTCTGATTATGAGCTGGTATATATCGATGATGCAACACATTGGGTGCACCACGAGCAGCCGGAAATCGTCAACATGCTGATTAAAGAATTTTTGGAAGAAAATACTGTAGTAGCCGAAGGAGCAGGTGTATGACATTCGATTTGCACACCCATCATTACCGATGTGGTCATGCTGAAGGACAAATAGAGGATTATATCAAGTTTGCTATTGAAAAAGGATTGCATTATATCGGGATAGCGGATCATTCTCCTTATTTCTACAGCGAAGAAGATCAGCTTTATCCTGGTATTGCTATGCCAATCAGTGGCTTTGAGGCATATGTACAAGAAGTGCTGCATCTAAAAGAGAAATATAAGGACCAGATCCACGTCCTCTTAGGTCTCGAGAGTGATTTCTTCCCACAACATGCTGCTTTATATGCGGATTACTACGCAAAGTATCCATTCGATTATATTATCGGTTCTGTTCATTATGTCGATGAAGTGAATATCTTCAAACAAGGCAGATGGGATGGCCTATCAGAAGCTGATCACATCCGGGTGAAAGAAACCTATTACGATATGATTCAGCAGTCGGCTAAAAGTGGTATATTTCAAGTGCTTGGTCACATCGATGCGATGAAAGGCTTTTATCCTGCATTTTCTGATATTCCTGCTGATCACGCGATCGAACAGACTTTGAAAGTAATCGGGGAATCTGGTGTTAGCATTGAAGTGAACACATCCGGCGGCACAAAGGCAGTTGGCGGATGGTATCCATCTGATCGTATTTTGGAGCGAGCCCTGCATTATGGTGTGGACATATCCTTTGGCTCTGATGCGCATATACCATCCCGAATCGGCGAAGATTTTGATAAAGTGAAAGACCGTTTGAAGGATATCGGGTTCAAGGAAATGGTCTACTTCGTACAAAAACAAAAAAGGGTGCTGCCATTGTAATTACAGTTTTCTTGTTTACTTTCATTTGGACGGGGTATTTATACACCAATACGGTAAACAAAAAAGCTAAGGAGTGTTCATAATGGTACAAGCACAAACAGTAGACAAGCACGAAGTGAAAGAACAGGCAAAAGCAGGTTCCAAACTATTGACTGGCGCAGTCGCTGGAGCAGTTACCGGCGCGGCAATCGTTTTACTTAACAAGCAGACACGTCAAAAAGTATTCCAAAATGTCGGTGTAGCAAAGGATACGGTTGTTAGCTTCGTAAAAGACGCAAAACAGGACCCGCAGGGCACAAAGGAACAAGTTATGTCCAAAGTGCAGGACGCAACGGAGCTTGCAAAAGATGCAGCTAACGACGTTAAAAATGTTTATGATAAGGCTCAAAATGAGATCATGTCTTCAGTGAACGATGTTCAAGAAGATTCTAAATCTGCCCTTGGAACAGTAAAAGAAGCGAAAGACGATCTGAAAAATGCAGGCAGTAAAGCGAAAGAAGCTTCTAATAAGCTAATGGAAACAAAGCCTGACAGTGCACCGAGTAATCCGATGACAAAACCGAAAAATGAAGGCAACGGCGGTTCTGTTGAACAGAAGAGCCAGCCTATCAACAAGACAACAACAACACCTACTACTAAAACAACACCGCCTACTCCTAACAACAAACAATCTATCTAAAGAAAACGCCTCCCAATGGGAGGCGTTTTTTTAATACGTAATCTCTTTAATGTATTGACCTATATCGTTGCTTTGGCTATCGAGATTCTGAATATCTTCCATGAACTCCACCATCACACGAGATTGTTCTTCGGAGGCAGTGGAAACCTCACCGATGCTTAGTGTCAGATTCTCCATATTAGAACGGATTTCCTGAAGGGAATGACCGATAGCTCCGACAGCTTCCTTCGTTCCTACTGAAAGCTTCCGAATTTCATCTGCCACAACTCCAAAACCTCTGCCGGCATCACCGGATCGAGCCGCTTCAATAGCGGCATTTAATCCGAGCAGATTCGTTTGGGTAGATATATCCTCAATCAGCTGAACAACCGTACTGATTTCCTGAGAATTCTCACTCGCGTGAGCAGCTTGACCGTTAATATCTGTGCTTGTTGCAGACAGTTCTTCTGCTTGCGCGGCTACATGCTGTACTTTCGCCTGCAAACTGCTTACTATCGAACGCAATTCATCCAGCTGTTCATCCAAAAGCTCTTCATCTTTTAGTGTCTTGGTAATCTGGAAGACGCCGACGATCTCACCGTTTTCATCACGAATTGGGGAAGCGGAATTCTGCAAACCAACACCATAAGTTTCTTTTGGAACATGTGCATGAATATTTTCCCCGCTAAGAGCCTGGCGAAGAAGATCAGCTCCTTCTCCAAAAGCGTAATCTCCTGGTTTTATGCCTATATCCAAATCCTTGGAAGGAGAGAAATAAACATAATTCTCTGTATCTGTAACAATCACAACATTGTTATCTCCGATGTTTTTCTTTATTTCTGGAGCTAGATGGACCATTGCTTGTATCGTAGGGTGCATGTATATTCTCCTTATCCTTGGTTTGTAACTTTCTTCATTGTTTCGATAATCTGCTTGCTCTTTTCATCTAAAGCTTGGATATCATCCATGAATTCGACCATGATGACAGACTGTTCCTCAGAAGAAGCGGAAACTTCACTGATGCTTTGTGATAGATTTTCCCCGCTAGTAGTGATTTCTGTTAAGGATTTACTGATTGTCTGGACGGCTTGCTTTGTGTTATCGGAAAGCTTGCGGATTTCGTCTGCAACAACTCCAAAGCCTTTGCCAGCATCCCCGGAACGAGCAGCTTCAATAGCGGCATTCAAACCAAGCAAATTTGTCTGTGTGGAAATCTGTTCAATCAGCTGCACAACCTCACCAATTTTGCTTGAACTTTGGCTTGCATTAGCTGCTTGTTCTTTAATATCACTGCTTGTTGCAGATAGCTCTTCAGCTTGAGCAGCAACATGCTGAACTTTACCTTGTAGTGCGTCTATCACTTGATTCAATTTACTGAGTTCTTGGTCAAGCTTCTCTTGATGCTCCAATGTACGTGAAAGTGATAATAGGCCGACAATTTCATTCGTATCCATATCACGTATTGGAGTTATTGACGTGACAACGGGTGCACCAAGTGCTTCATAATCTTCTGTGATAGCAAAGACAATGTGCTCCCCTTTGATTGCACGCAGGTAAACTTCATGTTCATTCAATTTTGTTTTACCTACTTCAATACCTAGTGACAAGAGTGTTGAAGGGGCGAAATAAACGAACTCCTCCGTATCCAGCACGCCCATCGCGGCTGTCGGTCCAAGCGTATCTTTTATAATAGGGGCAATATTGACTACTGCCTGTAAGGTAGAATTCATAAAACGAGCTCCTCTGCACATGGTTTTCCTTTATATCGGTAAGAAGTACCAGAAAGTAAAGCGCTTCACTATAAAAAGCCCTATTTTGTCATATTTTGTAGAAAAGTTTCTTAAAAATGGAATGGGGGAAAAGCAAAGAAGAACATAAGTTGGAAGGGGAAATCTACATGTATGATGATTTAAGAGGAAAGACAGCTATCGTCACTGGTTCTTCCAAGGGGATAGGGCGCGCAGTTGCAGAACGATTCGGACAAGAGGGCATGAATGTTGTCGTCAATTATCATGGGGACGAGGATGGAGCTAATCAAGCGGCCGAAAATATTCGCCAAGCTGGCGGAAAAGCAATTGTTATTCAAGCAGATGTATCCAAAAAAGAAGAGATTCAGAAACTGTTAGATGCGGCTCTTAGCGAGTTCGGCGGATTGGATGTCATGGTGAATAACTCCGGCTTTAGCAAGCCGCAACCGTTTCATGAAATGGAAGAAGATACGTGGAGGAGTGTAATTGATGTAAACCTGACCGGAACTTTCCTTGGCGGCCAAGTGGCTTTGCGTCATATGCTGGAGAATAATATAAAAGGCAGCATTATTAATATGTCTAGTGTACACCAGCAAATTCCGAAACCTTCGGACAGTCATTATGCTGCTTCTAAAGGTGGCATCAAGCTATTGACTGAGACGATGGCACTTGAGTATGCTGCTAAAGGAATCCGAGTAAATGCCATTGCGCCAGGAACAATTGATACGGAGCGGAACGAAGATACCAAGCCGGAAAACGAAGCAAGGCAGATGAAGAAAATACCGATGCAATCCTTTGGTAAACCAGAAGAGATTGCAGCAGCTGCTGCGTGGCTTGCATCTAAGGAAGCGAGTTACGTCACAGGTACTACTCTATTCGTCGATGGCGGTATGACGCTGTACCCTTCTCAGTTAGAACTGTAACAGGTGACATAATCGTCACTTTCAGGCAATTAATGTTACCAGAATAACAGGAGCTTGTGCGGCTTTCCTTCTATTATAATTGTAATAGGAATTAAAAGAAGGAGAGAATCTAGATGGAGCAGATCGTCTTTCTCAGTGCTATGCTGATGTTGGGAATTTCTTTTGTACTTACAATTGCAGCTATTTTGTCCAATGGGTTAAAGGTTTTGTTCGACCTAACAAGTAATTACATGCGAGTAGCTGTTTTTTGTTTTGCTATCTATATCATCAGTTTTAGCGCCTATCTTGTCATTGCTAACTGAAAAAGCGCCCATGAGGGCGCTTTTTTGTTAATCAATATGCATCTCCAGATGCGGGTAATCCTTGAATCCTGGCCAATCTCCGCCCCATTCGAAGCCGAGTTCTTTGGCGATTTCGACTACTTCCATCCAGTCGGATTCTCCATTCTTGTTCCCGTCGTATTCCATATCCCAGATTACATTGCCTGGTTCCGGTTCCAGGGCAAAGTCGATGGCGAGTCCGTAATTATGCATGGATTCTCCGCCTTGGACTTGAGTGACAATTTGTCCCTCGGTTGTTCTGCCTTGGGCGTACAGCTTGTCTTGTTCTTCCTTGGATCGATAGTCATCCGTAATGATAATGGAGATTCCGATGTCAGAAGTTTTTTCTACTAGTTCATTCATATTCTTCTCTACTGTAGGATGGAGGCCGGTAATGTCATCTGCATTCATGGAATCGGCAGGAGTGGATTGATTTGGCGGAAGCTGCTCTATATGCAAAAAGCCGAATAGGATCAACGCTGCAACTGTCATAAGCAAAGTAGTTACTATAATCCTTTTCCAGTGCAAATTCGCTATTCTCCTTTTTGAAGTCTCGTATATTGTATTTCTAGCATAGCGGAATAGGTACTAGATTGCACGGTTTTGAAACGAAGTTTTGAAAGGAAAGATAGGAGATATAAGGAAGGGGGGAGGAAGCGGACATGATTAGCTTGTCTGGACTTGTCTTATCATGCGCTTCTCGATGCTTGCGTCCAATTTCCGAATGCGTTTCAGGGCCTCTTGCTGAGAGATGGTCTTGTAATGATGTGCACCGCCAGTCTCTTCATCAGCTGTATCTGCTTCCGCTACTACTTGCTGTAATGGATCAAGCTTCAGATTGTGTTCGGGCAGGTAAGAGTCTGTGTGCAGAAGGATTGCCAAGGAAATTGCTTTGGCGGCCTGAGGCTCTTCACCTAAACGAATCAGGAGTTTGTGTGCCCGGGCAGCGCCCTTGATAGCATGGATATCATTTTGTTTATACAAATCATAATCCCATTTTCCATCGCTATACCATTCATAATGGCCGATATCATGCAGCAATGCAGCTTTTACGGCCGTGTCTGGGTCAACCTGCTTTTTCTCACTGATGACTAGTGCGTGCTCCGCCACTGAAATGGCATGCGCTTGCCCGGAACGTCCGAGATACTTCTGTGCGATTGGATGTGTATAAATCTGCTCCAATGTTACTTTTCTCATTTTTTTATCTCCTTTCTCTGAAAAAGTATATTGTTCAAGATATTAACACGTTCAGCGAAAGACTGCAAGTGAAAAAAATACGGATTTCATGTATATGGAATAACCGTTTCTACTCAAACTAAAACATCCTGTCTTCCTGTGCCTTAAGCAAAAGGGGGCGGCGTTGCATTCAATGTATGCTATGCTAAAAATATTGTTACCATAAACTGCTACATATAAAAACATAAAGAAGGAAGAGACAGCATGAAGGAATATGTAAGCCTGTTACGTCAGGGAAGTAAATCAGCCGCATTGGCTGCGGTAGTCAATCTGGTCATTGCCCTTGTCAAAGGAGGAGCTTTCTTGTTGACAGGGAATGTGGCTATGTTTGCAGAAACGATGCATAGTTTTGGGGATGCCGCGAACCAGCTCTTCGTCTATGTTGGTTCAGCACTCAGTAAAAAAGCCCCTACAGAGCGGTTCCCGGGAGGGTTTGGCCGGGCTGTCAACCTTGTGCTGCTCGGCGCAGTCTTAATCGTAGGTATCCTCGCTTATGAAACCATCCGCGAGGGTATTACCCATCTGGCACATCCATCAGAATCAGGTGGATTATGGATCAGTATTACAGTACTTGCACTTGGCTGTATCCTAGAGGCATTCGTACTTCTCAAAGCGATGCGTGAGATTGCCCATGAGAGTGATTCAGGTGCAAAAGGGCTCGCGGTCATTCCGATGAGCTTTGCGCATGTAAAACGGGCAAAACCAGCTACAAAACTAGTCTTCATGGAAGACTTGGTTGCTACTAGCGGCGGCTTGGTTGCCATCATTGCGATCTTGATTGCGGCTTATACACCGTTTTACCAGGCAGAAGGTATCGCTTCAATTATAATTGGTGGCATGATGTTTTTAGTGGTTGGACGTGTTTTCCTTGATAATGCAGCTGGTGTCATTGGGGAAGCCGATGAAGAGATGGCTGATAAGATTGGGAACATTTTATTTGCAGATAAGGATGTACGTGATGTCCAGGAAATGACTGTTGTAAAAGAAGGGGAGTCCTTCCACGTGGAAGCTACACTGGAAATTGACCCGACTATTACGGTGGCGGATGCTGATGATATCAGGGATCGGCTGGAAGCTCAAATCTTGGAGCATAGAGGCGTCACAGATGTCACCATCGAATTTGATGAGGACGATAAAACTCAAGCTTGGAAAAGTAAAGAATAAGGAAGCCGCATATGCGGCTTCCTTATTCTTATTAAGATGACATATAATCCCCGCCGTTAACGTGGATGAATTGTCCGGTAATGTAGGCAGCTTCATCCGAAGCGAGCAGAACATAGCTGCCGATGAGATCGACAGGCTGGCCAGGTCTTCCGAGCGGAGTCTGGGTACCGAAGTTTCCTAATGTGTCTTGCGGCATGGTAGCCGGAATGAGCGGCGTCCAGATCGGGCCGGGTGCGACTCCATTCACTCGTATCCCTTTGCTAGCCAAGCCTTTTGCTAATGATCGAGTAAAGGCAACGATTGCTCCTTTTGTGGACGTATAATCGATCAATGTAGGGTTGCCGATATACGGAGTGACGGAAGATGTATTAATGATACAGTTTCCTTTTCCGAGATGCGGCAGAGCAGCACGAGTCAGGTAAAAGTAGCTAAAGAAATTGGTCTGGAAAGTCCGTTCAAGCTGCTCTGGGGTGATATCCGTCAAATCGTTCTGTACTTCCTGGCGTGCAGCATTGTTGACCAAAATATCAAGTTTATTAAAATCGTGTATAACTTGTTTTATAAGATTTTCGCAAAATGCAGCGTCGCTGATATCGCCAGGATACAGAACGCATTTAACTCCTTCTTGTTCAATCCTCTTTTTCGCGTATTCTGCATCCTCCTGTTCATTTAGATAAGATATTGCTATGTCAGCACCTTCTTTTGCATAAGCGATCGCTACTGCACGCCCAATACCGCTGTCCCCTCCTGTAATAAGAATAACCTTGCCCTGCAGTTTCCCGCTGCCCTTCCAATGGTCGAATTCTTCAATCGGGAGCGGATCCATCTCATGCTGAATTCCAGGCTGGCGGGTTTGTTTCTTGCCTGGGTTGCCTTCTTTCATAAAATCATATAAATCCATTTCCTTTACCTCCTTTTATTCCATCAGGAAAGTTATTGACATAAACAGCGTGTTCTAAAACGCTGAGCCTGCGAATAAGTTCCTTTGGATGGGTTTTTTTCAGCAGGGATTTAGGCTAAAATAGACGAAAGAAGAATTGGAAAGGAGATGGTTGCGATGCGAGCTTATGAAAACTACATTGCAGAGCTTTTCACATTTAACGATCCATTCTTTCGTTCAACAGACCTTGATTTTGATATAGATGTCCAGCGTATGGAAAAGACGATGGAGGACATGGAAGAATATTTAAACAGCAAGCCCGCGGAGAACTAATGCCGCGGGCTTTATTTTTCGTCTTTTATGATGCGATTGGTTTATACTAGAAGAAGAGAGCATGATACATAAATAGATTAAGTTCCAGCTTGAGAGGGAAAAGAAAAAGAATCATTATTATCGAGGAGGCAAAAATATGTCTAATCAATCCAGAATTATTTCAGAGCTGCAAGTAAAACCAACAATAGACGCTAAACAGGAGATCCGCAGCCGAATCGACTTCCTGAAAGATTATCTGCTAAAAACTGGTGCTAAAGGATTCGTTCTTGGCATTAGCGGCGGACAGGATTCTACATTGGCAGGACGCCTTGCGCAATTGGCAATCGAAGAGCTGAAGAAGGAAGGTAAGGATGTAACCTTTGCTGCTGTTCGGCTTCCGCATGGTGAACAAGCGGATGAAGAAGATGCTCAGCTGGCATTGGATTTCATTGATCCTGTTGAATCATATGCTTACAATATTAAATCCCCAGTTTCAGAAGCGGCGAAAGCGTATAAAGATGCTACTGGCAACCAGCTTGCTGATTACCACAAAGGAAACATCAAGGCGCGTATGCGCATGATCGCCCAATATGCAATTGGAGGTCAAGAAGGATTGCTGGTTATCGGTACAGACCATGCTGCTGAAGCTATTACTGGTTTCTACACGAAGTACGGCGATGGCGGAGCAGACATTCTTCCATTGAGCGGCTTGAACAAGCGTCAGGGTAAACAGCTTCTCATCGAACTTGGGGCACCAGAACGTCTGTATGAAAAAGCGCCAACAGCTGACTTGCTTGATGAGAATCCTGGTCAAGCCGACGAAGCAGAACTCGGACTCTCATATGAAGATATCGATGATTATCTCGAAGGGAAAATTATCGAAGAGAAAACAGCTAAACTTTTAGAGGACCGTTACTTCAAAACAACGCATAAACGGCAGATGCCGGCCACCATCCATGATGACTGGTGGAAGGAATTATAATAATATAGACGAGACTCCAACAGGAGTCTCGTTTATTTTTGTAATGGCTATACTTGAAAAAGGGAAATAGATGCGTAAGAATGGTACTAGCTTTAAGGAGGTATACATACGATGTTTAAGGAATTTAAAGAGTTTGCGTTGCGCGGGAACGTCGTGGATTTGGCTGTAGCCGTAGTGATTGGTTCCGCATTCAGTGCCATCACGACATCCCTCGTTAACGATATCATCATGCCGCTCATCGGTATTATTACCGGGGGGCATGACTTTAGCGGGCTGCAGTTCACTTTTGGCAGTGCCGTAGTGAAGTATGGAGCGTTCATTCAAACTGTCATTAATTTCTTTTTGATAGCTGCATCACTATTCATGGTCGTCAAAGTCATGAACAGATTGAAGCGCAAGCAGCCGCAGACAGAAGAGGTTGTCCAGCAACTGACCGTGGAACAGGAGCTGCTCACAGAAATCCGCGACTTATTAAAAAAGGAAGAAAAAATGAAGGATCAGACGTGAGTCTGGTTCTTTTTTTGATTAATTTATAAGCAGTCCGGGAATGCAAAAAACAGAAGCCTTGTAATCTGCTATAATTTGGATTACGAGGAGTTGAGACAGCATGCACGTTTTACGCACACTCCATCCTTACAGCTGGACAATTATCATCGGAACGGTGTTCGGCAGGATGGCTACTAGTATGAGTATTCCTTTTTTAGCAATCTATCTGACGCAGGAGAAAGGGGCATCAGCAGGATTTACCGGCCTGATTATTGCTATCAGTTCCTTGGTTGGCATTCTGTCCAGCTTCTACGGCGGATACTTTTCTGATCGATTCGGCAGAAAGAAAATTATCAGTATCAGTATATTTGGCTGGTGCGGAGTATTTGTTGGGTTTGCCCTGGCGGATGCTATCTGGGTATTCTTTGTCATGAATGCACTGAATGGATTATGCCGTTCTTTGTTCGAACCAACGTCCAAAGCTCTTTTGTCAGATGTGACCGATCAAAAGAACCGTTTACTCGTTTTCAATATGCGCTATACCGCAATCAATATAGGTGTCGTATTCGGTCCTCTTTTAGGTCTGTACCTTGGTTCGGCTTCTTCAACAGCACCATTTCTGATTGCGGCTTTGGTTTATTTCGCCTACGGACTTGTGCTTATCTTTCAGTTTTTACGTGTCAAAGTGGAAGAAACAGCCGCAGCAGGAGCAAATAGGATTAGTGTCCGTGAAGCTTTTAATGTAACACGAAAGGACACACTGTTTATGTTCCTATTGATCGGGGTCACCATCAGTGTGTTTGGATATTCGCATTTCAGTGCTACCTTACCTCAGTTTTTTGCAGCTACGCCTAGTATTGAGGATGGGGCAAAGCTATTCAGTATGATGCTTACGTTGAATGCTTTGACAGTTCTAATTGTACAATATCCAATTGTTGCTATTGCGAAAAAGTATTCACTCGTATTGTCCCTGATGCTTGGAAATGTACTGATTGCCCTCAGTTTGTTAAGTATGGCCTTTTTGCATGAAATCATCTGGATTGCGGCAGCGGTTATTCTGTTCACGATTGGAGAAGTGCTGCTATTCTCTATGTCGGATATGTTCATTGATGAAATTGCCAATCCTGATATGAAGGGGACTTATTTCGGCGCAATGGGCTTTACGGGCTTTGGAAGTGTTGCAGGGCCGCTGATTGGAGGGGTGTTGCTTGATCATTTTGGTGCAGTTCATCCAATTCCGATATTCACGATCATAGCCTTCCTTGTCATTATTGGTGCCCCATTCTTATTCCAGGTTTGGGTAATGCTAAAAGGGAAGGAGCAAAACCTGAAACCTGTATTAAAAAAGGAGCATGTTAGATGACAAGTTATCCGCCGCTGCTGCAGTCATTTTATCAGCAGCCTACACTAGAGCTGGCTCAGAGCTTATTGGGATGCCTGCTTGTACACGAAACATCGGAAGGAATCACCTCCGGCTATATCGTGGAGACTGAAGCGTACCGAGGAGCACTCGATCGTGCTGCGCATAGCTTCAATAACCGGCGAACAAAACGGACGGAAATCATGTTCCATACTCCCGGTCATATTTATACGTATACAATGCATCGTCAAGTGCTGCTAAATGTAGTAAGTGCAGATGCTGAGATACCGGAGGCTGTCCTCATACGTGCGCTTGAACCAAAGGATGGAATGCCGCTTATGGAAACACGCAGACCTGGACGGAAGCCGAGGGAACTGACCAATGGCCCCGGAAAGCTATGTCAGGCAATGGGCATAATCCAGTCACACTATGGCGGTCAATTTACCACTCCGCCATTATATATCGCAGAAGGGTACAAGCCGGAGCAAGTGGAGACGGGACCGAGAATCGGGATTCCAAATGCACAGGAAGCCAAAGATTTTCCGTGGCGTTTCTGGGTGCACGGTAACAGGTATGTTTCCAGGTGAGTCCCTTTTTAAAACGGCTATAATCATGTAAAATGAATACATCATGTCCGGCACTCGCCGGCAATGCAAAAAAGGAGAGATAGGCAGTGGGTAAAGTACTCGTCTTCGGACATAAAAACCCGGATACAGATGCGGTTACATCCGCAATTGCATACGCGCATTTGAAAAATAAACTAGGTGTGGAAGCAGAAGCAGTCCGCCTGGGAGAATTGAATGAAGAAACAGCATTCGCTTTGAAAACTTTCGGATTGGAAGCACCTCGTGTAATTGAGGCGATTGATGGAGATGCTGAGCAAGTCATCTTAGTCGATCACAACGAAAAACAGCAAAGTGTTTCAGATATCGATACAGTTTCTGTTATTGAAGTTGTCGATCACCATCGTATTGCCAATTTCGAAACAGCTGATCCGCTTTATTACCGTGCGGAGCCAGTTGGTTGTACAGCAACCATCATCAAGAAAATTTACAAAGAGCATGATGTTGAGATTCCAAAAGAAATCGCGGGTGCTATGCTGAGTGCAATCATCTCTGATTCTCTATTGTTCAAATCCCCTACATGCACGGAGCAGGACATTAAGGCTGCGAAGGAACTTGCAGAAATTGCTGATGTCGATGTTGATACATACGGCTTGGATATGCTGAAAGCTGGAGCAGATGTTAGCAAGAAAACTCCTGAGGAATTGATCACACTTGATGCAAAAGAATTCCAGATGGGTAATGCAACAGTAGAAATCGCACAAGTCAACGTTGTAGACGAGCAGGATGTTCTTGTACGTCAGGCTGAAGTGGAAGCAGCGATGAAGCAGAAGATTACAGATAAAGGCTTGAAGCTCTACCTCTTCGCTATCACGAATATCCTGACAAATGACTCCACTGCTATCGCAATCGGAGCAGATACAGAAGCTGTCGAAAAAGCTTTCCAAGTGAAGCTTTCCAATAATACAGCTACCTTAAAAGGTGTTGTATCCCGTAAAAAACAAATCGTACCAGTCCTTACAGAAGTCATGAATGGCTAAGTATTTTGAGCAGTCACACTATGTGACTGCTCATTTTATTTGCTGTAAGCATGGCCATAATGCTAAAGTGAATATACACGCCCCTATAGGAAACAACCCCGCAATAGCTTCTACCAATCAAGAACTCTGTTTTTTCTGTACTAGCAAAGGATACTTTTCTTATCAATTAGGGAATAGGAATGCACACTGCTTACTTACTTTTCAGAATAAAAGGGAGGTTTTTCAGCATGAAATATACAGCTATACCAGGAATCGAGCGCCCGCTATCACAATTAATCCTGGGAACAACAAAATTCTTCGAAGACAAAAAAGATGATGTATTCGCTGTTCTGGATGCCTTCTTACAGGCAGGCGGCAATACGATTGATACAGGTCCGAAATATGCAAAATACCAAGCAGAGAAACTGATTGGTCAGTGGATGCAGGAACGTGGTAACCGTGAGGATGTGGTTCTTATCTCCAAAGGCGGTCATTACCACATTGATAAGGATGGCACGCATCATCCGGAAATGAAGCGGGTGGACCCTGCTGAAATTACAAAAGATCTGCAGGATAGCTTGGAAAACCTGCAGACCGATTTTATCGACATCTATCTCATACATCGGGATGATAGAAGTGTTCCTGTCCAGGTGCTGATGGATATGCTGCATGAGCATCAGCAGGCGGGGAAAATTGGCATATACGGCGTGTCCAATTGGCAGGCTGATCGCATCGAGGAGGCAAATGCCTATGCAGATGCCAAAGGGTATGACCGGCTGTTCGTGAATAGTCCGAACCTAAGTCTTGCACAGTTGAACGAGGTGCGCTGGGCGGAGACAGTAGCTTTGGATAATGACTATCTCGTCTGGCATCGCCGCACAGGTATGCCGGTCATCTCCTGGGCCTCTCAGGCAGGCGGTTTCTTTACCGGTACTTATGATAGGAATCATGTGACAGATGAAGAAATTGCTCGTGTTTATTACAACGATGACAACTGGGAACGCTTTGACCGAGCTGCAGAAATTGCCAGCAGAAAAGGTGTGACGGCAAATCAAATTGCTGTTGCGTATGTACTGCATCAAGAGTTCCCGACATGTGCCATTGTCGGATGTAAGAATGTACAGCGATTAGAAGAAGCGCTGCCGGCAATTGACATTGAATTGACAGAAGAAGAAGTAAAGTGGCTGAATCTAGAGCTTTCAGATGCCGCGGTAAAGTAAGGTATTTCTCTCTTACGATTTTTTGATTTATCGTATACAATAGAACATAATGTAGAGTATACGAAACGTAAGGAGAGGAGATACAGCGTGCGGACAATGAGCAGACAGCATATACCTGTGCGGGCGAAGAATATCGTCCTGATCGGATTCATGGGTGTCGGGAAAACGACCATCGGCAAGATGGTTGCCGATAAACTTTACAGGGATTTCATCGACGTTGATATCGAAATCGAACGCCGTTATAACAAGACGATACCAGAAATATTCGCGCAGCATGGTGAAGGGTATTTTCGAGAGATTGAACGGAATACGGTCATCGATATCTGTGATAATAAACAATGTAATATCGTTTCTCTCGGCGGTGGTGCTTTCAAACAAGAAGCCATCCGGGAAAAATGTCTCGACAGCTGTCTGGTGCTCTTCCTTGATTTAAGTTGGGACCACTGGAAGGAACGTATGGATCTGCTGATCGAAAACCGCCCTGTACTGCATAACAAGTCGGTCGATGAGGTCCAAGAGATCTTCGACGAACGACAAGCGATTTATGCAGAACATAATGCGCGGGTCACAACTGATAATTTGAATCCGGAGGAAGTGGCGGATTATATCGTAGAAATATTGAAGTTGGGCTGGGAACTCCATCAGCCGCTATCCTGATCAAACATTTGATCAAAGAGCTATTGCAATTAACTAGTTGTAATAGCTCTTTTTAACCGGAGTAATTGTCCTAATTGTCAAACAATTAACGGTTCTATCTGCTTATTTTTGCTATAAAGGGTTTCCTGTAGGTGAAAGCAGGGTACAGAAACGTACGATTTCAAAGGAGGATGAACGTCTTGCATCACAAAGATACAATCCATGTTGTTTCCAGTGCAGATGATAACTACGCCCACCACCTAGGTGTGATGCTGGCATCCCTGCTTACAAATGTTGATAAGAAAAGACGAGTCATGCTATATGTAATCGACGGGGGCATCACAAAGCCAAACAAAAGAATGCTCATGAAGACGACGATGCAATTCGGTGTTCCAATCCGTTTTCTATCCATAGATACAGAATCCTATAAGAATGCAACAGAAAGTAGATATATTAATAAAACGGCTTACTATCGTATCTCCATTCCGGAAGTCATAACAGATCCGAGTGTGGAACGAGTCATCTATATCGACTGCGACACACTTGTGCTGACGGATATCGCCCAGCTGAACGATATCGATCTGGATGGGAACCTGATGGCGGCGGTAGAGGATGCTGGCCAGCTTCAGCGCTTGGAGAAAATGAATATTACCACTGAGGGCAAGTATTTTAATTCCGGTATGATGGTTATTGACATGGAGGGCTGGCGCAAACAAAACATCTCGGACAGAGTGCTGCAATTCATTGATGAAAACAATGATCCTGAGTTCCTTTACTTACATGATCAGGATGCCTTGAATGCAATCCTTTGGGATAAGTGGAAGCCGATCCATCCAAGATGGAATGCGCAATCCTTCATCATTCTAAAGACGAAAACGCCTAGAGAATTAGCAGAGCGGAAACGTTATAAGGAAGCTCGCCAATCACCTGCCATCGTTCATTTCACTGGTGCGAATAAACCATGGAACTCAGATGTCGGGCATCCATTTGCTCCGCTTTATTTCGAATTCCTGCAGCAGACACCGTGGAAAGTACTTCCTGAAAAAAAGGAACAGGAAGTGTACGCGGACTAAGACACAGCTAGTATGGCTGTGTCTTTTTTATTTGCTATAATACAGGAAACAGTGAAAAGGACGGATTCGAAATGGGTCAAGGAAAAAAGAAGTTATTGGGGAGTACGCGCAGAAAGTGGTTATTGAATAAGCTTCGGGCAGCAGACGGCCCGCTTAAGGGAAGTGAACTGGCAGAGGAGGCAAATGTCAGCAGGCAAGTAATCGTAGGAGATGTTACGCTGCTGAAGGCAGAGCAGCACCCGATCATGGCTACTAGTGAGGGATATGTACTGCAGCAGCATCCTGTCTATTCAGTCGAAAGGATCGTAGCTTGTCAGCATGCACCTGAACGGACGGAGGAAGAGCTGCAATTGCTTGTAGACTTGGGTGTGACAGTGAAGGATGTCCGAGTGGAGCATCCGGTTTATGGACAGATAACAGCTTCTATCATGGTATCCAGCCGAAGGGAAGTAAAAAAGTTCATCGAAAGGATAGCAAACAGCAAAGCAGGTTATTTATCTGAATTGACGGATGGTATCCATCTTCATACATTGGCAGCAAATGATGAATCGATAATGGAGGAAGCAATCGAGTTGTTGAGCCATTATGGCTTCTTAGTACCAGAGTGGGATTGATTATACAGTCAATCCCACTTTTCTTTCGCTGATTGCCCAGAGCTGCTTGGCTAGTTCAGCATCATCTGCCTGTCCTCTCACGTCCTGGATTTGCCGTTTATAGAAGTACCCTCCGGATACATGCTGTACTTCAGAGCTTTCGGCTAGATACAGAGCAGTATCTGCCCCATCAGCAGGCGATTGGAAAAATGGACGGAGTAACTGATGAATCTTTTTGCCGAAGCCGGACTGCCTGTCCACGCCAAGACTTGTGCTCACTGCTCCAGGATGTACTGCATTTACCGTGGCATTGGAATGATGCAGACGCAGAGAAAGCTCTTTGGTGAATAAAAGATTAGCAAGCTTGCTGTGACCGTAATTTTGCCAAGGCGTAAAGGATTCAGCTCCACCTAGATCATCCAGATTTATTTTTCCGATTTTGTAAGCGCCGGAAGATACAACGACTACACGACCTTGAGGTGCTGCTTTGATTTGTTCTAACAGTAAATTGGTCAAGAGGAAGTGTCCGAGATGATTCACACCCATCATCATCTCCAAACCATCAGTAGTGAATTGTTTTTTTGTTGTAACGATGCCGGCATTGTTGATGAGTACGTCAATAGTAGGGTGTTGTGCTTTCAATGCTTCTGCACAGGTGTGAATGCTAGTAAATGACGCCAAGTCGCATACATATAGATGTATGTTCTCCGAGCCGCTTTGCTGTTTAGCTTCCTTCAATGCTTGCGTGCCGCGTTCTTCAGAACGACAAAGCATACATACGGCGTATCCTCTTCTGGCTAACGATACAGCTGTGGCAAAGCCCATACCGGAATTCGCGCCGGTGATTACGGCTGTTTTCTGCATGTTGTACACCACTCTCCTTGTTATTCGGGTCGTTTCAGTGTGAATAGCTCTCCAAGCTTACTATAATCATTACCTGCCAAACGGCTGATTGGCTGGATGGCCTCTGCATCCAGATAGCCGGTGCTGTTATCATAGACTTCCGGGGATAGATGATACCCAGCCACCTTTGCAAGCAATAGGTCTGCTGTAACAGCTCCATCATCATCTTTTATCTCGATATGATCATACAAGGTGCATTCCATCCTGATGGAAGCCTCAGCAATTCCGGGAACCGAGACATATGTGCTTGGCGCGAGTGTCAAACTGGTGTGATCAAGCTCGCTTTCTTCAGAAGGCAGCGTTGCTGCGGTTTTGTTCATTTCCTCTACGATTGGCTCTGTGCTGATGTGGACTACCAGCTCGCCTGTGCGAATAGCATGACGGGCTGTATCCTTTTGGTTGCCACCTGCACGCTGGATCGAAATGCTGATTAGAGGCGGCGTTGCACTTACAATTGAAAAGTAGCTGAATGGTGCTGCGTTGACTACTTCTGAATCTGCTGACTTGGTCGTGACGAAAGCTACTGGCCTCGGGATGATGCTCCCTGTGAGAATTTTGTAATGAGTCTTTGCTGATAGGTCATTTGCATTGAATGTAAACAAGTTTATTGCTCCTCTCTGTCAGGCTATCATAGTAACCTTACATGCACTTAACAGTTCTATTACCGTTTAAAGATATTCTTAAGCACGGATGTAAGGGAGTGCTCTGGTTTTTCAGTTATTTCTGTTGCCTTCTCTTTCTCCTCGGGTAGGAAGATATCCGGTTTATCAATCGCATGATCGACATGCAGGACGAGCGCAATATCCACATCTGCACCTTGATTAGTGACGGATGTGTAAGGAATATGTCGTGATGAAGCAAGTGTCTTGTAGGGCTTGAAGAAACGCATCGTAACTTCTCCGGAAAATCGTAAGCATGCATCGGGGTGGCTTTTCATAGCCTCCTCCAGTTGTTTTAATCCTTTTTGCTGGACGACTTCTCCTTCTGTTAATGCGAGTATCGTTCTTTCCCGCAATGTTCCCAGATACTCTTTCCTTTCAGTTGCCTTCGTTTCTTTTATTCCATATATTCCTTCGTTTAGATAATCATCTATATCTTTTTTCAATGGTCTTCATCTCCGATTCGGTATTTCCAATTCATGGAGTTAGCTTTACAATAAAAGTAAAACAGGGGGCGAATACATAATGGCTACACTGCAATTCGAAAATCTCAGTAAAACTTCTCACAATACGATGCTCCTACCTCCAATCGATATTGAGCTAAAAGCTGGTGAATGCTATGTCATTCGCTGCAATAAAGTGATTGGAAGTCAGTTGCTTAACATAGTCATGAAACAAGAAAATCCATCTACCGGTAGTGTACTACTATTCGGTGAAAATATCGAAAACCTGCATTCTGTTAATGATCGTATTGGCTTCTTTTATCTTAATGATGCAACGTATACAAGGATGAAGGTAGGTGAGTATCTGACCTTCTTTCGGAAGCTTTACCGCAGCAAGGTTGAAGTGGAAGAGGTGATACAGCAAATCGGACTGCGAGAGTGTCAAAGTACAAAAATCAGCAAACTGACTTATTCACAGGAGCGACGGGTGCAAATTGGCAGGCTAATAGTGCAAGATCAGCCTATATTCATAATGGAAGAGCCAGAACAGAATGTTGATCTTGAAACCAGCTTAATCATTCACCGCATCATTGGTGAGTTGAAGAAGAGGGGTAAAACTATCCTTCTTACTACTATAGACTTGGAAAATGCATTAGCGCTCACCAATTATGTCTATAGTTTGTCGGATAAAGGCTGTAAAAGGATTGCAGTTGAAGAGGAGAACGAAGAAACGGCAGTTGCAGAAGAAACTATTCAGCCGGTCAAGCTGGAGAAAATCCCAGCAAAAATCGATGATAAGATCATACTTTTCAATCCTTTTGATATTAACTTTATCGAGAGCAGTGAAGGAGTTGCTCAGCTTCATTTACACGATGGGGTTTACCCATGTACATACACACTCCAGGAATTGGAGGAGCGGCTGAGGGCTTTTGGTTTCTTTCGCTGTCATCGTTCCTATCTTGTGAATCTGCAGCAGGTAAAGGAAGTGGTAACCTGGACGCGAAACAGCTTCAGTTTGATTCTTGATGATCATTCACGCAGTTCGGTTCCGTTGTCTAAAAACCGTTTTGAAGAATTAAAGGGTATGCTCGGTCTGTAGCCTGCTCCATTCAGCCTGAATAGTGCAGTATTCAGCCTATTATTTGCTCCATTCAATGTTTTAGTGATTTGTTAAGCCTGATTTAACGGCATTTAACTCAAAAGACTAGTAAGCTTTGATTATCAACCGTTACGAACGGAAAGGAGCGTCATAACATGGACTACGCATTACAAGTGAAGGATTTATCCAAGGTATTCGGACAGCAACGGGCGTTGCAGCAAGTCTCATTTAATGTAAAAAGAGGAGAGGTCTTCGGTTTCCTGGGGCCGAGCGGATCAGGAAAAACAACGACAGTCAAAATTCTCACAGGACAGCTTCTGCAGACGGCAGGAGAAGTTAATATACTAGGTAAACCAGCATCTAAAATGAAAGATGCTGACTTAGGCAGAATAGGCATTCTGACAGATAACAGTGGGTTATATGATCGGATGACTGTTCAGCAGAATCTGGATTTCTATGCGAAGTTATATAAAGCTGCTGCAGGAAGAGTGGAAGAGGTTTTGCAACTGGTAGGCTTGGCAGAAGATAAGAAAAAACCAGTGAAAAAACTGTCAAAAGGAATGAAGCAGCGTGTGCTCCTTGCTCGTGCTGTCTTGCACAAACCAGAAGTTCTTTTTCTCGATGAACCGACTTCTGCCTTGGATCCTGGTAATGTTCAAAAGATGCATGATCTTCTGCGGGATTTAAACCGCGAAGGAACGACGATTTTCCTGACAACGCACAATATGGAGGAAGCCGCACAGCTGTGTGATCGCGTTGCCTTTCTTCATGAAGGACAAATCCGAGAAATGGATGCACCGAACCAATTGCAGCGCAAATATGCGAAAAACACAATTCATCTAGAACTGAGAAATGGTCGCAACGAAACTATCGAGAATAATCCGACTGGAGCAGAACGACTGTATCAATACATGCAGGCAGAGGAAGTTCTCGCTGTGCATTCCGATCAGCCGACATTGGGAGATATATTTATTGAAGTGACAGGGAGGAAATTAGCATGAATGCTGCACGATTATCCGCAATGCTTGTTAAAGAATACCATGATGCAAAATCCAATGTTCAGGTTTTATCCGTTATAATCGTACCTATATTCTTGGCTATTCTCTATAGTCGGATGGATGGTGAGCTAGACTTCGCGGCGTCTTTCGTCTTCATTATGGCGGTTACATTTGTCACAATGTATGTGCAGGCGTTGCTACTGGCAGAAGAAAAGGAAAAAAACACGCTGCAGGTCTTATTACTTTCACCTGCTAGTTCTGCTGATATTATGGTCGGTAAAAGCATCATTTCTGTTATTTTAACGGTTATTGTGCTCGTTGTATCCATGTTGATTATTGATGTAAATGTGGCAAGTCCGATCATGCTGTCTGTCATCCTGCTAGTCGCTCTTATTCTATTTGTTGCATTGGGTACCTTAGTCGGTTTGCTTAGTGAAAACTTAGTCCAGACTACGGTTTATCTGTTGCCGCTAAGCTTCGTGTTTGGATTTGGCCCTATGATCCAAATGTATTTCTCAGATGGCATAATAGGGGATATTTTAGGCTATACGCCAGGAAGCTTCATGATGGAAGCGTGTTTGGCGGCAATTAACGGGGAAGCCTTCTCCTCTTATCGAGAAGATATTATCTGGCTCGTTGGATGGACAGTAGCTGCTTTAATTTTAACCTTCATTACCTTCAAGAAGAAAAGTCTATCCAAATAAGAAAGCCGCCCATACTGGGCGGCTTTTTTATTTATCCTACACTGCTGCGTTTTCGCAGATCTTGTTCGATTTGTTCCAAGCTTTTCCCACGTGTCTCGGTCGTGAAGAATTTGACGAATAGGAGGGCAAGGATGCCGATGACGGCGAAAATATAAAATAGGTAGCTGATACCGATCGCATTGAGCAAAATCGGAAATAGCAATGACACAATCAAATTTGCACCATGCAGAGCGAAGGTAGCTACACCTGTTCCGATTCCTCGAACTGCTGTTGGGAATAGTTCTGGAAGCATGATCCAAACAACTGGTCCCCAAGTTGTCGAGAACGAGACGATGAAGGTACCGAGGCAAATTATGATTGCCCATGTTGCAGCTGTGGAATCAGGAGCCAGCAAGTTAACTGTTGACAGAACTATCAAGCTGATAACCATTCCGATGTTACCTGCCATTAGCAAAGTTTTACGGTTGATTTTATCTACAAAACGGATGGCGATGATTGTCATCAATACATTGACTGCTCCGATGCCGACAGTACCAAGAATGGCAGCGGAGTCTGCGAATCCAGCATTCTCCAGTGTAATTGGTGTGTAATAAATAATAGTGTTGATACCGATGAACTGCTGGAAGAAAGCTATACCCATTCCGGCAATTAATGCGGGCCGTACCCAGCTGGAAAACAGCTCTTTCATGCCGCCTTCATCTTCTTTTTCTGCTTTCTTAACTTCGGAGACTTCTTCATCTATTGAAGCATTTTCTCCTCGTACACGTCTTAGAATAGCGCGTGCTTGATCTTCTTTTCCTGTTGTTAGCAGCCAGCGTGGGCTTTCCGGCATGAAGAACATACCCACGATTAAGATGATTGCTGGGATAACAGCCAGTCCAAGCATCCAGCGCCATGCACCTGCATCTGACAGAGCATAGTTAACAAGGTACGAAGACAAAATACCAATTGTAATTAATAGTTGGTTTAATGAAGCGAGAGAGCCGCGCTTTTCTTTTGGAGCAAGCTCTGATAAATAAAGTGGTACGATTGTCGTTGAACATCCAACAGCTAAACCAAGGATGACACGAGCAACAACCATCATTGTTACATTGGCAGCAAGTCCAGCGGTTAATGCGCCGATAAGGAATAAGATACCGGCTCCGATTATCGTTTTTTTACGTCCGATTTTATCTGTAACACGTCCAGTAATGGCAGCGCTGATGATAGCTCCTACTAATAGTGAGCTTACGACGAGCCCTTCCGTGAAGGAATTCAGTCCAAGATCTTCGTCGATGTATAGTAGTGCACCGGAGATGACTCCAGTATCATATCCATACAGCAAGCCGCCAAGTGCACCAAAAAAATACAATAAGCCATTGGATTGCTTTTTCTGCATATATTGCTACCTCCTAAGTTGTGCGATAACTATGTTATAATTATGTAAGCCTTTTCCTCTTTCGGTATGAGATGAAACCTTTTCCTCTGCTCTCGATTGAAAAGTCCCACAATAAACCATTATAATTTAATAGTACCAGAATTGACTACCTAAAAATGTTATTAGGAGGATTTTGCTTGGCTAAAAAAATGATAGCAATAGACCTGGATGGAACATTATTAAATACTGAGAGTCAAATCCCCGAAGAAAATAAAGCAGCTATCAAGCGTGCAATTGATGCGGATATGCTGGTTTCAATTAGTACTGGACGTGCAACATTCGATGTGAAGTCACTTGTTGGAGATGATTTGGATATCCCGATCATCGCTTCTAACGGCGGTACGATTCATGATGTTGGATATAAATTACTTAATACAATCACATTTGAAAAAGAGCTGGCAAAGGAGATCGCGACGTTCCTCATTGAACAAGATATATACTTTGAAGTGTACACAGAAACGGAATTGCTTTCTCCTTATAACGGGGAAGAAAAGCTGCAGGCAGAGTTGGACAAAGTAATGTCCGCTAACCCGGATGAAAGTTTGGAGAAGCTTTGGGTTGGTGCTATGTCCCAATTCAAGCAATCCGGTATTCGCTTCGTACCGAATATCGACCATATTTTCACTGACGAGAATACGATATTCAAGATTCTTGTTTTCAGTTTCGATCTGCAGAATCTAGCTAAGGTGTATAAAGCTATAAGCCAGAATACGAAGATCGCGGTTACTTCTTCTGGGGAGCATATTCTGGAGATCTTGCCCGAGAAATCTGGTAAAGGATATGCGGTTACGATGCTTGCTGAAAAATATGGAATTCAAAAAGAAGATATCTACGCAGTTGGAGACAGCCCGAACGATATTAGTATGTTTGAGGTTGCTGGAAATGGTGTTGCGATGAAGAATGCAATGACTGAGCTTATGGAAATCGCTACTCATGTTACAAAAACAAATGATGAACTAGGGGTAGCGTATTTTATTGATAAGTTGATTGCTGGAGAGCAGGAAGAGCTGCGCCGAATTGAAGAAGGCGTATAAGGAAAACCCGGCGCAGAGATGCGTCGGGTTTATTTTTTATCCTATTACATCTGATTTGTTAAGAATTATCTAATAAAGGGGTGCGCCAGCTACCGGTTACATGTAAAATAGAGTGATAATCATTCTCAGAAAGAAGTGTGGGTCTTGTTAAAAGAGTTTTTCGCTTTTTATAAACCGTATAAACGGCTGTTCATGCTGGACTTCGGCAGTGCTGTTTTTGTAGCCATATTGGAGCTGGCTTTTCCAATTGGCGTTAATATGATGGTCGACCAATTGCTTCCGACGGAAAACTGGAGCTGGATTGTGACAGCGTGTATTTTGTTGTTCATTGTTTATGGCCTGAGTACAGTCACGCAATACATAGTCACCTATTGGGGACATAAGCTTGGCATCAATATTGAGCGGGATATGCGCAAACAGCTATTTGAGCATATTCAGAAGCTGAGCTTTCGTTTCTTCGATAATACAAAGGTAGGGAATTTGATTTCCCGGTTGACGAACGATTTGTTCATGATTGGAGAGATGGCTCACCACGGTCCGGAAGATCTGTTCATCGCTCTAATGACCATTGCTGGAGCACTGACAATCATGTTCTTCATCAATTGGCCGCTTGCACTCATGACAATGCTCGTCGTTCCGATTCTGTTCTGGATTGTTCTTTATTGTAACAAGAAGATGACAGAAGCCTCCAGAAGGATGAACGAAGATACAGCAGATTTCAGTTCTCGAATCGAAAATACTGTTGGCGGTATCCGCGTTGTTCAGGCTTTTACGAACGAAGCGCATGAAGAAGCACGATTCAAGGTCAACAATGAACGTTACCGTCTAACAAAATTATTGTCTTATAAGATCATGGCTTTGAATCTTTCTGTCACGTACATGTTGATGCGATTCATAGCTGTATTCCAGTTAATTGCAGGAGCGTGGTTCATAATTCAGGGTAGAATGTCTTACGGAGATCTAGTAGCTTTTATTCTCCTAACAAACGTATTCTTCCAGCCAATACAGAAAATCGGTGCAATTATCGAGCTATACCCGAAAGGAATTGCCGGATTTCAGCGTTATATGGATATCATGCGGCTTGATCCAGATATAAAGGATGCACCAAATGCCAAGCTGGTGGAAGCTCTTACCGGGAACATACGGTACGATAATGTCTCTTTCGGATATAAAGAGGGCAGTTCGATCCTAAAAGATATCAGTTTCTCCATAAATGCCGGGGAGACGGTTGCTTTTGTTGGTCCTTCTGGAGCTGGTAAATCTACAATATGCAGTTTACTGCCGCGCTTTTATGAGCGGAATGCTGGGGAAATCAGCATTGATGGTATTCCGACGGATGAGATGACATTGGCATCTTTGCGAAGTCAAATTGGAATCGTGCAACAGGATGTTTATTTGTTCGGCGGCACTATCAGAGAAAATATTGCTTATGGCAAGTTGGGTGCAACAGATGCTGAAATTGAGGAAGCAGCCAGAAGAGCGCAGCTGACTGATTTTCTTGCAGAATTGCCGAAAGGATTGGATACCGTCATTGGGGAGCGCGGTGTAATGATTTCCGGCGGTCAGAAACAGCGTATATCAATAGCGCGTGTATTCCTGAAGAATCCGCCAATTCTCATACTGGATGAAGCAACATCCGCTTTGGATACAGAAACGGAAGTTAAGATACAGGAAGCGCTGGATGAGTTGTCAGCAGGGCGTACCACTTTAGTGATTGCGCACCGCCTGGCTACAATCAAGCATGCAGATAAAATCATCATGGTAACTAAGCAAGGCATTACAGAAGAAGGGAAGCATAGCGAGCTATTGGAAAGAGAGGGAGCTTATCGTCGCCTTTATGACGCGCAATTTGCTCATTGATGCATGTAACAGGAAGTTTTCTTCCATTAGGGAGAATAGCTTCCTGTTTTTTTGTTAGAAATGTAAGCGTTTTCTTAAATTGTATGTTAGAATAGTTTACAATAAAATTTGAATTATTAGATTTTTTTGAAGATAATCTATTGCAGATTCTTTTATCTTTCTGTAACATCACAGGTGAGGAAAGCTAACATGGATTTTGCATACATAGGAGGAAGGGCTAATGAGCACTATTTCGATTGATAGTCTTATAAGAAATAAAGCGGAAAAACTATGCGCGGTAAGTGAGCGAATTTGGGAGTTCGCGGAACTGCGTTTTCAAGAAAAGCGATCTGCTGCACTTCTTGCAAATGTACTGGAAGAGGAAGGATTTGATGTCCAGCGTGGCATTGCAGGTATCGAAACCGCATTCGTAGCAAACTTTGGTACAGGCAAACCTGTCATCTCCTTTTTGGGTGAATTCGATGCGCTATCTGATTTGAGTCAAGAAGCAGGTGTGACAGAACAACAAGCGATTGTCTCAGGAGGAGCAGGTCACGGCTGCGGGCATAATCTGCTCGGCACAAGTGCGTTGGGAGCTGCGTTGGCGGTAAAGGAATATATGCAGGAAAATGGATTGAGCGGTACTGTTCGTTACTACGGCTGTCCAGGAGAAGAAGGTGGATCAGGTAAAACCTTCATGGCTAAAGAAGGAGTTTTTGATGATGCAGATGCGGCTATTACATGGCATCCATTTACTCATAGCGGGGTGCAAAGAGCCGAGACGCTGGCCAACTATCAAGTGTATTTCAAATTCAAAGGAAAAAGTGCACACGCAGCAGGCGGACCACATCTAGGGCGCAGTGCACTGGATGCTGTTGAATTGATGAATATCGGAACTAATTTCCTGCGGGAGCATGTTGTGCAAGATGCGCGTCTGCATTATGCGATTACGAATGCCGGTGGTGTTTCTCCGAACGTGGTGCAGCCGGAAGCCGAAGTGCTCTACCTAGTTAGGGCCCCGGAAACCGAGCAGGTCGAGAGCATCTACCAGCGTGTCGTGAAGATTGCCAAAGGAGCCGCGCTGATGACGGAAACTGAGCTGGAGATAACGTTTGATAAGGCTTGTTCCGGATTCATCCGTAATACAATTCTTGAACAAGTGATGCAAGATCAGGTTGAACGTGTCCAGGTACCCGAATATTCAGCAGAAGAACTTGATTTTGCAAGAGGTATTCAAACGACGCTAAGTGAAGAGGATATCTCCTCCGATAAGCGATCCATCCTGCAGCTAATTGGCAAGGATGCGGCACTGTGGGAAGAAGAGATGGATACATCACCAATTCTAACAACACCAATTCCGTACCATGATGCAGAGAATTTCCAATACGGTTCAACTGATGTAGGGGATGTAAGCAGAATCACGCCTACTATCCAGTTCCATGCAGCGTGCTTTGCTGTTGGTACGCCGCTGCATACATGGCAGGTAGTATCCCAAGGGAAAACGTCTCTAGCTCAAAAAGGGATGCTCTATGCAAGTGAAGTGATGGCTGCTACTGCACTTACTCTATTTGATAAGCCGGAACAACTGGAAGCTGCGAAGCTTGAACTGCAAAAACGCTTAGGTCCAGATGGTTATACAAGTCCTATCCCGGAAGGTGTAAAGCCAACCATATTAGCCTAACTAACAGATCGGGGGTAAAGAGATGGAAAATCAGACACAGAATGGCGGCTCGCAGAAGCCCGAAAAAGAAGAGGGGAAGGTTCTAAGGTTTCTCTCGGCAATAGAACGGGCTGGTAACAAGCTGCCTGATCCATTTATGCTTTTCATATATTTGGCTATTTTTATTGCCATTGTTTCATGGATCATGAGTATGCTTGGCGTATCCGTTACCACACCGGAGAATGAGGTTGTGGAAGTCAACAACATGATTTCAGAAGAAGGATTGATTTTCGCTTTATCCTCTATGCTGGAAAACTTCACGGGATTTGCTCCGCTTGGTCTTGTACTGGTTATGATGTTCGGTATCGGGCTCGCGCAGCATGTTGGATTCTTTGAGGTAGTGATGCGCGGGATGGTTATGAACATTCCGAAGAGTCTTGTTACGTATATGATCATTTTCACAGGTATTTTGGGGAATATTGCTTCGGATGCTGCAATGGTAATCATACCGCCGCTTGCTGCAATGATTTATTATTCTATCGGTAAGCATCCGATTGCAGGACTCCTGACTTCCTTTGTTGCTGTATCTGCTGGCTTTACAGCGAACTTCCTCATTGCTGGTACGGATGTTTTGCTATCTGGTATATCGACAGAAGTCATTCAAGGGCAGTATAGTGATGCACGAGCTGTTTCGCCGCTAGATAACTGGTACTTCATGGCTGCTTCTACTATCATGCTCGTTGTTGTAGTTTCGTTTGTATCCAAAAAACTAATCGAACCGCGTCTGGGTAATTATGATTCTTCTTTTGCGGATAAAGGTATCTTGAACGAGCAGATCGAAAAACTTCGTCCGGAGCAGAAACGCGGTGTTCGGAATGCACTGATTGCTGCGGGAGTTTATATCATCCTTGTTTCGCTGCTTATCGTTCCATCCAACGCTATACTTCGCGGGGAAGAGGGAACAATCATCCCATCGCCGTTCTTAAGTAATATCGTTCCGCTAATTTTAGTTCTTTTCATCATATTGGCTGTAGTCTATGGGTTTACTGCAGGTACATTGAAGAAAATCTCCGATATCCCGGAGAAAATGGGCATTGCAATGAAGGAGATGTCCGGATTCATTGTCCTCGTATTTGCAGCTGCGCAATTCATTGCTTACTTTGAATGGACGAATATCAGTACCATCATTGCTGTGAATGGAAGTGTAGCACTGGAAAATATGAATGTAACAGGTGTTGGAGCGATGGTCGGCTTCACGTTTATCAGTGCGATTGTTAATCTGTTCATCACAAGTGGTTCTGCGCTTTGGGCACTGCTTGCGCCGGTATTCCTGCCGATGTTCTACCAATTGGGATATGATCCAGCATATACTCAGGTAGCATTCCGTATGGGGGATTCTGCCTTCAATATTCTGTCACCGATGAGTCCTTACGTTGTCATGCTGCTTGGGTTTATGAAGCAGTACGATAAACGAGCAGGTCTAGGAACGCTGATGTCACTCATGCTGCCATTTGCAGTTATCATTTTAATTGCATGGATCATCATGTTCGTTGTATGGAGTTTGCTTGGACTGCAGGTTGGCCCAGGTGTTGATATTCGCTTATAAGAAATGGGGGCGCGCCTATGCAGCGCCCTTTTTTATTGACGTTTTCTTTAGAATGCGATACATTAATTACTGAAAGTAACCCTGTAATCATAAGTAACTAATAGGTGATTGCTGAGTCGGGTATGCTATCAAATGGTAGTACAATTTTTGGAGGGATATATAATGACTCAAGATTTTTTCAAAGCTTTAGAAAACAGAAGATCCATCTATGCTCTAGCAAAAGAATCTCCAGTTTCTGATGAACGCATTCAAGAAATTGTGGAGTTTGCAGTTAAATACACACCATCCGCATTCAACTCTCAAAGCACACGTGTAATCGTGCTTCTTGGAGAAAAGCATGATCGCTTCTGGGATCTTACCGAAGAGCAGCTTCGTGCAGTTGTTCCCGCGGATAACTTTGCGCCGACAGAAGAAAAGATCGCATCTTTCCGTAATGGATATGGTACGGTTCTATTCTTTGAAGATGAAACAGTTGTAAAAGGACTTCAAGAGCAATTCGCGCTTTATGCGGATAACTTCCCGATCTGGTCTGAGCAGACTTCTGGTATGCACCAGCTTGTGGTCTGGACGGCATTGGAAATGGAAGGTCTTGGTGCGAGCCTGCAGCACTATAACCCACTAGTGGATGAAGCAATCCAAAAAGAATGGGATATCCCTTCTAACTGGAAGCTTCGCGGACAAATGCCTTTCGGTAAACCCGCGATGCCTGCTGGCGATAAAGAATTCCAGCCGCTTGAAGAGCGCGTTAAAATCATTAAATAAGAAAAAGGTGCTATTGCCCGTATGGACAATAGCACCTTTTTTAGATATAATTATTTGAAAATTCTGTTACAATTATATTACATACGTTTCCTCTGTTGAAAGCCGGGGTATATACTAGCTACCAACATCATTAATACGAAAGGAAGGAAGTAAAGTGAGTGCACATCCATATAAGAAGTTGCAGCATGCCGGTGACTTGTCAGATGATGAACGAGATGAGATTCTGACTACCTTGGAGCGATACATGGATTACTTGCGAGATGAATTGTCGAAATCAGATGACCTTCCTGCTGTTAAATAAAAAAAGGAGTATCCCAATAGGGGATACTCCTTTTATATTACATAATTGCCGTAATTAAGAATGGCAAAGTGACGATAGACAGAATTGCACTGATTACGAAAGCAGATGCAACCTCTGTTTCCAAGGTCTTAAAGCGAATTGCAATCATAGTTGCAACGGCAGAACCAGGGAAGGATACAAGCAATACCGCTTGTACGAAATCATTATGTGTCAAACCAAGTGCAAGTGCGATACCTACCATAACAAGCGGTTGAACAACTGCTTTTAGAATAGCAATTGAAAATGCAGATAGGCTAAGTTTGATTTTGTTGATACCGATTGTCACACCAACTGCGAATAGTGCAACACCAGATACAACATCACCGATTTGGTCAAGTGATTTCTCGCCTAGTTCCGGTAGGTGGAAGTTAAAGACAAGCACAAGAATCAGACCAATAATCGGTACACATGCAAGCGGCTCTGTAAGGCCGTGTGCGATAGATTTCATTGTTACTTTGAAAAGGCTCTCTTTGTTTTCTGCAGATTCAGCATCTTTATTACGTGTTCCAATTGTACCGAAAATAGTGGACATTGGATCAAGTACAGCATTTACGATGATACCCATAAGAGCAATCGGAATTGCAATTGCATCTGCACCGAAGATACTTCCCATTACTGGGATACCCATAAAGGCGAAAGTTGGCTGTGTTGAATTTAGTGAGAACATCGTTGAAGTAACAAAGTCATATTTAGTAGTCCATTTTGTAATAAGTAGTAAAACGATAAAGAATCCGATAACACCAATCAGTAAAGCTACAAGGAATGAAGCTTTATCAAAAATGGTTTCGCGGGAAGTTGTTGTGATTCCAACGAATAAGTGTGCTGGCAATGCAATTTTTGTTACAAGTGTGTTAATCCCTTTAGATGTTTCTTTATTGAAAATGCCGCGATTCCCAGCGATGAATCCAAGAAGGATGACGAAGAAAATCGGGACTAGTATGATGAAAATTTCACCAAAACTCATGTTCTTTCCACTCCCTACAGTAGTTATATTGCTCTTGTTGTCAAAATTAATACAGGTGCCTCCTTTTGGAAGGAGTCACCTGCACCATGAGAAATTCTTTAAAGGCTTAGCCTCTGATGGATTTATATTCTGGTTTCCAAACAGATTGAGCTATTAGGTCTTTGATTTCTTCAGGTTTTGCATCAGATACGCCATCTTCGATTGCAGCTTTAGCAACTGCTTCTGCAACAGCGGTTGAAACTGGTTGAAGCTCATCGATTGCTGGAAGCAAAGAGCCACCTTGTGTATTGCTGTTAACCATGTCTGCAATTGCATTAGCTGCTGCTGCAAACATAGAAGCTGTGATCAAGTTTGCTTTAACAGCGATGGATCCAAGTCCAAGACCTGGGAACGCGAACGCGTTGTTTGCTTGTCCGATGTGATAAGTTGTTCCTTTGTACTCAACAGGGTCAAACGGGCTGCCTGTTGCGATTAGAGCTTTACCGTCTGTCCACTCAAGCAAGTCTTTTGGAATTGCTTCCGCGAGTGGTGTTGGGTTGGACATAGGCATGATAACTGGATGCTCTACGTGTTTCGCCATCTCTTTGATGATTTCTGCACTGAAAGCACCAGCTTGGCCAGATGTACCAATCAAGATAGTTGGTTTCACTTGGCGGATAACTTCAGCAAGACCGATGATGCCATCTTCTTTGTTCCAGTCTTTTACTTCATCAGCAGAACGAAGGTAAGGTTTCTGGAATTCAGCAATGCCGTCCATGTCATCAGTCAAAAGACCACGTTGGTCGATTGCCCAGAAGTTTTTCAATGCGTCTTCTTTAGAGATACCGTCAAGTACCATAGTGGCTGCAATTTGGTCTGCGTTACCGATACCTGCAGAACCAGGTCCGAAGACAACTACACGCTGTTCTGAGATTGGTGTTCCAGTAACTTTGGAAGCACTCATAACAGCTGCAAGTGTGATGGCACCAGTACCTTGGATATCATCGTTGAAAGTAAGGATCTTATCACCATACTTATCGATGATGTTACGTGCGTTGCGGTTACCGAAGTCTTCCCAATGAAGAAGTACGTTAGGGAACTTCTCAACAGTTTTGCTGATGAACGCATCGATGAACTGATCGTATTGCTCGCCGCGTACACGTTTATGACGGTTACCAACGTAAAGTGGATCATTAAGCAATGCTTCGTTATCTGTACCAGCATCAATTACCACTGGAAGTACACGGTTAGGATCGATACCAGCAGCTGCTGTGTAAACAGCCAATTTACCAATAGCGATATTCAGACCGCCGACACCCCAGTCACCAATTCCAAGAATGCTCTCAGAGTCAGTTACTACGATTAAGTCGATTTCATCTGTGTTAAGCAATGTGTTTTCGTATGCTTGCTCAATGTTGTCCGGGTTGTTGATATCAAGATAAACACCGCCTGGACGTTGGTACTCATGGCTGTATTCCTGGATAGCTTGTCCTACAGTTGGAGTATAAACGACTGGAAGCATTTCGCTAAGATGATCAGTCAATAGACGATAGTAAAGAACAACGTTACGGTTGTACAGCTGGTTTAATGTGTTGTTTTTCAACAAATTGTTAGGCTGTGCATTGAACTGCTCGTAAGCACGTTTTACTTGCTCATCCAATGTTAAAACGGTCGCTGGCAAAACACCTTCAAGACCAAGCTCAGCTCGTTCTTCTTTTGTAAAAGCGACACCTTTATTTAGAAAAGGATTTGAAATTAAGTTCTTACCTCTTAGAGAAGTGGATATAGATCCATCTTCATTATTTCGATATGTGTTCATATCTGATTCCACCTTTTCGAATAATTACTTACCTTTTGTAACTGCCACAACCAATTCTATCACTAATCAAATGTTAATCAATTTTAACAAAGTATTTAAAATAACTATTGCTTTTACTGAGTTTGTGTGATATTTCACATACTAAGTGACCGTCCGAAAAACCGCGGTATTAAAGTATTTTACTGATGTGAAATAAATTGGGTTTTTACTTATTTATTGTTTTTTTTACTTATAAAAATATACATCTTACGGTTTGTTTTATTATATTTAATTATTCTGACTGTTCGGCTTTTTAATTCAGAACCTTCATGTTAAGCTTATTTGTACAAGATAGAAGGGGGAGTCAGGCATGGACATTGTGAAAGAATTGAATAAATTGATTCATCCAGGGAGGATATCAACAGCAGCAGCAGTCATCAGCCAGCATAACCATGATGCATCCTATCACCCTGCGGCCAATCCGGATGTCGTTGTATTTCCGGAAAACACACAAGAAGTCAGTGCAGTTCTCTCATTTGCCAGCGAACATGGAGTGCCGGTTATTCCTTTTGGAAAAGGCTCCAGTCTAGAAGGTCATGCAATCCCATATGAGGGAGGTATCTCCTTGGATTTGGGTTTAATGAACGAACTCAAGACAGTTGGAGATAAGGACGGTCATGTAGTTGTCGGGGCAGGTCTGACGCAATTCCAACTGAATGATGCCCTAAAAAAGCATGGACTATTCTTCAGTGTAGATCCTGGTGCGGAGGCGACACTTGGCGGGATGGCGGGCACGAATGCTAGCGGATCTTATACCGTTAAGTATGGCACAATGCGGGATAACATATTGGATATGGAGGTAGTATTGCCGAGCGGAGAAATCATACATACTGGTTCGAAAGCCGTGAAGTCTTCTTCCGGACTGCATCTATCTGGTTTATTTGCAGGTTCAGAAGGTACTCTTGGTGTCATTACAGAACTCACTCTCCGTGTGTATCCAATACCGGAGGCGAGTGTAGCAGCTCGTGCTGTATTCAATGACTTTGAAGAAGCCGTAACTGCAGTGGTGAGGCTCCGTACAGCAGGGCTGGATTTAGCTAGGATTGAGTTTGTTGATGCGGCCTCCGTTGCACATGTTAATCGATTCGCTAATGCTTCTTACATCGAACAGCCGACAATCTTTTTCGAGTTGAATGGTGAGGTTGAGCATCTTCAGCATCAAATCAAACGGATGGAGGAGTTATTGAAGCCATTTCATTTGGCTGAATTCCTTACAGAAACCGATCAGACATCACAGGAACGTTTATGGGATGCAAGGCATAATCTTGCTTATTATTACATACAAGCTGCACCAACAAAACGGATGCTCGTCACAGACGTATGTCTGCCGATATCAGAGCTTGCGGATTCAATCCTTCATGCAAGACAAGCAGTAGAGGAAAGCGGCTTGGAGGCAGGCATTGTCGGACATGTAGGTGACGGCAATTTCCATATCATTGCGATGGCAGATTTTGAGGATGCAAATGAAGTAACTGCAGCTAAGCAGCTCCATAAAGAAATAGTGGACTATGCGCTTGCTCATGACGGTACATGTACAGGTGAGCATGGTGTGGGGATAGGGAAGAAGAGTTATCAGTCAAAAGAACACGGTACAGCTTATGATTTGATGCGAACAATTAAACAGGCAATCGATCCACGCGGAATTATGAATCCTGGTAAATTAGTTGATTAAATAAAAAAAGAGCGTATTCCCCCTCAAGAATACGCTCTTTTTATTTATCCTTTTTTGCTGAATAGGTCTGTAACTGCGTGAACCAATTCAATGCCTTGGAAAGCAAAGATAGATAACGCGCTAATGGAAAATGCTACGACGATGATCGCTCTTGCCACAAACATTTTCGTCCCCTCCTTTGGAATGCTAAGAAACCTTCAAGCAAAAGGGAAGACTATTCAGCGGTAACTCGATTGATAGAAGACGGCCAGCAGGAAATGCCGGACCGCCTGCTTAGTCTGCATCATGCGTGCTTGCATCATACTTGTAACAAGCAACACAGGCAGAAAAATCAGGACTGCTGTTTGTGAAATGATCGGGAACCAGTGTTTCTCATCATCCGGCAAATCAGCCTTGTGGATGATGACGTGCTGTGCTTGAATATCATTTGTTCCCAATTGATACATTGGATGCAGTACCATTACTTGCACCATGATTGACAACACAAGTCCGATAAATAAAAGAGCAGCTTTACGTTGCATTTCCTCCCCACCTCCTATCCATTTTGATTTCTTTACTATATACCCATTCTGTGAGAATGTAAATGGTTATTTATCAATATTCTTACTATTCGGAAATTGAGTCACATAAAAAAACCTGTCCTATCAAAAGGGCAGGTTGTCTGAAGGGAATATTATTTTGTTGGGGCTGGTTCATCCGGAGTAACCCATTTTTCCGCCCATTCTCTTATGGAAGTAATCACAGGGTGCAATGCACGACCCTTTTCAGTCAGTTCATATTCAATACGGACTGGCGTGTCCGGATATACTGTTCTTGTTGCAATGCCTGCTGCTTCTAACTCTTTAAGACGTTCAGAGAGCAAACGCCCGCTGATCGGCAAGGACGATTCCAATTCAGAAAATCGCTGTGATCCTTCTAAGAGGCGGAAAATGATAAGGCCAGTCCAACGTTTGCTTAAAAGCTCCATTCCTGACTCAAAGCGCGGACATAATTCTTCGGATTTCATCTAACATCACCTCTGTAAAAAACACTGTATAGTTCATCTATTGTTTTTCATTATATATGAGGTTACGAAAAGTAACAAGTATATTGTTCCTATAAGCAGAGGATTATATACTAACATTCTGGCTAAATATTAAGAAAAATTCTATAATTATAAGGAAAGTATGATGTAGGAGGAGATAAGATGGATCATCATTATTACATAGATTATGCATGTAAATTAGCAGTAGCGAATGTGAACAACGGCAAGGGAGGTCCATTTGGTGCTGTCATCGTCAAGGATGGAGAAATCGTCGGCGAGGGGACAAACTTGGTAACAACCTTGCATGATCCAACAGCACATGCGGAAATACAGGCTATACGTAACGCAACGAGCAATCTGGGTCACTTCGAACTGGAGGATTGTATCATTTATTCCAGCTGTGAGCCTTGTCCGATGTGTCTAGGAGCGATTTATTGGGCTCGCCCGAAAGCATTGTACTTCGCTTATACGAAAAAGGATGCGGCAGAAATTGGATTCGATGATGATTTCATCTATCAGGAGATTGAAAAACCATATGAGGAACGAAAAATTCATACGGTGCAGCTTCGTGATACTCAAACGGCAGATCCGATGAAAGCATGGTCAAAAAAAGAAGATAAAGTGGAATATTAAAGAAAAAGGCGACCCTTATATAAGGGTCGCCTTTTCTTTATGTATTGCATTGAAAGTGTTGAGATAGGTTAAGAACTCTGACACTTGCAGCGGTTTGCTGAACATATAACCTTGTGCATAATCACATTCTAAGTTTTGCACCCAAGTCAGCTGTTCTTGGCTTTCTACTCCTTCTGCGACAATAGAAAGTTGAAGTTTTTTCGCTAATGTTACGATAGAAGAGACAATGGCCTGGTCTTGGAAGTCCTCAGGTAAGTTCGCAATGAAAGCACGATCAATCTTTAGTGTGTCAACAGGCAATTGTTTTAAATAGTTGAGGCTGTTGAAGCCTTTGCCGAAGTCATCCAGTGCGATACGAATTCCTAATTTCTTCAGCTCCATTATTGTGTGTGCAGCACCTTCTACGTCTTGAATTGCGGTTTCCTCTGTTATTTCGATTTCCAGCTTCGTTACATCTACTTCAGGATATAACTCCATTTGTTTGCGAATGAAGCTTAAGAAGCGATTGTTATAAAATTGCTGGGTGCTGATGTTAACCGCAACATGAAGATCCCGGAACGCTTCTTTATTCATTTCGGCGAAAACAAGTTCAATCATCTTCTTATCGAGTGCGATGATGTCTCCGTTCTTTTCTGCCAGAGGGATGAACTGGCCAGGCGGAATAATGCCGTGCGTAGGATGAACCCAGCGGCATAGAGCTTCGACACCATATACTTGGTCGCCGGAACTTGCCATCTTTGGCTGAAAATAAACTTGTATTTCTCCATTGGCAATAGCGCTACATAATTCTGATTCCAGCAAAAGCGGCTGTGAGTCATGCAAGCTGTCATTGGCAAAGAACTTGTAATTTGACCTGCCGCTTTCTTTTGCCAAATACATGGCGATATCTGCAAATCGCATCACTTCCTTACTTGTTGTCCCATTATCAGGAATCAAAGCAATACCGATGCTTGTGCTGACAGTCACTTTCCGGCCTTCAATGAAAAATGGCTCTTCTACGCTTTGTATGATTGCTTGTGCCAACATTGTTGCATCTTCCTTTTTTGCATCTGGATAAAGCAACGTGAATTCATCTCCGCCAAGTCGAGCAAGCATACTTCGTTCTGGAAGCATTCTTGAAAGGCGCAATGTCACAAGCTGAAGCAGTTTATCGCCGAATTTATGACCGAGCGTATCATTGACTGCTTTAAAACGATCCAGATCCATAAAGAACAGAGCTGCGGGTTCACTTGTACGCTCTTCTAAATAGCCAAGCAGCTGCTGCTCAAAGTAACGGCGATTCGGAATATTCGTCAATTCATCATGGTTTGCGATATATTGTAATCGGTCTGCTTGTTCGGCAAGCTTCTGATCTGTCGACGTGGAGACAAAAGCCAATACCTGTATCAGCAGGATGACGAGCATCACGCTAATAGCAAGGTTGATATTATTTGGTGTGAACACCGGTTCTGGCAAAATGGAGCTGCTATTCACATGAACAACAGCCGCTTTCATTGCTGTATAGTGCATGCCGCAAATGGCAGTACCCATTGTAATTGCGCTGGCAAATTTAAACAGATGCTGTGTTTGGCCAGTCTGGTTTTGGAAGTAGTGAAACAATAGCAGAGCGACACAGGATGCTATAATAGCAATTATGATAGATAAGTAGTAATACGGACCGCCATGATGCATCATACCGTCCAAGCGCATGGCCATCATACCTATGTAATGCATACTTACAATTGCTGCTCCCATTGAGATACTCCCTGCAAACAGACGGAATGCAGTCATTCTTATAGTAGCAAGATAAAATGCAATGGAAGTACCAGTAAAAGCGAAGATCACGGATAAGATGACAAGACCGGGATCATAAGTGACTTCCACGGGCAGCTTATAAGCCAGCATGGATATGAAATGCATCGACCAGATGCCGAGTGCCATCAAAAGTGAACTGGAGATAAACCAAAAGAATTTCCGCCAGCCTGTCGTACGGTTTATCCTGGAGCACATGTCCAGGGCGATATAGGATGAAAGAATGGCAATAAATATAGAAACGACAACAAAGGTGACGTTATATGTACCAGTGACTTCCTGCATGGAAAACCTCCGAGTTGTTATGTAGTCAAATAGTCATAGGGATATTGTATACCCGAGGTTTGAAAAAGCAAACCAATTTCAGTGAAATTATAGTAAATAATTCTTAAGCAACAGGGAGGATTTTCCATTGCGAAATGATTTTATATACGATGTGATTATCGTTGGCGGCGGAACAACCGGACTGTATACGTCCTTTTATACAAAGCTACGGAAGATGACGACTTTATTGATTGAAGCTACTTCGGCTTTCGGCGGGAAAGTGGCGCAATTTTATCCAGAAAAGCACATTTATGATGTGGGTGCTTATCCCGTTGCAACTGGAGAAGAAATGGTCGATAAACTGCTTGAGCAAAGCAGGAAGGCAGAACCGGAGATTATAACAGATGAGTTTGTCGAGCAGATAAGAAAACAGGAAAATGGAATATTTGAAATCAAAACATCTGCCGGCAAGCTTTATATGGCTCGAACAATTATTCTTACTAGCGGAATGGGAACCTACCAGATGAAACCGCTGCGGCTTGAGGAAGCGCCTTTATATGAAGGAAAGAATCTGCATTATTATTTGAAGTCACCTGAGAAATTCCGGGATAAGCGTGTCACGGTTTATGCAATGAACCGGACAGGCATTGATTGGGCAAGGGCACTTGAGAAGACGGCGAAGGAAGTGACATTAATTAATCAACGGGATTATTTCCTGTATACGCCGCCTCAAGTAATTGAAGCACTTGAGGAGACATCAATACGCGTGATATACAATCATAAAGTCACCAAGCTATTAGGAAACAGCCAAGGATTGCACACATTATTGGTGGAACAGGATGGTCTGCAGATGATGTATGAAACGGATGCGCTGTTATATTATGAAAATGTAAATCTCACGCAGACTCCATTTGCCAGCTGGGGAATCGAAACGGATAAAAACAAGGTTATAGTGGATCATAGTATGGCAACTAATGTGTCTGGCATCTACGCAGCAGGAGATGCTGTACATTATGAAAATAAAAATATGCTGATTGCAACAGGATTCGCGGAAGCAATTACTGCAGTGAATAGTGCGAAGCTGTATCTGGATCCTTCAGCAAGTGCACAAGTTTATAGTACAATTGAGTACCAAAAAAATAGAGGCTGATAGCAGCCTCTATTTTTGTAGTATTTCACGTTCGAGCATATGGGCTACGCCATCTTTCTCGTTCGTTTCGGTTGTATAGTCACAATGTTGTTTTACCTCTTCGGTTGCATTGCCCATCGCTACCTTCGTGCCTGCAATCTCCAGCATCGGCAAGTCATTCATGCTGTCTCCGATTGCAATGATATCATCTTGCTTCATGTCTAATTTTTTTGCTAGTTTTTTCAATGCGTTTCCTTTTGAGGCCTTGTTATCAACAATTTCTAAATTAAAATCGGCTGAAGAAAATAGATTCAGTCCTTTCTTGCTTAATGTATCAGCCGCAATACGTCGTCTTTCTTCATCAAAGCTTACAATCGTTATTTTATAAATTTCCTTTTCGGATTGGAAGACATCGATATAGTCCTCTATCTCTTGGAGATTTGCCTGACCAAGCTGGCGTTCGCGAGCTCTTTCCATCTCACTTCTTTCCGCACTCTGGACGATATCCATTTCATCCTGAAGCAGCTGTTTTGCTTTACTCGTTATGAATATTTCATTATCCGTGACTATTTCATAATAATAATTCTCTTCATTTAGCCATGTGATTATTTCTTTTGCGTAAATTGTTTCCATTGGCAAGGAAACGGTCAGATGCCCTTCTGGATCATAAGTGGTGGCTCCGTTTGCTCCGATAACCCAAGTGGAAAGCTGTTCATTTTGAAAGAGACGCTGTACATCGAAGTTTGCCCTTCCTGTTGCTATAACGATTTCAGCTCCTTTTTGCTGCGCTTTTTTTACTGTGCTGGCATGCAGGGAGGATATAGTGTAATACTGATTAAGAAATGTTCCATCTAGGTCTATTGCTACTAATTTGCGCATTTGTTTTTGCTCCTTTACTCCTTTTTTACATACATTCCCTCTTTCGGATAGGATGTAAACTGACGAAATTAGGGTAGTAAAGTATAATAAGGAGTCAAGCCGCTCACAATTTTAACAATACATATAGAATGGTTCATACCTAATGGAGGGAAAAGAATGGCTGGGAAATTACTATCCGTAATTGTGCCTTCGTTTAATGAAGCGGAAAATGTTAAGCTCTTTTATGAAGAACTTGCCAAAGAATTACAATACTCACCTTATGACTACGAAGTGATTTATGTGGATGATGGCAGTTCTGATACCACGCTATTGGAACTAAAAGAATTGGCTGATATGCATTACAATGTGCAGTATGTGTCCTTTACGAGAAATTTCGGAAAAGAGGCGGCAATATTGGCTGGCTTCCAACATGCCAAAGGAGATTGTGCGGTCGTTATCGATGCAGATTTGCAGCATCCGGTTGCGCTGCTGCATGAATTGCTGGCAGGTTTTGAAGAAGGTTATGATCAGGTTATCGCACGAAGAAACAGAAAAGGTGAAAGCCTTCCACGCAAAGTGCTTTCGACAATGTACTATAAGATCATTAATCGGTTCATCGATGTCCGTATCCAAAATGGGGTCGGGGACTTCCGTTTGCTCAGCCGCCGGGCTATCGATGCCCTGTTAATCCTGAGTGAGGGCAATCGTTTTTCTAAAGGATTGTTCTCTTGGATAGGCTTTGAGCAGAAGACGGTTTATTATGACAATGTTTGCCGTCAAAACGGGGAATCGAAATGGTCATTCGGGAAACTGATCAACTATGGAATTGATGGGGTCGTTTCCTTTAATACAAAGCCATTGCGTGTATGCTTATATGCTGGCTTCATTGTGCTATTTCTTTCACTGGCATATATCCTTTATACATTTGTTGAGGTGCTGGTTCGAGGAGTCATCACACCGGGATATTTCACCTTAATTACTGCTATCCTCTTCCTGGGCGGTGTGCAGCTTGTAAGTCTAGGTGTAATTGGGGAGTATATCGGAAGGATCTACAACGAAACAAAACGCAGACCGCATTATCTAGTAAAAGATACGAATATCGAGGCAAGGAAACGCTATGAAAAAAATATGGAAGCTTGAATTCACTCGTTTTATCATCGTCGGTGTGCTGAATACCATCTGCTATTACCTGGTTTATCTGCTCTTCTATCAGCTTGCAGATGTTTATTATCTTGTATCCCATTGGATCGGGATCATTATCAGCATGATTTTTTCGTTTTTCTTGAACAGTTATTTCACATACGGTGTACGGCCGACGTGGCGGAAGTTTTTCCAGTTCCCGCTGACACAGGCTGTCAATATAGCCGTATCTTCTGTTTTGGTGTACATATTCGTTGAAGGCTTCGGATGGAGTGGTACAGTGGCGCCGATCGCGGCTGTTTTCTTCACCGTGCCGATCACGTTTGTTATCACAAGTAAAATCATGAAGAATGGACGTGAGGATGTAACACATGAAGCGTAGTTGGAAAGTGGTACTGCTCGTTTTAGCAGCACTCACATTTGCTGTTTTGGTACACATGCATTTCATCCGGGAATACTTTGACGGTCGTTTCATGCTGGGACCAAATGATGGAATGGCGCAAATGCTGCCATTTAAGCAGCATTTGTATGAACAATATACGCAGGGGAATTTTTTCTATTCATTCTCCTTTGGGCTGGGCGGCGGTATTTACAGTCAGCTGGCTTATTATTTCTCGACAAGCATCGTTTATCTGCTCACATTGCTTGTGATAAAGCTCTTGGATATTGCCAATGTGATTGGAAGTCCTGATGTCGTCACATGGGCAAAAGCCATCCTGCCAGTTAGTATCATCAGGCTTACAGCGGCGCTCTTACTGGCGGTGGGTGTGTTCCGATACTTACGGATACCGCTTCTGCCTGCTTTTATCGGAGCGTGCTTTTATGCCGGCAGTGCCATCTATTTCAGGCATGTTGTATATTGGGAGTTTTTCGCCAACGCCTTTCTTTGGCTGCCGCTCCTAGTACTGGGAGTGGAGAAGATTATTCGAGAGCGGAAACCTTACTGGTTCATTGCCGCAGTGGCTGTATCTGTTTTCGATAATTTCTATTTTTCATACATAAGCTTTGTTTTTATTGGAATCTATGTTATAGCTCGGTGGTTCATCAAGTTATCAGAAGATGAATTACCTATCAAATCCCAATTGCTTTATTTCATCCCGGCAGTATTGCTTGGGTTCGGGATTGGTTCCATTTCATTCATTCCGTCTGTTTATGCTTTTTTGAACAATTACCGACCAGCATTCGAAGATCCGATCCCCTTTTATGGGAACGAGGATAACATCTTATTCACAAGCAGAACCTTACTTCTGCCGGTATTGTTTGTCTTTTTAATGAGTGTAATAGGACTTTATAAAAACAAGCTGTTCCGCTTGTTTGCAATGTTAAGCATCTTGTTCATTTTCTTTCAGGGAAGCCCTCGCATAGCGAGTATATTCAATGGTTTTTCAGCTCCGCAATACAGATTTGAGTACTTATCTATGTTCGTTGTTGCAGGAACTATCGCTGTGGGAATTACTCAACTGTACAAGGTGAAGAAGTGGCATCTACTGGCTGCGATAGGGATTACAGTTCTTTTATATAGTCTGTATCTGCACCATGATTTGACACTTGATTGGGCAGATGAATGGGCGAAGTATGTCTGGACAGGAGTAGCGCTTGCGTTGCTGGCATTCCTTTTCTACTATTTAAAAAGGAAAGCATGGATGTTAGGAATTTGTTTGGTAGTGGTTTTTGCAACGTATATACCGCTGATCAATTCCCATCAGGAAAAGCAGCTCTCTGATGCTGGGAATGTAGATAATTCCACGCTCCAGCTCCTGACAAGTGACAAATATGCAAGCAATGAGCAGCAGGAACTGATACATGATGTGCTTACGTCAGATGATAGCTTTACCAGACTCGAATGGAAAACAGATGACAGTAATAATACAAATATGGTCCAAGGTTTTCCGGGAATCAGTATTTATTCTAGCATCCTGAATAAGGAGCTGCTGTTTTTCTATTATCATGATTTGAATATTGATATGAAACGGGAAAGCGTCAGCCGCTATTCAGGCTTTGGGAACAGAGCGAATCTATACAGTATGCTGAACGGAAAATATATTATGTTCGATAAACAAAAGGCAATTGCTGCACCATATGGGTTTAGACCGTACATGGAAAGCAGAGATTATATTGTTTACCGGAATGACAACTTACTGCCGTTTGCGAGAGTTACTGCTAATGTATTTCAGGAGAATGACTTGGAAAATCATTCATCGCTCGAACGGGAGCATGCAATGCTTGATGGTGTTGTTCTTACAGACGGCAAATCCACTCAAGAGGCAGAATCACTTCCGAATCTGATGGATAAAGTGTCAGTGGAAGCGGCGGGGGGTACTTATCAAGATGGGCAGCTCCAAGTAGAACAAACAGAAGGCGGTCTGGATCTGCAACTTGATGAGGACTTGCCGCAGACTGGAGATTATTACGTCAGTTTCTATCTGAAAAACAATGATGTGAGCGCACCATTATATGATTTGTCTGTTAATGAGTTCGAAACAGACAGAAAGTCGCAACAGTCGATTTATCGTACGAAAATCGATGAATTGACAATTCGAGTCGAAGCGGCTGATACAATCCGGATACGCCTGCCGGAAGGAAGTTATACCATCAAAAATTTCGGTCTGCAGCATGAAGATTACCAAAAGCTTGATTCTGCTGCAGCTCAAGCGGAGGACATTCCGTTTACTATCGGCCGCAGTCAAGTTACAGTAGACTATAATAACCAACAGGAAGACAGCTATCTAAAAATACCAGTACCTTACGAAAAAGGCTGGCAAGTGTCAGTCAATGGTGAGGAGCAAGAACTTTTGAAAGCAGATTATGCTTTCCTTGGCGTAGAGCTGCAAAGTGGAGAGAACCACATTGTCTTCACTTATCGGCCACCGTATTGGAATTTGCTGCTTGTTCTGTGTATCGGAAGCCTGCTAGTCTCACTAGGATGGGGAGTCTTCTTGCGAAAACGTCATATGGCGGGTGAGAAAGGTGAAAAAGAAGCATAAAAGAAAACAGCAACCTCTTTTTAAAGCAATCGGAACAGTACTTTTATTCGGATTGGGCCTCTTCTTTCTGTTGTTCATTCTATCTGTTGTGGTAGAGAGAGACAGCAATGAGCAGCAGAAAGGCAGAGTACTCTCTGAGGATGTCTTAGCTTATCGAGATACGATTGAACAAGAATTGGCCAAATCAGATCAGGAGTCTCTTGCGCCACTTGTTCTCTCTGTCATAATGCAGGAATCAGGCGGCAGAGGAGATGACCCGATGCAAGCCTCTGAAAGCAAGTGTGGAGAAGTCGGCTGTATCGAGGATCCGGAGGAATCGGTTGCTTACGGTATTGACCATTTTCTCCGTATGCTGGAGGAAGCGGATGGAGAGGAAGATGTAGCCATCCAGGCCTATAATTTCGGTGCCGGATTTATCGATTTTGTCAAAGAGAACGGTGGTGCATTCAGTGAAGATCTGGCTGTTCGATTTGCTCAGGAGCAATATAAGAGAGTCGAAAATCCAGAGACTTATCGCTGTATACGGCCAGAATCAGAAGAGCTGGATGCATGTTATGGCGATATTCATTACGTGAAGGCAGTATATAGCTACTTGCCGGCTGCTGAAGAAGCTTATAAAGAAAAATAACCCCCACGCCTAAGCGGATGGGGGTTTAAAATTAGAAAATACATTGAAATCACGCCACGCCTCCTCGATTGTTCGGAGGCGTTTTTTTACGTCGGCTGCCTTTTCTTTTCCAATCAAAGCGATAAATGCGTGAATCAAGCTGATCGGAGCAGTCAAGGAATGTGTCAGTGATGGAGATTTGCTCGAAGCCATGAAAGAATAATCGGCTGCTGTAAGCAATGGGGATGACAGCCCATCTGTAATGGCAATTGCTTTAGCGCCGCGGTCCTTAGCCATTTGGAACAATCGCAGCGTGTGATTGGAATAACGCACGAAGCTTAAAGCGATAAGCACATCGTCTTCCCGTATCGTAGAGATTTGGTCTATCGCTCTGTCAGATGGTTCGACAATTTCTACATTCTCGAAAATAAAAGAAAGATGATAATGCAATAGATCTGCTACACTGACTGCACTGCGATTAGCTAAAATGAAAATTCGTTTAGAGTTGATTACCGTATCAGCTGCTGCATGGAAGGCCTGCATATCAATTGCCTCCATCGTTTCCTGGATGTTCGCTTGATCACGCAGAAAGATGGCATACAGGTCCTGGTCCTCTGACTGGGCTTCTTCTGAAGGATGCTTGAACCGTTCGGTCGCATTCAGCTGCTCCTGCATAGCGTTCTGCAAGGCAAGCTGCATCTCCGGAAAGCCGCGATACCCCATAAAAGCAGCAAAACGAACTATTGTTGCATCACTCACATCTGCAGCATTCGCCAGTCCCTCTACATTGAGGAAAGGTGCCTGATTCGGATGTTCGATAATGAAATTGGCAATTTTCTTCTGGGACTTCGACATCTGCTCACGCTGACTGGAAATACGATGGTATATATCCGGCATGACGGAAAAGACCCCTTTCACTTTTCAGAGTTTACGCAAATATACGTCTTCAACCTCGTGATTGTTTCCCTTGCGGAGAATGAGATCGGAACGACCTTTCGTCGGCAATATGTTCTCATGTAAGTTCTTAGCGTTGATTTCCTCCCAGATCGTATCCGCAGATTCCAATGCTTCGTCAATAGAAATTTCTGCGTAATGCCGGAAGTAGGATTTGGGATCCTGGAAGGCTGTCGCGCGCAGCATGAGGAAACGTTCTTTATACCATTTTTCAATGTTAGGTTCGTCAGCATCGATATAAATTGAGAAATCGAAGAAGTCGCTGACAAAGAATTGGTATTCTTTCTTCACTTGCAGTACATTAACGCCCTCAACAATTAGAATATCTGGATTGGATACCAATTCAGTTTGCTCAGGCAGTACGTCGTAGGTGAGATGAGAATACTGCGGCCCCATAATATTTGTGTTTCCGGCTTTCACCTGTCCCATAAAATCGATCAATGCTTTTATATCGTAACTCTCCGGAAACCCTTTGCGCTGCATCATTTGCTTTTCCTTAAGAACAGCATTTGGATACAAGAATCCATCAGTCGTTACAAGCTCTGTTTTCTTATCAGGTAATGCACGGGAAAGCAGTAATTGAAGCAATCGGGCGATAGTACTTTTTCCAACTGCTACACTTCCGGCGATGCCGATGATGAAAGGAACTTTTTTCTCGTTGGTACCAAGGAAATTACCTGCTTTTGCATGAAGCATTTCTGCTGCCTCCAGATAGTAGGAGATAAGCTTGGTCAGCGGCATATAAGCAGTTTCCACCTCGGATAAAGAAATTCTAGTATTTATTCCCCGGATTTCTTCTAGCTCTGTTTGTGTCAGGGGTGGTGTCTTCGTTTCCGAAAGAGCAGCCCACGACTCCCGGGGGAAATGATAGTAAGGTTTGTATGTATGCATGATTACCCTCAACTTTTGTCTGCGAATTTGAGAAATTAGTGCAAAGTAAAAACGTTTACAAATACTTTTCCATTTTACTACGACAAAATTTAATAATCCAGAGCTGAATCTTGGGGTATAGAAGAGTAGGTATATCTTGCATAACTTGTATATACAAGTTATGCTATCATTGTATTCGCTTACATTACAAAACTAGAGTGAGGTGGCAGAGGTGGATCTTAGACAGCAAGCAGAAGAGATAGTGGCAGCGCTTGGAGGAAAAGAAAATATCCAGGCTGCGACACATTGTGTCACGCGGCTGCGGCTGGCGTTGGCAGATGAAGGTAAGGTCGATAAAGAGGCACTGCAGAATATCGATGTTGTAAAAGGTTCTTTTTCAGCAAATAACCAGTATCAGGTTGTTATCGGTCAAGGTACAGTCGATAAAGTATATAAGGAGTTTATTCAGGTTGCCGAAGTCGGGGAATCTACAAAGGATGAAGTGAAGGAAACGGTAAGTAAGAATGGTAATCCGCTGCAGCGAGCATTAAAAACGCTTGGCGACATTTTCATTCCGATTTTGCCAGCAATTGTAACTGCGGGTTTATTGCTAGGTATTCATAACATCTTAAATAATCCAGGTATTTTCTTCGACAGTGCATCAATCATCGAGGTTTATCCACAGTGGGCAGGCATTGCTGATATGATTTATGTAATCGCTAACACAGCCTTCGCCTTCCTGCCGGCACTGATAGGGTGGTCGGCAGTTAAGAAATTCGGCGGAAGTCCGCTTCTAGGGATGGTGCTCGGTTTGGCTTTGATTCATCCATCCCTATTGAATCCGACTGATTATGCTAGTGCTGCCCTGGAAGGAAATGCACCGGTCTGGAATCTGTTCGGACTGGAGATTCAGCGTATCGGATATCAAGGACAAGTGCTGCCGGTGCTTTTCGCAGCATGGGTTTTAGCTAAAATAGAAATATTCCTTCGTCGCAAAGTACCTGATAGTTTTCAGCTGCTCGTTGTCGCTCCTGTCGCGCTCTTGCTTACTGGTATTGTAAGCTTCATCGTGATCGGACCAATTATGTTCATCGTCGGGAATGCCATTACAGATGGATTCGTAGCTGTATTCGATACAGTCGCTCCGGTCGGTGGTTTGCTGTATGGCGCTTTGTATGGAGCTTTAGTTGTTACCGGACTTCACCATACATTCCTTGCTCTGGATCTACAGCTGATTGCTAATACGGGCGCAACATTCCTATGGCCAATACTGGCACTGTCTAATATATCCCAAGGTTCTGCGACGCTTGGTGTGATGCTGGCTACGAAGGATGAGAAGCTGCGAGGATTATCTCTGACTTCCTGGATCAGTGCTTGGCTCGGGGTAACAGAACCGGCTGTGTTCGGTGTTAATCTGCGATTCCGCTATCCATTCTTCCTTGCTCTTGGAGCTTCAGCTGTTGCGGGAACGTTTATAGCCTGGAGAGGCGTGGAGGCAAGTTCGGTAGGAATCGGCGGCGTACCCGGTATCTTTTCTATTCTGCCGGGAAGCTGGGGAGCATTTGCAATCGGTATGGTGATAGTCATTGTTGTACCGTTCGTCACAACTTATCTAGTAGCTAAACGAAAAAAGAATGTGTAATTAAGGAAAGGGGATTATAATGCACGAACCATGGTGGAAAAGAAGTACAGTTTATCAAGTTTATCCGAAAAGCTTTCATGACACGACAGGCAATGGAATCGGAGATTTGCAGGGAATAATCGAAAAGCTCGATTATTTGAAAGAGCTCGGTATTGATATGGTGTGGCTGACGCCGATCTACCGATCTCCACAGCGTGATAATGGATATGATATCAGTGATTATTACGAGATTGAGCCTGCTTACGGCACGATGGAAGATGTGGAACGATTAATCGGGGAATTGCATGATCGAGACATGAAGCTGATGATGGATATTGTCATCAATCACACATCAACAGAACATGAATGGTTCCAACAAGCAAAATCCTCAAAGGATAACCCTTACCGTGATTATTATATTTGGCGAGATCCGCAAGAGGGTGCCGAGCCGAACAACTGGGTGTCCAAGTTTGGCGGCAGTGCCTGGGGTTTGGAGGAACACACGAATCAGTATTATTTACATCTGTTCGACCAGACACAGGCGGATCTTAACTGGGAGAATGAGAAAGTACGGAAAGAATTGTACAAGATGATGAATTTCTGGGCGGAAAAGGGGCTTGATGGGTTCCGTCTGGATGTCATCAATCTCGTTTCAAAAGTCCAGAGCTTTCCCTATGATCACGATGCCCCTGGTGGTCAATTTGGGAAAGAGTACTACACAGACGGACCTCGAATCCACGAATTTGTGCATGAAATGAACCAGGAAGTCTTTACACCTCATAGTCTGGTAACAGTTGGCGAGATGTCGTCCACAAGCTTGGCTGCTTGCCAGCAGTATACAAAACCGGATGCCGAGGAGTTGAGTATGACTTTCAATTTTCATCATTTGAAAGTTGATTATGAGAACGGAATGAAATGGACAGATGGAAAACTTGAATTTATTAAGCTGAAGCAGATCTTATCTGATTGGCAAATCGGTATGCATGAAGTGGGCGGTTGGAATGCGCTCTTCTGGTGCAATCATGATCAGCCGCGTATTGTCAGCAGGTTCGGAGATGACGATCAATATTGGAAAGAATCAGCGAAGATGCTGGCAACCGTTCTGCACATGATGCAAGGAACTCCTTATATTTATCAAGGAGAAGAGATAGGAATGACCGATCCGAAGTTCTCTAGCATCGAAGATTATAATGATGTAGAAACCCATAATGCCTTTCAAGCCCTCAAAGAGGATGGTCTGGACAGTGAACAAGCTTTGCGAATTATTCAGCGCCGCTCCAGGGATAATTCACGAACTCCGATGCAGTGGAATGAAGGGTTAAATGCGGGCTTTACTAATGGAAAGCCGTGGCTTGCAGTGGCATCGAATTATGCAGATATTAATGTGAAAAAGGCGCTGCAGGATGATGATTCGATTTTCTATCATTATCAAAAGCTGATTCGCCTACGGAAGGAATATGCTATCATAACCTATGGAGACTATGAACCGATATGTATGGATGATGAGCGTCTCTTCTGTTATGAACGGAAGTGGAATGGTGAAAAACTGCTAGTCGTTGCGAATTTCTTCGGTGAGACAGCAGAATTTTCCTATCCGAAAGAACACATGGCAAAAGCAGAAATCCTGCTTTCCAATTATGAAAATAGTCCGTCGGATTTCAGAAAGATACGGCTTCGTCCGTTCGAAGCGGTCATTTACCATAGTAAAGCGTAAAGGCCTGATGTGGATGGAGAAGAAATTTCAAGCAATCTATGATTTGTTAGCAAAAGAAATCCAGACAGAAAAAATTAAGGCAGGGCAGCTGCTTCCTTCTGAAAATGAGCTGACGGAGAGATTCGCGACATCCAGGGAAACAGTACGCAAAGCCTTGCAATTGCTGTCCCAGAATGGGTACATTCAAAAGCTGCAAGGAAAAGGCTCGGTCGTGCTTGAACAGGACAAACTACCTTTGCCGGTCAGCGGACTTACGAGCTTCAAGGAGCTGTCCCGCTCGATGTCGCAGAAGGTGGAGACATGTGTAACGTCACTTTCTTGTAAAAAAGCGCGTGGTTTTATACAACAGGTGCTGCAATGTGAGGAAGGTACACCTATATGGGAGCTGCATCGCTTACGTAAACTGGATGGTGAATCGGTCATCTATGATAAAGATTTTTTATTGAAAGAACTTGCTCCTGGTATAACAGAAGAAATAGCAGCCGATTCGATTTATGATTATCTGGAACAGGAACTAGGATTGTCCATCAGTTATGCAAAAAAGGAAGTAGTCGTTGAAGAAGCTCAAGCGGAAGATAAAGCGATTATGGATTTGGGAAGTTATCAACAGCTTGTAGTCGTGCGCAGTGCTGTTTATCTTGAGGATACAACTTTATTCCAATATACCGAGTCGAAGCATCGACCGGACAAGTTTCGATTTGTCGATTTTGCTCGAAGAACAAAATAAGAAAATAATAAAATGTGCATAGCTTCAAGGCTATGCACATTTTATTGTGGGTAAAGAGAAGCTTGTACACAGAAAGATTCTGTTTGTTCACATAATTTGTGTGTAACATAAGTTATACACAGAAAAATTTGACGAATGCTAGTGCGCTGCACGTTATCCACAAGTGGATAACGATTAAGGGCGGATTCGCTTGCCTAAAATAACTAAATCCCGCTCAAATCCATCCAGTTCGGCTACATTCGGCATATCAGCCCACCGCTTAAATCCGAAGCGTTCAAAGAGCTTGATGCTCGGTTCGTTATGGCCGAAAACAAAACCTAAAACTGTCTTGAAATCTAATATCTCGGCCTGGTCAAGGACGAACTGCAGCATACTTCTTCCAAGTCCTTTGCCTCTGGCATCTTGATGAATATAGATGCTGACTTCCACGGTTTTATGATAAGCAGCTCGACCATAAAACGGCTCCAAGCTAATCCAACCTAGTATATTCTCGTCTTCTTCCACGACCCAAAGCGGTCGCTGTTCCGTATGGTGCTGGAACCAATCCAGTCTGCTTTCTACTGATATCTCTTCCAGATCTGCAGTTACCATTCTGCCGGCAATCGTGGAATTATAGATGGAAACAATTGCAGGAAGATCGTGAAGTTCTGCGATGCGGTAGTGCATGTCCATTCCCCCATGTTTTTGGCTTATTATACTAAACGATTGGATAGAAGCATAGTCTAGTTCAATTTGGGGTACAAGATAAGTAGATGAACAGGCAGATGAGAGGGTGTGGATAGATGTATTCTGTAACATTCGGTAAATTGCTGCAATTCACTGCTATCGGCTTAGTGATTGGCTTTATCATCGGCATGGTCGCCATGCTCGGCTTTGACTTAAACTTTATGGCTATGATTCTAAGTGTACTGCTCAGTATCATTGGAGCATTTGCGGCAGGTATGTATGCGGAGTTGTATCATATAAGGCAAGCAGTAAATGAACAGACAGAAAAGACATTGAAAAAAAGAGTGTAATAAGTAATTTCGGCTGTTATTCCTAGCAGCTGAAATTTTTTGATGAAATTTATTTCACATGTATGAAATATTAATGTATACTAATACTAGTAGAAAGCAGTAATTGGGGGTCTGTAAGTGGAAAGCAGAGATATGGTTGATTTTATCGAATTAGTACGTAATGTCAATAAAGCGTTGCGTAAGGAATGGGATTTTCAGATTTCCGGGCCGCAGCTCGTATTGCTGAGGTTGTTGAAAAATAATGGTCCGATGCGCATGTCTGATTTAGCTGAAGAAGTAGGGATCAGCTTTAGCGGGGCAACGAATTTAGGGAACCGCATGATCAAGGAAGGCTATCTGGAGCGTATTCATTCAGAGAAGGACCGTCGGGTGGTCATGCTTGCGATCACACAAAAAGGGTCTGATTTTTATGTGAGTTTTTCTGGAGCAAGGGACAAAGCTTTTGGTTCTTTCCTGGATAAATTGACGGAAGAAGAGAAAAATGAGTTCATCCGGCTAAGCCGTAAGATGCTCGCTGATTAATAGAAAGGGGATGAGTGTATGTCGGACATTCGTAATGAAACGATACCCGATGGACACGAAATTGAACAGGCAGAAAATGAAATTAAAGAAGATGCACATAGTATAAAACGGATTTTCCAGCAACCGAAGGCAGCATGGGCGGTTGCTTTTGCATGTGTTGTTGCCTTTATGGGGATTGGTCTTGTTGACCCGATACTTCCATCCATCGCAGCGCAGATGGATGCAACGCCAAGTCAAGTTGAGTTATTATTCACGAGTTATTTACTCGTTACCGGAATTATGATGCTGATCACAGGTTGGTTATCCAGCCGAATCGGTCCGAAAATGACATTGCTCATTGGTTTGGTCATTATTATTTTGTTCTCAACTTTAGGAGGGCTAGCTGGCAGTGTGGATGAACTAGTCGGACTCCGTGCAGGCTGGGGACTAGGTAATGCATTATTCATCTCTACTGCACTTGCCGTAATCGTCAGTGTTGCCAGTGGCGGTTCAGCAGTAGCCATTATGCTTTATGAAGCAGCTCTTGGGTTAGGAATGTCAGTCGGACCTCTTTTGGGCGGATTGCTCGGGTCCATCCACTGGCGTGCACCATTCTTTGGTGTGGCAGTATTAATGCTGATTGGATTGCTTGCGGTGTGGATATTACTCACAGATATGCCTAAACCGGCAAAAAAAACCCCGCTTTCAGCACCATTCCAGGCATTGCGTCACCCGGGACTCTTGACGATAGGGCTGACAGCTTTATTTTATAACTTCGGTTTCTTTACCTTACTGACATATTCACCATTTGTTTTAAACCTTGGTGAATTCGGTATCGGATTCGTCTTCTTTGTCTGGGGTGTTATGCTGGCAATCGGATCGATCTTTATTGCACCATCCTTCGAAACAAAGCTTGGTACGAAAAAATCACTTAGTTTGGTAATGATCGGTATCATTATTACTTTGGCTTTGATGGGGATTGGCGCAGATTGGCCAGTATTCCTCATAGTGATGATTGCACTAATGGGATTATTACTTGGTATTAACAATACTGTCATGACGACGGCTGTAATGGAAGTATCGCCGGTTGAGCGTTCTACAGCATCAGCTGCATATAGTTTCCTGCGATTCACGGGTGGCTCGATTTCGCCATGGCTCGCTGGGAAAGTGTCTGAACATATCTCAATTGGAGCTCCATACTATGTCGCAGCAGCGGCAGTACTTGTTGGATTGCTATTATTCACCGCCAGAAGAGGTGCGATGGATCGTTTAAGTTAAAGGAAGAGCCATGATCAATTGATCATGGCTCTTTTTGTATGGAAGAACAAAGGTGAAATGCTATAAACGCATATTGAATTTATGATACGCTTAAAGTATTCAAAACTATCGCATTTGGGGGGATTCCATGTATATCGTCCATTCAATCTTTGATGTTCCAGTAGAAAAGGCAGAAGAAGTTATAGCTATCTATCGAAATCGATCGAAATTGGTGGATCAAGCACCTGGTTTCCGACAGTTCCAGCTGCTGCATAATCAGAAAAAGCCAGGTGAGCTGACGGTAGAAATCACCTGGGAGGACAAGCAGAGCTATCTAAACTGGGTGAGCGGGGAAGATTTTAAGCGTATCCATGATCTGGAGAAAAAGTATCCGGATCAAGAGCTTGCAGCTATCCGGCCTATCGTCAAAATGTTCGAGGTGGTGGCCCAGTGAACCAGCAGTCAGCAAAAAATGCAATGCTTGATAAGATAGTGGAGGAAATTTTCAGCGCTTATCCTTCTTTATATGAGCGATATGGCGAGAACGGAAAGAAGCGGACGCGGGAAGATAATCAGCATCATCTTGATTATCTGCAGTCAGCATATGACGCAGATGACTCAAAGCTGTTCGTGGACTACACCATATGGCTGCATGAGCTGCTGTCTGCCCGTGGTATGAATGAAAAGATCATTATCGATAATTATGAGCGGCTCATTCCGCTCCTGGATAATTACATGAACAAAGAGCAATACCTCTTTTACAAAGCATGTCTGGAGGAAGGAATTCAGGTTTTGATTGCAGAAAAGAACAAGGATGAAGACAACTGAGGGTGATACGTGATGACAGAAGCATGGCAGCGTTTTGCTGCTGCGTTGCTTGCGGGCGATGAGCGGCAGGCGTACACAGTTTTAGAAGAGGATACTAGACCGAGTATACGTGTGTACAAGGAAATCATAACACCGGCGATGTATGATATAGGAGAAAAATGGCTGCGTAATGAAATCACTGTAGCGGATGAGCATTTGGCGACGAGTGTGTGTGATTTTGCGTTGGCTCAGTATATCTTTCCATTTAAGCGGCGAAACAGACAATCGGAGAAAAAAGCAATGTTCCTATGTCTGGAGGATGAACATCATGTTATCGGCTCGAAAATGATAGCAGCTCTATTTGAGGAGAATCATTGGCAAGTTAGACATCTGGGGCCGAATCTCCCATTGTCTCATGCGTTGCAAAGTGCTGAGCAATGGCAGCCGGATGTAGTGGGTTTATCTGCGGCAATTCCATACAGAATTACTGCGCTGACAGAATATATTGCTGCCTTTGAGCAATTATCTTGGGAACCCTGGATTCTTGTCGGGGGAAGGGTAGTAGCTATGCATGATTTAAGAGCCTATTGTGGCACACAGACCCGCGTAATTTACGATCTTGATGAGGTCTCTGCATGGCTTGAGGAAAAGACGGAGGCACCAGCTGATGGTGTCCGGTAAATTTCTCCCACTTCCGTATTTCTTACTTGATGAAGAGCTTGCGATATTGGATTATTCACGCTCAGCCAGTGATATCTTTTTAATTGGCGATAATTTTAGAACTTTAGTTGATGAAGAGAGCCGGCAGAAAGTCAGCCAGTATATACAGCCTGATTTTTCGGAAATAGAAATAGAACTAAATATGAAAACGAAATACGATCCCTTGGCCGTGTTCGGTATTTCCTCGCAATGGGAAGATAATAAAGTGCATATACTATGTGTGGAAAAAACGAAAGAAGTAGATAATCTCACAGACCAGCTGACAAAGCTCCGAAGCAGATTGTCAGAAACAGATTTTGAATTACTCGAAAAGAAGGAAGAGCTGGAGGTCGCAATAGAGCGAATCCATAAACTGAGCGGTCCATTCATTCCTCTTTATGCAGAAGCAGGACTTGTCCCTCTGTTCGGAGATCTGCAAGCGGATAAGCTGCAGGTGATCGAGGAGAACATCTTGTATCGAATTGATGAAGGAGATTACGAGCAGGTCTTCTTCGATTTCCATGCTGTTGGAGAGATAACGGATGATGGGGAAAAGCAGCTGGGTCAATTATTTGAAACAATTCAGCTGATCGGTACGAAAACAATAATTGTGGGACTATCTCCATCACAAGTTAGAGGACTTAAGTCGAAAGGGACATTAAAGGCGGCTTCGATGACTAGCTTAAAACAGGCAATTTCCGAATATATAATAAAGCAGAACCACAAGTAGTTCTGCTTTTTCCTTATACGTCGACTGTATAAACGTCGCTTTTGTTCACATTCTTCAAATAGATTTTGTCAGGTTTGATTTCCAGTACTACGTAATCTGGATCATTCGGACCGTCAAGCCAAGCACTGAAGCTATCTTTCCAGAGCTGCTGTTTCATTTCTGAAGACTCGCTGACTTTTGCTTCAGCCTCAATTTCAACATATTCGTCTCCGACGCCATCGCCGTTGTATCCTAGTAGGATATGGACGTTATGATTGCTCTCGATATCGTCCACCTTGTGTGAGTTGCCGCTTGTTGCGCAATATAATGTATACCCTTCGTTGAAGAAGGCCATGTAGCGAGTATAAGGCTTACCACCCTGAACGGTAGCGAGTGTGCCGATCTTCTGATTTTCCAAAATCTGTTCTACGTGTTTTTTGACTTCTGCTTGTTCCATTATGATCTCCTCCTTCTGAATTTCTACAGGTAGTATCCCTTTTTTGGCAGCTTATTAAACCCCAAAACAGGGAAGTGTATAAGGAGTGGAAGGAAGAATCGTCTAAAAGCCAACTATATGGAGGGAATCGTATGACTAAGATGCAGGAAGAGAAAAAACCCCAAACAAAGTGCCAGTCAGAATTTGGACAATTGAGGCATGTCGTCGTATGTCCGCCAGCCTATATGGAGATACGCAAAATCATCAACGAAACACAAAAGCATTATTTGAATCATAATATTGACACAGATTTAGCTATGAAGCAGCATGGTGATTTTGTAAAAGCCTTGCGTGATCATGGAGTGGATGTGATGTCACTGCCGGCTCATAAGGAGTTTAATGAACAAGTATATACCCGGGATATCGGTTTTTGCATAGGAGATACATTATTTGTTTCGAATATGGAAGATGATATCCGCAAAGGTGAAACAAAAATACTAAAGGAATGGCTGGAGGAACAGGACCTTACATATAAAGGTATTACAGAGGGAACGATCGAAGGCGGTGATGTCGTCGTTGACGGTCGACGTGTATGGATCGGCCTGAGTAAACGGACAGATGAGAAAGCCGTACAGCAAGTACAGGAGCTGCTGCCGGAATATGAGGTGCTTCCGGTAAGGATTCGTGAGGATATTCTTCATTTGGATTGTGTCTTCAACTTGGTTCGGGAAGACTTGGCGATTCTTTATCCAGATGCTTTCGAACAAGAAGATTTGGAACGGTTCCGTAAACTGTATAAAACAATCGAGATTTCTGAGGAAGAACAGTTCTATATGGGAACGAACATCCTGTCTTTTGCGCAGGATAAGTTATTGAGCCTGCCTTCCAATAAGCGGGTAAATGAAGCGCTTCGTAAAGAAGGAGTAACGGTCATTGAAGTGAATTTCTCAGAGATCATCAAGTCCGGGGGATCATTCCGATGCTGCTCTATGCCGCTGCAGCGCCAATAAGCCAATAAAATAGTTATAGATATATATCCTAAGGCTTGGCAGGCATGAGCGGATTGCTTTACTTCTGTTCCAAGCCTTTAGCATAATAAAATGTGGAGGCGATCAGATTGGATAATTTTACGTTTTATAACCCAACAAAATTGATTTTCGGTAAAGACCAATTAGATAAATTAAAAGAAGAAATTCCTGCATACGGCAAGAAAGTATTGCTTGTCTATGGAGGCGGAAGCATCAAGCGCAGCGGCTTGTATGAAAAAGTGCTGAAAGAACTTGAGGAAATCGAAGCGGAAGTATTCGAACTTTCTGGTGTTGAACCAAACCCGCGTGTTTCTACTGCGCGTAAAGGTGTAGAAATCTGCAAAACAGAAGGTATCGATGTATTGCTTGCAGTTGGCGGCGGAAGTGTAATTGACTGTACAAAAGCAATTGCAGCTGGTGCCAAATACGATGGAGATGTATGGGATATCGTAACGAAGAAAGCATTCGCAGACGATGCTCTTCCATTTGGTACTGTACTTACTCTTGCGGCGACAGGTTCTGAAATGAACGCTGGTTCTGTTATCACGAACTGGGAAACAAATGAAAAGTATGGCTGGGGAAGTGCGTATACATTCCCGAAATTCTCTATTCTGGATCCACAAAACACATTCACTGTACCGCGTGACCAGACTATCTACGGTATCGTCGACATGATGTCTCACGTATTGGAGCATTATTTCCATACAACGACGAATACAGAATTGCAGGACCGCTTCTGTGAGTCCCTATTGCTAACGGTAATGGAAACAGGACCGAAACTGCTTGAGGATCTGGAAAACTACGACAATCGTGCTGCTATTCTTTACAGCGGAACGATGGCATTGAACGGTGTTTTAAACATGGGCTATCGCGGCGACTGGGCAACACATAACCTTGAGCACGCTGTATCTGCAGTTCATGACATCCCGCATGGCGGCGGTCTGGCGATTCTATTCCCTAACTGGATGAAGCATGTACTCAATGATGAGACTGCACCACGCTTCAAGCAGCTTGCTGTCCGTGTCTTCGGTATTGATCCGACAGGCAAAACAGATAAAGAAGCAGCACTCGAAGGAATTGATGCATTGCGCGCATTCTGGAATAGCATTGATGCACCAGCTACACTTCGTGACTACGATATTTCCGAAGATAGCTTGGAATTGATGGCTGAAAAAGCATATGCGAACGGCGAGTTCGGTGGATATCACACATTGAATAAAGAAGATTCACTTGAGATCTACAAAGCATCTTTCTAATAACCAGTAAAAGAGCCTGCGCATAAAATTGCGCAGGCTCTTTTTTTAGGAGCTTACCATCGTCCCACCGTTCACATGAATGATTTGACCAGTTACATAAGAGGAGTCTTCAGAAGCAAGGTAAACATAGGCTGGAGCAAGCTCATAAGGCTGGCCTGCGCGTTTCATCGGTACATCCTGCCCAAAGGTGGCAACGTCCTCTGCTGAGAAACTGGAAGGGATGAGCGGTGTCCAGATCGGACCTGGCGCCACACCATTAACCCTGATCCCTTGTGTTGCAAGATTCTGGGATAGAGCTCTTGTGAAGCCGACAATGGCACCTTTTGTGCAAACATAATCAATCAGATCAGGTCTTCCTTCATATGCAGTTACTGATGTTGTATTAACGATAGTACTACCCCTTTTCAAATGCGGCAGTGCAGCTTTTGTAAGATAGAAGAAAGCAAAAATATTCGTGTGGAACGTTGCATCCCACTGGGCTGTGGAAATGTCGGTCAGCGAATCCTGGGGGAATTGGACACCATGATTATTTACGAGAATATCTAATTTTCCATAAGTCTCGATTGTATGGGCGACAACAGCCTGGCAATGTGCTTCGCTCCGCAAATCACCGACAATCAGTGTGCAGCGCTGCCCAAGCTGCTCAATCCTGTTCTTTGTCCGTCGGGCATCTTCGTTTTCGTATTCATAATAGTAAGCAATGACAATATCGGCACCTTCCTTGGCAAAAGCGATGGCTGCAGCTGCGCCAATTCCGCTGTCCCCTCCAGTGATGATCGCTATCTTTCCTTTCAGCTTTCCTGAACCTCTGTACGTATCGGTCTCAATAATTGGCCTTGGCCGCATCAATCCCTCTATACCAGGCTGCTGGTCTTGATGCTGAGGCGGAAAGTAAAAGTTCGTGCCGGGTTGGACCGGCTGGTTTTTGCTATAAGGCTGCTGCGTCAATTCCGTGTCCTCCTCTTCATTCTTGGCTCCAAATGAAATATATGCAAAAGAAACCCTTGATTTGCCAAAAAAGAGGAATTTTACGTTAGAAAACAGAACAGAAAGGGAAAAGGATTTAGAATGTGATTTAATACGATTTGGAGAGGGGTCTTATTCATGGAAAAAGTATTTATCAGTCCAAGCCGGTATGTTCAAGGAAAAGATGTACTTCTGAAAGCTGGGGAGTATGTTAAAAAAATCGGGGATAATGCACTTGTTCTTGCGGATGAATTTGTATGGGACTTGGCAGGTAATACAGTGCTTGAGAATCTGGAGCAGAGCGGTATCCAAACGAAAAGAATCGTATTCGGCGGAGAAGCATCGACAGAGGAAATCAAGCGTATTGCTGCTGATGGTAAGGAAAGTAATGTTGTCATCGGCATCGGAGGCGGAAAGACACTTGATACTGCTAAAGCAGTAGCAGACGAGCTGCAAGTTGGTGTTGTGATCCTGCCGACAACAGCATCCACTGATGCACCGACGAGCGGATTGAGTGTTATCTACTCTGAGGAAGGAACTTTTGAAAGCTATAAGTTCTACGACAAGAACCCGGACCTTGTCCTTGTCGACACAAAAATAATCGCGCAGGCACCACCACGTTTCTTAGCTTCCGGAATTGCTGATGCAATGGCTACTTGGGTGGAAGCACGTGCTTCTATTGAAGGACGCGGCACAAACATGGCTGGCGGACTGGCTACTATCGCTGGACAAGCAATTGCTGAAAAAGCGGAAGAAGTTCTCTTCGAGTATGGATTGCTTGCTTATGAGGCTAACAAACGACAAATCGTTACACCTGCATTGGAAGCGGTTGTCGAAGCAAATACACTGCTTAGCGGACTAGGGTTCGAAAGTGGCGGACTTGGAGCGGCGCATGCTATCCATAATGGCTTCACCGCACTGCATGGTGAAATTCATAGCCTAACCCATGGTGAAAAGGTCGCATTTGGTACGCTAACACAGCTTGCGCTGGAGGATCGTACACTTGATGAGATCAACACGTATATTGATTTCTATCTTGCTCTTGGCCTCCCAGTCACTCTAGAAGACATCAAACTTAAAGATGTTTCGGATGAGGACTTGCTGAAGGTTGCTGAACTGGCAGTGCAGGAAGGTGAATCAATCCATAACCTGCCTGATACAATCACAGCAGATCAAGTCGTAGATGCGATTAAAGCTGCAGATCAGTATGCAAAAGCATATAAACAATTAGTTGGTTACGAAAACTAATTAATACAATAAAAAGCTGGAACAGGAAAAAATGTTCCAGCTTTTTTCTTTTGCCTATTGACGTGTATTTCTGTACTAGTGTACTATATGATTAATACAGTAATACATCAGGAGGGTTTATTTCATGAAAGCTTGGCTAGCATTAGTAAAGAAGGAGTTCCGTATCGGATTGCCAATTTTACTTTTGGCAATCGTATTATTCCTTGTCGGCTTGGTTATCGTTACCGTTGCTACCTATCGATTTGGGTACGCGTGGGATGCTGTCGGTATCATCGGTTTAGCCTGGGGTGGCGGGCACTTCTTTTTCATGGCTATATACATGCTCTACAGTCTTGGGGTGGAGAGGAAAAGATTACATCTCTGGCTTCACAATCCAATGCACGCTTCAGGGCTTCTCGCAGCAAAGCTGGTGACAGGTACCATATACATGATTATCTCTTTGCTAATCATTAGTATTGCGGCTTATGTGGGCGGTCTGCATTTTGTGCCGTTTTCAGATGGCACGTGGTTCAGAATTGGTATGATCGCATTTTTACATGTCATTTCGTTTTCAATTGATTTCTCTGTTTACGTCATTCTTGCATATATTGTTTTTCTATTATTGGAAAGATATATGCCGGCATTCCTTAGCGGAGTATCAGTATTCATTGGCTGGTGGGTGTTCGCCTATCTTTACTTTGGACTCCTTGCAGATTCAAAATTTTATTATGCTATTACAGAATGGGGGAAAATCGATTTAGGTTTTGTCGCCAATTCTCTTCAATTCGACATGGATGTCAGGCAGGCAATAGTTAATTTTCAAGGTGAAGACACCTTCATCTATGCTGGTAATTATGTCATTGAACTAATTACTATTCTTATCATCTATTTCATCGCATCTTGGTTATTAGACAAAAAAGTAGAGGTGTAGAGCATGACCGATACATTTCAATCATCCCAGCCGATTTATCTGCAGCTGGCAGATCGGCTGAACAGACAAATTGTCAGTGGTGAGCTGAAGCCTGGCGACAAACTGCCTTCCGTCAGGGAAACGGCAGTATCATCGAAAGTAAATCCGAATACGGTACAGCGGACGTACCGCGAACTGGAGGCATCGGGAATCGTGGAATCACGCAGAGGGCAAGGAACATTCGTTACGGAAAATGAGGATATTCTCCTTTCTATACGTGAGAAGCTGAAACAAGAACAGATTCAGAATTTCATCCAAGTCATGCATGACATGGGCTATCAAAATGAAGAGATTACAAAAGGGCTGCAAACCTATTTGGAAGGGGACACAGCAGATGATTGAATTCAAAGATGTGACAAAACGGTATATGACGAAAACAGCATTGCGAGACGTGAACCTAAAGCTCGATAAAGGTAAAATCATCGGTCTTGTCGGATTGAATGGGGCAGGTAAATCAACGACCATGAAGTTGATTGCCGGGCTAATCAATCCGAGCAAAGGATCTGTGGAGCTGGACGGTGAGAAAGTGACACGCCGGATAGCATCGAAAGTCAGTTATCTATCCGAGCTGGATGAGTATTACTCCTTCTATACTGTCCAGCAGACAATTGATTTCTTTGCAACGCAATTTCCTGATTTCAATAAAGAAAAGGCAGAAGAAATTCGTGCGTATATGAACTTGGATGCCAACACGAAAGTGAAGCATCTGTCGAAAGGGAATCGCGGCAGGCTGAAAATTATCCTTACACTTTCCAGGGAAGTACCTGTTCTGTTGATGGATGAGCCGCTTTCAGGATTGGATCCACTTGTGCGGGACTCCATTGTAAAAGGTCTTATCACTTTCGTGGATACGGAGAAGCAGCTTGTTCTCCTTTCCACGCATCAAATCATGGAAGTTGAAATGATTCTTGATGAAGTAATTGCTATCAAAGATGGGGAGCTAGTGGATCACAGGAATGTTGAAGAACTGCGCTACGACGAGCAGAAGGGCATATTGGAATGGATGAGCTCGATCTATGAGTAAGGAAGCATTACAACTTTTATTACAAGCAAAGGAGCGAAAAAGTATGCAAAAACAGCCAGCAGTTGAAATCAAGCAGGTTACCAAAGTGATACGTGGACGAAAAATCATCGACCGTGTCAATTTTTCCATCTATCCCGGTGAGGTGTTCGGTTTTTTAGGGCCGAACGGGGCCGGTAAAACAACGACAATTCGGATGATTGTCGGACTGATGGGCATAACGGATGGAGATATTTTAATCAAAGGCAATAGTATCAAAACGTCACATGGAGCGGCTATGAAACATATCGGTGCCATCGTCGAGAACCCGGAAATGTATAAGTATCTTTCTGGATATCTGAATCTTGTGCATTTTGCGAGAATGAGTGATGGCGTAGATAAGAAGAGAATTGATGAAGTTATCGAGCTAGTCGGCTTGAAGAATCGAATCAACGATAAGGTTAAAACATATTCCCTTGGAATGAGACAGCGTCTCGGAATCGCGCAAGCGTTGCTGCATCGTCCGGATGTACTAATTCTGGATGAGCCGACAAATGGCTTGGATCCAGCTGGTATTAGAGAGATGCGTCACTATATTCGCAACCTTGCAGAAAAAGAGGGGCTTGCCGTTATCGTGTCTAGCCATTTGCTGAGCGAGATGGAATTGATGTGTGACCGAATCGGAGTTCTTCAGCAAGGTAAGATGCTAGGTGTACAGCAAGTCCATGAGATGTCGAGTGAACAGACACAAATGGTCAGCTTCCAGGTTGAACCATTGGAACAAGCGGCAATTGTGCTCCGAGATATGGGCAGCAAGAAACCAGAGATTAAGGATAAACAAATCATTATTGAGCTGACACGTGACGAAATACCAGCAGCTGCTGCCAAGTTAGCCAAGGAAGCCATCAGCATCTATGGAATTCAGGCAGAAACGAAAACATTAGAAGATACATTCTTGGAATTGACTGGAGGGAAGGAAATTGTCTAAATTCATTGGTTTGGTACAAAATGAACATATGAAAACATTCCGTCGTCTGTCGACGTGGATTATGTTTGGGATTGCAGCAGCCTTACTGATTACAATCGCTGCATTCACAGCGTATTACGCAGAAGACAGCAGTGGAGACTGGCGAGCAGATACAGAGCAGCAGATACAAGATTTACAGAAGCAAGTTGAAGATGGTGATGTGGAAGCCGCAGCTGTCCAGCAGGATTTAGCTACTATGCAATACCAGCTGGACCAAGACATCGCACCAGTTCAAAGCGACTCACTTGCTGCTTATATGGAAAGCGTCATGTACTACTGTGCACCGTTTTTAATCCTGTTCATCGCTATCATTGCAGGTGGCCTTGTTTCTACTGAATTCGGGACAGGTACAATCAAATTATTACTGACTAAAACACCTTCCCGTTTCAGCGTTTTAACTTCCAAGTATGTAAGTATGTTCATCACGACAGTTATCTTCTTTGTATTCTTTATTGGATTTTCCTTTGTTGTCGGCGGAATCTTCTTCGGATTCAATGGATTTGATGCGAAAAGTGTGATTTTCGACAATGGAGAGACTGTGACCAATAATTTACTAGCTTCAACTATAAGAGATTACGGGCTGTACTTTGTCCAAACGTTAATCTATGCGACAATTGCTTTTGCTCTATCTACCATATTCCGTAACACAGCCTTGGCAATTGGGTTTTCCATCTTCATCTCAATGTTCTTCCCGACCATCAGTTTCATACTTTCCAGATATGATTGGTCGAAGTATATTTTATTCAATAACGTGGACCTGACAGTATATAACCCAGGTAACGTACCCGTCGTGGATGGCATGACATTGGGCTTCTCTGTTGCAGTAATGGCAATTTATTTTGTCGTCATCACCGTTATCACATGGTTCAGTTTCATGAAACGAGACGTCACAGCCTAAGCAATTCGTTTGCTTTATGTTTAAAATAACGGTAAAAAGGAATTAGTAATACTGAATGCAGCTTTATCAAACTAATAAACGAAATAGGAGTGAATTAACATGAGTGACGTATTATTCACATCTCACGCAAAAGCAACTGGCGGACGTGAAGGCCATGTAAAATCTGATGATGGTTTGATTGACCTTAATCTTGTGCAACCAGGCAGTAAAAAAGATGCTGAAGGTTCCAACCCAGAGCAATTATTCGCAGCAGGATATTCTGCTTGCTTCGATGGAGCATTCAACCATGTAGCAAGAGCTGAGCGCAAGCGTGTTGAAACAGAAACTTCTGTTGATGTCAGCCTATTGAAAGATGGCGATGGCTTTAAACTAGGCGTTGCTATCTCTGTAGATGTAAAAGGCGTTTCACAGGAAGAAGCGGAAGACCTTTTGGAAAAAACACACCAGTTCTGCCCATACTCCAAAGCAACTCGTGGCAACATCGATGTAGATTTGAAAGTGAACGTTGTAGAATAATAACTAAAAAAACCACTTCCCTATGTAGGAAGTGGTTTTTCTATGCTCATTTTTTCCGCTGGAATAAAAACTTTGCCAGCAATGTCTGGCAGATTACGAACAGACCGCCAACCGCCCAGTACAGTGGCAGCACAGCTGGTGAACTGAAGGAAATAAAGCCGATCATGAGCGGAGAAATGATACCGATCATGCGGGCTTGCTGTCTTCTAGCTGGATCTACCCCGATTTGGGACACGCGATATTGCAGCCAATAGACTGCCATCGCAATAACCATGAGGACCATATCTGGTGTTCCAAGATTAAACCAAAGGAAATCATGTGTTGCAATTTCAGGTGTATTTCGTATAGCTGAATAGAAGCCGATTAAGAAAGGCATCTGAATCAACAGCGGCAGACAGCCCATCGCGGAAAATGGATTCATTCCGTGTTTTCGATACAGTTCCATCATTTCCTGTTGCTGTTTCTGTTTGGACTCAACATCGGTTTTGTCTTTATATTTTGCCTGTAAAGCATCAAGCTCTGGCTTGAATAGCTTCATTTTCTCCTGTGTCTCATAACTCTTCTTGAGCTGCATCAGCATGAAAGGCATCAATATGAGACGTACTGCTAACGTGATCAGGATAACGCTGATCCCGTAATCATCATTGAAGTTACCAGCAATCCATTTGATCAGGTAAGAGAATGGACTGATGAAGTAATGATTGAACCATCCTTCACTAGATGCATCCCCGCTGCTGCTTTGGCAGCCGGCAAGCAAGACTATCAGAGTGATGGAGCTTAAAATAATACCGTACTTTTTAAAGAATGTGGATACAGATGTGCGTTGCAATTTGTTTTTCCTCCTTGTTGTATCGATTGGTTATCTGGATACAAACAAGAAGCTGCTTCGCTATCATCATCCGGACCGTCCTTCCGCATGGTAGTGCGAGCGAGCCAATGAACGATCGGCTTGCTGTAAGAAACAGTAGTAGGAGTATGCGATTGCCAGCTGTCTAATGTACAGACATGCTGCCATTGCATCGCATCACTAGCACGAAAACGACTCGTAACTTTCGTTGTTGTTCTATGCGCCAATATAAAAGTCATCGTCAGACCGATATAAAAGACCAACGAAGTAAAATCATCGGCAAACATATTCCAAAAAGCATACAGCATCTGTATACACCTCCTTTCGTTCCTTCTATTTTCCTATAGAAATAGAAACTTGTCAAAGCTGCGCAGGGATTTTCGTTTCGTTTGGAGAAATGGCTAGGAGAAGCGTTTTCTCTGCTAACAGCGGTTTATTTGGACAGTTTTATGACGGAGGGGGACGAACATGATAAACTGGTTAACAAGACTACAAGCTGCAGAGGTGAAACCGATGTTCAAGATACGCGAAGCAAAGGTCTCGGATTATGACCAAGTCGCTGTTCTGTACAAGGAATTATATAATACGCATTATACAAATCAGCCGGAGCATTTTGCCAAGAAGACAGAACCGCTTGACCAGCACGTGTTTGAAAGCAATATATACTTGGATAATAAAAAAGTGTTTTTAGTGGAAAAAACAAAGGAAGTTATGGCATTTGCCACGATACGGGTAACGAATGAGACAATCTCGCACAATGCACACATTTTCATCGAAGAATTCTGTGTCCGTTCCGATATGCGCGGCAAAGGGATCGGCGGCCACCTATTCGAAAAAATCAAGCGCCATGGAAAAAAGATAGGGGCAACTGAAATAGAACTGAATGTGTGGAATTTCAATAATCGTGCAGAAGATTTCTATGTCAAGATGGGCATGAAGACACGCTCAAAACGGATGGGAATATCATTGAAATAAGTAGATAAATGTCGAATTAACCCCTTTAATAAAGGGGTTTTTCTATGTCAAGTAAAAAAGTTTAATTTTTATAAATATTTATGTAGCCAAGCCTTTTTACTCCAATTATAATAATCTGGAATTGCATAAATATATTTCCAGGAGGATACATAAGTGACAAAGAAGCTATTGGTTGGAATAATCATGGTTTTGCTTTGCCTGCAAGCAGTAGCACCACAGACTGCGTCTGCTGCTATTAAACAAAAAGACCTTGAAGCCTACGCGGCTGAGCTAGGTACAGATTTGGAAGGTTTGAACCGCTATCTAGTTGATTTTGAGTGGGGAACGATTGAGGAATTTGAAGTGAGTTCTATTGATGAGTTACGGGAATGGCTGGGAGAGCCAGTAACTGATGAGAACTTCCAGTCTTTTCTTGATGAGACTGGATGTACTGTAGACCAATTGAATGCTAGATTGGAGAAAATGGGTCTTTCAGATAAAGGATATACGGCCGAGGATATTTTACTTTATTCCGATTTATACTGGGTTATGGGTGAACCGGTGAATGCTGAAAACGTGCAAATGCTAGCAGAAGAACTAGGGCTGACAGAAAAGGAACTAGCAGATTTGTTTTATGAGAATGGACTTGATCTATATAGCTATTCAAGTATGGATGATATTTATGAAGTGATTTATAACGACATCAATAGTGTGTCTCTTTATTTCTTATTGCAGGAAGTGGAGATGACCCAAGAAGAACTTGACCAGCTTCTAAAGGAGAATGACGTTAAGTTAGAGGACTTCACAAGTTATGATGAACTTGCAGAATTCATCTATACAGAAAGTGATTACTATTTTGAAATGGCATGGGAGGAACTCAATGGTGAGTTTCCGAATTTGCAGACGATCGGAATAAGTAAAGAGGAATATCGGAACTTCTATGATCATCTTAATAATGTTTTTGAAAATATAGATGAGGCATTCTTCGATAAATTATTCGGAATAATGGATCGTGTAGAGGCGCTGGGTGATTTTGAAACACTTAATGAGCTTGATGAAAGCCAGCGAAAAGAAATCGTATCCATATGGAATGAGGCAATGGATCTATTCCAATTAAAAGCGAAATTTTATCTCAGTGATGGAACTACTCAGGAGGAAGTAACGATTGAAGAACTTTCTAAGCTGACTGAAATAAAAGATCAGATTCTCTTTGTGGAGTTATATGATGCAAAAGGCAATCTGCTTCTTGATTTCACTGTCACTGGTGAAGACGTAGGAAGTGGTTTCATTCCTGCAATTGAAAAGCCAGTGACTGAAGAGAAACCAGCTTCAAATCACGAAGCCCCTGTCAAAGAAAAAGTGACAGTAACACCTAAGATTGCTACAGAGACGGTGAAACAAGAAGAGGGCAAACGTCTTCCGGATACAGCATCTCCTGTTGGTAATATTCTCGTGGCCGGTACCGTATTGATGGCTGCTGGAGCAGCATTATATACATGGAACCGACGGAAGAAACATAGTAATTGATAACGAAAACACCATGAATCATTTGATTCGTGGTGTTTTTTCTATATAAAAATGAAACAATCTGACAAGGTGCTCCGTACATATTATGGAAGTTGACAAAAATGTTACAGGGAAAGGGTGAACGAGATGACAGAACCGGCTATGCAGCTGATCGGGCTGAAGAAGCAGATTGGCTCTAAACTGATTGTGAAGGGGTTGGACTTCGACATTCAGCCGGGTGAGGTATTCGGATTCCTCGGACCAAACGGTGCAGGTAAAACAACGACAATCCGAATGATGGTAGGCTTGATTCGTATTTCAGAAGGCGACGTGCGGATACAAGGAAAAAGCATCAAGACAGACTATAAAGAGGCAATCCGACATGTTGGAGCAATTGTTGAGAACCCGGAATTATATGGGTTCATGTCTGGGTACAAGAACCTGCTTGTATTTTCAAGGATGATTCCTGGGATATCAAAGGAACGCATTGATGAAGTGGTGGAGCTCGTAGGGTTGGAGCAGCGCATACATCAGAAAGTGAAGCGGTATTCCTTAGGTATGCGACAGCGGCTAGGTATTGCACAGGCATTATTACATAATCCTTCTATCTTGATATTAGATGAGCCTACAAATGGATTGGACCCGTCAGGTATACGGGAGATCCGTCAGTATATCCGCAGGTTAGCAGAACAAGAGAATGTGGCAGTCATTGTCTCCAGTCATTTGCTTTCGGAAATGGAGCTGATGTGTGACCGGATCGGTATCTTAAAGAATGGTGAACTTATATCCATCCAGCAAATTCAAAATACCGAAGAAGAAACACCAGCTGAAGTCGTGCAAATCGATTGTCCAGCGGAACATCACGAAAAAGCACAGCGGCTTTTACAGGAAGAATTCGGGATTATAGCAATGGCGAGCGGGGAGAAACTCACATTCCCGATAACACGGGCAGAAATCCCATCCATCATTAAAGCACTGGCTGTCGCCGATATCGAGCTGTATGGTATTGCAGTGGAACGGAAGACACTAGAGGATAAATTCTTACATGTGATTGGAGAGAATGTCATTGAGTAATTTTTTCCAGCTTGTGCGCAACGAGCAAACCAAGCTGTATAGCCAGCTGGCAACATGGATCATGCTTGGCATTCTTATAGTGGTGGTACTTGGATTTGCTATTTTGATGCGGACAGCAGATGGGTTTGTATCAGATTATGATGATGCGACGTGGAAGCAGCAATTACAAGAGGAGAACGAATCACTTGCGGAATTCGACCCGGCTGATTCGAATATATTGATCAATAACTATCGGATTGAGAATGACTTAAAGCCTGAAGGGATGACAGCTTGGGAATTCCTTTACCAAGGTAATTATATGACAAGTGTGCTCAGCTTGCTGACAATCATAGTTGCTGGCGGAATAATAGCAAATGAGTACCGTTGGGGAACGATCAAGCTATTATTGATTCGGCCAGCAACCAGGACGAAAATATTTTTTGCGAAGTATGCAAGTGTACTTTTATTTGCTTTAACTGCATTAATTGTACTATTCATCTTTTCTTGGCTATTCGGGATGCTGTTCTTCGGTCTTGGAGGCGATGGTTCCATGCTGCAAGTAAAGGATGGGGAAGTCGTCGAGATATCTGTATGGACGCGAATTGCGCAGGACTATGGGCTGCAGCTAGTCAAGTTGGTCGTATGGGCAACGTTCGCTTTCATGATATCTGCTGCGCTTCGTAATGGTGCCTTAGCAATCGGAACGGCTATTTTCCTTATGTTCGCCGGCACCACCGTCATCCCGTTTATTTACGATAAGCCGTTTGCGAAGTATGTTCTATTTTCAAATTTGGATTTGACTCAATTCACAACGGGTATGAAATTAATTGATGATTTGACGCTTACATTCGCGGTAGTGACCATAATTGTGTATTATATTATCTTTTTGGTCGTAGGATGGGTATTGTTCGTAAAACGCGATGTAGCGGGTCATTAAAATAAGAGAGGGGAATTTAAATGGTAAAAAGAACGGCAGAAAAAGTGTTGGCAATTATTGGAGCGGTTTTGTTTCTTATCTTTGCGGTTTGGTCAGGTATAGGTCTTGGAGGAGCTGATGAAGCAACTACTAATGAACTCGTAAACCAAGGTTTAACGCAAGAGGATGCTTCTATGTTTACTGATCTCGTGACAGGAATGTCTATCTGGTTCATTATCCTATTCGTGATTTGTGCAATTCTTGGATTTGTTTCTCTTGCTATGCTGAAACCAAATAAAAAAGCAACAGGAGCAGGCATTCTTCTAATCATTACAGCAGTGCTTGGTACGCTTTTGTCTGTCTTTCTAGGTATAGTCGGGGGCATCCTTTACTTGATCGCAGGTATCATGGCGATTGTGCGAAAGCCTGTTGAGCAATATAATGATAGAGGAGAAACGTATTAAGAAGTAACGCAGGAAGGAGGTTTGACATGTTGAAAAGAACAGCAGAGAAGGTACTTGCCATCATTGGTGCAATTGTCTTCCTCATTACTGCGGTGACGACAACAATTCGGGTTGCTACATACGATCCAGAGGCTGCTCGCGAACAGATTCTAGAAAACGGAGTAGATCAGACGATTGATACTAGTATGATTGCCGATATCGCAGGTTCCATCGGAATCTTTGTCATTATCGTGAGTGTCATTAGTGCCATCTTAGGAATTGTGGCAGCAGTTAAGCTGAAGACGGATCGTAAGCAGACTGGCCTTGGTATCATGCTTATAATCGTAGCATTAGTAGGTTCTATCGGTACTTTCCTATCGGGCTTTATCGGCGGCATGGTTTATATTATTGCGGGCGTCATGGTGCTGGCAAGAAGACCAGCCGATGAGATCAGATAATAAGAGAGAAAGAGGGAAAAAAGATTGATCAAGCGTACTGCGGAATTAGTTTTAGGAATTATAGGGGTAGTATTTAATGTCTTGGGTGCTATTCTTGTTGGATTGTTCATGATTGCAGCGGGTGATTCCATCAATGAAGAGATAAAGAATGATCCGACCATCAGTGCTGAAGATGCAGCATTAGCAAGCAATTTTGTCGATGGTTTAGGTTGGTTCTTTGTCATCGTTTGTGTGATCGGAGCCATCCTTGGTGTGGTAGGTATCTTGCTTTTGCGTCGTAACAGCAGTGCCATAGCTTCCGGCGTGATCTTCATCGTTGCTGCGGTTTTGATAACTTTCTTGACGTTTTTCGTTGCTATTATTCCAGCGGTTCTCTATCTGGTTGCGGGTATCTTGGCAATAGTCCGCAAGCCCATTGATACAAATAAAATACAATAGAGAGTTACTGAATCTAAAAAAGGGGTACTGCCATTGGCAGTACTCCTTTTAAATGGATATTGCTAGGAAAGATAGCAGTATGCCGCTGACATAGCTGCATAGTAAGTAACCGATAGCCATGGCAATTTTCTTTCTGCTGCCCAGTTGAACAATCTCCAAGAAAAAAGTAGAGTAGGTCGTAAATGAGCCAAGAAATCCGACAGCGAGGAAGTTATGCCAACCTGTTCCCCAATCTGCTTGGAATACGAGTCCAATTAGAAAAGAACCAGTGATGTTAATCAGGAAGGTTGCGAGCGGGAAGTCGTTGCTCCAGAATGTCTCTACTCTTCTGCTTATTTCGTAACGAGAAATTGCTCCAAGCCATCCGCCCACAAGCACAAAAATAAGACTCATATAGATTGCTCCTTTTGGACTGGATTCTGCGAAAGTCGAAGACCGAAGAGAAGCGCACCTAAACCGCCTGCTGTACTGCTAGCGAGATAAATCAATCCGATATATGTCATACCATCTTGGACAAGAAGGGCTGTTTCCAGACTTACAGTAGAAAAAGTTGTAAAAGCTCCGATCATTCCTGTAGTCAGTGCTTTAGCTAGAGCGGGTTTGTCTGCAAAGTAGCGCCTTTTCACAAAGTTACTCAGGTACCCCATAGCGAAACAGCCAATAATATTGATGCAAAGCGTCCCCAAAGGAAAATTGCCGATCTGAGGCACCAATGCTCCAACAAGATAACGGAGAAGCGCACCAATACTGCCACCGCAGCCAATTGCGAAATACATTTTCATACACAAACCTTCTTTTTCTGCATATAATGCTGTATGCCTGTATTATACCCCATTATCTGTGATACGCTATTAGGATGGAGTTAGAAGGAAAGGTAGTATGATTATGATGAAAAACGCGGCGATACTGAGTGAGGAATATTTCTTATCCTACTTTCGCCTGCTCATGAACACGCGCGGCTGTACTGAAGAACAAGCGTATCAGCTCACAGTCGAGCAGATTTTCGAAGGAGATATCAATCTCTTTGGCGAGGATACTAAAAAGAATTTCAAACTTGCTTATCAAGCAATAAAAGGAAACTGAGGCTTCCTGAAATGCTCCATTTGACATTGAGAATGGTTATCAATTAAAATGGGAGCAGATGAAGGGAAGTGAATGAAGGTGGCAAGTGTACTGATAGCATTCACCAGTATGTCAGGTAATACGGAAGAAATGGCTGACATTATGGAAAAGACTTTGGAAGAAAAAGGAGTCGAGGTAACAAAGCTCCAAATTGATATAGATCAGTTAGATGTTTTTACGATGACCGATTATGATGGTATCTTAATGGGCACCTATACATGGGGAGATGGAGATATCCCTTACGAAATCGAGGATTTCTATGATGAGCTGGATGACATCGAACTGGATGGCAAGCCGGTTGCCCTTTTCGGATCCTGTGATTCTATCTATGCAAGCTATGGTGCTGCAATTGATACATTCCAGGAAAAATTCAAAGAGCGCGGAGCGGAGATCGTTCTTGAGACTCTGAAAGTTGACTTATCACCAGAAGACGAGGATATCCGTAACTGTCAGGAATTCGCTGCTTCATTTGCCTCTGAAGTAGAGAAAGAGCGCAGTTTATAAAAAGCAGTCTGCTTCAAGCAGACTGCTTTTTATATTTCTTGAAATTTTTTAAATTTAAAAGGGGTTATGTAGAATAATGTCGAATAAATTCGGGTATAGAGACGGACAGGAGGTAGGACTATGGGCATATTCCAGGTAGTAACAAAGAACCGCGATGAGATGGTTGAGATTACTGACTCTGTTCAGCGCTATATTCAGTCAATTGGCATTCAAGAGGGGATAGCGGTTATTTCCTCCTTGCATACAACAGCGGGTATCACAGTAAATGAGAATGCTGATCCCGATGTAAAGCAGGATTTCCTCCGCAGACTCAAAGAGGTATATCCTTGGGAACACGAACAGGATTTGCATGCGGAGGGTAATACGGCAGCTCATTTGAAAACAAGTACAGTCGGACATGCTCAGACTGTGATTATCTCAGATGGCAAGCTCGTATTAGGAACGTGGCAAGGTATTTATTTTTGTGAGTTCGATGGGCCCAGATCAAGGAAATACGCAGTTCAAGTACTTTTGTCTGGAAGGGATGGTGCGTGATGGAACAGCTGTCTGTATGTGCAATGTGCGGGACAGTTCTTGATATACCGGAAAAGGGTGAATTGCTGATGCGGTCACCAGAATCATACAGAAATTTATCTCTAGGTAATCCGCTCAAACAGGAAGATACATATACGATTTACCAATATTTCAGCGTACAGCAGCTAGAGCAGATGCTCTTGTCTATAAGAAGTCAAAGTATATCAGGTGTAAGGTGTACCGTCGCAAAGAAAGTGACAAATAGTTACCCAATGGTATCTGTTGAAGAATTGCTCCAACGTGTTCAATTCCCACAATTCACAGAAATTGTCCAAAAGGGAGCATTTCAATCTTTTCTCCAGCCAATCATCACCATGGAAGATGAGAAAATCTTCGGATTCGAGCATTTGCTGCGGGCAGATAAACAGGAAGTCTCGCCCGCTGCTCTATTTAATTTTGCAGCAGAAGCAGGCCTCACTAGTATGCTCGACCAGCGTGCAAGAAAGACTGCAGTCAGGAAAAGGGCGCAGGAAGCTATACCTGCTGGAGTGAAGAGCTTCATCAACTTTCTGCCATCAACCATCTATAATCCAGACTTCTGCCTAAGACAGACATTCCTTACAGTCGATGAATATGGAGTAGATCCGAAAGACCTTGTATTTGAGGTAGTTGAAACTGAAAAATTGGATGACGTTTCCCGCTTGCAGCGCATCTTTAAACGGTATAAGCAAGAAGGCATGATGGTTGCCCTGGATGATGTAGGAGCAGGCTATTCCACGCTTGAACTGCTTAAAGAATTAGAACCCGATTTCGTCAAGATTGACAGAGCATACATATCTTACTGCGACAGTGATACACAGAAACAAGAATTCCTGTATAAAGTAATTGAGGTTGCCAGCCTTCTTGGCACGAAGGTGCTAGCAGAAGGGATTGAAAGGCAGGAGGAGCTTTCATTCTGCAAGCAGATTGGAATGGATTTGGCCCAAGGCTACTTTATCGGGAAACCGAGTTCTGAAGCTGCCTCAGGAGATACCCTATTTCCTTCGAGGTAATATATTTTCCACACAAAACCCATTAAAGATTGGAATGCATCCAATAGATAATGGGTTTTTAACTTTATATACAAATAGAACTAAATATTTTTCATTTTCTTAAAAATACCTTCAAGTTCTGGAAAGCATGCCGATATATTGAAAGTCATTATACAGTGTGGAAGTGGCTGTGTAATAGCTATCATCAGGGAGATGCTGGAATGAAATTATTGAAGAATGTGAAAATCAGGACAAAGATGCTTATTTTGATCCTGGTTGGAGCTATCGCGCTAGGAACCGTTGGAGCAGCTGGTATATTTTATACACGAGAAATGGCGAAGGATGCAGAATTGATGTACAAAGAGAAACTGCTTCCGAATTTATCATTAAGCCAAATTCGCGTCAATAATAGGGCGAACGATGCGTATGTATTAGAAATGATGCTCACTTCTGATGGAGCGAGGAATGACGAGCTGAATAAAATGCTCAATGAATCCATGATAGAAGTTGAGGATGAGTTGAAAAAACTGGAAAACGGCGGTATGTCAGCAGAAGATAAAAAAATCTTTGACTCATATATGCAAGAACGCAGTAAACTGAACGACATTAGGAACCGTGTTCTGAAGTTTGCATTGCTGAATGAAAATGATGAAGCCTACGATCTCTTTGTTGAAGAGCAGATACCGCAGCGTACCACTGTGAATGATACACTGCAAGAACTGCAAGCGCAGAATACAAAGGAAGCAGAACAAACATACAATGAGGCGAACGATGACGTAAGACAGGCCACAATCATATTATCAAGCGTTATAGGTGTCGCTTTAATACTATTAATTGCGATTGGCATCCTTATATCAAAGCTTATCGTCTCTCCAGTGAAAGAACTGCGAAACTTATTGGGCAAAGCTGCAGATGGAGACTTCAGCTCTGATGGTTCGTATCGATCTAAGGATGAGATGGGAGCACTAACAGCTTCTTATAATGCTATGGCAGATGGCATGCGATCTATTATTCGAGTTGTGAATGATACGTCACAGCAAGTGGCTGCATCTGCAGAGGAATTGAGTGCTAGTGCAGAACAAAGCAGTTCGTCATCTGAACATGTAGCAAGAACGATACAGGAGCTGGCAGAGGGTTCTGTTCAGCAGCTCGAGCTAGTTACGACAGCAACAGGAACAATGGGCAATATGGGGCAGCACACGAACCAGCTGGCTTCGAACGTTCAAAATGTTGAAGGAGCGGTACAAAAGACATCCGAGCTTTCTGTCCAGGGAGGACATGCAATTAAGGATGTAAACGAACAGATGAATACAATTACATCTCATGTGCAAGAGCTTTCTGCTTCGATTGACAGCCTGAACAAGCGGTCTAGGGAAATCAGTGACATTACAAGCGTTATCACGGATATTTCTGCACAGACAAATCTTCTTGCACTGAATGCTACTATCGAGGCTGCTCAGGCTGGGGAACATGGTAAAGGGTTTGCAGTAGTTGCCGATGAGGTACGTAAATTAGCTGAAGAAACAAAGGGAGCGGCAGGTCAAATTGCTGACTTGGTAGGCTTTATCCAACAGGATACGACGAAAACCATTGATTTAATGGAGCATGCAACGAATGAAGTACAGGCTGGTACACGAGTTGTAGATCAAGCTGGCGGTTCTTTCCATCAGATTGAAACTGCAGTAGCTGGTTTGGTTGATGAATTCCGTGAGGTGAGAGTTGCGCTGGAAGGTATGATTAAAGGCACGGATTCAGTCAATATGTCACTTGGTGATGTGAACGAGGTAGCAGAAGAAGGAGCAGCTTCAACGGAAAGTGTGTCAGCTGCGACAGAGCAGCAGCTCGCAGCCATGCAGGAAATAGCTGCATCATCCAGTTCACTTGCATTTATGGCAGAGGAGCTCCAAACCGCAATTGCTCGCTTCAGGGTGTAAGTTAATTGACTAGCAGATAGTAACCGATAAAGGATAAGATTAATAACAGAAAAACGTATATCATCCATTTCACATTTGAACCCTCCTCTAAGAAGTAGACGTATACTTCCTGGAAAAGGGTTCATTTTTTTACATTGTTTTCATCCAAGCTGTGCATACTAGTCGCAGTATGTACAAAGGAGGCAATGAAATGGATGCTTTTCAAGCAGGAGAAATCGTCTATGTAATTATCCGCAATCCCCATGCACAGGGAGTAGCCAATATACAGGAAGCGGCGGTCGTCCATAACCCGGAAAAGCCAGGTGAACTGGCCTTGTTTGTGTATGAAACCTATTATCCGCTCAATGATGAGGTGGCGGTTTATCAGGATCTCGGAGAGGCGGAAGAAGCATATGTGTCCGCTTTTGGCTTAGCCGATGGTGGTTATTATGGTTAAGCCGTTTGTGCCGCAGCTTGTGTATATAGAGCCTCGAGCATTGGAATACCCGCTTGGAGTGAAGCTGAAGAACAAGTTCCAGGACATGGGAGTAGAAATACGTGAAACAACTTCCCACAACCAGGTACGTAATCTACCGGGCGATAATGATTTCCAGAAGTACCGTACCGCCAAATCAACGTTAGTTGTAGGTGTGCGTAAAACTCTGAAATTCGATACATCCAAACCTTCAGCAGAATATGCTATTCCATTTGCGACAGGCTGCATGGGGCATTGTCATTATTGTTACCTGCAAACGACGATGGGATCCAAACCTTATATCCGCACGTATGTAAATACAGATGAAATATTTGATGCAGCTGAGCAGTACATGCAGGAAAGAGCGCCAGAAGAAACACGGTTTGAGGCTTCCTGTACATCAGATATCGTTGGTATCGATCATCTGACGCACACGTTGAAACATGCGATTGAATATTTCGGCCGCTCCAAGCACGGACAACTGCGCTTTGTAACGAAATTCGCTCATGTGGATCATTTGTTGGACGCAGACCATCAGGGACGGACGCGATTCCGCTTCAGCATTAATGATGATTATGTGATCAAGTACTTCGAGCCAGGCACCTCCAGATTGAAAGATCGCATCGAAGCTGCGGTGAAGGTAGCCGAGGCCGGGTATCCACTTGGATTCATCGTCGCTCCGATTTATCTGCATGACGGCTGGCAGACGGGCTATCCGGAAATGCTCGAACATCTTGAAGCAGCTTTGCCTGAACATGCCAAAAAGAACTTAACCTTCGAATTGATTCAGCATCGATTCACGAAGCCAGCAAAGCGCGTTATCGAGAAAAATTATCCGATGTCGAAGCTTGAGCTGGATGAAAGCAAACGGAAATATAAATGGGGGCGCTATGGTATCGGAAAATACGTCTACCAGAATGAAGAGCAAGAAGAAATTAAGGATGTAATAGGAAGCACAATCTATAAAATGTTCCCGCAATCCAGAATTGAATATTTCACGTGATTCATTGGTTGACAATCACATCTGTGCATGTGATAGTTAAGGGGACAATTGAATTTTGAGGAAGTCCACTAGGGGTGCCATTTGGCTGAGATAAGAGTAATCTTTATCCCTTTGAACCTGATCTGGTTAACACCAGCGTAGGGAAGTGGAGCCGGATTCGTGTATTTTCTGAACACTTGACTATACGAGTCGCTCCATACTTCTGGAGCGGCTTTTTTATATGGCCGGCGCCAATCACCCTTTCCGACGGGGCTTTCTCCAATAGGAGGAGAAAACATGTTTTCTGCACAATTGAGAGAAGAAGCAAACCCGATTTTCGAAGCGATCTATGCACATCCTTTCGTAGAAGGAGTTGCGAATGGCTATGTGCCGCGTGAGGCATTGATCCATTATGTGAAAGCTGACTATGAGTATTTGACCGCATTTGCCCGTATCTACGGCTTGGCAGTCAGCAAATGCGAAACGCGTGAAGAGATGGAGTTTTATCAGTCCCAAATTCATTTTGTCCTGCATAGCGAGATTCATCCGCATAATGTCTTTTGCAAGGTGGCGGGCGTGCGATACGAGGACTTGCAGCGCATGACACCACCGCCTGCTGCTGACCATTATATTTCACATATGATGAACAGTGCTGTACAAGGAGACATCGGCGAGCTGATGGCAGCGCTTCTGCCTTGTCCATGGACGTATCAAGCGCTGGCAGCTCATATTATCGAAACGAAGGCACCCGACGAATCCAATCCGTTCTTGGAGTGGATTCAGTTTTATAGCAGCAGGGAAGATGGTATGCCGGATGTGACAGCAGAGCTTAGCAAGCGACTGGATAAGTGGGCAGAGACAGCGGGATCTGCTGCAAAAGAACGTGCGCGGAAAGCTTTTCTTAAAAGCTGTATGCTGGAGCATAGTTTCTGGGAGATGGCCGCTACTCAGCAGGACTGGATGATCCCATTGAAAGGGGCGTCCGTTCATGCCTGATATCAAGAGCGCTTTGACAATAGCCGGAACTGATCCGTCAGGAGGAGCAGGAATTCAGGCGGATCTGAAGACTTTTCAGGAGCGTGACGTATACGGAATGAGTGTGGTCACCTCCCTCGTTGCCCAAAACACGCTAGGAGTGCAGGCAGTTCATCATGTTCCAGTCGAATTTCTTGAACAACAGCTGGAATCAATCTTCTCAGATATCACCCCTGCTGCGGTAAAAACAGGAATGATTGCATCAGAAGAGATGATGCGCTGCATCGCTGCTGTTTTGAGTAAAACAAAAGCTGTATATGTGATGGATCCTGTTATGTATGCTAAAAGTGGGCATGCACTTATGGGAGAGGATTCACGAGATGCACTGAAGACGCATCTTGTTCCGCTAGCAGCACTTATTACACCGAATATTCCGGAAGCGGAAGAACTTACGGGAATTCATATCGTAGATGAAAATAGCATGAAAGCAGCAGCAAAAATAATCGTCCGGGAGTATGGGGCCAAAGCTGTCTTGATGAAAGGCGGTCATATGGAAGGAACATCTGCAGCAGATTGGCTCTACGATGGAAGCAGCTTCACGGCCTACACTGCCGAACGTATTCAGACAAAGCATACTCATGGTACTGGATGCACTTATTCGGCAGCTATAACCGCAGAACTGGCTAAAGGAAGATCTCTGCAAGAAGCAGTCAGGATCGGTAAGGATTTTGTAACAGATGCGATTTCGTATTCGCTTCAGCTCGGAAAAGGAAATGGTCCGACAAATCACTGGGGATACCGCCTGCAAGGTGTGCCAGTTCAGGAGGAACAGCATGATGAAGTATACTGATGTGATAAAGCTAGTTCGGGAAGCAAACCCTTTGATTCACTGCATTACGAATAAGGTTGTGATTAATTTTACAGCGAATGGTTTGATTGCACTTGGTGCTTCCCCGGTGATGGCGTCAGCTAAGGAAGAAGCAGCGCAGATGGTTCAGCATGCACAGGCCCTCCTATTGAATATCGGCACACTTTCCGCAGCAGATGTAGAAGCGATGATTTTAGCCGGTAAGGAAGCGAATAGACTCGGGATACCAGTGATTTTCGATCCTGTCGGAGTGGGCGCCACAGCGTATCGGACAGAAACGGCCCGCCGCATTTTGGCGGAGGTGGATGTAACGGTCATTCGCGGAAACGCAGGTGAAATCTCTGTTCTTGGCGGTACATCAGTCAAAGTGAAAGGTGTAGATGGATCCGAGGATGGTATTTCACCAAGAGTTGTTCAGCAGCTGGCCAGAGAATTGAATACGATTGTGATTGCAACAGGGAAAATAGATATCCTTTCGGATGGGAACCATACGTATAGTATTGCTAATGGACATGAGATACTCAGTAACATAACAGGGTCTGGCTGCTTGCTTGGTGCCGTTGTGGCAGCATGTGCGGGAGCGGCAGACAATGTACTGGAAGCATGCATCGGTGCCCTTTGTTTCTATGGTATTGCAGCAGAGGAAGCAGCTAAGACAGCAAAAGCTCCAGGAAGCTTTCAGATCGCTTTTCTGGATCAGCTTTATTTGTTAGGAGATCAAGCAATTGATTCGGAAAAAGTGGAACAATTCGAATTAGAAGTATAAAGAAACAATCAGCAGAAGTATGTCTGCTGATTGTAGGATGTCACTTTTCTGGATGAGGGTGAGGGCCATGCCGATGTGGCTTTGGGATGAAACCATCTTGCTCTAATTGTTTAAACCTTTGATCCAAATGCTTTTCGATTTGGTCTGCCTTCTCTTCAGAAAAGACACCGTATTCTACGTACTTTTCAATAATTTGCTTTTCCTGCTCTAATACCTGCTTCTGCAAAGCTGCTATTTCTTGCTTCTGCTCATCTGTCAGCACATCGGCAACAGCTTTGTCTGCAGCAAAACCGGCAGCTGGATTGGAAACGATCAATCCGACACATAGAGCGATTACTACGGCCCCAGCTTTCATCCATTTCAACTTTATCATCTCCTTGTTCAAAGCTTGGGCTTACTTTACGCAGTTTTGGGATTGCTATCCATCTTCCACACTTTTTCCTAAATTAGGAGAATAAGAATTTCGACCTGAGGAATGAGAACATGTTCAACACAAAATGGGGATGTGGAATGTCTTAAATGGAAAAGGAGTAATAAACATGAAAGAAGAATTGGAGCTTTATTTCATAATGGGCAGTCAAAACTGCCAGGACAAGGATCCGGAGGAAATACTGGAACAGGCGCTTGAAGCTGGTATTACCATGTTCCAGCTTCGTGAAAAAGGTGAAGGAGCTGCAACTGGACAGGAAAAAAGACAACTGGCTGAACGGCTGCAGGCAAGGTGTCGAGCGCATAGCATCCCTTTCATCGTTAATGATGATGTAGATCTTGCGATTGCGATTGGGGCAGATGGTGTGCATATCGGACAGACAGACGAAGCGATGCAGCAAGTAAAAAAACGCTGTCCAGAGCATTTTATTATTGGGGTGAGTGCTCAAGACACCGAGGAAGCTAAAAAAGCAATCCAGGACGGAGCCCACTACATCGGTGTCGGGCCAATTGCAGCTACTCGGACGAAGATTGATGCCAAATTCCCGATCGGTCTGACAGGACTACGCGAGATTCGGAAGCAAGTCGGTGACTTCCCGATGGTTGCAATCGGAGGTATCAATCAGAAAAATGCCGAGGCTGTCCGGCAAGCAGGAGCAGATGGTATCTCGTTCATTTCCGTCCTAACCAAAGCGACGGATATCCAGAAAGCAGTAAATGAACTGAAGATGGAAAAGGTGCACACGTGAGTGCATCTTTTTTTTGGTGGAATCAAAATGTAAGGATTTGGTCACAATTCGTTCTATACGCTATCTCTATTCTCTTATACGATGAAAGGGACATTTAAAAATTGGAGTGGTAAATATGAAGAAGCCAATGTTGGTCTTGCTGGCATTGTTCTTATATATGCTGCCGCAGGCTGTGTCCGCCCATGCAGTACTGACGGCATCGAATCCAGGACAAGGTGATACGGTCACAGAGAGCATGGATGCTTTCACTCTCACATTCAATTCGGATGTGGAGGATGCAGTAGAGACGAAAGTGACAGTAGATGGACAAGCACTCGCCACTGACTCTGCAGCTGTTGATGGAACGACTGTTACTGTTCCATTAGCTCAGGAAATGATTGATGGGGATTATGAATTAAGCTATAAAGTAATTTCAGCAGATGGACACGAAGTCGGTAACACAGTCTCCTTTACAGCAGAAGGTCTGACCTCCGAGGAAAGCGATAGCGAACAGGGATCGGCAGTCAAAAGTGAACAAAATAAACAAGTGAATGAACAGGATCAAAAAGCAGCAGAAGAATCACATGAAGAAGAGGAAGGTTCCGATACAGGTTTCATAGTGACGGGATTGGTAATCATCGCTTTACTTTGTGCCGCTGTTTTGTTCTTCACTTATCGTAAAAAGGATTAACTCGCCGTGATTCTCGTTCCATTGTTGGAATTGCTGTCGTATATCGCTTTTTCTTTTCTCGCCGGTCATCTTGTTTTCAGTTTTGTACGCAAGGAAGAAGCAGCAATCCGGACACCGCGAAGTGACGTATTAGCTGCTGCAGCTTCTGCTGCACTTGTCACGAGCGGTCCTGTTATTAATCTCGTTTCTATAATTGGCGCACAGAATGGATATGGGCAGGCACTAGGCCAAGTATTATTCCAATTTACAGCTGGAAGAGTCTGGGTCGGTATCTTTCTCCTGGCTATCTGTGTTTGGTTGTTGCTTTATTTCAACAAATTTCCGCTTCTCACGCTAATTTTATTCCTAGGTATGCTATTTCTTAGTGCGTATGGCAGCCATTCAGCAGTGGAAGGTGGGTTGATCGGTGCTTTTGCCCATTTCGTCCATTTAGGTGCTGCTGTTTTCTGGGTTGGTGTACTGATTCAAGTATGTTTCTATACTTCAGAACAATTCAGTTGGGAAAGTTTCCTAAAATGGTTTACACCATTCGCTATAGTGCTTGTCATGTTAGTCATAGCTAGTGGCATAATGGTCATGCTGTTTGCTATGGATATTCGAAACTATGGAAATGCTTTGATGCTGACGTATGGTCAAATGTTGTTCGTGAAGCATATCGTGTTCATACCTGTACTTGTATTTGCTGTCATTAACGGCTTTTTGGCAAGAAAAGCTCATCGTGAACCTGCGTTTCGTCCGCTTAACTGGATCCGGGCCGAAGCGATCCTGCTAGCGATTATATTTATTTGCACTGCGATACTCGGCACTTCTGCTACACCAGCTGATATTCCAGCGACCTTAAGCAATGAGGGATCTGCCTTGATTTTCGGCAGCATCTTTCCTAGTGTGACAGCTGAAAGTGTCGCAACCTGGCACTGGGGAGTGCTTGGGGTAGTTTGCTTTATCGGATTTGGCTTGTTTTTGGCAAGTATCGTTTATCTTTTCAAAAAAAGAGCTGCAGCAAGCTTCGCATTGGCGGCCGCATTCGTTGCTTCGGCACTTTTGTACACTGCCATAATGACTAGTTTACAATTTTAATAGATTCACAGAACGGCATTATTCCACCTTTAATCACAGAAAGTTTCTATTAGGCAAACATTCTGCTGGAAAAAGGAAATAGAAATTGGAATGATGTCTTTTTTTGTGTATTGCTGTCGTCTGTTTTCCCAATACATTTCCAGGATAGTCTATGCTAGATTTACTGTAATAGTTTCTGAGAGTCTAGAAGGGCAGAGAGTCGGACTCCACTTCAGTGACTATAAAATCTAGCGAGGTGATTGAATGAAAAGAAAACTGGTAAGTGTCGCTGCTGTTGCAATGATAGGGTTATCTGTATTCCAGCCGTTACAAGCTGGTGCCGCACCTGATGAAACGGCAAAGAATGAGGAAGTCCGCGTTCTCGTTAAGCAGAAGGACGGTGTGTTTTCCACTCAAGCAACCGACGAGGTCAAGGAAGAGCATGGCGTCCGCAACAGCTTCGGTAATGAAGGCTTTACAACTGAGGTATCTGAAAAAGAGCTCGAGGAGCTAAAAGCTGACAAAGCCCTGGAAGTAACCGAAGTAAGTGTATATACGAAGCAGGAAGTGTCTGAAAAACGGGATGTATCGACACAAGCTGTATCTGACCGTACACCGTGGGGAATTCATGCAATTTATAATAACTCATCCATAACTAGAACAAGCGGCGGAAATAATATCAACATCGCTGTTCTAGATACTGGCACGTCTGTTAACCACCCTGACCTTGCTGCAAATGTAGAGCAGTGTGTTGACTTTACCCAAGCATCCAGTGGACAAGTGAATGGCACTTGTGTCGATCGTGATGGACATGGTACCCACGTCTCTGGTTCTGCACTTGCCAATGGCGGAAATGGTTCGGGTATCTTTGGTGTAGCACCGGAAGCAGATCTTTGGGCTTATAAAGTACTCGGTGATGATGGGCGAGGCTATTCCGATGACATCGCAAACGGTATCCGGAAAGCTGCTGATGATGGAGCAAACCGTGAAGAGAAAGTCGTCATTTCAATGTCTCTTGGTGGGGGACAGGATTCTCTCATCTCTAGTGCAGTTCGTTATGCAAATAACAGAGGTGCATTAGTCATCGCAGCTACGGGTAACTCCGGCCCTTATGAAGGTTCAATCGGATATCCTGCTGCACTGCCAGAAGCTGTTGCAGTAGCAAACTTGGAAAACCGTCAGCAAAACGGTACATACCGAGTTGCCGATTCTTCTTCCCGAGGCTACAGTCGTACAGATGGTGATTATGTTGTGCAGCAAGGTGATGTGGAAGTATCAGCTCCAGGATCAGCTATCCTATCCACTTATCCAGGGAACACATATGCGTCACTGACTGGTACATCTATGGCTACACCGCATATCTCTGGTTTGGCAGCTAAGATTTGGTCAGAAAACACTGGCTTGAGCAGCTCCCAAGTGAGACAGACATTGCAGACCCGTGCTCGTGGTAACGATATTCTTGGCGGCTATGGTGCTGCTAGAGGTGATGATTATGCCTCCGGTTTCGGTTTCCCTCGTGTTCAATAATACAAAGAAATGAATGAAGAAGGCTCCTATAATATGAGGAGCCTTCTTTTTATAGTTTCTGAGGCAATTTATATACAAGCAGACCAGAGATGCTAGCAACACATCCTCCAATTAAAATTGTTCCCCCGATGCCGATCCACTCTGATAAGAAACCGGCGCAAACAGAAGCAACTGGAAGTAAGGTAAACGTAATGAAGCGGGATGTAGATTGGACTCGACCTAGTAAATGCCGTGGTGTGTAGCGTTGTCGAATTGTTTTGATGATCGGGTTAACGGCACCTGCAGCTGCTGTTCCAATCATATTGAAGCAAGCCGCCAGCCAGATAGTATCCGTCAGCCCGACACAGATGATGGATAAACCGCCAATCACTTTAGCAGCGAATAATATCTGTTTGTATGTAGAGAACCGATCGGCAAAGAAACCCAGAGATGTACCTAGAATGGCTCCGATTCCGCCAGAAGATAATACAATGCCAAGCAGCAAAGGATCTTTTGTGAGTTGGTTTACATAGATGACCAGTAAAACAATGAGAAATTGTATTCCGAAGTTGGAGATTAGTGATATAAGATTGGTGTACCAAATTTCTTTCTGTTGATAAATGAAAGAGAATCCTTCCCTCAGCTCGTGTATGTATTGGGATATGGAGAAAGTTCTGGAGCTGGTTGTTTGTTGCTCGTATGGGAGCAGGAGCACTAACCACACGGCGAGTAAGGAAAGTCCACATACTGCTATTAAGCTGTAATGGATGCTAAAGAATAGTAGAAAAATACCGCCTATGCTCGGACCAATCACGATGGTAAGCTGAAATATAGCACTTTCCAGACTGTTAGCGAAATGAAGCTGTCGATCGGCAACTAGATGTGGAATGGCAGTAAACTGAGCACCCTGATAGAATTGACCAGCGAATCCGATACACATGGATATGATACAGATAAGCAGGAGACTTATCTGACCGTTTACAGCGAATATACTTAGCAGCAAAAAACAGAGAAATCGGGCAAAGTCAGCAAATAGCAGTACATACTTCCAGTTTGCACGGTCGAGAAAAGGACCGATAAGAGGCTGCAGCAGCATCGTTGCCCGCTCTGCAGCTATAGCAATCGTAACGGCAACAGTGGAAGAGGTTACTTCAAGCACCAGTAGCGGGAGCAGGATGCTGTAAACCTGCCCGGCCATGGAAGCTATTGTAGTACTCATCATCAGGCGTGATAGCGGATGGGTTAGCGTGATCTTCTGCACAATCATGTGATCACTCTTCCAAAAATGACTGTAGATCATGATCTAGGGAAGTGATACTATCTTTATTTGCGTAATAAGCCTGTTTATCTGACCCGATAAGTCCGGCTGATTTGAGCATCTTCAAATGATGGTGCAGTGTTGATTTCGCAACTGGAAGCTGCTCTGTTAATTGCTGGAGCGTTTGTTCACCTTCCAACAAACGTTTTAGCAAGTTAAGTCTGGTTGCATCACCCAATGCTTTATACTTTCTTACAAGCATCGTATCCGGATTATATCTGTTTTCTGGATCGATGCTATTAGCGTGAATTGGATAATAAAAAACCTTCGTACCAGGCAGATCTGCACTGATGGTCCACGGTCTGTAGTGGAAATGGGGAATAAACAATATTGTATTTATAGCATCATCGGGTTTGTAGCTTGTACTGTTTGTAACCCAACGAATAAAGGTCAGTTTATCCATTGCATCCAGCTTTTGTTCTCTATTCGATACATCTCGTTCCAGCATATCCTGCAAAATCCCTTCCTGCGGTCTGATCACTTCCTTAAACCATTTTGTCATAACGGAGATCAAGTGTTCCTTCAGGGAAGAGATATCTGCGTTGGCAATAAAAGCGATATAATCTGGGAAGAAAGGGTTATCTGCAGTAACCTTTTGCAGAGTGGCCAATGCGCTTTCATTCCCCTTAGCAGCCTTAATTCGATGTTTTTCGAATGAGCTTCCAATGTAGGGAAAGCTTTGTTCCCGTAATGTCTGTTCCGGCATGTTGAAGACCTCAGCTGTCCACTCATCCAAGGTTGCAGCATTTGAGTGGTGCAGCAGCTGAAGCAGCGTCTTCCAGGTGTTGGATTGATGAATTTCTTGCAGTTCGAACTGAAGCTCTTCCGAAAAGCCATTTTCGGGATCATCCCACATCTTTTCTACATGCTCGAGTGTTCCAGCAAGTGAAGCATTCGTTACTGCGGCAATTCCTAAAGCTGCTTCCCATAGTAACGATGTTTCAAAACGAATGGTATAATCATGCTTTGCTTTAAAACCCGTCTGAATTATTTGCATATTTATCACCTCATAAATAATTCTATATTATTAGAATATTAAATTCAATAAAAATCGAACGGAGTGATGGAATGAATAATTATCATCGTGCATTCGGTGTTTATGCTGTTATACATAAAAAAGGTAAACTGCTTGTCATACATAAAGGAAGCGGCCCATATATCAATCGCTATGATTTGCCAGGCGGAAGTCTGGAAAGCGGGGAGGGTTTACTGGAGGCTGTCATTCGTGAAGTGAAGGAAGAAACAGGTTTAACTGCAGCAGTTAAGAAGCAAATTGGTGTTGTCGATTTTAAGCTTCCGTGGCGGTGGAAGGATTTTACCCATGTACACCATACAACAGTTTTTTATATAGCAGAGGCAACTGGAGAATTGCAGATTCCAGAGCAGTTTGCAGGACAGGATGCGTTGGGAGCTGAATGGGTTTCTATTAATAATTTAACCATTTCGAACAGTTCACCTTTGGTCATGCAAGCAATCAATTGGCAAGTATCAGCAGAACTGCCGCTAGAAACTGTCGTTTATCCAGAGTGGGAAATCAGAGAGGGGAGTTTCCGGGAAGGAGATCAGGGTATTACATAAGAAAAAAGAGGGAGCGGCTTAGGTGAGAAAAGTAGGCTTATATGTATTTAGTCTGATGTTTGTTGTTGCTGGTATTTTGCACTTTGTATTAGATGATGGCTTCGCGGCCATGCTGCCAGCGTACGTACCTCTGCGCTATACGTTGATTTATCTGACCGGTATAGCAGAGTTTCTCCTAGCTATCGGATTATTGGTGCCTGCTACCAGGAAATTAACGGCTATTATCACTGTCATCTACCTGATTGCTATTTTTCCGGCAAATATATACAGTGCCGTCTACGATATACCTGCGCCAGGCTTTGAGGAGACCGACCAAGCACTTCTTTATGCTAGGCTCCTTGCACAGCCGGTACTGGTTTGGTGGGTTTGGAAGGTTACGAGATAAAACGCATCTGCAATTCTTCAAAAGGCTTCGCATATAGTGAGGATATCATGTATGCCGAGGTGACTTATGCGTTCCATCAGTTTGTGTATGATTGTTAAAGATGAAGAAGAAGTGCTGGCTGGCTGTTTGGATAGCGTCCAGAATCTGGTAGATGAAATCATCATTGTGGACACAGGCTCCACTGACCGGACAAAGGAAATCGCAGCACAGTACACTACGCGTATTTTTGATTTTGAATGGATAAATGATTTTTCCGCTGCCCGAAATTACAGCTTCAGTAAGGCGACGGGCGAATACATCATGTGGCTCGATGCTGATGATGTGCTGCTGCCAAAGGATCAGGATGCTTTTCGTGATTTATGGAGTGGCTTGACTGATGAAGTGGATGTCGTGTCGATGTATTATCATACAAGCTTGGATGGTGAGGGCCGGCCGCTATACCTATATAGGCGCAATCGAATAGTAAAGCGCAGCAAGAATTTTCGCTGGCATGGTGCCGTCCATGAATACTTAGAATTCGGCGGAAATATCGTGGCATCGGAAATAGCTGTCACACACCGTAAAAGCGAAAAAACCCATACGATTTCAGACCGCAATATGAGGATTTATGAGTCCTTTGTCGCTTCTGGCAAGGAACTGACACCACGCGATATGTTTTATTATGCAAATGAGCTGAAGGATCACGGGAAGTTCGAACTTGCCAAGTCTTACTATATGGAGCTTCTTCAATCAGAAAAGGGCTGGGTGGAGGACAATATCCGGGCATGCCAATATCTGGCAGATTGCTGCAAAGCAGAAGGAGATATAGAAGGGTATCGCATGCACCTGTTCCGTTCCTTCCGTTATGACCGGCCGCGACCGGAATTCTGCTGTTTAATCGGTGACTTACTGACAGAGGATCGGAATTATGATGCAGCTGCATATTGGTATGAGCAGGCCTTGGATTATGAAGGGAAGGAGCTGCCGGGCTTCAGTGTACCTGCTTATACGACTTGGTATCCGTATTTGCAGCTGACGCTTTGCTATTCCCGGATCGGACTGCTTGACGAGGCAAAATCAGCTCATGAAAAAGCTGTGTTCTATAACCCGGATCACCCAAGTGTGCGCCATAACACATCATTCTTCGAGAAGCTCAGTCTTTAATTTCCTTTTGCTGTTTCATATGTCATAATACGTACTATCAAGGTAAGATATGGAGGATTGGTTGTGGCATTAGATATAATTGCTTGGATCATTATTGCGGTGGCATTCATCGCTAGTTTCGCGGGAATTGTTTATCCGGTCATTCCCTCTCCGCTTATGCTTTGGATTGGATTCCTAGTTTTCCAGTTCATGCTCAGTGATGGAGATTTGTCTGTATTCTTCTGGATTGCGATGGTTATCCTGACGGTGATTCTGATTATCTCGGATATTATCGCGAACAGTTATTTTGTTAAAAAATTCGGCGGCAGTAAGTGGGGAGAACGAATTGCAGCAATCGGTGTAATTGTTGGTTCCTTCATCATCCCGCCTTTTGGTATCATTATCGTGCCGTTTGTTGCTGTGCTTATAACAGAACTTATCCAAAGAAGAACACCGAAGGAAGCTATCTATTCTTCAATTGGCTCACTTCTAGGTTTCCTTGGCGGATCGATAGCAAAGATTGTAATTCAATTAATCATGATTGTATGGTTCTTTATAGCAGCTTTCGTATAAAAAAAGCGAGCATCGCTGCTCGCTTTTTCTTATGCGTATTCTGTTTTCTGCAATCGCATATCTAAAATATAATAACCGAATGGAATGACGGATGCGAGCAGGGCTAAGATGGCCCATTTCATTCCCCAGCCAACTTTCAAGGTCGTATAGCCAGTCCAAATGACATACAGGACGAACAAACCGCCATGGATGGCACCTATGTAGGTGACGAAGATCGGTATATCCATCATATATTTCAAAGGCATTGCCAAGAACAATAACAAAAGCAAGGAAGTCCCCTCGAGAAATCCGATGATACGGAACCATTTCAATGTCGCTTGCATGAAAGCCCTCCCAAAAACTATTTATAAATAGTATAAGCAAGCTTGCCCCTATTTACCACTCATCGGGAGAACTTGTCATAACATTGTCAAAATATCATGTTACATCATAGATGGACGGACGTCTGTCCTGAAACACGGGGATGCGGCTGCGAACGTCATCCACTTGGTCAAGGACTGCTTCACCATACAGAATGGTAGCTTCCTCGCCAGCTTCAGCAATGACCTCGCCCCATGGCCCGATGATCATGCTATGCCCGGCGAATTCATTGGCAGGATCGCTTCCAGCCCGATTACAAGCAACTACATAGCATTGGTTTTCGATTGCCCGGCTGAGCAAAAGCGCACGCCAGTGATCCAGTCGCGCTTTCGGCCACTCGGCAACAACGAAGAGCACTTGCTGATCGTGAATCATATGCGTGCGGATGAATTCGGGAAAACGGATGTCGTAACAGATGACACCAGCTGCTCGCTTATTTCCAATGGAAAAGGAAGCAGATTTGTCGCCTTGGGTCAGAAACTTCTCTTCATCCATCAACCGGAATAAGTGCGCTTTATCATATTCATGTAGCAGCTCACCAGCTGGTCCGAAGACAAGCATCGTGTTATAGACACCAGTTTCGGTCTGCTTGGCAATGGAACCAGCGACGATATATTTTTGGTGTGTTTTAGCCAATCTGCTGATGAATCGCTTCGTTGTTTCTCCCTCTGCATCACTTATGCTTTCAAGCCTAGACAGGTCGTAGCCAGTTGTCCAAAGCTCCGGCAGCACGAGGACATCGGCATTTTCCTGTGCCTCATTAACTAATGCTTCCACTGTTCTGTAATTGGCTTCCGGATCACCAAAAACGATATCATGCTGAATTAAGGCAAGTTTCATTGTGTCACTCCCTTATTCGCCGCAACGAATGTCTCGACACTTCGCATGGCGTCCACGACTTGATCTGAATCGGAAACATGCATGAAATGAATGGATTCACCTGGTGCGACAGCGCCGTCTGCAGCAATTTTCATCGCTTTGTCCAAATCCTCTTTTACGCCAAGTTCTTTAAGTACTGTTGGTAATCCGAGTTTTTGATAAATTGGAAGCAAAGTGCGAATATCGTCAAACTTCTCTTCCAATGCAAGCTGAACAAGAATGCCGTAAGCTACTTTATTTCCGTGCAGCTGCTCATGTGTTTCTGCAAGTCTTGTCAGTCCATTGTGAATGGAATGTGCACCAGCAATTCGGCCGTATTCATCACCGAAACCGCCTACCATACCGCCAGCCATAATGATAGTTTCTGCAACCCGGGTAAATGCACTGTCAGTACGTTCACTTTGTAAAGAACAAATAGCTGCATCTCCTTCGGCAACCAGGATATCCCGGCATAACTTGGCTGCGTTGCGGGATATCTGAACAGCAAGCGGCTGATCCGTCATATTTTCGGTAAGTGCATCTGCTTCGTACCATTTGGCCAATGTATCACCGATTCCAGCAATCAGATAAGGTACAGGTGTTGTGAGCAAAAGTTTCGGCTCGACAAGCAGCATAAATGCACTGCGTGGGAATACAGTATATTCGACGAAATTACCTGCTTCATCATAAAAAACGCTGAGTGAAGCCCATGGGGAGCAGTTAGAAACGATTGTCGGAATTAGGATGACTGGCAGCCCTGCATCATTGGCAGCAGCTTTGGCAGTATCTAACACTTTTCCGCCGCCGACACCGATTATGAACTGAGCAGCTTCGTCTGTTGCGATGCTTGCTAATCTAGCTGCTTCTGCATGTGTGCACTGGCCGTTATAAGCGACTCGTTTTACTGGCAAATCAATCGGATCCAAGAATGGGGAAGCCGCTTTCCAGGAAGCATCTCCGTGAATAAGCAAACCATTTGTCCAATTCAATTCCGAAAGCCTTGCTGGAAGACTTTCCAGTATATTATCCTCACAGACGTAATAATTCGGAGCGCCTTTTATGTTGATGGTCATGTTGTCACCTCATTGATTTTTTACATAAAAAAACTCTTCCAGACGAATATGGAAGAGGGAAAGGCGTGTGTCTAGTCCCCTTATCCCTCAGCGTCTCGCTGTTGGATTTAGCACCGTGTGCAAATGCACCGGTTGCCGGGCTTCATAGGGCCAATTCCCTCCGCCTTCTCTTGATAAGAGTGTGTGATTCATGTATGATTTGTTCATTATCGCATTCTATTTCCAACACTGTCAAGATTGGTAATAGTCAGAATAATAAGAGTGAAACAACAGGAGAGTGAGTAAGATGGATTTTCCGTTTTCGGATGCATTGAAACGACTGCCGGAACAGTTTTTTGCCGGCTTAGTACATAAGGTAGGTCTGCTGGAGAAAGAGGGGCACGATATCATCAAGCTCGGACAGGGAAACCCTGATTTGCCGACGCCGCAGCATATCGTAGAGAAACTGAAGGAAGCTTCCGATAATCCGGCTTATCATAAATATTCACCATTCAGAGGCTTTGATTTTCTTAAGCAGGCAGTTTGCGACTTTTATGATCGGGAATACGGTGTAAAATTGGATCCCGCAACAGAAGTGGCCATCATGTTCGGCTCTAAAACAGGTTTGGTGGAAATCAGCCAATGTCTGCTGAATCCTGGTGATTTGGCACTGCTTCCGGACCCGGGGTATCCGGATTATATGTCCGGTATCGAACTTGCGCAAGCACGAACATCGTTCATGCCATTAACCGCTGAAAATGAATTTCTGCCTGATTATGATGCTATTCCTGCTCGTGATCTGGAAGAAGCAAAGCTGATGTTCTTGAACTATCCAAACAATCCCACTGCTGCAACAGCGGATCAGAAGTTCTTCGATAAAACAGTGGAACTGGCAAAGAAACATAAAATCTGTGTGCTGCATGATTTCGCTTATGGTGCACTCGGCTTTGACGGTGAAAAACCACAAAGCTTCCTGCAATCCGAAGGCAGCAAAGAAGTTGGCATTGAAATGTACACCTTATCCAAAACGTATAATATGGCCGGCTGGCGCATCGCTTTTGCAGTTGGTAATGCCTCTGTGATTGAAAGCATCAATTTAATCCAGGATCATATTTATGTAAGTTTGTTTGGCGGCATGCAAGAGGCGGCTGCTTACGCTCTGACAACGGATCAGAAATGCGTGGAAGAACTCGTCCGCACGTATGAAAGCAGAAGAGATGCTTTCATCGGCCATTTACGTGCTATCGGTTGGGATGTACCCGAACCAAAAGGTACTTTCTTCGTTTGGCTGCCAGTTCCGCACGGATTTACTTCTGAGGAATTCGCTGATTTGCTGCTGGAAAAGGCGCATGTGGCAGTTGCTCCGGGGAATGGTTTTGGCGAATATGGAGAAGGATATGTTCGCGCAGGTTTATTGGATACGGAGGAAAGATTGCTGGAAGCGGCAAAACGAATCGAAAAGCTCGGTATCTTTTCAAAAGCATAAGAAAGAGCCAGTCCTATATGGGACTGGCTCTTTTGTCTGTCAGCTTGTCACTGCGCAGCGATTTGGGCCGGATTCTATATCGGCTTCGTCTGTGCTATCAATGGTGGCTTTTCCTTGATTGGCTTCCCGAATCAGCTGGTAGCTATTCGGCTGCTGGGAAGGAATGCTATCCAAAACGGAGGAAGCAAATTGGCTCACATCCTGCAGCTGCAATCGGGGATTTTTTCTGTATAAATCTTCCATGCGAGCTTGAACTGTACCGTCCGTTTCGATCTCTGACAGCTCGGAAAAATGGGAAGGAAGGACAATCAAGTCCAACGACAATAATGGAAACTTTTCATATAAAGTGTTGTGCAGATCCTTTACCCATTGTTCTGCTTGACCGGCTAAATCTGGGCGGCCGATTGATTCGGTAAAGAGCGTATCTCCAGACAGCAGGAAAGTGTCATCAACGACAAAACTGATGCTTCCTTCTGTATGACCTGGTGAGGCAATGCTGCGCATGCCTTCTTCCGTTTTTCCGAATGGAATCGTCATACCGTCTTGTAAAGGAGAAAAGGTGAATGTCGCTTCTTTTCCATCATCAGCAGGGAACCAATATGTCGCTCCTGTTTCTTCTGCCAGTCTCCGTCCGCCGGACAAATGGTCCGCGTGAAGATGGGTATCAAGTACATGTTTGATCGTCCATCCGTTTTCTTTAGCGAAGGTTGAATAGGCTTCGGTGAACCTTGCCGGATCTACTACAGCTGCTTCTCCATTGGAGACGACCATGTAGGATAGGCAGCCTTTCCCAATACGCATGAATTGATAAATCTCCCCGCCATATGTGAGATCGCCGACTTTACGGGGACTGAGTGTTTCTCCCCAAGCTTGCATGCCGCCAACGACATGAACGATATTATCCATTCCGGCTGCTTGTAAGAGGGAGACGGCTGTCTGAGCTGATTTGCCCCGATAGCACATGACATAGACAGGATCTTGTTCTGGCAGTTCTTTACGGGCCTTATTTGGGTCTGCTTTGATAGCGGCAAACGGAATATCATATCTTTTAACGCTATCGGCTGTAATTGACCAGTCATGAACATCCGCTTCTTGCCGGATGTCAAGAAGATGAACGGTATCTTTCGCTTTTATTTTTTCTGCCAGTTCTGCTGTGTGCAATGGATTCATGCAATCGTCTCCTTTAGAAATCTTTTTTGATTATAGGAAGGAGCAGTTTGACTCCTTTCTTATTCACTGGGAATATTCTGCTGTCAGCGAGCAGGTGGCTTGCATAACCGGCTGTGCCGGCAAGCTGGGTGCCGAATAGAGCGGTCTCTTGTTCAAAGAATGTCATCAATATGTAGAAATAGATCAGTCCGATCAAGGAGTGAGTGTATGACCGGTGGGCAAGGAAAGATGCAATTCCGATATAACATCCGCTCATGACAACCCATGTATGCCCCGTGTACAATCCGGTCAGCAGAACAGCGATGCCTGTAATCAGCAGCATGAACTTCTTATTGATTACGCGGGAGAGAACCATAATTCCTGCTCCAATCGCTAACCCGATATAACGATCTTGGCCGAATAAATTCCACATACTATATAGAATGAGCAATAATCCGATAAAAATTGTAATATTGCGGATGGCTTTGTGAGAAAAAGTAATTCGGTTAGAGAGGATTCCGCCTGTATCCAAATCTGGTACAAGAGCTGCGACAGCTGCCGTACAAGTCATTGTGACCGTCACAGCGCCTTCTGCATTCAAGGCGGTGGCACTGGCGAAACCTGTGCCAGCTCCGATTAATAGATGTGTGATTCCTTTCATTCTAGCTGTGCCTCCAAAAGTTAGTCTTTAAAAGCATACTAGAATCTTTATGTCATGGCTATCCGTATTGTTTCTGATGCGCTTTCTTACGGGAAAGATAATCTTCATCTTCTCTTATTTCGTCCCATCTTTTTTTGAAAATCTGTGCAGAAGCTGCTTTTTCTTCATCAATTTGGCGGTCATGCCTTTCTGTCTTGTCTGCATCCTTATATTTTTTGCCGCCTTTATAATTAGCGTAGCGGCGAGCACGGGTATAGCCCATCTGGATGTACTTCCTGGCCATATCCATTCCGACGAAATCGTCTTGCTTACGGTATTCCTCAAACATCTCCGAAATTTTCTGGCAGGATACCTTAGCAATTTCTGGTGTCTTGAAGCGCCAATGGGGAAGGATTTCACTTTTATAAGGCTCGACCATCAGCACACCTTGCTCACCGCGGCCGACGCGGTACTTTTCTGGATGTTTACGAAAATCAGTCGAGGCATCAAAATGATCGTAATAGCCCATTCCCATCCTCCTGTCTCTGTTGTTAATGTATATAGTTACCGAATGTGCTCCATGTGAAACGCAATTTTTTCTTATGGACATAGGAGGCAGCCGTACGCGTTTGTGATAAAATGAAAGCAATGGTCTCACGTCAGAAAGGAATGGTTACAGGTGGGTAAAACAAAAGTAGGAATCGTCTTCGGCGGAAAATCCGCGGAGCATGAAGTGTCCTTACAATCTGCAAAAAATATTGCCGATGCAATTGATAAAAATAAATATGATGTTGTCCTAATCGGAATCGATAAAGAAGGAAAATGGCAGCTGAATGATAAGGCAGACTACCTGCTGAACGCACATGATCCAAAAAATATCGAACTGAAGCCTTCCGAGCAAGGAATCGCTGTTGTACCTGGTTTGAAGGAGAAACAGCTCGTCAATCCAAGTCAAGGTGCTGTCCTTGATCAAGTGGATGTTATTTTCAGTATCCTCCACGGTACACTTGGTGAGGATGGCAGCATGCAAGGAATGCTGCGTATCGCTAATCTCCCATATGTAGGCCCGAATGTACTAAGTTCAGCTGTATGCATGGATAAAGATGTTGCAAAGCGTTTACTGAAGGAAGCGGGCATTCGAGTAGCGAATGGCTTCACATTCAAAAAACGCCAGCTTGGATCTATCCGTTATGAAGAGGTAGCAAAAGTGTTGGGCACCACAGTCTTCATCAAGCCTGCAAACCAAGGATCCTCTGTCGGCGTAAGCAAAGCGAAGACAGAAGATGAGTTCTACAAAGGCTTGGAAGAAGCTTTCCGCTATGATACGAAGGTTCTTGTCGAGGAAGCAATTGTCGGCCGTGAAATCGAAGTGGCTGTACTTGGCAATGAAGAGCCGATCGCTTCCTTACCGGGAGAAATTCTGCCGAAAACAGAATTTTATTCTTATGAATCCAAGTACATCGACGAATCAGGAGCAGAGCTGGCAATACCAGCACAACTTTCCGAGTCTGTTACAGAACAAGCAAGAAAGCTGGCAGTCGAAGTATTCCAGACACTCGATGTCGAAGGGCTTGCACGTGTTGACTTCTTCCTGACAGAAGAAGGCGAATTTGTCGTAAACGAAGTAAACACACTACCAGGCTTCACGAAAATCAGTATGTATCCGAAGCTTTGGGACATCACTGGTATTTCCTACCCTGATCTGATTGACCGCCTGATTCAGCTGGCAATTGAACGTCATAAACGAGATAACGAACTTAGCAACGCTGCTTTTCAGCAACAGTAAGCGTAGTAATTTAGTGTTTTAATACAGGAAAATCCAGACTATGAAGAATCTTATGTAGAATTCTCGTAGTCTGGATTTCTTTTTTTATTCTAAAATTACTGTTTCAAGAAGATTATTGCAGCAAGTGGTTAGTAATTTTACTTCTCGAGTTAACATATCGATGAATATCTAGTATAATGTGGAATTTTAAGATAATATTGTAATTTAGAGATTTTATTAAGAGTAATGTCACGATATTTGAAAGGTGTAATAGCATGATTGAAATCAAGCGAGAGCGGAGTCTAACGGATATGTTAAGGAATTATAATGTGATAATAGACGGCAAAAAAGTTGGAACTATCGGTCCTAGAGATACCTTTAATTTCTCTATTGCTCCTGGTAAACACACAATTCACCTAGAGATTGATTGGTGCAGAAGTAAAAAAATTGAGTTTAAGGCACGTGAAAATGAAATAATAAGATTTAATTGCGCAGGATTAAGAGGAATTAAATTTCTCTTTGTAATGTGGTTTATAACTTTTGCTCGCAATAAATATTTATCGTTAAACTTAAAATGAAGAATCTACACTAGCGTAGGTGGAATGCGGAGACTCCAGCGGGAACAGCGCGAGTCCGAAGACCCCACAGCGGCGGTTTTACCGCGAGGAGGCTGAGGCCGTGCCCGCGGAAAGCGAAGAATTCCGCCGCAGCGACGTACTGGAGCAGTTCTATGTAATATACCATCCTTTTCCCATATGCATTTGTACCTAACTGTGATACAATGAACTACAGAATAGAATAAAAAATCCAGGCCATCCTGGGAGAGGTTCTAGCACAACCCTCTATAAAAAACTAAGGAACTATATCCTTGGGTATAGTCTTTTTTATTTTTTTATGGATAATTGGCAGCCTCTTCCTATTGGGAGAGGCTTTTTTATTGGATTGTCTGGAAAAAAGGAGAAACGTAATGAAGAAGGGTAAAGCCATCGTCGTATTCAGCGGCGGCCAAGATAGTACAACTTGTTTGTTTTGGGCAATGGAGCAGTTTGAAGAAGTGGAAGCTGTTACGTTCAACTATAATCAGCGCCACAGTTTGGAAATCGAGGTAGCCGAACAAATAGCGAAAGAACAAGGCATCAGACATCACGTATTGGATATGTCTTTATTGAATCAACTTGCACCAAACGCATTGACCCGAGACGATATCGAAATTGAACAGCAAGAAGGGGAACTGCCGTCCACATTCGTACCGGGGCGTAATCTAGTATTTCTATCCTTTGCAGCGATCTTGGCGCATCAAGTAGGTGCGAAGCATCTTGTGACTGGTGTTTGTGAAACAGACTTCAGTGGCTATCCAGATTGCCGGGATATCTTTGTGAAATCATTGAATGTATCTCTCAATCTATCAATGGATAAAGATTTTGTCATCCATACACCGCTTATGTGGCTGGATAAAGCAGAAACATGGGAATTGGCAGATCAGCTAGGTCAGCTTAATTATGTAAAAGAAAAAACACTTACTTGCTACAACGGCATCGTTGCCGAAGGCTGCGGAGAGTGCCCGGCTTGTAAGCTGCGCCAAAACGGACTTGATCAATATGAAGCGAAAAAGGCGGCACAAGTATGATACAGCAAATTTATCCGCAAGTGCAGCATGACTATAGCTATGAATTGAATAAGGATCTGCATTTCGCTGCAGCACACAGTATCCAGCATCCGGATGCCGGTAAATGTCAGCAAGTGCATGGCCATACGTATTTTGCCAATGTTACGATTGCCGGGGATGAATTGGATGATAGTGGATTTTTATTCAATTTCTCCACAATCAAAGCATTGATTCATAAGAAATTTGACCACACCTTATTAAATGACCATGCAGACGTATTCGGGGAAGACGATTTTCCGACGACAGAAGTGATGGCACGTAAAATATATGAATTGATTCAACAAGAGCTGGATCAGCTGCCTCATCAGCCGAAGTGCCTGCAAGTCTTCTTGCGTGAGACGCCGACCAGCTATTGCGTATATCGACCAAAGCGAGGAACAGAGAATGGCAAGTAAATTTCCGGTTTTAGAAGTATTCGGTCCTACCGTACAAGGAGAAGGCATGGTTGTCGGACAAAAGACGATGTTCGTACGTACAGCAGGCTGCGACTATAGCTGCAGCTGGTGTGATTCCGCCTTTACATGGGATGGATCAGCCAAGGATGACATTAAGCAATTGACTGCCGAAGAGATATGGAATCAATTGGAGGAAGTAGGCGGAGATCGTTTCCGTCACGTGACTATTTCTGGAGGAAACCCTGCATTACTTAAGAATCTAGGAGAGTTCACAGAGCTTCTGAAAAAGAAAGAAGTGAAAGTAGCTTTGGAGACTCAGGGAAGCCGGTATCAGCCGTGGTTCCTGGAAATAGACGATCTCACTATATCTCCTAAACCGCCAAGCTCGTTGATGAAGACCGATTTTCATCGTCTTGATGAGATAATTAACAATCTGAGAGAAGCAGGGCGCCTAATGCATGTGAGCCTGAAGGTTGTTATATTCGACGAAGAAGACTTGCGTTATGCAACGAATGTTCATAAACGTTATCCAGATGTGAGTTTTTATGTACAAGTCGGTAATCATGATACAGCTACTTTGGATGATGCAGCATTGAAGGATGCATTGCTGTCTAAGTATGAATGGCTGATTGACCAGGTATCAGCTTCCAATGAGCTGAATCATGTGCGTGTCCTGCCGCAGCTTCATACACTTGTATGGGGAAATAAACGCGGTGTATAAACGAAAAGACGAGTTTTTAGACTCGTCTTTTTTTATGCCTAAAAGTGGGCAGGCACCTTCTATTCTTTAGATTAATAGTATACCAAGTCGTTAAATTAATAAAAAATGCTTGAATTTATATTAATAATAATGCATAATAATTCACATAAATAAATCGATCATTCAGCACGGAGAGGGAGATTCATAATGGCAAAAGATAAAATCGTACTCGCATACTCTGGTGGTTTAGATACTTCTGTAGCAATCAAATGGCTGCAGGATAAATATAATTATGATGTCATCGCAGTTGGTTTGGATGTCGGTGAAGGCAAGGACTTGGATTTCGTTCAGGAGAAGGCACTTCAAGTTGGAGCTATTAAATCTTATACAGTGGACGCAAAAGCTGCATATGCAGAGGAATATGTGCTTCCAGCTTTGAAAGCGAATCTGCTTTATGAAGGGAAGTATCCGCTAGTTTCTGCACTTAGCCGTCCTTTGATCGCGAAGGTACTAGTAGATATTGCAAAAGAAGAAGGAGCTGTGGCAGTAGCACATGGCTGTACTGGTAAAGGAAATGATCAAGTACGTTTTGACGTGAGCTTCACAGCGTTGGACCCGGATTTGAAAATTGTTGCTCCTGTCCGTGAATGGGCAATGAGCCGTGATGAAGAGATTGAATATGCGGAAAAGCACGGTATACCGGTTCCAGTTGGGAAAGAGAGCCCATACAGTGTCGATCAGAATCTATGGGGACGTTCCAATGAGTGCGGTATTTTAGAAGATCCATGGGAGCAGCCGCCAAGTGATGCTTTTGGACTGACAGTTGATCCGGAAAATGCACCAGATGAAGCGCAGATCGTGACAATTACATTCGAAAAAGGAAAACCAGTCGCGCTTGATGGAGAAGCTTATCCATTGGATGCACTGATCCTGAAATTGAACGAAGTTGCAGGTAAGCATGGTGTCGGACGTATTGATCATGTGGAAAATAGATTGGTAGGAATCAAATCTCGTGAAATCTATGAATGCCCGGCAGCAGTAACGCTTATTGCGGCGCATCAGGAATTGGAAGCTTTGACGATGACACGTGAAATTTCTCAATTCAAACCGATTGTGGAGCAAAAACTTGCACAGACAATTTATGATGGTCTATGGTATTCTCCACTAACAAAAGCGCTGCAAGCATTCATTGAGGAAACGCAGCAGACAGTCTCCGGTAATGTCAAAGTGAAGCTGTACAAAGGACATGCACTTGTTGTCGGCAGAGAATCTGCTGAATCTCTATACAGCTTTGATCTGGCAACATACAAACCAGAAGATAAATTCGATCATGATGCAGCACTCGGTTTCATCCAGCTTTGGGGTCTGCCAACAAAGGTTCAGGCAGAAGTTGCCCGCAAGCTGACAGTACAAACGGAGGCCCCATCGCTGCTTAAAATTGATAAAAAAGAAGCTGTGAAACAATGAAGCTCTGGGGAGGAAGATTCACGAAGCCGACCAATGAATTAGTAGACGCCTACACTTCCTCCATCGGCTTTGATCAGAAACTTGCTAAATACGATGTTCAAGGCAGCCTGGCGCATGTAGCAATGCTCGGCAAATGCGGCATCATCGAACAAGATGAAGCAGAAACTATTGCTGATGGATTAAAGCATGTTCTGAACAAAATCCAGGCAGGAGAGGCAACGCTCTCGCAGGCAGATGAAGACATTCATATGAATGTGGAACGATTATTGATTGAGCAAATCGGTCCTGTAGGGGGGAAGCTGCATACTGGCAGAAGCCGTAATGACCAGGTAGCATTGGATATGCGTCTGTATTTACGGGAAGCAATTGTAGAAATTATCGGGCTGCTTGGTGCTGTTCAGACAGCGCTGACAGAACAGGCAAAACAGCATCTGGATACAATTCTTCCTGGCTATACGCACTTGCAGCGGGCTCAGCCGGTGCTGTTCGGCCATCATCTTATGGCATATGCATATATGCTGCAGCGTGATGTGGAGCGGCTTCAGGATAGCTGGAAGCGTGTGAACAAAATGCCGCTTGGAGCAGGTGCCTTAGCTGGTACGACTTTCCCGATTGATCGGCATTTCGTAGCAGAGCAGCTGCATTTTGATGCTATCACCGAAAATAGCCTGGACAGTGTAAGTGACCGTGATTTCGTAGTGGAGTTCCTGTCTGCTGCGAGTCTGATCAGCATGCACCTTTCACGGCTTTCGGAGGAATTGGTTCAATGGTCTAGCGCAGAGTTCAACTTCATAGAATTGGATGATGCATTTTCTACAGGCAGCAGCATGATGCCGCAGAAGAAGAACCCTGATGTAGCGGAGCTTGTCCGCGGTAAATCCGGCCGTGTCTTCGGACATTTGATGGGGATGCTGACAACTCTGAAAGGATTGCCTCTTGCTTACAATAAAGATATGCAGGAAGACAAAGAAGGCATGTTCGATACGGTTGATACATTGAAGGGTGCACTTGGTCTTTTCGCACCGATGATCGAGACGATGCATGTGAAGCAGGATAATATGTATCAAGCTGTTCGGAATGATTTCTCGAATGCAACAGATTTAGCTGACTATCTTGTAGCAAAAGGGATGGCGTTTCGGGAATCGCATGCTGTTGTCGGGCAGACAGTGCTGTATAGTATCGAGCAGGGGAAATATTTGCTGGATCTTGGACTTGAAGAGCTTCAGCAGTTTTCTAATCTGATAGAAGAAGATATCTACGAAGCACTTGCGCCGGAGACGGTCGTTGCAGCCAGGAATATCCCTGGTGGTACGGCGAGAGTTCGGGTTCAAGAGCAAGTAGATGATATAGAAGCCTTGCTGGAAACGAATAGACAGTGGACAGAAGAGCAGGCTGCTAAACTGGAGGGGTGAGCAGCTGCTCACCTTTCTTTTGTTATTGATGTATATTTATGAGTTTCGAAGAATAAAGATAAAGTTCGTTTCGGAAAGGAGCAGCATGAATGGAAGAGACAAAGGGTTATTTGATGCTCAGTACAGGAGATATTTTGGAAGGTGTCTGGCTGGGGGGAAAAACGGAATCAGATGGGGAAATGGTTTTCAATACAGCAATGACAGGCTATCAGGAAGTTATGACTGATCCTTCCTATGCCGGCCAGATAGTTACGATGACGTACCCAATGATCGGAAACTATGGTTTCAATACGCATGATAAGGAAAGTCATACACCTTCTATTCATGGGCTTGTTATTTCAACTCCATGTGAAACACCGGCTCATTACCAAGCAACCCAGACATTGCAGGATATTGCCAATGAGCATAACTTTCCGATTCTGGCGCAGGTGGATACACGGAAACTGACGAAAATCATCCGTAAGCATGGGGACGTTTATGGAAAGATGACCAAAACACCAGGAGCTGTTCCGGAGAAAGCGAAAGTATCTGAAAAGATTGTAGAAAGTGTATCGGTGAAAAAGGCGCAGTTCCACCCGGCAGAAGGTCAGTCGGCAGCTCATGTGGCCATCATTGATTACGGCTATAAGCATTCGATTCGGGATATGCTGCTAGATAATAAATGTGACGTTACAGTCTTTCCATTTGATACGACTCTTGAAGAGCTGAGAAATGCAAAAGTGGATGGTGTGCTGCTGTCGAATGGTCCTGGAGATCCGAAATCCCTGGAATATTTAGCCCGCGAAATCAAACGGATAGCAGAATATTACCCAACTTTAGGAATTTGTCTTGGGCATCAGCTTTTGGCACTTGCATTCGGCGGTAATACAATGCGGCTGCCTTATGGGCATAGAGGGAGCAATCATCCGGTCCAGCATTTGCCTAGCGGAAAGGTATCGATTACTTCCCAAAACCATGGTTATGTCGTCGACGAAGCTTCTATTTCTCAGTCCCGGTGGAATATCCTTTACAGTAATGTGAATGATGGATCGGTAGAAGGGCTGCAGCATTGCTCAAAACCGATTATGAGCGTTCAATTCCATCCAGAGGCACATCCCGGACCGAGCGATACGTATGATGTGTTCGAACAATTTTTGAATTCGGTACGTAATAGAGGAGTGACAGCATATGCCTAAGCAAGCTCACATCAAGAAAGTCCTTGTTATCGGTTCTGGCCCGATCGTAATAGGGCAAGCAGCAGAATTTGATTATGCGGGCACACAAGCATGCCTTGCCTTAAAAGAAGAAGGCGTAGAGGTCATCCTCGTCAATAATAACCCTGCGACAATTATGACGGATCAGGCATTTGCCGATCAGGTGTATTTGGAGCCGCTCACCTGTGAATCCTTGACCAATATCATTGAAAAAGAAAGACCGGATGGCCTGCTGCCTACTTTAGGCGGCCAGACCGGCCTTAACCTGGCGGTAAGCTTGGATCAGGCAGGCGTATTGGAAAAATACAGCGTTACATTGCTAGGTACGCCGCTTGATGCAATCCAGCGCGGAGAAGATCGGGAGCTATTCAAGCAGATGATGCAGGATATCAATGAGCCTGTCCCGGAAAGTCTTCCGATTACTTCAATTGAGGAAGCAAAAGCTTTTGCAGAGAGTACAGGATTTCCAATCATCATCCGTCCTGCCTATACATTAGGCGGAGCTGGAGGAGGAATCGCAAACGACCTGCCGGAACTGCTGCGTTATGTAAAGAGCGGAACGCAGGCAAGCCCGATAAATCAGGTGCTTATCGAGCAGAGTGTGAAGGGCTGGAAGGAAATTGAGTACGAAGTGATGCGGGATGCCAATGATACATGCATCATCGTCTGCAATATGGAAAATATCGACCCTGTCGGAATACATACAGGAGACAGTATCGTTGTCGCACCTTCCCAAACACTGACAGACAGGCAGTATCAAATGCTCCGGACTGTATCATGTAAAGTCATCCGTGAGCTAGGTGTCATTGGAGGCTGTAATATCCAGTTCGCGCTAAATCCGCATAGTGATGAGTATGTCATCATCGAGGTGAACCCTCGGGTAAGCCGTTCCAGTGCTTTAGCTTCCAAGGCGACAGGCTATCCGATTGCTCGTATTGCTGCAAAGCTAGCACTTGGCTACCATCTGCATGAGGTGCCGAACCCGATTACAGGAGATACATTTGCCAGCTTCGAGCCTGCTATCGACTATGTAGCTGTGAAAATACCGCGCTGGCCATTTGATAAGTTCACGCAGGCTGATCGTCTGCTTGGAACACAAATGAAAGCAACAGGCGAAGTTATGGCGCTTTCCCGTAACCTGCCAGCCGGTCTGCATAAAGCGATCCGTTCCTTGGAAATCGGCTTGGAGGAATTCCGTTTGCCATCCGCTGAAGCATGGACTGATGCTGAACTGGAACAAGGACTTAAAGCTGCAGATGATCGCAGACTGTTTCTGCTTGCTGAAGCACTGCGCCGGGGAGTCTCAATCGAGACGTTGCATGACTGGACAGAGATTACTACATTCTTCCTTCATGAGATGAAGCGGATTATCGATGTTGAGCAAGAGTTAAAAGAAGGCGGCTGGCAGCCGGATGAGGCACTTCTCCGAAAAGCAAAGACTCTTGGGTTCAGCAATGTTGCCCTTGCCGGAGTCCTCAATCAGCCTTTAGCAGCAGTGGAAGGATTAATTAAGGAGCAGGAAATCAAGCCTTCCTACAAGATGGTTGATACATGTGCAGCTGAATTCTCTGCGCAAACTCCATATTTCTATTCCAGCTGGCAGGAAGAAGATGAGGTCGAAGCCTTATCTGCAGCAAATAAGAAAGTAGTGGTGCTCGGTTCTGGTCCAATACGGATAGGGCAAGGTGTGGAATTCGATTTCTGCTCTGTACAATCGGCTTTATCTTTGAGAGAGCAAGGTATTCAATCTATTGTTATTAACAATAATCCCGAAACTGTCAGTACGGATTTCAATACAGCTGATCATCTGTATTTCGAGCCTCTCACAAAAGAAGATGTGCTGCACATTATTGAAAAAGAACAAGCAGACGAGGTGCTCGTTCAGTTCGGAGGGCAGACAGCGATTAATTTAGCGGCAGATTTGGAGGAAGCAGGTGTAACAATTGCTGGAACGAGTACATCTTCCATAGATAGCGTAGAGAATAGAGAAGCCTTCTATGATTTGCTGCATAAGCTGAACATCCCGCATATTCCGGGCACGACTGTGATGGATACCGCTTCCTTGCATGACGAAGCCCGCAGAATCGGTTATCCGATTCTGATTCGCCCATCTTATGTGATTGGTGGTCAAGGGATGGTCATCTTGCATTCAGAAGATGCGCTGGAATCTTATTTAGAAGCGCTTCAGCAGCAGATTCACACATCACGCCTGTTTCCGCTGCTTCTTGATAAATATGTCCCTGGCATGGAGGTAGAGGTAGATGTTGTTTGTGATGGTGCTGACATCCTTATCCCCGGTATCTATGAACATATCGAACCAGCTGGAATCCATAGCGGCGACAGTACAGCAATTTTCCCTGCACCTAGCTTGAGTGAATCAGAGAAAGATATGATTGTCAGCTATGCTAGTCAAATCTCAGATTCTCTTAACGTGAAAGGCATCATGAACATTCAGTTTGTCTTTAGTGAAGACCGTAACATTTTATATGTCTTGGAGGTTAACCCGCGCGCGTCCCGTACCGTTCCTATTTCCAGTAAAGTGACGGGAATCCCATTGGTAGACTTAGCTACCAGAATACAGATGGGAGAAGCTTTGCAGGATTCTGGTTATCCACTCGGCCTGCAAAAAGAAATACCGTTTTATGCGGTTAAGCTGCCTGTCTTTTCTACTACTAAATTGGCAGGTATTGACCCGCTTCTTGGACCGGATATGCAATCGACGGGAGAGGCAATTGGATTAGGAAAGACGGTTACGGAGGCATTGAATAAGGCATTTGGCTGGAAGGAAAATACACTCCGGTCTTTGACAAATGATGCCCAAGTCCTTTTAGATGTAGAATCCTCCGATTTGGACGGTCTGGAGGAATTACTTGAACAGCTGCAAGCGCATGTTGTACTGACAGAGCAGACTGCAGCACTTCTTCCTGATAGTGGTTCATTCAAGGTCGTTTCCTATGAAGAAGCTATCCTTTTGATTGAAGATCAAAAGATGACAGCTGTATGCAGTACGAGAAAAGGGTTCCAAGGTATTCGCGAATCGGCATGGAAGACAGAAACACCGTGTATGACAAGTTTGTCGACGATGCAAAGCTACTGGTTGGTTAGTCAGGAAAAATTCTCTGACAGTCTATCGATGTCGGATTACTTGGAGCAAACGGAAAAGGAGCATGTGCAATGAAACAGACGATAGAACAGCAATCCCTGGCAGGCAAAAGCCTATTATCACTGCAGGATTTGACGAAGGAAGAAATTCTGTATGTGCTGGATCTGGCTGCCGAGTTGAAAAAACAGAATAAAAAAGGCGAGTTGATTCAGCCGCTGGCAGGGAAAACCTTAGGAATGATTTTTGAAAAGTCATCGACACGGACGCGTGTTTCTTTTGAAACAGGTATTTATCAGCTTGGTGGTATGGGGCTTTACTTGAATTCCAAAGATTTGCAGCTTGGTCGGGGCGAACCGGTTGCCGACACAGCGAAGGTTCTATCTGGTTATCTGGATGCTATCATGATTCGTGCCAATTCCCATAAGATGGTGGAAGAACTGGCAGCGCATGCTACTATCCCGGTGATCAATGGCTTAACCGATTTGTTCCATCCATGTCAGGCTCTGGCTGATTTGCAGACGATCTTGGAGTATAAAGGAACATTGGATGGCGTGAAGCTAGCTTATATCGGTGATGCTAACAATGTTGCTAATAGTTTAATGATTGCAGCAGCGAAAACAGGGATGCAAATTCGAATTGCATCTCCTGCTGGATATCAGCCGCTGACTGAAATCGTTGAAAAAGCGAGAGAAATCAGCGATGATCCAGATTTTCTTCTTATTACAGAGAGTCCGGAAGAAGTTGCCGCAGGTGCAGATGTACTTTATACAGATGTCTGGACGAGTATGGGGCAGGAGGAAGAGGCACAGGCTAGACTGACAGCTTTCCAGGGATTCCAAGTGAACGAAACGCTAATGGATTCTGCTGCGTCAGATGCTATCTTCCTGCACTGTCTGCCGGCACATCGGGGTGAAGAAGTGGCTGCAGCTGTTATTGATGGTCCGCAATCGGCAGTATTCCAGGAGGCTGAAAACCGCCTGCATGCCCAAAAAGCACTTATGCTTGCTGTTATGGGGAAATAAAAGGGAATGAAAAGAGACCGTCTGAAAAAAAGGCGGTTTCTTTTCTTTATCTATGCGTTCACAAGGCTTGGAAAATCATGTAGACTAAAGAGTATATGTCCACTTACTCTACGTAAGGGACTTCTAGGATACAGGAGAGAATAATTACTATGTTAACTTACGTAGCGCCAGCTATATTCCTGGCGTTTGTCTATTTATTGTCTATTATTCCGTTTCATCAGACGGTTGGTATTACTAAGAAACAACATTTATTGATGGCATCCTTCGCTATCTATGTGATTGCTGTCATCTGCCTTACATTTTTCCCATTGCCTGTGGATCAAAACCTTATCGAAGAAAATCAGCAGCTGGAAACAAGCTACCGCTGGAACACATCGCCGCTCACTTCCATTATGCAAATTTGGCACACAACACAAATCGATGGCTTCGGATATGGACTTGCCCTGAAAAATCTAGGCGGTAACATCCTTTTATTCGTGCCGCTCGGCTTTTATCTGCCTTTGCTCATTCGCCGGACCAGGTCGTTCTTTATCGTGGTTCTCTGCGGATTTGTATTCAGTACAGCAGTTGAGTCGACGCAAGGGCTGCTTAATTATTTTGTAGGCTATAATTACCGCTCTGTCGATATCGATGACGTTATCCTGAATGTATTGGGAGCTATGCTGGGCTATGCATTTTACTGGATTGCTCTGCGTCCACTATTGAAAAGGGGCAAGCTATAATCAGCTTGTTTCCTGCTGGGAATAATCCTTGAATCCGAGTGTCTCAGGTGATAAGGATGCGACTGGTCCCAATGAACGTAATTTCGGATGCAATAGCCACGTGATGGATAGCAAACTGACGCCAATGCCAGCGGCACAGAACACCCAAGTGACGGGCATTAATGTGGCGGCATAGCCTCCTGCCAAAGAACCTATCGGCATCGCTATGGTGCTGAAGCTTGCACTTGCGCTGGTAACCCGACCGATTAATGATGCGGGAAGTAAGGTTTGTATTAGTGTTGCAAAAGTGACATTGATACATCCAATCGGCACCCATGAAAGTCCGAACAATAAGATACTCAGCCAAGTCCATGGAACGAAGGCAGCAACTGCCCAGCTTGCGGAACCCAGAAGGACGGTAAAGATCGTTGCTTTCCCAATAGGGAGCTTGCTGAAAGAAGTCGCTAATAATGCACCTATCAATGCACCGCAGGACATGGCTGCCAAATACAATCCATATACAGCTGCCCCTTGCCGATGGTCTGCAAATGCTGGCATCACCGCCATTGCTGCGCCGATGGCTACATTACATAGGACTGCGCCCATTAATGTCGCTGCCATAATAGTCGAAAATAAAATAGACAGTCCTTCTTTTAAATCTGTGAAGTAGGAGTGTAATGCTGTGCGAGCACTGCTGGAAGTTTCGGTCTGTGCTTTTTGATGTGGGATTCTAAGGAAGCTGAACAAAAGAAAAGCTATACAAAAGGTGAGTGAGTCAATGATGAATAAAAGAGTTGCACCGAAGATGGCGATCATAACACCGGCAATTGCATTAAAAATCAAATCGACACCTTGGTAAGCTAAGGAGAAGAGTGCATTACCAGCAGGAAGTTCTTCTTTTTTTAAAACAAGCGGCAATGCTTTGGTTTCTGTGGGGTAGGCAAAAGCGTCTATGCTAGTTAGAATCGGCATTATGACAAGCACCAGTGTGACCGATAGAAAATCCATCCAGGCTGCGATGGGGATGATAAGAATAAGCACAGCTTGTAATGCTTGTGTCCATAATAATGTGGCGCGAATCGGCCAGCGGTCAACTAACGGGCCAATCAGAAATTGCAATACATTTGGAATTTGCGTCAAAAAGCCGGCCAAACCGGAATAAAACGCACTGCCGCTCAAGTCATAAACAAGCCACATTGCGGCAATGAAGTATATGCTATCACCGATATTTGTTACGATTCGCCCCGAGAAAAGCAAGCCATAATTGCGCTGTTTAAGTATAGCGAACATTTTCAGTCCTCCTCATCCATCTCTACGTGATCAAATGACGGTGTGTCAATTTCGAAACCGTAGGCGGAAAAATGATACAGCCTACCATTAGGATCATCTTCAGCTGCCTCACTTCTTTCCCGCAGTTTCTCCATCAAACCGAATAAACCCTGAATAAATTCCTGGAAGTCTGCCTCGGTGGCGCTGATTTCCCATATGCTGCCGACTTTATCCCAATCTTTCGGATCAGTGGAACCGGCCGCTTTTGCAAAGGATGATTCTGGTGCAGTTAGGATCGCTGATTTTGTCTTATTTGCCATTTGTACATATAGTTGTCTTGTCGATTCACTGAGTTCTTCCGCGTAAGGCAGCAAATCTTCTGATGGGAAAAAGCCTCTGGCCGCAGCTCGATAGAATTTCTGTACAATGCCATTTTTCTCTTCGGTGCGTATCACTTCGATCAAACCGTTTTTCTCGAGCTCTTTCAAGTGATAGTGAATCTTCGGTCTGCTTGTTTCCAGCAAGACAGCAAGCTGCTGACCAGTATAAGAGGTTTCAACTAGCTTCATGATCATCTCCGCGCGCAGCGGATCACTAATTGCTTTTAGCTGCTCAAAGGTTGTTAATGCCATTGCCTGTTTCATTTGATTTCCTCCTCGGTTAACAATTCTTGAACGGTCAGATTTATTTTACGGCTTAAGTTTATAATTAGTTCCACATATTGTCAATCCAATTTTCAGACTTTTTTCCTGCTGTACAACGACATAAAAAATATGTTAAGGTGGTAGCAATCGAATAGGTTTTCTCTTGGGGCAGGGTGAAATTCCCGACCGGCGGTGATAGGCAGCTTAGCTGTCTTCAGTCCGTGACCCGTTATTATAACGGTGGATTTGGTGAGATTCCAAAGCCGACAGTATAGTCTGGATGGGAAAGAGGAAACGGCGTGCTATCCACATGCCAAAAGCAGCTATTTCGTCAATGAACGATAGCTTGTTTCGCTATACTTTTAAAGCCAAAGCCCCAGAATCCAATATTCTGGGGCTTTTTATATGAAGTTAGCGCTATGAAGGAGCAAATTGGCAGCAACCAGCTTGCACCTTATTCGAGTCATAATTTTTATTAAGAATTTTGATAAAAGAGATTCTAGAAAGTTACATCCCCGATTAACCGTCACACAGCCCCGAGGCGGTAATATTCCCATTCGTAAAGCATGACAAAGCATAAGATAACTTCTTGTTTCCTTGAGAAGCTCTTAGAAGTAAAGGAGGAGAAAAGTGTTTACTGGAATTATTCAGGAAGTAGGCAGCATGATTGACGTGAAAAGACAGGATAAGGCGATGCAACTAACAATTGCCAGTGAAAAACTGACGAAAGATATGCACGTTGGAGATAGTATTTCTGTTAACGGTGTCTGTCTTACAGTTACTAGCTTTACTCCACATACTTTTCAGGTAGATGTTATGCCGGAAACGTTTCACTACAGTTCCTTGTCCAATTTGCAAAGTTCCGAAGCTGTGAATCTGGAGCCTGCACTGCAGCCTAATGGAAGATTGGGCGGCCATTTTGTGAGTGGTCATGTAGATACGACAGGATCTATCTTATCAATACGAGATGAGTCAAATGCTCGTTATATTGACATTGCTGTAACAAAAGGACTGCAGTACTTGATGTCCAAAGGCTCCATTTCGGTTGATGGTGTTTCGTTAACTGTGTTTGAAGTTCGGGAAGATACATTTACTATTTCGCTTATTCCGGAAACGAGGAAAGCGACAATCTTAGGCGATAAAAAGGCTGGAGATTTAGTGAATATCGAATTTGACCAGCTTGCCAAATACATGGAACGGCTGCTGGATCACCGAAAAAGCCCACAGCCTTCAGGCATTACGACAGAGACATTAGCACAGCACGGATTCCTGGATTAGGAGGAAATTGAATGAAGACGACAATAGATAATGCCATAGAATACCTGAAAAATGGTAAGCCGATCATTGTCACAGACGATGAAGCAAGAGAGAACGAAGGAGATTTGCTGGCTCTAGCGGCGTATGCAAGCCCCGATACAGTGAATTTCATGGCTTCTGTCGGAAAAGGTCTGATCTGTGCGCCTATTTCCCGGGAAATTGCCGAAAGATTAGATTTGCCCCCGATGGTAGCTAATAATACTGATCCACATGGGACAGCTTTTACTGTAAGTGTTGATCATATCGATTCTACCACTGGTATAAGTGCATTCGAGCGAGCACATACAATCGCGAAACTAGCAGATACCACGAGCATTGCATCTGACTTCCAGCGTCCGGGACATATATTCCCTCTAATTGCCCAGCAAAATGGTGTGCTAGAGCGTCCTGGACATACGGAAGCCGCGGTTGACCTGGCTAGGTTGGCCGAGAGCGCAGAAGCTGGCTATATATGCGAAATCATGAATGAGGACGGCACAATGGCACGTATGCCGGAACTCGAGAAACTAGCAAAAATGCACGAACTGCCAATCATCACGATTGCTGATTTGATTACGTATAGACAACTGCATGAGGTTAAGGTAGAGAAATAGAAAGCGAAAATTGCGCCAGAACTGCTAGCGAAATAAGCATCACCTAATAAAGAGGACTAATTGTCCGATATACAAAGGAGTAATCATATGGTTAACGTATTAGAAGGAAATGTAGTAGGATCTGATTTGAAGATTGGGATTGTTGTAGGAAGATTTAATGAATTCATCACAAGCAAGCTATTGAGCGGCGCGATTGATACGTTAAAGCGTCACGGTGTCGATGAAGCGAAGGTAGATGTAGCGTGGGTACCTGGCGCATTTGAAATACCTCTTGTTGCTGACAAACTTGCTGAAAGCAAAAAATACGATGCTGTCATTACATTAGGCACAGTTATCAAAGGCTCTACACCTCACTTTGATTATGTGAGCAATGAAGTGGCAAAAGGAGTAGCAAGTGCTGCCAGTAAGGCTGGTATCCCGATTATCTTTGGAGTACTGACAACTAATACAATCGAACAAGCAATTGAGCGTGCAGGTACGAAAGCAGGCAACAAAGGCGCAGAAGCAGCGGTTTCTGCGATTGAAATGGCTAATTTACTAAAACAAATCTAAGCAAAGGAGCAGAGGGTGACCTCTGCTTCTTTTTATTTAGAAAATAATGTATATTTGTGTTGGGGGTGCTTGCATGAAAATACACTATGAAATAACAGGGGATATAACTAAACCAACATTATTACTGATCCATGGTCTGGGGTGGACACAGAAAATTTGGAATGAGGTGCAAGAAGCACTAAAAGAAGATCTCCAACTGATACTGATAGATTTGCCAGGGCATGGTGAAAGTGAAGCTACTAATGAATATGATTTGGAAGTAATAGCTGATATGATTCATCGAGAAATTGCACTTATACCAGTTAGTAATCTTTATGTAGCAGGTAGTTCATTAGGAGCTGCGGTAGCGCTGGCTTATGGAAGAAAGTATAACGCGAATGGAGTCATACTAATTGATGGAGGCTTTACTGCTTTGAACCGGATAGAAGGGCTTCATGCAGAAGATATGATTTATAATCCTCTGCCCGCTTATGCATTTGAAAGCATGGATGCCTACTTCCGATTTATGAGAAGTGATAATCCTGACTTATGGAATGATTACATAGCCACAGCAGTCGCCGATCAGTTGTTTCTAGATCCAAAAGAGGGAGTATACAAACAGAAGGCTTCATCAGCTATACAGCAAAAGTACTTGGAGTCACTATATTACTTCGATCCATTAGATGCGCTTGGGCGACTATCAGATACAAAAAAGATCACGGTAATGGTTGCTTTACATGAACAGCAGCAGAAAGCTGATGTAGAGGAAGACTTATTAGCATTTTACAATGTACATAGGAATACAGATATCCTTTATTATGAGGATACCGACCATTTAATCATGCTCGATAAACCAAAAAGATTTATAGAAGATGTAAAGCGCATTATCCACAATGGCAAAAGTTCTGGTATTGCTGATTGAGCAACAATAAATTACCCCGGAAAATACATATTATTGGTTCTGTTGGCAGTGGAAAAACGACTCTAGCCAAAGAAATATCTAAGCTATTAGGTGCTTCCCATCACGAGCTCGATAACGTAGTTTGGAAGCGTTCTTTGGAGGGAGACACCCGCCGCTCTGATAAGGAGAAGATGGAGTTCATAAAAGATATCATCGATTCGGATGCCTGGATTATCGAGGGTGTCCATACAGATGATTGGATAGAAGACAGCCTTCTGAATGCAGAATTGATTATTTTGCTGGATCCGTCATATGGGATAAGAAATATCCGGATTATCAAACGATTTCTGCGCCAAAAATTAAAAATGGAGATGGCTAATTACAGGCCTTCCATTCGTATTTTTCTGAGAATGTTCAAGTGGAATCGTTATTTTGAGCGTACGGTTAAGCCATTTATCTTTGACAGGTTCTCAGCATACGGTCATAAGATAATCATTGCAGAAAGTAAATTAGATGTAATCGAATATTTGTCCTTTATAGAAAGGAAGTTTGAAGCAGGTTAATAGCCTGTTTTTTTATTTTTGGTAAAAAGATGCAGAAATTACTTTGACACGCAGAGTAATGTGTTTTATGATTACTTTATCAGATAGAGTAATTGTGAAAGAAGGGATAGCACATTCGGAGTGATACAATTCGAGGACATTTGGATTCCATTATCCTTCGTCTGCTGATGGACGGGGATAAGTATGGTTACCAGATATCGAAAGACATAGCAGCTTGGACGCACGAAGCATTTCAAATCAAGGAAGCGACGCTTTATGCGGTTTTCCAGCGACTGGAACGCCGAGAATTAATTGAGTCTTATCAGGGAGAAAAATCGCATGGAGGCAAGCGTAAATATTATACGATTACGACGCTTGGGAAGGCGTATTTTCATGAAGCGGCGAAAGAGTGGAAAGAAGCGAAACAATTAATCGATGTATTTATGGAGGGTGTTTGATGCAAAAGATTGATACGTATGTAGAAGAACAGTTTGCTGATTTGCCGGAAACGGAACAAGTTGTGGCTTTGAAGGAAGAGATAAAGGATTCGATGGAAGAGAAGGCTGCGGATTTCATGCTGGAGGGAAAAGCGGAAGAGGATGCAGTCAACAAGGCGATCGTTGATTTCGGGAATTTAGCAGAAATCAAGAGGGAGTTCCAGCTTCAGAATGCACCGCAAGAAACGTCAGGTAAAAAGAAGAAGCAGAAAGAGGATATGAGCACATTGAATCTTGGGTTTTCAATCTGTGGAAGCGGATTGATTATTGCCTTGCTTGTTTTTGTTAACATGTATTATACACCACAAGAGATTTGGTTTGTCTTCCCAACATTCGCCATCCTTTGGTGGCCCGTAAGTATGGCTTTCGTCTGGCTAAAGGTTAGGAAAAGAAAGGTGATGCAGCGATGAAGCCATGGAGATTGTTCCTTGCATTTATGCTGCTCAGTCTAGGTGGATTTTCCGTTTATATTAACTTGATGACCACACCAGAGGAGATTTGGTATACGTATAGTTTAGGTGTCAGTGTTATCGTTGCTTTACAGATTCTGTTCCCGAATCAATTGACTGTGGTAACGTGGCTGTCGGCAATTGTTGTGGGTGCAGTGCTGGTGAATGAAAATATGTCTGATTCACCTTCTACACCTTGGTATTTATACACATTAGGTGCCTTGGGGCTATGGGTGACTGCTGTTATGCTTCGAAGACATTTGGCGAATATGGGAGTAGCTCTTGTTGTCAGCTTGGCAATCTGTATATATTATTTCGGCCTGCATCAGTATTTTGGTCATGAAACACCTTGGTATGGCTTCGTTATCTTCGCGATGAGCTGGTGGCCGCTGTCTATCATAGGACATCGCAGCTCCAATTTATTCTTCAGTGTATTGGGCTTTGGTGCACTCAGTGTGTTCTTCCTGTTTGTGAATATAGCCTATTCGCCTTCGGTAATCTGGGCGATCTACCCTATTTTCGCCGCAGCATGGTGGCCGTTAGCAGCTTATTTTTACAGTTATCGCCGCCATATCAGTAACTAAAAAAAGACACCCTGAAGGGTGTCTTTTACTTATTTTGAATACATACTTTTGGTTATCTTGCCCAGCAGACTGCTTGGCATTAGTTTCATGAGTAGAACGGCTGCGTGGATGTTCGCAGATGGGAACACGACCCGTTTACCTTTTACGAATCCTAGAAATCCTTGTTTTGCAACATCCTCGGGTGCATCACGGAACGATGACATGATTTTGTCGTTGCCGGCACGTTTAAAGAACTCGGTCTGCGTAGGACCAGGGCAAAGTGCCGTAACTGTTACGCCACTATCTTTCAATTCCTCTGAAAGTGCTTCTGAATACCGCTGCACGAATGCTTTGGATGCGTGATATGCAGCCATATATGGCCCAGGCAGGAAGGCGGCCATGCTGGAAATATTCAATATCCCATTCGGTACATTCTTGAATGGGGAGTGAATGATATCATCGATGAACAGACGAGTCAGGTTTGCCAATGAAACCATATTCAGATGCAGCAGCTTTTGCTGGGTCTCAAAGCTCGTATCCTCGAATTTGCCGCTAAGTCCGAAGCCAGCATTATTCACAAGCACTTCAACAGTTTTTCCTTCATCACGAATCTTTTGATACAGTTCATATGCACTGTTAGGTACGGACAAATCATGAGGAATGACAGTCACATTCGAATCTTGCAGTTCTGTTTGCAGGGATAGGAGTTTATCCTTGGAACGCGCTACGATGATTAGATCATAGCCCGCTTTGGCGAACCATTTCGCTATATGGTAGCCAATTCCGCTGGAAGCTCCTGTAATTAGAGCAGTTGGTTTCATTGTGCTTCACCTCATTTTGACAATCTTTATAAATATGTACCCTGTTGCGGGGCGGAAGAAACGCTATATGCTTTTAGTATACCCTTTGCGCCGTTTGGTTACCAACTGGTTGCGAGGTTTTTCTTTACTTAAGAAAGGGAAAGGGCTTACAAAGGAAGAAGGAGGGAAACTGATGGTACAGAAAAACGGTGCGAGAGGCGACAAAGACAAACATGGCTTCTCTAAGGCTGAAAGTGAGAATCGGGAAAAGCAGCTTGAAAATAAACAGGATATGCTGGTAGACGATGTACCTGTGGATGAAGTAGAGCGAGATCTACAAGATGATCGACATAAACATCGGACAAAGCAAGCTTCCAATTCGGATCCGGAAGAATGAACCTGCATCAAGTGGATGCGGGTTTTTTTATGTAAAAGAAAAGCAGATGCGTCATGTAGACATCATCTGCTAGGCTGTTGGAGCAAATTTTCGATGGCGGGTTTCATATCCATTGGACTGGTCTTAGGCGCAAATCGCTCTACGACATTTCCATCCGCATCTACGAGAAACTTTGTGAAGTTCCATTTGATACTCTTGGAGAATAATCCGCCTGCCTGACTGGTCAAATGCTTGTAAAGTGGGTGAGCGTCTGGTCCATTCACTTTTACTTTATCGAACATTGGAAAGCTGACGCCGTAATTGCGCTGACATACAGCGGCAATTTCTTCACTGCTGCCGGGTTCTTGGTTCATAAATTGATTGCATGGAAAACCGAGTATCACGAGTCCATTGTCCTGATAATCTTTATACAGCTCCTGCAGTTGCTCCAACTGAGGTGCAAATCCGCATTTGCTTGCTGTATTTACGATGACGAGTACTTTTCCAGCGTAATCTTTTAAACTAACTTCTTTCCCGTCTATAGTAACAGCTGAATAATCGTATACTGTCATGTCGTTCTCCTCCTCTTGTCTGCATTTCCAATGTAGCACAAACAGTGAAGAAGAGATAACAATCAGCCCTTTAATGGTAGAATGTAGAAAAGGGGGTTGTTCCTATGGAGTTTTTCCTGAAGCGATTTGATCATGTGCAGCTTGCTTGTCCAAAGAGCAGCGAAGAGCAAGCAAGGGAGTTTTTCGTGGGTATTTTCGGTTTTGAAGAAATTGAGAAGCCAGCTAATTTACGAGCAAGAGGCGGTGTTTGGTTCACCTGTAACGATATCATCGTTCACATGGGTGTTGAGGAACCTTTTTCACCTGCACGGAAAGCCCATCCTGCTTTTGAAGTTGAAGGGCTGCTGTCTCTCAGACGTCATTTGGACGAACGCAATGTGGATTTCATTGATGATGCTGACCTGCCGGGTGCTGATCGAATTTATGTGAATGACCCTTTCGGCAACAGATTGGAATTCTTGGAATGGCATTAAAAAAAGAACCCCACTGGGGGGTTCTTTTTAGTTTGCTACTGTTTCGTTATCTAGTTTTGCAAGACGCGCTTCCACTTCTTCTTCAGTCAAGCCTTGTTCTGCAACGTACATGTTACGAGGAGAACGGCGGCAGCTGTCGGAACAACCGCGAAGATATTTGTGCTCATTTTCTTCAGAGCAGATAATCTGGCGGTTACAGGAAGGATCTGCACAATTAACATAACGTTCACAAGGCTGTCCATCGAAGTAATCTTTGGCAACGATAACGTGTTCTGTTTGGTTAATTGGTACGGAGATACGTGTATCGAACACGTACATGCGGCCGTCCCAAAGCTTGCCTTGTACTTCAGGATCTTTTCCGTAAGTGGCAATACCACCATGTAATTGACCGACGTCCTCAAAACCTTCGCGCACGAGCCAGCCGGAGAATTTCTCGCAACGGATACCGCCTGTGCAGTATGTCAGAACGCGTTTGCCTTCTAAAATATCTTTGTTTTCGCGGACCCAGTCTGGCAGATCGCGGAATGTTTCAATGTCAGGGCGGATTGCGCCGCGGAAGTGACCAAGATCAAATTCATAATCATTCCGTGCATCCAGAACGACAGTGTTCTCGTCCTGCATCGCTTCGTAAAATTCCTGCGGAGATAGGTAGTTACCTGTCATCTCGCGAGGGTCTATATCATCTTCAAGACGCAGCGTTACCAATTCAGGACGTGCGCGCACATGCATTTTTTTGAAAGCATGTTCATCCGCTTCGTCGATTTTGAAGACCATTTCTTCAAAACCTGGTTTCGCATGCATCATGTCCATATAAGCTTGTGTCTGTTCGATTGTTCCGGAGCAAGTACCATTGATACCTTCTTTTGCTACAAGGATACGGCCTTTAAGTCCGAGTTCCTTACATGCCTTTAGATGTTCTTGGGCAAAAACTTCCGGATCTTCAATATCTACATAGTTGTAATACAACAATACACGATAATCACTCATCATCTTTTTCCACCTGTCATTTATATTTGCAAGATACAAAATTAGGCGTTATGTCGTTATTTATACTCTTGCAATCAAATATTTTAACACGAAAAGAAGACCAGTACAAATGGAATTTTAAAACAGCTTGTTCTTGAAATAATGCCACATGCCGAAAGTAATCAAAACAAGAAGGACACTTACACCAGCTGTCGTCCATGGACTATCAGCATACGGTATTGGCAGATTCATCCCGAAGAAGCCTGTTACGAACGTAAGCGGAAGCATGACTGTCGAGATAATTGTCAGGACGTTCAGCTTCTCCGTAGATTTGGCACTGATAATGGAATAATACGTATCCAGTGCACTGTTTACCAAATCACGGAATGTTTCGGTAGAGTCGACAATACGTTCCAAGTGATCAATCAGATCCGTATAAAAGGGTACATTCTCTTCTTTAATATCGAATTTCCATTTGTTGTTCACATTCAGGAAAATCCGCCGCTGCGGCAGAATTACCCTTCTGATCAGAATAATCGTCCGTTTTAAGGCAAGGAATTCCTCCGTTACCTCTTTAACACCTTCACTGTACATTTCATCTTCCAGTTCCTCAATCCGGATTCCGATGCGATCCAAAACAGGAAAGTATTCATCTGTAATGCCATCTGCAAGTGCATACAGAAGGAAGTCTGCTCCTTGATTCATGAATCTGGAAGAACGCGAGCAGATGGCATCCATCTGTCCGAGCCAGCGAAGCTTATGCTTATGGATAGTCACTACATAATTCGGGCCCAAGAAAACATTTAGTTCCAGTGTGGTGATCTCATTGTCACTTTCCTCGTTGTAACGCAGGGCATGGAAGACGAAGAATTTGTATGCATCATAATCATCGACTTTAGCGCGAGGGCTGTCATGCAGGCAGTCTTCGATTGCTAGCGGGTGGAAGTCGAATATCCCCGCAATTTCATGCAATTCATGAGACTGTACATCATAGGCATCAATCCACAGGAGGTTGTCAGGGTCCTCCAAATGACGATTACTGTTTTTCAAAGAGATATTTGTATGCATCGTGTCAGTCTGATGATTATAAAGATACGTCTTAATCATAGTGCCACCCCTTCCGTTACGTTTATTCTTTCACAATGTTCGTAAGCTATAGTCACTATAAAAAAATGGGGTAAGAACTGTCAACAGGAATATTTCTTCTTAAAAGCGGGTATGAAAAAGAAATGCAGTGGTTAAACTGGAAGTGAATAAGCTTGTTTGTCGAATTCTGGAGCGAAAACCGTGACTATAGTCACGGGTATTTATACGTCTCTGTGTAAGCGTATTCTGCGAGTAATATCGTTAAAGAAAGCGTTTTTATAGGGCGTGCGACTCATTATGAACTATTTTTGGAAAAATAGTTGTAATTGACTTGCATTCTTATTCAAAAAAAGGTACTCTTAAGTAGCAAAAGGAAACGGTACGGTTGAATAATCTTTACGATCTCTTTCACAATAAGTGGTGTAAAGGTATAACGATTCAATACCTGTACTTTTGTACTTCTATTGTAAGGAGGTCATTTAAATGACTGGAAAAGTAAAATGGTTTAACGCAGACAAAGGTTTTGGTTTCATCGAAAGAGAGGACGGAGACGACGTATTCGTACACTTCTCTGCTATCCAATCTGAAGGTTTCAAAACTCTTGACGAAGGTCAAGAAGTTGAATTCGAAATCGTTGAAGGCAACCGCGGCCCACAAGCTGCTAACGTAACTCGTCTGTAATTTCATACAATGACGACAGAGGCGCATTCTGGAATTTTCCAGGATGCGTCTTTTATCATTTTTAAGGAGAGATGAGCGCTGATGAGTCAAGACGAGCTTTCAAGGAAGATCATTGAAAAATACCAAGAAGATGAACGGATGATGATCCGGATCTTTGCCCAATGGTGTACGAATCATAATCTTGATGCTGTTTCCTTATATGAACAAGCTTATCCGAACCAAGGAAAAAATGAAGCTCTTAAAGAAGCGTTGGAAGAAGTCCTTCCTAAAGAAGAAGCCTCTGATATCTCAGATGAGATGGTAGTGGAAGTGCTTCAGTTCTTTGGTAATGATGATTTGGCATTCGTTGCAGCATCTGTGGCAGAGGAACGAAGGGGGAAGCGATAAGATGGAACTGCTCCAAAAAGCAATTCAAGAAAGAGGAACGATTATCGGGGATACAATCGTCAAAGTAGATAGCTTTTTGAATCATGAAATGGACACGGCCCTTTTATATGAGATAGGCCAGGAGTTCCGTCGACAATTCCAGCACAAGCCTGTAACGAAAATCGTAACGATTGAGGCGGGTGGAATTGCTCCAGCGCTTATGGCTGGTCTTGCTTTCAACGTCCCCGTTGTTTATGCGAAAAAACAAAAGTCGCTGACAATGAAGGGTGATGTTTATATCGAGTCTGTCTATTCGTTCACAAAACAGGTACATTCAAATGTGACGATTTCAAAGGATAGATTATCGCCAGAAGATCACGTGTTGATTATCGATGATTTCCTTGCGAACGGCGAAGCAGCTGCTGGTTTAATTAGTATTCTTAATCAGGCGGGTGCCACGGTTGCTGGTATCGGGATTGTTATCGAGAAAAGCTTTCAAAGAGGAAGGTCGCGTCTGGAAGAACTAGGTATTGAAGTAGTATCCCTTGCTCGTATTGCACGTATTGGTGAAGGGAAAATAGAATTCTTGAATTCATAACTTGATAGGATGATAGTTTGTGGCTTACATATTAACCTTATTGCCAATCTTCGGTATTTTTCTTCTTGGTTTTGTTGGACAGAAGCTTTTGAAATTCGACATCCGAAGCATCTCGAAAATGTCGGTTTATCTTCTGTCACCCGTATTGGCTTTCCAAACGTTTTATGAGAACCGGCTAAGTGTAGATTATATCTATTTGGCGATTTTCGTTGTCGGTATTTGTCTGGCATTGGTATTGATCTGTTATGTGATCAGTCTTCTGCGCGGATACGACCGACAGGATACATATAGCTTAATGCTTGGCGCTTCGTTCATGAACAATGGCAATTACGGAACTCCGCTTGTTTTATTTGTATTCGGTGCAGCCGGCTTCGATTATGCGGTTATTCTGCTTGTATTGCAGCAGCTCGTGATGGTGACGATTGGTGTCTTTATAGCAGCTAAGGGCGGAGGGGCTGTGCTGTCGCCTCGTGCCACCTTCCTTTCTGTCTTAAAAATACCGATCATCTATGGTGCGATACTCGGTATTTTGTTCCAAGTCTTCTCTATCCCGCTTAGCGGACCAATTACCGAGGCTGTTCATCTTGTGGCGGATGCGGCAATCCCTACAGTAATGATCGTACTTGGTATGCAGCTTGCTAATATCTCATTAAAATCCTTTGAATACGAGCGTCTTACTTATGCGCTCGTTTTGAAGCTTCTTATCTCACCGGTCATCGCTTATTTATTTACACTCATTCTGCCGGTGGATGACATGGTCAAACAGATCATGATTCTGGTCGCTGCGATGCCTACAGCGGCGAATACAACTTTATACGCACTCGAATTTGGTGCTAAACCTGCTTATGTGTCGAGTGCAACATTAATCAGTACGGTGCTTAGTCTTATTACCTTACCTGTCTTATTGTATATATTAATTTAAAGAGGCCAGTTTCCTGGCCTCTTTTCTTATGCTTTCTTAGTAAATAATTTAATCAGTGCTTGTGTCCCGAGATCCTCATCGCCATTTTCGGCAAGCCGTTCATATAAGGAAAGACTCAGTTCTAGTCCTGGTGTAGTCATGCCCATTTCATTGGCTGCTTCCAAAGCGAGTTTCATGTCCTTGATGAAATGTTTTACATAGAAACCAGGATCATAATCGCCTTTGATCATCCGGGGAGCAAGGTTGCTCAAGCTGAAACTGCCGGCAGCACCTGTCGTTATCGACTGGAGCACCTTTGATGGGTCCATGCCTGCATGCTCTGCATAAGCGATCGCTTCGCAAACACCGACCATATTGCTTGCAATGGTTACCTGATTAATCAGCTTCGTATGCTGCCCGAAACCAGCAGGCCCTTGAAGGATAATGTTTTCACCCATTGCTTCGAATACTGGAAGGGCAGCTTGAAATGCATCTGCATCACCACCGACCATGATGGCCAGCTTTCCGTTCTGCGCACCAATATCCCCACCTGAAACAGGAGCATCCAATGCGAAAATACCTTTATCTTTCGCTTTAGAATGGATTTCCTCGGCAAGCGCTGGCTTCGAGGTCGTCATATCAATTACATAGGTGCCCGGGCGTGCGTGATGAATAATACCGTTTTCGCCAAAGTAGACTTCCTGAACATCGCTTGGATAGCCGACCATCGTAATTACTGCATCCACATTAGCAGCGAGGCTCGCGGGTGTATCGTGCCAAACTGCTCCAGCTTCAACCAATTCTTCTGCTTTCGCTTTCGTTCGTGTATAGACTGCCAGTTCAAAGCCTGCCTGCATTAAATTGCGGCTCATACTTTTTCCCATAACGCCTGTACCGATGAATCCTATCTTTTTGATAGTTCCCATATAATCCCTCCTTAGCATGCACTTTTATCGTACCTTTAAGCTTCAGGAATGTCGAGTGCTGGAGATAGAATCGCCAAAAATCACAAACAATTTTTCGACAGCAAAAAACCTCGAAAGATGGCAGTTTCTTTTTTGCGATAGATTGTGAAATACGGCCGGTGAAAAAAGTAGAGATTGAAAGAGTTATGGATATATGGTAAAGTCATTTATACAACATCTTGTTAGCGAAGACATAATTTAATACCATATATAGTTTCGAAGGCGAGCAAGCCGGGTATCGACAGGTAGATGAGAAATCGCTTCATTTGCCTGATAGACAGTGTTCTCAGACACTTTTTATTTGTCGATTCTGATCTATGTTACTACTGTATCTAGTAGGACGGACAGAATAGGCAGTTTCCTGGTAGTTGCTCACTTTGTGCGTTTAGGGGAAAGAAGTACTTACAATTACACCTGTATTTTGGAGGAGGAAGTTTCAACATGTTAGATACGACACAAACAGTCAATTGGAAAGAGCACGTGACAGCTGTGCTCGAATCACGCTTTGCAGAAGCTGATGCAAAACATCTGATTCAATATGGTGAGCGCCTGATAGAGCAGAAGGCCTGGTCATCCGATAAAGAGTGGTTGAACCAACTTATATTGGAAGGTTTGTCACAGCTGGATGAAGAAGAGCCACAATGGACATATATCGCTGCCAGCTTGTATCTTGAACAGCTTTATTTCCAAGCTTCACAAAACAGAGGTTACAATTTTGAAGAGAAATACGGATCATTCTACAGCTTGATTCAGCAATTGACTGAGATCGGTATCTATAACAAATTCCTTCTCGACACATACAGTGAAGATGAGATCAATCATTTCCATAGCTTGATCGACTATAAGAAAGACGGACTGTTCACATATATTGGTCTGCGTACGCTGGCAGATCGTTATCTGGCGACTGACCATAAAGGCGGAACGTACGAGCTTCCGCAGGAGAGGTTCATGATTATCGCAATGACAGTCATGAGCAAAGAGCCTAAAGAAACGCGCAAAGAGCTTGTAACAGAAGCTTACTGGGCATTGAGCAATCTTTACATGACAGTCGCAACACCAACATTGTCCAACTCCGGAAAGAGCTATGGTCAGCTTTCCAGCTGCTTTATTGATACGGTTGATGACAGCTTGCAAGGAATCTTCGACAGCAATACAGACATCGCGAATCTATCTAAGAATGGCGGGGGTATCGGTGTCTATCTAGGTAAGATCCGCAGCCGCGGCAGTGCAATCAAAGGCTTCGAAGGTGCTTCTTCAGGCGTGCTTCCTTGGATGAAACAGCTTAACAATACAGCTGTAAGTGTTGACCAGCTTGGCCAGCGTAAAGGAGCAATTGCCACATATCTTGATATCTGGCATAAAGACATTTTCCCATTCCTTGATGCGAAGCTGAATAACGGTGATGAGCGTCAGCGTACACATGATTTATTTACAGGTGTCTGTCTGCCTGATATCTTCATGGAGCAAGTACAATCACGCGGCAATTGGTATCTTTTCGATCCGCATGAAGTCCGTCGAGTAATGGGTTACTCTTTGGAAGATTTCTATGATGAGACTAGAGGCGATGGTTCCTTCCGTGAGAAGTACTGGGAATGTGTAGAGAGTCCGGACTTGCACAAAGAAGAGATTCCAGCTATCAACGTAATGAAGCGTATCCTGCGCAGCCAGCTGGAAACAGGCGGCCCGTTCATGTTCTACCGTGATGAAGTCAACCGTCAGAATGCCAACAAGCATGCTGGTATGATTTACTCCAGTAACCTTTGCACGGAGATCATGCAGAACCAAAGTCCGACTATCATGACAGAGCAAGTTACTCAAGACGGTAAAATCATCATTACAAAAGAACCAGGTGATTTCGTCGTATGTAACCTTTCTTCTATTTCTTTGGCGAAGGCAGTTACAGAAGACGTTTTGGAGCGCCTGATTCCAATCCAGGTTCGTATGCTGGATAATGTTATTGATTTGAACACGATTCCTGTATTACAAGCGCAGATTACTAACCAGAAATACCGTGCCATTGGACTCGGAACATTTGGATGGCATCACCTGCTTGCATTGAAACAGATTGATTGGGAAAGTGATGAAGCTGTTGCATATGCAGATGAACTGTATGAGAAAATTGCTTATCTAACCATTCAATCCAGCATGGAAATTGCAAAGGAAAAAGGTGTTTACCCTGTTTTCGAAGGTTCTGATTGGGCAAATGGAAGCTACTTCGATAATAAAGGCTATACAACTGGCGATTCTGAGCTTGACTGGAAAGGTCTGCAAGAGCAAGTAAAAGAAAATGGTATGCGTAACGCGTACTTGATGGCGGTAGCGCCGAACTCTTCTACTGCGTTGATTGCAGGAAGCACAGCTACAACAGACCCGATCTTCAGTAAGTTCTATTCTGAAGAGAAGAAGGATTACAAGATTCCGGTCACTGCACCTGATTTGAATGAAGAAACAGATCGTTTCTATAAATCCGCTTATGAAATCGATCAGCAGTGGAGCGTGAAGCAAAATGCAGCGCGCCAAAAGCATATCGATCAGGCTATTTCTTTCAATATGTATGTTCCGAATTCCATCAAAGCAAAAGAATTGCTTGATTTGCATATTGCTGTTTGGGATTCCGGTATCAAGACATCTTACTATTTGCGTTCTACATCCAACTAATACAAAAGGGACCCTTTTTACAGGGTCCCTTTTTCTATGCGTTTTACTTGTTCGTTTCCGAAAACGGCTGTTGGGTTCTCGTTCTCTAGATATAAACAAGCATCTTCGTCTATGCCATATCCGAATGGGATATTGTGATGATGTAAGCCGGAAATGAGGTTCGGTTCATCATGCCATTGGGAGAAATGGACACTAATCAGCTGGTTTTGGAGGATACCGAGACCTGGCCCGCTCCAAGCTTGCTGATTGTCCGTATCGTGTGGGGAAAGCAGGACAGTTTCTGGTATAAGCAATGCTCCAGCGCTATTACCTGCCAGCGGTGTACACGCAGCATATTTTTCTCTTAATAGCTGCTTAAATGGCTCTTTGGCATATAAGCTATAATATGTTTTCGAATGACCGCCTCCGATGAAAATTCCTGTAGCATTTGAAACAATATCAGTTGCATCTTCTGTAGCTAATTCACCCCTTTCATTCGGTACGATGACGGATATATTTTTCTTATGTACTCCTTGAGCGATCCAATGACTCGTATAACGGGGCAGGAATGCTTCATAGCCTTCCCGATATACAATCAATAAAGCGATGTGGGCGTTTTCTCCGCCTGCTGCTTTGGCAAAGTGGCTATTTGCTTCTTCCTGTGAGGTATTCCCTCCGAGCAGATACAGTTTTCGGGTTTGCATAAGCAATCGCCTCCATTTTCCTGATTATACAATAGGTACCGTCTTAATAGAGATGCGATTTCTGTCACATACTACTGACAGCAGGAAATGAACAGGAGGAAATTGCATGGTTAGACAAGAGACAGTGAATGCCTGTAAGGAAATGCTTGAGAATCGTTTGCAGGAATTGAAACAGGCGCTAAAAGACCATTTTGGTGTCGAGATGTCCTACACGAAGGACGCTTTGGGCGAATTGAGCAACTATGATAACCATCCTGGGGATACAGCGACAGAGTTATTTGAACGGGAGAAGGATATCGCGCTGAATGATCATCTGGAGCAGGAGATGAAGGACGTCCAGGCAGCTTTAAAACGAATAGAAGATGGATCTTTCGGGATTTGTAAGAAGTCAGGAAAACCGATTCCGGAAGAACGGCTGTTGGCGATGCCGACAGCAGAAACGCTTGTAGAATACAAGCCGCAGCGAATGACACTGCATGACCGTCCAGCTGAGGAAGCTGTCATCCATCCCCGACTTGAAGATTTGGAAGGGAAAGATGATGAAGAGGACACGGAGCATAATTTTTATGACGGAGAAGACACCTTGCAGGAGCTGCAAGCGTATGGCTCATCCGAAACGCCGTCCGATTTTGTCAACACAGAAAAGGATTATGATTATATGGCGGTAAATTCCGATGAAGAGACAGGCGGAGCACAAGATATCGAGAATTTCCTGATTGCGGACATTAACGGAAAGTTTGACGGTGTAAACGAGGATCATGAAAAGTATGAGGATTATCTGGAGGATGCAGACGTTAAATCAATTCTCTACGACGAGTGAAAGAGCCGGGCTTCCATGCCCGGCTCTTTTGCTGTACAGAGAAACTTGCATACATGCTTATCCAGCGGAATACGTTGTACTACAAGCTACGTATTCTAAAAAAGGGGTTGAAGCATGTTGACAGAAGCATGGACTTCGAGATTTTTCAAGCATGATGATCGCAAGGAGCGCGATTTTGTGCTGAAATTACCGGATGCTTGGTGGAGCCGCAGCTATGAATATGGATGGGCAGCTTCTTTTGTGGAAGCAGAAGATATCGTATTGGATGCTGCATCAGGAATCAGTCATCCGTTTAAGTTTCATTTGGCGACTTCAGCTAAAACAGTCTATGCATGTGATATAGATAGCCGGATTACAGATGATCAGGCGATTATGGAGGATGTGATCAAAGACTTTGGCCCAGAGGAATCGGCGCGTTTACCTGAAGACTTGCTTCGGAATATCCATCGTGCTGAAGCAAATCTGACTTCGCTGCCATACGAAGATGCTTTCTTCGATAAAGTTTTCTGTATCTCAGTAATGGAGCACTTGGATGTTAGCGTGCAAAAACGTGCTTGGGAGCAATTCAGCCGTATCTTGAAACCGGATGGTTATGTCATCATGACATTCGACTACCCAACAGTTGATATTAGCATTCTTGAAACGTTGGCAGAACTGGGTGGCTTTGACTATGCCGGACCAGTTGAAACGGAAATGCCTGCAGATGCGCTATTCAATGATCAGTGGGGAAGACTGTATTGTTACCGAGCTATCTTTCGAAAGAAGAAACCTCCATCCACTTGATTAGATTCGGGTTAGGATCCAAGATACTTTCATATTGTTCTTTTTGGCCGTAGATTGCTTCTGGATCCTGCTGGCGATAACGTTCGTATTTTCGGAGACGGTCCTCCGCTCTGGCCCAGCCAAAATGCTTGATACGAATGGTGCTTATACTATTCGGCAGCTGAAAGATATTTTCGGGAAAGCGGCCGCAATGAACCGGCGTTTCCCGCCATTCATACGGGAAAGCAGGCTGATAGCGTAGCAAGAACGGGCGGTAAAATCTATGTGCTTGCCAGTACTGATCTTCCCGGTAATGTTCTTCATCCCAGAAATCGTATAAGCGGAACGAATATAAATCGAGGCCAGCTTGGTTCAACAGCTGGTCTTTTTCTATGAGAAAAACGCTATCCAGTACTTCATCCGCGTCGAGATTTAGAATCCAATCAGGGTGTGTTGCAATAGTTTCCTGCCACTGCTGTTTCCGCAGTTGCACTTCGTTGCTGAATTCAGACTGAGGGTTTTCAATCAATTTCAGTGGAACATTGTATTCCTTACACAGGTTCTGGCAAATAGCTATCGTATTATCTGTACTGTGATCATCAATGATGATGGCTTGATTAACCGCGGGTAAAGCGGATCTTAGCGAACGCTCCAGAAAGCGTCCAGATTCATTTTTAACAATCATGGATAGAGTGAGGGTATTCCTCGTTTCCTCCGTACTGCGACGGTTATATCCTGGCCAATTATGCTCCCATCTGAATGCAGGAAGCTTTGCCAGATCAGTCTGGCGGTAAAGATGGAAGGCAGGGTAATGTGTATCAACATAAAGGGGGATCCCGAGTGCCGCTGCACGGATACAAAAGTGGCGATCTTCTCCCCAAAAGGAGAGGTTAGGTATCTCTCCGAAATGGACGCCTTTATATAAAGCTTCACTGCTGATAAGCGTACAGGCACCTAAACCACCTACTTCATATATTCCGGGTTTCCGCATCTGTTCTAGAAATTCCTGGTGCCGCTCTGCGCGTTCACCATCTGATAACGATTCGCCGCGATGGTGGATGAATTGTTCATATTCATCCCTTAACCAGACTTGAGGCAGAGCTTGCGTACCGGGCTGCCATTGGGTCCAGAAAACACAGGAGATAATATCTTTTTGACTGGCAAGCAATTGTTCCAATGTAGCGGGGTGGAGCACAATGTCGGAATCGATGAAAAAGATATAATCCATCTTCTGCTCGATTGCATAGGAGATTATTTTATTTTTCAGAGCTGCTACTTTCCAAATAAGAGCTTCCGTCCAGTAGTGGGTATGTTCATCCTTCTGGTAGGTATCGGCAGCTTCCGATGGCAGGATGACAGCATCATGTTCAGTGGCAAAAGCGGAAAGTAGGGAACTGGATTTAGGGTCATCATTATCATCAATGAAACAGTAGGAAATCGGATTATCCTTTGCTTGCAGACGTTTGAGGGAATCCAAATAGGCTTCTAATATGTCGGGGTCTTGTTTCACTGTTGTGCCAATCAATACCTTATACATGCACCATGCTCCTTTATGTAGTCTGTTAATAATGTATTTATTAGGAGCGAGGATGTGCCTGTATTATTTTCCTGACCAAATGCAGAAACTGATCTTGTGAAGCGGCAAGTGGCGGAATAGAAGTGAGATCGTACCATGTGTAACGGAACACCAATCCGTTGTCTACTCCATTTCCAAGGACATGATGCTCCCATGTGGCAGGGTGCTGCTGCTTTGTTTGAATCAAATAGAAATGCCGAAGCTGGAGCTCTTGTTTGTCTGGATGAAGGAATGGTGCACTCGCAACTATTTCACCGACAGGCAGATTACACAATCCAGACTCTTCATAGATTTCCCGCTGCAACGCGGTTACCAAGTCTTCCTCTGGGTCAACTGTGCCTCCTGGGACCTGTAACCCTGCTTCGGGAATATCCTTATGTTCATGGACAAGCATCTGATAGGTATTGTTGCGGATAGATATGATGTAAGCTAAAACTTTTTCGACCAAATTATCTCACCTCCATATATGATTATAGACAAAAAAGCGATCACCCGTGCAGTTGGGTAATCGCTTTTTCTTGATAAGCTCTGGGGGGAGCGTAGTTGGCCGCTAAAATGACATTTTGGGGATATCATGTTTTTGTTAAGGGTGCGGCCGCCATCTATCTGATCAATAAGCAACGCTTATTGTTGTTGTTGTTGTTGTTGTTGCTGTGTAGATTGATCGGACTGTGTTGTTTGTTCCTTCGCTAAAGTTAGCTTTGTTGTTTCCTTCTTCCCATCACGGTAATACGTAACGGTTACCTCGTCGCCGATATTTTTATCGGAATAAAGGTAAGAGCGCAAATCGACCATGCTGGTAATATCTTGATCATCGATTTTTGTTACAACATCGTATTCCTGCAGACCAGCATCTGCTGCAGGCGAGCTTTCTACTACTTGAGCGAGTACAACACCTTGTGTCACGTCTTCGGGAAGGTTCAATGTTTCCTGCGCATTTACTTGCGGTACTTGATCCAAGCTGACTGCACCAATTCCAACGTAAGGACGTTCTACTTTGCCAGTTGACTCAAGTTGGTTAATGATTGGTTTAGCTGCATCAATCGGAATGGCAAACCCAATACCCTCGACTTCTTCTTGGGCAATCTTCATAGAATTGATGCCGACGATTTCGCCGTTTGCGTTTATCAATGCACCGCCACTGTTACCAGGGTTAATAGCTGCATCTGTTTGCAATACTTCTGTTACCCAATCCTCTGTACCATCATTATTGGAATCAACCGCTACAGAACGATCCAGTCCACTGATGATACCTTGTGTCACAGAACCAGCGAATTCAGCTCCTAATGGGTTACCGATAGCAATCGCTTGCTGTCCAACAGTCAGGTCATCTGAAGTGCCGAATGTTGCAACTTGATCTACATTTGTGCCATCGATTTGCAATACTGCTAAGTCACTGATTTCATCAGATCCTAATAAGGTTGCTTTTTCCTTTTGTCCGTTAGAAAGAGTTACTTCCAAGCTGGTTGCACCATCGACAACGTGATGGTTAGTCACAACGTATGCTTTGCCATCTTCTTTTTTATAAATGACACCGGATCCGGATCCTGCTTCTTCGGACTCAGAGAATAAATCCGTCTGCTGCAGATTTTCAACGCCTACTACTGCTGCAGATGCGTCTTGTATAGCGGTGGTCAGGTTTTCGGTGCTTGTTTGTGTTGCTAATGTCTGGTTACTTGATTTTGTCGTTGATGTGTTATTCGTTCCCATGGTTGCTGGGCTTGCTGCATTAGAGCTGAAGGATATGACATTCGTGAATACCAGCACTGCAACAATTGCGAGTACCAATATCCCGCCTGCAATCCCGCTGACGAAGCTCGTCCATACCTTGCCTTTTTGTTTTGGCTGCTGCGGCTGATTGATTGGTTCGTCTACTTGAATAGCTTGTGTGTATTTCGACGGTTCTTCTTCGTTTTCGGAAAGTGTATTCGTTTCATCCGGGTAGGAGTTTTCCTGTTCATAGGAAGAAGAGCGCTGCTGATCATCTGGATACTCATTGTATGGTTTGTCATTGTCTCTGTTCATGTAAGACACCTCTTTCGTGTTGTGTGTTCGTTGTTCTATACTACACATTCTACTGTCTGGATTTGGCATCTTTTCGGAGCAATTATGTAAAATATGTGGAATGGACAAATAGCAGGAAAGTCTTTTCTTTTTGCGATTTTGTGGGAAAATAACCGTAGAGAGGAAAGGAGTCGATCAAATGTCACATCATATAATCGTTGTCGAAGACGATCACAATATAAGAAATATAGTAGAAGCTTATCTAAAAAAGGAGGGCTATCAAATCAGCGTGGCGGAAACAGCAGAGCTTGCGCTTGAGATTGCAGATAAAGAAACGCCGGATATGTGGATCATGGATATCATGCTTCCGGGCATGGACGGATACGCACTTTGTAATAAGATTCGTCAAACGAGTGAGGTGCCGATCATCATCATTTCAGCTAAAGATGAAGAAATCGACAGAATTCTTGGCTTGGAGCTTGGCGGAGATGATTATTTGACCAAACCTTTCAGCCCAAGGGAATTGGTTGCTCGTGTAAAGCGTCTGTTTAAAAGATGGAATCCGCAGACAAATCAAGAAACACAGCAAGTGAAACAAATGGATCTCCAAGCAGGTAACCTGCAGCTGCAATTAGGCGAACGCCGCATTTACTGGCATGAAGCAGAAGTAGAAGTAACAGCGAAGGAATTCGAAATGCTCGTAATACTTGTGCAGAACCCAAACCGTGCCTTTTCACGTGATGAATTGCTGACACAAGTATGGGGCGAGGATTATTTCGGCAGCGATCGAGCAGTTGATGATTTAGTAAAACGACTTCGCAAGAAAATGGACGGTATTCCGATTGAAACAGTCTGGGGCTTTGGATATCGGTTCAGGATGAACGAAGAATGAGACTGAAGACACAACTGAATATTGCATTTACAACTTTGCTTATTATTGTGATGGGGTTCACAGCAATTACCTTGTACTCGCAACTTAAAGGACTGCTTGTTACGAATGAGACAAGGCAGCTGGAGGAAAGCGGACAGCTTCTGCTTACATCGATTAGCGGTGTAGAAACCATTCCTGCTGGTACACTAGATAATATACTTAATAAATTGGATCTCAAAATGTTCCTTTATGATGAAGAAAAAGAGGAATTGACCTATACGAACCTTGTGCGATCAGACGCAGAAAGATTTGCAGAAAAGTACGATACGGATCCAACTCAAAAGAATACAATTTGGCAAGATAATCGAAACAGTTATGTAGTCAAATCCATAGCAACTAGCGAGAATCAAAACATGGTCATTCTCCGTCCGATACGTGAATTGGAAGAAGTGCAGGAAAGTTTCTTCCAACGCATCTTTCTTGTATTTTTGATTGGCGTCATGATAGCGATCTTAATCAGCACGTACTTGACACAGCGTCTGGTGAAACCACTCACAGAATTGAAATATCAGCTGAAGAAAATTCAACGGCGGGAATTCGATAATATTAAATCGGTCAAAGCAAGCGGTGAAATCAAAGAAGTAGAGCAAAGTGCAATCGAGATGGCTAAAGAATTGAATCGTTATATCACCTCTCAGCGCCAGTTCTTCCAAAATGCAAGTCATGAACTGAAAACACCGCTCATGACAATACAAGGCTACGCAGAGGGAATCAAAGATGGTGTCTTCGCAGGCAAGGATCAGGAGCATGGGCTTGAAGTTGTTGTATCCGAAATTAGTCGTCTGAAACAGCTGATTAATGAGATGATTCTGCTTGCTAAGCTTGATAGTGAAGAGGGTATTTATAAAGAAGAATCTATCGAGATCAAGGAGCTTGTCGACTTGACCATAGATCGTGCCTTGCCATTGGCGAGCGATAAAAATGTGAAATTAACCTACAATAAACCTGCAGCAATTGTGATTAATGGGGATAAAGAGAAACTGCTTCGGGCAATGATGAATATAACGTCCAATGCAGTCCGCCATGCTGGAAGTCAGGTGCATATCTCTGTTCAGCCAAGCAGTATCCGGCAAGTCGAGATAACCATTTCTGATGATGGTCCGGGCATTTCAGAGGACTTGCTGCCGAATATGTTCCAGCGCTTTGTGAAAGGTGAAGGCGGGGAAACCGGACTTGGCCTCGCGATTTCCCGTGCAATCGTTGAACGGCATAATGGTATCATTCGAGCAGGGAAGTCTGACTTAGGCGGAGCAAGCTTTACGATAATATTATAATGTTAATGTTTGCCTATCCTATTGTGCCGCACATGAACTGTGGTATAATTAACAGGTTGTAGTCGGATAGGATTACATGAAGAAGAGGAGACATGTATACATGCAATTAAGAGAAGATATTCGCAATATCGCGATTATTGCCCACGTTGACCACGGGAAAACGACTTTGGTTGACCAGTTGCTAAAATATTCTGGTACTTTCCGTGATAATGAGCACGTGGATGAGCGCGCAATGGATTCCAATGATTTGGAAAAAGAGCGTGGTATTACAATTCTTGCGAAAAACACTGCGATTAATTATAACGATACTCGTATTAACATATTGGATACTCCAGGACACGCCGATTTCGGTGGTGAGGTAGAACGCGTACTGAAAATGGTAGACGGCGTTTTACTTGTTGTGGATGCTTATGAAGGCGCAATGCCTCAGACTCGTTTCGTATTGAAAAAAGCTTTGGAACAGAAACTTACTCCGGTTGTAGTCGTGAACAAAATCGACAAACCGAGTGCACGTCCTGAGCATGTTATCGATGAAGTACTTGATCTATTCATCGAACTTGGTGCGGATGATGACCAGCTTGAATTCCCAGTTGTCTATGCTTCAGCATTGAACGGTACTTCCGGTGAAGAGCCTGAAGGACAAGTGGAATCCATGGATGCCATCTTCAAAACAATCATGGACAATATCCCTGCTCCAATCGATAACTCCGATGAAGGCTTGCAATTCCAGGTTACTATCTTGGATTACAACGACTTCCTTGGTCGTATTGGTGTTGGTCGTATCTTCCGTGGTGCCGTTAAAGTAGGTGATCAGGTTGCCCTGATGAAGAAAGACGGTTCTGTGAAGAACTTCCGTATTACAAAACTATTCGGTTTCATCGGTTTGAAACGAATTGAGATCACTGAAGCAAAAGCAGGTGACATCGTTGCCGTTGCTGGTCTTGAGGACATCAACGTTGGGGAGACTGTTTGTTCAGTAAATGCTCAGGAAGCATTGCCGGTTCCACGTATTGACGAACCAACATTGCAGATGACATTCCTAGTAAACAACAGTCCTTTTGCAGGTAAAGAAGGTAAGTATATCACTTCCCGTAAAATCGAAGAACGTTTGCTTAACCAGCTTGAGACAGATGTAAGTCTTCGTGTAGATCCAACTGATTCTCCTGATGCTTGGACAGTTTCCGGACGTGGAGAGCTTCACCTTTCCATCCTAATTGAGAACATGCGCCGCGAAGGCTATGAGCTTCAATTGTCCAAACCACAGGTAATCCTTAAGGAAATCGATGGTAAAATGTGTGAACCGGTAGAACGCGTACAAGCAGACGTACCGGAAGATTACACAGGTGCTGTTATGGAGTCCTTAGGTTCCCGTAAAGGGGAAATGGTCGACATGATCAACCAAGGTAACGGTCAAGTTCGTCTTGAGTTCCGTGTACCTTCCCGTGGATTGATCGGTTATTCTACTGAGTTCATGTCTCAGACACGCGGATTCGGTATCTTGAACCACACATTTGATGGGTATGAGCCTGTCATTGCTGGTCAGGTTGGCGGAAGAGCGAAAGGTGTACTTGTTGCCCTTGAACAAGGCAAAGCATCCACTTACGGAATCATGAAGCTTGAAGATCGCGGTATTATCTTCGTAGCTCCTGGTACAGATGTGTATGCGGGAATGATCGTTGGTGAGCACAGCCGTGATAATGACCTTACAGTTAACATTACTGTGGAAAAACACCTAACTAACGTACGTTCAGCAAACAAGGACCAAACGTCCACAATTCGTAAAACACGCGACTTGTCTCTTGAAGAGGCAATCGAGTACTTGAACGATGATGAATATTGCGAAGTAACACCGGAGTCTATCCGCCTTCGTAAGAAAATCCTTAACAAGAACGAACGTGAAAAAGCTACGAAAAAGAAAAAAGCATAAAAAGGAAGCCCAGCATAAATTGCTGGGCTTTTTGCTTATATGTTGTGAAAAAGTCCTGTATCCCTTAAAATGTGAATAGCTCTATTTGGGGCAGAAAGGAAGGATGATATGACCAGACTATGGAGCAGGCTCCGTTTTCTGTTCAATTTCCGCAAATCGATTCCATTTCTGAAAGCTTTCTTCACAGCTAAAGAGGTGGCAGCAGCCAAGAAGGTAACAGCAGTTGCATTGATTGTCCTGTACTTTGTCTTCCCATTCGACCTGATACCTGACTTCCTTATCGGAATTGGTATCGTGGATGACCTTGCAGTAGCAACATTTATTCTGCAGCTCATCATTAAGATGGCTCCGGCACATTTGAAAGACAAGTTTGATGTTGACCGAAACGATAATAAGGTTATAAATATATGAAAAAGCGCCCTGCTGGGCGCTTTTTTAATTTAACACGTCCACGAGGACGCCTCATGTAATAGAAAAGATGACCGCTTTACAATTTCTTCGGATCTTTATAACCAAACATCCAAGTAAGTGTGAATGCTACTGCCATAGCAACCAAGTTTATCAGGATATAAAAAGGCAGCTGACTATTCAAATAGAGCAGTGTGCCTGGTATGACAGTGATACTCATACCTGTTCCAGCTAAATCGAGTAGGGAAGCAAGGAAACCTCCAACACCTCCGCCAATCAATCCCATGATAAAAGGCTTTACAAATCTTAAATTGATACCAAAGATAGCTGGTTCCGATATACCAAGAAATGCTGAGAAGGAAGATGGTAATGCTAACGCTTTCAATTTAGTATCCTTTGTTTTTAGACCAACTGCAAGACAAGCAGCACCTTGCGCAGCCATACCGCATGTAATGATTGCATTGAAAGGATTCATCCCGCGATTCTCTAAAAGCTGTATCTCCAGGAAGTTGAAAATGTGATGCACACCGGTGACTACAACGAGCTGATTGAGAGAACCAATCAATAATCCAGCAATTCCGAAAGGTAAATCCAATACAGCCAATGTACCAGTCAAGACAAGATCCTCCAAGGAATGGAAGATTGGACCGATTGCAAACAGTCCTAGCGTGATCATGACAGTCAATGTAAGGAAGGGGGTAAGAATCAAATCGAGTGCTTCCGTTATGCGACGGCGTAATGCTCTCTCTAATTTCGCGCCGATCAGTCCGATGAAGAAAGCAGGCAGTACAGACCCTTGATAACCTACCACAGGTATGAAACCAAATAGAGTGATGGCTTCAGCGGATCCATTTGCTACTTCATAGGCATTGGGTAAGGCAGGATTAACAAGCATCAAACCTAATACAATACCCAAAACAGGGCTTCCGCCAAATACTTTAAAAGATGACCAAGCGACTAGTGCGGGCAGAAAAGCAAAGGCAGTATCAGTTAGAACTTCTGTGAATAAAAGAAAATTTGCGGGAATATCTGCTGGAGCCAAGCCGAATAGATGGAGAATTTGATCCTGTGTCAGCAGACCGCGCAGCCCCATAAATAAGCCGGTCGCGACAAGGACTGGGATAATCGGTACGAAGACATCCCCGAAAGTCCGGATTGCCCGTTGAAAAGCAGAACCTTCCTTTTTACCAGCTTGCTTTACTTCCTGTATAGATGCACCATCAATACCGATTGCCTGAAACTCATCATAGATTTTGTTTACGGTGCCGGTTCCAAAAATGATTTGATATTGCCCAGAGTTAAAGAATGCACCTTTAACCTTATCGATATTTTCAACATTCTCCTTATCAATCTTCTCTTTATCATGTACGACGATACGAAGCCGAGTTGCACAGTGAGCTATAGAGGAAATGTTCTCTTTTCCTCCGATGGCGTTGATGACTTCCTCAGCAATTTTCCTGTTATCAGTCATTTAATATCACCCTTTCAGAATTAAAGTCTATCTATATAGCCACTGCACTGCGTTAAATGTTGCATTTCCTCCTTCGCTAAAGAAGGCAACGCCATTACTATCCTTTGCTGGGAATATCCTGGCGGTCATGACGGCTTCTCCGTCATTGATGAAAATCTCGACAGATGACTGATCGACAAACAATCTGAGTGTTATTTTTGTTGCATCTAACGCATAACGTCGAACGCTGCCACTATCATTTTTCATCGTCGCACCTGAACGTGTTCGGTCCAAGACTACATACTTAGAAACTGCGTCATAATAAAGCTGTGTTTCTTCCGTATCTCCAGTTCGAAAAGAGATTCCGGCTTTTGCAGCATCATCCATACACAGTTCACAAATCAATTCATAAGAGGATCCCTTTATTTCTTCGAGCTGAATTTTAGTATTGTGTACTATGTGAGAAGCAGTATATTTCTCTTTTCGAAGCAGTTCCACTCCTTTGACAGGTTGCTGCAGCAGTATGCCATCTTTGATGCTAAGTTCTCTCGGAAGAGTAAGGCAATGCGCCCAGCCATGCATATCTGTTGGATAGTCAGTATCGGGAAGTCCCATCCATCCAATGAGGATGCGCTTACCATCAGGTGAAAGGGTGGTTTGCGCAGCATAAAAATCGAATCCTCTATCCAGTTCCATGAAGTTGCCATGCTGAAAGTGTGGCTTTTCAGGAGCAATTGGTTCACCCATCAAGTAGCCAGCTTGATGAACATTCTCAAAACGATCTTTTTCTGCTGGTAATCCTTGTGGGCAAAAGAGAAGGATACCTTTTTCGTCTAACTCGAAATAATCAGGACATTCCCACATATATCCGAAATCAGCCAGGGAGGTTTTCAGCTCGCCGATGAATGACCAAGTATGCAAATCATCTGATTTATAAATCAGCACACATCCGGTCTTATTCAGACGCTGTGCACCTAGAACTGCATAGTAGCGGCCAGCTGCTTTCCATACTTTAGGATCGCGAAAATGGGCAGTGTAGCCTGCAGGGGGGGCATCAATGATTGGAATTTCATGTTTTGTAATATGTCCTTCTTGATCCATTACTGCAAGACATTGATAGGGCTGCCTCATCCAGTCTTTATCCCTTGTATTGCCGGTGTAAAAGAGGTAGAGCTTTTCATCCTGTGCCAAGGCACTGCCCGAGTAAGCGCCATGTGAATCATACTCGCCTCCAGGTTCTATCCCAATCCCCATGTCTTTCCAATGAACCAAATCAGTCGATGTTACATGATACCAGTACTTCATTCCATGGACGGGACCAAATGGGTGCCACTGGTAAAAGAGATGATACCGGCCATTGTAATAGCCAAATCCATTTGGATCGTTCAATAATCCGGTAGAGGGCTGAATATGGTAGTGCTGCCTCCAAGGAGAGGCATTGACCTGCTTTGCCAGATTTTCCAATTCATTAGGGGCAGCATCCGATAATAGGCGGTATTTATCTGCATTCATCACCTAATCACCACTTTCCATACATTTTCGGAACCGGTTCCAAAATTATTGAAAAAAAAGCCAAAGATTCAAGTTCATAACTTATGGAACCGGTTTCTTTGGTAATAGCATATAATGTGTCTTATATTATGTCAACGCTTTCGCGTTTTTTTAATTGCACAGGGTAGGTGGTGAGGTTCTCGCAGTACTCTTCCTCGACAAGCTGTACAATTTTTTCACCTGCTTTTTTCCCGGCGTCCAGATAATCGTATTTAACCGTAGTCAAAGCTGGTGTTACGACCTCTGCTGTATCATAACCCCCAAATCCGGCAATTGAAATATCGATAGGAATTCGAAGGTTAAGTTGATGTGCTGCTTTGATAATACCTAAGGCGATGTTGTCGGTTGCTCCAACAATCACTGTAGCTTCCGTTTTGGAAAGGAATCTTTGTGCCAACATCATCGCATCCTGCATCCGAAAGCTTGTTTCCAGATAATCAGCATGGCAGTCATGACGTTCCAGTGCCTCGCGAAAACCGCGTTTTCGTTCAATTCCCACTGCAATATCACGTTCCGTGACACCTAGGTAAATTATTTGACGATGCCCTTGCTTGACAACAAATTCCCCCATCATCTTGCCTGCTTCATAATCGTCATGTATCAAGCTTGGAAGTAAAGGGTGCTGCTGACCTACTAGCAGAATTGGTATACCTGCTTCCTTTATGGCTTGTAAGTGCTCCTTGGTAATTTGAGTAGACATGAGGATGATGCCTGCGACTTTCTGTCTGGTAAAGTTATGAATCGCTTCGATCTCCCGGCCGACCTCCTGGTTGGCACTTGCAATCAGTAATTGATAGCCCTGCCTGCGTAAGGATTCATCAATCCCCATCATTGTATGAGAGGCTGCAAAGGAATCCAGACGAGGTACGATGATACCGACCATAGCAGTTTTCTTAGCTTTGAGACTTTGGGCAAATGTATTCGGTACATAATTTTGTTCGTTTATAATACGTTCCAGCCTTTTCTTTGTGGCTGTACTGACAGAACCGCCATTCAAATAGCGAGATACCGTACTTTTTGAAACTCCAGCTAGATCTGCAATATCCGCTATAGTCTTCATATTTTCTTTCCTTTCAAAAAGCATTAATTTTACTCAGTATACTATGAGAATGACGGACTTGTCATAGAGACTAGATTTCCCTTCTCAATGCCCGCAGTACGTCCACATTTGTTGCCTGTTTTGCTGGCCTGGACCCCGATAGGATTGTAACGACCAGACAAATGGTGATGCTTATGGCAGCTAATAGAAACGGGATGGAAGATAGCTGCAATGTAGCTGGTATTTCCTCTTCGAATATTTGCTCCAATATCACTGGAACTCCGGCATTCACCAGGAAGCTGATCAAATAAGCGACAGCTGTACCGATCAGAGCACCAGCCAGTCCAATGAAGGTACTTTCCATGAGAAAGATCTGTTTGATTGTTTTGGGATTTGCTCCGATTGCTTTCATGATGCCGATATCTGGTGCGCGCTCGGTTACGGCCATCGTCATCGTATTATAAATTCCGATGGAGGCGATCAAGACTGCAATCGTTCCAACAATTATGAGCCCGGCTTTCGCAACATTGAACAGAATGTTGATGTTTTTCAGCTCCTCCAAATTCGAATAAGCTAAATAGCCTTTCTCATCCAAGGAGTTCAGGATACCTTCTACTGATTCTGCATTAGAAGCATAAACTTCTACTTGGTCGTAAAGCGGATCTCCCTGCTCTGTATAGCTATCTGTTACATGCAATGCTTCATCAAGCTTTCTTTTCAGTTCGGGAGTTGACTTCACGGAATTCGTGTAGATGTATTCGTTTGCCGGTGCAGCTTCAATCCCGACAATCTGGACTTTTTCCGTTGCAGTACGAGGTTCGCTGCCATCTTCCGGGAAAGTAGAAGCTTCAATCTCGATTTCTTTGTTGAGAACCTCGTCTTTGTATAGATATTCAGACTTGATCGTACCATCCTCTGTAAACTTGTCCTTTTCATCGACATCATCTTTCCCTAAAAATTCGGCAAAATCACTGCTGACGACGATCTCATTTTCTTTCTCCGGCAATCTCCCGCTGCCAAGTTCGATTCCTGCTTGTTTTTCGTTTTCAAAATCAACAGCAATAGCGGAAGGCATCTCGTTCGTGTATCCATCTAAATGAAAATTAGTTTCACCAAGACTTTGAATCTGCCGTACAGCATCAACATTCTCAATCTGCTTCAATTCATCAATGTTTTCGTTCGTAAAGCCAAGCTGTTCTTCATCATCAGTACCATAAATATCAATCTTTGTGACAGCTCTGCTTTCCAGCTCGTCCTTGATTAAGGAATCATGCAAACCAAAGCCGACAGACGCTAGGACAATCAGGAAACAGCTCCCCATTGCAGCTGCCAGAATCGTCATAAACACACGAACTTTATTTTTCTTCATATTCTGCTGAACAAAACGCCACTTATCTTTGAATGTCATACCGGCATCACACCCTTCACTTTTAGCATTTGGCCATCTTTGATTTCCAGCTGTCTATCAGCAATTGCTGCAACTTCCTGGTCATGTGTGATGATAAGGAAGGTGATGCCGGCTTGTTTATTCAGTTTGCGAATGAGAGAAAGTAGTTCTGCTTCGGTATCGCTATCTAAGCTGCCGGTTGGCTCATCTGCTAAAATCAATGGCGGATCAAGTATAAGTGCTCTGGCAATCGCAACACGCTGCTGTTGTCCGCCTGATAATTCGGAAGGGTAATGCTCTGGAAATGCTTCCAGCTCAACTTGGCGTAATATGTCCTCAACTTTTTGCTTGCGCTCTTGTTTCGGTGTTCCGTTCAAAATGAGCGGCAGTTCGATATTTTGAGCCGCGGTCATGCTCGGTATCAGCTGGAAGTTTTGAAAAATATAGCCGATATGCTGTAGGCGGAAATCTGCTAATTGTCCTTCATTCCAGCCAGTTATCGTTGTTCCATTAATTGCTACTTCACCGCTTGTCGGTTGAATAAACCCGCCGATAATATGCAATAAAGTGGACTTGCCGGAACCACTTTTACCGATGAGGCTGACAATTTCTCCTTTTCCTACGTGTAAATCAATTCCATGCAATACGGGAACTATCGTTTCCTTTGCTTTCTTTCCCATCGTGTAGTGATGAGATACTTGTTTGATCGTTATCATTTTTTCTCCCCCTGTTTTGCCTGCTATTAATAACGACGGCAGCAAGAAGGAAAAGTATACAAAAAAATCCTGCCGTCTTGTCGGACAGCAGGATTCATCATGCTTATTTGCCTTTCTTCTGGCGGAAACCGCCGGCGATATCCGCGCGCTTGAACTCTTTGCGGAATGCGACTTCACGGGCATCTGATAAACTGACGCCATTCATACGTACAGGCTGATAGTTGCCATATTGCTTAGCCATGCGATCATCCTCCTTTTTGCAGGTTATCAAAAGTGTGCCCCTGGGCTTTATAATCTAAACAGGGGTTGCATCTTCTAAAAGAACAGCTATAATAAAGGACAATATATGTGTGCCGATAAGAAAGAGAGTACTGCAGCTGGAAACAAAAGCGAGTCCCGGATGGTGGAAGCGGGATGTGAAAAGCGGCAGGAACCGGACTTTCTTGGCTGCAACCCTGAACGAACGCGAAGTAGGGGCTGCCGGGAAACATCATTCCCGTTATCCAATTGAGCAGGTCCGATTAGGACAATTAGAGTGGCACCGCGGATTTAACCGTCTCTTCCAAGTGGAAGAGGCGGTTTTTTTATTTGAAGGAGGAAATGGAAAATGTACAAATCTAGTGCAGCAGATTTATTAGCGAAAGCATTGAACAAGCCAGCTGAGGAAACGATAAAACAAATCGAGAGACCGAAACAGCTGCAGCATGGAGACTATGCTTTTCCTTGCTTTGCGTTGGCGAAGGAAAAGAGACAATCACCGCAAACCATTGCTGCTGAACTAGCAGCAGAACTATCACATGAAGCGTTTTCTGCTATTACGGCAGTGGGTGGGTATGTAAACTTCACGCTCGATAAAAAGCTTGCTGGCAGCCGCGTACTGAAAGATATTCATCAGCAGCGTGCAGCATACGGAAGTACAGCTATTGGAAAAGGACAGACAGTGGCCATCGATCTCTCTTCTCCTAATATTGCAAAGCCCTTCTCGATGGGACATCTGAGATCTACTGTCATTGGAAACAGCATTAGTCTTTTGCTGGAAAAGCAAGGCTATGGTGTTGTAAGGATCAATCATGTCGGTGATTGGGGAACGCAATTCGGTAAGCTTATTTGCGCGTATGAAAAATGGGGGGAGGAAGAGAAGGTACGTGCCAATACGATTCCGGAGCTGCTGAAGCTGTATGTCCGTTTCCATGAAGAAGCAGCGCAGGATGAGCAGCTGGAACAGGAAGGCAGAGACTGGTTCCGAAAATTAGAGCAAGGGGATGCGTACGCGAATAAGCTGTGGAGCTGGTTCCGTGACGTATCGATGGAAGAGTTCGGCCGTGTTTACGAGCTGATGGGCGTACACTTTGATTCGGATGCAGGAGAAGCCTTTTACAATGACAAAATGGAACGTGTCGTAGAGGAGTTGGAACAGAAAGAACTGCTCAGTCTGTCAGAAGGTGCTCAAGTAGTCCGTTTGGATGAATATGATCTTCCGCCTAGTCTGATCAAGAAAAAAGATGGCGCTACACTATATGCGACTCGAGATCTTGCCGCGGCAATCTATCGTAAAGAAACATACCAATTTTCTAAAAGTCTATATGTTGTCGGTCATGAACAGCGTTTGCATTTTCAGCAGCTGAAAATAGTACTTAACAAAATGGGTTATGATTGGGCTGAGGGAATCAACCATATTCCATTTGGTATGGTACTGCAGGATGGAAAGAAAATGTCGACCAGAAAAGGAAAGTTGGTATTGCTTGATAAAGTACTGGAGCAGGCAATCCAGTTGGCAGCCACTAATATTGCGGAAAAAAATCCGAACTTGCCAGATAAAGAAGAAGTAGCGAGACAGGTTGGCGTCGGTGCTGTACTTTTCCACGACTTAAAGCATGAACGTATCCATGATATCGAATTTTCGTTAGAAGATATGCTTCGTGTGGAAGGAGAGACAGGGCCATATGTGCAATATACGCATGCTCGAGCTTGTACGCTGCTTGCTAAGGGAAGCGAATTCGCTGGCAGTTCGGAAGTCGATGAAGAGACAGGAGCAGCTGCATGGCCGATCCTTTCCCTGCTGCTGCAGTTCCCAGACACAGTTGGCAATGCAGCAATCAACTATGATCCTTCCAGAATCGCCAAATATGTGATTGATCTTGCCCAAGCATTTAACAGCTATTATGGAAAAGTACGTATCCTGGAAGAAGATGATAAACTCGGTGCCCGAGTAGCAGTTGTCGAAGCTGTTGCATCAGTCTTGGAAGAAGGTCTCCGACTCCTGGGTATACGTGCACCGAGACAAATGTGATTAACTCCATATCGAATGTCCGGTAACAGGGTCCTGCTTCGGTATCGGGACATTTGGAATTTGCTGTAGTGCTTGGTCGTATTCGCCGGGTTTATCCGTTTTTGTATCAAAGGACATGCCATCCGGATAAGCACCAAGTACTTGAAAATCATTTGATTGCTGAATCCGCTTGTGGGCCGTACCGGCAGGCAACACAATGACATCACCACGAGAAATATTCAGCTGTTCACCATCTGGCCCGCCGAGCAGAACGGTTGCGTGACCACTCATAACACCGAGCACTTCATGGGCAGTGCTGTGATAGTGGTGATACGGGAAGATGCCATTGACCCAGCTGTTTCTCCAGTGGTTGGATTCGAAAACGTCCCGCATGGTATTAGCATGTTCGAAAGCTTTCTCATAATAAAGAACAGGGAATTTATTATTTGGATAGGTGCCATCGTCTTGGAAATGGAATTTTTGCATAATATCCCTCCTTTTCTTTATCATTTACCCGACTATTCGAGAATTATATTCCTTTTTATGCAAATCATACTATTTTTCGTGCGAATCTGCGTTTATAATACGGATAAATACTCACAGACAGGCGGTTACGCATGAAAATAAAAGCAATCATTGTCGCATTGACGGGTCTTGTCATTCTTACGGCGTGCAGTGGAGGAGTTCCGAAACAACAAACAGAAGCGGTACAGGCAATGCAGCAAAATATAGTCGAACTGGAACCGAAAGAGATGCCTTCTAGTCAGTCGATCTCCGTTACAGCCATCGGCGATGTGCTCCTGCATAGCTCTATTTATTATGATGCAAAGACAAAGAAAGGCTATGATTTTGATCCGATGTTTCAAGATGTTAAACCCTATTTAGATAGTACGACACTTACTGTTGCTAACCAGGAATCCATTATGGGCGGGGAAGAGTTAGGTGTATCCACGTATCCGACCTTCAACAGTCCTGATGAAATTGGCGATACCTTGAAGGATGTGGGAGTAGATGTAGTTACGATGGCTAATAACCATACATTGGATCAAGGAGAAGTTGGAGTGAAGCATGCTGCTACGCAGTACGAGAAGATTGAAATGGCATATACTGGAGCGTATGCTAACAAGGAAGATAGCGAAAAGCTAACGATAGAAAAAACAGCAGAAGGTATCTCGGTCGCCTTTCTTAGCTATACGTATGGAACAAATGGAATTGCGATACCTGAGGGCAAGGACTATCTAGTTAATCTGATTGATAAGCAGAAGATAAAAGATGACATTGGCCGAGCGAAACAGCAAGCAGATGCTGTTATTGTTAGTTTACATTTCGGTGTTGAATATGAAGATGATTCTAACGAGGAACAAAAAGAACTTGCTCAGTTCGTTGCTGACCAGGGTGCAACAGCAGTTTTAGGCTCTCACCCGCATGTGCTGCAACCTGTTGAATGGCTGACAGGAAAAGAGGGGAATAAAACGCTCGTCATTTATTCTCTAGGAAATTTCATTGCTGCCCAGGAGGAAACGGATCGGCGTATAGGTGCGGCTTTTCAATTCGATATTGAAAAAGATGGAAAGAACGTGACTGCGAAGAATCCAAGAATGCTGCTGACGTACTTATCTTTTTCTGATTGGCAGCATTACCGAGTTCAGCTGATGTATCAATTGCCGGAGATGAAAAGCGCTTATGAAGAGAAGAAGAGACATATGGCGAAGCTTGCACCAGATCTTTCTTTCATTGAAGCAGATGCATCGAGCTAACTGCTTGATTTCCGACTTGTGTGTACCGTATCTTTAAGAAGGAAAAGCAGAAGGGGGAAACAAACAATGGAACGAATCAATACAAAAGAAAAATTCACAGAAGTTATCATGAGTGAAGAACCGGTCATCGTTAAGTTCTTCGCGGACTGGTGTCCGGACTGCACTCGTATGAATATGTTTATCGATCAGGTGCTTGCGGAATATGGCAATTATAAATGGTATGAGCTGAATAATGATGAGGTACCTGATGTTGCAGCTGAGCAGGATGTAATGGGAATTCCAAGCATTCTCCTATTCCAAAACGGTGAGAAGCTGGCGCACTTGCATAGTGCAAACGCGAAATCTCCTGAAGAAGTTATCGCGTTCCTTCAACAGCAGCTTGGATAATTAGTAGTAACCCGAAAAGCTTCCCTGGATTAGAAGGGAAGCTTTTTTATAGCAGTATTTTTTCTTTGACTAAAAATGTTTCCTTTGGTAAACTTGCGCTAATAATAACAAGAAAGAAGCGATCTTTATGGGAAAAGAACGAGATAAGGGCTGGCTTAGCAGAGCTGGTGATGCAAGTCTGGAAGAGTCGAACCATAGTGTCGCTATTCCAGAGAACGGAAACTTCTTCAAGAAGCTATTCGCTTTTATGGGACCAGGTGTCCTTGTGGCGGTCGGTTTCATTGATCCGGGTAACTGGGAGACTTCCATTTCAGCAGGTTCTTCCTTTGGCTATATGCTGCTTTCCGTCGTCCTGCTTTCTAACTTAATAGCCATGCTCATGCAGGGGCTGGCTGCCAAGCTCGGAATCGCAACTGGTCGTGATTTAGCGCAGGCGACAAGGGATGCGTTTCATCCTAAAGTGGTCGTGGTGCTATGGCTGCTTACAGAACTTGCCATTATAGCAACGGATTTGGCCGAGGTATTAGGTTCTGCCATAGCACTGAATTTGCTATTTCACATACCGATTATGGTAGGCATAGTCATTACAGCGTTGGACGTTCTTCTGCTGCTTCTGTTACAGAAAAAAGGATTTCGCTGGATGGAAGCGATTATTACCGTACTGATGATAACCATCGCAGGGTGCTTTCTTTTCGAGATGATTTTCTCACATCCTGCACTTTCGGAAGCATTTAAAGGCTATATCCCTTCTACGGAAATAATAACTGACCCATCGATCTTGTTCCTGGCTCTTGGTATTCTCGGTGCAACTGTTATGCCGCATAACTTGTATCTGCATTCCTCCATTGTGCAAACAAGGAATTACCAGGATACAGAAAAGGGTAAGAAGGAAGCGGTAAAATTCGCGTATATAGATTCGACCTTCTCGCTTGGTGTTGCTTTTTTCGTCAATTCAGCGATTTTAATCCTTGGTGCAGCTGCTTTCCATACAATCGGACAGCATGTGGAAGGAATTGAGGATGCATACAAGCTGTTAAGTCCCGCTATTGGTGCTGGTGCAGCGAGCTTCCTGTTCGGGTTTGCGCTGCTTTTATCTGGTCAGTCTTCGACTATCACAGGAACATTGACTGGACAGATTGTCATGGAAGGATTCATCCAATTCCGCATAAAGCCTTGGGTCAGACGGCTGGTTACAAGAATCATCGCCATCATTCCGGCACTTATTGTTGTCGGGATTTACGGCCCTTCAAGCACAGGTGATTTGCTCGTTTGGAGTCAGGTAATCCTTAGCCTGCAGTTGTCCTTTGCTGTTATACCGCTAGTACTCTTTACAAGCAGCAAGAAAAAGATGGGATCCTTCGTAAACAAGCCGCATATTAAAGTGCTGGCGTGGACGGCCACGGGATTAATTGTCTGTTTGAATGCTTTCATGCTCGGCTATATGATCGTGACAGGGCATGCTTTATAAAGCCGGTTTCCAGCCGGCTTTTTTTATTTGCCATAGTTTAGCCGGTCTAAGGTGCAGGGAACGATAATAGGAAAGGAGAGGAGAACGATGCAAACATTCGAACACGCTGTATATGTAGTGAATGGGAATATGGATAACGACCAGCTTGAACGGGAATTAGGTCAAACTCTGCCAAAGCTTGCGGCATCGATTAAACAGCTCGAGGTCAAGCAAACGAAAGATTTGGAGGAGTTAGTGAGCTATAGCCGGGAGGTTGCAGGACACGTTGACCTATTGATCATACACGGTGGTGACGGTACCATTCATCAAGTAATCAATGCAATTGCATCTTTGCCGAAACGACCAAAAGTTGCAATTATTCCCGGAGGTACTTGCAACGACTTCAGTCGAATGTTGGGACTGCCGCAGAATTTAGGGAAGGCAGCAGCGGCAATAGCTGGCGGGAAGACTGCATCGATAGACATTGGTCAATACGAGGATTCGTACTTCTTAAATTTCTGGGGAGTGGGGTTGATCGCGGATGCATCGAATAATATCGATGAAGATCAAAAATCTCGCTTAGGCGTGCTATCTTATTTTATCAGTACCTTAAAAACAGTTAATCAGGCAGAACCATTTTCATATGAAATGGAAGTTGACGGAGAAAAATTAGCTGGAGAAGCAGTTATGATTTTGGTGATGAACGGCCGGTTTATCGGAACTAGAGAGTTCGCAGGATCAAATATCAGGCCAGATGATGGTAAACTGCATGTTATATTCGTGAAGAATTCCAATCTAACCAGTTTTAAAGAACTCCTCCAGATGAAACAAGATAAAACGGTTCTGTCAGATTTGACGGAGGTAGGTATTCAGGAAGCAGAGAAAATTCGCTTTTTATCACCTGCTGGCAAACCGATTGATATGGATGGGGAGATATATCAGGAGACATCTGGTGAAGTAAAAATCCTGCCTGGACACCTTGAGATGATAATTGGAGAATAGTTTGACAATTCGATCCATCCCCTCTATACTGGAATTACTTACAAGGAAAAGGAGGGGAATCAGATGTTGCACACACTTTCGCGTGAAGCCGATCAGAATCTATTGCATCGCCGCGCGATTATTCATGGTTTTGTTGGTAACGGGATACGTATGCCCTTTTTTACCAATTAAATAATGGATAATGTGCAGGATCTATCTCTCTACGACACGATTAAAAAGAAAAGGCGTTTCGGAGAACCACACCCTGCGTGTGGTTTTTTTGTACCCTTATTTCCCATTTGTCAGAGTCAGACAGTCTTCCTGTCTGACTTTTTTTATAGAAAAAGGAGCGGATAACGTGTTAATAACATTGAAGGACGTCAAGAAAATCATGGGCGGTAATATATTATTTGAAAAGCTGAACTTGGAGTTGAAACCAGGAGAAAAGCTAGGTCTAGTCGGTCGAAATGGCAGTGGAAAATCAACAATCTTTAAATTGATCACAGGAACGGAGATTTGTGACGATGGGCAAATATTTATACGAAAGCAAGCGAAAATAGGTTATTTGGAGCAGATTCCAGTCGGGCATGCAGGCACTGTTAAGCAGTACTTGATGGGTGCATTCGAGGATCTAGCTGGTTTGCAGGAAAGAATGCGGAAATTAGAGGAGCAAATGTTGGATCCGGAAAAAATGGAAAAAGCATTGGCTACTTATGGAGAGGTGCAAACTGCATTTGCAGAAGCAGGCGGCTATGAAATGGATGCACAAATTGCGCGTACAGCAAACGGTTTGCATATTACACAGTTGCTGGAGGAACCTTTCACAAAACTGAGTGGAGGGGAGAAAACAAAGGTCGGCTTGGCGTATGTTCTCCTGCAGCAGCCAGATCTGCTGCTGTTGGATGAGCCGACAAACCACCTTGATTTATCAGCCATTGAATGGCTGGAAAACTTTCTGGCCAATTATGGGGGAGCAATATGTATTATTTCGCATGATCAATATTTCCTGGATGCAACTGTATCGCGCATTGCTGATCTGGAGGATGGAGAGGTGACGGTTTATACGGGAAATTTCACCTCTTATCTGAAGCAAAAGGAAGCGAAGCTCTTACAGGAATTCGAAGCATATAAAGAACAGCAGAAGAAAATCAAAAAAATGAAAGAGACCATCAAACGATTGAGATTATGGGCAAATCAGGCGAACCCGCCGAATGAAGGATTGCATAAGCGTGCGCGTAATATGGAACGAGCATTGGAACGAATGGAGAAGCTATCCAGACCGAATATTGATCCAGCTAAAATGAAGCTCAGGCTTTCTGCAGATGAACGCAGCGGTGAAGATGTCATCCGCTTGGAATCAATCAGCAAGTGTTTTGGTGATAAGGAAGTACTGCGGGATATTATGCTGCATGTGCGCTACAAGGAAAGAGTAGCAATTGTAGGCGATAACGGCAGCGGCAAGTCAACACTAATCAAGATAGTCCTTGGCAGTTTAAATGCTGACAGCGGAATTGTTAAAGTCGGGAGTGCAGTACAGGTGGGCTACCTGCCACAGCATGCATTGGAGGATGCTGATCCAGCTATGCGAATGATTGATTATTTTCGAACAGTGATCTCTGTGACTGAAGCAGAAGCAAGGCATTTGCTGGCAGCATTCATGTTCTATGGCTACGCAGTCTTTCAGCCAATCGGCCGCCTAAGCGGGGGAGAAAGAATGAGGCTGAAACTAGCCATTTTCATGCATCAAGGAATCAATTTGCTTATCTTGGATGAACCGACGAACCATCTCGACTTGGAGTCAAGGGAAGTACTGGAGGAAGCTCTAGGTCGTTTCGATGGAACAGTACTTGGTATCAGCCATGATCGACATCTGCTGAATTCATGTTTTGATCAGACTGCTTACTTGGAGAACGGGGTGCTGCATCGTTATCCGGGTAATTATGAAGAGACAAAGGACCATTGGAAGGTAGTTAAATAATAAAAAGCTGCGAGCATTTGCTCGCAGCTTTTCTTTATGCTGTCGGAATTCCGCCAGTGATGCTGTATACTTGCGCGCTTACATAGCTGGATTCCTCGGATGCAAGGAACACATACACGCTGGAAAGCTCAACTGGCTGACCTGCGCGTCCTGCAGGAGTTGGTGGTGTGTTGGAGCCAAATTCAGGAATGTTTTCCTGAGGCTGACCTCCGGAAATTTGCAAAGGTGTCCAAATTGGACCTGGTGCTACAGAGTTTACGCGGATACCTTTATCGGCAATCTGCTTCGCAAGGCCCTTTGTGAACCCGATGATTGTGCTTTTCGTAGCTGCATAATCCAATAGCATCGGAGAAGGGTTAAATCCTTCCACAGATGTTGTAGTAATAATAGAAGACCCTGCTGGCAGATGTGGTAGAGCGGCTTTTGTCAGCCAATAAAGCGGATATACATTCGTTTCGAATGTCGCTTTCAGTTGTTCGGTAGTCAAGTCTGCAATGTCCTCAACGGCTTGCTGCTTACCAGCGACAAGTGCGAGGATATCAAGACCGCCTAATTGCTCAACTGCTTCCTCTACAAGCTTATAGTTGAATCTTTCGTTTCGAAGGTCACCAGGAATAAGTACGGCCTTTCTTCCTTCCGCCTCAATTAGTTCCTTCACTTCTTCTGCATCAAGCTGCTCGTCTGGAAGGTAGTTAATAGCTACATCGGCACCTTCTCTTGCATAAGCAATAGCAGCTGCACGGCCGATACCGGAGTCCCCTCCTGTAACAAGCGCTTTTCGTCCTGTCAGTTTTCCGGATCCTTTATAGCTATCTTCTCCGCAATCAGGCAATGGATTCATTTCCTTTTGCAAACCGGGCGGATCCTGATATTGTTTCGGATACGTATCATGGTAGTATTGTGTTCTTGGATCTTTTGGCATGTTTTGACAGCTCCTTTTCGTTTCGTGTATATGCTATTGATACCACGTATGGAAGAACTCAAACTGCATTTTTGTAATGTAAATGGTTGCATAAAAAGAAACGTGAATTTCATTGAAAATAGGTTTTAAGTACTAGAAAAAGGGGTAAATTTTGGTAGAACAACATTGATAAGATACAAAAGGAGAATGCAGATGAGACATCGCAATGTGGAAGTATACATCAGTGATAACTGCAAACAATGTGAGCAAGTGATGAATCAGCTTGATAAGTGGGACATTTCTTACAGTGTCAAAAATATCACTAATGCACCTGCTGTATTGAAGGAAATGCAAGCACATTTCATATACAGCACTCCGCTTGTCCTAATCGATGGAGAAAAGGTGCACGGATTCCAAAAAAACAAGCTTCAGCAGATGCTTGGGTTAATTAACAGTATGTATTCCTCACGGACAAATTTCAGCTATTGAGCAAAAATCATCTGCGGTGGTTTTTGCTTTCTTTTTATAGTTAAGAATAACGCCCTTCCTTCGCCTAACATACGATAAAGTAGAAATAGGAAAGGTGTGTGGAGATGTATTATTATAATACGACAGAGCCACGCTCCCATGTGCAGCAACAACAGATGAGCGATGGCCGACAGCGTTATTATTATGAGCCTGTGTTTCAAACTGAGCCTACAGAGCAATATACAGAGCAATATCATGATAAAATGTATGATCATACATGGATGCAAGCTAATGAAAATGTTGGTGATACTAACAGACAGACTGAGCCTTATACCTATAATCCATATCCTCCCGAGTACTTCAGTCAGTGGGGAGGGTGGCAGCAAGCACAGCAAGCGCAGCCGCCGCAGCAGGTGACGCCGTATGAGTATTTCAAAAAGCCGCCTCTTGCACCGTATTGGCATTCGTATGCCCAACCGACAAATATTCAGCAGCCAAAGCAGCAAGCGCAGCTGACAAAAGGGCTGGCAACTTATTTTCAGGATAAGAATGGGCAAATGGATATCAATAAGATGATGTCGACTGTTGGGCAGATGGCATCGACGGTCCAGCAGGTTTCTCCCATCGTCAAATCACTCGGTTCTTTTTTGAAGATACTGAGATAAACACTAAAGAAAGCGAAGATGATCGAATGACTGGAATACTGTGTATCCACGGCTTCACCGGTGGTACGTACGAGGTGGAGCCCTTAACTGAGCATTTAATGAATCATACTGAATGGAAAGTGGAAATGGTCGCTTTGCCTGGTCATGGAAAGGCAGATGAGCTGTCTCTTCGCGGAGTCGGGCACAGGGAATGGATAAAGGCCTGTGAGGAAGCATATGAGCGGCTTGAAAAAGAATGTTCCCAGGTCTATGTAATAGGATTTTCAATGGGAGGAATGATCGCCTCTCATCTAGCGGCAAAATATGGTGCTGACAAGCTTGTGCTGTTATCGGCATCGGGTAAATATTTGAACTGGAAACTGCTGACGATTGAGGCTTGGCAAAACATGAAAAAGCAATTGAGCGGCGATATTTTGGATGATTTGAGCAAACTGCGGGAAGATAAAAAAGGAAGAATTCCGTTCCGCGCCTTTTGGGAATTTAAAAAATGTATAGACTATACAAAAAAAGCATTGCCTGCCGTTTCTTGTCCGGTATTTATCGTTCAGGGCATACAAGACAGCATGGTGCCGTACCGTACGGTCAACTATTTGCATAAACATCTTGGCTCTCAGAAGCAGAAGATGGTTCTCTTTGATGAATCGAGGCATCTTTTATGCCTTGGTCCGGATATAGATCAAATTTGTACGCAAGTTGAGGAATTCTTGCTGGAGGCTTAATTTTTTCCGGCGAGGGTTTAAGATCCACTCTGAGGGAGAAAATAGAACCAAAGCTGTGAAAGCCGGTATGATTGTTGCTTGAAAACAATATAACGATTTCCAAAAGATACTGTTACACATTTGGAAGGGCTTTAATGATAAATAAAGCACGTATATCTACGTGTAATCATAGATATAGGTAGAATTCGGACAAATAGTGTGTTACTATTATTAAATCCAATGAATGCTTGCTTAAGGCCTCTTCCCAAGCGTGGAGGAAGGCTTTTTTATTGTGTATAACTGCCGTGCTTCATCAGTGAGACTTTTTTTATATAAAGGAGTAATAAGAAATTGACAACATTTAGTTCATTAGGTATTTCGGAACCAATTTTAAAAGCATTAGATAAAATGGGGTTTGAAGAAGCTACACCAATTCAAGCTGAAACGATTCCATTCGCCCTAGAAGGCAAAGACGTACTAGGTCAAGCACAGACTGGTACTGGTAAAACTGCTGCCTTCGGTATCCCTATGATCAGCAAAATCGATCGTTCTAAACGCCAAATCCAAGGTTTGGTTATTGCACCGACTCGTGAGCTTGCTATCCAGGTAGGAGAAGAGCTTCACCGTCTTGGTCAATTCAAAGGAATCCGTACACTTCCAGTATACGGCGGTCAGCATATGGACCGTCAGATTCGTTCATTAAAAGAAGGCCCGCATATCGTCGTAGCGACTCCTGGTCGCCTGCTTGACCATATCCGCCGTAAAACAATCAATATCAGCAATGTTCACACTGCTGTATTGGATGAAGCAGACGAAATGCTTAACATGGGCTTCATCGACGATATCCGCGAAATTCTTTCATCTATCCCTGAAGAGCGTCAGACATTGCTATTCAGTGCGACAATGCCGAAAGAAATCCGTGATATTGGTACAAGATTGATGAAAGACCCTACAGAAGTTAAAGTAAAAGCAAAAGAAATGACTGTAACGAATATCGATCAGACTTACATCGAAGTTCAAGAAAGACAGAAATTCGATACACTTTCTAACTTGCTTGATATCGATGAGCCAACATTGGCAATTATATTCGGCAGAACGAAAAAACGTGTTGATGAAGTGACAGAAGGCTTGCAGGCTCGCGGTTTCCGCGCAGAAGGTATTCATGGCGATCTTACACAAGGCAAGCGTATGTCCGTGTTGAACAAATTTAAAAATGGCCGTGTAGAAATTTTGGTAGCGACTGACGTTGCTGCACGTGGTCTTGATATCTCTAACGTTACGCATGTATATAACTTCGATATCCCGCAGGATCCGGAAAGCTATGTACACCGTATCGGTCGTACAGGACGTGCTGGTAAAGCAGGACAAGCTGTCTCCTTTATCACGCCAAGAGAGGTTTCTCACCTGCACTTGATCGAAAAAACGACGAAGAGCAAGATTGCACGTAAAGATGCTCCGACAAATGACGAAGCAGCACAAGGACAGCAGCAGATCGCTATCGATAAAATGCTTCGTACGATCGAAAACAAAGATCTAAATGCATACAACGAAAAAGCAAACGAACTTATCAATCAGTTCGGTGCTGAAACAGTTGTTGCAGCTGCTTTGAAAATGCTGACAAAAGAGCGTCGTAATACACCGGTTCGTATTACATCCATTGCTCCAATCAGCGTAAAAGGCAACTTCAAGGACAAAAAGAAATATCGTGGCGGCGGTTCCCGTGGCGGTAATGGTGACCGACGTGGCGGCGGCTATGGCCGTAACAGCAACTCGCGTGGCCGTAACTACCAAGGACAAGGCAAACGTAATGGCAGCGGTGGCGGCGGCTACCGTGGCAAACGCAACAACGATAACTAATAAAAAAAGACACCTGAAAGGGTGTCTTTTTTTATGGCAAGAGTCTTGGAGGAATATTTCCAAGTCTCTTTTTTTATTCAAAAACGAAACAAATCACTAGTCGAAACGTATGGTAAAAATGGAAGAGGGGGGAGAACATGAAGTCACAGCCACGTAACAGAATTGCTGTTAATGCAAAGAAGGTCTGGCGCATTAATGCCAGCCTGTATCTGCTGCTGCCGGTCATTGCGGCAGGGGTTCTAACGTATTTCTGGAGCACCTGGTCCATTCCGGATTTTATCATTTATATTGCTTGGGCTATCATCATCGCTAGCTTAATCTTCTTTATCTGGCTACTTCCGGCGCTGCGATGGAGAAGGTGGCGTTATGAAGTGTTTGAGCAGGAAATATACATACAAAGCGGTATTTTCATTGTCAAGCAGACGATTGTACCGATGATCCGGGTGCAGCATGTCGATACCGAGCAAGGACCAGTGCTGAAGAAATTCGGTTTGGCTACCGTCTCTGTATCAACAGCTGCAACGACGCATAATATACCAGCTCTGGCTTTGGAGGAAGCATTGGAGCTGCGTGACCGAATTGGAATACTTGCTCGTGTGGAGGAAGAAGATGTCTGAACCGAAAAGGATGCATCCAATCAGTATTGTCCTCCGGATGCTGAAGCTCATTAAAGACGCCATCGTGCCACTTGCTATTGCTTTTATAGCTTTACTAAGGGATATGACTAAATTATTTTGGTGGAGTCCGTTTGCACTTGTTGGAGTTATATTGCTGTTGAGTGGTCTGTTTGGATTTTTATATTGGTACCGGTTTACATATCGGATGGAAGAAGATGAACTTCGAATCGAATCCGGCATTTTTGTTCGGAAAAAGCGTTATATATCCAGACATCGTATCCATTCTGTGAATACAAGTGCAAATATTCTTCACAGACTTTTTGGTCTGGTCAAACTGGAAGTGCAGACAGCAGGCGGCGGAAAAGAGGCTGAAGGGATGATTCCGGCCCTTTCCAAGCCGGACGCTGCGGATATACAACAGTTCGTAAAAAGAAAAGAGAATATTGTTTTACAGGAAGATAAGGAGAACGTGCAGATTCGAGAAGAATGGGCCAGCTACCGGCTAAGTTTCCGCCGTTTGCTAGTTGCAGCTGCTACTTCAGGTGGTACGGGGGTCATTTTTGGATTTCTTTTTGCAATTACGCAGCAAGCGGATGAGGTAGTCAACATTAATATCTATTCTTTTGCTTATGATTGGCTATCGGAGCAGAGCTTACTTCTATCTATCTTTTTTGTCATTGGCAGTTTAGCTTTGACGTGGATGGTAGCGATGGTCGGAACCATATTAAAATATTGCTTTTTTGAAATTACCAAACAAGGAAATGAGCTCTTCATACGAAGGGGGCTGCTTGAAAAAAGGGAAATGACCATACCACTGCACCGAATCCAAGCACTGAAGATAGAAGAAAATATTTTTCGCCAGCCGTTCGGTTTGCTTGCAGTGAGCGCAGAAATTGCAGGTGGAGCAACTGATGCTGACAAACATAGCTTTTCTACTGTCCTTTTCCCACTGCTGAAAAAATCTGAGCTCAGCGCCTTCCTGGATGAGCTGTTGCCTGAATTTGTAGTGGAGCCGAGCTTTAGGAAACCGCCGAAGCGGGCGTTGCTTCGATATCTATTTCTGCCATCCATTATCATGGTCCTAGTTACCGGAATACTTATATACTCATTTGGCGGGTACGGGCTATTTGCTATTCCGCTCGTTTTACTGACTATTATATTCAGTATCTTAAGTCATCGGGATGCTGGTGTATCCTGGACGACAGATATGCTTACGATGCGTTACCGGGAGCTGACACGTGTTACTGTCCATGTGAATCGTAAAAAGGTGCAGGCTTTCTATGGATCGCAGCATTACTATCAATCGAAGAAACAGCTTGGTACATTGAAGATTGCTGTTGCATCGGGCGGGGCAAAGGGAAGCAGATTCAAGGTGAAGCATCTGGAGGAACATGATATAGAGGATGTCTCTGACTGGTATTCCTTCCGAAGTTAAAAAGAGGCTGGG
>NZ_NPBJ01000030.1 GCF_002272075.1 Terribacillus saccharophilus
CAATGGGATTTTAGTTATGTCCCAGCCTCAATTTATATAATCGTAGATACCGATAAGCACTAAAGCTGCAATAACAATCCATAAGATTACCTTCTTATTGGTTCGTCTTCCATAAGGTCGTTTTTTCCAGCGGTCTGCATCAAAGCCTACTTCATTATCACGCTGGCGAGGACGTTTGTTCCGATAGATGGAGAAAGGCTTTGCTTTGATAAGAAAGATCGGAGCTAGTACAAACCCAGCCACAGCTCCTGCCAAATGCGCTGTAAGGTTTATATTTGCGGTGAACAAGGACATGATGATACCAACAATGAAGATGATGACGATCAATTGCGCATTTCCGGGATCTATCAAGTGCTTGCGGAAATAGACCATAAACAGATAGATTCCGAACAATCCATAGATAGCACCGGATGCACCTATATGACTGACAAAGCTGTAAGGATCCATTACATATGTGACAGCATTTCCGATAATTCCGGTAAGCAAGTAAAACAAGGTGAACTTCAGTTTCCCCAGCATTTGCTCGAGAGCGGGTCCGAATATTACCAGGGAGAAACAGTTGAAAAGAACATGCGAAATGCTTCCAGGTGCGTGCAGAAAAATAGGTGTAACGAGTCGCCAGTATTCTCCGCCCGAGATGAATAGATTCACACCTGCTCCTAATTGATAAAGACTGCTCCCGAATTCAGTTGGGAGAAGTCCTGTAATGATCCAAAGCAGCAGATTGACTGCTACGATTAAGCTGATGACAGGATAGGCATATAAGTATTCTTTAAAGCTTTCATTTCTGCGGAACAATCCAATCCCTCCTTCAATACCTTCTATTAGCTATCAGCATAGCGTAAACCAATGCAAATTGCTTGTCATAACATCTTATAACTTTCCCCCCTGCTTTTATACATATAGGGTACAATACTCGGTAGAGAATTCAGAAGGAAGTTGGGTTGTACTATTATGATTAAGGGTATCGGTTTAGATATTACAGAATTGGCACGTATCGAAAAAGCGATTGTGCAAAGTGATCGGATCCTGAGCAGGATCTTGACCAAATCAGAACAAACACACTATTATTCACTGGTATCCGATAAACGGAAAGTCGAATTTGCTGCTGGGCGTTTCGCGGCAAAGGAAGCATACGCAAAAGCAAGGGGAACCGGCTTAGGTAAATTGGGTCTTCATGATATTGAGATAATGCCGAATGAAGCAGGTGCACCAGTACTTACAGCTAGCGACCAAGCTGAGGGGGAGCAGGTTTTCCTGTCGATTACCCATTCGGATGCTTACGCTGCTGCGCAAGTGATCATTACACAGGATAAATAGACTTGTTTGCATATTATTTGAGCCTGTCTCATAAATTGTAGTGCGGGTAGGAGGGAACAGCGTGTATATTGTCACCGCAAAGGAAATGTACGAAGTGGATCGTTATGCAATGGAGGAAATAGGGATCAGCGGCAGCATTTTAATGGAATCTGCCGGCCGAGCCATTGCAGAACGGATGAAACCGCTGATCGGAACCACGGACCGGATACTAGTCCTCTGTGGCTCCGGCAATAATGGCGGCGATGGATATGTAGTAGCCAGGACACTACTGAACGAAGGATATGACGTAGCTGCAGTCCAAGTAGGGCGTAACTTGACAGCTGATGCAGCAATGCATCAGCAGGTTTACGATCGGCTTGGCGGAGAAGTGATGGATGTAGAAGCAGACACTTTCCAGATGGCATTAGCTAAAGCTGATATCATAGTGGATGCGATGCTGGGCTTAGGAGTTCGCGGCAAATTACGCAGCCCCTATACGGAAACCGTACAGGCTGTCAACGACAGTGACGCACTTGTCTTTGCCATTGATTTGCCTTCCGGTGTACCGGCGGATGATGCTGTAGAATTTGAGGAAGCAATCCAAGCTGACTATACCTTCATCATCGAGGCACCGAAACCAAGCGCCTTCATTCAGAAAACAGCACCATACTACGGGGAATGGAAGACTGTATCCATCGGTCTGCCGGCTGCCTATTTGAGCAGACAAGCCGGTGCCAGAACATGGACTGAACAGGACGTGAAGCGGTCATTCCCGATCCGGCAGCCTTTCTCACATAAAGGGACAAATGGCAAAGGATTCCTCATCGGGGGAGGAATAGAAATGCCAGGATCAGTTACGATGTCCAGCATGGCTGCTCTTAGGGCAGGAGCAGGTCTTCTGACTGTCGGAACCTTGCGCCAGGTCATTCCATCTGTATTGTCTCACTTGGCAGAAGCGACATTCACTTCTTTGGATGAGGAGAATGGCGTGATAGTCGATACGGAAGACTTGGATGTAAGTGCTTATGATGCGATTGTCGTCGGCATGGGAATGGGAAGAGGCGAATCGACAGCAGCCTTGACGAAGCGGGTGCTGGAAGAAGCTGAAGTTCCTGTCCTTTTAGATGCTGACGGTCTCTATCATATCAAATCCGACCTGGAGATCCTTCGGAATAGACAAGCTCCGACAGTTTTGACACCGCATCCTGGAGAGATGGCCATGTTATTGGACATGAAAGTGCCAGAACTGCTGGAACGACCATTCGAGCTAGCTCGAAAATTTGCGATAGTGCACCAGGTACACCTCGTGCTGAAAGGGACATACACCATCATCACCGCTCCTGATGGCAGTCAGATTGTCAATACGACTGGCAACCCAGGCTTAGGTAAAGGTGGGAGCGGAGATGTACTTTCGGGTATTCTTCTTGCAATGCTCATGCAGCACGAAGATCCGATGGAGGCAATTGCAAACGGAGTTTACGTCCACGGGAAAGCAGCTGATGTATTGGTCGAAGATGCGCATTCACAGCAGGATCTGCTGGCAACTGATCTTATGAAAGGGCTCGCCAAGGTTTTTCGTAACATTTCCGATTGACGGGGACATGTTCTCTTTGTTCGCTTTATAGCTGACAAAGGAGTGTGACCATGAAAAAAATTGCTGGTTTGATTGTCTTTGCTGCCTTTTTATTCTTATTAACTGGCTGCAGTGAGGCCTCTCAGGAAGATGTAGTAAAGAAGCTGGAAGAGACATCAGCTGAGCTGCAAGGCTACAAGGCCGAAGCCACTATGAAGCTGAACACAGGAGAAGAACAGCAAGCCTATGGAATTGATGTGTGGTATCAGAAAGACAACCATTACCGGGTTTTATTGAAAAATGATACAGATGAGCAGGGCAGTCAGGTGATTTTGCGCAATAAAGATGGTGTGTTTGTGCTCACCCCTGCACTGAGAAAAAGCTTTAAATTCCAGAGCGAATGGCCTTATAACAGCAGTCAGCCTTATTTGTACCAATCGCTCGTGCAGGATGTGTTGAAGGACAATAATGCAACCTTTGAATCAACAGAAGAGCATTACGTGTTCAAGACGAAGACCACATATCAGAACAATACAACCCTGCCTTATCAGGAAATCTATTTCAATAAAAAAACATATACCCCTGAGCTGGTTAAAGTGTTAGATAAGGATAAAAAACCAATGGTCGAAGTAGCTTTTTCTGCATTCAAGCTTGATCCGAAATTTGGAGAAAAAGACTTTGAACTAGAGAACAATATGACAGGGTCCCTGTCCGGAGTGCCGGCTTCGGCAGTACCGAATGAACAGCAAGGATTGACTGTGTTATATCCAACAGAAACAGCGGGAGCAACGCTTGCTGAGGAGAAAGAAGTTAGTGCTGACGGGAAGGAACGGGTAATCCTGACATATGAAGGCGAGAAGAGTTTTACATTGGTTCAGGAGCAGGCAGGTGTATCAGAGACTGCAGCAGCAACAGCGGCGATACCAGCTAGCGGCGAACCTATCAGTCTCGGGTTCACCGTAGGAGCTATTACCTCTTCCAGTCTGACGTGGACAAACAACGGTGTAGATTATATGCTTGCCAGTGAGGAATTGACACGGGAAGAAATCCAGGAAGTGGCAGCATCCATTAATGGCCAGGCAATGAAATAATGAGCAGAAGCAGACGTACTGAGTCTGCTTTTTTGTTTTCCTGCTATAATAGACAAAGGTAAAATTTCTAGGAGATGAATACATATGAGGATCGACCATTTTTATCGGGATTCTTGGGTGGAAATAAATCTCGATCATGTTGAATATAATATAAAGCAACTGGCAGCACATATCGGAGAAGACAAAGGGATCTATGCGGTTGTCAAAGCGAATGCATATGGACACGGATATGCCCAAGTCGCGCAGGCAGCATTGAACGCTGGAGCATCGGCACTGGCAGTCGCTTTTCTGGATGAGGCGCTTCATTTGCGCAAAGCCGGAATACAGGCAGCAATTCTTGTGCTTGGAGCAACTCGCCCTAAAGATGCAGCAATCGCTGCAGACCATGATATATCGCTAACTTTCTATCGAAAGGATTGGCTGGAGGCAGTACGCGCCGAACAATTCCGTAAGCCGCTTCAGCTGCATATGAAGCTGGATACTGGAATGGGGAGATTAGGATTCCGGACAGTGGATGACATTCGTTCTGTATTGCCTTTACTTGATACCCCATCTCTAATACTGGAAGGTGTCTATACACATTTCGCAACAGCAGACGAAGCCGATTTGTCATATTTCGAAAGACAGCGAAGCAAATTCGATGAGCTATTCAAGGTGCTACGGGAGGAATGGCCGGACCCAGTTATCGTCCATACGGAAAATAGTGCAGCCAGCATGCGTTTTGCTGCGGATGAGTCGGATTTTGTCCGTTTCGGCATCGGCATGTATGGACTTTATCCGTCAAAGACCGTCAAAGAAGAGCATCCGATAGCTCTACGTCAAGCGTTTTCCCTGCACAGCAGACTTGTGCACGTCAAACAGCTTGAGGCGCATGAAGCGGTGAGTTACGGTGCAACCTATGAAACAGATAAACCGGAGTGGATTGGGACACTGCCAATCGGATATGCAGATGGATGGATTCGCAAGATGCAAGGGTTTGAGGTGCTTGTAGATGGCAAGAGAATGCCGATTGTTGGCAGGGTCTGCATGGATCAATGCATGGTGAAGCTGGATAAGGCTTATCCAGTCGGTACGGAGGTTGTTCTCATCGGTTCGCAGCTGGATGCTTTTATCAGTGTGGATGAAGTGGCAGACTGGGTAGACACCATCAATTATGAGATTCCTTGCCTTATCGGCGCACGAATGCCGCGCGTCTATAAACGCTCTGGTCAGATTGTCGAAACCGACAATGCGCTTAATCCTGGCGAAAGCTTGTAATATTCGGCAGAAAGTCAGCCTTTCTCCCATGCTTTTTGTTTGAAAAAGGCTTTTTTTATCAAAAAGTTCCGGAGGGTCCTTTGCAAACATAAGGCTCGGGTGGTATGATGAAAGTGGATTTTTACAGAAACGACCCGAGCGAATTGGTGGAGGTGTATGGTTGTGTCCGAAGGCTTACAAGAAATCGTTGTAAAGCTGCCTAAGAAACTCCTGAATGAGGTGGATGGTTTGATGCAGAACAATAACAATAGTCTCGATCATTTCTTCTATCAAGCGGCAAAGTCATACGTGCAGGAAAGAAAGAATATCCGTGAGACCATGCAGAAAGGGTACATGGAAATGGCACGTATCAATCTAAATATCGCTTCAGAAGCTTTCCAAGCTGAAGAGGAGGCAGAAGTAACGTTAGAGCGCCTTGTAAGCGGGGTGTAGGCTCTTGATCGTAAAAAGAGGCGAAGTCTATTTCGCCGACCTGTCCCCGGTAGTGGGATCAGAACAGGGGGGCGTGCGCCCGGTATTGGTCCTGCAGAATGATATCGGAAACCGATTCAGTCCGACCGTCATCATAGCAGCGATAACGGCACAGATCCAAAAAGCCAAGCTGCCGACCCACGTGGAGATCGATGCCAAGAAGTATGGCTTTGAACGGGATTCCGTCATTCTTCTGGAACAGATCCGAACAATCGATAAGCAGCGGCTGACAGATAAAATCACACAGCTTGACCCTCCAATGATGGAGAATATTAATCGAGCACTTGAAATAAGCCTAGGCCTTACGGAATTCTAGGTATAGATGGTCCTTGCGTTTAAACGTAAGGGCTTTTTATTTTGATTTCAGTCCTGCTGGAATTTGGTATATACTAAGAAGAAGTCGCCATATTGGAAAGGCGGGCGTATTGGTGTTAGATTAATACTAGATAAAAGTGACCTTGAACATAATGACTGAGCAAGTTCAGCCTTTGACAAGGTGAACGTTACAATACGGGGGTTTCATGATGGCAAAAAATCTGAAGGAGATTCTGGTCGAAAATAGTAACGGTTTGGTTCATATGTGGCTTGAGGAAGTCGCAGAGAAGCAGAAAGAAGTAACAAATTCCGCTATTTCACAGGATCTTTTCGAAAACACCAATCGGGAATTCGTCAATATCATTTTCGGCAGTGTCGAAAAGGAGAGTTTGACTTCTGATCTGGACAACTTTACAGAACGCGTAATTAACCTAGGGTGGCCGCTAAGCTATCTAACAGATGGTCTGCAGCTTTTTAAGCGTGTCGCAATTGAGTATCTGATTGAACATGAAGAACTGGATGTACCTGTACCGAAAGTGCTGCGGCATGTGGACGAGCTTGTAAATCCGATAATCAACCAGCTTGTGAATGAGTATTCCGGCAGCTGGGAAAATACAGTCTCACTCCAGCGTGTTGCATTGCAGGAGCTTTCTGCACCGTTGATTCCTGTTATGGACAATATAACGGTAATGCCGCTAATTGGAACCATTGATACCGAGCGTGCTAAATTTATCATGGAGAACTTACTCGATGGAGTAATCAAACACCATGCAGAGGTTGTGCTAATCGATATCACAGGAGTGCCAGTCGTGGACACGATGGTTGCACACCATATTATTCAGGCAGCAGAAGCAGTGAGGCTGATTGGTTCTACCTGTATCCTTGTGGGTATCAGACCAGAGATAGCCCAGACAATCGTGAATCTTGGGATAGATCTTAGTAAGTTCCCGACCAAAAGCTCTCTACGCAAAGGATTTACAACTGCTCTTGAAATGACGAATCAAATGATCGTACAAACAAACAGCGAAGAACAGACCATAGAAGAGCTGATCGATTCGCTTGATAGGAGTGAACAATCGTGAGAATTCCAATATTGAAGCTGCATAACTACTTGCTGATAAGCATCCAGATCGATCTTGATGACCAGACTGCGATTCAATTCCAGGAAGACCTGCTCAACAAAATTCATCAAAGCGGAGCAACAGGGGTGGTTATCGATTTGACTTCTGTTGACATTATCGACTCCTTCATCGCCAAGGTACTAGGTGATGTGGTGACGATGTCTGATTTGATGGGTGCAAAAGTGGTCCTGACTGGCATACAGCCAGCCGTAGCAGTAACGCTTATTGATCTAGGCATTCATTTGAATGAGGTAACCACGGCACTAGACCTAGAACAAGGATTGATCAAATTGCGCCAGGAACTGGAGGAGTGAAAATGGACTTCAGAACCTGTGTAAATATACAGAAAGAATGGGACATTGTCGGTGCCAGACAATTCGGCCGCGACTTTTCGAAGAAACTTGGCTTCGGAATTGTTGACCAAGCCCGTATAGCTACTGCTATATCGGAACTTGCGCGCAATATCTACCTGTATGCAGGAAGCGGTAAAATCTGCTTCGATGAGGTAGAGAACGTCGGTTCGCGCGGAATTTGCATTGTTGCCATCGATACAGGGCCCGGTATAAAAGATATCAGTCAGGTAATGGAGGATGGTTTCTCCACATCTGGAGGTCTTGGCGCGGGTCTTCCTGGTGTAAAACGCTTGATGGATGAATTCGATATTACGTCAAAGACAGGCGAAGGAACAGAAATCCGCGTCGTTAAATGGGTTCGTTAGAGGAGGATGATGCCAGGTGGATGCGCTTAAGCTAGATCTGTCACACTATCGGGAACTGCTCAAACAATACATCAATACACAAGACGAGTCTGCCTTATACGAGGCAGAGCAGATAAGTAAACGCTCCATCCAGCATAATATCTCGCTGGAGGAGATCATCAACACGCATATCAATGCGCTGGAAGATATATATCCTGAGCTTCCGGAGAACATTCAGCACTCGATGAGCTTCCTATTGGAAGTAATGATTTCCTACGGTCTGGCATTGCAGGAATTCCAGGATCTTCGTGAAACACAGCTGGAGATAAAATCGGAAATTTCCGTAGCGGCCAGAATGCAGAATACATTGCTGTCAACAGTGAAGCCTGATGTAGAAGGTTTCGATATCGGAGTCGTCAGTGTACCTGCCAATCAGATGAATGGTGACTATCACCATTTCATCCACCATGAAGATGGTACTGTAGGTATAACGGTGGCTGACGTGATCGGCAAAGGTATCCCGGCAGCATTATGCATGTCAATGATCAAATACGCAATGGAAAGCTTTCCGTCGGAGCATAAAAACCCGAGTGAAATATTGGAAAGCCTAAATCGGGTAGTGGAACGGAATGTCGATCCAAGTATGTTCATTACGATGTTTTACGCTCTTTTCAATCCAGCAGCCAGCACAATTTCCTATTCATCAGCTGGACATGAGCCAGGTTTCTATTATCACGCTGCTGACGATACCTTCGAAGAGATTCGAGCAAAAGGAGTCGTTCTTGGTGTGACGGATATGGCACAGTACCGTCAGTATGAAAGGGAAATCCATGCAGGCGATATGATTATCCTGCTTACCGACGGTGTAACAGAGTGCCGTCAAGGCGACCGCTTCATTGAGAGTGAAGAAGTGCTTGAGGTCATCAAGAGCTTCTCCCATCTCTCCGCACAGGAGCTGGTGGAAAACGTGTATAAGCACTTTGAGAAACTTCAGGACTTTCACCTGCGAGATGATTTTACATTAATAATAATCAAAAAAGATGTTTAAAAAATGAACAAACGGGTATTACATAGGAATGGTAACTAGCCCTTAGGAGGTACATGATGAACTTAACTGTTGACGTACAAGAAAAAGAAGGAAAATCAGTCGTTTTATTAGCTGGTGAAATAGATGCGTATACAGCTCCTAAACTGAAAGAAGCGCTTTTATCCCTTACCGAAAAAGAGGGCAATAAAGTGGAAGTTAATTTGGAGCAAGTTAATTATATGGACAGTACCGGATTAGGCGTATTCGTTAGCGGGTTGAAATCGACTAAAGAAAACAATAGTGAATTGAAGCTCGTACAGCTGCAGGACCGTGTATACCGTTTGTTCGAGATTACAGGTTTGATCGATGTGATCGATGTTGACAAAACAGTACAAGGTGGCTATTAATTATGGAATCTTTCGATTTTATCGAGATTAAAGTACCGGCTAAACCAGAATACGTTGGGGTAATTCGACTGACTAGCTCAGGTGTTGCAAACCGGATGGGCTTTTCCTACGAGGATATCGAGGATTTGAAGGTTGCAATCTCCGAGGCTGTAACTAACACTGTGAACCATGCTTATGAAAAAGATGAAGATGGCGAAGTCACAATTGGTTTCGGTGTTTATGAGAATCGGCTTGAAGTGATGGTCGCGGATCATGGCGGCAGTTTCAACTTGGATCAAGTAAAACGGAATATTGGACCGTATGAGGCTGCAGAACCTATCGAACAGCTGAGGGAGGGCGGTTTTGGTTTATTCCTGATCGACGCATTGATGGACAAAGTAGAAATCAATAGCGATTCCGGAGTGATCGTCCTCATGACGAAATACCTTCATGAAAATGGGGTGGGACTAGATGACGACCAAATCTCAACCACACAATAACCGTGAGGATGAGGTTTATAAATGGATAGATCATCTGCAAAAGTATCCCACAGATGAAGAAATCCAAGAAAAAATCGTACTCACATACAAAGATCTTGTCACATCTATAGCGAGGAAATATTCCAAGAACAGCACTATTCATGAAGATTTGGTTCAAGTAGGAATGCTGGGATTACTTGCAGCAATTCGCCGGTATAATCCGGAATTTGGTAAGTCCTTCGAATCATTTGCTATTCCAACCATTATCGGAGAAATCAAACGCTTTATTCGCGATAAGACATGGAGTGTCCATGTGCCGCGGCGAATCAAAGAGTTGGGTCCGAAAATTCGTAAGGCAATCGATGAACTAACTACTGACAATCAGAAGTCCCCGACAGTGGCGGAAATCGCTGCTTTTCTGGAAGTGTCCGAAGAGGACATCTTAGAGACAATGGAAATGGGCAAAAGTTATAAGGCGTTGTCTGTTGACAGGAAGATTGAAGCTGACTCTGATGGTAGTACTGTAGCAATTCTCGATTTGGTAGGTTCCACAGATAATGGCTACGAAGACATTGACCGCAGAATGTTGCTGGAAAAGGTCCTGCCAATTCTTAGTGAGAGGGAGCAGGAAATCCTTCGCTGCACTTATTTCGAGAATATGAGCCAAAAAGATACAGGAGAAAAACTCGGCATTTCCCAGATGCATGTATCGCGCCTTCAGCGCAGAGCTTTGCGCAAACTGCGGGAAGCTTTACAAGCCGAAGGTGCTGACAGCTTTGATTGATTCCTATCTCCATATGGAAGTGTCGGCGTTTCAGGAGCCAAAGAAAGGCAACTATTATTGCGGAGATAGTTATTTCTACCACGAATCGGAGCATGAATTTATCTGTGTCCTGGCAGATGGACTCGGAAGCGGAGAATTTGCAAAAGAGTCATCACAGGTAGTGGTAGATATTATTCGAGACCATGTACACAGCGGTATCGATGAATTGATCAGGAGATCAAATGAAGTGCTAGTCGGAAAACGCGGAGTCGTCCTCGGGATCCTAAAGGTAGATTACCGAACAGGCAGTTTTTCCTTCACTAGCATCGGAAATATTGGGATCATGACGATTACGAGTGGAAAAAGGGAACGCTGTATACCGAGCCAAGGTTTTCTTGCTGGGTATCCTCGGAAATACAAGATATCTCGAGGAATCTTACAGGATGACATGATATTCGTCATGTTTTCTGATGGAGTTTCTGATAATGAGCTTACGCAGGACCTTTTTAAAGAAAAGGATGTGCGTAAGATACGAGACATGTTTGCACTTTCCAAAAAGAAGCCGCATCAAGACGATATTACATTGATTGCTATGAAATACACGGAATAGGATCGGTGCCTTAAAATAGGTGCTGATCCTTTTTTTATCTGTCCAGTAATTCTGCTACAATATATATAGAAGCAGTCAGGAGGAGCAAAATTGGAAGCAACTATTCAAAGCAGACTCATCCAATGGGTCGAAAAGGAAACATCAATTAAGCAATCATCTATTAAACAGGTCATTAATCTGCTGGAAGAAGGCAATACAGTACCATTTATTGCGCGTTACCGGAAAGAGCAGACTGGCGCTCTTGATGAAGTTGAAATCAAAGCAATTCAAGATAAATGGGATTATGCACAGCAGCTACATCAGCGGAAGACAGAAGTAATCCGTTTGATAGAGGAGCAGGGTAAACTGACAGAGGAACTAAAGCGTGATATTCTCGCAGCTATGCAGTTGCAGCGTATAGAGGATCTATATCGTCCATACAAGCAAAAACGGCGCACAAAAGCTACAATTGCAAAAGAAAAAGGGTTGGAACCTCTTGCAAAGGGACTGTACGAACAGACAATCCAGCACCTTGAAAAAGAAGCCAGAACTTATCTGGACCCTGAAAAGGAACTCCAAACAGTCGAAGAAGTGCTGCAAGGAGCAAGTGACATAGTGGCCGAATGGATTAGTGAGCAAGCAGCTTTCCGAGATTACATTCGAGAAAAGACAGAGAAGCAAGGCGTTCTGTTAACAAAAGTGAAGAAAGCAGAAGACGATGAAAAGGGCGTCTACGAAATGTACTATGAATATCAGGAACCTATACGGCAGATGGCGTCCCATCGGACATTAGCTGTCAACCGGGGTGAGAAGGAAGGCATACTGCGGGTAACTGTTGAGCCTCCAGCAGATGTTATCTTAACTTATCTTAAACGGAAAGTTATCAAGCAAAGAACTGCTGCTGATGTTGCATCCGCCTTGCAAGCAGTTATCGAGGACAGCTATAAGCGGCTCATCCAGCCATCAGTCGAACGGGAAATTCGCTCCATGCTGTCAGAAAAAGCAGAAGAGCAGGCAATTAAGATTTTCTCAGAGAACTTGAAAAACCTTCTTCTTCAGCCGCCATTGAAGGGTCGGGTTGTATTAGGAGTGGATCCAGCTTTCCGTACAGGCTGTAAGCTGGCAGTAATAGATGAGACCGGAAAATTACTCGAAAAAAACGTCATCTATCCTACTGCCCCGCGTCATGATGTCAAAGGTGCTAGTAAAGTCGTTGAGACATTATTAACTAAATACGATGTTGAACTGATTGCAATTGGTAACGGAACTGCATCACGGGAAACAGAACAGTTCATTGCAAATGTTATTCGGCAGATGGAAAGCAACGTCGCTTATATAATCGTAAATGAAGCGGGTGCAAGTGTGTATTCTGCATCAGAATTAGCGAGAAAAGAATTTCCTGAGCTGCAAGTAGAAGAACGCAGTGCTATTTCCATCGGCCGCCGAATCCAGGATCCATTAGCAGAACTGGTTAAAATCGATCCAAAATCAATAGGTGTTGGGCAGTACCAGCATGATGTAGGGCAAAAAAGATTGAACGATTCACTAGGATTTGTCGTGGAGACTGCGGTAAACCAAGTAGGCGTCAATGTGAATACAGCTTCTGAATCTTTGTTGCAATATGTATCTGGATTTAGTAAGACTGTGGCAGCGAATGTCGTGAAGCAGCGGAATGAGATTGGTAAGTTCTCCTCACGTAAGCAGCTCAAGTCTATTCCGAGGCTTGGCAGTAAGACATATGAACAGAGTATCGGTTTTCTGCGTGTCCTAGACGGCGAAGAACCGCTTGATAGAACACCGATTCATCCAGAGAGTTATACTGCTACAAAACAGCTCTTGAAGCGTCTTGGTTCGGATGTAGTGGATATAGGAACTGATAAGCTGCAAGAGAAGCTTGCGGAAGTTGATATAACCGAGATTGCTGCAGAATTGGGTGTTGGTGATCTTACGCTTCGGGATATTGTACAAGCCCTTAATCAACCAGGAAGGGACCCGCGCGATGATTTTGATCAGCCATTATTGAAGCAAGATGTGCTGGCAATGGAAGATCTTAAAGAAGGAATGGAACTACAAGGGACTGTCCGAAATGTCGTTGATTTCGGTGTTTTCGTCGACATAGGCGTTAAACAAGATGGTCTTGTCCATATTTCCAAGATGTCTAATAAGTTCGTGAAACACCCAATGGATATCGCATCGGTAGGAGATGTAGTCACTGTCTGGGTAGATAAAGTGGATATTGACAAACAGCGAATTGCACTTACAATGGTGAAGTAACAACAGCAGCGAAAAAGCCCCTGCCCCCTCGTGGGACAGGGGCTTTAGCCGCCGTTTGAATGCTGTTTCTGCTTATAGAAGAACCAGCATTGATTCAACACCTTCAATTGGTTAACGTTTTTTGTAAGGAAAGCTTGAGATAGTTGATTTTTCAACCAATTAGGCATTCTTTTACCTCCTGCAGCCCATGGATGTCGGGAAAAATGAATGTCTGCTGCATCATATGCATGATAGGAACTGGAGGTGCCTGCGTGATGAAAGAAATAACGATACATAATTTGCAGCAAATCGTCGAAGAGATTTCTATAGAATGGTTCAATCGGCCATTTGTTGATACAGCAAGGTATAACAATCGACTGCGAACTACTGGAGGCAGGTACTTGCCGGGTAAACGACTTATTGAGATCAATCCGAAATATCTGCAGGAGTTGGGACAGGAAGAAACAATCGGAATTATTAAACACGAACTATGTCATTATCATCTTCATATAGAAGGTAAAGGGTATGGCCATCGGGATCCGGAATTCAGGGAGCTCCTTCAGCAAACAGAATCACCGCGCTTTTGCAATATGCTTCCGTCATTAAAAGAAAAGAAGCTGCTATATTATAAATGCACGAAATGCGGGCACGTTTATAAACGAAAAAAGACAGTGAATACGCGTAAATATGGATGCGGTAAATGCGGGGGGAAGCTGAAAAAGCAAGAGAATACAGGATTGCTGGAGAAATAAAACGAGAAAAAACAAAAACTTTCAAGAAAAGTGTTGACGTGTTCTGTAATCCATGATAAATTTATTAAGCCGTCGACGAACGGCACGAAAAAAATCACGAAAGTGGTTGACACATAGCGAAAGATGTTGTAAGATACATAAGGTCGCTAACATGTGACAAACATTATTCCACAGTAGCTCAGTGGTAGAGCTATCGGCTGTTAACCGATCGGTCGCAGGTTCGAATCCTGCCTGTGGAGCCAATGGAGAAGTACTCAAGTGGCTGAAGAGGCGCCCCTGCTAAGGGTGTAGGTCGTGTAAGCGGCGCGAGGGTTCAAATCCCTCCTTCTCCGCCATCTCAAA
>NZ_NPBJ01000031.1 GCF_002272075.1 Terribacillus saccharophilus
ATCGTTTTTCATAACGAGTCTTTATAGGCTCGGTCCGGTAGTTCAGTTGGTTAGAATGCCTGCCTGTCACGCAGGAGGTCGCGGGTTCGAGTCCCGTCCGGACCGCCATTTATTGGGCTATAGCCAAGCGGTAAGGCAACGGGTTTTGGTCCCGTGATCGTTGGTTCGAATCCAGCTAGCCCAGCTTACTTTTTTGTTGTGAGCCATTAGCTCAGTTGGTAGAGCATCTGACTTTTAATCAGAGGGTCGAAGGTTCGAGTCCTTCATGGCTCATCTGTTTAAAGCAAAGGATGATCATATAGATCTGCCGATGCTGTGAAACACAGGCAGCATTTTTCTTTTGACTTTAAGCGGTCGTGGCGGAATGGCAGACGCGCTAGGTTGAGGGCCTAGTGGGTGAATAACCCGTGGAGGTTCAAGTCCTCTCGGCCGCACCAAAAAAAGTGTTGACAAGTTATGAGTTAAATGATACAATATAAAAGTTGTTCTTAATAAGCGCCCGTAGCTCAATTGGATAGAGCGTTTGACTACGGATCAAA
>NZ_NPBJ01000032.1 GCF_002272075.1 Terribacillus saccharophilus
CCACTGCTTCTTTTTTATTCCCCTTTTTTCTCCTGCTGCCCTTCAAGGATCTTCTTCTGTACAAAGCGCAGGTGATCATACATTGCTGTGTGTGCTTTGTATGCATCTCTTTCCTTCAAAGCTTCATATATACGTTTATGGTGTGCTACTGTCTTTTCCTTTTCTCTAACAATGATATGGTTATTGATTTTCGCATGATATAAAAGAAGCGAGTGAATCATACCATCGAGAATCAAGTTATTCGCACTCAAGGCAATGATCCGGTGAAATCGTTTATCTGCCTGACCGTAGTTGTTATCCTTAGATTCCTCGATTTCCAGAATCGTTTCATAAAGTTCTTCCAGCTGTTCGTCGGTAATCTTCTCCGTTGCGATAGTGATAAGCCCGAGCTCCAAAACGATCCTTGCCTCGATAATCGCTTGGATATTATCGCTTGCCAAATTAAGCATATCGGAAAAAGGTGCGGAGCCAACCTTCAAATTGAAGTATGTGCCCTCCCGTGTTTTGCGTGTAATGATGCCGAGGGTCTCCAATGCACTCAAGGCTTCGCGCAAAACAGTACGGCTAACCCCAAGGATTGTGATGAATTCCGCTTCGGTCGGCAGCTTATCCCCTGGCTTCAGCTGGCCGCTCGATAGCAGATGCAAAATCCGTTCCACCACTTGCTTGGATAATGTTTTTCTGTTCACGTGCTCCACGTTCATTTGCAATGGGTCTCTCTCCATCATGTCCAACACCTTTATATGTGATAAATCTATGATACTGGGAATGGCACAAAATTACAAACGCATAAAAAGAGCCGCTCAAGGAAGAACGGCTCCACATCTATCATCGAACAAGACATGGCTTCTTGTTATTGAACTTCCAATCACGAATCAAATATTGCATAGCAGCAGCATCATCGCGGGCGCCAAGTCCCATGGATTTATACAACTTATGAGCTTCTTCTATCCGTTCCATGTCAATTTCGATACCCAGACCCGGTTTATCCGGCACCGCCAACTTTCCTCCGATAATCTCATACGGCTCCTTCGTCAATCGCTGTCCATCCTGCCAGATCCAATGTGTATCGATAGCAGTGATATTCCCTGGCGAAGCTGCTGCGACATGTGTGAACATAGCCAAAGATATGTCAAAATGATTATTGGAATGCGAGCCCCAAGTAAGTCCCCATTCATGGCACATCTGTGCCACGCGGACAGAGCCCTGCATCGTCCAAAAATGCGGATCGGCAAGCGGAATATCTACCGCCTGTGACTGGATGGCATGCCCCATCTGTCGCCAGTCAGTAGCAATCATATTCGTGGCTGTGGGCAGCCCGGTAGCTCTCCGGAATTCCGCCATCATTTCGCGTGAGGAATACCCATTTTCTGCCCCGCAAGGATCTTCTGCATACGCGAGGATATCATGCTTTCCTTTGCAGAGAGAGATTGCTTCATCCAATGACCACGCTCCATTCGGATCAAGAGTGATTCGGGCATCCGGGAACCGCTTAGCTAATGCCTCAATGGCCTGTATTTCCTCTTCACCAGCCAAAACGCCGCCCTTTAGTTTGAAATCTCGGAAACCATACTTTTCGTATGTTGCCTCTGCCAGACGTACAATGGCTTCTGGTGTTAATGCTTCTTCATTCCGCAAACGGAACCAATCCGATGTCGCATCCTGCTCACTCTTATACGCAAGGTCTGTCTGCCTGCGATCACCGACATAGAACAAATACCCAAGCACATCCACTTCACTTCGCTGCTGTCCTTCACCTAGAAGTGCAGCTGCAGGAACCTGGAGGAACTTACCGAGCAGGTCGAGCAGTGCAGCCTCCAGCGCTGTCACAGCATGGATAGTCGTACGCAAATCGAAGGTCTGTTCTCCCCGGCCGCCTGCATCTTGATGAGCAAATTGCTTTCTTACTTGATTGAGGATTGCTTGATAAGAGGCGATTGACTCTCCGATTACAAAGGCTTTTGCCTGCTCAAGCGTCTGCCTGATCTTCTCCCCTCCAGGTACCTCTCCAACACCAACAGCACCAGTATTATCTTTGAGAATAACGATATTACGTGTGAAATAAGGACCATGCGCCCCGCTCAAATTAAGCAGCATACTGTCCCGGCCAGCAACTGGAATCACTTGCATTTCCGTAACAGCTGGCACGTGATTTGATTTCTCTGCTTTTATAGTCTCTGATACTTGGTTCATGTTTCTATCCCCTTCCGATTATTTTGTTGGTGCTTCCAATTCCACACGCTCGATTTTTCCAACGATGAACAGATAGCTTAAGATGGCAACAAGTGCATTTGCTCCGACGAATATAAGTGCACCATTAAAGGATCCTGTCGCATTGACGATGTAACCAATGATGATTGGCGTTGTGATGGAAGCAATGTTTCCGAATGTATTGAAAAGGCCCCCACTGACACCTGCTGTTTGCTTTGGTGATGTATCCGAAACGACTGCCCAGCCTAATGCTCCAAAGCCTTTTCCGAAGAAAGCGAGAGACATAATGACAACCACAAGCCATTCCGCATCCACGTAGTTACAGATGATCATACTGCAGGAAAGCAGCATTCCGATGATGATCGGCGTCTTACGCGCAATCGTCAAGGAAAGATTTTTCCGGAGCAGGAAGTCTGAGAACATCCCGCCAAGGATTCCCCCTAGGAAACCGCATATAGCTGGAAGGGAAGCAATGAATCCAGCCTCTAAAATAGACATACCGCGCCCTTGAACCAAATAGACAGGGAACCAAGTCAGGAAAAAGTAGGTCAGTGTCGTAATACAATACTGCGCGATATAAATACCGATCAGCATCCGCTTTTTCAACAGCTGTTTGATGAACGGCCATTGGGATTGTTTCTCCTTCGCCCCGGCGTCTTCCTTCTTCTGATCCATATCGACGATTCCGCCGCCAGCTTCGATGTAATCGATTTCCGCTTTGTTCACTCTCGGATGCTCACGTGGATTTCGGATGACTTTCAGCCAAACGAGTGCCAGTACGATTCCAATAGCTCCCATTACGTAAAAGACAGATTCCCAGCCGTAGCTGTATGTGAGCCAACCCATGAGCGGCGAGAAAATGACAAGTGCGAAATACTGAGCTGAGTTGAAGATTGCGGACGCTGTTCCACGTTCATTACTCGGGAACCAAGCTGCGACTACACGACTATTTCCTGGGAACGACGGTGCTTCTGCGAAACCAACAAGGAAACGGAGCGCGAACAAGACGACTATAGCCGTTCCCGCAGCAAAAAATCCAATTGTTCCTTGCAGCAAAGTAAATATCGACCAGATCAAGATACTCATACCGATCACGAGCTTGGAGCCGAACTTATCGAGCAATATCCCACCAGGTATTTGCGCGATCACATAGGCCCACCCAAAAGCGGAAAACACATAGCCCATGCTGACAGCATTTAAACCAAGATCTGATTGCAGCGCATCACCTGCTATACTGATCGTAGCCCGGTCAGCATAGTTGACGGATGTGACTAGGAACAACATCATGACGATAAACCAACGGACCTTTGTTTTTTTCATCTGTGGATTCTGCAGGTTTTCTCTGACTTTATCCATATGCTTCATTCCTCCGCTCTTTTGTAAGCGTTATCAATAATCAGAAAGGAAAAAGGGCTGAAAGCGGCCCTCTATCCTTTGACAAATACAGTCTTGATGCTCGTGAAGAACTCTTTCGCAGCTTCTCCCTGCTCTCTTGAATGTGAGCTTGACTGCTTCATCCCGCCGAACGGAGCCTGCAGCTCTACCCCGGCACTTTCTGCATTAACACGGACAAGCCCTGCCTCCATATCTTCTACGAATTGCAGGAATCGTCCTATGTTCTTCGTGAAAATGGATGCACTCAACCCGAATTTTACATCATTCGCCACATCTATTGCTTGTTCCTCTGAATCCACTTTGATCAAAGCAATAACGGGACCGAAAATCTCCTCCTGAGCAATCACCATATCGTTCGTTACATCCTCAAAGATTGTCGGCTGAACGTAAAAGCCCTTAGCATAGTCTCCATCTGTCAGCTGTTCGCCGCCCAGGATAAGCTTAGCTCCTTCTTCCATACCCTTCTGGATATAATGAAGGCAGTTTTCCAGTTGAGCTTTGCTTGCAATAGGCCCAAGCCACACATCCTTCTCGAGGCTGTTGCCAATCGTAATCTCTTTCGTCTTTTCAATCAGCCTATCTCTGAATGCATCGTATATTGGCGCTTCTACGATGACCCTGCTTGTTGCCGTACATTTCTGGCCTGTGGACCGGAATGCACCGCTGATTGTTGCATCCACTGCTTGTTCAATATCTGCATCAGCAGCTATAATGACTGGATTCTTTCCGCCCATCTCCAGCTGATACTTGGCGCCTCTCTCCAATGCCGCTAAGCCAATTCCTTTTCCAACATTATTGGAGCCGGTGAACGTGATACCATTTACCTTTGGATGCTCGGCCAATCCTTTCCCGATGACAGAACCCGCACCAGTGACCAGATTGATGACTCCTTTTGGAAATCCTGCTGCTTCAAAGCACTCGATAATCTTGATTGCCGTAATAGCGGTTTCAGAAGCCGGCTTACATACGATTGTGTTTCCGTAAACAAGTGCAGGAGCTATTTTCCAGATAGGAATCGCAACAGGGAAGTTCCATGGAGCAATGACACCGACGACTCCTAAAGGAACGCGTGACGTATACATGAAAGCTCCAGGATCAGTTGATGGAATAACATCACCGGTCTTTCGCATTCCTTCTGCTGCATAATACTTTAGGATGGCAATGCCGCGCTGCGTTTCGCCGCGAGCTTCCGGTAATGTTTTCCCCATCTCTTTTGTTGCAGTTGCGGCAATCTCTTCGGTCCGTTCCTCCATGACAGCTGCAGCTCGATAGAGGAACTCTCCCCTGGCAGCCCCGGATAAACTCCGCCATTCCTTCCGTGCTGCATCCGCTGCTTCCACAGCGGCTTCCAAATCTGCGGTTGTGGAACTCTGGATCTGACCGACAGGAAGGCTGGTATCTGCTGGATTGATGACCGTGATCTGCTCTGCTGATTCTGATTCCTGCCATTCGCCATTGATAAAGTTACGGTATACAGTCGTTGTTACATTTGTCGCCATGTATTAGCTCTCCTTTATCTCTGCTATTTTCTCCTTGCGCGGATATTTGTCCAGCGCTTTCGTAATGATCTGTTCCATTTCGTTATAGTGCTCTTTGGTTACTGGTACAACTGGAGGACGAACATACCCTCTTGTCTGCAAACCAATGATTTCCATCCCCGCTTTTATTAAGGAAACGGCATAGCCTTTTCGCTGCTTTCGTATGCTGTTGATTGGCAGAATGACATCTGCATATAGTGCATCCAGCGTATTCTGGTCTCCTGCTAAAAGAGCGTCATAATACATCCGGGATATATGCGGGATATAATTTGAAATCGCAGATGAATAGGTCGTTATCCCGAGCGGTACATAAGCAGGCATTGTAACCTCCGCCATCGGCATACCATTCAGGAAGTCCAGTCTTCCTTTGAATTCCTGTGTTAGACAAATATTCAAATCCATATTCCCGATTCCATCCTTAAACCCCTTTAATTGAGGAAAAGCTGCCAGCCGTCTGACTGTCTCGACAGAGTAGACAGCATTATCTCTCTGGTAGATAATCGCATCCAAATCTGGCGCACTCTCGAATATTTCTTTCGCATACTGATAAAGTCCTTCCTGCTCTCCTTGAATCAAATAAGGAGGAAGCAGCAAATAACCATCTACACCTTTTTCCTCTGATATCGCAGCAAGTTCAATAGCAGTACGGAGATTACCACCGACTCCTGTATAAATTGGAACCTTGCCAGCTACTGCTGCAATCGCTGTATCCAGCATCACTTTATACTCTTTTTTATCCAGTGATTGAAATTCTCCTGAACCACAAGCGATATAAATGGCATCCAGACCTTCTTCTACAAGAAAGCGAATATTCTCAAACAATGCGTGCTCATCAAGTTTTCCAGCTTCGGTAAATGGTGCCACCGGAAACCCTAGAATACCTTTGGCTATTCCTGTTGAATGTCCCATAGCGTACCTCCTAAAGTAAGCGTTATCATATCCGTTTGTTTAATTGTATTACAAATGAACAAAAGTGCAAATGCCTTTTTAGGACGTGAAAAATGCAGAAGAAAATTATACTAAAGTCAAAAACACTCTCTAAACAAATCATCAGCAGACAAACTATAAAATACAGCACAAAAAAAGGGACCTAATCCCTACCCGTATTTCTTCAGATTTTTGGTTTCATTTCACTTCCAATCGGTTATACAACAATTAACCCCCCATATCTTAACCTTTTACAAAATGTTTAACATGCATCCAATGAATTCGTTCATTGGATATTTTTTTGCAAAAAAAAAGAGCTCTAAGGCTCTTTTCTAAACACTGAAATCTTCTTGAATGAATCCGCCATAGAACTTATTGGAAGGTACTTCGTAACCTGTTACTGTACCGAACTTTCGCATCATGACTGCATTCCATGCCAGGAACCAGGTTCGATCCTCCTGCAATCCATCCAGCATCATCGGTGTAACTTCCACCTGACCATCAAAAAGATGGGCACCAAGCGCAGCAAGTTTCTGTAAATCCCCTGTTAACTCATATTCAGAAAGCATCTGTCGGTAATCAAACTGACAGCTTTCAAACTTGAAATAAGGTTTAAATAGCTTGTACAGTCTGCTGTCACCCGCCATCAAATATAGAACAGCAAGGCAGCCTTTATTCTGCAGCACCTCCGCATTTTGGATACCTGCACGCAAATTTTGATATTTAATCTCGTGATCCTCATCGTGGAATTTGATATACATGGCCACCCTCCTTCCTATCGCTGCTTATTTAGTAGTAGGAATCTTTTCCCTTTCCATTAGAAAGACAAACAAAAAACCCCGTCCTACGGACAGGGTTTTTAGATATCAGGAAGATGTATAAGATCCTCCATTGATATGGATCGCTTGACCAGTCATATAGGAAGCTTCATCAGATGCAAGCATCACATATGGCCAAGCATGCTCGGAAGGCTGACCCGGGCGTCCCATCAAGCTATCCTGTCCGAACTGCTCAATCTTATCTTCTCCGATAGTAGCCGGGATAAGCGGCGTCCAGACCGGACCTGGTGCAACAGAGTTAGCACGGATCCCTTTCTTGATAAGACTTTGGGCGATACTGCGCGTCCAAGCTGTGATAGCACCTTTTGTCGCAGAATAGTCCATGAACATAGGGTTCCCGCGGTAAGCATTGATAGAAGACGTACTGATGATAGAATCTCCTGCTTTCATATGACGCACAGCTGCTTTCGTCAGATAGAACTGGGAGAAGAAGTTTACACGGAATACTTCCTCAAACTGTTCAGAAGAGATTTCCAGAACATCCTCTCGCACATACTGAATAGCTGCATTATTGACAAGAATATTGATTTTACCGAATTCCTCGACCGTCTTCTCAACTAAGCTGATGCAATGCTCCTCATCCTTGATGTCACCTGGCAGCAGTAAGCAGCGCTTGCCTTCTGCTTCTACTAGACGTTTCGTCTCTTCGGCATCTTCCGTTTCATCGAGATAGGAAATCGCGACATCCGCACCTTCTTTCGCATAAAGGATGGCAACAGCACGGCCGATACCGGAATCACCGCCCGTAATAAGTGCGGCTTTCCCTTCCAATCTGCCGACTCCTTTGTAATCAAGCGGCTGATGCGGCAGTGGATCCATCTTTGCTTCAATCCCCGGCTGACGGTCCTGCTGGTGTGTACTAGTTGAGCCATTCATCATATCTTTCGGTTCCATAGAAAAGTCTCCTTTGTATCTTAATTGATACAATACCTTTCCACATCTTCATAGCTATGAAACGTAGAACCGAAAGTAAAACTACCGAGCTTTGCTTTTATCACTTGCTGACACGAAGCACTTTCACCTCATAGGAATCCAGCTGTATATCTCCTTCTACATTCCCTCCATCCAGCACATCTTCATACAGTTGATCCAGCTGTATATCTCTTGTCTCTTCACTGAAATTCATGACAAAGACAAACAAGGAGTCTGCATTATAGCGCACTTGAATGGATACCCCTTCTTGCTTCGTAATTCCGACTGGCGAGTTGATCTGCTCTGTTTTCAGCAGTTCCGCATAAAAGTCGTCCTGGAATGCACCCTCTAATCTAGCACCGATATAATAAGCAGCACCCTCTCCATAGGCGTGTTCGGTAACAGCAGGTGTCCCCTTATAGAAATCTTCTTCATAATCACCTAAAGTCTTCGCGCCGGTGAGTTCAAGCACTGTCGCATAATCCTTTACTTCATAACGCTTACTTCTATAAAGTACTTGATTGCGATCTCGCGGATACAGTGTGTCCGTTTCCAATGGCCGTATTCCGAAAATAGCTGTAAGCTTATCCTGCCAAGCTCCTTTATGCACAAGGTCATGCTCATTTACCACACCGCTGATGTACGTCATAACAAGCTTTCCACCATTTTTCACAAATGTCTCGAGTTTTTCGGCGGTCTGCTTATCCATCATATAAAGCATCGGGACAACTAAAAGCTTATATTTGGAGAAATCGTGATCTTTCATAATGACGTCCACTGGAATATCTTGTTTCCAAAATGGCCGGTAATGTGCATGCATCGTCTTAATGTACTGCTTGGAATCCAATCCGTATCCTTGCGCATCTTCTAACGCCCAGTCGTTTTCCCAATCATACAAGAATGCCACTTCCGCCGCTCGATGTGTTCCCTGCAAGGCTGCAAGCTTTTCCATTCTCTTGCCCAGCTCCGCAACTTCCTGGAATACACGATTATCCTGTGAACGGTCATGATCGACGACTGCTCCATGAAATTTTTCTGTTGAGCCTCGGGATTTACGCCATTGGAAGTAGAGGATACTATCTGAGCCATGAGCTAGCATCTGCATCGAAGCAAGAATGTGCATGCCTGGCCGCTTCGCTTTATTCACCGGATGCCAGTTGACAGCACTCGGTGTATTTTCCATCAGCAGAAACGGCTGGTCCTTCATCGTTCTGTATAAATCATCAATGAATCCTACCTTCATCGCAAGCTCCGCTGTTGTTTCCCAGTCATTATGCCAAGTCGGATACGCATCCCAGCTGATCACGTCAATTTTATCTGCAAAACGGTTGTAATCCAGTCCACGGAATGGAATCAGATCAGGTGTGTCAGCCATGAAGTTCGTCGTAACAGGAATATCCGGTGTTATCTCGCGTATCGGAACCAACTCATTTTCCATAAAACGGACAGTTTGATCTGTCGAGAACCTCCGCCAATCCAAGCGCAGTCCATGTACACCATCCTCCCCGTTTGGCGAAGGGGATTCTACCTGCTCCCAATCTGTAAATGTATGACTCCAGAACGGCCCCCACCAAGCATCGTTCAAGGCTTCTAGATTTCCATCGTATTTCTCTTTCAACCATTCACGAAAAGCAGATTGGCAATTTTCGCAATGGCAGTCGCCGCTATATTCATTAGAGATATGCCATAACAGCAGAGCCGGATGCTTTCCATATCGCTGTGCAAGCTTCCGGTTTATCTTCTCTGTTTTCTCCAAATACGTCGGGGAAGTGAAGCAGTGGTTATGCCTGCCGCCATGCAGCTGTTTTACTCTTGCTGCATTCACCCGCAGTACATCTGGATATTTTTGGGACATCCAAGCAGGACGCGCACCACTTGGAGTAGCCAAAATCACTTTTCCGCCAAATGAATGTATATCATCAAAAATCTTATCCAGCCACTCGAAATTGTACACACCCTCTTCCGGTTCTAATGCACTCCAAGCGAAAATGCCGACCGAGAAGGTATTTGTATGTGCCGATTGCATCAATTCGATGTCTTCTTTCAGAACTTCGGGATACTTTAGCCACTGATCTGGGTTATAGTCTCCTCCATGCAGCAAAAAAGGTGCTTTTAACTCGCGCTTCGATTGTTTCATTTTCTTCTCTCCCTTTTCTGGTTATCCTTTTGTTCCGCCGGTCGTCAGTCCGGAAACAAAGTTCCGCTGCAGCAGCAAGAAGACGATGGCGATTGGAATACTGATCAAAATAGCTCCAGCAGCAAACGTCGTGTAGCTTGCCCCCATTACTTCATTTACTAAGTTAAATAGCCCGATCGGAAGCGTATAAGCTTCTGTCTTTCGCAGTATGACGGAGGATAAGACAAAATCTCCTAATGGCACCGTGAACCCATTCATAGCGACAACAGCGAGCATCGGCTTCGATAATGGCATGATAATCTGCCAAAATGTCCGGGTGAAGCTGGCCCCATCTATCCGCGCACTTTCATCAAGCTCCATCGGAATCGAATCCATATAACCCTTCATTAAGTAAGTGTTCATCGGAATCAAGCCACCGATGTACAACAGAATCAGCAACCAATGACTGTTGACCATATCCAGCATCTGCGCCAGCACGAAAAGTGCAATTAGCGCAGAGAATTGCGGAATCATCTGCAGCAGCAGAAAGACGGTCAATGTGTTTTTCTTGCCTTTAAAACGGAAGCGTGAAAAGGCATAGCCAGTAAACGATACACTGATGATGGCACCAACCATCGTGAAAAAGCTGATTTTTACCGAATTCACATACCACTGTCCATAAGGCAGGGAAGCGGAGCCTTCAAATAGCTCCTTATAATGTGCCAATGTCGGATTTTTCGGAATGATGGATGTACTGATCAAGCTGTTTCCAGGATTGAAACTTGCGCCAATTGTCCACGCGAGCGGATATAGAATCATAATCGACATAACAATCAGCACACCATAGGAAAGTGTAAGGCGAATCAACCGTGATCGATTGCGCATGCTCATGCTCCTTCCTTGAATGTACTTGATTTTCGGAACTGCCATAGCGCAATTGATACGACAACAACAGATAACATGATAGTCAGGGCAGCTGCCAAAGCATATTGGCTGGACTGCATCGTCAGTTTATAAATCCATGAAACTAAAATATCTGTACCGCCGGCAGTGGAATCCGGAACCGCCGGACCTCCCGCATTAAACAGATAGATAATATTGAAGTTATTAAAGTTGAATGTAAATTGCGTTATGATGATGGGTGAGATTGATAATAGAATCATTGGCATGGTAATGTGGCGGAACTTCGAAAAGGCAGACGCCCCATCGATTGTCGCCGCTTCATACAGGTCCTCAGGTATCGATTGCAGCACACCTGTTGTCACGAGAAAAATGTACGGAAAACCGAGCCATCCCTGCATCATGATCAGTGCGAATCTTGACCAGTTCGGGTCTGTCAGCCAAGGAATAGCATCGATGCCGAGTGCGGCAAGGATATCGTTGTTGACTGCTCCGAAGCTGTCGTTAAATAAGCCTGCGAAAATCAAGATAGTGACGAAACCAGGAACCGCCCATGGCAAGACGAGGATCGTACGAAACAGTTTCTTGAAACGTATTTCTTTTTGATTGACAACCACTGCGAGAAAGATTCCTAATGCCACTTGCAGCGTGGATGCTACGATTGTCCAAACTACCGTCCATGCAAGTACATCGAAGAAAGTTGAGCGCCAGATGTCGACAGTGAAGATTTCCTTGAATGTACTGAACCCGACCCATTCGACCAGTTTAGCTGGTGGTGAATTATATAAATCATAATTCGTAAAGGCGATCGCGAAGCTGAAAAGGATTGGGAAAACGACAGCGAACAATAGCAGCAGGAATGCCGGTCCGCTGATCAAATACGGATAACCCTTGAACAGCACGTGCTGATACTGCTGCCGAAGTGTATACAGTGTCTGTTTGTTATCTCGCATAACACCTGTTTTATAGGCATCCCGCAGATTCAAATAATAGACAATCAAACCTAGGAAGATAACAATCAACGCTATGAGTCCTTCTGCCAGTAGGAAAATCGAGTTGTCCCTCGGAATCTCAGTTCCAAGCGTGACGATACCCCACAGTCCCATATTCAACAGATCTTTAAATGCAACAAAGAAAGAAACGGTAATCAGCAGAAACAATAATCCTTTCAGCCATTGCCGATGATAAAACTGACCGAAACCTGGTATGATCGAGAGCAACAATGCTAACTTACGATGCTGCATGACTATTCCTCCTCGTACATAGGAAATACGCGCCGGCACAATGCCGGCGCGTCCCTATCATTTTCCGCCGTGATTTGCCTCTATTTGACCTTCAATAGATTTTACCGCCTGATCAAGTGCTTCCTGCGGCTCAGATTTTCCGGTCGCAATTGTCTGCAGGGCAGCATCCGTAGGTTTCCATACTTCATTCATTTCCGGTATACCAGGTGTGAGGTCAGAGAACTGCGATTGTTCCGCTATAGCCTTAGAAGCATCACTTTCCATCACTTCCTGATCCTCTGCCAGCGCCTTCACTGCCGGAACTTCTTTTGTCTTTTCATAACGAACCTTCGAAACTTCTTCATTACTCAAATACTTTACTAGCTCTTCTGCCAACTCGGCATTCTTTGAAAAAGTACTTACGTTATAGCTTTTAACTCCAATGAAAGCGCGCATGTTCTCCCCATTGGATAGCTTCGGCAAGGAAGCAATGCCATAGTCGACTCCGGCTGTTTCAAATGGTTCCAGGTTCCATGGACCTGAAATGATAGCGGCAGCTTTACCTTCTGTAAACAGCGATTCAATTACATTGATACCTTGCTCACCTACCATACCAGCTGGGAAAATCTCCTCATCATAGAAGCGTTTAATTTCATTCGCTCCTTCTACAGATCCATCATTATTCAGTCCGATATCTTCCGGATTGAATGTACCATCACTGTTCTTACCAAAGACATATCCACCATAACCACTCAGTACGCTATTGGCGTAATACGTCTGATCAAATTGTGCAAGAAAACCGTATTGCTCTCCTTTTCTAACTTCCTTGGAATAATTGAACCACCCCTCCAAATCCTGCGGCAGTTCTTCTTCGGTTATAAGATCCTTATTATAGTAGAGCATCGTCGTTTCAACAGCTTTCGGAAGACCATACACTTTGCCATCAACGATCTGTGACTGCATGGCTGACTCCGTGTAAGTGGATTGGAGTGTTTCATCTACAGCTATTTCTTTCACCAAGCCCTCTGTTACAGCCGATCCCATTTGATCTCCTGGCATTGTGAATACATCCGGGCCTGACCCTCCTGGGCCGTCCAGGCGTAAATCTTCTAATTGCTGCGCATAGTTCTTCTCAATTATCTCTACAGTCACATCATGCTCTTTCTCAAACTCGGCAACAGCGTCTTCAATACCGATGGCTTTCTCTTTATCTTCCCAAATAACTAATTTGTCGCTTTTCTCTGACTCACTTCCATCTGCCCCGCTCTCTTGCGGTCCACATCCAGCCAGCAATACTCCCGTCATCAATCCAGATACCAAGCCAAGCACTAGCTTTTTCCTTTTCACCCGACCCCACTCCTTTATTTGAAAGCGTTTACAACATTAAAGATAGCACTATAGTAATCCTAAGTAAACAATTATTTTACTCATTTACAGTAAATAATTTACGCAAACAAAAAACGACCTTTTTAGTCAGTCGTTTTCGTCAATGTACTCTTTCTTTCGACAATTTCTCCAGTAATTAGTACTGTTTTAGATAATGTCCGCTTACCTAGAATTTGTTCCAGCAGCAAATCAATAGCTGTCTTACACACTTCACTCAAATCGATATGGATGGTCGTTAACGGTGGCGAAACGTATTTTGCAACACTAATATTATTGATACTGATCACACTTACCTGTCCAGGAATAGCGATACCTTCTTCATTTAACGCCTGAAGCATACCAACCGCAATCGGATCAGCCGCTGCAACGAACGCGCTCGGCAAAACCGCCAGTTCAGCAATCGCTTTTTTCATTAAGCCATAGCCATTTTCAACACTGAAACCACGCCTGCAGAGAACGGATTGATCATCTAGTATACCCTTTTTCTCCATATAGGTTCGGAAGGCCTTCTCCCTGAGATCCATTTCATCAGCCATCGTATCCGGGTTTTGAAAAGTTCCTCCAATGAAGCCGATTTGCCGGTGTCCTTGCTGCAATAAATGGTCTATCTGCTTTCTTGTCATCCATTCTAGATCCGGGCGTACAGCATCATAATGATCCGGATCAGGTGCTGAATCTATAAAAACACCATTTCCACTTAGAATCTGAAGTTTTTTGTGCTCTGCTTCTGTAAAACTTCCCACTGCCAGAAATCCTTGGATTGTATCCGGAACATCTTCTATCCCATCCTCTTTTTTGTACAAGGTCAATTCAACATTCCGTTCTTTCGCACATTGTTCCAGCGCTTTACGCATCGTCTTGAAATAAACATCCTCCAGCTCTTCTGTATCTGTTACCCAATAGAGAAGAGCTATTTGTTTGATTCGCATATGCACTTCCTTTTTCCGGTAGTTCAGACGTTCTGCCACAGCGAATATCTTATCCTTTGTCTCTTCCGTCACAGATAGGCTGTCATCGTGATTCAGCACTCTGGAGACCGTGGAAACAGAATATCCCACTTCATTCGCAATATCCTTGATTGTCGCCAAATTCTCTCACCTCTTCTGCTTTGAATTATGACAGATAAACTAATTCAAGTAAACTTTTTACTAAAATTTTATACTGACATCTGTATCGAAGTATTTCTTGCTTCCACTTTCGTCCTGTAGTACACTATCCATAACTTAGTTAATTAAATTAATAAAGTCTTATTAGGAGGAATCGTAATGACGTTTAATCCGAATTTAACAGCTTCATTTCAAGAGATCTTTCAAACTGCTGATACACCACGCCAGTTCTTTGCTCCCGGCAGAATAAATCTGATTGGCGAGCACACTGATTATAATGGCGGACATGTATTTCCAGCAGCAATCTCCTATGGTACCTATGCTTTGGCTGTGAAACGCAGTGACAACTTACTCAGATTTTACAGCATGAACTTTTCTGAAAACGGTATCATTGAACGGACATTAGATGACCTTGCCTATCGATCTGAAGATGATTGGGCCAATTATCCAAAAGGCGTACTGCTTTATTTGCAGCAAACTACAGGGAAAATAACATCTGGCCTGGATATCCTCTTTTATGGTGATATACCGAACGGAGCTGGTCTTTCCTCTTCAGCTTCCATTGAGCTAGTCACAGGCGTATTGGCTGATAGCATATATGGACTGGAAATGGAACGAATTCCGCTTGTACAGCTTGGACAACGGGTGGAGAACGAGTATATCGGTGTAAACAGCGGCATCATGGATCAATTTTCAGTCGGAATGGGCAAACAAGGACACGCCATTCTGCTTGATTGCAACACTTTAGATTACGAGCATGCACCTGTGGACTTGTCTGAACACGTTATCTTAATTGCAAATACGAATAAACAACGAACATTATCTGGCTCAAAATATAACGAACGCCGATCAGAATGCGAAGCTGCGTTGCAGGATTTGCAGCAAAAATTGAAGATTAATAGTCTCGGAGAACTTACACCAAATACTTTTGAACAGCATCACACATTAATCAGCAATCCCGTTCACGTCAAACGGGCACGCCACGCTGTGTATGAGAACAACCGCACAATTGAGGCACTAAAGAAACTTCAAAAGCATGACTTGGCTGCATTCGGGGAATTGATGAATGATTCGCATCGTTCACTGCGTGATGATTATGAAGTAACAGGACAGGAACTCGATACGATTGTTGAAGCGGCTTGGGCACAGGCTGGCGTTCTTGGTGCTCGAATGACTGGTGCTGGATTCGGCGGCTGCGCTATTGCATTAGTAGAAAAAGATAAAGCGGACGCTGTTCAAGCAGGTATCCAGCAGCACTATAAAGAAAAGATTGGATATGAAGCAACCTTCTATACCGCAACAATCGGTGACGGTGCAAAGGAACTAGCATAAAGGAAGTGTTCATATGATTTATTCAGATATTGAGAGTTTATTGGAACAGACTTGTAAGGAAGATTTGATACAGGAACGAGATACCATCTATGTACGCAACCAGGTGATGCACTTGTTGAAGATGACAACATATCCGGCACATAAGATTTTAACAAGCTCCGATTCGATACCGGATTTAGTAGATCGCATCATCGAATATGCCGTGAAAGAAGATATCATCGATAACATTCTGGATGAGAAGGAGATGCTTGCTGCATCGTTGATGAATTGCTTCATGCCTCGCCCTTCCACCGTTCAAACTTTATTTGATGGCTATTACAAAAAATCACCAGAACAGGCAACCGATTACTTTTATAATCTAAGCAAGAACAGTAACTACATCCAAATGAATCGTATCAAGAAGAACATATCGTATAAAACACAAACGGAATATGGCGAAATGGACATTACTATCAATCTGTCCAAACCAGAAAAAGATCCAGAGCAAATCAAGCGTGAGCGTATGACGAAGCAGGATAATTCCTATCCTCTTTGTGTGCTCTGTAAAGAAAATGAAGGCTATGTCGGCAGGATCGGTTATCCAGCACGCTCCAATCACCGCGTAATTGAATTGTCACTAGGAGAGGAAAAATGGTTTTTCCAATACTCGCCTTATGTTTATTACGATGAACACAGCATCGTATTATCAGAAGAACATCGGGATATGAAAATCAATGCAGATGCATTCCGTAGACTGCTTGAATTTGTAGAGAAGTTCCCTCATTATTTCATCGGCTCGAACGCTGATTTGCCGATTGTAGGAGGTTCCATTCTCTCACACGATCATTATCAAGCAGGACGCTATACCTTTGCCATGACCAATGCGGAAGAACGCTGTACCTTCTCAATTCATGCGCATCCGGATGTTAGCGCAGCTGTGCTCAATTGGCCGATGACGGTCATCCGGCTCAAGGCGGATGATCAAGAAAAGCTTGCGAAAGCAGCAGAAAGCATTCTAGCGTTTTGGCGGGATTACGATGATGAAGATGCTTCCATTTTGTCTTTTACAGACGATACGCCTCATAATACGATAACTCCGATTGCTAGAATGCGTGATGAATTATATGAAATGGATCTTGTACTTCGCAATAATCGAACGACAGCTACCCACCCGCTGGGTATTTTTCATCCACATGCAGATGTGCATCATATCAAAAAAGAAAATATCGGCTTAATTGAAGTAATGGGTCTTGCTGTTTTGCCGCCACGCTTGGCAACGGAGCTTGAAACAATTTATAAGTTCCTCGCCGGAAAAGCAGATGAGGTGGACCCTCCGCACGAAGAATGGGCTCAGGAATTGCGGAAGAAACATGGCTTCCTTCACAACGAACAATATGCAAAAGAGGTTGTACAAAAAGAACTTGGCCAGAAATTCGTCCGTGTATTGGAGGATGCTGGTGTCTTCAAGGATGAAACAGCCCTTCAACGTTTTATCACAAAACTTAATCAGAAAGTGGTGTCTTCATGATCGAAAAGACTGTGCTTCAGGATGGATGGGAATTGCACACTGTAACTAATAATAAAGGGATGCGGCTTGAAGTGCTGAACTTCGGGGGCATCATTACTTCCTTAGAAGTTCCTGATAAGGACGGAAACTTGGAGAATATTGTACTAGGTTATCACGACCTCCAGGATTACAAAGATAATCCGAACTACTTCGGTGCCTTGATCGGTCGGGTGGCTGGACGGATAAAAGAGTCGGAATTCGAGTTGGGCGGCGAGTCATTTCATCTGAAAGCAAATGAAGGAAAACATCACTTACACGGCGGTTCTGAAGGCTTCCACCAAGTACTTTGGGAAGTTGAACCTTTCGAAGAAAATCAGACAAACGGCCTTCGACTTTCTCACACTAGCAAAGATGGAGAAGGCGGCTATCCAGGCAATCTGACGGTGAATGTCACTTATACCCTTACAGGGGACAATAAACTGGTGATTCTTTATGAAGCAACCACTGACAAAGCAACTCCTGTCACGCTGACAAACCATACGTACTTCAATCTCAGCGGCGACCTGAAAAGGACTGTTGCAACGCAGCAGGCAATGGCCGCAAGTAATCAGTACACGGAGTTGGATGAAGAGCTGATTTCAACAGGAAGACTGCTGGATACAGCTGCTTCTCCATTCGATTTGCGATCGTTTAAACCGTTACAGGAAGTATTCAGCACGCCGCATGATCAGCTTCGCATTGCCGGAGATGGCATCGATCACTATTTCTTGTTCTCAAGCACTGAGAAACCAAAAGCTGGGCTCTATGATCCCCAAAGCGGAAGACTGATGACTATCGAATCGAACCAGCCTGGTCTCGTTTTATACACCGGTAACGGCCTTGATGATTCATTAGAACTAAAAGAACGCAAGTCGGAAAAGCACCTGGGAATTTGTTTTGAAACACAAGCTTTCCCTGCAGGATTGCATCATGATGGTTTCCCAGACCTCATTTTGAAGCCAGGTGAAGAGTACCGAAAAGAGACTGTATTCTCTTTTACAACAAAATAAATAAAGAAGCAGCCAATCTATAGATTGGCTGCTTTTATTATACCGGGGCAAACAGATCAACCAATTGCAGTGCTACTGCCCCTAACGCTGTCGCACGATTTCCATGTCTACTTACCATTATCTCAGTCTGCGCAGCTTCAACCGTCAAGGCTCGGCTCGCAATTTCTTCCTTTAAAGGCGGAAGGAGAAACGCTGCACTCTCCATCACACCACCACCAAGAATGATTCGATCAGGATTCAACAGGTGAATTAAATTGACCAGACCGATTCCTAATATCTGACCGGTTTTTTCCAGAATGATCTTAGCTTCTTCATCTCCAGCTTTTGCTGCATGATAAACAGCTTCCCCACTCGCCGTCCTTGCTCTCCGCGCAATAGACGGTCCGCTTGCAAGTGTCTGAAGGCATCCACGGTTTCCGCAAGCACATTTTTCTCCGTTTGGATCGATAGACATATGCCCTAGCTCACCAGCCAGCCCTGCTGCTCCGTGAAAAAGCTTTCCTCCGATAATGATTCCCGCACCAATTCCGCGCCCGATATTGACAGCTACCATACTATCCTGCATATCATACCCGCCAAACCATGATTCCCCAAGAGCCATTGCCCGAGCATCATTATCCACTTTCACCGGAATGCTGAATCTATTTTCCAGCTCCTGCTTAATAGGAATATTATGTAATCCTAAGAGAGGAGCTACGAGAGATACACCAGTTTTTGCATCAACTACTCCATGCATCGCTACTCCAATACCTATGATCTGCTCCGTTTGCATACTATGCCGGTCTAGTAATTGTTGAATAGCTTGTATGACTTGATGCAAAAACTCGCTATTAGTATGTACGCTAAGCGGATAAGAGACGACCCCTAACATCTCTCCTGTGAGATTCGTCAGAATACAGTCGATTGTACCAGGGCCAGCATCAACACCGATGACGAACAACTCATCTGTCCGGATATGAAGCATGGTAGGCTTGCGGCCGCCGCTCGAGGAGCCGAGCTTGCTTTCCTCCACTAGACCTTGTTCAATCAGTTCCTTGACGATGATACTGACTGTCGGAGGCGTCAGGCCTGTCTCCTTCGCTATACCTGCGCGTGATATTGGCGCTGCTATACGAATCTTATTGAGGATCAAAGATCTATTCACTGTTTTCATCAATTGAAATGTGCCACGCTGCATATAAACCGCTCCACTATCAGTAGTAATTTCAGTATATCATCATTCGAACAAAACTGACTCCCACACTATCTTCTAAATCTCTATCTCTTTAATCACCTTTGCTGGATTTCCTCCGACTACTGTATTTGCAGGGACATCTTTTGTGACGACTGCACCTGATCCGATAACCGCGTTATCTCCGATTGTAACACCAGGATTGATAACAGCACGCCCGCCGATCCAGACATTATCTCCAATTGTCACCGGCTTGCCCAATTCATAACCGGAATTACGTTCTACCGGATGCAATGGATGCGTTGCGGTATATATATGTACACCTGGAGCCAGCATGCAATTATCGCCGATGCGGATTTCACAAATATCCAGCATCACACAATCAAAATTCGCATAGAAGCTTTCTCCAAGATGAATATTGTACCCATAATCACAGCGAAAAGTCGGTTCGATGTAGGCTTTGCCTTTTGATGAGCCAAGTATCTGATGCAATAAATCCGCGCGCTCAGCATGTTCATAGCTTGTTGTATCATTATATTTCCGGATCAATTCCCTTATTTCCATACGTCTGTCTGTCAGCTCTTTATCGGAAGGACGATAAAGCTCCCCTGCCACCATTTTCTCTCTTTCTGTCTTCATCATTATCTTCACCCCTTTTAATAATCTCTTACTTTATATATCTATTGTTATAAATCTCGTAAATACTGACCATACTGATTCTATTATATCGCAAAGGAGAATTACTATGCACACCCGCCTCAAAGTTGCCCTGCCTCTATTATTTATACTCATTGCACTTTTATTGATCATGCCCTCCCAAGCAAACGCTAGCGATTCTAATATTGGACAGACGACTGCAAACCTGAATATCAGAGCTTCCCCTTCGACGGATGCAGCCATTATCGGTAAGTTCCCAGCAGGCACCCAGTTCCAATATATCGACAGAGGAGATGGCTGGGGACAGATAACCATTGATAGCCAAACAGGTTATCTCAGCTTGGATTATGTAACAGAAGCGCAAAAAGAACCAGCCACTCCCGCTGAATCATCAAACGGGCAGCCTGTTCACAGAATAGTTATCGATCCCGGTCATGGCGGCAAAGATCCTGGTGCAATCGGAAATGATACGATGGAAAAATGGGTAGCCCTGACTATTTCGGAAAAACTGCAGCGCAGGTTACTTGCTAATGGATATGATGTAAAAATGACGCGCAGTGAGGATGTTTTTATTCCATTACCGGAACGAGCAACATTATCGAATAACTGGAAAGCAGATTTATTTGTAAGCGTCCACGCCAATAGTGCTACTTCTTCGTCAGCAAAAGGATTGGAATCTTACTATTACGGAGCAAGCAGCAGCGGGAAGCAGCTGGCTTCCAGTATACAGACTGCATTAGTATCCAATACGAATAATGAAAACAGAGGCACACATAGTGCTGATTTTTATGTACTGCGCCACACATCCATGCCTGCTGTACTCGTTGAAACAGGATTTATCTCTAACCCTGCTGATGCTGTGCTTCTTAACGATGCAGGTTATCAAGATAAAGTAGCCACTTCGATTGCCGAAGGAATCAAAGAATATGCAAGCTAAAGCAGAGCTGCCGATACGGCGGCTTTTTACATAATATTCACATTACTTTTACTTATATAATCGTATAATTGGAGGGTACAGGGGGGATTAAGATTTGAAATACTTAGTGGATTTCATTTTAGCCATCATACTTACCGGACTCTCTTATTATGTTGGCAGCTTATTATTTCGGCACGGATTACCAATATGGCAAGCAATACTCATCGGCTTCTCCGTCGTCGCACTTGGTGCAATGACAGAGGCTCTTGGGGCACCGATTTGGCTGATTGTACTCGTTCCTTTCCCAGTCGGCATGCTGCTTTTGTATCTGTTCCTGCAGGTGCCTGTTACGAATTGGTTAATCACCTATGCCACAACCTTAGTTTTCTACACCCTGATGCACATCCCAATGAGCTACTTCTTCCAATTCCATAGTTTGATCCCTGCTTGGAAGCTATCATAATACATAGAAAGGAGACTGCAAGAAGCAATCTCCTTTTCTAGCATTACTCTATACTCTATTTTAAAGCCAGAAGATAGTATCTGGATGCTTTTTCAAAGTCATGATTATCTGTATAATATTTAGCCAGTCGTTCGGAAAAGTGACGAACGTTATTGTCATCCTCGATGGATTGAAAATATTCAATGCCTTCCCGCCACACTAATTCAAAACTGTCCTTATCGACAAATTGTTTATGAAGCATGGCGAACATCCATTTATACGCATCTTCATCCCGCTTCTTACTTAAAGCAAACCCCTCAGTAAAATGCTCCATTGCACGATCCTTCAAGCCAAGCCGGAAACAGCATTCTGTCACGTAGTATAAGCTCTTCAAATAATATTCAGGATGCTTGTAATGCATAGATTTTTCAAAATGTCCCATTGCCTTCTCAAGCTGATCTTGTTTGAAATACAGCACACCAATATTGTGATAAATATACATAGGCAGCTGCAACTCGGACTCGGACACATCATGCTTTAGAGCAGCTTGAAACAGTTCCTCCGCTTTCCGAAAGTCAGTCATATGCATATGATTCAATCCTTGGAGCAGGAGGCATTTTCCAAGCTGTAATTTCTGATCGTAACGAAGAGCTGATTCGATAGCTTTATTGGCATTCAAGACTGAAAAAGCAGTCATTTTCATATAATAGTACGTAATTGCCAGTTTATAATAGAAATCAGACACTTCCCGATGGTCGATTTGTACGGACAAAAACGGTTCTGCACGTTCAAATTCGACAATTGCATCCTGAAGTTTGGTTTGCCGGTACAGCAGCAGACCCTTGAAGAAATGGTAGTAGTATAGATTTTCGGCGGTGAGCGCGAATGCATCAGCAGCACCCTCGAGCAGTTTTTCTCCTTTATCCAAATCACCTTTCAGCATCTCCAAGCGAGCATCGTACAGCATACTTTTTGCAAGCAGCCTTTCATCGCGAATTGCATCTTCCTGTTCAGTTATTTCATTGCGAATACTCTCTGCAGCACGGATCTGTTCCGTTTTAATATTTACATATAACTTATCAAGCAGCTTGTTAAATATTTCAGCGTTTTTCATATCTGTCTGGTACATCGGCTCACCCTCTTTCTATTCATATCTGAATCATCGGTAGATTTCATGGAAATGTTTAGGCGTTCAGAAAGAAAACGATCCACCATTTGGTGAATCGGTTCATATTAGTTTTTTCCCATATATTCGATATGCTTTCTCGTTCGGATAAAAAGAATCTTTTAGCAATTCCCATCCGTTCCGTTCATAAAACTGAATTGCTCTGATATTATTCTCACGTGTGGTCAGGACAGCTGTTTTGTTTGGAGCTGCAGTTAGCAGCTGATTAAGCAGAGCGGTTCCGATCCCTGATCCTCGTACAGAGGGAGCAACTACTAGCTCCACTAATTCGAAGCAATCATCCAGCCAATCCGACTTGCCATTCTCCTGCAGTGCCGGTCTCAGCAGATCATGATAATATTGCCCTGGCCTTGATGTGTATCCATACACCAAACCGACCATATGACTCTTTTCGTCCAGCTTCACTAGGCCCTGATAACCTGGATACCTACTGTGACGGACAAATCGAGGAGCAATATCGGCAAAGCTCACTTGCCACGCCTCTTGGTAAAAAGCTGCAGCCGACTGGATCAGCACATAATTCCCAGCCAATTTCCTGGTTCTCATCCTGCACACGCTCCCGCTTCCTGTTTTTATCTATTATATAGAAAGCTGAATCAATTTGCAGCCTGTCCCTGCATTGTTTGGGAGCGCAAGCTGTAGGATGAAACCTTCTTCTTCTGATATTTGAATACATCTACTCTGTCTGTATATGCATATACCAGAAAACGTCCTTGCTTTGTTTCTATCTCTAACGGTACACCTTCAGGAGCAGGGGCATAATAGTATTTTTCTAAGAAGCTGGCTTCATTGAATTGATCAATAATAAGCTGTGTCTCTTCAGCTGATAGAACCTCGCCATCCCGCTTGACAGTTACATCATAAGACAGCTTCGGATGCAGCTGAAATCTTTTTCCTACTTTATCTACAACCCCACTCGGTAAAGATGCCGCTAAAACTTTAATCAAACTAGCTACAATCAATAAGACTATAAATACCCACGACAAATCTTTTCGCCTCGATTCTAATTAATCGTGCTTATAATAACACAGTTTCAGTAAACGCTCTTCTTCATTTTTGACAAGAAAATGACAGATACGCCTTCTGCCCTATTCATTTAATGGTTCTCAAAACTTATACTGGAAAATGGAGGTAATTACAAATGAAAACACCAAAAATGTTAACGCTGATTTCATTAGTTTTATTGGTTTTAATCTTTATCGCTAGTCTTTTCTTCACGATCACTTTGCCTCAAAATCAATCCATGGAACAGACAGTGGCCCGCTATCTTGAAAACGACCCAAAGTATCAAAGAACACTTGATTCCGGGGAAACTCCTTCTATCAGCCCTGATGAAATGGCTGCTGAAACCATGTCTGCCTTGCAAGTATTCTTTGCCATCCCTACTATATACATAGCCATCATTGCTATCATTGTACTAATAGGCTATACCATCATTTCTAAAAGACCTAAAGGTGCCGCATTAACACTATTCAGCGCGGGAGTTTTATCTCTGGCCACCGTTATCATTCCTGTGCTCTTATTCATTGCAGGCGGTATGCTGAAAAAAAGATCTGCATAAAAAAGTCTTCTCCGGCTTCGGAGAAGACTTTTTTCTATTAGATTCTAACCTTTGATACAAGTAATCCAAGCAAAGCCCCGATGATGGAAGGTACCACCCAGCCAAGACCTACTTCATAGAAAGGCAATACCGTTTGGAAAAGGTCATTAACTGCAGTTATCTGCAAGCCTGCCTCATTGAAACCATCAAAGATACTCACACAGAATGTCAGTATAAGACTGCCGATATATACTTCACGCATTCCGCCGAATAACGGATGCAGGAATGTAAGAAACACCAGACTGATCGTAATCGGATAAATAGCCATCAACACTGGGACTGAGATAGATATCAATTCTGTAAGACCGATGTTCGCTACTACCGCACTGAAGACAGATAGCACAATAGCAAACGTCTTATAAGAAATACGCGGCATTAACTCATGGAAAAACGTTGAACAAGAGGTGATCAATCCAACACTTGTCGTTAGACAGGCAACCGTGATCATCAATCCAAGGAAAATCATGCCCCATGAGCCGAAATAATAATTGGATACATCAGCAAGAATCTCAGCACCATTGCTTAAATAACCAAGCTCACTGACACTGGACGCACCCATGAAGGAAAGCGCTGTATAAATCACAGCAAGTACAACGGCTGCAAGAGCAGTTGCTAACAAGCAAACCTTCATGACCGAGCCTTTGTTCGTGATGCCCTTATCCTTTAAAGCATTTACGATGATGATTCCGAACACACAAGCAACTAGCGCATCTAAGGTCAAATAGCCTTCCTGGAATCCTTTAAAGAAAGCATTTGCCGTATACTCACTTTGGGGTGCATGGAATTTGCCGATTGGGAAAATAATGGCGACAATAACAAGCAAGCTGATAAAAGCCAGTTTGATTGGTGTCAGGAATTTCCCGATTACATCGATGATCTTAGTAGGGTTCATCGATAACAGGCAAGTAATTGCAAAGAAAAGGACCGAAAACAAAATCAACGGAAGCGGACCTGGATCAGCAGGCAAGAATGGTTTTAAACCAATCTCATATGATACATTCCCTGCACGCGGTATAGCAAAAAAAGGCCCGATTGCAAGATATAGAATGATCGTATAAACAATTCCGAATACCGGGTGCACCCTGCTCGATAGTGACATAAGATCCCGCTCGCCTGAATAAACGAAGGCGATGATCCCAATCAGCGGCAACCCGACCCCTGTTACAAGAAAGCCTGCATTAGCTATCCATATATTTTCACCGGCTTGCTGCCCAAGCAACGGCGGGAAAATCAGATTACCCGCTCCGAAGAACAAAGCAAAGAGCATCAAACCAAGAATGACGGTAAATGAACCTGGTACTTTCTTTGACACAAAAAAAACCTCCACTAACTATTCGAATAGTCTGATAAATAACAAAATATTGAGTTTAATAAAATTTTGTCAGATTTTCTGACACAATACTGGTTAGTATAATACTGAATTGTGCAACATTCAAGGAGTTTTTGTTAGGAATCTTCTGTAATTATATGTATAACAAATTTATTCAAACATAAGATCCGCTTTATCAAAGCCTAATACGAATAATTTATCGGTTGTTCCCGACAATAAGCATAAAAGGAACATGATTATGGACTTCCCTAACATTCAAACAAACTTTTGGGATTCTGTTATTGGCATCCCAGCAACACTTGTCCTCACACAACTTCTTAAACTATTTTTACCGTTACCAAAGCAGTATGTGCCTACTGCCGCCATCTTAATCGGTCTGGCACTCTCGATTTTTTACAGTCATCCACATGATTTGATTGCCGGTATTTTTATGGGCTATTTTTATGGCTATGCTGCCATTGGCAGTTATGCCGCTACAAAGACAACTTGGGGAGTTTTTCGGAGGGAGAAGCGGAACTTTTCATAAAAAAACCTCTGCCATATAGGCAGAGGTTATAAGAGATTACTTAGTCGGACTAGCATATACGATTCAGCACTAGGCTAGCTGACAGTATACTGCAGACAAACTATGGAGCAAACAGTTTATCCCAATATGTAGCAGAGTGTTGGCTGGCTTCCGGCATCCACTCCCAAGCACCTGCTTTAATCAAGAGTATATGAAATAATAGACCCGTCAGAAAATTCCTGACGGGTCTATCTTCATTTAACTTGTTTTCGAGTCTTACTCTCTTCAAAAGCAAGTTTAGCTTGCTTCAGGAGTTCCTTGTCTGTCAGCAACCGGTAACCTGTATGTGCTAATGCTTTGGCTCCTTTTAATACGGCTGCATCACCAATTTCAGAACGGGCAGCTTCCCTGAATTCCTCTGTATGGCCAATCAAATCTTCCGGTCCAATTTGAATATAAGGATGCGCAGTCGGTACCTCATAACTGATATTACCTGTATCAGTCGACCCCCGTCCCTTGCCTTTCTTCAAATGAACATACTCTCCTACATTCTCCAATTCTTCCTTGAGCACCTGGTCCAGCACCGAATTCAGGACAAAATCCTTCACTTCATTTTGGAATCTCTCTATCTTGACGCTAGCTCCAGTAGCTAATGCCGCCCCTTGAGCAATATTCCTAACTTTCTCGGAAACAGCTTGTGCTTTTGTCCACGTTTCTGCCCGGATGAAGAATCTTGCTGAGGCATATTCAGGTACGATATTCGGTGCGTCTCCACCGTTTGGAATGATGCCATGTATGCGTATGTCCTGCGGAAGATGCTGCCGTAATGCATTTATTCCATTGAAAAGCTGGATGACGGCATCCAATGCATTGATTCCTTTATCTGGTGAACCTGAAGCGTGAGCTGGTTTTCCGTAGAAATGAAAATCAAGCGGATCGACAGCAAGAAATTCACCAGTAACACTCGTTCTGCCAGAAGGATGAATGATTAAAGCAGCATCAATACCTTTCAGCAACCCATGTTTTACAAAGCTTCCTTTGGCACTGCCGTTTGGTCCGCCTTCCTCAGCAGGTGTGCCGAGAACCGCTACACTACCGCCTGTCTGGTCCAATATTTCTGCCAATGCGATGCCAGCTGCCGTACTAGTGGTGCCGATAATATTGTGGCCGCAAGCATGCCCGATGCCCGGCAATGCATCATATTCGGCGAGGAAAGCGATACGGGGACCTGGTTTACCGCTATCCTTCAACGCATAAAATGCTGTCTCATGCCCTGCTACTCCTTTATCTACCTGAAATCCCGCTTCTTCCAGCAATGCAGTAAGCGTTTCACTGGCAAAAAACTCCTGGTTGCCGATTTCCGGTTTAGCATGGATGGCCTGACTTGTCTGGATATACTTTTCCCCATTTGCGTCTAAATGCAGCGCAACTCGGCTAACCTCGGTGACAGATTTACTCATATCTCATTCCTCCTGTAGTCTTTTCAGATGCTTTTGCAATTCTTCTTTCGGCACATCAACTACGATAGAGCCACCACTCGTATCCTTATCTACTGCTTCCTTCACTGCTTCATCCTGATATAGTTCGACAATTTTCTGGTACGTCTCATTATTTTCATCATCTTTGTTTACCGCGAAAACATTTACAAACGGTGTGATGCTATCATCATTAGCATTCTCTAGATAAATCGGATCGTCTTTCGGATTAAGACCTGCCTGACCTGCAATCCCATTATTGATAAAAGATACTGCTACATCTGGCAGTACACGTGGTGTTTGCTGCGCAACAACAGGTACAATCTCAATATTCTTCGGATTCTCTACTATCTTGGAAGGATCTCCGAATTGGCCAAAATCATCCGCTAATTTGATTACGCCAGCTGCTTCCAAAGCTCGCAGCGATCTAGCTTGGTTGGACGGATCATCCGGGATAGCAATCTTGTCGCCTTCCTTCAATTCATCAAGGCTATCTATTTTCTCTGAATAGGCTCCGATTGGGGCAATGACTGTCGAACCGATTGGCACGATAGTATCACCATTTTCTTTGGCATATTGACTTAGGAAGGCGATATGCTGGAATGAGTTCATGTCGATTTCACCGTTCGCCAATGCTTGGTTTGGCAATGTATAGTCGGAGAATTCTACAAGTTCGATATTGATTCCCTCTTCCTTCGCCTTTTCTTTCAATATCGGCCATTGGTCACCATCAGACCCTGTCACACCGATTTTAACTGTTTGACTGCCATCTGCTGAGCTACTTCCGCATGCTGCAAGGATAAACAAAAAGACTAACGAAACAATTCCTAGTAGAGCTTTTTTCACGTCAATCATCTCCTTAAGATTTTTCTGGAAAGTGTATTGCCGACCCATTGGGCAAGCTGGACAAGCACAATTAAAATAACGACTGTAACAATCATGACGCTCGTATCAAATCGCTGATATCCATATGTCATCGCCACATGGCCGAGACCCCCTCCGCCGACAGTTCCTGCCATTGCGGAGAAATCAATCAGACTGATTGTAATGAACGTCAATCCGAGAACGAGCGGACCGAGTGCTTCCGGAATCAGTATCGTATAAATGATCTGAAGCGGACTAGCTCCCATGGCCTTGGCAGCTTCGATGACACCAGGATCGATACTTATGAAGTTGTTTTCCACAACCCGAGCGATGCTGAATGCTGCTGCTATGCTCATCGGAAAAATAGCTGCCCATGTTCCGATGGTCGTGCCAATCACCTCTCTGGTCAGCGGACTAATCGCAACTAAAAAGATAATGAAGGGGATCGGACGGATAATGTTGATTAGAAAATTAATAATTTGATAAAGAAAAGCATTTTCCAAGATGTTTCCTTTTCGTGTTACAAAAAGTAAAAGACCGATAATAATACCGAAAATTGAACCAATCACCAAAGTGACAGCTACCATCAGGATCGTCTGACCTGTTGCTTCGACGATTCGCGGCCAAAATGTCTGCCAATCTACGCCCATGTTACGTCCACCTCCTCTATTTGTACGATTTCATTCAATTCTTCCACTGCATTGGCCGTTTTCCCAACGTCTCCATCAAAGCTAACAAGTAAGTTTCCGTAGAATTTAGCCTGAATCTCTTGGACGGAACCATAGACGATGTTCACGTCAATATCGTGCTTCCTTGTTACCCGGGATAAGACAGGATCGCTCGCAACCTCTCCTTTAAAGATGATCCGGTACAGTTGCTTCCCGCCTTTTTGTCTCCACTCATCCAATAGTGACGGAGAAGGAAGATCCTGCTGCACGGAACGGATGAAACGCTTCGTCGTCTGATGGGCAGGACTTGTGAATGTATCGAATACTCCTCCTGATTCTATGACCTCTCCATCCTCCATAACAGCAACCTTGTCGCAGATTGACTGAATCACATGCATTTCATGGGTAATCAGTAGAATTGTGATGCCGAATTCCTTATTTACCTTTTTCAGAAGTCGGAGTATCTCCCCGGTTGTATCAGGATCCAACGCTGAGGTTGCTTCGTCACAAATCAAAATATCCGGCGAAGTAGCTAGCGCCCTAGCAATGCCCACTCGCTGCTTTTGTCCTCCCGACAGCTGTTCCGGATAATCCTTTGCTTTATCCGACAGTCCAACGAAGCGGAGAAGTTCTTCTACTCTCTCTTTTATTTTTGCTCGCGGCATTTTTGCCAGTTTCAAAGGATAAGCAACATTACCAGCAACAGTCCGCGAGGTTAACAGATTGAAATTCTGAAAGATCATCCCTATCCTGCGGCGTACTTTCCTGACCTCAGTTGGGCGAAGACTAGCTAAATCCACACCTTGCACTTCCACAGCTCCAGCCGTCGGGTTCTCCAGCACATTCACTAGCCGTAACAATGTACTTTTACCTGCTCCGCTGAAGCCGATAATGCCGAATATTTCTCCTTCCTCGATTGTCAGATTCACATTTCGGACAGCATGCACCTCCCGTTTTCCGATTGTAAAAGTCTTAGATACATCCTTGAACGTAATCATCACTTTTCCTCCCATCAACGCAAAAGAGCCCTCTTTTTCCTTATCCAGAAAAAAGAGGGCTCCACGTATGAAACTTCCTCATTCTCATCTTCCAAACGCTCATAGGCGTTTGCAGGAATTGGCACGGTATTTGTGTAAACCCGTTGCCGAGACGTCATAGGGCCTGATCCCTCGGTCTCTCTGGATAAGAATAAAACAAGTATGTAGTTGTAAGATTTGATTACCATGTTATGGGTTTTCCAATAGAATGTCAATTCATTTTTTGAAAATCTTTTTTTCTTCTTCCCTTGTCGAATAAAAAAAGGCTGCTTACACGCAGCCTTTCAAACATAGTATAATGCTTGTCAAAAGTCACTCTTAGGATTTACAGCCACTTCGAACGAAATAACACGGCCTCCGTCGGCTTCCCAATCAAATATCCCTGCACTAACGCACAGCCATTTTCCTTTAGAAATTCAAGCTGTTCCTGTTCCTCGACACCTTCAGCAACCACGTCCAGATCGAGTTGCTTTGCCATAAGTAAAATCGTTTCAACCAACACTTTATTATTTCGATTGTGCATCATATCGCAGACAAAAGCACGATCGATTTTCAATGTATGAACAGGCAGGCGCTGGATGTACTGAAGAGAGCTGTAACCTGTCCCAAAATCATCGATGCTGATACGAATACCAAGCTGCTTGATATGCTCCAGAACAGCTATAGCATAGGAGTCACTAAATGGGATATTTTCTGTGATTTCCAATTCCAGATAAGCCGGGTCCATCTCATATTCACGCAGTGCATCCTCTAATTCTGCGAGAAAATCGGGATGAAGGAATTGATTGACAGAAATATTAACAGCAAGGCTAATCGGTTCATACTCTTGTGTTTTCCAGCAGCTCCATTGTCTGCACACTTCTCGGATCATCCATCTTCCAAGAGGTATAATGAAACGTGATTCCTCAGCAAGCGGAATGAATGTATTGGGAAACAGCAGCCCTCGCTCCGGATGCTCCCAGCGCATCAATACCTCCGCACCAGAAACAGTATTTGTATCTATACGATATAGCGGCTGAAAGTGAAGCTGGAACTCTCCTCTTTCCAGTCCATACCGCATCTCTTTCTCCAGCTCGAGCTTGGATTGTTCTGCAGGGAGGTACGTCTCATCATAGAATAGCCAACGCTTTCCGTGACTTTTCTTTGCTGCATACATGGCAGTATCTGCTTTAATAGTCAATAGTTCGACATCTTCGGCATGCTGCGGATAAAGACTAATTCCGATACTTGCAGAAACAAATACTTCCTTTCCATGGAGATAAAACACCTGTTCAAGTGATTGAATTAATTCACATACAGTTCTTTCTATCTCAGGAATCTTCGTAATAGGCAACAGAATAAGGAATTCATCTCCACCTTGGCGGAACACCTTTGCTCCTGACACGAGATTCCCTTGCAATCGTTCTGCCACCTTTCTCAGCAGCATGTCCCCGGCACCATGATTCATCGTGTCATTCACCTATTTGAAATGATCCATATCCAAAAAGAGCAAGGAAAAACCGCTTTCGTTCGTCTTTACCCATTCTGAAGCTATCCGATCAAATTCACGACGGTTCGGGAGCCCTGTCAGCGGATCATGAGCAGCAAGGAATTCCGTTCGTTCGATGGAAGCTTCCAATTCTTTATTTTTTTGAAACAGCTCTTCTGTTCGCTCCAATACTTTACCTTCCAGTTCAAGCATGAGCTTTCTATTCTGGAACATTGTATTCATTTGTCGAAAGATGATCAGTAATGTAGAAACAATACAGCCAAGTGCTATTAAATCAAATCCGCCGCCTCTGGCTACGATGAGCGCAAGTAAAACCAAAACGCTGACATTGGAAAACCATAGTCGTGCCGAAAATAGCGGCGTGCTTGCAGTTCGGGATTCCTGCCGGCTCAGTGCATCAAGATCATCCGCAAAGAAAGCTGCACCGCCAATTACAAGCAAACTTGCTGTCCCGAGCCAGTCAATGGGATGTCCAAAGTAATACATATTTTGTAATGCCAAATACAAAAAGACGGTATCAGAAACCAAAAAGAGCAAAAAGCCGATACAAATACAGGCTAGTGCCTTTGACAAACGCTGATAACTGAGGGCATTAAATACACAAATCAAGAAAAATAACACTAGCAAATCGCTAGCTGGGTGACTGATGGCCAAAAGCTGGATGAGAATACCATCCTGCGTTAATTGAAACCAGGTTTGCTTCATCAAAAATTCCCAGCTTAAACAGGCCGCAGCAACGATGATGATCACAGCATCATAGACAACTTCGTAAATTGTCACCTCACCCGCTTTTTGTTTGATCAAGTACAGGAACGCCAATAAACTGAAGATAATCGATACAACCCATAGAACGTCTGCTGCTGATAACAAGATGTTATTTATTCCAATATTGAAATTGTAAAAATAGGAGCTTACCGTTGCTAATAGGCAGCCCAGCAGCGCAAAGCCCAGAAACAGCCAAAACCGCCGCACTTGCCGCTCAGCTTCATGATAAGCACGAAAAGCCCAAAATGCCGGCAGACCGGAACCGATGATTGCAAAGAGACCAGCACCTAGCGCTAGTTCCCGGGGTTCCTGGCGAAATAGAAATAAATAAACTGCAGAAAAAAGCAGGAATAAAAAAACAAAGGTTGTATATGCTTTGATGTTTCTCTTATTTGACTTCTCCAACTGCAGCCTTCTCTCTTGATAGATTGAAATAGTAGCTAAAGTATACGATAACCAAGCATGTTTTCCTATACAGCAAAATAAAAAAGTCGCATCAAAAATGCGACTTTTACTGCTATTCAGCTTTTAGATGCCAGGTATAACTTACGAAGTCCCCAATAAGGTCTGTCGGTATACGAATACCGCTGTACTCCAGTTCATCACCGCTATATATTTCACTTGTGCCAATGATCCGGTAGTCTTTGGCATCGTCCAACCCCTTCATCCGCAAAGAAGCGAGTGGTGCTGCCGGCTCAGCCAGCACACGATAATAACAGATAAAAGCTTCAGTTTTGTCTTCATTCACAAACATCCAAGCCGTTTCATTGCCTTCAAACGGGCTTTTCAAACGATAGAATTGCCCAAACTGAACGAGTCTGCGAATCTCTTTATAAGAAATAATCTGCTGTTTGACAATCTCCTTCTCCTCGCTAGTAAGCTTTGTAAGATCCAGCTCGTATCCAAGATTCCCTGCCATCGCGACATCTCCCCGCATCTCCAATGATGTAAATCGGTGCACTTGATGGTTCGGCACATCCGATACATGAGAACCCATCGAGGCAATCGGATAAAGCAGGCTTGTACCATATTGGATCTTAAGCCTCTCAACAGCATCTGTATTATCACTTGTCCAAGCCTGTGGCATATAATACAGAATTCCCGGATCATGACGGCCGCCGCCGCCTGAACAGCTCTCAAACAGTACTTGCGGAAAACGAGAGGTTATCTCATCCATCACTTCATAGACGCCAAGAATATGTCGGTGTGCCGTTTCCCGCTGACGCTCAGGAGGAAGTAAGGCTGATCCAACTTCAGACAAATGCCGGTTCATATCCCATTTCACATAAGTAATTGGTGCACTTTCCAGGATGTCGGAAACTCGTTTTATAATCTCCTTCCGAACGTCCTGTCTTGAAAAATCGAGCACGAGCTGATCGCGGCTTTCTGTACGATAGCGATGTGGGACATGCAGACACCAGTCCGGGTGCTCCCGGTACAAATCACTGTCCACAGACACCATTTCCGGCTCAAACCAAAGTCCAAATTGCATGCCTAAATCGTTCACACGTTTCGCCAAATCGACAAGTCCGTTCGGCAGCTTTGCCTTATCAACGAACCAATCTCCCAATGATGTAGAATCTGAATTCCGTTTTTTGAACCAGCCATCATCCAATACAAAAAGCTCGATACCGAGCTCACTGCCAGCTTTAGCGATTCCCTCAATCTTATCAGCATCAAAATCGAAATACGTCGCTTCCCAGTTATTAATTAGAATTGGTCGCTCTTTATCTTTGTATTCCCCTCTTACTAAATGCTGCTGATAAAATTCATGCAGTGTATGCGACATTCCCCCTAAACCGTCCGCTGCATAAACAAGCACAGCTTCCGGTGTTTGGAATGTTTCGTTTGGTTCCAGCAACCATGTGAAGTCGAACGGGTTGATACCCATTGTCACTCGAGTCGTCGCAAACTGGTCGACTTCTGCCTGAGCAAGGAAATTACCGCTGTAAACAAGATGAAATCCGAACACTTCTCCCTGTTCTTCTGTTACGTGCTTCTCCATCAAAGCGATAAACGGATGCTGCTGATGGCTGCTTGCTCCACGTGTGCTTTCAGTAGACTGAATACCTGCTTGCAAAGCACGCCTTTCGAGATGCCTTTCCTTCCCCCATGCCCCCGGCATAGTCAGCATGTCATAGTCTGATCGACGGAAGTCTACACTTACACTAGCAGCCTGTAAGAGCTTTAGCTTTTGTTTGCCCTTATTACGGAATTGTGCAGATCTCGCGACCACATCATACTCACTGAAAATTGTATAGAGCAAGACCACTTCCAAATGAAGTAATTTGTCCTCCATGGTTATTTCCAGCGTTTCTGCTCCTTCCTGACCGGCATACGTTGCAGGAAGCCCTGCAAGCTTCGGCTTTCCACTGAATATACGATGAGATTTGTAACGCAAATCGGTTACCGTCGATCCGTTTTCCATTTGAATCTGATAGGCCGGCTTGCGAAAATCCGAATTACCATACTGCGGGTATTCCTGCGGCAAAGCATCCAACGAGAATGTCCTGTCTCGATTGTACGGATTAGGTGAGAAAGAACGATCTATGTACTGCTGCCGATTACTATTACGAAACTGCCTGATCTTCCTCCCCCAATACTGGTGCGTCAAATAACCATCTCGCTCCAGCTGCATAACATAACTAGTCGATTTTCCCTGCAGATGAAAAGTGCGCTGTTCTTCATCGAATCTGATAGCCATCGCTTTTCTACCCCTTTAAAGTGTAATTGGCAACATATACTGTTTTTATTACTGCTTCTATTCTACAAAACTAGTGTTAAAATATTTCTAGTTATCTATTAAAGATTTTCAGTCAATGTCTTTCTATCTAAATTTAACAAAATAAACACAACAAAGAAAGCGCTACCAAAAAAGTTTTGAATTCTTGGAATAAAAAAAGCTACCCCTAAGGATAGCCTTCTAAGTTATTTCACTTCAATTGTCCATTTAGCAGTTGCATCCGTTACAAAGTCTGTGTAATACACTTCGTAAGGTCCTTTTCCGCTAACAGCGTAGAACCCTTTTCCTGATGTATTCTTTCCAGGTTTAATATCCGCCGTTAAATAATCAAGCGCATAGGTTTCCATCAATGTTCCATCTGCATCGTATACTTGGAAATCATACGTATCGAAATACAGATCTTCATCTGTTGCATTTTGAACCGCTACATCAAAGCTTAGCACTTCTGCCGGCTCTTCTTCATATTCGTTACGCTCATCTGTATAGGCTGGATTGCTTAATGTGATGATTGTACCAGCAACATCTACCTTTTCATCTAGTTTAAATTCGCCTAGATCTTCTCCGTCACTTGATGCATTTTCTTCATCATATTCAATGGGCTTGTCATTTTCCATGATTGTAAAACCTGTTAAATCAGTGAATACGATTGTAGGTTCTTTCTCATTGTAATAAACAGAATGCTTATAGAACTGACGGAAAAACGCATCCATGATAGCAGCTGTCATCCCGTTCTCAAGTGTGTCTCCATCCGAATTGTTGAATTCCACTTCTATAGTGTCGTCGTTTGATAGTTTAGCAGAACTGATGGCAATTTCACCATCTTCATCCGGCTCAGACATCGCGTCCAGTAATTTTTTGAAGTCTTTTTTTGACAGATTGACCTTATCCCAATCTTCTTCTGTCATGTTTTCCCAATCCATCTCTTCTAGCTCGGATACGCTTGTTGTCTCTGCAGCACTCGCTTTTTTTTCTTCTTTTACTTTCGTAGCTTCTTCCCCGCCACAAGCACTTAAAATAAATAATAAGACCAACATACTACCAAATAATAACTTCTTCACGTACTCTTATCCCCTTTTTCTCTTTCATACAATATGTATGTAAGCCTATTTTACCATCTTCCAATTTGAAAATATATACTTTTTAAGGGGTTAGTTACTAATTAAGCAGAATAAAGCAAAGACACAGCTTATCTTAACTGTGTCTTTTTTATCTATCTTCAATAACGATATAAGCCGCTTTCACAGGTCCATGGACCCCTACAACCAAGTTCATCTCGATATCTGCAGAGTTACTCGGCCCTGTAATGAAGTTAATACAGGATGCAATAGCTTTCCCTTTCTGTACTTGGTTCGAGATATGCTGAGCTGCCTGGGTCATGCGGGGGACGATGGTGCTTTTCGGTATTAGTGCGATGTATTTATGTGGCAGCAGGCTGACAGTACGGCCTTTCCCCTCACCTGAGAAGAGTACGACTGTCCCTGATTCAGCAAGAGTGATATCGCTGAATGTTATACCGATATTGGCCTTTTCCACAATTCCGATGTTGTCATGGCCAATGGAAGGATCCCATTCATGTACATCTACTCCTTGCTTCGGCCACATCTCAAGCTGTTCACGTAAACCGAATGCTTCGTACCGGGGATCCTGCCAAATGGCTAGCGGTCCGCCGCCATAAGTATCCACAGTTTCGGCCAGCACTTCCGGTAGACCACGCGAATCAGTCTCAATCAGCTCCGTATGGATAAGTCGGCATTGGTCCCGGAGTATATCTACAAGCTCATCCTGGGTTTTATCAGTCAGTGTCTTATCTTGCGGGCGATAGTTCCAGTTTCGCGAGGGTCTTTCTGATAGTACTTCCGTACGGCTGAGGCGACTGGCGACATTTGCAAGGAATCTTTCCCGGTTCTGTATCATGCCTTGCCATTCTCCTTTTCGTGCTGCTTAAACCAATCACGAAATCGTTCTTTGTTCGGAGCAGGAAAATCACGAATTTCGGTCCATGCCTTCAGCGGACCTGGTCCCTTCGAAATGGTTTCATCCTTTGTAAAAGGCTTCATGACAGAGCTCGCCATTTTCGATCCAGCTGCGTACAGCGGGTTGGAGGAAGCTCCAATTCCGAATGCTTTCATAGCCATCCTCTCAGAAATCGGCGCACGCCCTTCCCGCTCAACGATCACTTGTCGATGACGATGCAGCAGCTGATGCAATGGAATTTTTACTGGGCAAGCATCCGTACAGGCAGCACAGAGTGTGGATGCATATGGTAGCTCCTTGAAATCATCGTATCCTCCTAACAGAGGTGTAAGGACCGCCCCGATTGGCCCTGGATAAATGGAGTTATAGGAATGGCCGCCAATATGGCGGTATACCGGACAAACGTTGATACATGCTGCACAGCGAATGCATTGGAGTACCGATTGGAATTCGGTTCCGAGAATACCCGAACGTCCGTTATCTACGATGACAAGATGAAACTCGGATGGACCATCAACCTCTTCTGCTGTTCGCGGACCAGTCAATGCCGTAATATAACTCGTTAGTTTTTGACCGACTGCACTTCTCGTCAGCAGGCCGACCAGTACTTCGAACTCCTCAAATGTAGGTACGATTCGCTCCATCCCCATGACGCAAATCTGCGTATCAGGTAAATCAGACACCATCCCAGCATTTCCTTCATTAGTGACCAGGCCGACAGAACCAGATTCCGCAATGGCAAAATTACATCCTGTGATACCGATATCTGCTTGCAGGAATTCCTGGCGCAGTTTCTCCCTAGCATGGAGTGCTAGTTCTTCCGGTTTGGAGGTAAGCTTGTAGTCCAGCTTCTCGGTAAAAACATCCTTGATCTGCTCTTTGTTTTTATGAAGCGCAGGTGTCACGATATGCGAAGGCGGATCATGGTCGTCCAGCTGCAGAATGTATTCGCCAAGGTCGGTTTCAATGACGTCACAGCCTTCTTGTTCCAGTACACTATTTAAGCCAATTTCTTCTGTGACCATTGATTTGGCTTTCAAAATCTTTTTGGCTCGTTTTTCCTTCACTATACTCTTCACATAGTCATTCGCTTCCTCTGCAGTAGCAGCAAAAAATACATGCCCGCCGCGTTTTTGCAGGTTTTCAGAAAGCTCCTGTAAATAGTAATCGAGATGATCCAGTGTATGCTGACGAATCTCTTCCCCATGAGACCGCCATTCTTCCCAGTTGCCAAGTTCTTCAGCCGCATCCAGTCTTCTTGTCCGCAGGCGTTCCTGAGCTCCGGCAACTGCACCGCGCATGAACGTGTCTTCCATCTGCTTGTTCACATTATCCTTGAACTTTTCATTCCCTATCTTCATCGCCATGCTGCTTTTCCCCCTTACCGACTGTTTAGTACTTCAGCGATATGCATCACTTTGACTGGCTTGCCGCGGCGCTGCATTCTCCCCCCGATATTCATCAGACAGCCACCGTCCGCTCCAATCAGATAGCTAGCTTTTGTTTCGGTTACCGAGTCTACTTTTTCATCAACCATCTGTTCTGAGATATTACCCATCTTCACGGAAAAGGTTCCGCCAAATCCACAGCAATTCTGCGCGTTCGGAAGCGGTTGCATTTCGAGGCCTTCTACATGCGACAGCAGCTTCATTGGTGCATCCTTCACACCAAGAAGACGTGTCATATGGCAAGAAGGATGATATGTCGCAATTCCTTCCAGCTTCGCCCCAACATCTTCTATTCCTAGTACATCCACAATAAACTCCGTCAGCTCATACGTCTTATCCGCCAGCCGTTCTGCACGCGGACGCCACTCAGGGTCATCCTGGAACACATGCTGATAATCCTTGAACATCGTGGCACAGGATCCTGACGGTGTGACGATAACCTCGGCATCCTCAAACGTCGCAATCATCTTCTTCATTGCCTTCTTGGCATCTTCTACATACCCGGAATTATATGCCGGCTGTCCGCAGCATACCTGCCCCGATGGAAACACAATCTCACAGCCGAGTCTTTCCAGCACTTCGACTGTGGCTATCCCCACATCGGACTGGAACATATCCACAATACACGTCGCAAATAATGTAACCCTCATCCCGTCACCCCATAGGTAAGGTCATCAGATGACCTGTTTAATTGTCTGCTTTCATCATACTACAACCGCTTACATTTTCCAACTCCTGCATATACAGAAAAAGCCGACCTTAGTCGGCGGCTCGTCCTATTCCATATAATTACGCAGTACTCCTTCTACATATTCCAAGTGTGCAACCATGGCAAGCCTTGCCTGCTCTGGCTGTTTCGTACGAATTGCATCCAGAATGGCTTCATGCTGCTTATTCAGTTCCTCCGGAGCTGCATTTTCACCAAATAAGCAGATCTGCCTTGTTTCGCGCATGGATTCCCCTGTTAAATCCGATACATGATGCATGAGACGCAGAAGCAGTTTATTTTGGGCTGCATGCGCAATTGTCATATGAAAAGCAAGATCTGCTTTTTCTCCCTTTTCGGGATCACCTGCGAATTCTTTCATCTCCGCTAGCGCTTGTTCCATCTGCACTAGATCTTCATCTGAGCGATTCAATGCAGCAGAAGCTGCAATACCTGTTTCCAGTATGTGACGAACTTCCATTAATTCAGTCCGATCCTCTTCGCTCATAAGCAAGGCATGCTGAAGGGGGTAAACGATTTCTTCTGGTTCAAACGCTTTCACGTAGGTACCTTCGCCCTGTTTCATTTCCACCAAGCCCATTGCCCGCAGGGTTGCCAGTGCTTCCCTTATTGCGGAACGCCCGACTTGAAAGTTCTCAGCCAACTGTGTGACGCTGGACAGTTTTTCTCCCGGCTTCAGCTTACCTTCCCGTATCATCGAAAGCAGCTCATCTGCCACTTGTTCATATATCTTCTTGGGTTTGATTTGTTTGTATTTCATTGGGTTCTCACCTCCCCCTCATTATAAACGGAAATTTTCCAAAATTTCATTGCATTTTCAAAAAAGCCCACTTTATAATGTAAACAGGTCATCAGATGACCTTATTTTTGCTTTCAAATTGAAAACGCTTACCTAAAGAGGGGATGAAAGGACGATGAGTTTACTTGTATTATCTTTAATCGCTTTAGTGCCAATCATGACGATTTTATTATTTCTAGTTATCTTAAACTGGCCAGCCAGCAGGGCGATGCCGATTGCACTTGTCGTAACAGCATTGATTGCTGTTTTCGTTTGGGGGACGAGAACAAATGTGGTGGCAGGCGCTGCTTTTAACGGCTTAATTACAGCGCTTGAAGTTATATTCATTGTATTTGGGGCTGTTCTGCTACTAAACACGGTGAAGAAGTCCGGTGCAATCCACACCATTCGTCGCGGCTTTATGACTATTTCACCTGACAGGCGCATCCAAGCAATTCTAATTGCATGGTTGTTTGGATGCTTTATTGAAGGTGCCGCTGGGTACGGTACAGCTGCTGCCATTGCTGCCCCACTTCTTGTTGCTGTTGGATTCCCTGCTATGGCAGCTGTTCTTGTATCCTTGATTATCCAAAGTACTCCAGTTTCCTTCGGTGCTGTTGGAACGCCGATTCTTATCGGGGTCAATACAGGACTGACTGACCAGCAATCTGTACTATCCAGTTTACAACAAACTGATATGAGCTATTTTGAATACTTGCTTTATATAACATCGGATGTGGTACTCGTCCACGCTATAGTCGGATCCATCATCCCACTTTTCGTCTCTGCCACGCTTACACGTTTCTTCGGTCCTAACAAATCCTTTTTGGAAGGTTTGCGAGCATGGAAGTTCGCTTTATTTGCCGGATTTGCCTTCACCATCCCGTATTACTTGATCGGGATTCTGCTCGGACCTGAATTCCCTTCTTTACTTGGCGCGCTCATAGCTTTGCTGATTGTTATACCGGCTGCACGCCAAAAATGGTTTATGCCAAAAGATAAAGTCTTCGATTTCCCAGAACAAAATCAATGGGAAGAAGAATGGATAGGTAAACTCAATCAAATAGCAACAGAGGAGAAACCTGTACGCACCATTCCGATGTGGATGTCATGGCTTCCTTATATTTTGGTCGCGGGAATACTTGTATTATCCCGTTCCTATGATCCGTTCAAGCAGCTACTTGAATCGTGGAAGATTGTATTTACAGACACTTTCGGCTCAGGGATAACTACTACCTCAACTCCGCTTTATTTGCCTGGGTTCCTATTCATCGTTGTCTCCGCGATCACCTTCTTCTTACATCGCATGAAGTTAGATGAATATAAAAATGCCTGGAAGGATTCTTTTAAAACAGCTGTCAGCGCTGGTATTGCTCTGCTGTTTGCTGTACCGATGATCAAAATTTTCCTTAACACCTCACTAGCCGCCGACAAGGTGAATGCTGCTACAGAAGCTCTTACCGGGCAAAATATGCCGCTCATCCTTGCTGAGTCTGTGGCTATGGTCACTGGAAGTTTGTGGCCGATCGTTGCACCTACAGTTGGAGCATTAGGAGCCTTTATAGCAGGCAGTAACACATTCAGCAATATGATGTTTTCCCTGTTCCAATTTGGAGCTGCCGGAAATATTGGTCTCGATGTACATCAGGCTGGAACTGTTGTAGCCTTGCAGGCAGTCGGCGGAGCGGCTGGTAATATGATTTGTGTTCATAACATCGTTGCCGCTTCCGCAACTGTAGGATTGGTAGGTAAAGAAGGTTCACTCATCAGAAAAGCATTATTGCCGATGTCTTATTACGTACTGGCAGCTGGATTCCTTGGTATGGCTCTTATCCATGGCATTCTGAACATCTGGCTTTTCCTGTACGCAGTCATCGTAATGCTTTATATACTGCGTTTGATCACCGCTAAAAGTGCGCTGCAGCCCGCAAATTAAAAAAGCTTCCCAGCCGGGAAGCTTTTCACTTAACTACAAGTCCTATCAATGACGCTAATTGGATTGCCTGATTAGGAGAAACGATGCAGCCTTTCAGATTTTCAATAGATACAGTCAACTGCTGAAAACTACTTGTACTCAGATCGATTCCTTTGAGAGCTGTCTGTTCAAAGTTCGCTTCATTCAAATCACAATCAGTGAATTCTACTTTTTTCATCCGATTAGCATAGAAGTCCGCCCCTTGCAGTCCACAGGAGGAAAATATTACTTTCTCCATCTTTGATTGGCCGAATGATACAAGATTCACTAATGAATCACGGAATGAGACATTACCAAGACTAGACTCGGTCATATCAGCTCCAAGCATCTTACAGCCTTGGAATTCCACTCGATGAATCGAAGACTTGCTCATCTTCACATTCGAAAAATCACAATTCTCGAACCGTACATCCAGCAAATCCATTCCGGTGAAGTCTGTGTTATTGAAACGACTATTGCGAATTATTACTTTCGACAATCGCAGACGGTCGACTGACTCATTCGCAAAATCCGCTTGCTGTACCTGACACATTTCCAATTCAGGTTCTTCCTCAAAGAAGATATCGTGCATCCTTTTCTCAGGCAATTCCATCGCTAATTTCGGTTTATCAATCTGCATGATCTCTATCCTTTACTTTGGATTCTTTCCATTTGCTGTTTACAGTCTATCATACGGTGTCAATAGAAAAGAGCCCGCCTTAAAGGCGAGCTCTCCATCAAGCTGCTTCCAGCTCATTCTCTTTTTTCGGTCTGTGCTGCAGATTAGATACAATCCATCCGATAACACCGACAACAACTAGATAAATCAACAGATCCACAAGCTGATTACCTAGCACCGACCAATTACCGAGCGTGATCGCTTCCTGCAAGCTATGCAAGGAATGTGCCATCGGCAAGTATTGCCCAACAGATGCCAATGCAGACACAGACAACTCACTCGGGAAGGTTCCGCCACAGGTTGCCAGCTGAACGACTAACAGCACAATGGCCAGCAGTTTCCCTAGGTTTCCGAATAACGTCACGAGCGTAAGAATGATCGTCATGACCGTCATAGACACGATGATACTGGACAAGAAGAACAATGGAATACTCTTCACATCAACTTGGAATCCGAACAAGAAGATTAGATCGAGTATAACTGCTTGCACAATTGCCACAACGTATACCAATGTTAATTTACTGAAGAACTGTACCGTACCGGATACTTGCATATCCTGTCTTCTGCCAAGCGGTAGGATGTTGGCTGCCATCAAACCACCAACAAACAAAGCAAGTGACAAGAAGTACGGCGCAATGCCGACGCCATAGTTCGGTACATCTGACAGTTGTTTTTCAGTCAGCTTAACCGGATCAGCGAACATAGTAGTCAGTGCATCACTAGACTGAATGTTACTTGTTTTGTCAGCCGCATCCTGCAGGCTGGTCGCAAGCTCACTTGAGCCATCGGACAGCTTACTCATACCGTCGTCAAGCTGTGCTGCTCCATCTGACAGTTCATTTGTACCAGAAGCCAGCTGCGTTGCACCACTCTGCAAGGATCCGAAGCCTTCCGTATAATCATTAAAGCCATTATTCAAATCTGTTGCGCCGCTGGCTAATTTATCTGCTCCGCTGACAGCTGAACCTAGTTTCTCGTTGAAAGTGTCCATACCATCTGCTAACTTCTGCTCGCTTCCAGCCAGCTTATCCGCACCTTCACCGAGCTGCTGCTGACCGTCTGCTAATTTAGCAGATGCGTCCGCCAGCTGATCAGATGCAGCTGCTATTTGCTGGAATGTCTTATCGTCTTTAAGCTCTGGATGTTCTTTCATATATGATGCAACCAGTTTGCTCAAGTCTTCAGATCCAGACGTGAACGAGTCCTGGCTATCCGAAAGTTTATCACTTTGAGCTTTCCAATCAGCCAAGCCATCTGCTACCTTATCTGTATTCGTCTGTAAGGAGGATGCTCCTTCATCCAATTGACCTAAACCGCTCGCCAAATCAGATGCACCTGTATGCAGACTGCCGATGCCATCAGAAAGTTTGCCTTCAGCACCTGCCAACTGGTCAGCGCCGTCTGCTAAGTCGGACGCACCAGTTTTCACATCACCGATACCATTTTGCAGATCTTTCATACCGCTCTGCTCATCTGTAATCCCTTTATTGAGATCACCTGCTCCATCACCGGCATCCTGTAATCCGTCTGCTACTTCATGGAAGCTTGTGAACACACTGTCAGCATACGATTTCGTAATGCTGCTAGCCAATTTTGTTTTCATTTCTTCCATCGCAGAAGAACTGATCTGTGCAGCTACAAAGTTTTTCCCTGGGTTGACTTCATACGTAAGCTCCGCTTGTTCGGGTTTGTCATCCATCAAGGTTGTCACTTTTTTAGAAAAGTCTTTCGGGATGGTCACTTTCATATAATACTTGCCATCATCCAGTCCATCTTCTGCCTTCTGGTCTGAAACGAAATCGAAGTCCAGCGCCTTGCTTTTCTTCAATTCTTTAATAAAATCATCACCTGCATGCATCTCTTCCCCATCCATGCTGGCTCCATCATCCTGGTTAACCACTGCCACTGGTAAATCTTCGATATGACCATATGGATCCCAGTAACCGCCGAGGAACAGCGAAGCGTAAATGACTGGAATAATCAACAAGAAAATAAGTGCGATTCGCCCATGCTTATGCTGAAACATCCGCTTTATATCAAAAAAGCCTAATTTTAATCCTTTCATAATTTCCCTCACCTTTACTTTGTGAAATATTGAGCATCTAAATAGCATAACGGCTCTGATGCATAATGTATAATATATATATCATTATAAATAATAGCTTTTAGACTATCCGAAAGAAGGATGAACGTGGAATTACTACAGCTGCACTATTTTATAAAAGTTGCCGAACTAGAGCACATGACACATGCTGCAGAAGCATTGAACATCGCACAGCCCTCACTCAGTAAAGCAATCAGCCGCTTGGAGGAAGACTTAGGAGTAAAGCTATTCGAGCGATACAACCGACAAATTAAATTGAATGAGAACGGCAAGATATTTCTCCGACGCGTTGATGCTGCCCTTCATGAGCTGCAAGAAGCACGACGGGAACTGAATGAAACAAATCAGAAAGCTGATCATACAATTCGGCTTTCCGTTACGATCCCACGTGTATTACCTGATCTAATCAGCGGGTTCCTAAAGGAAGAGTCTCAGGTCCACTTCAAGCAATACGTACAGTCCGTGCCTTTAATGACAGAGAAGCTGCGCAGCGGTGAGCTCGATTTCTGCATCTCCTCCGTTCCGATTCAAGCTGAGGATATCAAGTGGCAGCCGCTCATGACTGAAGAGATACTGTTGATTGCTCCTCCCGGTCACTGGCTTGAAACAAAAAGCTATATCTCCCTACATGAGCTTCGTGATGAAGCCTTTGTCAGCATGAATGAAGGCTATGGCATCCGAAATTTAACGGACAATTATTGTAAGCTAGCCGGTTTCCAGCCTCATATTGCCTTTGAAGGAGACGAACCCGGTGTCATTGGAGAACTGGTAAACAAGGGCCTAGGTATAGCTTTCATCCCGTCCGTTTCATTAATTGGAAATAAAACCGCCCACTTACCTGTTATTCGACTGCAGGATCCTATCAGTGAACGTACAATCGGCTTGGCTTGGTCCACCAGAAGATATCTTAGCCCAATAGCAGAGAAATTCCAGGATTTCTTGTCTGATTACTTTACAGTCTTAGAAGAAGAATTGCGCAAAACAGCAGCTCTCCGAAGCAGCGAAACATAAGGAAGAGGTTTTTAGGAGATTAACGCAGAACTGTAGAAAAAAGGAGGGATGACTGACTGTGAAGAAACGTCAGGAGATATTGCTCGGACAACTGAAAACTTATCGTACAGAACTTTTGCAAGTAGCTAAAAGCTTCACCCAAGAAGAGACAGACATTATTCCGCATGGTTTTCGGAATAATGTCAGATGGAATTTGGGGCATGTTTTTCTGGATCAATATTTATGGATCCAAGCATTATCTAAAGAAGAACCACCAATTCCAGATGGATTTAAGGAATGGTTTGGATTTGGTACTACCCCTGCTGATTTTACTGAGAAGACTCCCGCATATACTGATCTAATAACCTTCCTGGAAGCACAGCCCGATCAGATTAGTGAGATGTATCGCGACCGTCTTGATGAAGAATATCCCGCAATCGATATGGGAATGCAGACAATCGAGCAGGTTCTAATCAGGACGATATTCCATGAAGGGATGCATCTACAGGCAATTATTTCTATTAAAAAAGCATTAAAAAACCAAGCAGCACAAACGAAATAGCTGTCTTATTGTTGACTACCTGTTCATTTAAAGATATTATAGACTCATCGAATCTACAATAAAGAGGGTGAGACATTGAAATATTCCAAAGCAACTAACTATGCCCTCCATACAATTGCATATCTAGGTTTACTGCCTTCGGGAAAAGCAATCGGTGTTAAACCTTTGGCCGAAATACAGAAGGTGTCTCCTACCTACCTTTCAAAAGTTTTAACGACTCTCGTCAAAGCTGGGCTGATTGTTTCTGCCCCCGGTGTAAAAGGCGGCTATAGATTGATAAAGGGCGTTGAGGACATTACTTTTCTGGATGTTGTGCAAGCAGTGGAAGGATTGAATCCGTTATTCCACTGCAGCTTGGATAACCATGTACACGACAATGAAAATTGCTTCATTCAGCAAACCATGAACGAAGCTGAGAAAAAGATGGAAGACCACTTGCATTCCCAAACGATTGCACAAGTACTTAAAAAAATCGACCAACGCGTTTCGGATTATCTTAAATCTGAAGCAGGTTGATTTTTTTTACACCAATTGTAGATATAAATAGTCTTTAATATCTTTAAAATAAAAAGGAGGAATTAATTATGTTGGATTGCGCTATTATCGGCGGTGGACCTGCTGGCTTGAATGCAGCACTTGTATTAGGAAGAGCCCGGAGAAATATCGTACTCTTTGACAATGGAAAACCAAGAAATGCAGTAACACAGGAATCGCATGGTTTTATTACGAGAGATGGGATATCTCCTTCTAAGTTTCGAGAATTTGCGCACGAAGATTTGAAAAAGTATCCATCCATTGCAATAGAGGATGCAGAAATCGCGGAAATCAAAAGACTAAGCGATACTACCTTTCAATTAATGGCTAGGAATGGCGATATTCATACGACTAAAAAAGTCATCCTCGCAACAGGTCTGAAGGAAACCTTACCAGATGTCCCCGATATCCATGGCTATTACGGCAAAAGTCTCTTCAGCTGCCCTTATTGCGATGGCTGGGAATTAAGAGACAAGCCTTTAATTGTGCTTTCCGAAAATAAATACGCCGTCCATATGGCGAAAACACTTTCTCAGTGGAGCAAGGATTTGATTGTCTGCACCAATGGACATTCTGTAATCGAAGAAGCAGAAGCACAGCTGCTTAAAAAGCATGGAATACGCATCATAGAAGAAAGGATCAAACAGTTGCATGGTAATGATGGCCAATTGGAACAAGTTACTTTTGCAGATGGAACCAAAATAGAACGATCAGGTGGAATCGTTACAACTGAACTGGAACAATCCCACTCCTTCATCTCTTCTCTTGGTTGCGATAGCACGCAAAATGGCGGCATCCTTGTCGACGATTTTGGCAGGACTACTGTTGAAGGCGTGTATGCAGCTGGAGAAGCATCTAACAACGGTCCATCTCAACTAATTATTGCAGCAGCACACGGAAGCCGAGCAGCTGCCGGCGTAAATAGTGATTTAACCATGGAAGCATTTCAATAATCTTAAGCCCTCCAGTTCGAGGGCTTTTACTTACTTGGTTGCTGTGAAAGGACTATTTACTAACTTCTATCAAAAAGATTTTCTCTTCAAATTCGCCGCGCTCTTCTTTCTTTTGCTTACGCGCGTATTCGATATCTTCTAATGATATATCCTTTGCATCAAGGAGAGCGTGCAGCACCTCCAATAAATCAGCCGCTTCTTCTACAACTTCATTATGTTCCTCTGCTTTCAAAATTTCGTTAGCTTCCTCTAACAGTTTAAGCCTCAATTCTTCTACATATCTATCTTTATCAAGAACTTTAGTCTTAGGTACTTTCCCTGCTTGCTGAATAATGGCTGGAATATGATCACGCACAAGCTTGTTGTAAGTTGGCATACTTATCTTCCCTTCCGTATATTAGGACTTTCCTGCGCGAATGGCATAAGCATCTAACAGTATTCTGGAAATCACCTGAAGCGGAAGTCTCGACCTAACCTCATAATCCGGGAAATAAGATGTTTCTGACTTGTAGCCAGTTAGCGTTAATTCAGCTAACGACGCGAGTGGACTGTTTTTGTTACAAGTCAAAGCAATCATACTTGTATCATTTTGCTGGCAGCTTTTTGCCGCATCCACTAGTTCTTCGGTATACCCATTTAGAGAAACAAAAATGACTAGATCTCCTTCTTCCAGCCTCTTACTTTTCGTGCGGATGATATTTGGATCATCATGCAGTTCCGCATATTTATTCAGCAGCTGCAGTTTCACTTCCATTTCCTTTGCGATCAGCTCCGAAAAACCTCGTGCAAATAATATGACTCGCTTGCTATGACGGATTTTTTGTACGGTATCTTCTATTAAACCGCTATTCAGCATTTCGATTGTTCGCATCACCTCTTGTTCATTCTTTAAGATGGCATCTTTTATTTCTTCATCCACTTGTTCAATGATTGAAAAGTTTGGATTCTGATCATTCTCATCCTTCAGCCGAATCTTAAAATCGGTAAACCCGTTATAACCAAGTTTTTTCATTGTACGGACAATGGTAGCCGTGGAAACATTTGCATCTTCACTTAACCGTACGATGGATATCTTAGGAATTGTATTGAGATTTTCCCTTATATAACGGATTAAATATAGCTCCGCCTCACTCATCTTCTCTGTATGCTGGCTGACCCGCGTCAAAAAGGTCTCATTCATGACGATTCCCCCGTGTAAACGTTTACTAATATTGTAGCGAAATCAGTGAATGTTGAAAACATTTACATCGAAAGGCATGCCATAATTAATTTGTAAGAAAAACACAGATAGGCAGTGATGCGGATGATTTATACATGCACGATGAATCCAGCGATCGATCTTTTCTCAGAGTTTACCTCTTTTGATCCTTTCGTCGTAAACAGAAGCATATTTGAAGAGTATCAGCCGAATGGAAAAGCTATCAATATATCATTTATGTTGAAGAAGCTTGGCATTTCCAATATGGCAACCGGATTCCTAGGCGGTTTTACCGGAGATTTCATTGAACAAGAGCTTGAAGCCTCCGGAATTGAAACCGCATTCATAAAAGTGGATGGCATAACGCGTATTAACACTTTCATCCGCGAGAACAGCATGGAATACAAGGCGGTAAACAGAGGACCAGTCATCTCGCAGCAGGCACAAGAGCTGCTGATCGAACAAATAAGGAACCTTAAAAGTGGTGATTGGCTCTTTGTCTCAGGCAGTCTTCCCCAAGGCATTGATGACCAAATCCATATCGAGATTGCTAAGATTGCTCATCAGCTAGGAGTTAAACTGGTGCTTGATATCAGTTCTCCCGTTTTACTGGATTGTCTCGCTTACGAGCCTTATCTCATTAAGCCGAATGATGAAGAAATAGCCAATTGGTTCAATATCCCGGATCATACAGATCGTGCAGAACTGCAAAAAGCTGCAGAACAGTTGCTGGAGCGTGGCGCTCAGCGTGTCCTCTTATCATGCGGCGCCCAAGGTGCCTTGTACTGTGACAGCACACAGGAGTTAGCTGTAAACGCTCCTTCAGGCAAGATAGTGAACACTGCCTGTGCTGGTGACACGATGCTCGCTGCATTTGCTGGCAGATTAATGCTCGGGGATTCCGAAGAAGAAGCCTTGGTTTATGCAACAGCTGCTGGCTCTTCTACAGCTTTCACATCAGGTTTATCTGACCTTAGTGATATTCCTTACTTGGCAGGTCAAATCCAAATAAAGAGAAAATGGGGTGTAAAGAATGACGTATAGAATTATTGCTGCAACCGGATGTCCTACCGGTATTGCCCATACCTTTATGGCAAAAGAAGCCTTGGAAGAAGCAGCACGAAAACGCGGCATCTCAATAAAGGTAGAAACACACGGACAGGATGGTGTCCAAGATACACTGACACAGGCTGAAATTGATGCAGCCGATGGCGTCATCATCGCTGCTGACAAAGATGTCAATCGCGATCGTTTTATCGGTAAGCGGGTTGTCAATGTGGCAGTCAGCAAAGGAATCAAAGAGCCAGATAAGCTGCTTGATGCGATCATCAACCAAACAGCACCTATCTATAAAGATGGCCAGCGTGCTGCTTCTGCAGGCAGCTCCGAACCGCAGCAAAAAGAATCTGTTATACGCAGTATCTACGTATCCCTCATGAACGGTGTCTCTCATATGCTTCCGATTGTCGTAGCAGGCGGTGTCATGATTGCCATCTCTCTCATGTTCGGTATCCACTCTGCTGACCCAGAAAGCTCGCAGTACAACGAGTTCGCTTATTATATGAACACAATTGGCGGCATTGCCATGAACCTGATGGTACCGGTGCTATGTGCATATATTGCTGAATCGATAGCCAAACGGCCTGGTCTGATTATCGGTTTCATCGTCGGGATGATAGCTTTCACGAATGGTACTGGTTTCTTGGGCGGTATTATCGGCGGTTTTATGACCGGTTATATCATTCTCGGACTAGGTTACTTGTTCAAAGCTCTGCCAAAACAGCTTGATGGCTTGAAATCGATTTTCCTATTCCCAGTCTTCGGTATTTTCATTGCCGGCTTTGCCATGTGGTTCATTTCAGCTCCGATGGGTTGGATCAACCAAGCAATGATGGATTTTCTAGCAAGCTTCCAAAACTCCAATCCAATTGTATTAGGACTTATTGTAGGAATTATGTGCGCATTCGATATGGGTGGTCCAGTTAATAAAGCAGCTTACGTAACAGGAACTGCACTGCTGTCTGATGGAAACTACTTCTTCATGGCAGGTGTATCAGCTGCTTGTATCGTTCCGCCGATCGCTACTGGCTTCGCAACGCTATTTGCCGGTAAAGCTTACAGCACAAGTGAGCGCAGTGCAGGACTGGTCAACTTCCTGCTGGGCTCTACTCATATCACAGAAGGAGCCATTCCATTTGCAGCGAAAAAGCCGCTAAAGGTCATTCCGTTTCTAATGATCGGTTCCTCTATCGCAGCAATTTTGACTTACGTATTTAAAGTACAGGTACCAGCTCCACACGGCGGATTTATCGTGCTCCCAATCGTTACACATCCTTTCCTTTGGATACTGGCCATCCTCGCTGGTGCAGTTGTAAGCGGCTTCTTGATTGGAATGGATCAAAAGCGTACAGCCGCTAAAAACAAAGTGAAGGAAACAACTATTGCTGAGACAGCAGCTGTTACAGAAAAAACAGCTTTACCAGTACAAGATATCAGTCAGATTATGTCTCTCGACACAATCAAGGTAGATGTGAAAGCAGCTACTCAAATAGAAGTATTTCAGCAAATCGCTGAAACAGCGAAGCAGCACGGTATCATCACAGATCCAGGCGCTATTGTAGATGGCTTTCTCCAGAGAGAAAAAGCAAGTACAACCGGCATGGAACAAGGTATCGCTATCCCCCATACCGAGCGCAGTGAAGTTCTGAAACCAGCAATCATCATCTTTAAGCTGGCTGACGGAGTCGAATGGAAAGCATTAGATGGGCAGCCAATCCGAATCGTGATTAGCATGCTCATCCCAGCAGGAACTGCCTCCAATCATCTGTATTACTTATCAGAGGTTTCTAAAATGCTCGTACATCAGGAAACGATCGATCAGTTGCATCATGCGACTAACTCAGAAGATATTCTTGCCCTTTTTTCTACTAAACTATCTGCTTAAAGGAGCTGCTAACATGTTAAATTTAACACCCGCAAAACGAGAAGCACTTGAGAGACTTTCGGACGAAAATGGAATTATCGGAGCCCTCGCCATTGACCAGCGAGGCTCCTTGAAAAAGATGCTGCAGCAGGAAAACACAAACAACCAGGGAGACGATACAATTGTATCTTTTAAAGAACTGATTTCTGAGGAACTCACACCATATGCGACTTCCATCTTGCTGGATCCTGAGTATGGTTTGCCAGCTGCACAGAAACGTGATAAAAGTGCCGGTTTGCTACTTGCTTATGAAAAAACTGGCTACGATGCGACTCAGCCAGGACGCATGCCAGATATTCTCGATGACTGGTCTGTTCAACGAATCAAGGCACAGGGTGCAGATGCAGTGAAATTCCTTTTGTATTATGATGTGGATGAAGATACAAGCATTAACGAAAAGAAGCATATTTTCGTGGAACGTCTCGGATCTGAATGTCAGGCAGAGGATATTCTTTTCTTCTTGGAACTCGTCTCTTATGACGCACACAATGATGATGTAAAAGGTCGCGAGTACGCTAAAGTAAAACCACATAAAGTAAATGATATGATGAAGGAATTCTCAAAATCTCAATACAAGGTAGATGTGTTAAAAGTTGAAGTTCCAGTAAACATCTCCTATGTAGAAGGTTTCTCTGAAGAAACGCCTGTGTACTCAACTGAGGAAGCACAGCGCTATTTCAAAGAGCAAAGCGAGGCAACTGATTTGCCATTCATCTTCTTGAGCGCAGGTGTTAGTGCTTCCCTTTTCCAAGAGACGCTACGTTTTGCAAAAGAAGCAGGTTCCAGCTTTAACGGTGTATTATGTGGCCGGGCAACCTGGAAAGATAGCGTAGCCATCTTCGGCCGTGACGGAGAAGATGCAGGAAAACAGTGGTTGCAACTAGAAGGCAGAAAAAATGTAGAAGCGTTAAATGAAGTATTAAAACAAACAGCGACATCCTGGAAACAGGCTGAAATACTCGCATAAAAAAGGAGCATATGGGCTATCCCATATGCTCCTCTTACTTATTGATTTAAAATAAACTGCTGGAACACCTTGATTGCATCCCCAAACACATCTTCATCAATATCAAACTTCGGATGGTGGTGTGGATATTGGCTTTTCTCTCCTTGCATACCGACCTTGACGAATACCCCCGGGATTTCCTGCAAGTAATAGGAGAAATCTTCAGAGCCCATAACTGGCTCCAATTCTTCATAGCGTTCTGCACCGAATGTTTTTTGCAGCAGCTCTTCTGCAAAAGCCGCTTCTTTTTCATCATTGATAAGCGGTGGTGTGCCAATGATGAAGTCAACTTCCGCTGTAGCACCAAATGATTCACAAATGCCTTTTGTCAGCTTCGCAATCTGTTCTTGGATCGTCTGTACTGCTTCTGTAGAGAAGGAGCGCATCGTCCCGATGATTTTAGCTGAATCTGGAATGACATTGTATGTGTTGCCTGCTTCAATCTTCCCAACGGAAATGACACTAGCGTCCATTGGATTCAGTTTACGGCTGACAATGCTTTGCAGCGCTTGAATGACATGTGTTGCGATATAGATCGGATCTACAGTCAGATGCGGTGTAGATGCATGGCCGCCAGAGCCTTGAATCTTAATTTTGAAATCATCGACAGATGCCATCATGGCGCCAGGACGAGTACCGAATTGGCCCTTTTCCAGACCAGCATCGACATGGATGCCGTAGATGCTGTTGACGCCTTCTAATGCACCTTCTTTGATCAGCTTATCTGCACCGCTCGGAGAAGCTTCTTCAGAGGATTGGAATAATAGCACGATATTCGGCTCCACTTCCTCTTTATGCAATGTGATCCACTCTGCTACCGCAAGCAGGATAGCTGTATGGCCATCATGTCCGCACGTATGAGCTACCCCATGATGCTTGGAGATGTAAGGTTTATCCCCTTCTTCTACCATCGGCAGTGCATCCATATCCGCCCGAAGTGCAATTGTCTTATCCCCTTTGGTGCCTTTCACATAACCGACAACACTAGGCGGCTGAAAATCAAGAATCTCAATGCCTAGCTTTTCCAGTCTATTACGTACGTATTTACCTGTTTCGTATTCTTCCCCCGATAGCTCCGGGTATTGGTGAATATGCCGACGATCTTTAATCGCCTGTTCTACTAATCTCTCTAATTCCATGTTACATTACTCCTTCTATTAAAACGGTCCGTATTGAATCAATTGAGCTATGATAAGAGCGATAATGGCAATGCCGATTTGGATAAGGAAGAATGGCAGGAACCACTTCACCCATTTCCCATAACCGATTCCTGCGATTGCAAGCAATGCGATGATATTGCCTGTAGGCAAGATCGTGTTGGAGATACCGTCTCCAAACTGATAGGCAAGTACAGCAGTCTGTCTTGTTACACCTATCATATCAGACAATGGCGCCATAAGCGGCATTGTCAAAGCAGCTTGTCCGCTTCCGGACGGAACGAAGAAATTGATGCCCATCTGCAGGAATAGCATACCAACTGCAGATAGTGCAGCAGGAATCATTCCAAGTGCATTGGAAGCATGATACAGCAGCGTGTCCATCATTCCTGAAGTATTGAAGATTACTAAGATGGCTTGAGCAAATCCGATGATCAATGCTCCGCCAAGAAGGTCTTTTGCTCCGAGGATGAAGTTATCGGCAATCCCAGAGAAAGAAATTCCTCCTAGGATACCCATCACCACACCGAACAGCAGGAATAATCCAGCAATCTCCGTAATGTACCAGCCGTATTTCAATACACCAATAATCAAGATGATGTAATTGATCAAGAAAGCTGATAGGACAAGCTTGTGACGAGAAGTCATTTTCTGTGTCTTATTAAGAGCGGAAGTATCAGCTTTTCTGCCGAATTTTCCGTATTCCCCGAGTTCAGGGTTCTTCTTCACTTTACTCGCATACCGCATCACATAGAAGACAGCTGCAAGATAAAGGATAACGAAAAGAATAATCCGGAAACCGATTCCGGAGAAGGTTGGCAGTTCGGAAATGCCTTGCGCAATACCTACTGTGAACGGGTTCATGACTGCCGCCGTAAATCCAACTCCTGCGCCGAGTACAACAATTGCAAAACCGGTTAATGCATCAAATCCAAGTGCTATAGCCATTGGCGCCAAAATCGCGACATACACGATTGTTTCATCTGACATTCCCATTAAAGCACCTGCTGCTGCAAAGAACAGCATCAATACAGGGATAAGCAGCTTCTCTTTATTAGCCATCTTTCTGGACAGCGTATAAATAAAGGCATCCAGTGCTCCAGTGGCAGTGAAAATCCCAAATGCTCCACCAACAATCAAGACGAAGAAAATGATATTCGCACCATTCACCATACCGGTATGAATACTATTGAATATGCCAAGCAAGCCGACATTCTCTCCATCGATATAGTGGAATGTTTCTGGCAGGATTACACTGCGGCCATCCTGATCCACGCGGTCATATGCTCCACCTGGAATAATATATGTTAAAATTGCTGCCACGATAATGAATGCAAAAATCATCACGTAAACGTTAAAATGTTTTGGTTTCTTTTTGTTAGCAGCTTGCTGCTGCGAATCTTGTAAGCTGTTCATCTAGTTGTACTCCTTCAAGGAAGATCCTTCGTTGTATATTATGTAATAAATATACAACTATTTATATAATAATACAACCGTATATTAATAAATTTTATAGATTGAATATACAAAAATAATGAAAAAAGCTAGAATCCTAAGATTCTAGCTTTCCTTTTTTAGCTGCGGAAGAAGTCTACTAGCGGCTTGAAGTCCTTACGAAGATCGATTTCATTTGGTTCTGCCTTCATCAGCTTCTCTACCATTTGTTCCAGCAGCTCTACATCTTTGGTATCGGTATATTCAACGAAATTGATGGAGTCGAGCCAATCGCGGTAGGAGTGCTTCGCTTTACCGTAGCTGTTGCCGAACACAAGACATGGTGTTTTCGTAATAATAGAGAAAATCATAGCATGCAAGCGGTCCGTGATGATCAATTTTTTAGAACTGATTAGATCAAGCATTTCAATGAAATGCTTTTCGCGATCTGCATAATCAATGTTAGGGACGATGTTTTCGTCTAAAACCGTATCTGTACGGTCAACAGATCCAAATTTCTTCGTCCATTCCATCAGTTCAGAAACGAAGTTCTCCTCCATTACTTTTTCTTTATCGGCTCTCAGGAAGAACATAACCCCTTCCCGCTCCTGCTCACGAGGAACAACATCAAGAGACATTACCATATCTGGTGTGTACATTACCTCAGAATCAAATGTATTCCTTACAACATCCAATGTTTGCGATTCTCTGGCAGCAATGACTAGATTTTTGTTCTGATGGTATGCTTCCTGGGTTTTCATTTTTTCCTGCTCGCCATGTTCATTATCTTCGAAGAACACAGACTGCGGCATGGAAATAGATTTATAATCCTTGAAAGCAGCGAAGACCTTCCGGCGATCTTCTTCAATATCCAAGTACAGGCTGCCTAGATTTCCGCCACCAGTGAACATAACAATATCATCTTCACCGATGATACCTTTTACAAACTCAATTCCCTCATCTGTTGCATAATCCATAATTTCTATATACTCGTAATAAGGGAAACGGCTTTGGATGAATTTTTCGATGCTATAGGCTATTGCCTGATCACCGATATTTGTATAGCTCGGCGAACCGAATAGGAATACCTTACGTTTATCATTAGTAAAAGCTTCAGGTGAAACATTCGGCCCGATGCCTTTTGCAATATTATTTGTGTCAATTGGTTGTATCGTCATATTAAGTGCCTCCTAAGCAAAGCTTCTTTATCCATACTACTCAATACCCCGAATCAAAAGAATTTATGCCTAAGTAGCATCTCAATTTTTACCATTTACTCTTCATCTTTCTCTAATCCACATGTGTATTCCAACGATACTGATAAACGTGATTCAACACGCCATCAGGCTCAGAAACCTTATAAATACGTAAAGATGCAGTCATGTTGTTTTCTCGCTCTCTTTAGCGCTATCTGTATAAATGAAGTAGCCAACCTTTGTCGGATGATCCTTCACGAACTGGCTCGCTTCATACTTCATCAGACTACGGAAGATAAGCCAATCCCCAATTCCTCCAGCTGTAAGAATCACAGAAACGGTAAGTAGCACACCATTTCCGATGATGTACGAAATCAGCAGCGGAAGCAGTCCTGTAAGGAAAACAGGTAAAAGCAAAGCAACACGATATGCACTTACTTTAATGGGGACCATGCAATGCGCATAGGCGGCGCCGTCCTTCCATGAAAAGCCATACTTAATCTGGCTGGACTTTACTTTCCCAAATATGATAAAGCCGATTCCATGAAGAAGCTCATGCGAAATAATGCCAATAATGGTGAGCAGAAAGAATATTGCAAGGGCAGATAAGCTTATGGAGATTTCAAACCCATGAATAATCAAATAAATAAAACTCGCTACAAACATCAATCCAATTGTCAGGTACGTCGCTTGTCTTTGCAATTTCCGCATATCAAATAATACTTCTCGCTTTTGCATGCTGAACACCTCCCTACTCCTTACGTATCACAGATATCTTCGTTTCAATAAAATCAGGACATTTAGTTTGGCAATACAGTTGACTGGCAAGGCTGAATAGCAGAAAGGAGCAACTTTATGTCCGAACTTATTCATGACAATTTGATTGTCATCGCTCGAATCATTACCATCATCCCGCTTATGCTAGTCGTGACCTTGTACATGGGGAAACGTGCAATCGGCGAAATGCCAGTCTTTGATTTTCTGATTGTTGTCATTCTAGGAGCACTCGTTGGTGCTGACATCGCTGATCCAGAGATAGAACATCTGCCAACTGCCGTAGCCATTGTCGCCATCGGTCTGTTCCAAAAGGCAATCGTGAAGTGGAAAATCTCTAATCGCAAAATTGGGAAGGTGCTTACACTTGGTCCGACTATCGTCATACAAGACGGCACCTTACTATATGAAAATATGCGGAAAGTCCAATATTCCATCGACAATATATTGTTTATGCTGAGACAAAAGGACGTTTTTGATGTACGTGATGTAGAAACAGCAATAGTCGAACCAAACGGGACACTTAGTGTCTTAAAAAAACCGAATAAACTTCCTGCAACACGGGAAGATCTCAATCTTCAGCAGCAAACATCAGCCATTGCTTTTCCTGTCATTTCGGATGGGTACATACACCATGACACCTTAACTCACTTCAATTTGGATGAAGAATGGCTAAGAAAACAATTGGCTGATCAAAACATCATTGGCATGAATCAAATATTCTTCGCATCTATTTCACATCCACAAAGCCTTCATATCAGTTTGAAGGAAAGGAAGCCGAATATTCCACCGATCAAACATTAAAAGAGCACCACCTGTTAAGGTAGTGCTACTTATTTCTATGCTTCTGCTATTTTTATTTTCGTTTTTTTCTGCTTCTCTTCTTTTTTCTCCTTAATTGTCCAGCCAGTTATCCCATAAAGCAAAGTGAATACTGGCGTGATAAAGGCTAAGAAACAGAATGGCAAATAAGTGACTGTCGCGATGCCAAGAGCACCAGCCGTATATATACCACCACCGGTCCAAGGTACAAGCGGCGCACTCAAAGTACCAGTATCTTCCAAAATACGCGAGAGATTTTCCGGTTCAAGATTAAGCCGCTCAAAAATTGGCTTCATGAGCGTTCCACCCATTACTGTGGAGAAGTAAACTGTTCCGCCAAGCACAAGTGTTAAATAGCTTACAATCACAGTTACCAAAGTCAAAACGCCGGTATGCTTGATCTTCATGGCAAATGATGCAATCAACGCTTCTAGTACACCGGCATCTGCTAATAGACCACCTAATCCCAGTGCAAATAAGAATAGCGCAATTAATTCCAGCATACTTGTCAGTCCGCCACGGATCAGCAGCTCATCAACTACAGGGATGCCGGATTCTACCGCATATCCACTATAGAAAGTGGTCAACATTTCAGCAAATCCGAAGCCTTGATAGAAGATTGCAATCAGTCCACCAACTGCTGCACCAGCAAAGATAGACGGTATAGCAGGTTTTTTCATGACTAATAATGTAATTAATACAACTATCGGGATCAATGGAATAATGCCCAATTGAAAATTGTTCGCCAGATATGATGTCAGTTGATTGACACTTTCTGAATCAGCACCAGTACCGTGATAGCGCAACCCAATGAACAGGAAGATAGCTGCTGTAATCAGATAAGAAGGAACTGTGGTCCAAAGCAAATGCTTAATATGCTTAAACAAATCCCCGCCAGTTACAGCAGGTGCCAGATTCGTTGTATCAGATAGCGGGGACATCTTATCCCCAAAGAAAGCACCACTAACGATCGCACCGCCAATTAATCCTGCTGGAATACCAAGTGCCGTACCGACACCCATCATCGCAACACCTGCGGTACCAACCGTTCCCCAGCTAGTACCTGTCGCAACAGATACTAGCGAACAAAACAGCAATGTCGTCACTAAAAAGAACTGCGGTGTAATTGCCTGCACACCATAATAAATTAATGTTGGCACAGTACCGGAAGCGATCCATGCACCGATTAAAATGCCGACGGTCAAAAGAATGACACCGGGCATCAATGCTCTTCCCATTGCTCTTGCCATGGATTTCTCGATTTGCTTATACGTAAATCCAAGCCCAAGCATAAATGGTATGATGACCAGCATGCTGATGAACATCAGTATTTGAATCGGTGCATCAAATGCTAAAATTCCTATGGATACTACTGCCACTATAGACAACAGCATCATTATTGCGTACAAAAACGACGGTTTCTTAATATCGGTTTCCAACCAACCACTCCTTCAACCTGAGGTTGTTTATTTGCTGCTGAACATAACACAACTTTCTAATTACCCGTTCAGCTGTTTCTTGAAACTTACTCTTTTAATGCTACAGCATATCTATATCTAATAAAAATGGCATTACTCGCAGTTATACTGGATAGACTTGGATCAGATTGGCAGACACGAAGATAAGTGGCGTGTTCTTACATATGCTCCAACATGATGCTGTATCTTCCGTTTAATAGCCCTTGTCATTTATGAACACCTATTTTCTCCTTTTTAGAGCACAGAAAATGGGCCTGCAAACCTGCAGGCCCATTTTTCTTATATTGAACAATTATCGTCTGTGCACACACCAGCATTACCAGATCCGAAATCTTTGAACTTCGGCTGTTCGTTTTCTTCTTTCCAAACTTGATTCAACGCACCGATGAATGTTTCCATAGGCTGCGCACCAGAGATTGTGTACTTATTATTAAAGATGAAGAAAGGCACACCTGTAATGCCGTATTGCTGCGCCATCCGCTCGTCACCTCTTACCTCATCCAAGTGAAGTGATTCATTATCCAAAATCTCCGCTGCCTCTTTGCGATCCAAGCCAGAAGCTTCTGCAACATCCAGCAGTGTTTCTTTTTCACTGAGGTTCTTTGATTCCGTGAAGTACGCATACAGCAGGTTCTCAGTCATCGCTTTTTCTTTGCCTTTTGTTTCTGCAAACTTGGCTAAGCGATGCGCATGCAGTGTATTTGTCGGCTTCATGTCTTCAAAGTTGAATGTAAGACCAACTTCAGCTGCGTGCTGCCCGATTTGCAGGTTGTTCACCTTCGCCTGCTCGATTGACATGCCGTACTTCTCTGAAAGTGCTTCGTGAATACTTTTTCCGTTGTACACCCCAGCATTCGGATCCAGCTCAAAGCTCTTAAATTCTATTTCCACACTATCCTTGTGCTCGAATTGCTCTAACGCAAGTTCCAGCCTTCGTTTACCTATATAACAGAAAGGACAGACAAAATCTGACCATACTTCAATTTTCATCGTGACACCCCTTTTCACATTAAGATGATTTTAGCATAGACCCGACAATCCACAAAAATAGATGCTTGTAATTAGAGCCATCATATTGTACCCACATATTAAGAATATGCATGGGGACATCCTTCATCCGCATAAAGTATAGCGTCTCTACCTATAAAGGAGCGATCAGCATGAATCAACCTCAGCAAACGACCTATATCAGCAATGTCGAACCCCATGTCTATCAAACATTACAAGGAGTTAGAAACAAGCAAATTGTAGTTGAAACCGTACGTGGATCTGTCACAGGAAGACTGACAACAGTGCGTCCAGACCACATTGTCGTTGAGTCGGGCGGTTCGTCCTTTTTTATTCGTACCGCTCAAATTGTCTGGGTCATTCCAAAAGGATAAGGAGGTTAACAGATGATCAAACGTGAAAACAGACTTGCAATCGACTTGCCTATCCCTGAACATGGCGATCCGAATGCTGCTGCTGCTGTGCAGGAACTGCTCGGCGGAAAGTTCGGCGAAATGTCAACCTTGAATAACTATATGTACCAATCCTTTAACTTTCGTAACAAGAAAAAACTGAAGCCCTTTTACGACTTAGTCGCAAGTATCACCGCTGAAGAATTCGGGCATGTAGAGCTCGTAGCCAATACGATCAATCTCTTATCCCGCGGCAATACTTTCTATACCGGCGATCCAGATGTTACGCCTCTCAGAACCGGCAAAGACAGCCGCAATACATATCAATTCATCGCAACAGCACAAACCGCATTAGCCGGAGACTCCATGGGGCGCCCCTGGACAGGAGACAATGTCTTTTCCAGCGGAAATCTCGTATTGGATCTGCTGCACAACTTCTTCTTGGAGTGCGGAGCACGAACACACAAGATGCGTGTATATGAAATGACAGAACATGAAACAGCTCGGGAAATGATTGGTTACTTGCTCGTGCGCGGCGGTACGCATGTATTGGCGTATGCTAAAGCATTGGAGATAGCTACAGGTGTGGATGTTTCCAAACTTGTGCCGATTCCGGATCTATCCAACACCAAGTTTGATCATGCTCGTAAATTCGAGCAGCAAGGACTAGGAAATATCCTATTCACCTGGAATGACATGGGCGAATATGCAGACATCCGAAAAATCTGGAAAGGAGAAAATCCGGAGAACGGCAGTCAACTTGTTGTGAAGCAAGGTTCGCCGCGCGGAGGTCCGATTCCGGATCTCGAGGAGCTGCCGGAGGAATTTGCTCCTGGAATCGACCGGGATGACTATGCACGGATTGCAAAGCGTTTGATGGAGAATTTATAAAAGGCTGCCGTTATTCGGCAGCCCCCCTTTTTTATGTTTCATGTATCCAAATACGCATCTCACCAGCTTGGCGGTTACACCAGGCGTAATAAGGAACAGCACGCAATCTTACAGGCTCTAATACAGGTGAATCAGTCTGGTAAAGCGCTTCTGATTCTGCTGCTTTGAGCCCATCTGTCTCTAAAATCACAACTCCGTTTAACAAGTCTTCCTCAAACGCTGCAGTGATTTCGCTCTCCCGCGGCAGCCTCAATCCAGCAAGACTCTTACCGTTGTCCACTTCCTCCAGACAGTAGACAACCGGTCCGCGTTGCAAGGCAACCTGCCCTTGATTCATCCCGATTTTCGGATTGCTATATACACGCATCACTGGCAGCTGAAAATGCAGTTCAATCCTATCTTCCGTTGTCCACTCTCGATCCAAAATAAAATAGCCCTGCTCCATGTCATCGATTGCTAACACTTCACCATTCACAGACGTCGTCGCTTCTTGGCACCAGCCAGGGATCCGAAACGCTAGCCTGAATTGTCCTGTTCCTTCTACTGTAATTGTTATACTACCTTCCCATGGATACTGATGACTTTGCTTGAGCTTAACAGGCACATCATCAATCGTAGTTTGCACGGTTCCCGCCAAATAAAGATGTGTATACAGAGTATCCTTCGACTGTGTATAAGCATAATCCTCAATCGAAGCAATCAGACGTGCTAAATTCGGCGGACAGCACGCACAGGCAAACCACTTCTGCCTCTCCTGTTTCACATGCTCCTGATCCTTTCGTCCAACTTGATATGCATTTACTTCCAGCGGATTTACATAAAAAAATCGTTTACCATCTAAGTCCATGCCGCTAATTGTCCCATTGTATATTGCCCGTTCCAACACATCTGCATATTTCCTGTCTGGTGAGAGCAAAAGCATCTGCTTTGCCCAAAAGACAAGTCCGACAGATGCACATGTTTCACAGTACATGCTGTCATTCGGCAAATCGTATGCATCTGTAAAAGCCTCACCGTTAACAGCTGAGCCAAGGCCTCCTGTTATATACATTTTCCGGTTCGTCACATCATCCCATAAGGCATCACATACCGCTTGCAGCTCCGCATCATCTGTACGTCGTGCAAGATAGGCCATAGCTGCATACAAATACATTGCTCGCACGGAATGTCCGACTGCTTCCTGCTGCTGCCGTACAGGAAGATGTGCCTGCATATAGGCATAACCGAGTCTAAAATTAGTATTCTCGTCATTCCATGTCGACGGGGCACCTAAGGATTGACGCTGCTCTTTTTCCATATTGAAGTAATGTGGCTCCTGCCCACGCTGCTCGATAAAATATGCTGCTAGCTCCAGGTGCTCGCGCTTACCTGTTGTATCGAATAACCGAAGCAATGCTAGCTCAATTTCCGGATGCCCCGGATAGCCCTGCAGTTTTCCATCTTCTCTTCCAAACGTACTCCGAATCAGTTCTACATAGTCCTCCATTATATCCAGGAATGCACGCTTACCAGTCGTTTCATAATAAGCAACTGCTGCTTCAACCAAATGGCCCGCACAATACAGCTCATGATTGTCTCGCAGATTCGTCCATCTGTTGTCAGGCTCAACAAGCATATAATAGGTATTCAAATATCCGTCCTCAGCCTGCGCTCTCCCCATTAATGATATAACATCATCAGCCGCTTCTTCCAATTCTGAATCTGGAAAGCTGCGTAAGCTATAAGCGACCGTCTCCAGCCATTTCGCTACATCACTATCTTGAAAGACAGTGCCATAATAGTCACCCTTTGCTTCCCCCGCCACAATGCGAAAATTTTCAATAGCATGGCTCGGCGCGGTATCCGGCAGCTGATCATTCAGCGCTTTCCATTGATATGGAATCACCTGTTCAGCTACAAGCTGCTTATAGTTCGACCAGAAGGCATCTTCCACAGTTACTTTTTGATTATTATTCACACTAGAAAGTTCCATATCGCACACTCCTTCTGCACTTTAAAATTAAGCGTTTTCAAAATACAGCGTAGCATCTACAATAGGAAGTGATATAGAACCAGATTCAACTTCGTTTTACACTATTTCACCCAAAAGGCGGCGAAAGGGAAATGGAGAAATCCTATCTATCATTCTCAGCTCCACCACTGCCATATTTTGTAGAAGGAAACAGCACGACATTTTATAAAGGACAGCAGCATCCTGCACGAAGAAAACTAGGATTCTTTGATATAATTCTCGTCAAAGAAGGTACTTTATTCATTGGGGAAGAAGCATTGCAATGGGACATTTCTGCCGGAGAGGCATTAATTCTCGAACCAAGCAAGTATCATTATCCAACAGCTCGCTGTGCATCAGATACGACATTCTATTGGCTGCATATGCAAAGCCCATCCTTTTGGAAGGACCAGTCTGTGTGTGCCTCTATCTCACCAGCTGAGCCCATACCGTCGCTGCATTACCATACTGAACATGCAACGATTCACCTGCCGAAATATCAGCAAGTACCACAACGGCATGTCCTGTACGATACAGTAGAAAACCTGCTGCAATCCACCACTCAGCCGCGTTCCTTCGCCTTTTGGGAAACACAGCAATTGTTCATGCAAGTGCTGCAGCATCTGTCTTACAATCCAATACCGCAGCAAACCTCATTGCGATTAGCGGAACATGTTGAAATGTATATTAAACAGCACTACAACCAACACATCACGAATGCAACCCTGGCAAAACACTTTCATGTGCATGAGAACTATTTGGCCAGATGCATGAAACAAGCTTTTTCATGCACACCGCTTGCTTACTTAGCAGCATACCGATTACATCAGGCACGACTGCTGCTTTTAACAACAGACTGGTCTTTGCAGCAAATTGCGGAAGAAGTCGGTTTTACAAGACAAGGTTACTTCTCGAAAAGCTTCAAAGCAAAATACGACTTATCACCAAGCCAATATAGACAGGACATGAGTAAAGCCTAGCTAACATCTTTGCAGGTACGCTATAATGCAAATAACAAATACACAGCTAGGCAGTGATAGCATGACAGAAAAACATACAACAGCTGAAATAGAAAACATCATGACCTCCATTCTTGGTATCCAGCAAAAATCAAGAGCATTCATCAACTTGCTGACAGAAGGCGAAGCACTCTCCGAGAACCATTTACTCCTCTTGCTCCAACTGAAGCTTACAGATGGCATGAAAGTCACTGCTATCTCCGATCTTTTTCACATTACGCCTGGTGCAGCTACTTCCATGTGTGACAGAATGGAAAAAATGGGTCTTGTGGAACGAAAACGGGAGGATAAAGACCGAAGAGTTGTAAAGATGGTTCTTACCTCAGCTGGCCAATTCAAAGTAGAAGACCTCTTTTTGAAATTCCAGTCAAAAAAACTGCAGGACATGGCTGCGGTCCTGACAGAAGTGAATGCTTTACTGCAGAAAATCATTATATAAAAAAAGATCTCCGAGCTGGAGATCTTTTTTTATATGCCTATTGACAGGACAGCAAGCAATATACTTTAATTATAATATGTTTTAATGATTAAAATATATTATAATTAAAGTATAGGGCGTGATCAGTCTCTGCAAAAACAATGTAACCCTGCCGCTTGCTTTGCCCCTGTAACTACGTTTGTAGTATCGATCCTTTTATGATAGTTCCCAAAATGACAAGGAGATGAAAATAATGCTGAAGTATCCTAAATCACTTCGTTTGTTATTATTGTCACCGGCAATTCTTGTGTTCTCTATTCTTTATGGCGGATTCATCACCGTCATCGTCCTCACCTTACTGGCCGGCTTTTTAAACACATTTGGTTTCGAGCAATTCCAAATGTTTATCTGGCACAACATGGAGATACCAGGTGTTTGGAGTATCCCTTTTGCGGTTGTCGTGTCCGCTTTGCTTGCGTATCTTACCATGTATATAAAACGCTTCTTATCTTACCTCCTGAGTCAGGTGAAATAAATGGTCTACAACCATTTCTCCTTCCCAATGCATACAACAAAAACGATACCTCCTGACACCAATGATCTACCTACACATGCAGAACCCGACAGCAACAGCAAAACTACCCCCAACGATAGCGATAAAGCCGAAGTGGAAGAAATATAGTGCAGCCGTTTCTGAACAAAAAAAAGAAAGGAGCGAGTGAAATCGCTCCTTTAAGTAAAAACCAATTGCCTGCGCTTCAATAGGATCTCAATTAGTCTTCGTTAATTTCCCATGCAAGACTAACCTCCCATCTTCCGGATCCTGTAATTCATTGCATGTCGACAAGGTAATAATATTATCCTTCTCTGTCACTTGGATGTCTGTCCGCATTTTTGACTTTTCTTCTATCACATCAATAAAATCCAAGTATTCTTCGTCAGTAGGAAAATCAGTTTCAATGTAATTAAAATCTGTCGTTGTTACATATACCGAGAAAATTTCTACTTTATAGCTTTCATAAATTGTATCAAATTGAAATTCTTTATTTTGAGAGAAGAAATCTTCATCTAGAAATTTATCCAATTGCCCAAACATCGACCCGTCTTTCATCTGATGACCGTATATAATCGTTTGTCTATCCTGTGCGTCTGATTTATTACGAAAATCCATAAAGATACTGCCCGATTTGGATGTCTCCTCTTTATAATTTCGATTCAAATAATGATTGTTATCGGAACTTTGTAGTATGGGATAGTCTATTTTTGTATTATCAATTGTTAACCAGCCTACTATATTAGGGTTGATATCTAAGAGACTTTGGAATTGTGAGCGTACTGAATTTTCCGATGCTATGGCCTTGCTTTCTTGAAGATTGCCTTTATACTGCACTTGGATTTCTTTCATTACTTGTTCACTTTGAACATAATCAAAGCCAATCCCCCCTATCTTAATAAGGGAAAATAAAAATACAACTAAACAAGTAAGAAGGATTATCTTTTGAAGCCAGTTCATTTTTTTGTTTTCCTTTTTCCTCATGCTATATCCATACCTTTATCGTTCAGTATTGTCCTCCATGAATAAAATGTGCCCCTTGAAGCTTCGGACTGCTTGCCTTATCACTACAAGGGACACACGAATAGATATAATTATCTTCTTCTAAATTTTCTTTGCCAAATAACGACGGCAGCTGCAATGGCTGATGCTGCTAGTAATCCAACATATAAGATTATGTTTGTGTCATCTCCTGTTTTAGGGTTTTCCACCACATCTCCATCAGCGCTGCTTGAAGTTACCGGCTTTACGGAATTGTTACTTTCTTTACTCGCATCTTCTAATTTAGCAGGTGTTTTCTTGTCTTCATTTTCAGTAGTTGAATCTACTGTGTCTGTCTCTTCCGTTTCTTTTGTTGTTTCTGTTGCTGAAGCGTTATCGTCTTCTGGTTCCGTTACAGGATCCTTTGAAGGATTGTTGTCATCCCCTGTTTCGGATGGCGGTACGACTGGAGACTCGTTTTCTTCCTCTTCTTGGGAATTGCTGTCTACAACATATAATGCATTTGCATCGTAGGAGACCTCGTAATTATCTGGAAGACCTGTGATTTCAACTTTAGAAAAGGCACTCTTCTCTGCCAGTGCATCATAAGAAATGATCGGTGTATCTGCATCAGGGATAAACCCGTCTGTAAAGTTTAGTTTTAGCGTCCCGTCAAAGGTGGCCTCACCGTTAATATCAAGTACTTCTTCTTTATTTCCGATGGTAAGATCTAGTGTACCTGCTTCTGACTGTGTGAAGTTATTGCCAATTGTCACACCGTTTGACACGTTCTCAATTAGTGTTCCTTCCGTATTCACGACTTCACCCTCACCAAAAGCGGAACCTGAATTTGCAGCTAAAGTTCCTTCTTCCAGTAACGTGCCTCCGGTATAGGAGTTATCACCAGATAGCGTTAAGGCACCTGTACCTGACTTTGTTAATTTTCCAGATCCATCAATGTCATTCTTCCAAGTGTCAGCCTCATTGAATCCACCTCGGGCTGCATCCATTGATACCGTAACATCATTTTCAAACGCTTCATAACCACCAGCAGCAGCAAAGAGGTTCAATCTTCCCCAGCCTTCCGTATCATCCAGTACAGGATATCCGGAAGGTAAGCCTGTTGTATATAATACCCATCGGCGCTGCGCATCATCTAGGTATGGAAAGCGAGTCTCAATCAAAGCCTCAGCACCCTTCGGCACTACCATTGGCTTTGTAGTATCTCCGATTTGTTCAAAGCCATATGTAAGACGCTCCGTATAGTTCTGCTTATTTGTCTCGTAATCGCTATAGTTATCTTCGGAAGTACCCTCTTGCGTAAGCAGTACTTCATGCGCCTGTGCATGGGCAGCATCTTTCACACTTTTGTTATTAGGATCATTCAAAGCAGACGCAGCAACAGCGGTTGCCATCACTCTTCCGCCAATAACATCCAACGGTGAATGCATACCAGCAACGATTCTGCTATTGCCCATTTCAGAAGCTCTTGTCATTATTTCTTCATATCGCTCTGGTACAGCATAAGCAAATCCATAGGACGCTAGATAACCTGCGTTCGTATGTCCACTCGGGAATCCGCCATCAGTGCTGGGATCCTCTTTTATTCTCGGAACAAGCGTCGGAATAACACTTACATCTTCACTCCAGCGAAAGGGACGTTTATAGCTGTAATAAGCTTTTGCATTTGAAGTTGAAGCTCCGCTGTTGCGGATAGTATCAATTAGTCCTACCATGCTTCCAAGACTCGAATTCTGGTCTGCCCAAACGCCATTGTTATTGCTTCCATCATCATAACCTACACTTGTCGCATCTTCTGGAATCTCATCCGGAATGGTCGTCCCTGCATTCGCACCAGCAATAAAATTATCAGCGTGAGGACCAAGCCCTGCAATGGCACTGTAATTCTGATGACGGCGATCGATTAAATAAGCCGCCTTAGCTTCTTCATCGGTACGATTCTCTGTAATTGAAATTGACTTTGCAATATTATAATTATGTATATCTTCATTCAGCACAGTGCCATTGTCCCAAGAAGTTCCCGGTTCCCAAAGGTCATGAAACTCGGATAGTACACCAATGGAGGGATTGGATTCCGGCGTCATATTGGAGCTGTTATTATTTGCGTAGTTATCAACATAGTAGCCGTATGATGCTTCTTGCGGGGCGATAGCGGATTCATCTAAACTATTTGCCGCCAAAACAGAATTAGAGCCTTGGAAACAAATAACTGCCGCTAATGCTAGGACAGGTATTTTGGACTTTCTTTTTTCTCTTGTTTCATTGCACTTAATCGCCATTTACTCACTCCTCATATTTTGTACTACAGAGTAATTCTAGTAATGAGTTGTGGTATTAGTATTAATTTATTGATAAGAGATTGTATTTCCTGACATAATATTTTAAATTGTATGTAAATATTACATATATTTACATACAGAAACCTAATAAATGTATGATATTGTATAATGATGTCAGTAAGCAGATGACCGTTCTCGATTGATTCATATCACGACATATAAAAAAAGCCTGCATTATGCAAGCTCAATCCTTCTGGACAAATGCAATCAAGACAATACCTCCCAATAGCATACCAATGCCCATCCACGATAACAGACTAAGTTCCTCGCCGACTAATATGACACCTAAGACAGCAGCCGTAAACGGTTCCGCCAAGGACAGAGACACAGCAGAGGATGCCGGCACTTGCTGCAGCCCTTTCGAAAACAAGAAATAAGCAGCTGCTGTCGCAACAATCCCAAGATGCAGACTTACAGCTATACCGCTTGGCTGCATAATCCACTGCATATCAAACAGGAAAAGGAACGGCATTAGGAAAATTCCGCCGATACCAAAGATAACTGCCGCTGTCTCTAATGGACTCTTACCTTGCACAATCTGTCCGCTCAGCAAAGTATATCCCGCAAAGGACAGACCAGCTCCCAGCGCAAGCAGGATACCAGCTGGCTTGATCATTACGGTATCTCCTGTCAGGAACAGCAGCACACAGCCCATAATAGACAACAATGTCGCTCCCCACCATATATAACCTGGTCGCCTTCTAAAAATCACCGCCTCCAAGACTCCAGACAGAATCGGCGCACTTCCGATTGCGATGACGGTACCTACCGCCACGCCAGTTTGATGGACTGCCGAAAAAAACAGCGGCTGATAGCACGCCACGCAAAACGCTGCCAGAAGCGTCAGCCCGATTGGCCAGCCTTTCAGATTCAATCGTCCGAGCAGCAAGGTAATTAAAAGCAGAAACACTCCTCCAACCGCAAGCCTTGCAGCTCCAATCGCAATCGGATGGGCCGCAGCTGGGGCAAATGCCTGTGCAGTGCCGGTCGTACCCCAGAGTATTGCTGCAAACAGGACGAATAATAACGGTGCTATTTTAACAGCCATCTTATCTCCCCTTTTGCATCTTTTTTCCATCATGCCAGAAACACTAGCATCTTGTAACGAAGGATAGGAGATTATCGGACAAGAAACCTTTATCTATCTATTGTTATCACTAACCGTCTTCCTGATTAGCTCGTGAGGCTGTTCGAGCGCAAGTAACGGATAATTATCTCAGCAATTGTGACGTTAACCACTATTGAGCCGTAAACTCCGATAGTGTAGCTTTGTGTATAATCCATTCCCGCTTTAAAGAGCACGATAGAAATCAAATGAATGAACATATTTGTAAAACAGAATAGATAACTGCGAATCATCCAGTTCTGATGTTTGTCGAGTCTGCCTTTCCTTGCATGGACAATGGCAATTATAATCATGATCGGCCAAAACAGATTTACTAAATTGAACGGTACACTAACCAGCTTGCCTCCTGTTGCATACGGCGCTAGATAACCAGATGTCAAAGACACAAGCAACACGGAAACAGCATACACATAGCCGTTGATACGGTGGAACTTACGTTTATGCCAAGCCAATCCCCGCGAAAAGTTCACCGCTCCACTCAAGGTCGCCAGGCATGCGACAAACACATGCACATACATGACATCCAGCCAGAGGGGCAGATGAAAAGAGTCGCGCAGATCTATTTTCTGCTCAAGAAAAAAAGAGGCACGATTATCGAGGATATAGTTATCCGCTAATGTATAAATGATATAAATGCTAATGAACAGAAGCAGCATTTTGTAAAAAGTTCGTATGGACATGGGCTACTCCTTTTTTTCTGGGATTGTACTAAGGATATCATATGGATAAACGCTAATTACTACAGCTTCTATCAGTTAAATAGCAAAACACGCTTATACATAACAGAGAAAACATGGTAATATAATCTCCCACTTACAATACGGAGGATACACTATGAAGAAGTATTTAATTCTTGGGCTCATACTGCTAATTGTGGCAGGAGGTTTTATTTACACCCAGCTTAAGTCGAATGCTCACCCCAACAAAAAGATGGTTCTCGGTTATACCACCTCGGAGGAATCATCCTTTCAGTCTCTGAAAGAATACCATGAATATCTTAATACCATTGCAATGGATACATACACTTTTGATACCGATGGCAATCTCTCTGGTGAAGCACCAAAAAACCAGCTCAAATATGCGAAGCAGCATGATATCGACACCTATGCTGTGATATCGAACTACGGTAAGACTGATTTCGACCCAGACTTGGCACATGCTGTCATGACTGACAAAGAGGCAAAAAGCAATTTCATTAGTCACTTAGTACAGCTTGCTGCAGAAAATGATTTTACTGGCGTTAATATTGATTTTGAAGCCATCTATCCCGAGGATCGAGATCTCTACTCTGACCTCATTAAGGATACAGCTGAAGCGCTCAAAGAGCATAACATACAAACTATGGTGTCTGTACCAGCAAAAGATAACGATGATGCAGCCGATGATTGGAGCTGGCCATATAACTATGAAGAAATAGGAGAATACGCTGATTATGTGCAAGTGATGACGTATGATGAAAATGGCTCTTGGAGTGATCCAGGATCTGTAGCAAGTATGAATTGGATGAAAAGAATACTAACGTTTGCTACAGAATCAATAAACCCTGATAAGGTTATTATGGGTGTACCAGCATACGGATACGATTGGAATCTATCTAACCCAGATCAGAATAAATTGATTGAATGGGATGAGATTCATTCGACGATAGATGATTACAATATAGAACCTATAAACTTTGAAGAAAATGCGTCTACGCATTTCAATTATACCGTGGAAAATCAGGAGCACGTCGTCTGGTTTGAGGATGAACGTTCATTGCAGGAAAAAAGTTATCTCACCAATACATATGGCATTGCAGGTGTATCTGTGTATGCAATGGGACATGAATCTGAAGCTTTTTGGAAAGCTATTGAGAAAGGAACAAAATCAGTACAGTAATTAATACAAAACCCAGATTGAATTTCATTTATGGTTCAGCAAGAAACTGATTTAAAACAATAAATGCACCCTGAAATCTGCTCTCAGGGTGCATTCAATTATACAATTTAACCCCTTATTGCAGGAATGCAAACTTCCTTTCTTCCACTTGTCCAATTAGCATATCCGACCGTTTTTGCTCTTCTGCAACTTTATCCAAGTAAATATTATAACCTCCTTCAGGAACTCTGCATCCAACTTTTCTTCATTGAATGTCTCTCCTTTATATTCTGCAAAAGCTTTATAGTAATCATAGATTTTCTCAAAAGAATCCCGCTCATAAATCTTATATGCAGGTGTCGTTGCTTTCCTCTTCCTTTTGTCCAGTATTCTTCTGCTCAATCTTCGCATTGCTCGTCTCGCTACTGCAACCTGCTGCCAATAAAAAGTCATAGTAGAATTGAGAAAATAAACTTCAATAAAAAAACTGCCATTCTCGTTAAAGAATGGCAGCTATATCATTAGTATTTATGCAGCACTAGCACTAGCGCCGATTAGTACTACCCAAAAAATAACTTTAAGTATAATTGTTATTGTTCCAGTAACAATACCAGTAATACCAAGTCCTTTTTTAATTGGTTTCTTAGCACCGATTGCACCAAAAATAATGGCTAGAATAGCTAATGGATATGGTAAGAACGGTACCCAGTAAAGAACCAATCCGACAATTCCTAAAACAAGAGCAGTAACTGCTAGGCCGTTGCCTTCTGGTTTAGTAATAACTACAGTATGTTGTTGTTGTTGTTCCATTTGATTTCCTCCTTTATATTTATTTTTTATGAATAGGTAAAATTACTCCTTTATAATATCAGATATAATTCTTTATAACCATACTATTTGCTATATTTTATCAGTAAAAGGATTTTTTTATTAATTTTCCAAATTAAATAAAATACCCCAGCGCGCGGCGCCGGGGTATTTGTTATTTCGCTTTCTTCACAATCCTCACAGCATCCTTCGAAACATAGAACTTACCGCCGCTCTGAACCGTTACACTGTCCAGTTCATATTCACGATCATTTACAATAACGACATTCTTGTTCACAGGGAATTCTGCTTTTTTACGTCCTTTATCTATGACCAATACCGGGTTCGCAGCATCAGAAGTGTCAACGCTCACTTCGCCCCACTTACCAAATGCTTCTTCTCCTTCTATGAACATATTTTTGCTTAACTTGTCCAACTTGAAGCCCATCGCATCAGCCGCACTGTGCGCAATGTCTGTGTTCTCGATCATGCCAGACGGTTTTCCAGGGCCGTAGGAGTATAGGAACAGATCCTCACCTGTATGTCCGCCAGTCGTGAAGCCAAGGTTTGCACGCTGTGCCAGAAGGTCAACCAATGTTCCACCAAGATCTTCTGATTTATTAATAGCTCTCTTTTCTTTTGCAGTTGGGTTCGTAATACCGTAAAGCTCCGCAACTTCCAATCGGTTGGATCCATCCTCATTCAACTGAGACATAGCACCTTCCAGCGTCATTGTTGCTTCCTTCAATGGATCTACATAGGCAGATACCGGCGTAGAAGAATATGTGCCATCCGTATTTTCATTTCCTATAGAGATTCCACTGTTACCATGGTCAGAAACAGCGATGACCATCGTGTTCTTATCCTTCTTAGCGAAATCCAATGCTTCTTTAACCGCATCATCAAATGACAGCGTATCACTGATCATACCGACAGGGTCATTTGCATGCGCTGCCCAGTCTGGCTTGCTGCCTTCTACCATCAGGAAGAAACCATCCTTATCTTTAGACAATGTTTGAATGCTTTTCTTCGTCATCTCTGCCAATGTTGGTTCTTCCGGCTTTGTTGCTTCCCTATCCATATCGTAAGCTAGTGCAGCTGGAGCGAAAGAGCCCCAGATTTTCTTCGATCTAGAATCAAGTAAGTCATCTCTTGTTTCAACATAATCGTATCCTTTATCATCTATAACTCCTAGCAAATCCTCGCCATCATCACGGTTGCCATTTTCAAGGGATTCCTTCCCGCCGCCAAGGACAACGTCGATATTCTGGTAGACTTGCTGCTCAGCGATATTATCATATTGTGAACGATGGTCTGCATGAGAAGAAAAAGCAGCAGGTGTCGCATGCTGAATTTCAGATGTAGAAATGATACCAGTCGCTTTGCCATTCAGCTTCGCACCTTCCAGCACATTCGTCACAGGACGATATGGATCGTCTGCAAGATCTTCATCCACTCCTGGAGAAGCGATTTTCTCCGGAAGGACTCCGACAAACTTGTCATTCGTTTTATTACCGGTAGCCATGGCTGTACCAGCAGGAGCTGAATCCGTAACAGCAGACTCTGCAGAATATGTACGCACACCACCAGATACCATCTGATCCATAGCTAAATCATCACCCTTGTACCATCTCGATAGAGTTGTTGTTGTAGAGCTCACTCCATCCTTAACGAGTAAAATGACATTCTTCACCTTCGGATCCTTCTTCGCTTCTACCTCTTCCGGCTCCAAATTCGTCAAGCCGATTGAACCAACCGCTAGCGTTCCCGCTAACGTCACACCAAGTAATTTTTTGCTCAGCTTCATCTCTCATTCCCCCGTATCAAAAGTTATAAAAAACCTCCACCAACGCAACAAAAGTTAATAGATTTAGTTCGTGTACGAGAGTAATTGTATAGGCTGATTGTTAATGGGATGTTAATGATCTATAAAGCTATCGTTAATTAATATAATGGGTATTATGTAAGAAAAAGGGTATTTAATTTAAAATAAATACTTTTATAATAGGGATTTATCCTTATTTTTGATAATATAAATACTGATTTCATCTGTATATAATCATCAATAACCTCAATAACCATTATTTTCAAAGAGAATGTTTAGAGTAGTACAAATCACCCATCTAATCTCACCTTTATTATATTCCAGTTATAATTACCTATCCAAAAATCATTATAGTTAATGTCATATCAACATTTTTTTGAACCGATGTGTTTATCCTAATATCGTTAGATACTCCTTCTAAGTGTCATACAGCTCTTTTCTATAAAAAAGCGACCCCTTTCCGGGTCGCTTTTCGATTTATAATTTGAACTTCGTCAGTAATTCCTGTAACTCCTCGGCCAAATTGGTTAAGGCGTTTGCTGATGCTGTGATTTCCTCCATAGAGGCTAGTTGCTCTTCTGTTGTACTTGCCATCGACTCCGATGCCGCAGCATTCTCTTTTGCAATTGCTGCAAGCTCTTCTGCACTAGCAGTCATTTCCTGAACGCTTGCCGCTATTTGCTCGGTGATCGAGGAGATATCCTCGATCTGCGGTGATATTGTAAAGATGCTGTCTTTAATTTGGCTGAACTTTGTCGTTGTTTCATCGGTAGCCTGCAGTCCTGTTTCTACGTATCGTGCTGTCTGCGCCATCACTTTGACAGACTGCACTGTATCAGACTGGATATGCTGAATGAGATCTGTGATTTGCATTGCCGATCGCTGTGATTCCTCAGCGAGCTTCCGAACTTCATCAGCAACTACAGCAAATCCTTTGCCTTGCTCACCGGCACGTGCAGCTTCTATAGCGGCATTCAAAGCCAGCAAATTCGTCTGATCAGCAATACCAACTATCACATCTGTAATGCTTCCTATCTTCTTAGAACTTGCCTCAAGCTCCTGCATTCTAGCGTTCGATTCATTCACAGATGCATAGATATGTTTCATTTGTTCAACTGTCTGGTTGACGGAATACTCTCCACCCTCAGCTAAGCTCGCTGCCTGTTTCGTTGAATCCGATACCGCAGTCAAGCTATTTGCCACGCGATCCATACCGATCGCAATTTCACCTATTGCCTGTGCATTCTGTTCGACGTGCACCCGCTGAGAATCTGCTCCTCCCGCTACATCCTGCAACGTTGTCGTAACATGCTCGGTCGCAGAGGTTGTCTGCTCCGAGCTTGCCAGCAGTTCCTCTGATGATGCTGCCAGCTGGCCAGAATCGGTATCGATCTGCTGGATCAAACTGCTCAGGTTATCCGTCATTGTATTAAATGCCTCTCCAACCTCAGCTAGTTCATCCTTAGAATGGATTTCTATCCGTTCACGCAGATCGCCACCACTCACTTGTACAGCAGTCTGCTTCAGGTTGTTTAACGGTTTAATGATAGAACGGACAACACCAAAGACAAGGAACCCTCCGGCAATGAGCGCCACGGCCAATACGATTAGCGTCGTATATAAAATTGGTGCTGCTGCATCATCTATCTCGGAGGCAGACATTACACCAGCAACCTTCCAGCCAGTCAGTTCATTCGTTGTGTAAACAAGCTCCTCTGTGTCAGCACCCTGCTCGAAACGATATTGGCCACTTTCTTTCTCAAATTGCCGGACAAGATAATCGGCAGTAGCCTCAGTTCCTTTTTCTTCTGTAGGATGGACGATTATATGCTTTGTCTGATCTAGAATAGAAGTATATCCTTCTTTACCAATATGTATCTTCTTAGATGTTTCTTCCAAATTACCTAATGTAATATCCATGCCGATGACACCACTGTTATCTTCGGTTGTCTGTGCAATTGTTACTACTAATGTATTAGTTGAGGCAGAAACATATGGTTCTGTTATGACCACTTGGCCGGCATTCTCTTTCGCCTGCTGATACCATGGTCTTTCCCGCGGATCATAATCAGCTGCAAGCTCCAAGTCAGGGGACTGTATCATCAACCCTTCTTCGGTTCCGACATATGCCAATTCAAGTTCCGGATGCAGATCTGTATATTGCTCTAATTTCTGTCGTATCTCCGGGCTTTCCATACCGTCATATAGCTCAGTATTGATTTGACTGGCAAAGAACTCAATATCATGTATCTTTGGCTGAATTGTATCGTCTATCATACTGTTCAGCACATCCACGTTACTTGATGCACTTCCAATCAATTGAGCCGACAACTCCTGCTTTGCACTCTGATACGCTAAGAAGCCTATTAGAATACTGGGTATAAGTAAAATGATGACAAAGGACAGAATCAGCTTATTTCTGATAGTAAGCCGAATTCTACCTTTTTCTAAGATGCGTTTCATGGTATCCCCCCTAATTACTAAGCTGCTGACAACTTATTACTTTCTTTATCGGCATCCCGGGAGAATTATGGACATAAGGTATCATAATTTTAATATACAATTTCTACCAACAAGCTATTCTTCATTTCTCAAGAAGATTCACCAACTGAAAAAACGGAGACATTTATTCTCCATCTGACTCAATTACTCCTTTTGTATGTCACATAAATTTAACCATCTACACAAAAGTCGGAGAAATAGCGTGATTATAGCATTTATCTTGTGACACCCTTCACATAATCCCTTGACACAACCTTATCGGTATTTTACCCTTAATAATATATATAAATTTAGAATGATTATGTCTAAGTAATTCTAAGTTTCTAGTTATTAATTTATTTTGGGAGGCTATTTATTTATGTCACTTATCGGCAAAGAAGTACAAGCATTCACAGCACAAGCTTACAAAAACGGAGAATTCATCGAAGTTACAGAAGCTAATTTCAAAGGTCAGTGGAGCGTAGTCTGCTTCTACCCTGCAGATTTCAGCTTTGTATGCCCAACTGAACTAGAAGATCTTCAAGGCCAGTACAGCACACTTAAAGATCTTGGTGTAGAGGTTTATTCCGTTTCTACAGATACACACTTCGTACATAAAGGCTGGCATGACAGCTCTGAAAAAATTGGTAAAATCACATATGCAATGATCGGTGACCCATCTCAAGCAATCTCTCGTCAATTCGATGTATTGAACGAAGAGTCTGGTCTTGCTGACCGCGGTACATTCATCATCGATCCAGATGGTGTAATCCAAACTGTCGAAATCAATGCAGACGGTATTGGCCGTGACGCAAGCACGCTTGTGAACAAAATTAAAGCAGCACAATACGTGCGCCAAAATCCAGGTGAAGTTTGCCCGGCGAAATGGGAAGAAGGATCTGAAACACTAACACCTAGCTTGGATCTTGTAGGCAAAATCTAAGGAGTGCGTTGAATATGGTACTTGATGCAAACATTAAAGCTCAATTGAACCAGTATATGGCGCTTATGGAGAACCCTATCGTTCTTAAAGTAAGCGCTGGTGCAGACGACGTTTCTAAGGAGATGCTTGCTCTAGTTGAAGAGCTTGCAGCTATGTCGTCTAAGATAACAGTCGAAAAAGCAGAACTTTCACGTACCCCGAGCTTCACCGTGAACCGTGTTGGTGAGGATACCGGCGTTGCTTTTGCTGGTATTCCGCTTGGCCATGAGTTTACTTCGCTCGTCCTTGCTCTCTTGCAGGTAAGCGGTCGTGCACCAAAGGTTGATGAAAAACTGATCAACCAGATCAAGAATATCAAAGGCGAATTCCACTTTGAGTCTTATATCAGCTTGACTTGTCATAACTGCCCGGATGTCGTGCAAGCATTGAATGTGATGAGTGTACTGAATCCGAACATCACAAACACGATGATCGATGGCGCGGCTTTCAAGGACGAAGTAGAAAGCAAGAACATCATGGCAGTTCCGACTGTTTATTTGAACGGCGAGAATTTCGGCAGCGGCCGGATGACGCTTGAAGAAATGCTTGCGAAAATGGGCTCCAGTGCAGATGCATCTGAGTTTGATAACAAAGAACCTTATGACGTTCTTGTTGTCGGCGGCGGTCCAGCTGGTTCCAGTGCAGCTATCTACGCTGCTCGTAAAGGAATCCGTACCGGAATTGTAGCAGAGCGCTTCGGCGGTCAGGTATTGGATACGATGAGCATCGAAAACTTCATCACCGTTAAGGAGACAGAAGGTCCGAAGCTTGTTGCAAGCCTGGAAGAGCATGTAAAAGATTACAACATCGATGTGATGAACCTGCAGAAGGCAACGAAGATTGCGAAAAACGATTTATTTGAGCTGGAGCTGGAGAACGGCGCGACACTGAAAAGCAAGAGCGTCATCATCTCTACAGGTGCACGCTGGCGTAATGTCAACGTTCCTGGCGAGCAGGAATTCAAGAACAAAGGTGTTGCTTACTGCGCACACTGTGACGGCCCGCTATTCGAAGGAAAAGACGTTGCTGTCATCGGCGGCGGTAACTCCGGTATCGAAGCAGCCATCGATTTGGCTGGAATCGTAAACCACGTTACTGTTCTTGAATTCGCCGATACATTAAAAGCAGATGAAGTATTGCAAAAGCGCGCTTACAGCCTGCCGAATGTAACGATCATTACAAACGCGCAAACGACGGAGATCACCGGCGACGATAACGTCAACGGTATCACCTACGTTGAACGCGACACAAACGAAGAGAAACACATTGCCCTGCAAGGTGTCTTCGTCCAAATCGGCCTTGTACCGAATACAGAATTCCTGGCAGACGTCGTTGAACGTACCCCAATGGGCGAGATCATCGTCGACAAGCATGGTCAAACGAACGTTCCTGGCCTGTTTGCTGCAGGAGACTGTGCAGATACTGCTTATAAACAGATCATTGTTTCTATGGGATCTGGTGCGACAGCATCGCTTGGTGCTTTCGATTATCTGATTCGTAATTAACAAAAGCGTGCACTATTTTTATAGTGCACGCTTTTTTAATATCCTAACATTCCATTGATAAAGCCAGAAACAAAGCTCACAGCAATTCTGCTTTGCCTCTCTACCATAACTATTCCTAAGAAGACTAGGCCAAACAGAAGCATCCGCGTTTTTCGGGTTCGCGCGCGTTTAGCAGTCAACCATACTGCTATAAATAAGACAATGTAAGCAAAAATGTACAAGTCAGCACTCCCTTATCTAACTAAATAATATGTGGACTCTCTAATAATAACTCAGACAGGAAATAGAAATATATGTATAAAAAAAGAAGATGCAGCATCTGCACCTTCTTTTATCTAGCCAAATCATTTGCTTATCTTATCCAGTATCTGAAGTAAGCTTGCTCTCTCTTGATATAACTCCTGCGCTTCCTCCACCGCCACTTCCTCAAATCGAATAACAGCTCCTGGCGCAGCTTGCGCAAGCATTGGAATATCTACTGCGATTGCTGTCGCAATTCGGGTGTATCCCCCTGTTGTCTGCCTGTCCGCCATTAGAATAATCGGCTGACCATTGGCAGGCACTTGAATTCCGCCAAGCGGAATAGCTTCCGAGATTATGTCAGCAGTGGTTTTGTGCGTCAGTTCAGGACCTTTCAAACGGTAACCCATGCGATCTGACTGGGGAGTAATTTCATAGTTGGATGAAAGGAAGTTTTTAATAGCCTCTTCTGTAAATGCATCCTGATGCGGTCCCAAGACGACTCGTACAGTGACTTCCTTCTTGTACTTAGGAATCTCATCGTAATGAAGGGAACGCCCCGTTACTGCATAAGGATTCTCAGTACCGTACAGAATGTCTTCCTTCTCGAGCGCACGTCCGTTCAGGCCGCCGATTCTCGCCTTCAAATACGTTGAATTACTTCCCATTACCGCCGGCAAGTCAAAGCCGCCAGCCACACTGATATAAGAACGAATACCTTCCAGCGGCTGACCGAATTCAATCAGCTGACCCTCTTTCACAGCAAAACTCTTCCACATTGGAGCCGGCTGGCCATTCACTCTAGGCGATAAATTCCCACCCGTTATCGCAATAACAGCATCCTCCAGCACCTTAAGTACCGGTCCCATCATTGTCACTTCCAGCCCTGCCTCGTCACGTTTATTCCCAACGAGCAGGTTGGCAATTTGCAGCGAAAAGTCATCCATCGCACCCGCTACAACTACACCATATTCCTGGTAGCCAGTGCGGCCGAGATCTTGAAAAGTCGTCATTAGTCCGGGCTTGATCACTTGAAATAGCTTACTACTCATGATGCTCTACTCCGAAATTCTGAATCGTTATTTGTTCTGCCTGAAGTCTTTCACGGAGTTGTTGAACGAATCGCAGCGCTTCCGGTTCATCACCATGCACACAAATCGTATCTGCTTGAATAGTAATATCCGTTCCATCAACAGCAGTTACTTTACCTTCTTGAATCATACGAATGACACGATCCACTGCGACTGTCACGTCATGTATCATAGCATTTGCTTGAGAACGAGGTGTCAGCGTTCCATCTGCCTGATATGTTCTGTCAGAAAAGACCTCTTGTGCAACACTTAGACCAACTTTCTCTCCTGCACGCACAAGCTCACTTCCTGCCAAGCCGAACAGTACCAGTTTTGGATCAACTGCATGCACTGCTGCCGCGATGGCTTCCGCAATAGCAGAATCTTTTGATGCCATATTATATAGCGCTCCGTGCGGCTTCACATGCTGAACATATGTACCGCAAGCCTTGGCTGCTCCTTGGATTGCTCCTACCTGGTAAACAACTAGGTTATAGATTTCTTTCGGAGACAGCTTCATATCCCGACGGCCAAACCCCGCTAAGTCAGGAAAGCCTGGATGAGCACCGATTCCTACACCAAGTTCCGCTGCTGTTTTAACCGTTTCAAGCATGACATTATGGTCACCCGCATGGAATCCACACGCAATATTGGCGGATGATATGTATTTCAATACTTCCTCATCATTTCCGATTGTATAGGCACCAAAGCTTTCGCCTAAATCGCTGTTCAGATCAATCGTCTTCATTCCAGCCCCTCCTTACTTTTCCTTACTGATAATCTTATATTCCCCAAGACGAACCGCTTCTGCAATATCGTCATATTCTTTTTTCGAAATTGGGACGAACCTCAGATAATGACCGGAAGTCAATAAAATCGGCTGCTCACGTTCTGGATCGTATAATTTCACTGGCGTCTGACCGATGATTTGCCAGCCACCCGGAGTTTCCAGTGGATATACACCCGTTTGTGATCCGGCTATACCTACAGAACCAGCTGCAATTTTCGAACGTGGTTCCTCCAAGCGCGGTGTCGCAATTTCTTCCGGCATACCGCCAAGGTAAGGGAAACCAGGGACAAATCCCATCATATAAATCAAATAATCCTGGCTGGAATGAATGCGGATGACATCCTCTTCTGACAGACCATTATGATTCGCAACGAAATTCAAATCAGGTCCTGTCTCCCCGCCATAATAGGTAGGAATTTCATAAACAAGAGAAGCGGCCTCGGCCACTCCTCCTTGGATATTTTCATATAGACGCTCCAGTTTTTCCAGCAGTGCTTGATAGCGAATTTTATCAGGACGATAAAAAATTGATAGCGTTGTATAAGCCGGTATCCACTCGATAATTCCTTCAATCGGCTCCGCCTTAAGCAACTCTGTAAAAATCCGGATTTTCTGATTTGTTTCCTCTGAGATTGTCTGTCCGAAAACGAGCTGAATGCCCGTATCTCCTAGCGGATGATAGGTAAGCTTCATTTTTTAGGACCTCCTTCTCGAATTAGAACAACTGCGGCACTTTATCAATCAGCGTAACAATTGCCAAGTAAGCCGTTGCGATAAAGACAATTGCACCAAAGATTGTGAGCCACAATGGGTGCTTATAATCCCCAACGATTGATTTCTTATAGGCTGCAATTAACAGTACACCTAAACCAATCGGCAAAATTAAACCGTTCACTGCACCTGCAACGACAAGTAATGTTGCTGGCTGCCCTATTAAAACCATGATAATCGTTGAAATAATGATAAATCCAATTGTCACAAGCTTCTGATGGCGTTCTACACGCTTTGATAATGTCTTCAAGAAAGAAACAGATGTATATGCTGCACCAATTACAGACGTAATACCAGCAGCCCATAGGATAAGACCGAACATCTTATATCCAATTGTTCCAGCAGCTTCTAGGAAAACTGTCGCCGCAGGATTAGATGCATCCAATTTCACACCTGTCACTACCACACCCAATACAGCTAGGAACAGGAATATCCGCATAATCGAAGCAATTAAAATACCAGTGACCGAGCTTCGCGTCACGTAGCGAAGGTTTTCTTTCCCGGAAATACCTGCATCCAATAGACGGTGACCACCAGCAAACGTGATATAACCACCGACTGTACCACCTACAAGTGTGATGATTGCGAATACATCAAGTTCTGTCGGTGCAAACGTACGTGTTATTGCCTCTCCGACAGGCGGATCACTTTGGAACGCCACGTACAAAGTCAACACAATCATTACGATTCCAAGAATACGGGCAATCTGATCCATTGCAGCTCCCGCTTCTTTGGAAAGGAAAATACCAATTGCAATAATACCAGTTATAATAGCACCAATTCGAGCGTCAATACCAAAGATAACATTCAAACCTAGTCCTGCTCCGCCAACGTTTCCGATATTAAATGCAAGACCACCCAATGCAACCGCGAAAGCAAGGAAGTATCCCAACCCCGGCAAGACTTTATTCGCGATATCCTGACCGCGCATTCTGGAAACAGCGATAATTCGCCATATATTCAACTGCACACCAACATCTAAAATGATGCTCATAAGAATAACGAAGCCGAAGCTTGCTAATAATTGATCAGTGAAGACAGCTGTTTGTGTCAGGAAGCCCGGTCCAACAGCTGATGAACCCATCAGGAAGGCCGCTCCTAGCAGGACGCCCCATTTCCCTTTGGAAGGAGACTGCTGCTGTTGTAAATCTTTCTCTTTTGAAGCCATGTAAATCCCCCTTATGTAACGATCTCTATAAATCATCTGTAGTATGTACTGCTTTCCATACATTATCACAAATATTTAATAAACAATAATCATTATAACTCGAAGATAATTACTTACACAAGATGTAAAATAACCTCACACAAAAAATCAACTAACAAAAGCTATTTCTCACAATATGAAAAAGAGGCTGAG
>NZ_NPBJ01000033.1 GCF_002272075.1 Terribacillus saccharophilus
TAATGGGAATTTAGTTATGTCCCAGCCTTTTTTCAAAAAATTATTGTGATTTGCTTATTCTCTTTATAGAAATATTATCAAACTTAGCACTGCCATCTTCAGCATACAAACTAATCGTTTGATCCTGTGGGTGAGGGAATACGACATTACTGTGTACAACCTCCCCATCATCAACAAACACTTCTACACTTGTTTTATCTACAAGGATTGTGACATGCGCTTGCTTCTTTTCGGTATCAAATGGTGCCTTGCTTTCTTGATAGGCACCTTCTTGATCCGGATTAGGAATGTGGCTTCTATTTACATAAGAATAGCCTGCAGCACCAGCGATACCTACATCCAGGTGACGGGAGTGATCTTTTGATTCCCGTAACCGCAACCCAACGTTTGGGCTTTCTACCCACGAAATGTCAGCATCCAATTGATACGTCTCTGCTGAAATATCCAAGGTTTGCGTCTCATTTTGAAGACTTATATTCTCAACTGTGTCCGATGATTGAAAATGCTGATCCAGCGCAGCAATCGGCTGGGAAGCAAGATAATAACCATCTCGACCTTGCTGCAATGTGATTTCCCTGACAATGGAGTCTGTACCATTGAATCCATCATATTTCATCGAAGGTGTTTGATCGGCATATGACCAATTATTCATCCAAGCAAGTGCATATCGCTTCGCTTGCTTATCTTCTGATGGACCATCCTCAAAGGTGATCCCGCCATACCAGTCAAAACCGTAATCAAGCCATTTGGGATTATCTTCATCCGGCGTAAAAGCTGCCCCGTCAAAGCTTCCAGTCCAGTAGGCATAGGTTTTCGGTTCACCTTTGCCCTCTCCATTCGCGCTCATACCAAGTACATATTTAACCGTCCCATCAGGTGCGCGCAGCTGGAATAGATCCGGACATTCAAGTACTCCAATCCCATCAGTCTGAAAATCTCCAGTGAATGTCCAGGTTTTCAAGTCAGCAGATTCGTAAAACCCGATTTTATCTCCCTCTGCCAGAAGCATGATCCAATCATTCTTTTCTTCATTCCATATCACTTTAGGATCACGAAAATCCTCCGCATCAGGATTAGTAAGTACCGGTTCCTCACTTTCCTGCTTAAAGGTATTCCCTCCATCTGTGCTATACCAGAGGTATTGTTCCTGTTGCCCAGTCTCTCCTGTCGGCTGGGTAACAATCGCAATAAGCGCACCTTCACCAAAACCGGCTGTATTGTTCTTATCGTGAACGACAGATCCTGTCCACGGATCACCGTTTTCTGTCGTATATTTCGGAATTGCGACTCCATGATCTTCCCAATGAATCAAATCCTTTGAAGTTGCATGCCGCCATTCCGTGCCATTGCCATCGGGGTAGTCTTTATTGTAGAGATAGTAATAGTGGTATTTGCCTTGATAGTAAATCGGCTGCTGCGGATCATTCTTCCATTTGTCAGGTGAGCTGAAATGGAAATCAGGTCGATATGAGATAGTTTGCGCCTTCCCGGGGTTTTGTTTTTCAGTCTTTTTCTCATTCATTAACACAGAAACTGCGATTACTGCGACAACGAGCAAAATTATCACACCAAGCATCATCCACCTCTTTTTCGAAAATCTATTTAACATATTGTCACCACACTTTTATTTAAAATAGATGAAAAGGAAATGCCATAATGCTGACATTTCCTTTTCTTATTTTGAATTATTCCTCTTCGTACGTGATTTGACCTTGCTCCAAGATACCATCTTCCACTACAGAAGAGCGTTTGCCATCGATATCAAGCAAGAACGAAGGAGCAAATGTAGATTTATGGTCCTGGAAGAAACCGCGGTTCGTCATGTAGCTAGTTACGACGAAGTCATCCGTTTCTTTTTGCGGAATCACATAATGTGCATATGTCCAAGTCAGATCATTTGGATCCAAGTCCTGATGAAGAACAATACCTGATTTGTTCATTGGCTTATATGGGCCAGTTAAGCTATTCGAAACATAGCCAAGCATATAGATATCTTCATCATCGATGCCATCGATTGTCATTTTGGCACCCCGCGAGCTTGTGAATAAGTAGAACTTGCCATCTTTTTTGAAGATATTCGGACGCTCGATCTCATCTGTTACCGTATTGGAAACAACGAGTGGTTTCATTTCTTTTTTCAGTGTGTAATCATCATTGATTTCCACAATACCAATTGCACCGTTAGCAAGCTCTGCAGTCTCTTTCTTACCGCCATTTTGGAGTTGTTTGAATTCATCTCTGAAGAATTTCATACCACCTTTGCCATAGTACGCACGGTTATATAAAGAATCTTCCCCAGAATATCCAAACTCAGTACCTGTATTCGCTTCGAAAACTAAGTACTTCTTGCCTTTATCTTCGATATAATGCGGATCACGCAAGGTGTGGTTGTTCGCGAAATTGCGATCTTCAAAGGCTTTATCAACATTTTCATATGTTTCACCGTCGCCGCCGTCATAGATGGACTTATAATCCTCTACGCCGTCCACTTGCAAACTGCTTGCATCCTTTTCAGACACGTTCACCTGCGCCGTCGTCAGTGTCTGTTTACCGAAAATACCTTTGCTTTCATCAAAGCCGCCGCGGTTCGTATAGAATAAGCGGATTTCTCCATCGATGAAGGCAGCCGAACCAGACCACTCCTCTTGCTGACCAGCCAGAATCTTATCACCATTGAATTTATCATTATCATCAAATACACGACCGGCATTTTTCCATGCATCAACGGAATCATCGCCTGACTTTTTATAGAACATATAGATGAATGTGTCACCTGCATTTTTCGGATCTCCAGCTAGCCCAAAAACAATTTGGTATCCATTATAATCCGCTACTGTACCGTCCGGGTTTTGGAGCGGCCATGTGTCCCATACATCCATTTTAATTTCATTGCCATTTTCATCGATCTTTGTAGCCGACTCGATATTCTTGATAGAAGAAGCATCAAAGCTAGGAACAGTATACCGTTCGTCCCCGTGCTGCCCGATCATTTCCTTCATGTCATGACGTGTGATTTGTGATGTACCATACGTTTCTTTGTACGGCTTCACATTTCCACCCTCATTGTTCGCCGAAGCCACTGTCAGACTGCTACCCAGCACCAACGCTGCACTCAGTGAAACGACACTTGCTTTTAACGCCCGTTTCCGAAATTTCATCCCGTATTCCTCCTATGTATGATTGCTAATCCCTGTAAGGCAAGTCTTGGCAAACCCGCCTTACGAGCTCAGTATAGGACAGGAAAACAAAAACAGGGATGGTTTATCTTGATCTTCTTTTTGTCTAAAATTGATATCCACACAAAAAGTCCCTCCTGTTAGAGGGACTTCTACACTAGTGCGATGAACTATTTTGCTGCCACGCATGATTCAAGTCCTGCAGCGCGTCCTGCTTGGACATCTCTTCATTCACGTATTGTTTCAGGATTCGGCCAAAAGCATCCTTCATTGGTGGCGAGTAAGAGGACCAATTAAAGTTCCGACGTTCCTGCTGATCATATCGCCTCCACGTGTCTCCGCTCAGGCTGGTTTCAGGCGGCTGTACAGAGCGGAATGCCGAGACGAAGCGAAGGTGCTCTGTTTGATATGCTTGCCCTTCTTCTGATTCTGCCATCCATTTCAGAAACCGCTTTGCCTCCCGTTTTTCAGCTGCCCCGGATTGCTTGTTGACGACCCAATAACTCGGCACACCCGTGACCAGCTGAGCATTTCCTCCGTCATCAAGTGGTATCGGAAACATTCCTGCATCCAAATCCGGAGCTTGTTTTGCCAACAGCGGCTCGACCCAATTCCCCTGCACAATCATGGCTGCCTCTCCTTGTTGGAACACTTCCATCTCAGCGTAATAATCTGTCGTTGCAGCATGAGGGCTACCATAAGCAAGTGTAAGATCAAGAAAACGCAGCATGTTCTGAAAGCTATTATTATCAGCAAAGCTTGCCTTACCTTCTGTCAGGTCCGACATGAACGCTTCAGGATCAGACTGCTCAGCGAAAGCTAAACTTGTCAAATGATGACCTAGCTTCCATTCCTCATAATAGCCATTCGCAAAAGGCGTCACACCAATCTTTTTGAGCTGAGACGCCACTTTCTCCAGTTCTGTATATGTATCAGGAAGCTCGTTGATACCAGCTTTTCGAAATAACGCCTTATTATAAACGATGCCGAATCCCTCAATATTCATCGGCATACCATACACCTTCCCACCCTCAGTAATGGGGTCGAGTGTACCATCCCGAGCATCAAATACCCACGATTCCTCGCTCAGATCCTCCAAGTAACGGATCCACTCTTCTGTAGCAGAATAGCCGACATTGGTGAAGATGTCCGGGCCTTCACCAATTGCCATTTGTGTTTTCAAATCAGAGAAATCATCTGAAATACCACCAACGGTTTCCACCTGGATACGAACATGGGGATGTGTTTTTTCATACATGCTAACCATGTCCTCAAACTCGGAAGCAACCTCCACCTTCGGATTACGAATTGTAAGGCTGACTGTTTGCTCTGCTTGCTCTTCCTCTTTTTCTGGCGGCATGTTACTGGCGGAAAGCAGCAGCAAAAGGACCGCAAGAAAACCGTAAAACAGTTTCTTCCTCATTATAATTATCTCGCCCCCTGCTCTTTACACTCAGTTCTATATGCAGTCGGGGTTAACCCAGTCTCTTTTTTGAATAGCTTCGAGAAATACACTTCATCTTGATAGCCGAGCAGCCTGGCTATGTCATACATTGTTTTGTTGGTTTGCTCGAGCCATTGCTTAGCCTGCTTCATTCGGCAGTTCGTCACATATCGGGATAATGTCATGCCGGTTTCTTGCTTGAATTTCCGTGAAATATGCTCTTTTGACAGAAAGAAAAGCTTCGATAAACGCTCCAAGCTTACATCCTCCATGTAGTAGCTCTCTACATATGCGACGATATCTTGACCACGCTGTTCACTTTCCAGCTCTACAAGTCTTCTGATAGTGCGATAACGATGCTCTGCCAGCTCCACTGTAAGCTGCTGGAAAACAGGAGCAATCTCCTCCTGAGAACGCAGCCGTTTTTGCACAATTCTTACTGGTAAATCCAGGTGATGACGCAGCCAATTCTCTATCTGCAGCCAATGGTCAGCTGCAGACAAAACAACGTACAAGTTATCCTCTTGCTGGAAACGGAATACATCACCAATTGCATATCGATGCAGCTCACTCGTCAGAGCCTCCATTACTTGGGCTGACTGATGCATATGATAAAAAGACAGCAATGTAAGATCGATTTCCTCTTCCTGTGGCAAAAGTTTTTGTAAAATGGAGAAATCCTTCAACTCTCCCATACACAATGCCGATACCTGCTTTTCCAAAAGCAGTCTTCTCGCATCCCCGAGAACCTCTGCTTCGTTTTTAAAAGACTGCTTATCAGCGATAATGGCTTGCGTTACATTCTCCAGCACCTTTGTAAAAGCCTCCGGATCAATTGGCTTCAGCAAATAATCAAAGCTGTTGAACTGAATAGCTTTCCGCATGAACTGGTAGTCATCATAACCAGTTACAAGGATGCATTTTCCTCGGTAGTCAGCAGCATGCAGCTGCTCCATCAGTTCGATTCCGCTCATACGCGGCATCTTGATATCAGTGAAAATGATTTCCGGCTGCTCCGATGCAATCAGTTCAAGGGCCTCTTTCCCATCACCTGCCTCTAAAAGCACAGTTATGCCATTCTGCTCCCACTCACCAAGTGTGCGCAGCACCTCGCGCCCATTTTTTTCGTCATCCACGAGTAACGCCTTCATGCTTTCTGACCTCCCTGCTCCTCTGCCGGAATACAAATCGTGACTCCAAATCCTTTTCCGTCCAAATTACCAAGTTGAAACGCCGCTTTATCGCCATGATGAAGATGCAGACGCTCCGCGATATTTTGCAGCCCTGTTCCGCCAGCGACGCCCTCCTGCAGCAGACGAATTTCTTCGGCACTCACTGCTGCTCCGTAGCTAGCCGCGTTGAATATTATCACTCCGTCTTTTACCGTCCCTTTCAGGATAAAGCTGCTTTTATCTCGCATAGTCTCATAGCTATGCTTGAAATAATTTTCAACAAGCGGCTGCAGCAGCATGCTTGGTATTCTGTATTCCTGCACATTCTTCTCTACTTGAATAGTAATCGGTAAATCTGCTCCGAAACGTTCTTTTTGCAATGTGATATAGGAGTTGATGTAGTCAAGCTCGTCCCGCACCGGTACGAGCTGATCGGCCTGCAATGCATATCGCATCATTTTGGATAAGGTTACGAGCAGCTTGTACACTTCCCGGTCACCCGAGCGCAGTGCAACAGCTCCGATGGATTGCAATGCATTAAAAAGAAAATGAGGGTTTACTTGAGATTTGAGCATTCTTAGCTGACTCTCCCGCACCTCTAGCTCAAGCTTATATTCACGCGCAATATGAGTATCGATTCTATTCAGCATCTCCTGCATATGCGCAGCCAGATGGCCAATTTCATCTTTACGTTCTGTTTTGAGCCGGACGTTCATCTGACCGCCTTCTATGGATCGCACCTGCTCACTTAACGTAATAATCGGTTTTGTAAACACACGTGAAACAACAAGAACCAGTACAGTTCCTAAGAGGACAACGCCGATACCTAACACGACATTCGTCCAGGCCGTCTCCCTCGCATCACGGAACAACTCATCTTTTGATGTAACCTTGATCAGCTGCCAGTCCGCTAAAGGCTCCCCCAATTCCTCCCGAAGGACGATATTTTCACCCCCTGCTGCCATTTGTGATTCGTCCATATTTTTGCCGATCTGTTTCGAATCCTTGCTATAGATGATTTCCCCATTTCCGTTCACTAGTATAACCTGGGTTCCTGCTTCTCTCGTGACAGCCTCAAGCAGCCGCGAAAAAGATGTTACCTCTATATCAGTCGTCAGGAACCCAAGAAATTCTCCACTCAGAACGTCTGTTATCCTGTGCTGGATAGGCAAAACGATCGTATTGTCTGATTCCGGCACGATCGCCACTTTATCTTCATTTACCAATACATGCGGAGTTTCCAGCATGTAAGCTGTCTTGGACTCGTTCATCTCCCTGAATGGCGCACCCTCCAGATAATCCGGTGCTGGCTTTGGAGCACTGACATTTGATTGGTAGACTGTCAGCGCTTGCTGATCTTCTTGAAAATAAAACCGCAGCTGCCGGATATCCGGTCGGGTCGCCGCATACGTCTCCACACTATTCTCAAATGCCCGCACATGTTCTGTCGTTTCTTCCAGCATGCCATTCTCCAGTACCTGCTGGACCTCTGGCATATTGAACAAGCTGTAAGGCAGCCGGACCATCTCCTCTGCGTACTGTTCTAAATCAGCCCTGCTCTCATTTAACTCCTCTTGGCTTCTTGCCAAATCCCGCTCCTCGATACTCGATTTACTATTTTCATAAATAAAAATTACAAAGAGAAAATAAGGCAGAATGATGAATAAGAGCAACATGACGAATAACCGAGTCCTAATGCTCATGAATGCCCTTCCTTCCATACCGTCTGTTAAATAGTCAAACTTACCCTATAACATGCCCAACCGACCGTCAATCCAACTTAAGTTATACCAAAAAGTCCCGATAGACAGCGAAACACTGCTTTTACTTTCTTAAATGAGCTCCCGCAACCCGTGAATCCCGTTTTGGAAACCTTATCAAACATTTAATGTTAAAACACTGGATAAAAGGGAACAGTGAACATGGAGCATTTTTTCAGCTAAAAAACGAATCAAAGGAGTGGCAGATATGAACGACAAACAATTTGATATCATTAAAAACGGTAAAGGTTTTATCGCAGCATTGGATCAAAGCGGCGGCAGCACACCGAAAGCATTGGCAGAGTACGGTGTATCAGAGGATGCTTATTCAAATGAAGACGAGATGTTCAAGCTCGTCCATGACATGCGTACACGCATCATCACTTCCCCTGCATTCAACAAAGACAAGATTCTAGGAGCGATCCTATTTGAACAGACGATGGATCGAGAGGTCGAAGGCAAACACACTGGCGACTATCTTTGGGAAGAAAAAGGAATCGTACCTTTCTTAAAAGTCGATAAAGGCTTAGAAGAAGAAAAAGATGGCGTTCAGCTGATGAAACCAATTGATAACCTGAACGAAACACTCGGCCGCGCATCTGAAAGACATATCTTCGGAGCAAAAATGCGTTCGGTCATCAAAGAGCCTAACGTCAGCGGGATCAAAGCCGTTGTCGATCAGCAATTCGAAATCGGCAAAAGCATCATCGCAGCAGGCATCGTTCCAATCATTGAACCAGAAGTTAATATTCACAGTGAAGATAAAGAAAAATGCGAGGAAATCCTTCGGGATGAAATCTTCCGCCATCTGAACGATTTGTCTGAAGAAGAAAATGTCATGCTCAAGCTTTCCATCCCTACAGAAGCAAATCTTTATAAAGAACTTACCGAGCATCCACGCGTTGTCCGCGTCGTCGCTTTATCCGGCGGCTACTCCCGCGACGAAGCAAACGAAAAGCTGAAAGAAAACGAAGACGTAATCGCCAGCTTCTCCCGCGCTTTAGCAGCAGAGCTAAACTCAGGTCAGTCCCAGGAAGATTTTGATGCAGCATTGAAGGATGCGGTTGATACGATTTATGACGCGTCTGTTAATAAGAAGTAATAAAAAGACCGGAAAGCATTTATAGCTTTCCGGTCTTTTCTCAGTTTATCTTCTTTAAACATTAACTTTAGAATGAGGGTTAACATAAGAGTTATTTATTAATTGAAATACAATTCTTCTAATCTATCTTGATTTTGGTTAGTTGTTAAATCCACAAAAAAATTTTGTTGCCATTTTTGTGTTTGTTCAGCTGTTTTATTTAATTCTATTTCCCAAGAAGGATATACTCGTATTGCCATTTTCCCTTTAGTAGTATTACTACTCAAAATTCCTTTTTCTAATAGCTTGGATTTCGGGAATATAAATTGACCTTTAAGATTGTTATCTATTATTGAAATTATAATTTTATCGGGACTATCCGAGAAACTATAGGGTTGATTCTTATTATTTTCATCTTTTTTCCAGAATGCCACAAAGTAGCCTCTTTTTTTAGGTGTGGCTTTTGCTAAACGACTTCGATAGGTATTGTTCTCGATTTGGATCAACATTCCCTCGTAGTCTATATTTTGATTTTCTTTAACCACTTTAGTAAGTATAGAATTATCTAAAGTGGAAACGATTTTTTCTAATAACATCTGTGATTTCAGCAATTTAACTCCTCCTCATCTTAAGTAACTACAAAAAATGCCAGAGTCTCTATAAGAGATTTCTGGCATTTTATTTTTTAATCCTTCGACATAATTCCTAGGAACCGCAATAAATTCATGAACAAGTTGATAAAGTCCAAATACAAATTCAATGCCATTAGCGGGATCATCTCTTCTGTAACATGGTTCCTTGCCATTTGATTAAAATCATACAAGATGTAAAGTGAAAATACGATTGAACCAATGCCTGAGAAAACCAACAGTGTCGCATCACTATATGGAACAAAAATTCCGATCAAACCTGTAACGATCAACGCAATCAAGGCTACAAACAAGAACCCGCCAAGGAAAGAAAAATCTCTTTTCGATTTAACCCCTACAAGCGCCATCACTCCGAAGATAACAAACGTCGTCGTGAAAGCATACAGGACAATATTAGCTCCACCAATTGAAGCATAGTAAGCTACCGCCGGGTATGTCGTGATACCTGAAATGACAGCAAATATATAGATGAACGTATAGCTGACAGCCTTCTTCCTTCTTAGCCAGAAGGCAGCAATTAGCATACCTAATTCCACTACGATTAATGGCAAAATAAGCACAGGTGGCACAAAATTACCAGCATAGATCCCGAGCGTCGCCAATAATAGCGTCATCAAGAATGTCTGCAGCACCTTCTGCATGATTGTTTTTTGATTCGATATTGCGTATTCCAAGTTCATCTCTCCAGTTTCTAAAGATATTGTTATATCTTGTACGCATCGAATCCCCAAAGGTTTCATAGTAAAACAGTTTCTTTATTTCTTTTTTTGTTGATAATTCCATTTAAAATCTCTTTAAAAGACTTTATGAAATGTCTAATAACAATATAAAAAAGCGCCTATTATTGATTAATAAGCACTTTCGTTACTATTCAGGATGCATATAGAGACTGGTCCCGTTCAGCTTGTTATTAATATAAGCTAGGTTTCGCTCACATTATTTAGTCTCCCTGAAAAGTTGTTTTAAGTTATAGAAATCCTGCTCTTAATAAAATCAAGCAAACACCTAATAGCATATCAAAGATTATTATCTTGTATCTCCTCAAACCATTCATCAGCAATATGATCAGCCGTTTTTACTTCATCATTTGAATATACTAAATCATACTTGTATTCAGCCTTGAAATTTCCATTCTTAACATCATATATTAATTTCATTTCTGTCGGTATGTCTCTTCCATATTCTTTGCACAATACTTCAATCTTCTCGATATCTTCATTTATTATTTGTAATACCGTTAACATTCGTTCTGGAGATACATCATAACCTTCATCCCCGGTTTCCAAGGCATCATTTACTTTATGACATTCTACATACTTATTATTAATTAAATAGAAGAAGCTACTTGAGATAATTCCTCCTTCATGTGAAGCATAAACGTATACTTTATCCGCTCTATCTTCCACGTACTCCAAACAAATAGAAATCATATCGGATTGTAATTCGGTAAACTTATCTTCAAATTCTTTCATTCAAATATTCACTCCTTTAATTAGTTTTTGATAATTTTTGAACCTGGCTTACCATCAATAAAGTAATTGACTATAAATTTATCAGGTCTCGGATCATTTCCAGAGTATATTATTTTAACATCAACTTTCACAGCTTTTGGTGGTACTTCACTTAAAGCAGTTGCCCATTCAGCTTCAATTTTTTTATATTCTCTTAGGTTAACATCAGATAATTGCGACACCAAATTATCAATTTTAGGTGACCCCCCGAACCTATCACCAGCCAAATGACCTGCGTGATCCTGACCCTTAACCTTACCCAGTGTATTCTTACTATGCGGCAATCTATCTTCTCTTGTGGTTAATTGTAATTTATCCGTCTCAAATTTTGTAATTCTTCCCGCAGTATCAGTTTCATAAAAGTAATCATACTCGCCTGTTTGATACCTAATATTCGGCTTTAGTCTGTTTCTTCTTCCATTCGTAAACTGTTGCCCTTTTTCCACAACTGTTTTTACATCACTTACTCCCGCATTACCTGCACCCGTAATCCTAGGAGATCCAAGTCGACTCGCTACTTTTACTGCACCCTCCTCAAGCTTATTAAAATTACCAGAAGACGCAAGCATTAAACCATTATCCGCAACAGCGCCAACTTGAGGAAACATATTTAAAACCCTAGTTATACCCGAATCCCCCATTTGTGCAATTCTTACGGCCTCTTCTCCTAGTTTGTTTTTTAGAATGTTTGTAGTATTAGTAACCGTGTGAGCAGCACTCCGTAATCTTGTGGAAGTTTGCTGACCTGCTGTCCCTACTAATCTCAATACCTGTGATGTTTGATTAGAAATGTTGTCGGTGAGGGAGGAGCTAAGCTTAGTTTTATTTAGCAAGCTCCCTAAATCCACCACTCTGCTTGTCGTACGTGCCGTTCCTGTAAAGCTGGTCACCGCACTTCCTATAGGCAGAACATCAAGCGGCGCAAGTAAACCCCTCGTCCATCGTTCCGAAGTGTCTAACTCCCGCCCGGAAGCCCAATCCTGACCAGAAATAGCACTTCCCATCTCCACTGTTGCATAAGCTGCTCCTAGTACAGCACCAGCTGGCGGGCACACAACTGTTACACCAACGATAACGACTAAAGCTGCAATGTTCACCCAAAACTCTTTTGTAAACTGCCCGTCCTCAATAGATTCATATTCAAAGGCACGTGTATTGACGGCAGCGGTGCGGTAATCCTCGTAGCTGATGTCTTCATCGGGGTTCTGTACTTTCCATTTTTCAAAAGAGGCTTTGATTTGATCGGCATAATAGTTATCTCCGCTCAGTATATCATCGATTGTGATTTCTGTTTTCTCCGTTTCGTATTCCTGATAGGAGCCGTAATAAGAGATAGGTATCGTTTCCGTCGCACCGATATGGTTCGAGGTCGTGTAGTTGGAGATGGAAGAATCTCGTACTTTCTGGACAAAGGCATCGATATCTTCAAAGAAGGGCTGATCGATTGTATCCTCTACAATATCCCCCACACTTCCACTGAAATCCTCCAGCACTTTGAAGTCCTCAAACAATCGCTGATACTTATCCTTATCGCTTGTATAAGAAAACGAGACAACACCATCGGAATCATACTTCGCCACCTTCTCACTTGCTTCGTCCAAGTTGTCCGTAATGTCCTTCATCGTATCGATCATGCCTTTACCCCAGACACCCAGACCGATCAAGTTACGAAGACTATCTTTCGTTTTATCCCATTGACTGCTTCGGTATTTTACATCCACGTATTACACCTCCAATGCATCGATGATTTTCAGGGCAATAGCTTCGTCTGTCTCGATCATCGTGTTTAGGGTTTCAATCACCAAGGAGGAGATGCGTGCATAGTGATCCTGCAGCTCCATGAACTTATCATTTGCTTCGGGATATGCTTCGATTGCCTCCATCGCTTTTCCTTCTTGATAGAATTTCGTGTTTTTTATATTCTCGATTGCAGGCACTGCGTTCGACTGAAGATCTTCCATAATAGCCATGAGCTGCTTATACATATCGGTAATCTCGATTGGATCAACCGTGATTTTCCCACTAGCCGCCATCTATCTTACCCCCTCTTTCTGTCGATACGGGAAGTCCAACGCATCGAACAGTACCTTCATAAACCAGTACTGGCTTGCGTGGTAGTAGTGTTTCTCGGTCGTATCAATCATAATCAGCTTGGCATCCTTAGAGAGCACGAGCCATTGCTGATAGTAATTCGGGTTGCTGGCAATCTGAGGCTTCACGCGTGGATGGAAAAGTTCAATATTGGCGATATCATTCGTTACACCGAGCTCATTGATCGCAGCCTTTTCCTCATCTGGCAGCTCGCGCCGCAGGAAATTCTTTTCTCCTTCGGCAGGTTCACGGTTCAGAAGCGGGACTTTTTCGCTGAGGAGCTTCAGTACAAGCGGCTTGGCCATTACATAGAGTTTATATGTCTTTTCATACGTCTCCACGAGGATGATCACTTCTTCTGCCTGCTTCTCCCGGAAGGCGAACATAAGGTTATTGATCCGCACATATTTTTGGCTGAAGAAGTATTCATACAACGTCTTAATGATTACCGCACCCGATTTCGTCAGCTTGCCTTCTTCTGTAAAAATACCTTTCTGGATCAAGCGCTTATGCGCCTGGCTCCAAGGTTCTTCCCCCTGCAGCTGATATATTTTCTTATCAGGCAGGCCAAATAAAGCCTCTGCATCAAATGCCGCAGCGAGTAAATAGAGCTCGGTCACATGAAAGGTATCCCTATCTGTTTGCGTCATAGGCTTTTCACTTCCTTCACCAAATTATGGCTTTGGAAATCAGATTGATAATCCTCTATATTATCCAGTGCCTTCTTTTGCAAAGAAGCTGCATCCTTGAGATCGGCATGATACTGAAGCAGCAGCTCCAAGTAAGCAAGGAAGCTATCACGTGACTTTCCTTCCCATTTGGATCCTTGTACGAGCGAAAGCAGGGCTTCACCTTGTGCATAGGTGTTATCCAGTGATTCCTTCAGCTTCGCCGCTGACGATTTGGCTGTATTCAAGTCAGCTTGATCGATGATTACATCCTTCGCCATAGCTTAGTCCTCCTTCGCCTCTTCGATTGCTTTACGCTTATAATGGAGATACCGTTCGTATGCTCGGTCACTCGCCGTGACGAGCTTGCTGCGATATTCCTTTTCGTTATCCAAGTAATCCGTCAGCTTTTTATCAAGCCGTTCCTGCGCTGGTATGAAGTCATTACTCGGAATAGCATCCTCCGCCATACACGGCACGCTCCCCTTATAGGAAGAAAAATAAGACTCCGCTTCGCTCACCAGCTTGTCATGCTCTGCTTTTGCTTCTTCCAGCTCGTTATACAGCTTCAGGTAGTCATCTCTTTTTGCTTCCGTGTCTGTCTTGAACCATAAAAATGCCATTGTTTCAGTCCTTTCCGCCACCGGATTCGCTTCTCTGTTTTCAGTAAGCCAATGAAAAACCATTTATATCCACTTATCTTCATTCATTCTATTATGAATTGCACCTGTATCAACGATCCTCTCTCAAAATGCGCCAAAGCTACTAACAAGAAAAATGCAGAAACATGCCATTGGTAACACAAAGACTGATGTAATGCAGGAATAAAGATACAAACGTCCAATAAACAACAAAAGCCAGTGATTTTGTACTTCACTGGCTTTTGTTTATCTACGTTGACACATCAACTAGCAGATTCGTATTCTTCTATTTAACTTTTATTAATTGGAACCAATTTTTTGAACTATAAATAATACAGACAAAAAAGAGGATGACTGCCAATGCAGTAATAATTGGCGAGAGAATGACACCAAGAATCAAGCAGACGATCGCAGCCAGAAGGAGGAGCACTGCAACTGTATTGATTCTTACCTCTAAATTAGCGTCATCAACTACTTCCATTTCCTTGCTGCCAAAGAACCACTGCTTAGCCTTCAGCTTTACAGACTCGCTCGATTTGAAAGTTGTATCCTCATTATTGCCGAGTTTCGCAGCATACTGGCCATTTACAATTACTGCAACCTTAGCTAACCCACCCATCATGCCTGTATTACGCTTCACATGAATCGCCATGCCGTGATCGCTCCTATCCTATTGTAAAAACATCAATCACTTCAGCCATTGCCTGCTCAAATTTCTCAAGCGAATCCACAGCATCTTGGCTGGCCTCCACATGCTGCAGAGCCATCTGTTGATAATCTTGTATAAGGCTATTCAGCGATACATTAATATCATTAATCTTCGCTTGAACATCAAGCATCTCCCGGCCACTGCCTCTATCTAGTTTTCCAGATTGGAAATCAGTCAGGGTGTTTTGGAGATCCGTCAGCTTCTGTTGAACATGATCTGCTTTTAAGATGATTTCACTCATGACTGCAGCTCCTTCTTCCTATCTGCACGCAGCCGATCTAATGAACTTTGTTTTGATGCCATTTGCATCTGACATGAATCAATCTCAGCAACAAGCATGCCCTTCGCCTGCTCTAACGCCTCCACAACTCGCTGCACCTCATCTTGAGACACATCCGTAAAGCTAGCCGACAGCTCTCCGTTACGGAAGGCATCAAACTTATCAGCAAGCTCTCCTTTCCACGTCTTCGCTGTCAAATCGATATCCCGCCAATATTTTCTGCTCTCTTCATAATCGCCTTGCAGGCCAGATATCTCCGAGATTGCACGTTCAAGGCGCTGTACTTCTTCTTGCTTTTGGAGCACTTGTCCACGCAACCCATTAATCGAACTGTTCATACTGCGGATTTGACTATCTATAGAAGCTAAAGACACTTTAATCATCCTCCTTGCTTTACATCACACCGCACAAAAACTTTATCACTACTACAGTAAAGGATTTCCAGCAAAAAATCTGTAAGACTTCTGCCTTGTTTTTCCAAAATACGACCGAATTGTAATGGTAAAAAGGTTGGGGATTTAAATATGAGACCGCTCTCATCTAGCTTTGGGGCACCTTAAATCTTTCTGCGAGGCAATCTATTAAATACTTTAAATTCTTCTCTTGGTTGGGGAGATTTTTTGGACTGCGTTTTCTTATTTGAAAAACATACTCACCATCATTCCCCTCACTCTTCATTGTTATAGTAGATTGCAGCCATCCATCTTTTATATCTAGATGCTGTACACTCCAAAAGCTAAAATACCAAGCCGCTATAGCTTTATCTGCTCTAAATAAATGCATCGGCACGATTAAGAGGCCTTCCTCTTCTATATCAATCACACAGTTTACTAACGATTTTTCTCCGTTTGCTTTTTTAATTAGCCCCATTATAGGGTGTGTCATCTTAAAATCCGATATTGGCCCCGAAGTGTCATCGGAATTATGCAAAACTAATTCTCGAAATGCTTCTTTTACCAATGATTCTGTGTATTTAAATTTCATTAGTCGTTCCTCCTCGTCAGTAGCTAAAGTACAACAGTCTTCAAGTCAGGACGTATGTATGATATCTGGAAAAGCCCTTAGCAGTTACCCACCATTTCCCCATCCATAACCATTTAAATCAAGATTATGTAATTATTTGGCATATAAACCCAACAAAACGGGTAATAGGTTAGCGTTCCAAGCCAAGAAGTGAGCATATAAAACTATTTCCCTAGTCATAGTCGGTAATTACTTGAGGAAAAAGGTACTTAATACTCTACAAAATGGAAATTGGATTCGTTAGGGTGAAAATAGCAGTTTTTTATGGAAAGGAGCCCTTTCATGAGCGGGGAAATTAAAATCAACCAAGCCGAGGCTCAAAAAGGCATCCAGGAAATGAGTGATGCCCTGCAAGCATTGCAAAAACAGCTTGGTGAAACAATGGAAGGTAATAAAGATATACGCATGAGTGATGTGTACAACGAAATCAAACAGGAATACGAAAACCTTCTCGTCCAGTTCATCACATTATTTCAAGATAACATAGTTGCTACAGAGACAGCGGTAAAGGAATTAGTCGAATTAGATCAAGCACTCGGCGATAATATCGCTTTAAAATAAACAGGTGAGGAGGACGTACGTTGAAAGAGTTCGCGGTAAAGGAGATTCACAAAGGTACGGAAACGTCTAAGCTAGATTTAGACACACTTTCCGAACAACTATCAAACCTTCAGCACAAAGTCAGAAATCTTTATAGCTTAGATGATGCCTTAAAAGGAGAAACAGGCAAGGCAATCCGTTCCTTCTACAACGAAATCCACACTCCCTTTCTCACCTTCCTGCTTCAATCCATGGAAGATTACAAAAACAGACTGGAGAACATGAAGAATGACGTTCAATCTTTTGAATCCAATCATCAAGGATACATAAGTGAAGGCTTTTTAGACGATGAGCTGCAACCTGGGCTTGATAAAGCTAAATCCAAGGTTGCGAGTGTCTCAGAGAATATTAATTCCGTATTATCCGGCGTGGCGGATATTAAATTTGTCGCTCAAATTAGTTATTCTGACTTTGAAACGTATATCGAAAAAGGCAAACGCCAAATAGATGAGGTCATTACTGATCTAGGCGAACTCGACAGCAAACACGCATCAAAGCTGCAGGAAACACAAAGTGATCTGAAGACAATGAAAAAGTATCTGTCTGAAATGACCACCGGAGTAAGCAGCGGCGCTATATCAATCAGTGAATTTGATACTGTATCGCTGCAGGATATGAATGCTTATAATAATATCATTCAGCAGAATTATGGGAATGGAAATATTGAGATCACGGAGGATAACATTGAGTATCTTCCTATGGCTGCGATCGCTGCTGCAACGGAGAAGGCAGAGAAAGGGATGGATGAAGGGTCTCTTACTATCCTTCAGCACGCGTACAAGAGCCTTCAACAGGGTGGTATAAGCAGAAAAGAATACAATGCGATTCTTTCTACAGCCACTAAGAAGAACGGATCTGATGATGAGAAGACCGATACATTTCTAGAATATTTGAGTAAGAATTTGGATAAGATCAGTCAGGACGTATCGAAAGATGTACTTCATAACAGTATTCAACAGTTAGGATTAGAAGCAAAACGGATAGGTAACTTTATTCAGGAACAAGCACTCAATAGAGGAATCCAGGGACCACCTGGACCTAGCAGCTTTATAATACCGGAAACAGAGGGAATGAATCGATCTCAATTATGGAATAAATATGGCGGCAAGCTAATATCTGGCGGTAAAGTTTTAGGGAAATTCTTTGCTTATGGAAGTGCTGCCTGGGGTTGGAGAGAAGATGTAACTCAAAAAGGTAAAACGCATGGTGAGGCTTTTATACACAACGGAGCATCTCTCGTAGTAGGTGCCGCGGCTGGATCTTTCGGTTCAACTGTAACAGCTGGAGCATTAACGTTCCTCGGAGTCTCTAATCCAGCGGGATGGGCCGTATTAGGCGGAATAGCTGCTGGTGTGGCTATATCAACCGGATTTAACTGGTTATATGATGAGAATATAGGAGGTATACAAGATAAGATGGATTACGTTGGAAACAAGATTGAGGATGGTATTAACTACACTGGTGAGAAATTAGGAGAAATAGGTGGAAACATAAAAGAATCAATCAGTGATGCAGCTAACAAGACTGGCGAGGCGATTGAATCCGGCCTAAATGCCATAAATCCTATGAATTGGGGTTGGAATTAAATTATATGAACTCTGAGTCAATTACAATTTTAAAGAATTTTAGATATAGCCTTATAAGAATAGAAGATCAATACTATATAGTAGATAGAGACAAGCCATTCCTATTAATATTCTTCCTACCATTTATTTACTGGTTCTTGCCTAAACGAGCGTTTCTTATTAGTGAACAATCAGCTAATCTCTTGCAAACTGTACCAAATAAAGACTCAAATAAGCCGATAGGGACTTTGTTAATTGCAGGTATCTCATTATTCCTAGCAAATCTTATTGAGCCTTTTCTCGACTATCTAAATATCAATATTACTCAGATAGCAGCATTATCAGTCACTTTATTAATTTTAATAATCATCACAACTATTAGATATATTATTAGTAACAAAAATAAGCAGTCATTGTTTAAACGATTAGATTTGGATGATGATGCCTATTATACATTTTGGATATGGCCAAAATCATTCAAAAATTCACTCTATTTACTATGTTTATTCTTATTTTTCGGAGCTTTTGCAGCAGTTTTTATGCTTACATTTATAAGTACCGGAAATACTTTTTTATTATTTGCTTATACCTTATGTTTGTTATTCCTAGTGTTTTCAAACATTTTGATAATACCTCCTGGCAAAAACACAATAAAGTTCCGAATTAAATAGCACATTTACTATATAAGAGTTTTTAGAAGATATACAATCACCCTATCTCAAAATAGAGCCGAAAACTCAAGAATAAACTTATTATAGGAGGAACTTTTATGCTACCAATTGGCTCAATCGTCTATTTAAACGAAGGAACAAGTAAACTAATGATCCTTAACCGCGGCCCTATCATTGAGCTCGACGGACAACAAAAAATGTTTGATTACTCAGCTTGCGTTTACCCTCAAGGACTGGTTGCTGATAGTGTCCTTTACTTTAATGAAGAGAACATTGACGAAGTGATTTTTGAAGGATTCAAAGATAGTGACGAGGATCGATTCCATTCGTTATATAAACAATGGATTGAGGAGAACGAGGTACAAAAAGGAATTGTAAGTGGTCCTTTGAAGTAAGAAGAAAAGCACCTCTGATTTAGGATACTCCCTGAATTAAGTGCTTTTTTTGTTAGTGTAAGCATTGTAATCTATGAAGACTTCATTAAACTGATTAATCCCCTTTCCAAGTAAAGATCCAGCTTTCAATCAAAACAAAAAGTTCACTTATGTCATACCCCCTCCCCTCGATATACTTAGCAAGTGTTTTTACACTGAGGGGATGAAGTTATTTTGCCTACAACGAAGAAAGAGAATATTATTTTTGGACTTATGATGTGTGTGGGGATGGTCGTGGGAATGACGATGTATAATTTGATTGTAAATGACTTAATTGGTGTGATTTCTCTACAGGGAATGCTTCTGCAATTCGCAATGGGATTTGTCATTGCTTTCCTATTAGAGTCCTTTATTGTTGGTCCGCTTGCTCATAAAGTCGCATTTTCACTACCTTTTGATAAATCCAAGCGGCTACCGGCAATTTTGGTGCTTTCCTGCTGTATGGTTGTCGGAATGGTGCTTTTCATGTCCGTATTTGGACTTGTTTCTTCTTATGCCGCCAATGGGTTAGATGGATCATCATGGCTTAGCAGCTACGGAACAATCGCACTGAAAAACTTTATCTTCGCGCTGCCTTTACAGCTTCTTATTGTTGGGCCAATCGTTCGTTTTGTATTTGGGAAATACATTCAGGGCGAGCCGGCGGTACAGGCCAGCCAAGCAGGTTAAAATAAATAAGAGATTGGAAATTATCCAATCTCTTATCCTTGTATAAGACTAACTTTAAAACTTTTACTTTCTAAATGTGACATTCTCCACTTTTTCACCAAATGTTAAAGTCGTTTCTCTCGGCTTAGTCTCCGCAATAACCTCACCATTCCGTACAGAATACAGAACAGCTGCTTGCTTCCTAATCGCTTCGTATTCATTCTCTGCTTCCAACACGATCAAGTTGGCAGGCTTTCCTTCTTCAATACCGTACTTCTCTTCGATATGCAATGTTCTTGCGCTGTTAGCTGTGATCATGTCGATGCTATTTACGATTTGGTCGTAGCCCATCAGTTGTGTGACGTGGATGCCCATGTGCAAGACTTGCAGCATGTTGCCTGTTCCTAATGGATACCACGGGTCAAAGATATCGTCATGGCCAAAGCTGACGTTGATTCCTGCTTCCTGAAGCTCTTTCACTCTTGTGATCCCTCTTCGTTTCGGATAGGTGTCAAAGCGTCCTTGCAGATGAATATTGACTAAAGGATTCGCCACCATGTTGATATTAGATAACTTCAGCAGGCGGAATAATTTAGATGTGTATGCATCATTATAAGAGCCCATTGCTGTGGTATGGCTAGCTGTTACGCGTTCGCCCATTCCGTAACGATGCGCCTCGGCTGCTACAACCTCGACAAATCGAGATTGTTCATCGTCGATTTCATCACAATGGATATCAACGAGACGGTCGTATTTTTCTGCTAAGCGGAAAGCAGTTTGTAAGGACTCCACGCCATATTCTCTCGTGAACTCATAGTGCGGGATGCCGCCAACAACATCTGCTCCCATGCGGAGTGATTCTTCCAGCAGTTCTTCTCCATTTGGATAAGATAGAATTCCTTCCTGCGGGAAAGCAACGAGCTGCAAGTCCACATATGACGCCATCTCTTCCTTTACTTCAAGTAGTGCCTTTAAAGCTGTTAATTCAGGATCCGTCACATCGACGTGCGTACGAACATGCTGAATCCCCTGTGCGATTTGCCATTTCAATGCTTGCTTCGCCCGTGTCTTTACATCCTCTAACGTAAGCAGCTCTTTTCGTTCCGCCCAGCGCTGAATTCCTTCAAATAGCGTCCCGCTTTCATTCCAGTTCGGCTCACCTGCAGTTAACGTCGTATCCAGGTGAATATGTGGTTCAATAAAGGGGGGCAGCACCAAGTTACCCTGCACATCCATGATTTGCTCGTCACGGTTTGCTTCGATTGATTGGGCTATTCTTTCAATCTTCCCTTCTATGATTTGTATTTGCCAAAGTCCTTCTCTATTTCTTAATTTCGCGTTAGTTATAATCATGATTCTGTCACCTTTTCCATATTAAGATTTAGTTTCGCTTCAGCTGATTTTGCCGCAATGACTGATAGAACCACATACACAGCCGCCGCACCAATTAATCCGTTCAACGGCGGGATTCCTGGTAGAAACTTTGCTGCTCCAGCTCCGATAACCCAAGCCGCCATTGCATTCCAATTCACAGCTTTAAAGGTCATTGTTTCAAATGCAGGATATTTCCCGCGGCGCACAATGAAATAGTCCGCAATCAAGATGGCCCCGATTGGCGGCAGCACAGACCCTAATGTTGTGAGAAAACCTGTAAAATTGTTATACAGCCACATAGCCAAAATTGTACCGATAATACCATTTACAATAACTACTTTATTTTTCTTGATTTTCGTAATGTTGGAGATTCCTAGACTTGCAGCATAAACAGCGTTATCGTTTGTCGTCCAAATATTCAATCCCAGCACGATAATTGCCGGTATGATAAGGCCTTGCATGAACATCACTTCTGCAATATCCGACTGGCCTGTAACGATTGCACCAATTGCACCGAACGCGAACATAAGGGAATTTCCGATAAGAAATGCGATAACAGTTGTAGAGACACCCACTTTCGGGCTTTTCGCAAATCGAGTGAAGTCAGGTGTTAACGTACCCCCGCTGATGAACGATCCCACACCGATTGTTAGTGCTGCCGCTACACCAAGCGCTTCAGTTGGCTTATGCTGCATAAGCGCATCCACCCCACCAATATCATTCACTGCTCCAAAAGCTGAATATCCGCCAAGGACAATTATTGCCGGCACTGCAATAAAGCTCAAAATCGTTAAAGCCTTCATTCCGAAGAAAGCGGTAGCTGTCATCAATACTCCAAAGAGGATGATCAATACAGAGGTGTCTATGCCTGTGACCTTTTGAACTGGCACAGCGAACATTGCCACTCCGACGCCAAACCAGCCAATTTGTGTAGCACTCAACAGGAAGGAAGATACATAAGAACCTTTTTCACCAAATGCATAGCGTGTTAATAAATGCGTAGAGAGGCCCGTTTTAGCTGAGATATAAGCAAGTGCCCCTGTATACACACCTAAAATCAAATTACCCGCCAACACAATCCAAATGAATTGCGTCATGGATAAACCAAGTCCCAACGTTCCTCCTGCTATCATACTCGCGGAGAAGAAGGTAAATCCAAGCATCACCATCAGCATTCTCCAAAAACCATTGCGATTTGACAGCGGCACTGCCCTTAGTGAAAAATCATGATCTATCTTTTTCTGTTCCATTTTAATTCCTCCTGTTTTAGTTAGACTAAAACTGGTACCGAGGAAAAAACAAAAGAGGCTTCCTGCCATCACTGACAGGAAGCCTCTTTAAACATGAGGATATAAGGGTATAGCTATCCCTAATATTCCGCATAGTTTCCGAATGTCCTTGTCAGCCTCACGGGACTGAATTAAAGGTACCAGTATCAAATTAAAGATATTATTACAATAATTTTGAGGAAAGTCAATATGCAATCCATCTTACGGGTGTAATAGAAAAAGCAATTTTATGAGCGCGACAACTACTATTACTATATTCACCAGCAGATCAAAAATCTTTCTTTACCGCCTTGCTTATGACTAGGTAAGCTATAATAAACCCAACGATACCAAGCGCAAGTGGCACAGCAGTGAAAGAAAACAAATTCGTGCCATCACTATTGATCGAGGAAGATAAAATAGCAATGATCAAGATAGAGGATGTGATTGTTGCTGGTATAGAATATTTTATCATTCCGAAGAATAGCGGAATAAGAGCCATGCCAGCCACCGCAACTCCTGTTACCAATAGGTGTACTATATTTTCCCATACTAGATTAATCGGGAAAGAAAACCACAAGATGCCGTATAAGTTATTCAGCAGGCTGAAAATGGACGATAGCAAGCCTACCGACACAAGGAACGACACGAAGGTTAACAAGCTTATGACGATAACTTTAGCTAAAAGAAGCTGTTTCCGTCCAACAGGTGTTGTAAATAAGACTGTTATCGTTTTACTCTTAAACTCCTCAATAATCATGTTCGATAGCAGCACGGAGGCATAAATAACGAATGCAGCTACCGCCATAATCTCAATAAACATCATAATTTCACCTGCATTGGTAAAGGACTCAGCTGTTATTGTCGGATCAATTCCGAGCAATAGCAAGATACTAAGTATCCCTGCGTTAATGAGGAGGAACGTTACACCAATCGTAAGGAAGTTCATCCTTTTCATTTCTAACCTCATCAGATTAAGCATGTTTTTTGCTCCCTTCCATCCGCTGCATGAAATAGCCTTCCAGTGATAGATTCTTATTATTTATCTTACCGATTTCTACGCCATTGCGAACCATCGCCTGTATAATATCGTTCTGGGAGAGGGCAGGATCGTAAACGTTGATCAGACCTTCTTCTTCCTTCACTTGGAAGTTGATTGCTTGCAGTTCATGCTCCAATACATAAGCTGCTTTTGGATAGTCGGATACCGAAAGCTCGATATGCTCCGTGTGATTGCCACGGATCTCAGACATGGATGTTTCTTCGATCAACTTACCTTCACGGATGATCCCAATCGTATCAGCAATTTGCTCGATTTCACCAAGTATGTGGCTGGAGATCAGGAGCGTAATCCCATACTGTCTGCTGAGCTTATAAAACAAATCCCGCAGCTCCTGCATACCGATAGGATCCAAGCCATTCACTGGTTCATCCAGAATCAACAACTCTGGTTTCGTAACAATTGCTCTGGCAATACCTAATCTCTGTTTCATACCAAGAGAAAACTCCCTAACTGGTATGTCTTCCACGTTTTTCAAATTCACTAATGCTAACGCTTCAGAGATAGCATCTTTCTTATAGTAGCCCATATATTCACAATAGATTTCCAGATTCTTTCTGGCTGATAGCTTGTCGTAAAAGATAGGGTATTCAATGATGCAGCCTATCCGTTTGAGGACTTCATGGGAATTGGCTTGCAGCCTTGTACCAAGGACCTCTATGTCCCCGCCTGTTGGTTTAATGAGACTGGTCATCATCTTCATAATCGTTGTTTTCCCCGCACCATTCGGACCAAGAAATCCATATATTTCGCCGCGCTTCACATTCATACTGACATTAGAAACAACATCCCTTCCGCGGTACCCCTTTGTCAGCTGATGCGTTCTGATAGCATATGTCATACGCAAACCCCTTTTCGTTTGATTTCCTTCACTTTACCAAAGGAAACTGTCATCCCACTTACGGAATCCTTACGACTTTCTTAAGTTTGCTATAATCCTCTAATTTAGGCTTCGGGAAGGTGAGGGTAAAAGTGGTTTTCACGTAAGGTATACTGGAGAAATGGATTTGCCCCTGCATCTGCTCTGTCAATCGCTTCGCAATCATTAACCCAAGGCCGCTGCCCTGTGCTGCAGCAGTTCTAGCATCATCTGCTGTATAAAGCCGCTCGAAGATTCGATCTTTATCAGCCTCTTGTATTCCTTTTCCCTTATCCCACACATCTATGTAGACGTTCTCCTCATCCTGACGCAGGGTCATGCCAACGGTTTTCCCGTCCTTCCCGTAGCGAATGCTATTAGACAATAGATTTTCTAGAATTCGTGTCAGCGCGGCAGGATCTGCCTCTATATGTATCGACTCCTCGGGCAAATCAATATGTACAGCAAATCCTTTACTTGTTAACGTATCGTAATAGCCGAGTATCGCTTTTCGGCAAACTTCGTTCAGTGGAATCCGCTCTATTTCCAACTGCCAATCCTCCGATTCCAGCTTCGCCAGATCAAAGAAGGTATTGATCAATTCCGCAACCTCCATGACCTTTACTTGCACTTTGGCCAAAAGTACTTCTCTCTCTTGCGCACTAAACTGCTTATCATGCTGAATCGTCTCAATATATCCTGATATAACGGTGAGCGGCGTTTTCAAATCATGCGAAACATTAGAAAGCATCCGGTTGGTGGATATCCGAAGACGTGCCAAATCTGCCAGTGATTCCTGATGATAATCTAGTAAACTATTAATTTCATTCAGCAAATCACGCATCCTTTGATCATCTGTCACTAACAATAGCCTCTCAGCGGAATCCGTTGCCGTGATGAATTTGAGTTTCTCCGTCATATACTGCAATTCGCGGCTCATTTTCCTCTTTGTACGAAAATGCAGAAACAGCAAGACACCTAAGCACACTACTAATAAAGCAACAACATAAATCATGTGTGCATCTCCATTTTATAGCCAATACCCCATATCGTTTTTATATACATAGGAGCAGATGCATCATCCTCGATCTTCTCTCGCAGTCTGCGGATATGGACGTTAATGACATTATCATCCCCGTAATACGCTTCCTTCCATACACTTTCAAACAGCTGTCCCTTTGTGAACACTTGATTCGGACTTGTCGCGAGCAAGCTTAAAATCTGGAATTCCTTCACTGTCAGGTTAATAGGCTCCCCTTTTTTGCTGACAGAAAAGGAATTCAAATTGATACTCAAATCACGCACGCTCACTACATGCTCTTTCTCTTCATGCTGCTGGCTGTACTGCTTTGACCTCCGCAGTGCCGCCTTTACCCTAGCGGTTAATTCAATAAGAGAAAACGGCTTCCCTATGTAATCATCTGCACCAAACCCAAGCCCCAGCGCCTTGTCCACGTCACTATCCTTGGCAGACATGATTAAAATCGGCAGCATACTCTCACGCCTGATCAGCTGCACAATATCCAAACCATTAAAAGCAGGCAGCATCAAGTCGAGAATAATCAGATCAACATTTTCCTGCGCGAACAGATCCAATGCCGCCTGTCCATCAAATGCAGTGAAAACAGTATATCCTTCTCTTTTTAAATGAGACTCAACCATCTCATTAATCTGTGTATCGTCTTCAACTAGCAGTATGGTTTCCTGCAATTTCTTCACTCCTTTCGCAAATTCATCATCAAGTAGCCTCTTCTTTTATAAGTACAGTATACGGGAAAACAAAATCGTTTTTGTTTTATTTTCCATTCAATATGCAGGAACTATATAATTATCCAGAAGAGTCAAACTCCCATGAAGAAAGGAAACTAGTACGATATCACGTATCCCCTTTGATATACGCTAAAAAAAGACATCCTTCACTTGGATATCTTTTCATCATTCAACACCGCAAACATGCCCTGTATTACACACTTAACTAATATCCTTTTTCATTTCTTTCTTTTTCCAGTAAGAACCCGTCTTCTTCTTCCTTCTCATCAAGAAAGCTGTGAAGAGAAATAGCACAGTCAAAATGAAGGTCATGAAGTACATGAATAAATGCTCCAAGTAAAAGAAAATATCCGCTGATCCGGCATCACCGAAATGGACCTTATATGGTTCACCAGCGGGATGACTAATCTTGATGGAATCGCCGGTCTCATAATAGACACTTGGTTTTACCAACTTTGTCATATGAATGGGGTTGCCTTGTTCATCGTTATACGTGAATGCTAAGTAATAGTATGCTGCTTCATACCGCCCGTAACCAGGGTCACTATAGTTGTCTGTGATGATTGCTTCCGTCTGTATTTGCTCACCAGCATGAGACTGAATTACATTGGCGATACTTAATCCTAATGATATGTATACAAGCAAGAACCCAAGCACTAATAAACTTTTATAAATCCTTCCCACAATCTTCGTTAAGTACTTCTCCATCCTCCCCCCGATCACAGGTAACATTGTAATCAATACAACAGGACCAAATACTAATGGAGCGGAAAAGGCCAACAGCAAAAGTAAGTTTACAATTACGTCCATATCACCTAAGGCCTGAACATTAAAGGAGTTAATACTCTCTCTCTTTAGCACTTCCCCATTCTGCATCGTTTCGTATTCATCCAGTGGTACTTGGACTAAATCTTCATTCCCTGAATTTATAGTCAGAACAGTTTCTACTTCTTCATTTGCAGCGGCATAGTAGGTTAGATTGCCATATAAATCACTATAGACAGTCTTACCTTCCACTATCATTTCCTTGATCTCTGATTTTGGAAATAATGCCTCGTAGATTTCTTTAGAAGAAGTGACTACGATAAAAATACATAATGCCAACAAGAAAATACTTAGTGCAGTATAACCGATTCCAGCGCCTATTCTTTTGATCCATTCCACGCAATCGGCTCCCTTCAAAGGACTGGATTTAAATACACATATTTCCGTTTTTTATAAACTGATACTATCATAACCTTGTTACAACATCCTAGGACACGCAAGAATTCCTATTACTAGCTTGGTAACATGTTTGGTACCATGAAGAACAACAATCAATACTGGATATTATTCAGCGAAGGCAGCAATATGCTAAAGAAGAGGCATAGAATCTAGATTCTACTATAAAGGATGAGCTGGGGTTATTGGAGGAATAAAATCCTGATAGCAATAAGTAAAAACAGCCTCCCGTTCACGGGAGGCTGCTTCCATTAAAATTTAAATTTCGCCAGTGCCGCTTGTAAATCCATCGCCATACCAGAAAGAGCTTCAGATGATGCTGAAATCTCTTCCATAGCAGCAGATTGCTGCTGTGATGCAGCTGCATTCGTTTCATTTGATTCAGCGTTTTCACGTGCAGTCTTTTTGACTTTTTCCATTACGTCTACAATGCGTTTACTTCCGGAAGAGACCCCTTCAATTGTTTGGGACACTTCTTGGACATTGTTTGTCACTTGATCTATTGCTTGTTTAATAGACTGGAAGGAATCGTTGACGTTTTCTGTTTTTCTGATGCCCTCTTCCACATTATCCGCACCGTGCTGCATGGCTGTAACAGCTTTACCTGTTTCGGTTTGGATATCCGAAATAAGAGAAGCGATCATCTCACTGGAATTAGCCGATTGCTCAGCCAGTTTTCTCACTTCATCTGCAACCACAGCAAAGCCTTTACCTTGTTCACCAGCTCTGGCTGCTTCAATTGCTGCATTCAGTGCCAGTAAATTCGTTTGGTTTGAAATATCTCTTATCAGATTGACGATTGTCCCGATTTCTTTCGATTTTTTATCTAATCCATTCACGAATAAACCGATTTCGTTAACGGAATTATTGATTTCACTCATCTGTTTTACAACAGCATGCACTGCTTCTGTTCCATCCTGCGAATTCCGGGATGCAGCACCCGATAATGACAAGATTGATTGGCCGTTCGTTTGCGCTTCTTTTACACGTGCCTGCATGTGCGCAACAGACGTTACCACTTCTTCCACATGTTGCATGGTGAGCTCTGTGCCATTAGCTGCTGTCTGAGTGGCTGCTGCTATCAGTTCAGCAGATTTAGAGCTTTCTTCCGCACTGGCCGTCAATTCTTCGGATGAAGCTGCTACCTGATCAGATGTCTCAGCGATAGTTTTCATGACATCTGATAGATTCTCTCGCATCTCACTTAGATTCATTGTCAGCTGTCCAATTTCATCGTTCGAAGAATCCTCAACAACGTCAGAAAAATCACCTTTACCTGCATTGTGCATCGCCTGAGAGATGCGACCCAGTCTTTTCTTAATACCTCGGGTGAAGAACAATACTACCACGACGGCTAAAATCACAACGATGACCAAAACAACAACAAATATTTTTGTGAAATCCGCAATACTTGATGCAACCATGCTATCCGAAGCTCCGACATACCATATGCCAACAACTTCTCCCTGGTCATTTTTAATTGGTGAATAGGCAGTCTGGTAACTGTTTCCGACTACCTCCGCTTCTCCGTAGTAGGTTTCTTCCTTATCAATAACGGCTTGTTTAACTGCATCTGAAACCTGTGTTCCGACAGCACGTTCCCCATCGGTCATTACATTCGTAGCAACACGAGTATCCTGTTGAAATATCGTTACAGTATCCCCTGTCAATTCCCCTATCTGGTCTACCAAATCATAGTTATCGTTCATTTTGGTTTCACCTTTGTACAAGGCCCCATCCCTGATTTCCCAGGAACCAGGATGAACTGCATTGATATACTCTTCAGCCAGCCGCAGATCTGATTTTGCTTTTTCTAATGCAATACCTTTCATTCCGTGCGTCATATTATTCATTACCACATACGAGATAATTCCAGCGAATAGTAGGACTACTGTTAACACAAGTAAATTTATTTTTGTGCCCAGTTTAAAACGATTGATGACTTTCATTCGTCACCCTCCTGATGTTTTCTAGCCACTACTATCGTGAAATTAGCTGCGAATATGTATACATGATGCGTTTTCCCGTTTACAGTGGCTTAACATATATCGGCTATAATTTTCAGAATTAAAATTGTAAATTGTGGGATTGGCAGTAAATGGATTTACTTTCCATCCCCCCCTTAATAAATGCGCTTACGCATACTATAACCCATCAAATTTTTAGGTGGATATATGTTATTGAATTCTCGTTGACAACTTGCTATATTAAATTATAAATACCTAATCAATGATGTGACCAAGTAAATAAGGATTGTGAAACAGAAAATATAGCCTTGGCTGCGAGCTATATCACCCCTCCTTATTGAACCCTACCACGGAGATGTTAGATAAAAACTAACCGAGTCGTTTCGTTATAAACGTATAGAGGACTTAATATCTTATATTAAGTTGAACTAAGGTGGTACCACGTCTGTTAAGCATAGAGACGTCCTTTTTGGACTCTCTATGCTTTTTTATATTGGAGGAGGAAAAACGATGTCTCAAAAGACAAATGATTTTACAAAATGGTATATTGATACGATTCAAAAAGCTGATTTGATTGATTACACGCCAGTTCGCGGCAGTATTGCATTCAAACCAGATGGTTATGAAATCTGGGAGCATATTAAAGAAGAAATGGATAAGCGGTTTAAAGAAACAGGTCACCGGAATGCCTACTTCCCGATGCTGATTCCTGAATCTTTCTTCCAAAAGGAAAAGGATCATATCGAAGGCTTCTCGCCGGAGCTTCCTTGGGTTACAGAGGCGGCTGGAGAGCAGTTAGAAGAACGGTTGGCACTGCGCCCGACTTCTGAAACTATGATTGGTCATTTGTATTCTAACTGGATTAAGAGCTATCGGGATCTTCCAGTACTAATCAATCAGTGGGCGAATGTATTCCGCTGGGAAAAGAAAACTCTCCCATTCATTCGTACTTCAGAATTCCTATGGCAGGAAGGTCATACTGCTCACGTGGATGAAGGGGATGCGCGTAAGGAAACGATGCAGATGCTGAACGTCTACAAAGAAGTCGTTGAAGAATTACTTGCAATCCCTGTTTATGATGGGCAAAAGACTCCATCCGAACGCTTTGCTGGTGCGGTTGATACATTCTCCATTGAAGCAATGATGAAAGACGGAAAAGCTGTGCAAGCAGGTACCTCCCACTACATGGGTACTAAATTTGCGGAAGCATTTGATATTAAGTATCTAAACAAAGAGAATAAGCACACGCATGTGCATACCACATCCTGGGGCACGTCCACACGTCTGATTGGATCAGTTATCATGGTTCATGGTGATGAACAAGGACTTGTCCTGCCACCGAGAATAGCACCGACACAAGTTGTGTTGATTCCAGTCGGTCCATGGAAAAAGAACCCTGCCATCATGGAGAAATTAGACGAAATCTTTGCAGCTCTTAAATCACAAGGCATCCGTGTTCGTCTAGATGATTCAGATCAATCACCAGGCTATAAATTCAATGAATGGGAGCTTAAAGGTGTCCCTGTACGCATTGAACTAGGACCACGTGATTTAGAAAATAATCAAGCATTGATGAAAGCCCGCGATGCAGAGGAAAAAACTGCCGTTGCTTTAGAATCTGTTGTCGAAAGCATTCTAAAAGAACTTGAAACGATGCAAACTCGACTATTCGAGAAAGCAAAAGCATTCCGCGCGGAGCATTCACATACCCATATCGATACAATGGAACAATTAAAACACCATCTTGAAGAGTCCGAACAAAACAGCCAAATCCCTGGA
>NZ_NPBJ01000034.1 GCF_002272075.1 Terribacillus saccharophilus
AAAGCATACCGCTTGGTTTGCTCGTGCTTATTGATTTCTAAAGCAAAAAAATGGATTGATCAAATAGATCAATCCATTTTCTTTATACTTCACCATTCATAATGGATGTGGGATTAGTATCTTTTCTCCATCAAAAGACATACCTTCCCCTCGCTTACTTCTTCTTCATACGGTGTATAGCCCATTTCCCCCCAAAAACAAACAGCTGATTTATTTCTTTTATATACTGCAAGGCGGCACGTATTCGTTTGTCGGCGTAACATACTTTCAAAATAATCATAAGCTTGCTTGGAGGTATTCGATCCCTGAAACTTCTTATGAATTACAAATGACTCTATCCAAGGTGTATTATCTAAAGGATTTTTCATCGTAAAATCAACGATTCCAATATACTTATGATCATTTTTGATGAGCATGCGACTCATATTATAGGATTGCGCTTTAACAAATTCTGTTTTGATATCTCCTATAGTAATTGTTTTTCTATTTCTGGATACTAGATTGTATTCCGGATTGGAATTCCTTATTGCAAGTTCTATAAACATCTTATTCATGTCGTTTTTCTCTAGACTAAACATAATAGTGATTAGTAGAACCTCTCTTTTGTTTAATAGCTTGTTTTTTATAAGCTACAACATCAACGTGTTTTTTACGTGTCCTTTACAAGGTGTTCATTGCAAAAGTGCATCCCAAGGACTCATTACCCAAAAAACTCTTCAAGGAAAATAACCAAGCTTTGATGAAAGCTCGCGATGCAGATGAAAAAGCAGCAGTAGCTTTAGAATCTGTTGTCGAAAGCATTCTAAAAGAACTTGAAACAATGCAAACTCGACTATTCGAGAAAGCAAAAGCATTAAAATCCCTGGC
>NZ_NPBJ01000035.1 GCF_002272075.1 Terribacillus saccharophilus
AAAACATACCGTTTGGTTTGCTCGTGCATACTGATTATTAAATACCCAAAAAGGATTGATCTCCACAGATCAATCCTTTTTCACATGCCAACCTATAACGGCATCCTAGACTTTACAGCTTTCATGGAAGCAGCGATGTTTCGTGCCGTTTTTTCCATATATTCTGCTGCATGTTCAAAAGCTTCCGGAAGTGTTACCACACCTGGAACAATGCTGAAAAGAACATCAATGCCATGCTCGTACACGACATCACTATCCTGAGATAATGAACCGGCAAGTCCTATCACCGGTACACCATATTTCTTAGCTGCTTTTGCTACACCGATTGGCGTTTTTCCATAAATGGTTTGACTATCAATCCGTCCCTCACCAGTGATAACAAGGTCTGCATCCTTGACTGCTTCCTCAAAATCCACAGCGTGCAGGACAATATCAATTCCTCTTTTTAAATCCGCATTCAAGAAAGCCAACAAACTTGCCCCAAGGCCTCCAGCTGCACCGACACCCTCTATATCCCGGAAGGACTTCCCAAGAGCTTTTTCGGCAATATCAGCAAAGTGGGACAAATTCTTATCGAGTAATTCAACCATATCAGGTGTGGCACCCTTTTGGGGACCGAAGATTGCGGAAGCACCTCTAGGTCCCGTCAAAGGATTATCCACGTCACAAGCTACTTCCACTCGGACATCCTTCAATCTATTATCCAAACCGGCTAAGTCTATTACAGCTAACTGTGCGAGTGCACCGCCGCCATCACCTATGTCTTTGCCCGCCTCATCAAGCAGCCTTCCTCCGAGCGCCTGAATCATACCGGCTCCCCCATCATTTGTGGCACTGCCGCCAAGCCCGATAATGATATGCTGTACACCAAGATCAAGTGCAGCAGAAATTAATTCCCCCGTTCCCTTGGTAGAGGTGGTTAAAGGATTCCTATCTTCTGTTGGGACAAGATGCAAGCCCGATGCGGCAGCCATCTCTATGACAGCTGTTTCCCCATCACCCATTAAGCCAAAGAATGCTTTGACTGGCTTTCCTAAAGGACCCGTTACAGTCCGTTCTTCAATCTTACCGTTTGTAGCATCCACGAGTGACTGCACGGTTCCCTCGCCGCCATCTGCCATTGGCATTTTATTGTAGACAGCATCCGGAAAAATCATTTTAAAGCCTCTCTCAATTGCATTAGCAGCTTCCAGAGCCGATAAGCTTTCCTTATATGAATCGGGTGCGATTACAATTTTCATAGCTATACATCCTCCCTTTCAGAATTGACTACGTTAACCAAACAGCTTAAAGACCCCAAATATCAGTGTCGAAATTATTGCAAGCGTCAGACCGACTAAAGACTCGTAAGGCATCAGCTTTAACCGTTCCTTGATGCCCATATTTACGCTTCCTGCTGTCGCATGGAAAAAGCTTCCGTGCGGCAAGTGGTCCAGCACCGTTGCACCCGCATGTATCATGGCAGCTCCTGCTAAAGCCGACACACCCAAATCCAAAATGGTGCCGCTGAAAACGCTGCTCGCTACTGCCGTACCAGCTGTTGTGGAAGCAGTTGCTGCCGACATGAAGATCCCGGAAACAGGCGCCAGTACGTAAGCTGGCAACCCTGTAGCGTTTAATGCATTAATCAAGACATCCTTCAATGCAGAGTTAGCTATGATTCCAGCCAATGTTCCCGTACCTAAAAGCATAATGGCTACGCCGGACATTTTATTCAAACCAGAAATTGCGTATTCATTGATTTTCCTCGTCTTTTTCATGGCGATTGCTCCAATGATACCCCCAATCGGCAAAGCAACCATCGGATCAATGTTGATATCAAATAGAGGTCGCAAAGAGAGCAGAATAATCGTGACTAGCGGCGCAATCAATGCAGTTATGAATATTGGCAGCTTCGTGTTATCTGTCATTTCTACATCCTGGCTCGCTACCGCAGTACCCTTTTTAACAAGCCGTTTGGCCAAGAGATACGTAACAGCAACACCGAAAACAGCTGGAATGATTCCGGCAGCCATAACGGATGTAAGCGGAACGCCAAATGCGTCAGAAGCAGCAATCGCATTCGGATTAGGCGACATAATATTCCCTGCCTTACCTCCACCGATCATTGCTAAAAGAATAGCCGTTTTTGATAAATTTGCACGCTTCGCAATTGCTAAGGCGATTGGTGATACAGTAATGACTGCTACATCTACGAAAACCCCGACTGTAGTTAGGATCATCGTTGCAATTGCTAATGCCAGCAATGCACGCGTTTCTCCGATTCTTTTGACTATTGTTTCCGCTATCGAGGATGCCGCCCCCGATTCAATTAAGACACCGGCCAGGATACCTGCAGCTAAAATACGCAAAACTGCCGGGATGATATCTTGTGCCCCTTCCATCATTAAGGCGACGGTATCTGTAATATTCACACCACCAATTAACCCACCGATCAAAGCTCCAGCTACCATTCCATAGGCTGGCGGCACTTTTCTTAAAATAAGAATAATTGCTATGACTAAGGCGCTTATCGCTCCTAAAGCGCTTACAGTAACATCCATGCTGATCCCTCCACAATGCGTAATCGTTATATAGTTATTGTAAGCGTTTTCTATAATGGTTGCATTGTGAAAAGACATAAAATAATCACGGGGAAAATTCACTCTAATTGTGCATTTGCACAATTAGCTAATATCATGCAGCAGCTTTGCCATATAAAGTTCCATTAAATCTTTTGCATTACGCGGGTCCTTGCCTGTCAGTTCGGTAATTTTATCAAGGCGGTACCTCAGCGTATTCCGGTGAATAAACAAGCATTCTGCGGTCTTGTTTAATTCTCCACCCTCTCTTATATAAGCTTCCAATGTATGGATTAGTTCTCCCTTTCTCCCTTGATCCAGAAGCTGGTGGTAGTAAGAAAAAATAGTTTTGTCCTCGTCCTCAACTAATTTTGCGAGGATTATCTCTAACTGGTAATCCTCGTATCGATAGAAGCTCCTGTTTGGCCTCAGCTTACTTCCTACCAGAATTGCTCTTTTGGCTTGATCAAATGACGATTTTAATTGTTTAATGTGTTCTGCCAATCTCCCGCTGCCAATTAGGATGGTGTTGGATGATACCTTTGACACCCGCTTCAAAAATGTGTTTATATCTTTATTGGTATCGATAACAACTGCTGCTTTGAGAATTATTATGTCATTATTAAAAGTGACACCGATCAAATCTTCCCTGCCAATTTCGTATTGAATAGATGCAATGAGTCTCTGAATCGAGGCATCTGAGCCCTTCATTACAATCGCAATTCTAGGAAGCTCTAAATTAATTCCAAGAAGGCCCGCACGCTCTTTTATTACTTCTTCATCCAAGCCTTCTTCTGAAATAAGCTGATTCACAATCTCACTTTGTGCCCTTTGCTTCCATTGCACTCTCTCCAGCAAAAATGACTGCTCCAACACTAATTCTGCCGCCATTTTCACAAGCTGGGCATAACTTCGGATTTGCTCCGGTTCACCTGTAATTCCCACAACGCCGACAACTTGATTATTAAAAAGGATAGGTAAATTAATACCCGGTCTTGAACCCTCCATACTCACAACACTAGAATGATCAATTTCAACACTTTCGCCCCTTTCAAGGACAAGAAGAGCACCAGCATGAAGCTGATCGATTCTTTCGCTGTCTCCGGACCCTATTATGACCCCTTCATTATTCATTACGTTTATATTACTATTTAATATTTTCATCGTACGCTCCACAATTTCCTGAGCAAGTTCATACGTTAAAAATTGCATCTTTTCACCCGCCTTGCTGATTCGTTTCATTTAGAATCTATTATAGTAAAGTTTGGATAAATAATATCTCTCTTTTAGTGAAACTTTTCCATTACATAACTGCTCTAACATAGTGAAAGGAGGGTCTTCATTTGGACAAACAAATAAAACTTGTCAAAAAAGCCATGCGCGGTAATGAAAAAGCATTTGAAAAGCTAGTAGAGAATGAAAGTGAGAAATTATATAAAACAGCTTTTTTATATATGCGAAATCAAGAGGATGCCCTGGACGTACTCCAGGAAACAATCTATAAAGCATATATATCGATAGAACAGATAAAACAGCCTGAGTTCTTTACCACTTGGTTAACAAAAATATTAATCCGTATTTCTTATGACTTCCTCAGGAAGAAAAAGAAAGTCATTCTAGAAGAAAGCTTTTTGTCTACCCAGCTTACAGAACAAAGTTATGACATTGAAGGTAAACTTGACCTTTTACATGCAATTTCTAAATTGAACAATAATCACCAGACCGTTATTATTTTATTCTACTATCATGATATGCCTATTCGTTGTATAGGCGAAACACTCAATATGCCCGAGAATACTGTTAAAACAAATCTTCGACGTGCAAAAATTGACCTGAGAAGACTATTGGGAGGGATGGAATATGAACAAACAGGACATCAATGATGAAATCAATAAAATAGAGTTCCCTCGTAATGAAGTGATGAACGCAATTAATAATGGAATCAAAATAGGCCGAAGGGAAAAGGGAATGAAAAATAAATCGGGTCTTAAAAAGGTCGTAGCTGCGTCATCAATTGCTGCCTCTGCCTTGCTGGTATCAGGATTACTATTCGCACCAGTCACCAACGTTCTTGCTTCTGTCCCGATAATCGGTGCTATATATGATAGATTCAGTATGCAAATCGGATATGAATTGTTTGAAAGCAATTTGATTACTCAAATAAATGATGAAGCAAAAAGTAATGGTATAGAGATAACTATTACAAGTGCTTATTATGATGGGAATGTCATCGGTCTGACATTTAAAGCGGAAGGAGATAGGGTCTCTTTGGATAGGATTGGCGAGCAAGAAGAACCTGAAGTGGGATATAGTTTTCACTTATCTGACGGTGATGAACAAAAACAATGGTCATCCAGTATGACAACTGGTTTGGAAAAGACATCGGACGGCTACGTGGGTGCAATGGAATTTGATAATCCCAATGCTGATCTGCCCGAAGATTATACATTACCACTAACCTTCACCTCTATTACAGGAGTAAAAGGTATCTGGAAGTTCGACGTTCCAGTTAAGCAAATTCCTTCAGAGACAATAGCCGTAAAAGGTGAAAGTATCTCTAAGGAAAATAAGGATTATTCTATTCAAATAGATTCGGTCACGAAAGGGAAAGCCACCACATTCTTGGATTACAAAACTACATTCCCACTAGACGGAAAAAATGATGAAATTAATATAACTGTATTTGATGATAAGGGCAATCGTCTCTCGAAAAGTCATGCAGATGTGCTGTCAGTAAATCAAAGCAACGGTCTAGTGGAAAATGATATTAGAGAATTATTTAGCAGCAAAATAGCAAAGAACACTGAGTATCTAACAATTAAACCCGAAATTATAAAGGACGAAGTAGATACCCTAAGCTCTTTAGATAAGCGCACTCCTTTTGTTGTAGATAGTAATCGATTTGAATATAAAATACAGGTTAACAATATTAAACAGAATGAAAATCAACTTATTTTAGAATATGGTATTCAAAATGCTGATTCTGAAGAGTTAGGAAAAGATATTGTCCAAAACTTCGCAGACTTCATCATGCTTATAAAATCTGATAATATCCATAAAGATGATGACGGACAGCTAGATATGAATCAAATGGTTGATCATCAAATTCGTAGTAATCAAGCAAAAGAAATAGATGATGATTATCCTCATTTTCAATCTGTCTTTACCATTAATAATGTCAAAGATATAAACATAAAAGACTACTCTCTAACCGTTCCATTTGGTATATTAAGCAGCAATACGCCTATTGAAATGGAACCAGTTATAGTTGAATTAAAATAGTAGTATTAAGGGGGGCTAATCTTAGTCCCTCTCCTTTTTTGCAAGCTGAGTTCTCTTTCTTATTTCTATAAATTCGCCTCTCGCCAAATAATTCTCTCTATAATTCAACTAGCGGACAATCAGGTGGTGAAGAATATCATAAATTTAGATGTATTAACATCCAGCAACAAGACTACAGTACGAGAAATCAAATCCCCCCTGTTATCTTGTCTATTTTCAACTGACTAACAACAGAAGAAATTAATGTATCCAATGGATTAATGATAGGATTAGATGTCATGTACTCAACTTCCTTGGCTGCATCAACCATAGATAATTGAGCAACAGAGATAATCTTATCTCTCTTAATGATTTTGCTAAGGTACTTGGAAATCTCTCTATCGTATTCCTGTTTCAACCCTTTCATAATTAACTCAAAAGTATTATCTATGACGATTACATCTATATTTAAAGTTTTTTTATGCTTCGAAGCATATTGATTCAGTCGTTCCATCGTACCATTCACAGTAGCGGGATTTGTAAACAGGATTGTCTGAGGTTGTTTTATATTACTAATGATTTCAAAATAAGGTTCATCAATTTTATAAATAGGGATTGATGTTGATAGTTCTTCTTCCTGTAAAACTGCAATATAGTTTGTGCAGGTAATGAGAATAGCATCAACATTACATTGAGCAATCCATTCTATTTGCTGTTTAACTTTGTTTTGAGCTTCTGCTGCTTTGAAAGTTTTATCAAATGTGACTCGATGCATTAAAGCTGGATCAACAAAATGGATTAATTCTATATCATATGATGAAAGAGCCTTCTCGATATAATCAATATTAGAATAATGGGCATGTAGGCACCCTAACTTCCTTTTCATATCAATTTCACTACCCTTTTATTTTAATTCAGACTATTCTATCAATTATTCATAGGAGTGTCTATTACGTTAAACATAAATACTAGGAGTCTCTTCTCCATATACTACGCTGTTCCCCTATATATATAAGTCTTTCGCCTTGTTTTTTTATAATGCAGCTATTTATTACCAGTAAATTCGATGTGTTTTTCTCATTTTCCCTTACACCAAAATTTCCCTTTATTATAATCAAACTAGGACAATAGCTAACGGAAAAATCAGGTGGTGAACAACATTAAAAATCTAGATGTTCTAGACATTCAGCAGCAAGTTGACAGTACGAAAGATTTTATCAGTAAAACAAAAGAAACCGTCGAACAAGTCAAGCAAGCCCTAAACGGCATCACAACCTTACATGATGGATTTTCAGGAAACACTGCGGATTCCATCCGCTCCTTCTATGAAGAAGCACACAAGCCCTTCCTCGAATTCATGGAAAGCTTTTTGGTACAATATGAACAGGCACTAAGCTCCGTCAATGATCAAGTCCTCTCCTTCGAACCGAACGAAAGTGGCTTCATCCGCCAGGAATTTTTAGAAGGCGAACTGACCAATAAAATGCAAAAAGCACAGGACAGTCTATCTGCTACAACTGACGCAATTAATCAGCAGCTTAATAGCGTCAGAGATCTAGCATCCGTATCACATGTAAAAGATGACGCATTCCTAGATTCCATCGCCGATGCAAAAAAGAGAATCAACAAGACAGTTGATAATATGTATGAGATGGACTCGAATGCTACCAGCAAGCTGGATAAATCCGAGGACGATATGCAGCAGATGAAGACTTATATGTCTAAGCTGAAAGATGCGATTGATAAGAATAATATTACTGTAGACAAGTTTAATATCACCCAATTTAACAGTGCGTTTTTCTCTTATCATGATGAGTTTAAGCTGATGGCTAAAGGCAGAAATGCTCTTGCGACTGGTGAGAAGGCTGAGATTACTGCTGAAGAATTCAACCAACTATACCCCTATATTAAAAATAAAAAAAATGTAATAGATGAATATTACGAGTGGAATGGTACCTATCACACATTAAAAGATGGACGTATCATTCGTGAATACATGCACGATACTGGTGTTTCTTATGAATTTGTTGATAAGATTCCAGAACCGCGCTCTAAGCCGCTTTCGGATACAGAAGAGTTTGTGTATGGAGCAGTAGGCGGAGTTTGGAATTTCTTTACGGAGGATCTTGCCACTGTTTTGAATCCGGAGGCGACTAATGGGGAAAAAGCATTTGCGTTAGCTATGTTTCTTCCTGTAGGGAAACCAGTGAAGATAATTGATAAGGGCAGCGGATTTGTTTCTGATGGTATTAAATCCTTGATAAGATAATAGATAGAAAGTCTGCTGTTAAAAAGAATAGTAAAGATACTAACGGTGATTTGAGTAGTGTCCAAAGAATTAAAGAAGTAGAAGTTAATTTTAAAAGAAACCCAAAACATGATCCTATTGAGTTCGAAAGACAACTACAAGCTCAAGAACGCGGTCTAAATTCACTTACTGTAGATGGTTTTCTCGGAAATAGAAATAAATATTTATCTGACGGCAGAGCAACTCAGGGCAATACTGCTCAAAGACTAGCAAGACAAGAAGCACTCAATGAAAAAATCCTCGAGTTACGTAAGCAGGGTTTAAGTAGAAATGAAGCCAAATTAGAAGCAAATAATTGGCTTAAAAGTCAGGCAGCATTGCATAATCCTGACCAAATTGCAGGAGGAAACCCTTCTGATATAGGAGGACTAGGAGATAAAAGGATAAATTCATCACTAGGATCTCAATGGAAATCACGAATACAGGAAGTTGATGATCACGTTAAACAAAGCTCAGATTTAATGTCGAAAGAGGCACAAGAATCAACATATTTAAATGTTAAATTGAAGGAAAAAGGTGATTAAAGTGGAAAATCAAAATGATATCTTTCTCGATTTTAATATTGAAGAAAACGCTCCAATATCCGTAATTGAGGATTTTAATAGCAAGGTTCCTTCACAAGTTATAGATATTTGGAAAAAGCACGGATTTGGCAGCATATTACAAGGTTACCTTAAGATAGTTAATCCCCATGAATTAAGTAATCTGCTGAAAGATGTATACGTCCGCCACAATGAGTCAATTCCACTATTCGTAACTTCAATGGGGGATATAATAGTTTGGGAAAAAGGAAGATATCTAAACTTGCTAAACTTCAGAAGAAATAGAGTTGATGTTATTTCAGCTAGTTTTGATTTTTTCCTAGAAGATTTAAATGACAATGATTTTCTTTCTGAAGATTTAAATTGGCTTCCTTACCCTGATGCTGTTCAAAAATATGGGGAACCTTGTTTTACAGAATGTTTTGCATATGTTCCCCTTTTAGGATTAGGCGGACCAGAAAAAGTTGAAAATCTAGAGAAAGTCAAATTTGTTGAGCATATTTATTTGATTACACAATTTATGGGACCCATACAATAATGAATAAGAAGTTAAGTCCAATGGATAAAAACTTCATGGATTATAAATGCATAGTAAACACTTTAGTTGATATGATACCTGAAGAATGGGCTAAAATATATTTATATGCTGAGTACAGAGAAGGATATAAAAAAGTATTTTTCTATTATTACCCTGAAAATAAATCTAAACCAATTTATAGCCTTGATATAATAGATATATTTAACATAGACGAAGATGACTTTGATCGATTAGAAAATGAATTATATTCATGCTTCACAAACTTATGGCTAGAATTTTCTAAAGAAGAACAGGAATCGTGGAGTCACTTGACTTACATCTTGGATAGCAACGGAAAAATGAAAATCAATTATGGATATGATGACCTTTCTGAGATTAGCCCTGTTGAAAAACAGGAAAAATGGGAATCCGAATATATAAAATGAAAAGTTAACAGCCCTTCTATATACAGAGGGCTGTTTCTTTAATAATAGATGAAAGGTTGGAGGTAGCTTAATTTGGTTATCTTAGTCAAACTGTAAAGTTTAAAGGATAATCGTCTATTACGAGAAGACTAAGAAGTAGAGAAATTCGAAAAGGCTATAGAAAATAGAAAATATATTAAAAATGAAAGACGGAAACCATATTACTCTTCTATGCCAAGGATTTCATGATGACACAAATAATAATGAAATAATGTTTGGATTAATTCATGCAATTGAGCGTAATTTCCGACACCCAAAAGAGGGACTCTAGAGGAGTTGATATTGAATGAAAAGAACATTAAACAACATCTTAGGAAAGCTTCTTTATGAAGGTTTTTGAGGATCACCTTTCTAAGTTACAAGCAGATATTGTAGCAATCTGCCTTGAATATGTTAACAACCAAGCAGAGGATATTTATATGTACTGCTCATTTGAGCCAGAAATTTTCACATTTGATGTGTTTTATAAGATTGATGGCTCTGTGGTATTAAAGAATGAGCTTAATGAAGCAGTTACATCTAGTAAAAAAGGTTATCAATATGATACATCGGACAATAGACAGGAAGCCGTTTTGGATATTGGCACCAAGAATTTGGAGGAAATATACCAAAAATGCAAAGAACATGGAAGAGATATGCCAGCTGAGATAAAGATGCATTATGATGTCAAAAAAAATAGCCTTACAGCAAAATATAATTACGATCAGTCATTTTCAGAACCAGATGATTTGTTACCTGAAGAACGTTTTGACATGTGGTTTGAAGAGCTTAAAAAAACAATTAATAGATGTGTCAGAATTCATACTGTATTATTTTAAGTTTTTTCAAAATCAACGCACTAATCATGCGTAAATTTCTTAAGTAGTGAATGGACCGATTATGAAAAAGAGAATTTTATTAAATCTAACATTAATAAAAGATGTTAAAAAGTAGAGAGTAACAGTTGATTGATATTGCTAGATACTTCACTTGAAAAAACAGAAGAGCATATAAAAATAATAAACATGCTTGCAAGAAGAAACATATTACTTGTAACTAGAAATAAATCACCCCAAGTGTTGTAAGTGCCAAGCTTTAAAGGTTTATCGAAACTTGCAAATCCAACATCTTGTATACTTCTAATATCGAGTTGGTCAAAAGTTATCTTTTCTCCATTTCCCATTGCTTCATTCATTTCTAAATGGATATCTCCTTCTTTAGGGAAGAAGGTCTCACCTATATACCACGAGAATACATCAAAAGGTCGTTTTTCTTCATCAGCTTCACTTTGAAAATCATCCATATAGTCTGTCAAAATCTCCCTGACTTTTTGATCGTCAAAGTCGCCTGAGTATTCATTTGCTGTATCAGAATAGAACTCTGGATAGCCCTTATCTGCATTTGTTTGTTCCACGTAAGAAACTTGAGAATAATAATAACCCACTAAAAAAATTCCAGCTATAACCACTAACGAAAGAATACTTGTAATAAGAAAAGTCCTATTCCTTATTAATTTATCGAGTTCATATTTTATAAGAGTTATCATTTTCCCACTTCCTCTCTTAAATAATATAAATATAAATCTTCTAATGTAGGTTGAACCATTGTTGCATTCCTCGTAGGTTGTTCTTTAGAAATAACTCGCAAAATCATTCCTTCGGTTTCATGTTTCTCATTACTTACTATATATTTTGCTCTCATTTCATCAGCAGCCGCTGGTTGCACGATACACTCCCAAACTTGTCCTTCAATTTCTTTTACAAGTTCTACCGCGGTTCCTCTATTTTCGACCTTTCTATTATTCAAAATTAAGATTTCATCAGCAATATATTCGACATCAGAAACAATGTGAGTAGATAGAATGATAATTTTTTCTTTTGAAAAAGAACTAATTAGATTTCTAAACCGAACCCTTTCTTTTGGGTCCAAACCAACTGTTGGTTCGTCTAAAATCAATACTTTTGGGTCATTTATCATTGCTTGTGCAATTCCTAAACGCTGTTTCATTCCACCAGAGTATTTCTTAATTTTTTTATTTTTTACAGCCTCCAAACCGATTAAATGTAATAATTCATTACATTTCTCTTTAGCTGTTTTATTATCTAATCCTTTTAAAGCTGCCATATATAATAAAAATTTAAGTCCTGTAAAATCAGGATAATATCGGAAATCTTGAGGTAAGAACCCTAATATAGATCGAAATGGAACAGATTTTTCATTAGTATCTTCGCCGTTATAAATAACCGTCCCCTCATTTGCCTTAATAACACCGCAAATAATACGCATTAACGTCGTTTTGCCTGATCCGTTTGCACCAAGCAAACCATAAACACCCGATTCAAGTGCAACAGAAATATCATTTAACACTATATTTTTTTCAAATTTCTTAGTTATATTATTGATTTCTAAAGTCATATAGACCAACCCCCTCTAGTTAATATCTACATTGTTGTACAAATCCTTTAATAATATTTCTTCTGTACTGTTTTTATAGATAATCTGTAATTTGTCTTCATCTGTCAATGTTTTTTCTTCCCCATTAGGTAGCAATAAGGTATTCTTATCCAAAAATGTATATGTGCTATCCGTACCATCTTGGAGGGAATTAGCTAAATCTGAAAACTGATTTAATTTTACATCAGTAAAAAAGTTCCAACTTTCGTATACGATAATCTGATTCTCATACTCTTGATCCCCATATTCTTTCTTAGCTAAAAGATATCGATTATCTTTTTTTGTTTGAAAAGTGACTGTGACAACATTATCTTGATGATGAATAGTCGTCTGCACATTATTTTCATCTGCTACCCACATATGGACAAAAAGAAAATAATAACTAATAGTTAAGACAAGAAATAAGGATAACATTGTCCCTATAATCATAAAAATCTTTTTTTTACTTTTGGAACGCACCTTTTTCAAATAGTCTACTTTTTTCTTCTCGTCTTTTCGTTCATTTATGTGTTCAATGAATAATTCTTCTCGCATTTCATTTACATATTCCCGGCAGTTTTCACATTGCTCCATATGTTGTTCCATTTGTCTATTCGTCTCTTCGCTCGTTAAATTTTCTAGATAGTTTGGAACTAAATCTCTAAAAACATCATGATTCATACCCTATTCACCCTTTCGTATATATTGTTTAGCACGATAAAATGTTACTCTCGCCCAATTCTCTGATTCTCCTAAGATAGAGCCGATTTCTTTAAAAGATAAATCCCCCAATAGCCTAAGATAAATAACTTCCCTCTTTTTCTCACTAAGCTGATGCGTTTGTTTGAAAAAATGTATTTTATCTTCATTTCTAAAGTAATCTTCTTCCAAGTTATAAGATAATGCATTGTCGCCACTTAATGATTCCGCCAATTGATGCCTTTTCTTTTCACGATTCAGTTCCTGTAGCCACACGTTTTTCGCAATCGAACAGAGCCATGTAGAAAATTTTGCTTTTCCGTTATTGTGGAAGTTGTCAATAGACTTAATCGCCTGATAAAACGTCTCTTGTGTCATTTCTTCGGCAGACTGATAATCATTATTGGTTAGAGTTAATAAATATTTAAAGACAAAGTCCGCATATTCTTGATAGACATCTTCTGTGTTCACCATGTTCCTCCTTTTCATATATTAAGCAAAACCGTCTAAAAGTTTACTCATCTATATATCCAAAAGAATGATGATTCGTTACAACATTTTTAATTTTTTTAAAAGTTTTTTTGAGTTTAAATAAAGTAGGTATATATTTCTTAATATATACCTACTTTAACTATTATTTATCTGATTTGATCAGTACATTAATCACAAATCTAGAAAGTGCACCTATATATCTAAAGTATGTCAAATCGTTACAAGATCATTTTTTTCTACTTGAATCATTTTTATCTGATTATTTTCCATTAGTAAGCATTGATCACAATATTGCAATGTATTTTTATCATGAGAGATAGATATCACCGTAGTTCCCTCAAGAGAAAATATAAAGGAAAGAATTTTATGTTTACTTTCCTCATCAATGTTGCTGGTTGCTTCATCTAGAAGTAGCAATTTAGGTTTATTTATTAGTGCTCTTGCTACACCAATTTTTTGTTTTTGTCCTCCTGATAGATTATCCCCATTTTCAGCCAATAACATCTCTAAATCATTTAAATTCGAAGGGTCTAAATGGTAAAGGCCGCATATTTCTGCTACTTTATTAATGTAATTTACATCTACTTCCCTTAACGGTGTCCCCATTATTAGATTATCTAAAATTGTTCCTTCAAAGACAAATGACATTTGATCTACATATGCAATATCTTCCCTCAATGTATCTAATGAATATCGACTATATGGTTTTTCACCTAAATAAACGGTTCCGTTTGTAGGAGAATAAAGTGAAGCCATAATTTTTAGCATAGTTGTTTTACCTCTTCCACTATTACCAGCTACTCCTACTTTACTACCTTCTTTTACTTCCAAATTAATATTTTCAAATATAATAAGAAAAAGAGACATTTTCAAATTTCAAATCATGACTTTGCAGTATCTCTTTTTTTACAATTGGTAACTCTACTCTCTCTGTCTTTACTTCATACAAATCATCCAATCTTTGGGTCAGTACTCTGAGATTTTGAATTTCATTCTGTACTAATACGAGTTGTTGTATTGGCGAAATAAAACTCATCATCATACTTTGAAATGCTACAAGAGAACCTAAAGATAATGTACCTTAAATAACCAATTGACTTCCCCTTGCTAGAATAGCTAAGCTTCCGACAGACTCAGTTAATGTTACAAGAGATGAAGCTGTACCTTCGAGTACACCAATATTATATTGCTTGCTATTTGTTTTATATATCTTACTAATTATTTTATCTAAGAACCAAATGCTGCTTTTTTGCATTAATATTGTTGAGCTCCCTGAGACCGTTTGATTTAAAGCAGTTATTGATTCAGAATAATGTGTGTAGTATTTCTTTCTATTCTTTTTTAATAATGGAAGAAAAACAGTAAATATGATTGAATAGATAGCTATCATGATGAGAACATAGAAAAATTATTGATGACTCAAACTAAATAAAATTATACCGCCCACTAGTGCTCCTATAATTTCAGTAGTTAATGTAAGTATTACAATTAAATATGATTGTTGTATTTCACTAATACTCTGGAATCTAGATAATATTTCTCCAGTCTCAAAACGAGATAAACTTTTGGGTGGAATCTTTATCAAATGTTGTAAAAAGGATTCCGACAGCTTATTGCTTAGTGATTTTACAGCTTTTGCATTAAAAATATTCTTTATAAGCGATAGAGCTGTTTGAAATAAATAAAAAATAAGTAGACTAATTATAAGTGCTATGAAGTTAAAATCTTTTGGCACAAATCCATCACTAATTGGTTCATTCAAAATGTAGTTGTCTATTACAATTTTATAAATCCAGGCGCCCAAAAACGCTATTAAAGAAATTAGTATTGATAAAAATATTACAGAAAAAAATAATTTTTTCTCTCTATATAATATCCTTAAATATCTCTGATAACTTTGAAAGGGTTTTTCTTCTTTTGAAGTTATATTTGTGATTTTGTTTTGCTCAAAACAAATTACAACCCCAGTCCACATTTCAATGAATTGATCAGCTGTTAAGGTTATATTACCGTCTCTAGGATCGAAAACTTTAACTTTGTCCTTATGTATAACATGTGTAACTTTTTATTATCTTGGTTCGTCTTCTAAGTGAAGCTGGCCAGCAGAAAGGGGTTTTCAAGGTGAATAGGAGGGAACCTCTTGATCTAATCACCGAAGAGTACGAGAGGAATTACCCGAATTTAAAGAGATATCTAATGACATTAACTAGAGATGAACAGTTAGCAGAAGATATCATCCAAGAAGTTTTTTCGAAATTATTACAGATGCCCGAATTGATTTACTCAACCACATCACTTGAAGGATGGTTGATTAAGGCCTCAAAAAATAAATTAATCGATTATTTTCGGAAAAAGAGACCCTGTTTGCTTGAACAAGACCTAATAACAAATACAGGTGCAACAGATAAAAATGAAATGGAACAAAAAATTATTCGAACTGAAGCAATTAATGAACTTCTTTCTGATTTGAATGCAATCGATAAGAATATCTTTTTGCTTAAAGAACACTACGGATTCACTTTTAAGGAAATAGCAGCCTTTCTCAATCTTCCAGAGACTACACTGAAAGTACGTTTATTTCGAATGAAAAAAAGATGGTTAAAATATAGGGAGGGAGACAAATGAAGAAGGAAGAGGAATTTCATATATTAGCTAAGGAATTACTTGTATTCTACGATGAACTTGATTATGAAGTTAAAGTTATATTGGATAACCATTTTAAAGATTCCGAAGAATATAGAGAAATAAAGTCAATGAGTTCCTTCGATTATATGGAAAAAGAAATTAAAGAAGAAAGAGTTACCTCGGGAGCTCTCACTAATGAATTCAAATCATTAAAGTTATTTAGGCAATTGATTATGGGGTTATTGGTTTTATCTAGGGCGATATTGATATTTTCTTTGTTTAGTGGATCAGATATAAATATGACTGTTATTAAGGCAGACGCAATTTTATATTACGTACCTTTAACTATAGTGGCGAATATCCTTACGTTTGTAGGCTTTAGGAGAAGAGTATTTTGGTCGTTCTTAACTTTTGATGTGTTATTCTTGTTAGCTTTTCTATTGTTTTAATTTAGGGAGATGGAATAAATGAGAAAAACAGCTATAACAGGTGGAGTCTTAGGATTAATTATTTCATTACTAGCACAACTATTTGCGGTTGTTGATGACTCTTATACCTTTGGAAACTTTGGTTTATTAGGGATTATTAGTGGAATTGTTGCAATTGTTGGAGCGTCATTAATAAAAAGACGTCCAGTACTTGCGAGCATATTGTTAATCATTACAACTGTTACAGGCATTTATGGATTATCTGTCTTTTATATAATCCCAGGAATCTTAACACTTATAACGGGTATCTATCTATTATTTAAAAGAAGTAACCGGCAAAAAACTGCATAAAGAGAAGAGAAGCAGCCAGTTGGTTGCTTTTTTTATGCTCAAGTCTTAAGTTGTAGTAGGATATCCAAGCTTAAATATTGATTAATACTAAAAGATAGTTAGAGTGTCAAATAGAAACACTAGCTATGTATAAGTTTACGTTATAGAAGAGTATGTATTCATCACATCGAATGGTCATGTTCGAAATCCATACGAGTCCGATTGGTTGATGAGTTGGAAATTTACTTTCCCGCAATCGGACTAGCTCCTTTAGAATGGTTTCGAGAGGTACTAGTACGACTTAGATTTAGTATCGAAGGAACTGAAAACCATATTACTAAAAGATAATCTCTAAGTTAAAGGAGTCCATTTATAATAGGACTCCTTCAGCTGCTTCTTCTTTGACTACGAATTACAAGTTAAACACTGCTTTAAAAAGATGAAATCATAAAGAATTTGAGAAATGTATTTTAATTTGATACCTTAGTCCTCTTCCGCCTACCCCAATACAAACCAAACAACAAAACAAACCACAAAGGCGTCAACAACAACGCCGGTCTTGTCTCATCAGCCACCAACATAATAACCAGAACTCCCGCAAACAACGCCAGCACAGCATAGTTCACAAACGGCGTAAACGGTGCCTTAAACGTTGTTTTCTTCTGTAATTCCGGACGTGTTTTCTTATATTTAATATGACAGATAAGAATGATGCTCCAAACCCAAATAAAACAGATAGCACTAATGCTCGTGACAATTCCAAAGGCTTGTTCCGGTATGAGTTTGCTTAAGAGTGCTCCCACAGATACGACAATGGCAGATAGCCATAAAGCGTTCGCTGGAACGTGCTTTTTGTTCAGTTTAGCAAGCTGGGCTGGGCCTTGATCTTGTTTGCTTAGATTATATAAGGTGCGGCTTGTGGAGAACATGCCGCTATTCCCTGCTGATGCTGCTGATGTTAATACGACGAAGTTGATGATACCTGCAGCGATCGGGATACCAACTAAACTAAATGTCTTCACGAATGGACTTTCGGCTGCATTCAGCTCAGTCCATGGATTTATCATTAATAGGATTAGTAGTGCTCCAACATAGAAAAATAATATTCGTAATGGAATTTTATTGATCGCTGATGGGATGTTCTTAGCCGGGTTAGCTGTTTCAGCTGCGGATACCCCGATTAATTCCACTCCAACATAAGCAAAGACGACCATTTGGAAGGCTAACAAGAAACCAGAAATTCCATTCGGAAATAGTCCTCCATGGTCCCATAGATTCGTAACCGAAACTGTTCCTGTATCTGTTTGGAAACCTATCACCAGCAGAACAATTCCTATCCCAATTAAAGCAAGAATCGTAACTACCTTGATCAATGCGAACCAAAACTCTAATTCTCCGAATAGCTTTACCGTTAATAGATTAAGCCCTAATAAAACGACTACACAGATAAGTGCAGGGATCCATTGCGGGATCTCAAACCAATAGTTCACATACACCCCGACAGCAATGACATCTGCCATCGCTGTCATAATCCAGCAAAACCAGTACGTCCACCCCGTCACGAACGATGCCCAAGGTCCAAGATAATCTTCAGCAATGTCTGTAATAGATTGATAGCCTGCTTTCGATAAAAGCAGCTCACCTAGTGCTCGCATCACGAAAAACAGTGCTATACCTACAATCAAATAAGCAAAGATGATAGAGGGACCAGCCAGCTGTATCGCTTTTCCGGATCCCAAAAATAATCCGGTACCAATCGTACCGCCAATGGCGATCAGCTGCACATGTCTATTGGATAAGTCCCTCTTTAACTCTTGTTGTGCCAAATCTAGCTCCTCCTTCAATTCAACCCAATAAAAAAAGAGATTGGAGGCTCTCTCCAATCTCTTGATCACAAGAATAACAAATACTATTGGTCATACGCGCGCAGCATAACACAAATACATATCCGATACTCTTCTGTCCTTTTGCCTGAGATTGTGAACCCTTCGGCGCCGCGACTTTCGCGGTCTCTCCAGAAGCTGCTCCTGCTATAGTGTGATCCATAGCATTCATAGCTTTATTATTAAGTTATTTAGATTCTTCCTGAATATTGATTATTCTAGTCTTTGTTAGATTTTTTGTCAAACCCTATTTTGTATCTCGGCTTGTCATTAACGTTGGCAGCAACATGTCAACATTTTATGTGCTGTTCACCAAGATTCCGCTAAACCCCTAAGATACGTGTACCCTTCGATATTTTATTCAGGACATATAATACCCTGTATCCTAAAATTATGGAGGTGAAGATATGTCAGTTGGACAATATCGTTCATTATGCCAAAGATATAGCGGTAAAGCAGTTGAAATCCGTTGCCATGACGGAAAAGTTCATAGAGGGATTATACAGCGTATAGACCGAGATCGTGTTTATTTGCAGCCTATGGGCCGCTCCAGGAATTTTGGCGGTTTCGGTTATGGAGGTTATGGAAATGGTTATGGCGGCGGTTACGGTCGCAGTTTTGGCCGCGGCTTTGGCTTTGGTTTTGGAGTAGCTTTTGGGGCCATCGCAGGAATAGCCTTGCTTTCTCTATTCTGGATCTAACTATATAGTTTCAATATAGATTTATCATGACAGCGCATGAAAAAGCCTGGAATTGGTGCAGCCGGGCTTTATTCATGTTCACCAGACTCCATATCTCCAGTAATAACACTAGCATCAACAGCCAGCAATTCTTTACTGGATAAGCTGTGTCTTTCCATATAGTTTTTAACTACATGATAGCCAGCACAATACCCCAGCATCTTCGGATATTTACGATAACCAAACAGAATGGCTTCATATTCATAATCCTGGCGCAAAAGCTGCTGCTTCGGAACAATATTTTCAGACCACATTTTTTCGATTTTCTTATCAGAATAAAAGGATGTCCAGCTAGCAGTCAGTTCTTCTCCCAATCTCTCCCTAACAGCATTTTCAGCTATCCCTTCTAATACGATTGTATCCAATAAAGTGTACATCTCTTCCTTTTTATCCAAACGATTCAGCCGGCAAACATGGTTATATTCATGCGTAAATATTGCTTTGATCTCTTCCTCCGTATTTTCTGTTGATATAAATAAAAAAAGCTTATCCTTGAATGCCAGACCGGATTTTCCACCCAATTGCTTTTGAATCCATTTATTACGTTCATCTGAAGGGAAAATATAGATAGGTATATCCGGACCTTCCCACTCCTTTTGCAGGAATGCCTCGTCCTGCTGCACAACCTCCCACACCTTAGCATCCAGTTGTTTATTCTTCTTTAACGGGCGGTACATGCCATGACGTATGAAGTAATCATATATTTCAGCTGCAGAAGCATCAGTAAAAAGTTCAGTTAGCTTCTCGCATAGTGCGATCGGATCATCATAATCATCAAGCAGCCATTCATCCGTTCTGATTACGCTCATTTTCCTCCCCCTAACAACACTAATTTATTCAATGGAAGCGAGTCTGGTCAGCATGAAGGCTAATAGCACAAAACTTTTCCGTATTCATAGCATATTGCAATGATGTCATACAAAGGCAGGGGTTACGTTTGAATTACACATATCTTGAGTGTCTAGCACTATTTGGAGTAGGCGGTGCACATCCCGGTGGACTGCAGTTAACAAAGAAAATATTAGCTGAGGAGAAAATCAATGGGGATACCACCCTACTGGAGGTAGGATGCGGCACAGGGCAAACTGCTGCTTATCTTGCACAGCAATACGGCTGCAGTATTAATGTCTTAGACAACAACAGCATTATGGTGGAGAAAGCCCAGCAAAGATTCTCAAGTTTGGCTTTATCGATTGATGCCAAAGTCGGAGACACAGAGAATCTCCCCTACCCGGATAAGCATTTTGATATTGCTCTCTCGGAATCGGTCATTTCCTTTACTAATGTTATTGCCACAATTCCCGAAATCAAAAGAGTGCTGAAACGAAACGGCAGATTGCTCGCAATTGAAACTGTACTGGAGCAAACAATCTCAGAAAAAGAACAAACTCAGATTATTGATTTTTACCGATTCCCACAATTATTTACAGAGAACGAATGGCTGACAGCTTTTAGAGATGCTGGATTTCAACGAGTAGATGTAACAAAATATCAACCAGGATTGGAACAGGTTGATGAACAGCATGCTGCTGATTTCTCCCTGTCAGAAACTATTGATGATGCATTGTTAGAGATATTGGGAAAACATGAAGAAATCATGCAGCGAAATAAAGATAAGCTGGGGTTTCGTATATTCAGATGCAGTTAAAACACAAAAGAGATTGGAGAATATCCAATCTCTTTTCTTAATTAGAGACAGTGTCGCCCTGGATAGGTTCATAACCGTCCTTAAATTGAATCCGTATCGCATTTCCCTTCTCAAGATCATCGGAATCCATAACTTGAAAATGTAAATGAGGTTCGGAGGAGTTACCAGAGTTGCCGCAGTTTCCAATACATTGGCCCTCTCTTACCTCATCCCCTGTTTTAACTTTGATAGAGTCCTTCTTTAAATGAGCTAACATACTGTATTCTTTATTTGCGTGCTCGATAAGCACATAATTCCCTTCGGGCAGATCTGGATCCATCTCACCTGGGACATTATCCTTCACTCCATCAAGCACTTGGATAACTATGCCATCTGCCGGTGCTACTATCTCTTCTCCAAAGGCAAAATAGTTTTCACTTATATTGTGAGCACCTTGATAAGACAAACTATCCTGTACCCTTACTAAATCATACGCATAGCGCTGATTTTCATATACATAATGATAGTTTATGAATTCATTAGTACCTCCCCAAAAGACAAACCAGTCACCCTTTATCGGCATGATATATACATTCTTCGTAAGGATCTTATCACTTTCAGGGTAAGTTATAAACGGCTTTAAGAGGAGACTCTGTATCTGCTGTTCTTCGTTAAAGGCTACATGAATTGCTTTCTCTCTTTGATCATCTATCCAAACATAGCTGTCTAACTTCTGCAAAACAGTCTTACACTCAAGATTATAATGATCAATACCTTCATTAAAAGATGCTGATAAATCTCGAAAATCGCTCAATGACACTAACTGTTGGAAATCGCTTGATGTATTACGATAAATATCTTCAAACTGCCCGCTTCTGAATACTTCACCAAAATCTTCTGGGATGATAGAACTGATTGGCAATTATAAAACCTCCTGGAATGTCGTTTTCGATCTAGGAGGACTGAACCAAGGATGTTACTTATCATGCTACCATATAATTCATTTACAAAAATAGTAAATCACTCATATAAACAAAGAAGAGGCTGGG
>NZ_NPBJ01000036.1 GCF_002272075.1 Terribacillus saccharophilus
TTCTTGATAGAGTTTAGAGGATCTCAGAGTTTTCAGCTTATACATGCATTTTTTGTTAGTTTCCGCCATTCAGCATTCCTTCTTGTGGTATTTCAAGCTTGAAATGTGTACCATTCAGTGAACTGTCTACTATATTGATATCTCCTAAGTGTTCAATCATCGTCTTCTTCACAAACGCTAGGCCCAATCCCATTCCTTGCTTTTTCTCTCCTAGGGAAATAAAAGGATCAAATACATTCAACCAGTTCTCAGGAAGTATACCCATCCCAGTATCGATAAAGTGTATGATGATATTCCTATCGTCAATTTCTGTGCTGATTGTTATCTTCTTTTCTAACCTGTTTTCTGGGATTGCTTCCACGCTATTTTTGATCAAATTTATAAAAACTTGTTTTAAGTTTGTCCTATTCAGATAAACATTCAGTGGTGAATATATATTTGTGAATTCCAAGTCAACTTTGTTTTCTTGGAGCATTCCGACTGTAAATTCAATAGACTCTTGGATTATTTTCGAAAGATCATCTGTTTTATAGATCAATGCAGACGACTTCATGTACGCACTATAATTATCTGTCAGCTGCTCTAAATGGTCCGATGCATTACCTATCATTTTCAGTTTCCGTTTATCTCCCTCATCCAGGGCACCATTTCTATCCATCATGCTGGAGAAACCTTTAATAATAGAGTTTGTGTTCCTTACTTCATGAATCAAACTGCCAGTCAAATGACCCGTATAGTCTAGTTTTTTCTGTTTTTCCATTAATTCATAAGAATGAGCCTTCAAATCTACATTCAACTTAACAAAAATGTGCATGTTTGCCACCGAAAATAAAATAACCCCAATGCTGCTAGTAAGAACGCCAGTTAAAGGAAAAAAGTTTAAAATTCCTGGTATGACCAGCAGCAATGCATTGAATGAAAAACCCATAAGGAAGTTTTTAAAGTGTGAGTTCCGAATTTTCTTTGACAATACAGGCATAACAATTAAAAAAAATACAACGATAGCCATGTGTATGAAATACACCCAAAATAGCGGCCCATAATCAGGAAAATAGTAAACACCTGTATATCTTTCCTGGGTAACAGTCAATCCTTTTATTCCTAAGTCCGTCCAATTTATCACATATACGATAGCACTCCATATAGCGAAGCCAATCAGTGCTTTTTTGGTAAAAAAAGCATAAGAAATATTCGCCAGCCAATTCGTCTTTTTCACCACTGATGGTTGGTCTTTGATAATCCGGTAAGCTACATATAATACAATAGGGAGACCAAACGTCGGTCCTAAGCGAAACAGCTTAAATAGAAATAGAACCGTATCTTCTGACAGAACATCCTTAAAATAAAGAACTCCGATATCCAACTGCCAAACGGTAATCAGGATCATATATATGACCATTCCTGTTGACAGCTTTGTTTCATTGTATACTTTGCTTATGCTCAATGCTAAAAACAATGGCAGTAAACCAATGGCACATATTAATATACCAATAACCATACCGACTAACCCCTAACTGCTGACTTTGTTCTTTTGTATAAAGTAATGTAGAGATTCCATTACACTATTTAGGAGCTATAATCTATAACTTTAGCTACTATTCTCATATATTCCATCATAACTTATGCCCATACATTATATCAGATGTCTTTCATTTAGTTGTAACAGTCAAGGGAGGAAAAAGTTCACTGAAACTATCACCTTGTTTTTTTAAAGGTTAAAGCGGTAAGTTGAAGCATAACGCAATATATCAAGGGGTGAGTATGAAACGTTTAGGAAACAGATACTCTAGACGCAATCAGTTCGATGCCCAAAAACTCATATCCAGATGCAAATGAAACTAAAAGAAGCTCAACACTGCGATGTTGAGCTTTTCTTTCATAATAATGAATGGAAAATCCTCCATTATCTAAGGATTATCAAATCGATATTATTCAATTGGGTTTTGCTAGTTACCACCATTCAGCATTCCTTCTTGTGGTATTTCAAGCTTGAAATGCGTTCCATTTGGCGAACTTTCGACTATATTTATATCTCCTAAGTGTTCAATCATCATTTTCTTCACAAAGGGCAGACCTAATCCCATTCCTCGCTTTTTGTTTCCTAATGAGATGAATGGATCAAATACACTCACCCAGTTCTCCTGAGGTATGCCCTTTCCAGTGTCGATAAAGTGTATGATGATATTTTTATCATCAATCTCTGTGCTGATAGATATCTTCTTTTCCGGCCTGTCTACCGGCATTGCCTCCACGCTATTCTTGATCAGATTAATAAAGACTTGTTCTAAGTTTGTCTTATTCAGATAAACATTCAGTGGCGAATATATATTTGTGAATTCCAACTCGACTTTGTTTTCTTGGAGCATCCCAGCCGAAAAATCAATAGACTCTCGGATAATCTCCGCTAGATCCTCTGTTTTAAAGGCTAATGCAGCGGCCTTCATGTACGCACTATAGTTATCTGTCAGTTGATCTAGATGTTCGGATGATTTACCTATCATCTCCAAAGTTCGCTTATCCCTCTCATTTAGATCATCACTTTTTTCCAACATACCCGAAAAACTTTTAATGATAGAGTTTGTGTTCTTCACTTCATGAATCAGACTGCCAGTCAACTGACCTGTATAGTCTAGTTTTTTCTGTTTTTCCATTAATTCATAAGAATGAATTTTCAATTCTACATTGAACTTAACGAAGACGTGCAAGCTTCCCACCGAAAATATAATGACACCAATGCTGCTTGTAAGAAGACCCGTTAAAGGAATGAAGTTTAGAGCTCCTGGTACAATAAGCAGCAATGCGTTGAATGAAAAACCCATAAGAAAGTTTTTAAAGTGTGAGTTCCGAATTCTCAATGACAATACACATACAACTAACAAGAAAAATACAATGCCAGCCATGTGCAGGAAATAGACCCATAATAGCGGCCCATACTCAGGAAAGTAGTGCTTACCAGTAAACCTTTCATTGGAAACGACCAACCCAGTTACTCCTAAGTTCGTCCAACTTATGAAATAAACAATAACGCTCCAAATAGTGAAACCAATAAGTGCTTTTTTGGTGAAAAGTGCATACGAAATTTTCGTTAGCCAATTCGTTTTTTTCGTTACTGATGGTTGATTATTGATAATCCAGTAAGCCATATACAATACCATGGGGAGAGTGAAAGTCGGCCCTGCACGAAACAGCTTAAACAGGAATAGAACAATATCTTCTGATAAAACATCCCTAAAATAAAGAACCCCGATATCTAACTGCCAGATTGTGATTAAGATCATAGAAATGATCATCCCTACCGACAGCTTTGTTTCATTGTAAACCTTGCCTATGCTCAATGCTAAAAACAATGGCAGTAAACCAATGGCACATATTAATATACCAATAATCATACCGACTAACTCCTAACTGCTCGAAACCCATATCATGGATTGTATTATTTATGTATGCACATGTGTTATTTCCATCATGTCCATGTTTGTATAGCAACTCTGAACCCTAATAGATCCCGATGAATTTCTTACATACTCTTAATTGAGAAAAAAGGTATCTTATGAAACAATGACGAAGAAGTTAATTCATCTATTTAATCATTGATTCTATCACCACATGACCTTCACTACTTTTCTCATATATTCCCTTATCCTTAATGGATACTTATACCCATACATTATACCAGATGCTTTCCATTTAGCTGCGACTGTTACCGGAGATATATGGTCTTGGGATATATTACCTTTCAATAATTTAGGAGATCTTTGAACAGATTCTATGCTGATAACAGAGATTCTAATCCCTGCTATATTTCCGCCCCCCTTAACTGCTCAAGAGTTAAAGCACAGAACCATGTTCCATCTTCATCTTTTGAGTACATTTGGATTCTATTCCTTCCATATTGGGTACTGTTAGAGGACAAAAGTTCTAAAGACTTTGTGAAACCTAGTTAGAATTATTTCCCTATTAATATTACATAATGAAAGGACTAGCTTCATTAGTACTCTTTGACAATATATTCTCTTACTAAAGGTGGCTGTAAAAATGACATACGTTTTATTGATAATTGGTTTTGTGTTGTTAATAAAAGGAGCTGACTATTTTGTAGAGGGATCTTCAAAAATTGCGGCTGCTTTAAAGATTTCTCCTTTGTTAATTGGATTGACGATTGTAGCGATGGGGACAAGCGCTCCAGAGGCTACTGTCAGTATCGTGGCAGCATTAGATGGCAGCGCTGGAGTTGCTGTTGGGAATGTTGTAGGAAGCAATATTTTTAATATAACCTTTGTCGTCGGGCTGGCTGCAGTTATTTTTCCGCTCACGGTTGGCAGTGAAACAATTAGAAAGGAAATCCCTTTTACACTGCTTGCGAGCGTTGCCTTACTTATCCTTATTAGTGATATAAGCCTGCAGCAGATGGACGGTAACTATCTGACTAGAAGTGACGGGTTTATCCTTTTACTGTTCTTCGCGATCTTTCTATACTACATTTTTGAAGTTGCCAGAAAGGATCGGAAGAACACGCAGAACACAAAAAACACAACAAATGGAAAACCTAAATGGGGAAAGAATACACTTCTGACGGTTGGAGGGCTTGCAGCTATCATCTTTGGCGGAGAACTTGTCGTCAATAATGCTACAGAAATAGCAATTTCATTCGGCATGAGCGAGACGCTGGTCGGCCTGACTATTGTTGCTATAGGTACATCACTACCTGAATTGATTACTTCTGTTACGGCAGCCATAAAGAAAGAAAATGAAATTGCCTTGGGTAATATAATTGGAAGTAATATATTCAATATTTTCTTCGTACTTGGATTGGCATCTTCGATATCTCCTTTTGCAATTGAAGGAACAATAGTCATAGATATTCTCCTACTGATTGTCATCACATTAGTTCTGCTTGTTTTCTCACGAACAAACTACAAAGTCGGTAAAATGGAAGGCGGCCTATTAGCTGTCATCTACATTGTATATATGGTTTATATCATTATAAGAAATTAAATGATTAGCTAGTATTGCGAGTTAAGCACATCTAGAAGATCCCACACCATTTGTTGGTGATGGGATCTTTTTTTAGCAAGGACGTGTGTATTGGGGTATGGAGAATTGTAACTCCCTCATTCACAACAAACTCCAACATATAATATCAGAAAAATTTAAATATTGAATTTTATTATAAACTGTTATACAATCTGACAAACAGTTAAGAAGAGGTGGATGATGAAAACGTTAGAGCGATTTAGTCAGTTTGTCGGAAGTACCTTTGCGTATTGGGTTATTTTATTTGCGGTAGTAGCTTTTCTGCTGCCAGAAGGATTTACATGGATCGTTCCTTTTATTACTCCACTTTTAGGAATCATTATGTTCGGAATGGGGCTGACACTGTCTGCAAGTGACTTTAAAGGAGTTATCAAACGTCCTTTTGAAGTATTTGCTGTAGTAGCCGGACAATTCCTGATTATGCCGCTGCTTGCATTTGCTTTGGCAAAAGGACTGCAATTATCTCCAGAAGTAGCAGTTGGAGTTATCCTCGTAGGATGCTGCCCTGGCGGAACATCCTCTAACGTCATGACCTTCCTGGCCAAAGGCGATGTCCCATTATCCGTGACAGCAACTGCAGTCACTACCGTTCTTGCACCGATCGTAACACCCGCACTCATTCTTTTATTTGCGAGCGAATGGATTGAAGTCAGTCCTGTCTCCTTATTTATCTCAATCGTGAATGTCGTCATTATCCCAATCGTCTTGGGTCTATTAGTGAAGCGCTTCTTCAACAGACAAGCTACTGCGAGCGTAAAAGTACTGCCGCTTGTCTCAGCCGTTGCCATAATCGGCATCGTAGCAGCTGTTGTATCCAATAGTCAGCAACAGATTGTCCAGACCGGTCTGGCCATCTTCGGTGTAGTCATGCTGCATAATGTGCTTGGCTACCTGATCGGATTCGCCTTCGCCAAGCTCTTGCGAATGGATCTGCCTCAGAGTAAGACAGCCTCCATTGAAATCGGCATGCAAAACTCAGGATTAGGTGCACAGCTCGCAACAGCGCACTTCTCCCCACTCGCAGCAGTACCAAGCGCTATCTTTAGTGTCTGGCATAATATTTCAGGTTCTATACTGGCTAATATTTTTGCGAAAATGGGCAGTAGTGAGAAAGAGACAGCTCCTAAACAGCAGATATCTTAGTGTAATAAGCCATTCTCATATTAGAGGATGGCTAATTTTCTGTTAGAACCCCATAATTCCTGCAGTAAATAATAACAAGCAGTCTCCCCAGAATGATTTTTAGCTTTATAATCAATCTTATATACCCCTCTTATTGTTACTAAGACTTCTGTCGCGTTTTTCCAAAAACCGACTATTTAGTGCTGGTAAAAAAGAATCGTTTTTGCCATTTCCTCTTTCACCAAAATTTTCCTTTATTATAATTACAAGTAACGAACAGCTAACGGTTATATCAGGTGGTGAAGACAATTAAAAATTTAGATGTACAGGACATCCAACAGCAAGTTGACAGCACGAAGAAATTTATCAGCCAAACAAAGGAAAGTATCGAACATGTCAAACAAGCCATCAACGGCGTTACGACACTTCACGATGGCTTCGAAGGCAGCACCGCCGACTCCATCCGCTCTTTTTTTGAAGAAACGCACAAGCCCTTCCTCGAGTTCATGAATAGCTTTTTGATACAATATGAAGAGACACTTTTGTCTGTAAGCGAAGAGGTTCTTTCCTTTGAATCGGACGAGCATGGATTTATTCGGGAAGAATTTTTAGAGAATGAACTAAAGAGGAGGCTCGTGAAAGCTTCAACCAGCTTAACCTCCACAACAATTGACATTAACCAGCAGCTGCTTTATGTGAAAGACATTGTGAATGTACCATCTGTAGATAGTGAATCATTCATCAATTCCATCAACAAGGGAAAAGAGAAATTATCGGAAACACTGTCTAATATGTATGACATGGACGCCAAAGCGACTAAGAAGCTTGATAAACCTGAACAGGATATTGAGCAGATGAAGACTTATTTGGCTAAGCTGAAGGATGCAATTGATAAGAATAATATTACTGTCGATAGTTACAGCTCTGAACAGCTGACAAAGCAGAAATTCTACAAAGACTTCAAACTACAAGCTGACGGCAGACAAGCGTTAACAAGCGACAAACCAATCCCCCTCACGGAACAAGAGTACAAAGCTCTGCAAGATCAAATCAAAGACAGCAAAACAGTTCAAGATGATCGATTTGAATGGGATGGCGAATACTTTACTTTAGAAGATGGCCGAATCATAAGAGCATATACCGATACAAACTCTGACTCAGCTGTATCAAGAATGGCTTTTGAATTTGTTTCTAGTATTCCGGAGAATCGGGAGGATTTGAAGGAGTATAAGCAAGAAGACGGAAAAAATATGTTTGCTGGTGCAGTGAAAGGCACAGTTGATTTCTTCTTCGGGGACGCCATTACATTATTTGGACCTGATGCCACCCTCGAAGAAAGAGCCTGGGCCGGAGTATTTCTATTTGTTAAACCAGCAAAAGTGCTTGATAAGGTAGGAAGCCCTTTTCTTAGCTCTACTAAGAAATACATTGATGATCTTGCTGAGAGTAAGGGACTTCCGGATGCAAAGCCTGGGAAGGTTGATGAAGTTAACGATGCTACTAAAGGTACGGCAAATCTTAATCTTAAATATAAAGAAGGTTACTATGTCGAACATACGACAGGGCCCGTTAAAAAGTTTACTGAACGCAATGGTGTTAGCGGTGGACATAATTATAACGAGTTTAAGAGTTATTTTGAAAGTAATTCTAACAAGTATGAGTTGGACACTGTGGTTAAAAAAGAACATCCAAGAGTAGATGGAGTTTTTGATATAGAATATAAAGTTAAGTACGAAAAAATGGATTATACCGGGAAAAATGGGACAGGTGAATACAAAGTAATACCTAATAAAGACAAAATGTATAAAAAGACAGTGTATGATGCAAAGATCATCTCGGATGATGAAATGATCAACTTAAGTAAAAAGGCAATGGCTGAAGGTTTAAGCAATAAAAGGGAAATTCCTCTATTAAAACAAAAGAAGATTAAGATACAGGGACAAACAGACTACAATGGAACAAAGTTGAAATTTGAAGGGATTATGAATTCAGAAACTGGAGAGATAGAGAATGCTTATCCAGTATTAGAATGGGTGGATTAGTATGAACGTATATGAAGAATTTATTGAGAAGATGAGACAAAATAATTTGAATAAAGAGGCAGTAATAGATGTTTTGAACCTTTATGTAAATGGACGTAATTTTCTAAAGCATTTAGAAGAATTTAAAAATAAAGAGGGAGAGCGCCGTGAGTATAATGGAATAATTTATTCAGAGGAATACGATCCAGATGAAGAGGAATACTTTGGACAAAATAAAGTTTTATTTTATTCTGGCGACGGTGAAGATGATTACGATATTGTGAATTATGCTGAATTGTACCAATATATAAATGCTGCATGTAATTTTTATATAGAAAGAAATCCCGAGAAGAAAGAAGTTATTGAAGATTTGTCTATGAAGATCAAAGCAAAATATGATATCAAATAACTATTATAATAATGTGTACTTGATATGTGAGATGAAAAGAAACGAATTTGACAAAAACCTTCAGTTTAAATACTGAATCCGGAATCCGTGTAGTAGAACAATCATGGAGTCAGTATTTATATTTGAAATGACTTTATAACTTTTTCCTATCAAATATTAATGAAATTTTACTTTCTATTAAACCACATCGTAACGTTCTTACTGGAGTTAATGATTGTATTGACTGTCCTTTAGTTATCATTTGAGGTTTAGATGCAGCTTGGGTCTGGTTCCCTGCTGTAAATAATACAGTTGAAAATACAGCAAATGATAATAAAATTATTGATAAGCTTTTCAGTTTCTTCATGATAAAATCCTCCTAGTACTATGTAATTCAGTAATATCCTAACTTATTGGCGTGTATTTCCTGTGTTGCCAGAAGCCTCTGTGAAGCATTTATTTCCGGTTCAATGAGGTATTACCTACAAATTAAACTGTATGAATGTTTTAAAAGGTTGATGTAAACGTAAATGTTTACATCAACCAATATTCAATCGATTACACCTTACCAACAAAAGAGATTTACTACTGATACTTGTTTTATTTAAAAAGCCACAATAAGTGGCTCAACTATCTTTTTATCGTCAATGAATGCTATTAAATTATTCTATGGTTTCAAGAAGGTTTACCCGAAAAAAATAGGAGGAATTCTGTTTAGAAAACGGACAAAGGCAGATGTATTTATAATGTATCGATCTGAAATACATGGTTTCCTAACATTGCTGTCGGAGCATATGAATTCACGAACTCTTGGGAGAGGGTTATCCCAAACCTTTAAAGTACTCCATATACTTTTGGTATATATGAAAAAAGCCTGGACATAAGGGTCCAGGCTCTCTTTAACTCTTTAGTAATTACCGTTCTACTACAAATGGGTCTGTTACATGTTCGTATACCCAATCTCCACTACTTTTCGTACGACTGAGTACTCTCATTCGGTAACTACCTGCAGTCATTTGCTTCAATGGAAATACTTTAGTTACAGAATATTTAAAGTAACCATTTTGAATCTGTTTCCATACCCATTTACCTCCCTCTTTTTTCTCTAATCTTGCTTGATAGTAATACGTTTTTACACCATAGTAAGTATTAGCCTTCATTGTTAAATCAACAGAAGTCGCACTTTTTGTGTACTTCCAAGCATCTACTCCTCCTGTTATATTTGAGGTATAAGAGTACTTGTCAAAATTGGTGTTTGGCATTTGAAAATTTTGTCCCATATAAATCATCTCCCTTAATCTTTAGTACAAATACAATTTTATACGGTATATAAAGGGATGAACTCTTCAATACATCTATACAAATTGCTAGTCCTAGTCTAATTAAGGTATCTTGATACTTGTTATATAATAATGTAAACGTAAATGTTTTTGTTTGCGTTATTGGGCTTCTCGAGATGATATCAACTATTTGAAAGAAAGGGCTCTCCAGCCACACTGGAGAGCCCTTTCATACTTTCTCATTTGATTTTTGGGATTTTTAAACTGGTTATTACATTGTGCCTATATGTTTAATGGGACGATACTCTTTTGCTATAGGTTGTAACACTCAGACTTTGTGAACCCAGATCATTATGTATCTATTAATCAATAGCTCAATTGTTTAGCTAATTTGGAAGACAACTCTCTCCCCATTCGAAATGTCCTCTGTTTCTTCAATCCCTCTTAATGGGCCGAGCTCTATATCAAAGGTTTTCTCTCCCCACATTTTGTCGTATTGTTTTTTATCGAGAACAAATACTTGAAGTAATTCACCCTTATTTCCAGCTTCAATTCCAGAGTCTTTATAATTTGTGAGCGTACTATCATTTTCCATCCACCATGAGCCATCGACTGTTAAGGTTGACTTGATATTACCTAATCCAATCTCGCTTTGAGTTTGATTATCCAACGTATACTTGATTGTTAGCAACACTACACTGTTAAAATCTTTAAAGCGTTGTTTTTGCTCTTCGTTTGGCGTGAACTCGGTAAATTGGTAACCATCTAGCGTTACGATAGTATCTCCAAGTCTGTGACTCTCTCCAATTCCCTCCTTCTTATCTAGCATCTTTTTCTCGCCCATATCTTTCTGGATCACTGAATCGTGATAGAAGTTTTCACTTTCCTTATTATTACTTGAATGTTCTGATTCAGTACTTGATGTAGAGTCTTTATCTGTACTTAATTCTTTGTCTGCTGCGCAGGCTGTAATAATGGATAGAGAAAGTAATGCTCCCAAAAGGTACAACATTTTTTTAGACACTTAACTAACCTCCGTTTTAAAAATACAATACCAAATGTAACATATTGCATAATCTTACAATATAGGAAGAAAGTAAGGATTATTTACTGTGATTCTAATTCAGTTGTTTTGCTGTGATTTATATTGTCAAAGCTCGATTTTAATTAGATTAACCTCTAACTACAAAGCAGGAAAACAGGATTAGTATTAATATATATAACTTGGAAAAGAGGAATGAAATTTTGAAAGATGAACCTGGTATCACTATTACATTGAGAGAAATATATGATTCTGTTCAGATAGTTGGGGATGCTTTAGAGAGAATGGAAAGTAAATTTACAATACTAGAGGAGAAGTCCATGCTGGCTCTTAAATCCGAGGAGAAGAGCCAGGAAGCGTTACAAATAGCACAACAGGCTTACACGCTTGCAAAGGAAACACATGCTTTATTTTTAAAAGAGAGAACCGATAAAGAAGAACAGCAAAAATGGTTTAAGCGAACTATCATAGCAGCATTAATTCCTTATCTTGTCTCAGGATTACTGGCCATTTCTTACTTTAACAGCCCCTGAAGCATTACTTTATTAGAGTAATGCTTTTTCTTTTTTCACAACACAGTACCCAAATTATGGATTAAGAGAAGACTCTTTTAACATGAAAGGGTTACTCAGTTATATAAGAAAAGTACTAAAATTAAATTAGAAAGAAAAGGCAATTAATCAGTAAAAATGTAAGTATTGTCCCTTAATTTAGGGTATAATAAGAACATACGTTCGCTATAGATTTTGAAAGGGGAACACATCATGCAAACAATACTAGAAAGCTCCAAATCAGAACGAAAGAAACTTATTAAAAACATTGAAAAACATCTTCGCAACTACAGTAACTATAAGATTGCCTCTGCAAACCTACACAAGCAGCTGGAATTTATATCTGATAATAAGCAGTTAAAACAAATTCCAGCTGGACATGTCACCTTGCATATACCCGACAATGAATCATTAGCCTTACTACAGTCAGAGTTCAGCCAACTACAGATTGTCATTGAAACGATTGATCGGTCTCTAACCGAACTAACGGATATTGAACAGAAGTTCATTGAGACTCGCTATTTCAATAAATGGTCTATTGAGAAAAGTGCCATGCATATTGGATATAGCGACAAAGCCCTTTTTGTCATTCGTAATCAAGTCATGGATAAGTTACTACTTAGCCTTGGTAGCGTGGCTTTGATGTAAGGAGGTGAAATTTATGGATAAGGGAACCATAATACGCACTATTGTTTTGGCAATTGCTTTGCTGAATCAATTCCTCGTAATATTTAACAAGTCCCCTCTACCATTAAGCAATGAAGAATTAGAACAACTACTATCATCAGTATTTACTTTAGTAGCATCACTCATTGCTTGGTATAAGAATAATTACGTCACCAATAAAGGTAAACAACAGAGAGAAGCCCTACAAGAAGTCAACCTTACAAAAAAACAATAAAGAGCACTTACATTTTAGTAAGTGCTCTTTATTGTTTTCTATCAGGAACATACTACAAATTGCATAAACGTGTACCTTCTAATAATACAAATGTATCTTATCTACACTATTATGTGAGATTCCTTATATATTTATCTGAGCGAATCAATTCTGACTTTTAGTTCTTAACTGGCGTTCTATGAATTGTTGAGCATCTTCAGGCATACGAGTTTTTGGTAATATTGAAACTCTCTTTTCATGATAGAGGAAATAATACCAATCGTTCTCTCCTATAGTGGATATCTTTTCCCATTCAATCTCGTCTTTATTATGTACGTGTTCGTAATTTTGGATCTTAATCTTTTCGTCTAAGATTTCTGCAACATAATGTCCTGTAAACATCTGACTCTGCACTTTCTTCAAATCTTTTTCTATTGTGAAATAAAGAAAAAGTTTCTTTAAACTAAGAATATATATTAATAAAGATACTAATCCAATGACTATGACAATTGTCTCTGGAACGCTTTGATAGATAAACCAGTTCAGCACCAATAAAGAAACAATTCCCATCCCCAATCTATTACGATATGTCTTTTTAAAATCGGTAGAGTTCTGGTAATAGTGCTCTAAATAGTTTCTATAATCCCCCATATCCAAATCATATTCGAATTTCAAAAATAACTCCTCCAAATTGTTTGTTGTATAGTGCAAACATAACATACCCCCCCACTCAAGCAAAGTGGGGGGAGTTATATTATTTATCATCTTCATCTAAATTTATTCCAAAGAAACTAGCAAGTGCTGAAAGGGCTGCGCCTGCTGCAGGAGCTGTTGATCCTCCGGTAGTAGGAACTGAATACAAAAGTAGAAATGCAATCACACCGGCGCCAGTAATCGCAACAACTGAATATGCTGGGTTATTGACTCTTGCATTAAATAATTCCCATCCATAAGCGGTGCTTGTAATTCGAATATTCAGAGCAACTGCCAATTTGACGTCGACTCCATCAACGGTAGAATTCTTATACAAAGTAAATTTCATTTCTGTACCGTTAGGGATTGCTTTAATCTCAGCTTCCATTACCCCGTTTCCGATAGTTAGAGCCAAGTCGTTATAAAGGTTTTTAACGTCAGTAACATCACTGTTTCCTACTTTTACATTTAACCCATCAAGAATTGATTGGAATCCGATGCCTGGCTTACCATTACTAACAGTGATTACGCCAGGTCCTCCAGGTATAGAGATAGTGCGTGAAGCAATTGCATCAATCTTTAATCCAGGTAGATTTACTACATTAAATTCTTTACCGAATTCAAACTCCGGTGTAAAGTAACTCGGTTTGTTAGATAAGAAAGGAATCTTTCTTCCTACTTCTGTCCAAGCTTGTAATAAAGCATCGTGTTGTGGATTAGATGGTGGAGATACTGAAGATACTCCACTGTCCTTACCAGAGTAGTCAACTTTATCTATCCCGATGCTTTCATTCGATCCGGAATAAATAGTTTGTTCGAAAAATTGACTGAATGACCAGTTGGAAGGCATCGGAAACCCTAAATTACCACTGAATCCTGTAGACATGTTTGAAACGAAACTATAGTCTGCATATCCTGATTCAAAGACCTGAATGCAGGCATTTCTTGGTCCATAGACGCCAATATTATAATGTGGAGTTGTACTATATTGTTGCAGGTCTTGGAATGTCCTTTTAATTTCTCGGAAGTAACGGATTATTTTTTCCTTTATCTCGAAATCATAAGCATCAAAGTCCACTGCAAAATAGATTGTTGTACCAGATTGGAATCCCAAACTCCTAGCTGCAGCTGTAGCTGTATTTGCATCAGTTACTCCCTGTCCTTCTACGAAGTAATCGGAATAATAGCCACCATCCTGGTAAATAGGAAATACTTTTAAACCATTACTAAAAATAAGATTAAGCTCGGAATTAGTCAGGGCTTTTGAACGAGTGCCTCCAACAGTACCAGTTAGATAACGTCCGACCATTTTGTAACCATTATTTTTGAGCGTTTTGATATTAGATGAGTTGAGGATAGTTGCTGTATCACAGACTGTTGCTGATCTTCCTGTGTGCCCTGCACTGCTCAACAACTGTTTAATTGTAGGCATATCAGCAATTCCTGTTTGTGGAAGTACTAAGTCTTTCTGGAACTGGATAACTTTACTTTTTAAACCACTATCAAATCTTCCATCAAGACCTAGAATACCAATAGTATCGTAACCGTTACCGAGTAATGCACCCTGAAGTAGTTTAACGTTGTTTCCACTGTCACCTTCATACAATACTGGACATCCGTTTGTAGTGCCTGGTCCAAAGTTTCCGTTTGCAACACTAGTGCTCATTCCCATTTCAGCTTGCAAACCATAAATTAGTGCTTTGTTTGTATTCCGTTCATATACTCCGTTAGTTGGAATGTACGTAAAGTATCTACCACCATACGTTGCGTTTAAGAACTGCTGAACTGTACGCATATTTGAGGTACCCTGAGAAGATAGTGTGAATCCATCGGTGTTCAACAACGCCTTCATAACTTGAGCTGTCACAACGCCTGTTTGCTCTATCCCAATATCTCTTTGGAACCTTTTTACTGCTGATTCCGTATCGTCAAGAAACATCCCATTGAATCCACCTGGACTGTATCCCTTAGTCCAGAAACCGCCTTGAAGAATATAGTTCAGGTTTCTAGGTTCTGCATTTTCACTTTGTTTTGTTAAAGCTTTGAAAGCACTTTCTGTCGTTGGTCCAAAACTATCAGCCAATTTTGTGATTCCTAACTCAATTTGTAGAGCACGAATTAATCCGTAGTATGTTTTATTTCTAGTTTGCCCATCCTCAGGTACTTTGTTGAATCCTGTTACTCCGGAGTACGTCTTGTTTAACCATATCTGGGTTTCTCTTAACATTTCATCTGCCATGTATATCTCCCCTTGTGTAATATATTCACAGACTCCTTTGCTTGAATAGCAGGTCATCTCTGTAATTACATTCTGTCACAAGAGCGAGATACATAACTCTACACTTTATCCTCTGTTACTCCATGAAAAGTTTAGAAGCTTAAGTTATAACTCAAGTTTTAGTACTCAATAAAAATTTCTTAAATTCATCTCTTGCTCTTTCTACTTTCTTTCTGATTGTTGTCGTATAGGGCTCCCCATAAATAGTATTAGCTAGTTCTTTGCCATAGTAACCCAGGTAAAGAGCTTTAATAATCCTCCCACTATTGGGATGTAAGTCTATAAAATCATTTATATACTTTTTTAAGGAATAAGCCTCCATAAATACCTCTTCTGTTGAAGGACTAACCTCCTGATCATAAGCAAATTCCTCTCTATCAAAGCTTAAGGTTTCCCACCTTGCCTTATTATAAGAAGTCTCGTCCTTATCATCATGACTGCCTTTGGTTTTGTACTTCCTCCATACACTTGCTTCAGCAATCTTCAATCTATGCAGTAACCTGATTCTAAATTGCTTGTGGCTATCTTCTTCACGTACAACATTCCATAAAGCTAAGTGGAAGTTAGAAGAAAACTCTTCCAATGGCAAAGAGACAAAAAGTCTTTTAGCTCTTTGATAAGCAGAAATCGATTTCTTCTTTAAATAACTTTCTAAGATATAAAATATATCCTGGAATATTGTATCTTCTCTTTCGGCTGTTTGAGCTTCCTTAAATTCGTGTAACTTTTCTTCAATTAGCAACCAATCTTGTTCTTTCATTTTCCCACCTCTTTATATAAAAGGTAGTAGATTTCCATCCTCTTGATGGATTGGAAAAGTAATACATTTAACGATAGAAAGAAACCTAAAACTCTACATAAGGAGCATTTCTGTCACAAATAGGGGCTAGATCACTACATAGTATTTGTAATCAAAAAAAATAAAAGGAGAGATTAATTTGGCTACTCATTACGTAAATCACAGTATTACTAATGACATGGGTATCGATAACATCCTAACAATTGCTGCAAGACCCTCAGGAAGTAATGTTTATGCTTCTATAGACTTTGATGCCGGTATTTGGGACAGTAGAATCGATTGGGAAATGGAATTGCAGCGTAAAACAAATGGAGTTTGGAAGACTATTGGGACATTTAAGGGGTATGTAAGTGCAAAAAGCCCTTCAAATAGAACATATACAAATGTCCGACAAACAGGATCTCAGAGACTCCTTGTATCCTTCTGGCAGGGCGGTAGTTATAAAGGTGCTGCTGTGACACCAACATGGACACCATAAAAAAAGGTGTACGTAAACATTTGGGACTGACCCCCTAGGCTGAGACAAATAAAAAA
>NZ_NPBJ01000037.1 GCF_002272075.1 Terribacillus saccharophilus
AATTGCCGAACTAATCGACGAAAGCGAATTGAACGAAGATTACGTTATCCCAGCTCCATTTGATCCGCGCGTCGCTCCAGCTGTTGCCAAAGCAGTAGCAAAAGCAGCAATGGATACTGGCGTCAACCGTATCACTGTTGATCCAGAAGAAATAGCTGAAAAAACGCGTCAACTTACCATCATCGACGAAGACTAAAAATAAAAAAAGAGGAATCCCGCGGGATTCCTCTTTTTTTATTTTATTTATCCAAGTTCAATACAGTCAATTTTTCTCTTGTCATGGAAAGGATGCTGTTCGCAATACCTTGTGTTCCCATACCAGAACCTTTTACTCCAAGGAACGGGAAGTGGTCAGGGCCACGCTCTGTGCGTCCATTGATTTGGACAGCACCTGTTTCCAATTCGTTCGCAATATAGAAGGCTTTATCTACATCACGAGTGAAAATGCTCGCTTGCAAGCCGTACTCGGATTTATTGGCTATCTCGATAGCTTCCTCATCAGATCCAACACGGATGACAGGCAGTACCGGACCGAATGGTTCTACCCATGCAACATCCATATCTTCGGTTACATGATCAAGCAATGTCGGATGAATCAAATTGCCTTCACGTTTGTTACCTGCAATAAGTGTTGCGCCTTTTTCCAAAGCATCATCGATTAACGCTTGCACGCCATCTGCTGATTTACTATCAATTAATGGAACAACTGTATTACCGTCTTCCGGAGAACCAACAGCCAGCTTCTCCACTTCAGCCTGTAATCTTGCAACCAGATCATTTGCCACATTATCATGGACAAGTACACGTTTGATTGCTGTACAGCGCTGACCTGAATAAGAATAAGCTCCGCTGATGATATTCTTCACAGCTTTATCAAGATCCGCATCTTCGCGGACGATACCAGGATCCTTACCACCAAGCTCAAGAACGACAGGCTTCATGCCTGCTACTTTTGCCAAGTTCTCACCTGTTTTAGTTCCTCCAGTGAAGGAAACCATGCTAATATCTTTATGCTCCACAAGGAAGTCACCGATGACAGAACCGCGGCCAGTTACAATATTGACGACACCTGCCGGGAAGCCAGCTCGGTCGAACGCCTCCATCATCTTGATACCGCTTAAAGCGCCTTGCGTTGCAGGCTTGAAGATGACCGTATTACCGGAAATAAGTGCTGGAGCCAGTTTTGATGCTGACAAGTTTACTGGATAGTTGAATGGCGAAATTGCCAGGATGACACCTAAAGGTACTCTGTCCACAATTCCAACCTTGGAGCTGGATCCACCTGGGAAACGGTCGCCTCTCATGCTCTCGCCATTGGTGTGTAATGCTTCTTGCGCAGTATAACGGATATAGTCATAAGTCCGCTGCACTTCACTTTTGGCATCCTTCAGGCTCTTACCAACTTCAAGCATCATTGTTTGTGCAAGTTCATCCTGCATAGCAAGAAGTTCATCCGCCCATTTATAAAGCAGATCTGCTTTTTCCTGCAAAGGAACCTTTGCCCATTCTTTCTGTACTTGCTTCGCAGATTGAATTGCTGCTGCTGCCTCTTCCTGAGACAAGGCTTGTACAGTACCAACGACACCCTCTTTGTACGGTGACATGATTTCTACGACATTTCCTGTGGTGCTTTCTTTCCATTCGCCATTCACGTAATAACGTTGCGCTGTTAATGTTGACTCCACTACTTTTTCCTCCTCGTGTTACAGTTAGTTTATTTAATTAAAAAACTTAAAAAAGTTTCTGACACTCATTCTACTACTAACATTTTTATAATGGAATCATTTTGCTCAAAAAAAATAATTAAATTTTTTCCATAATATCAAGGTTTCTAAGTATATAACATATAAGATTAGTATGTCATTTTTATTATCCGATTTACTCCCACTCAAAAAGCAAACCTATAAATTTTGGTTAATTACATACTCTTTTTTAACTAAAAAAAAGAGGAGCATCAATTGCTCCTCTTTTCTTCCCGGCATAAATCATCCACATATTCGGTTAGGATTTCTGCCGCATACTCGCCGGAAAAATTCTCAGAATCAATGAAACGGTGGAACGCCAATCCATCAATGAGGGCATATAATTTTTCCGTTTCCTTCAGCAGATCCTTCCCCTCTTTCAAGTACCCACTGTCTGAAAGGAATACCAACAAACGCTGCACAGTCTCCCGGATACCATCTGTTTGGCGGAAAGCATCACCTTGTTTGTATTTGAAATGCAGGGTGAACAAAAACCATACTTGCATCTCCGCCATTGTTTCCTTATCGATTGGAATAAGCTCCAACAAAACCTTTGTCACAAGCTGCTTTGGCGGCAGAACCTGTTGAATAACTTGCATGATCCTGGCTTCACAGCGAGTTTTAACAAGTTCCATCGCATAGTAAAGCAGTTCTTCCTGCGTCGTGAAATAATGACGAAGTGCACCAAGTGATAAATTGGCTTCTTTGGCAATGTTTCGGACAGAGGCTGCCTCCATCCCGCCATCCATGATAACCTTCCAAGTTGCTTTGGCTATATCTTGCTTTCTTGCTGCATGATCTATTTTTTTTGGCATAGCTTTACTGTAGCAAAAAGCTGATTTGAAATCAATTTATTTAATACACTTGTATCACAAAGACTTGCGTGTTAGCATAATAATACAACTGTACTATAAAAGGAGATGAAAAATGAACAGCATCATTGTCTTAATTATTCTGTGTGAAGTTGGTTTTTGGGTATTTATAGCAGCCGGTTTGATCGCACGCTATGTGTTCAAGCTTCCAAAAGTAGGTATGGTCCTGCTTGGAGCAACTCCACTGATTGATTTGATACTGCTCTTAGCTACAGGCTTTGACCTTGCCCGCGGAGCAACAGCGACTGCAGCACACGCCATTGCCGCCATTTATATCGGTGTCAGCCTGGCATATGGGAAATCGATGATACGCTGGGCCGATCAGCGCTTTGCTTATTTTGTCGCGAAACAAGGTGAGAAGCCACAGAAACTCTATGGGAAAGAACATGCCATGAAAGAAGTGAAAGGCTGGCTGCAGCACTTGCTCGCATACATTATAGGTGCTGGTTTATTGCTCGCCGTCATCTACTGGATCAATGAGCCACTTCGGACAGAAGCACTCACCAGCGTCCTGCGCATCTGGTCGATTATTCTCGGTATTGATTTTATTATCAGCTTCAGCTATACCCTTTTTCCGAAAAAAGAGAAGCATACCAGCTCTTAAAGCAGTATGCTTCTCTTTTCAGAAGTCTTCTTTCTTTGATCTTTCGTTAGCTCTATTCATGATGAAATAACAAATGACAAGCAGGAGAATTGCACCACAGAAAAACAATGTATTCAGCGCACTCTCGTGGTAGACGACTATCAGACGAATCAATGCCGTGATACCGATATAAAGAAAATAACGGATTGGAAAGTGATAATCCTCCTGAAAATACTTTACGATCATAGCAATAAACTCAAAATACAGGAAAAATACGAGGATATTATTCAAGAATTCCAGTCGCGACGTATTGCCTTCATTGAACAAGGAGTTGGTGATAATATCAATCAATTCCTTCACTAGCAATATGGTAATGGCGATAGCCAAAAGAATTAGGGCTACATTTAATACGTATTGCAGGACAGTTGCAATGGTTGCCTTCGTCCGTTTTTTCTTTGTATATGTTTGTGTCCGCATAGTTTCACCTCTAAAATTACTATTCCCTACCTCTTGATTAGATAAGCTGCATCAATGTTCTTCGTGCATGATACTCCTGACAATGCATAGGTCAGTTGTAGCTCTGTTCGCAGATCCTCAATCACCCGGCTTACCCCAGCTTGTCCGCCAGCTGCGAGTCCATATACATAAGGCCGGCCAATCAAGACGCTGTCCGCTCCCAGAGCAATTGCCTTGAATACATCTGCTCCACTCCGCACACCGCCATCCATTAATACCGGCACTGCTCCATTTACTGTTTTCACAATAGCGGGCAATGCACGCAAAGAAGCAATGGCACTATCCAGTTGTCTTCCGCCATGGTTGGACACAACGATAGCATCCATTCCTAATTCGATTGCCTGCTTAGCATCTGTTGGGTGCAAAATACCTTTCACAACAATCGGCAATCTTGTCTGTTCCCGCAGGAATAACAAATCATCCCATGTAAGATTCGGATGATGAATATTCTCCAGTATCGCTTCCCTTACATGCTCTTCTGTAAGCTCTGGTACCAGTTCTTGAAAAACAGGGTCGTTTATGTAATTAGCTGCTCCTTTTAACAGCTTCAGCGGCGAATATCCATTCCGGTAATCACGTTTCCGCCAGCCTAACAGTCCTGTATCAACTGTTACTACAATTGCCTTATAGCCCGCTTTCTCTGCTCGTTTTGCCATGCTGGCAGTTAAATCACGGTTTTTAGACCAATACAATTGGAACCATTTCACTGCTTCAGGTGCCGCCATAGCAATCTCTTCCAAGGAAGCAGATGTAACAGTGCTTGCAACAAACGGAATACCAGCAGCTGCTGCAGCTTTCACACTGCCAATCTCCATCTGTGAATGAAAGATTCCTTGGAACCCTACCGGTGCCAGCATCACAGGCATACTTTGCTCCTGTCCAAACAGCTTGATAGAAGTATCTACATTCGAGACATCCCGCAATACTCGCGGCAGGATGTCGTACTCACTGAATGCTTCTCGATTCTGTCCGAGAGTCAGTTCATCTCCAGCTCCGCTTTGCAAAAATCCAAAGGGACCAGCTGGAAGAATCTCCTGAGCGCGTTCTTCCCATTCCGCTGCAAATAACGGATAATCACTTATCTTTTCTCCGATTCTTGTAAAAACATTTCCCATTTCCTAACCCCCCATTCCTTTCTTTGTAATATTAATAGAATAATTCGAACACGTTAGGAATTCCACTCTTTTCGTGTTAAGATAATCTTTGAAAAATAAGCAACGGAGGCGGCAACCATGGCTAATTATCAAGATCTTTCGAATGAAGCGTTACAACAGAAATACAATACGCTGCAAGATGCATACGAGGCGATCGCCAGTCAGCAGCTGCAGCTGGATATGTCCCGCGGGAAACCATGTACCGAGCAGCTTGATCTTTCCCAGCCGATGCTCGATATTATTACATCAAGCAGCACAGTAAAAACGGAAAATGGAACGGATGCCCGAAATTATGGAGTATTGGACGGTATTCCTGAAGCAAAGGCATTTTTCGCTTCTATCCTAGATGTTGAACCGAAACAAGTAATCGTCGGCGGAAACAGCAGCTTGACTTTGATGCATGATTCTATCGTTCAATTCCTGCTTCATGGTGTATCAGAGGAAGCAACACCATGGATCAAGCAAGACAACGTGAAATTCCTCTGCCCTAGCCCTGGCTACGACCGTCATTTCACAATTTGCGAAGCATTAGGAATAGAGATGATCCCTGTTGCAATGACACCTGAAGGTCCTGACATGGAGGAAGTGGAAAAGCTCGTTGCAGCGGATCCGCAAATCAAAGGCATTTGGTGTGTACCTAAATACAGCAATCCGGATGGTTTTACATACTCCGATGCTGTTGTTGATCGTCTTGCTGGCATGCAGACGGCTGCAGATGATTTTCGCATTTTCTGGGATAATGCATATATCGTGCATCATCTTACAGAAGAGCCAGATGAACTTAAAAATATCATGCGTGCTGCGGCAGCTGCGGGGAATCCGGATCGTGTCATGGAATTCACTTCTACTTCCAAGGTGACTTTCCCAGGCTCTGGTGTTGCTGCTCTTGCTTCAAGCGAAAAGAATATTACTTTCTATAAAAAGCATTTATCTGTTCAATCAATTGGGTCGGATAAGCTGAATCAGATGCGCCACGTAGCGTTTTTGAAAGATAAAGACACACTCTCTGCCCATATGAAAAAGCACGCCGGAATCATTGCGCCAAAATTCCAGACTGTCCTTACAATCTTGGCAGAGAAGCTGGGTGGTAAAGGCATTGCCGATTGGACGAATCCGAAAGGCGGCTACTTCATCAGCTTGAACACAATGGAAGGCTGCGCCAAGGATGTCGTGGAGCTTGCCAAGAAAGCCGGTGTAACCTTGACTGGCGCAGGTGCAACCTACCCTTACGGCAAAGATCCATATGACCGGAACATCCGTATTGCCCCAACACTGCCGCCGACTGAAGAACTGAAAAAAGCCATCGATGTACTATGCTTGTGCGTCGAAATGGTGAGCATTAATCGTCTGTTGCAGAGATAAAAGTAAGGCCGCCCTTAAGGCGGCCTTTTTATATAGAATAAAGATAATAATCCTGCTGGCTCTCCTTTATAAATCCGGTCGACGTATATAAAGACAATGCCTTTTCATTCTCAGACTGGACATCCAAATAGACTGATTGCCCCCGCTGAACTTCCATCCGCACAGCTTCCTGCAGAGCCTTTCTTCCATATCCTTTTCCTTGGAATTCTGGCAGTACAGCAAAGCCATATATTTCACTTCGTTCTTTATCATGATGGATACGGATTTTCCCGACTGTTTTACCTTCCACCACAATCATGAAAAATTCCTTCTGAAATCCATCCTTTTCCAAACGGTGATTATACATTTTTGCTTCCTCCGCTTTGAAATTGAAGCAGGCGACATCCAATTTCATCTTCATTTCGATATCTTCTTTACGTGAAGGTCGCAAATAGATTAATCCATCCAAATCAGGAAGTACTTTTCCCTCCCATTTCATCATGTACTCTGATTCTTCATATGTACAAGTTATCGAATCTAACCATAGCTTGCCTAATTTACTGTTTGCTGGAACATTCAGCAGTATGTACCGAGCTTTTTCCATGGCAGGATGACTGCTCTGGAATAACCTGCTGAAGATGCCTTTTCGGCGGTATTCTGGATGCACCATTCCGCATACCTCAATCTTGTTTCCAAAACTATATAATCCAAGGAATCCGACAAGCTGGCCCGAGTCATATGATAAAAAATCGGTCTGCTCCTCTTCACTTCTGTTCTCGAGCATATCCCAATTCAGCTTCAACTCTATACTGTCGTTTCTTTCTACTACTTGCTGAAGTGCTTTTATTTCTTTTAATTGTTCAATTGTAAGCAAACACATTACCCCCAATCTCTGTTTACCTACTTATCATACCTTAATTTTCCACACAAAAAAATCCTGCCGAATATACGGCAGGATTTTAATTAATTTGCTTGATGATCCACTTTCACTCGTCGGATGAAGAAGCTGATGACCACACCGACAATAGCAACAATGATACCAAAGATAAATGAACTTTGGACACCTTCAGTGAATGCTTGAATCATTGTAGCTGGATCTTGCGGATTGGCTGCGTCTTCCATGAAGCTCTTCTGTCCAGCTGTCATGATAGAGATTGCTACAGCAGTACCAATTGCACCAGCAACTTGTTGCAATGTATTCATGATAGCTGTTCCATCTGGGTACAGACTAGGAGGCAGCTGGTTCAAACCATTTGTCTGCGCTGGCATCATGATCATTGAGATACCAATCATCAAAGCAATATGCAATCCAACGATGAAGCCAGTAGACGTGTCTAGAGAAATGGTAGAGAACCCGAACATAACCAAAGTGACAATGACAAGACCAGGAGTAACAAGGAATCTCGGTCCGAATTTATCAAATAGTCCACCCATGACAGGGGAAAGCAAACCATTGATAACACCGCCAGGAAGCATTGTCAGACCAGCAACCAGCGGAGTAAGAGCTAGAGATGTTTGCAGGTACAATGGCAGCAAGATCATGGAAGAAAGCATAACCATCATACTTACTAAAATCAGTACCAAGCCTAATACGAACATTGGATACTTAAATGCATTCAAATTCATCATCGGCTGATCCATCTTAACCTGACGAACAGAGAATAAGATAAGACTCAAGACACCAGCTGTAATAGCAACGATTACGATTGGGTCACCCCAACCGCCGCCTTCACCAGCATGACTGAAGCCATAAACAACTCCGCCGAAACCGATAGTCGATAAGATAATAGATAGTATATCGATTTTCGGCTTCGTTAATTGTGTTACGTTTTGCATGAAGAATGCACCGAAAACAAGTGCAACTAAAAGCAACGGCAAGGAGAACCAGAAGATCCAATGCCAAGTTAATTTATCGATGATCAATCCAGAAATTGTCGGACCTACTGCAGGTGCGAACATAATAACTAGCCCGATCAATCCCATTGCTTTACCGCGTCGATGCGGCGGGATGATGTTCAAAATTGTATTGAACATAAGCGGCAGCAATAGCGCAGTTCCCACTGCCTGCACAATACGTGCGATTAACAGCACAGCAAATGATGGTGCAACGGCAGCAATGATAGTACCGATTATTGAGAAGACCAAGGATGTTAAAAATAGCTGACGTGTCGTGAACCACTGCATAATTAAACCAGATACTGGCACGAGCACACCAAGTGTCAATAGATAACCCGTAGTCAGCCATTGAGCTGAAGATGCCGAGATACCAAATCCATTAATAATATTCTGTAGCGCAATATTCAGCGCTGTCTCACTGAACAGACCGACAAAACCAGCAATCAAGAATGAGATGATGATTGGCATAGCTTTGATTTCGCTGTTATTCACTGCTGTTGAAGCAGTATTATTACTATCCATTTGCAAAGCTTTCTCCTCCAATGTGAATTATTGTTTAAGTAATGACGGAAGCTGTCTCGCCACACTATATAGCGGGCTTCCCGATGCACTTGTCAGAGCCAGGGTCACTGCCCCTTCTATCAAGGCATTTATCGTAACGGCTAGATCATTCGCCATTTCCTTTTCATAGCCATAAGCAATCAATCGATTTGCGTATAATGCCTGCCAGTCCGCGTAGGCATGCTGGCAGCTGTTTCGCAACGATTCGTGTGTTGCCGCAGTTTCAGACGCAATCAATCCGATTTGAACACCTTCCATTTGATGTTTTTTTTCAAAATCAGAAGCAATCTTATGGATATGATACTGAAAAGCCTCTGCTGCAGTATCCTTCTCTTCCAGATCCTTTGCGGCTCCTTCGAGGAGATGCTTTTTCATCAGCTTAATTGCTTCTACTGCAATCTCTTCTTTCCCATTCGGAAAATGATAGTACAGCGAACCTTTAGGAGCACCACTTTCCTCAATAATCTGATTCAAGCCTGTGCCATGATAACCCTGACGCTGGAAAAGCTCCGAAGCGGTACGTAAGATGAGTTCTTTTGTGCTTTCCTTTTTTTTCACTGCCCCATACAACCTTGCACCCCTTAAATTATAACGATTGGTCTAGATAATAATAATTTTTTTTGTTCTCTATGTCAAGAATGTGATTTGCAATTTAGTTTGTAAAGTTTATGTAAATTTCGAAACGCTAAAGTAAAGGAGATGTTATAGTACAAATGAATTTTTATAACCCGTTTCACCCTCCACCAACGATTAATATATGGAAAGGAGCACTGAATATGACAAATAGTCAAAAGAAATTATCAGCTCTTCTCGAAATATTTCTTATTTCCCTCCGATTAGGCTGTACTTCCTTCGGCGGACCTATTGCCCATCTTGGTTACTTCCAGCAGACGTATGTACGCAATAAGAAATGGCTCGATGAACAGGCGTATGCCAATATGGTAGCATTAAGTCAGTTCCTCCCAGGCCCTGCCAGCAGTCAAGTCGGTATCGGTATCGGTATTTTAAGAGGCGGTATACTCGGAGGGATCATCTCATTTATCGGGTTTACTCTGCCTTCTGTCCTTCTACTCATCTTATTCGCTCAATTCCTTGGACAAATGAATCTTGCCGATGCTGGTTGGATCCAGGGATTGAAGCTTGTAGCTGTTGCCGTTGTAGCCCATGCTGTACTTGGAATGAGTCAGAAGCTCACAGCAAATCCTATAACGAAGGGTATTGCATTAGGCGCTCTAGTACTCACGCTTTTATGGCCACATCAATTGGCACAGTTGCTAGCTATATTACTGGCAGCAGGCGCAGGATATTTTCTGCTGCACCCGAATCAGAACGATAAAGAATCCGGTCATTTAACCATTTCTATCGGCAAAAAGTCCGGCGCTATCTGCTTAAGTCTGTTTTTCCTTTTATTAGCTGGTCTGCCTATGCTGCGCGCTATAACAGATACACCGCTTCTCGCTATGGCGGACAGCTTCTACCGCGCCGGCTCGCTTGTATTCGGTGGAGGTCATGTTGTCCTTCCGCTTTTGGAGCGCGAATTTGTCCCAACCGGTTTGATCAGTCAGCAAGACTTTCTTGCAGGATACGGAGCTGCCCAGGCAGTCCCTGGACCATTATTCACATTTGCAGCTTATCTCGGAACCATGCTTTACGGCTGGCAAGGTGGTTTACTGGCAACTGCTGCTATATTCCTGCCAGCATTTCTGCTCATAATGGGAGCTCTGCCATTCTGGACAAGCCTGCAGAAAAATAGCAGTTTCCGCAAGGCTTTTGCCGGAATTAATGCGGCAGTTGTAGGAATATTAATCAGTGCATTCTTCATCCCTATTTGGTCATCGACCATCCACTCAGCCATTGACATTGCACTTGCTGCTGTTTTTTACAGCCTGCTGGCTTTTTGGAAAGTTCCTGCCTGGATTATTGTAATAATCGGTGCTGTTAGCGGTCTGATTTTATAGTATCTTCAAATACTCAAAAAACAAAATCGATTCATTTTTATATTTTTGGTCGTCACTGCAGAATAGCACACCTATGCCCAAAACGCGCATAAGAAGAAGCCTGATACCCTAAAGGATATCAGGCTTCTTCTCTACTAATGTTCTTTTGCTGATTATGACTAATAGGACCGTCAGCGACAGCATAATCAGACACCCAGTCTGAACTGCTGCTGCTACATTCGTCAGCTGATTTATTCCAGCCAAAACTGCTGTCATCCCGATAATTAGAATCGCTTCTATTGATTGATACATACTAAGCATGCGACCCATTTGCTCAACTGGAATATGCTCCTGTATATAGGTTACATATCCAGCGTTTGCAAAAGCCAGCGCACCGGATAAGATGAATACACCTGCACTTGCTGAGAGAAAGTTTTGAGAAAAAGCAAACAGCACATACCCTAAGGCTCCACCAGCTGCCCCATAAGCAAGCAGCTGAATGGAACGAAAATGGCGACTTACGATAGTCAACAGTAAAGAACCTGAAACAAAGCCAACTCCAGCAATACTTACAAGCAATCCATAAGCAGGTTTTGATAATCCGATCGCCTCTGAAGAGAAAGCAACTTCCATGGAATCAACAGCTGCAGTCATAACAGTGATACAACTGAACACCAGAAGCAATAGAGTCAGCATAACAAACTTTTTACTGAAAGCTGTAACAAGACGCCAGTCTTCTCTCCAGATTTTCAGCCATTTTTCCTCCGAACTTTGTTCCAAGACAACTTTTACAGATGGCAAAGCGATGCAAATAATAACTGCTGCCAGTAACAACACTATATTAGCACCCAATGCAATCTCAACAGATCCTGCACCAACTAAAATCCCTGCAGCCGCCGGACCTAATACAAAGCCGCTGCCATCCGCAATGGCACGATAGGAATTGAATTTCTGCCAGTGCCGCTTATGGATTAACCCAGTGATATACGGCAAACTTGCAGGCTCAAAGATGGCGCCTGCAGCTGCTACGAAGAAAACAAGCACATAAATTTGCCATAGGGAAGTGGCGATGATCATCCCGGCTATACCGAAAATCCTTATAGCGTATAATAGAATCATCAGCTTCCGATTATCCAGCCGATCAATAATACTGCCCGCCCAGCTGTTCATCAGCAGCCCAGCTGCCGGCTTAATCATATAGAGAATTGCAACAGCTGCTGCAGCTTGATCTGCCTGCTCATATACCTTCAAATTCAAAGCAATCAAATACAGCCAATCCCCACAGGATGCACATGCAATTGCGATAAGCATTCCGATAGCACGAATACGGTATTTCTTCACCTTCATTCCCCTCTCTGTTTGAAGTGAAGCAAATAAAAAAATCCCACCCCCAAGATTGTCATCTTAGGGGCGAGATTCCGTCGCGGTGCCACCCTAGCTTCCCCGGCAGGTCACCCAGCCAGGCTCAAAAAGTACACGCATTGCTGCGTAGACCCTTGTGCTGTAACGGGCACTTTCCCGGTCTGCCATCATCCTTATCCGGCAGACAGCTCTGCGGTTTGTTCCAGCTGAGCTCCTTCACCCTTTTCAGCATTGCAGGGATTCTCTGTAGAGGGAGCTTACATTACTGTACTATTCCGCTTCATCGCCTGTAAATTTTTTCTATAATATCATGAAAGAGGCTACTGTACAATACGTTGTGAGAATTTTTCGTAAGCTTCATCGCTCGCTATGATATACAGCCGGTCTTCGGGCCGAAGGAAGGTTTCCCTTTTTGCGAGGTAGTTCATGTCTTGATTTATACAAAGCAGAACCACCCCCTCTTTTGTCAAAGCTTCTTGTGCATCTTGATATGTTCTCCAGACAGGGTCAGGTTGTATCTCATAAATATTCGCACCGTACTGTTTGCTCAACAGCTGACGGAAGAGATTGGATGTTCCCGGTGCCATTACAGCCTTCGCCATCAGAAGGGAAACAGAATCATTGGATAGAATAAAATCATCAATGGATATATGCTCAAATTTAGGTATGTGTGTTTCATTATTGATTTCTACAACAGTATGTATATTAGTATTTTCTTTCTTGGAAAGCCCTTCGACCGCTGAAGCTATCAAGAGGGTCTTGGCATCTGCCAGTAGTGTAGATTCCAATTCAGGATCAGAGAATACAGCGACGCGTGCAGCTTCCAGAAGATTCGCGTGAATCAAAGTTGCTTCATCTGAAGGGTCTCCTTGTACAAACGCAACTTGTTCGTGATCGAATGGATGCTCTTTCGTATCATCGACAATGACAATATAGGCATCTTTTTCACTTGCCAGCACTTCCTCGATAGATCTTCTAACCTTTTTTGACCAGCCGATGTAAATATAATGCCCCTTCTTTTTGATCATCAATTTCCCCTCCCTTTGCATGCGCTTATATGCTGAGGCACCGTCCACGATCTTCCCGATCAATACACCGATTACACCGATACCAAACAGAAACAGAAAGATTCCTAGCAGCCTTCCAGGTATCGTTTCCGGATAAAAATCCCCATAACCAACTGTAGTTACAGTCGTCATCGTCCACCAAAATCCATCAAACAATGATGGAAAATTATTTCTTTCTATTAGATGAATACCGATGGTTCCTACCAGCACGACAAGGACGGATGCTAAAGCTATTGCAAGAAAATTAAACCCTGTAACGCTCTTCCATAAACGAATGAAAAAAAGCATGGTCTCTCCTCCTAGACTTCCATTATAACTGGAAAAATAAGAGAAATGTTCAGTATCTTAGACATTTCGTAACATACAAAAAAAGCACCTCCAACGGGGAGGTGCTTTCGTTCTGCTTAGTAAGCTAAGCTGAATAGTCCTTTTACGTGAGTCAAGTAGCGGATGTTACTAGCTTCTTTCATCATTGTAGCTGGAAGACCTTTCAATGGTGTTTGGTTAGCACCGATGAATGCTACAGCGTCCTTGCGGCCAAGGCTTGCAAGTGTACCGGAGTTGATCGGGCTGAAGTTTTCCATTGTTTTGCCTTCAAGATAAGCGAATAGGTTGTAACCTACTAGTTCGCCCATCTGCCAAGCGATTTGTGCTGTTGGAGGCCAAGGACGACCATCTTCACCGAAGTATACAGCACTGTCACCGACAACAAATACATCTTGGTGGCTCTTAGACTGAAGGAAGTTGTTTACAGTCGCACGGCCGCGATCTGTTTCCAATCCGGATTCAGCTACCATTGGAAGCGCTTGTACGCCGCCTGTCCAAACAAATGTATTCGTTTCGATTTTCTGACCATCTTTTAATTCCACGACATTGCCTTCCACGTTCGTTACAGGCAAGCCAAGCAAGAACTCTACGCCGCGTTTTTCCAAGCTGGATTGTGCACGATCGATTAGATGCTGTGGAAGCATTGGAAGAACCTTTGGACCAGCTTCAACGAGTTGAAGCTTGATTTCTTTTGGATCTACACCGTGAGGCAAGCAGTAAGAAGCGAGCTTGTCCGCGATTTCGCCGACTAGTTCAACACCAGTCAGACCGCCACCACCGATAAGGATTGTTGCATCTGCCGGGTTTTTAGAAGCTGCATATGCTTTAATTTTATCTTGGATTTGGTTGAATACTTTGTTTGCATCATCTGCTGATTTCAATACAAGGCTGTTTTCTTCCAATCCAGGGATACCGAAGTAAGCAGTCTTACTTCCAAGACCTACTACCAAAGCATCGTAAGAAAGCGTATTTCCGCCTGCAAGAACAACTTCTTTCTTGTCGACATTAAAGCCTTCTACTGTTGCTACTTTGAAGTCTACATCCAAACCTTTCAAAAGCTTCTCTACAGGCATTGCCACTGCTTGCTCGGAAATGCTGCCTGCTGCAAGACGGTGAAGCTCAGTGATGATTTGGTGTGTAGGTGTTTTATTGATAAGCGTTACATTCGCTTGCGCTTTAGTGTAATACTTACGTACGTTTTGAGCGGCTAAGACTCCGCCATAACCGGCGCCTAAAATAACGATATTCTTTGCCATACTTAATCCTCCGTCCTTACCTTAAGCTCTTATTTTTGTTTTTGTTTTTCTTTTTCGTTCGCAACTTCCAGATAGCTCTGAACAAAACGGAACATCTTCTGTGCTTGTGGATCCTTCATCAGACGAAGCAAACCGAACAAACCGATTGTTTCGTTACTTGCTTCTGCGCGGTCTTTTGCTTCAATTGCAGTTTGAGCAACTGATTTCACTGAGTCTGTGACTGGGTGCAGCACTTCAGTAATAGCACCCACTGTATCGGATTTCAACACATCGTCTGTAGCTACAGCTTGCGCGAAGTCGTAAGAAGCAGTCAAAGCGTTCACAAGTTCATTGATTTTTGGAAGCTGTTCAATTAAAGAAGTCAATGATTCTTGTACTTCAGGTTTTAGCAATTGTGCAGCTAGGTCTTGTTGGCTCTGGCTAACACTTTCGTTTGTTTCTGACATAACGTATTCTCCTTTGCTATGGTAATGCATTATATTTATACGTAAACATTATACTTTGTTGTGAATTTGTTCACAACTGTACGTTCACAATTTGCTCAAAATATCCACCTACAACTTTACTCCTACTTGGAGAACTTGTCAAAAGTTATTTCACACACGTTAATGTTTTTTTTCATTTCCTATTATATATTCGAAAATAGACATAATAAAAGCCGTGTCACTCTTCTGCTTACGTAGCTTTCCCCTATTTGAGAGAAATATTAATATTCTTATGCGTTCTTCCCAAAGCTCATACTTTCATAGCGACCGCGGATGACACTGTATACTCCGAACAGAATGAAACCAACAGCTACAATTGCAAGAAGCCAGCGTCCGAATGGCTGCTGTGACACTTCTGAGAGTGCACCATCCAGCCCCTTAGCTTCATCCGGATCGGATTGAATAGCAGTCATGACAAAAAAGAATCCCACTATGCCAAACACAATACCTCTGCTAATCAGACCGATACGGCCCGCATGGCGGGCAGCCCGTTTTTCGTGCTTATTCATTTCTCCTGTCTTGAATCGGTTCATAAAACTTCCCGACACCCCACTGAAAAATTCAAAGATACCGTATCCGATAATAATAAGCCCAACAGCTGCAACCAGCCATTGTCCAAAGGGATATGTAAGAAGCTTTGCTGTTAGGGATTGCTCGCTCCCTCCACCACTTCCTTGATTCGTGGCAGCAAAACGAAGCGCATTAAATGCAATACTGGCATATATGACCGTACTGACGCCAAAGCCTATGCGAACAATAATTCCTTTTGCCCCGTTTCCTTCATTGTTCGGATCCTTGATGGCAAGTATTGCATCCCAGCATACATACCCAATTAATCCTATTCCGATCAGCCATAACAAAATATTTCCGAAGGGCATAGCTGCCAATTTTTGCAGCATACCGCCTGTGTCGGTTGTATCTCCTCCCACATGAAGCGCAGCTAAGAGTGCCAGAACACCGATGAGGGCATAGACGATTCCCTGAGACATATACCCGATTCGTCCGAATCTTCGAATCCATGGTTTTGATTCTTCCTTAGTCTCCCTTGCTTTTCGTTTGGCTTCTTGTTTATCGGCCATAATCGTCTTCCTCTCCTGTTTTAAGAGCTATACCCAAGCTATGTATATGAGAAACCAGAAAAATAGGATAGGCAAGCTACCCTTGCACAGATGCCTACATACGATGAAGGAGAAGCAAGAAGGGAGAATGATGATGTATAACGAAAATGATGATAAACAAGAACAGCAACGACAAATTCAATTTCCAGGCGGACCTGGTTTTGGCGGTCCTGGTGGCCCCGGCGGACCTGGCTCAGGCGGTCCCGGTTTCGGTGGTCCTGGATTTGGGGGCGGGCAGGGCGGCTTTCCAGGCGGACCTCCTCCAGGAAGCGGCGGACAGCAGGGGCAATTCGGACCTCCCGGACCTCCTCCATCTCAAATTCCACAGCTGCAGTCAGTAGGCGCAGGTGGCCCTTCTACCTTTGCTGTAGATCCGGGTGGAATCCGTTTCTGTCTTTTCCGATACACTTACATGCAGCTTGAAAACGGGCAGCGCTTCTGGTACTATCCAGTATTTGTCGGTCGCACTTCCATTGCCGGCTTCCGTTGGCGCCCACAGCAGTTCCGCTGGCAGTATTTTGGCATCGACCTCAGACGTGTTGCGGCATTTAGCTGCTTCTAGGCACTAATAAAAAGGCCTTCTCAGAAGAAGGCCTTTTTTTATTTATCCAGTACACCCATAAGTTCTGGCAGCCACAAACTAAGAGCTGGGATATAGGCAACAGCTAGAAAAGCAAGAATGACTGGGATATAGAAGAGCAAGAGCGGTTTGGTAACTTGTTCGATTGTAACGTTCCCTACTTTAGCCCCTATAAAGAGCACTGTTCCAACTGGCGGTGTAATTGTGCCAATTGCAAGACCCATGGACATAATCATTCCGAAATGGACAGGGTGAACACCTATCTCCAAAGCAATCGGCAGGAGTATCGGCGTAAAGATAAGCAAAGCTGGCGCAATATCCATGAATGTACCGACAAGCAACAGCAAAAGCACCATAATTAGTATTAAAATCATCGGACTATCACTGAGTTGGAGTATCCCTGAACTAACTAGCTGTGGCAGTTTGGAATAAGATAGTATCCAAGACATTGCTGAGGAAGCACCAATAAGCAATAAGATGACGCCTGAAAAAATGACTGTATCTCGAAGTATTACAGGTACATCCTTCCACTTTAAGCTTCGATACAACAAACATAGTACCACTGCATAGAGAATGGCGACAGCCGCTCCTTCCGTTGCTGTGAACACACCGAGTGATATTCCTCCGATAACAACGACAATAAGCAAAAGACTAGGAATTGCATCTAATATCACTTTAGCTGCCTGAGTAAAGCGGATTGGTTCAGAAACCGCATAACCTTTGCGTTTCGCGATGATATAAGCTGTAATCATGATCAAAACTGCCATAAGTATACCAGGCAGGTAACCCGCAATGAACAAAGCCCCGATTGAGGTACCCCCACTAAGGACTGAATAAATGATCGGGGTGCCGCTTGGAGGGATAATTAATCCTGCCGGGGCAGATGCGACATTTACAGCTGCCGAGTATGTAGGGTCGTATCCCTCTTTTTTCTGTAAGGGAGACATGATTTTACCCATGGTTGCTGCAGAAGCTATAGCAGAGCCGGACAAGGCTCCGAACAATGTGTTACCAATAACATTTGTGTGAGCCAAGGAGCCTGGCAGTCGCCCCGCCAGTAGCTTTGCAAAGTTGATCAGCCGTTGCGCGATTCCACCTGTATTCATGATACTGCCTGCTAATGTGAAGAAAATCAGCGACAGCAGCACGAAGCTGTCAATCCCGGTAACGAACTGCTGCGAGACAACAATCAAGATTTCATCAAAAGGGAGCAGCATCATTCCTGCAATCAAAGTTGACAAGCCAATACTGATGGCGATTGGAACACCGAAGAAAATGAGCAGGAAGAAAAGCGCGAACAGAACGATCCCTGCAAAAACGATACTTGTCATGCTGCATCCCTCCCTCTAGCAGCTTCATTGCGTGCCATGAGTCGATTCGTGACTATATAATAGACACTCAGCAAGCCAGACAATGGCAGCGCAGCATATACATATCCCATCGGCAGACCGAGGACTGGTGAAGTCTGTGTCATGGAAGCAAGCATCAGCTGTGTTCCGCCAACAATAAAGACCATTACCATGAACACTAGTACCGTCACTTCAATAATAATCTCGGCTGCTTTTTTATCCTTTGCATGTTTCCATTTTGACATCAAGAACGTCAGCGCAATATGTTCTTTCACCCCGAAAGCATAACTGGCTCCAAGCAGCCCTACCCAGATGAAGGAAAATCGCAGTACCTCTTCTGTGAACACGCTCGGATTTTGCAGGACAAAACGAGTGAAGACCTGCCATATTGCACCTGCGACCAAGAAGACGGTTAGCGTACAAGTCACTAGCAAAATACATCTATCCACCCAATATCGTACTTTTTCCACCTTGTTCAGCTCCTCTTCATTTACTGTACGCCGCGATGTCATCCAGCACTTCAGCCACTTCCGGGTCTTCTCGCCTTTCTTCGATCAGCGGCTGTACCAGTTCCTTGAAAGGCTCCTGATCAAGCTCATTGAAGGTAACATCCATCTCATCTTCTGCTTGCTTAATGCTCTCTTCAATCAGCTGGTCCCAACGCGCATTATGGTTTTCCGAGGAGATTGCTGCTGATTCCTCGACTGCCTGCTGCTGCTCCGGACTCAGACTGCCCCATGTCTTCTCACTCATAATTAGAAAATCCGGAATTCGCGTATGTTCATCGTAAGAAAAGTATTTGGCTACCTCGCCATGGTTCGCATCGGTAAGAGCAATCGGACTGCTTTCCGCCCCATCAATGACACCTTGCTGCAGTCCTGTATATACTTCCGGCGCAGGCAGCGGCGTCGGGGAAGCTCCAAGCAGTTCCATCGTACGGATTGATGTTGTATTCGTCATCGTACGAATCTTCAGCCCATGCAAGTCCTCTGGCTTTTCAATTGGCGTGTCTGCTGTATAAAAGCTCCTTGCACCTGCATCGTAATAAGCGATACCATGCAGACCAATCGTCTCCAGTTCTTCATAAAGGTCTTTTACAATATCGGACACCATAACTCGTTTAAAATGCTCTTCATCTTCGAATACATAAGGCAAACTGAAAACGGAGAAATCAGAGTAGAAACTCTCAAGCACACCGCCATTCACTTTGGCCATATCGACTACTCCATTCTGGACAAGCTCCAACATTACCCGTTCGTCACCAAGTCCGCCTTCTGTGTATATATCTGTCGTCAATACACCTTCTGTACGCTGCTCCAACTCGCCGCTGAATTCCTCCAGACTGGCATATACAGGACTATTCGGATTATGAATATGTCCCATCGTCAGCTTTCTCGTCTCATGGCCAGCAGCATCTGTAGCCGGAGCGACAACCATCAGCACACCTATGCTAAGCAGCAGAACAGCAAGAATTAGCCACGTTGTTTTTGCTCGTTTCATGTTTCACCCTCCACAAGTTATTATAAAGCGCTTACAATTGATGGCATTCTACAGGCTGTGATTAGACGCTCCTCTTCTGGATTGGCAGAATCACATCAGCCTGTTTAGCTGGCTTGCTCCAAGGTATTTGTAATTCATATGGCAGTTTTCCACTCATAAAACATGCATTCATCGTCTGCTCTAAATTGATGACAGTTTGGAGCTTGCCTGCTGTTTGTTTGATTGCTTCTTCTGGAAAACGCTCTCCAGCCGAAATATTCTGGTGCAATGCCTCAATTATCGCCGCATGACCGAGCGCAGTCTCATACGTGCATGGAATGTCCCTGCCATCTGTAAGTGCAGCGATGCAATAATCCAATTTATCCAGATGGTTGGCCTGCGGATTTCCATAAATCTTTTCCTGTCCATCTTTCGTGTATGCCGTGATAATGCCTTGATCGAGATTGCAATCATAGACGATATAGCCTTTTTCGAAAGTATATAAGAATTGTGGTCCTTGCTCTGTTGCTGTTGCATGCGATCCATAAAAAAGCAGCTCGCATCCGGAATCCGTTTGCAGACGGATGGCACACGTATCGAAAGTTTCGATATCGTTTGCCCGATACAGTTCGGCTTCCAGGCGTTTGACTCTCGCCGTTTCTTGCAGTTCATGCCCGAGCACAAAAAGCATATTATGGATGAAGTGGGCAGCTGCATTATTGGCTACACTATCACGTATTTGCCGTCCATCAGGCGTCATCAGCTTTCCCGACCAAGATGAACGTGTAAAATATGCTTCATCCCGCGGCCACAGTACCACTGTTTTCATCTGCTGCGGCTTCCCATAGAGTCCCTTCCGGATATCTTCCTTAAGCTCTAAAATTGGGGCAGTGAACGACCAGTTGAAACCAATTGCAGCCCACTTTCCTGATTCCGAGATAGCTTGCTCCCACTTCATTTGATCTCGCATATCAGCAAAGATCGGTTTTTCGCAAAGAACATTTGAGCCATGTCGTAGTGTAAAGATCGCCTGCTCCGTATGCAAATGAATAGGTGTGGCGATGATGGCTAGATCCGCTTGATTGTTTTGATAAAAAACGTCCAGCGTAGAAAATATCGGGATTCCACGCTGCTTTACTTGTTCCAAAAGTCTGCTTTTCTCCGGATGGATTTCCACGATACCAGCGAATGTGATGTCCTCACGCTTCAACAATGCATCCAAGTAATGCTCACCGTATCCATTCATCCCAATTAAAACAACCGCTTGCTTCATCGCTTCTCCCCTACCTTTGTCAGGCTGATTGCCTGCTCCTGTGCCTGGATTGCCAGAGCCGCAGCCCGGAAAGTATGTTCCTGACTCATTGCTGATTCCGTCCCTTGCTGACAATCGGTAATCAATTGTTTGAAATACGAAATTCCTACCTTTCCCTTAGCCGAAAAGTAGACTTCCTCCTGATCCGTCACCACATACAGATGCTCCCCTTCTGCCGTGCGTGCTACATCCGTGTATTTTCGCAGTTCCACAAACCCGTTTGTGCCGTGCAGCACTGTTCGTCCGTCTCCCCAGACCCGAAGTCCATCGGGCGTGAACCAGTCAACACGGAAATATTGGCTTACACCGGTGTTCGTTACAAGTGTTGCATCACCGAAATCCTGCCATGCACCATATTGCGGATGGGTATAATTCGCCACCTTACTATGCAGCACCTCAGCCTCTTTACTTCTCGCATAATGAAGCAGCTGCTCAATCTGATGACTGCCAATATCACATAAAATACCGCCATTTTTCACCGGATCAAAAAACCAATTCGGCCTTGTGTCTGCCTGCAGCCGATGAGGACCCGAACCAGTAAGCTGGAATAAGTCTCCGATCAAACCTTCTTGTAAGATGTTATCTGCCAGCAGCGCCGCCTCCACAGCCAATCGTTCACTATAAAACACCGCCCATTTCTTTCCTGTACGGCGCACCGCTTCCTCGGCCGCATGCAATTGAGCCATTGTAGTAAAAGGCGCCTTTGCAGAAAGAAAATGCTTCTCGTGCTCCAACACCCGGATGCCTAATGCCCCGCGCTCCGACGGCACAATACTAGTTGCAACCAAATCCACTTCGCTCTGCAGAATCTGTGATAGCTCTGAGACTATCTTTCCTGTTCGGAATTTCTGTTGAAGAGCACTTGCTTGATCCAGATTCCTGTCATAGATGTGCATTAGCTGTGCCCCTGCGTCCAAGAGCCCTTGTACCATACTGTAGATATGCGGATGATCAAGGCCAGCCACAGAAAAAGCGAAAGGGACTGTTATCTCAGTGTCACCAGCTCTTGCAGCTTCCTGGGCTAATTCCTCTAATTGATTCAGCAGTGCCATTTTTCAGCTCCCCTTATACGTGCGCCTGATAGCAGCGCTTCATTTGATGGAGCACCTCATCGCCTGGCTGATCCCATATCTCCTGATTGATGATTTCCACTTCGATTGGTCCTTGATAGCCTGCTTCCTCCACCATGCTGCGCATCTCACGCAGATTGATGACGCCATCTCCCATCATAGCTCGCCCCTTGAACATATCCTTCATCGGCACCTTCCAATCTGACACATGGAAACCTAATATCTTACCCTTCGCCCGATCAATTTGGTGTTTCAGCTCTGGATCCCACCAAACATGGAAGGCATCCACTACTACCCCAAGATGATCTGATTGCAGCTTCTCCGCTATAGTGTTGGCCTGCCCTAGTGTATTGATGACGGAGCGATCGGCCGCATACATCGGATGAAGCGGCTCAATCCCAAGCTTCACACCCAGTTCTTCCGCATATGGGAGTATCGCTTCTATTCCTGCCTCGACCCAATGTCGAGCCTGGGCGATATTTTTGTCCGAAGCCGGACCGCATACAAGCACTAGCACATCTGTCCCCAATGTCTTCGCATCTTCAATTGCCCGTTTGTTGTCATCTATACGCTGCTGCCTCTCACGCTCTGTAGCTGCAGGAAACATACCGCCACGGCAAAGACTCGACACGCGCAAGCCGTATTCCGTCAACAGCTTTTTTGCCTCTTTCACACCAATTTCCTCAAGCTTATGCCGCCAAATGGATATCCAGTGGATATCATGCCGAGCACAGCCTTGGATCGCTTCGGTCAGCGACCAGTTTTCTGTCGTAATCTGATTCAAACTGAGAAGCTGCAAATCAGCCTTTGTCATGACATCACCTTCTGTTCAATACCCGCCAGCTTCAGTACGAGCTGCATCCGTTCTGCTGCAAGCGCTGGATCCACTAGGACTCCCGCTTGATCAGCAAGCCTGAACAGCTCACTCAAATGGAGAACCGACCGGGCGCCTTCTGCACCGCCGATCATCCGGAAATGTGATTGATACCCATTCAGATATGCCAGGAAAACAACACCTGTTTTGTAGGCGTATGTTGGCGTTTCAAAGATATGCCTTGCAAGCGGCACCGTTTTATCGAAGATTTCTCGATATCGGTCCAGGTCTTCTGCATCAAGTGCACGCAGTGCCTCGGAAGCTGCTGGTGCAATTGCATCAAAGATACCGAGCAGCGCATGGCTATATTGGTCTCCATCACCTTGGATCAACTCTGGATAATTAAAATCATCTCCTGTATACATCCGAACCGATGCCGGAAGTTTCGCTCGCATTTCAATTTCCTTGTCCTTATCGAGCAAAGAGATCTTGATTCCGTCGATTTTTCCTTCATACTGATAGATCAGCTCCAGACAGTCATCCATTGCACGGCTGATCGTTTCTGATCCCCAGTAGCCAGTCAATTTCGGATCGAACATCGGACCGAGCCAATGGAGGATAACCGGTTTCTGCACTCCGTCAAGCACGTGCCCGTATACGTCCTTGTAATCCGCTGCGGATCGTGCACTGGCAGCCAACGCTCGGCTCGCCATCAAGATGATCTGGCTCCCGGTTCCTTCGACGAATGTGCATTGCTCTTCGTAAGCCTGCTTGATCTCCGACATCGTATACGTACTGTCAGCCGGCAAATGATCCGTACCAGCTCCTGAAGCAAGCAATGCCTTCTCTTTTTTCGCTTCCTTTGCACTTATGGAAATTAGTTCTTTCGCCATCTCATATGTGAGACCCATGCCTCGCTGCGCTGTATCCATTGCCTCCGCTACGCCGAAACCAAGCTTCCACAGCGCTTTCCGATATTCTAAAGTTGCATCCCAATCAATCGCACCGCCTAAAATAGGGTGTGCTTCAGAATGCGCATCCGCAACGACATGAGCAGCAGAATAAGCTGTTCTTGCCCGAAAAGCTCCTTCTGTCGGGTAAGTGGAAGCTGAATGGACAAGTGTATACGCCTCTAACAAATGACCTTGCTTCGGTAAAAGAATCGTTGTCATGCTGCTTCCTCCTTTATACTTCCAGACTCGGAACAGTGACCCATTTCTTCTCGCGCCATGCTTCTAGCCCCAAATCTGACAGCTGGGTACCTTTTGCTCCCTCCAGCAAATCCCAAGGGAATGCCGCACCTTCTTCCACATGCTTCAAAAACAGCTCCCATTGAATCTTGAATCCATTGTCGTACGTACGATTCTCCGGCAATGACTCCCACTGGGAACGGAAATCAATTGCATTAGGTATATCCGGATTCCACACAGGCTTCGGCGTTGTCACACGATGCTGGACCTTGCAATCTCGCAGACCAGCTACTGCGCTTCCAAGCGTCCCATCCACTTGGAAAGTTACCAGATCATCCCGGTCAACTCTTGTCGTCCAAGAAGAGTTTGCCTGTACAACTATTCCGTTCTTAAGGGCAAAAATTGCATATGCCGCATCATCTGCTGTTGCTTTATAACGATTGCCGGCTTCATCCACCCTATAAGGAATATGAGTCGCACCAAGGCAAGTCAGACTGTCGATTTCTCCAAAGAGATGGTCGATGACATAACGCCAGTGTGCGAACATATCAACAATGATACCGCCGCCGTCTTCTGCACGATAATTCCAGCTTGGACGCTGCGCCTCCTGCCAATCGCCTTCGAATACCCAATAGCCGAAGTCCAGCTTTACGGACAGGATCTCCCCGAAGTAATTGCTATCGATCAGATGCTTCAGCTTCAGCAACCCAGGCAGGAAAAGCTTATCTTGCACTACCCCGTTTTTCACACCAGCCTCCCGTGCCAACCTGGCCAGCTCCAGGGATCCTTCCAAGCTAGTAGCCGTCGGTTTCTCACAATAAATATGCTTACCTGCTTCAATTGCCTGCTTGATGCTGGCTTCGCGGCGATTAGTCGTTTGTGAATCAAAATAAATCAGGTTATAGTCATCAGCCAAAGCAGTCTTCAAATCAGTACTGTAGCGCTCTACACTATTCTCACTGGCAAGTTTAGCAAGCTTCTCTTCATTCCGCCCGACAAGAATCGGATCCGGCAGCAAACGATCTCCGTTCGAAAGCAGCACACCGCCCTCTGCACGAATTGCTGCAATTGATCGGATAAGATGCTGATTTGTTCCCATTCTTCCTGTAACACCGTTCATGATTATCCCAATTTTCTTCGTCGCCATTCTTACGCCCTCCCATTATCCATATTAAGGATAGTATAAGTAAAGCGTTTACATTTTTCTTATCATTCTTTTCTTAGATTCTCAATTTCGGAAATCATCTGTTGTCCGTCGATAAACATTTGGCGTCACACCGACATATTTCTTAAAGACACGATAAAATGTCGAGACCGCTTCAAATCCAACTTCAAAGCAGATGGAAACAATTTCTCTGTCAGATTCTCGCAGCATTTTTTTCACCTTTAACAGTCGCACTTCTGTCAGGAACTGATAAGGAGTCGTATCATACATTTCTTTGAAAATCTGATTCATGTACCGGCTGCTCACACCTGCTTTGGCCGCAACTTCTTCCATACTGGCAATCTCAAAATATCGTGTTTCCAAGTGATGCTTAAGCCACTTTGCCCTTCTTGTATTTGTATCCTGTGTCGTATCTTCCTGCTGCATGATAGCAAGCTGATAAAGCACCTGAGCCAGCAGAAGCTTCAGTCCCATCGTATGAATGGGGTGGTTTTGGGATTGTTCGAATAGCATCTTTCGCAGCAGCTGACGGAGCTCACTGCTTTCGAACAGAGATAGGTTCAAGACACGGGATACTGCAAACACTGGCTCGACGAGATAAGAAACAACGTCCTCCGCCAAATGGCGGATATCGAATTCCAACACGAGCACCGTCATCTTCGAATGAGCTTGGATTCCATGATCTGTATGTGGAGAGATGAGCATGATGCTGTCAGGCAGAAGATTCTGGCTCCTGATGTCCAATTCACATTCTCCTTCTCCATCCAGTACATAAAGCAGCTGATGTGTGTCATGCTGATGCCTGGCCACCTCATTCTTTTCCTGATGTTTATTTTCATAAAGTCTGATCATCTTGTCTGTTTACCTCCAATAGAAAAAGGCCGGGATGCATAGGAGGCATCCCGGCCTTTTTCTTTATTAACGATTCTTAAGCTTCCAGCATCGGAAGCTGTTCTTGTTCCAGGATGCGCAGTTCAATCATAAGGATCTGATGGTTATCCATTTCGATAACCTCCCACTCATTTCCTGCTACATCCACCACAGTCGTTTGAGAATCTACTTCGTCATTTTTGACGAAAATCCAGCCTCCGATTGTATCGACATCTTCCCGATTGTCGAACACAGAGCCAAATTGATCCTCCAGATCATCCAATAGTACACGACCATTGATATGGTACGTACGGTCAGATACTTCCTGGATATCCGGCACTTCATCTTCATCGAATTCGTCATGGATTTCCCCGACGATCTCTTCCAGAATATCCTCCATCGTCAGAATACCTGCGGTTCCGCCGTATTCATCCACTACGAGTGCAATATGCACGCGTTCAGTCTGCATCTTCAAAAGAGCATCCTGCAAGGATGTTCCTTCATGAATAAGCGGCAGCTCATGGATGAAGTTAGGCAGACTCTGTCTTCTGCCTGCTGCAAAATCCGTAAGCATTTCCTTCACATTGACGAAACCGATGATATGGTCTTTATCTCCATCCTCTGTCACAAGATAACGCGTGAATTGATGTTCATCGATGATCTCGATCACTTCTGCAGCTGTCATGGATTTCTCCAAGGTGACCACCTGTGTCCGCGGCACCATGATATCCTTTGCCACACGTTCGTCGAATGTGAAAATATTTTCCATATAACTAAGTTCTGTTTTGTTGATTTCACCACTTTGATAGCTTTGCGTCATAATAATACGCAGTTCCTCTTCCGAATGTGCTGATTCATGAGCAGCTGGCTTCACGCCGAACAACTTCAAAAATACACGAGCAGAACCATTCAGCAAATAGATGAACGGAGCCATTAGCTTACCAAACCAATACAACGGCGGACCTAGAATTAATGTCAATTGCTCCGTGTACTGAATCGCTAGTGTTTTCGGCGCCAATTCACCAATTACTACGTGTAAGAAAGTGACTGACGCAAAAGCAATGGCGTAGGAAAGCAAGGTGGAAACAGATTCAGACAACCCTAAATCATTGAACAGCGGGTGCAGTATTTTCTCTACTGTAGGTTCACCTAACGCACCTAGTACAAGCGCCGTTACAGTGATACCCAGCTGGCAGGCTGACAAGTAATAATCAAGATTATTCACTAGCTTACTGACAATGATTGCCCGTTTGTTACCTTCTGCAACAAGCTGGTCGATCCGTGACATACGGACCTTCACAACTGAAAACTCTGCACCTACGAAAAAGGCTGTAAAAATGATGAATAACACTACTAAACTTAAATTAATGACTATTGATGGGTCCAATTAGTTCCCTTCGTTAATTGAAGGGACTCACCTCGCTTATTTGTTTGATAGTTTACAAGCAGATTAATAAAATAGCTGCGACACCTCGACGAGGAGCAGCGCCAGCAAAACTTCTGTTATATAAGGTTATTATCTTCAGCAAAGCCTTCCCAATGCAATCTCCTCCTTCTTATAGCGTCTACGCTAATATCTGTACTTGCCTATCATCTTTCGTACATTTTTCATTGGCGAACACGAGCTTTGTCTGCAGCTCATAGACCAATGCACTGGAGCTTGGTTCCAATTCCTCCGGCAAACGGAATGTGAACGGCTTCTTCATTTGTTCATTTGATTTCAATTGCTTGGTCATAAAAATGCTTAGTACATTCTTTATATTCACTATTTTATCGTTTGCACTGTTTTTTATAACCAAATCGCAATCCAATCTGTTTAGATTCTGGTCCTTCCAGCCTCCGAGAAGCTGAAAATGTCCCTCGATTTTATCGCCTGCATGATAGCTTGCCTGATTCAGTTCGAGCTTGATGGATGGTGCTCGCAGCTGCATCAGTTCTAAGCATTTCTTCAACACGGAAATAATTCCTCCATTTATGTGTACTAAACGAAAAGGACCCCCACAGTGTGAAGGTCCTGTTTGTAATCAGTCTTCACCAAATTGGCAAAGGTCTGGCAAACAACTTAACGTTGTCAGTTAAACCGGCGATAGCAAGCTATCACGTGTTGTCGACTTAACTGGAAGCTACTCCCCTTTGGAGCAATCACAATCCTATTCTATTAATCTGCAATATAGCATACACGATTGATTGTTCTCTGTCAATATACCCCAAATCACATGCGGTTGAGCGGATACGTAGCAGAAGCGAAGTAGCGCTCATGAAGGATATTATGGTGATGACGTTCATGGCCCAGCATTATATACGCCAGCGAGCGAACCGATGTGACATGACCGTTTGCCATTCCCTGTCTGACCCAATCCTGATCATACAGTGACTCCAGCAGAGCGATCGTGGATGCACGCACTGCCTTATATTGCGCCAGTAGGCTCGCTACTGTCATCTCCGTGAATTTCGCTTGCAGCACATAGGAATCTTCATGGAAACCTGGCAGCGGCGTCACATCTCCGCGGGCAATGGTAAGCAGTCGATAAGACATAATCCTTTCTGTGTCTGTAAGGTGGCCGATCACTTCCTTGATCGTCCATTTTTCAATATCGTAAGCGAAGCGAGCTTGCTCATCAGTCAGGCCTTGCAGAAGATTGGATGTTTGCCTTTCCTGTTCCTTAAACAGAGCTACTATATTTCCCTCCGGCACAAGTTTCATGTAATCTTGGAAATAAGCAGGATATTCTGTCATACTAGGTCTCTCTTGCATGTAATCACCTTTTTTCTTTATATGATTTCGATTAGATTGGGAAAAAGTAGAACTTTATAGATTGACGATATAGTTATTTTCCCTAAAGGTAAAGGAAACAGTCCCTGATACGATGAAAATAGCCAGAAAGCAGGAAAAGCAGAGATAGGAATTACGGAGGATGGACTAGCTTTTTTACTATTTTATGCACCTACTCTCGTTTTTGTGCGTATGATAATTGTACGAGCCCTTGTTCCAAAGAAAAGGAGTGCTGGAAATGGCTGATTTTGAGCAGATTGCTGAGCAGATTCACATGTCTGGTTCTGATACGATGCCCCATTTAACAGCGTACCCTTCCTCTCTCGTGCTGATCGGGACCGGCAGGAGCGCATTTGCATTCCGCCTTAAGGAATCCTCTAAAGTAATGAAGGTATTTTTTCCTGCCTTCCGTCACGTTGCGGCGGAAGAAGCGGAAATATATAAAACGCTTGAGAACAATCACTTCTTCCCGGATCTTCACGCAGCCGGAAACGGTTATTTAGTAATGGATTATATCCCCGGCCATACACTGTACGATTGCCTTCGTGAGGGGATCCCCATAACAGATCATCATATAGCCGACATTGACAATGCCCTGGCAGGCGCAGCAGCAGAAGGGTTGAATCCATCCGACATTCATTTGCGGAATATCCTGATCACACCTGATGGAGGCATCCGATTAATTGATCCTGCACGATTCCGCCAGCAAAAGCATTGCACACAGTGGGAAGACCTTCACCGGGCCTATGAGAGATTCTACAAGAAAAAGCTATTTCCAAAAAAGGTTCCCGGCTTTTTGCTGGAACTGATTGCCTACCTGTACAAAAGACGAAAATCCTTCACCATCCAAGCACCATCTAATAAAGTCATTCACTAAAGGAGACTTGAACATGACAATCACCATTTCTCAAGCAGAAGCCTATCAGATCGAGCGTATTGCCCATAGCGGTCTGGGAAGAGAGCAAACTGCAAAGCTAATAGACGCAGGTGAATGGTCTACAATTCAGGACAGCTACCCAAAAGCTGATCCAGAAATGCTCCAGTCGCAGAAAAGCAAACTAACAGCCGCTCTGAAGAATGGCTACACCATTTCCTTCCCTACCTTCAATGGTGTACGGAACCTTCTGCATTTGCGCTTCGGTTTAGAGGAGGATAAGGATTACGTTGTAGATGACAAGTCAGTCCAAGGCCTGAAAACAGATGAACCTACAGCTGCCATATTACGTACAATGTTCGAGCCGTTATGGAAAGTGGAAACAAACAGCGGACAACTGTCGATCATCCATATCAGCAAGCTATAAAAAAATACCGACGCACTAGTGTGCGTCGGTATTTTCTATTCCATGAAGGAATCTTTCTTATTTTACAGCTTCTTTGAAATCTTTACCCGCTTTGAAAGCTGGTGCTTTGGAAGCAGGGATTGTGATCTCTTCGCCTGTCTGTGGATTACGGCCAGTACGTGCTGCACGCTCTCTCACTTCGAAAGTACCGAAGCCTACAAGCTGTACTTTCTCTTCTTTTGCTAGTGTTTCAGAGATTGTCTCAAGTAGTGCATCAACTGCTTTGCTTGCATCTTTTTTAGATAGTTCTGCTTGTTGTGCTACTGCTTCTACTAGTTCTGCTTTGTTCATGAAAAACACCTCATTTAATAAATTTATACATAACCTTCACCTGATGTAAAAGCTGTATGTTTTAGATTGATATGCAGGAACATAGCTGTTCCCGTATTTCCTTATTATAGCATGCATCCCTGTGTTCATGGCTATTAATCTGCATTCTTAACATTGCTGCAACAGCATTTTCACAGGTTTTCCTTCAGAAGATAAGAACTGGATGATACAGTTATTCCCAATATACTGAATTGTAACCCTATCAAGTTGTTGTGTGCAAAGATTTTACATGCTCTTTCACTTTCTGGATGTTTGCCATCTTGTTATCCCAGCACTTCTGACTGAGATCGACAGGGTATTCCTCCGGCGCTTTCGGGCGTTTATATTCATCCCATAGCAGAGATAGATTATCTTTCGCATAAGCCTTGATATCTTCAATAGCTGGCAGCTCGTATACAAGCTCGCCGTCATGGAATATTTTTTGATGCAGATCGACTGCATCGTAATTCGTCACAAACTTGCTAACATACGTATGGACTGGATGGAACATCTTCAGATGATCCTCTTCCTGCGGATTTTCATCCTCCATGGCAATGTAGTCGCCTTCGGATTTTTTACTAATCCGATTGACGATCCGGTAAACCTTCTTCAAGCCTGGCGTCGATACCTTCTCCGGATTGGCACTGATTTTGATCGTATCCTGCATAGCACCGTCATCCTCGATGCTCACCAGTTTGTACACTGCACCTAAAGCCGGCTGATCATAAGCAGTTATCAGCTTCGTACCTATACCCCAGATATCGATTTTCGCCCCTTGTGATTTCAAGCTCTGAATCGTTTCTTCGTCCAAATCGTTCGATGCGGAAATCTTCGTTTCAGTAAATCCAGCATCATCCAATGCTTTCCGAGCCTTTTTGGATAAGTAAGCCAAGTCTCCGCTATCAAGTCTGATTGCAGTGAACTTAATCTTATCACCCTGTTCCTTTGCAACACGGATGGCATTTGGTACACCAGAACGAAGCGTATCATATGTGTCGACAAGGAATGTACAATTCGTATGTCGCTCCGCATACTTGGTGAATGCTGTATATTCGTCACGGTAAGCCTGAATCATTGAATGTGCCAATGTCCCCGCTACCGGAATGCCAAACTTCTTGCCCGCACGGACATTCGAAGTAGCCTCAAAACCGCCGATATAGGCTGCTCGTGTACCCCAGACTGCTGCATCCAACTCATGAGCACGACGGCTCCCCATCTCCAGCGCAATCTCATCTCCAAGCAGGAGTTTAATTCTGGATGCCTTTGTCGCAATCAACGTCTGGTAATTGACGATATTCAAAATTGCTGTCTCTACCAGCTGCGCCTCAGCCAGCGGTGCTTCAATCCGCATTAGCGGTTCATTGCTGAAGACCAGCTCCCCTTCTACAACGGAGTAAACTGTCCCCGTAAAGCGCAGATCCTTCAGGTAAGCCAGGAAGTCTTCCCCATAGCCAAGCTCATCCTTTAAGTACGTCAAATCACTCTCTGTGAAACGAAATTGCTGCAAATACTCTATAACGCGTTCCAATCCTGCAAATATGGCAAAGCCATTACCGAACGGCAGCTTGCGGAACGAAACCTCGAACACTGCCTTTCTTTCGTGGACCCCATCACTCCAATACGTCTCCGCCATATTGATTTGATAAAGATCTGTATGTAAAGTCAGTCCATCATCTGGATATTGCGAACTCATGCTTGAAACCTCCACTAATCAGCCCGTTCTTCTGACAGCTGTTTTCCCGTATCCGTTTACATAAGGCAACGGGTATCTTATTTGTTCCATCTATTGTACCGCATAAATGGTAAAAAACATAAAAAAAATGCCGAAAAACATCAAGAGATGCTTTCGGCTGTTTGTTAATGTATATGTTGAATACCCGCGATATGGATTATCATTCGTTTCTTTTCATCATTTTCCAGGCAAAGCGTTTGGTCCAAGAGATTCAGATTATGATATCTTCCGGTAAAGGTTTGCAGCATGCCGTTCTCATAATAAGAGATCGTCATATCACCTGTTTCCTTAAGCGCTTTCAAGATCATCCTCAGCCTCTCCTTTCTGTATACCCTCCACTTTATATTGTTAGTATACGCTATAAAGTAACCGCTTACACATAACAGTGTGACCAATTTGTGAAGTTTTATACATAAAGAAAGGTATCTTTCAAATCATTTATTTCAAGGAAAGATTTCTTTTAGAATAGCCGGGAAATTGCATACTCTCCTTGATGGAGTCAGGAGCTACTTTATAAAGCAGCTCCTGCCTTCTCTTCCAGCACTAGGGAATATTCGCCTACCTGGTTTTTCTCATACAGATTTGTGACACTTGTGCTGTACTGTTTGATTGCTGCTTCGAAAGTAATGTTTGCTTCCGGAACTTCCACTTGGAAATCGTCTTTATACAACAAAACCGCAACATCATGGTATGCCTCACTTGTAACCGGGAACTTGAAGCTGATTTCGTTCAATTCTTTTCCGTTTTTCGTTACATATCTATGTTCATAATCATAAGCCGCCAATTCCATACCATTCACTACCACTTTTTTGTTCATATATATCATCTCTCCTTTTCCAATAAGTGTATCACCTCCTTGCTCCGGTATACAAAAGCTGCGCATGACGTTAAAGCTTTGTATAATGCTGAATACTGTCACGGAGAAATTGAGCTGCTCCTTCCTGGATATTATTTTCGTAATATGCTTTGAAACGTTCATCCTGGACATACATGTCCGCTAAACCTGCATGTGCTTCTTTGGAGTAGGCAGGCCATGTGAATTCCAGCCATTCCCGATGCAGCTCAGCAATCTGTAATGCTTCTGGTCCTGTTGGATCTCCTGCCTGCATTGCACTCTTCAGCTTTTCGAATAAACGCTGCTCGACTGCCTCCATTTTCCTGTACTGTTCCTCAGTCAGACCGCGGAATTTCGCATTGGAAGCCTCTACTGCTTCCTTGCCATATACTTCTCTGATTTCTTCTCCATAATTGGTCTCGTTTTCAGCAATTTTCTCTTCCTTAAAGCCTATGAATTTCTCGCTATCGGTCATCTCTACCTTCCTTTCTATCGCCTGAATGCTTTTTTCAACGTTTCCAAGAAGCATACGGATATGCTCCTGCTTATCCAGCAAACTGTCGCGGTGCTCCTCTAAAGCCTTCTTCCTATCGAAATCCGGAGAATAAATAATGGACTTAATCGTATCCAGATCCAAATCCAACTCTCTAAAAAAAAGAATTTGTTGCAGCAGATCTACTTCTTTCTCCGTGTAAATCCGATAACCGCTCGCATTGATTTCAGCCGGATGCAGCAAACCAATTTGATTGTAATAGCGCAGTGTACGCTTGCTCACACCAGCAAGCTCTGCCAGTTTTTGAACGGTATATGTCATCATGCTTCCCTCCCTATGCTTTACACGATAAACGCTGACGCAGCGTCAACCGCAAGACTTTTTTAAAGAAAAAAGACAAACCGATAAAATCAGTTTGTCTCCAATGTGCTCCGCCACACAGATGCAGGGAGTTGGTTTCCACGCAACGTATTGATAAGTGGATAAGGCTGCAGATCCAGCTCTTCTAATTCTTCTGTGGTTGCCCAAAAGAACCGCAAATGCGGCTCCTGGCTCTCGATCTGCTCCTCATCAATCACCGCTTCAAACACATGCGTCAATTCAAAGTGCATAGTATCTTCATGCTGCCAGCTATGTTCGAAGTCACCGAGGAAGCTAGTAATCTTCCCCTTTACGCCAAGCTCCTCCTGCAGTTCACGCAGCAAGGCAGTTTCAGCACCTTCTCCAATTTCCACATGACCGCCAGGCAAGAAGCTGTTTTGCCACCCTTCAGCCTTGGCAAGCAGGAAGCTGTCTCCTTTTCGGATCACAGCACGGGCAAGGCGGTGAAATTGTTTCTTTTTCATATATTGTTAATCTCCTTAGAAGAAATCATAAATGTACGGTTTCCGCCTCGGGATACTCAGCTCGAATTTCCGGATCATTTCCTCTGGTCCCTCTATCAACCCTGCTTGCCAAAGGACAAGCGGTCTTTTGTAACCAAACGCAATGGCAGAAAGCATGTTGATAGATAGCTTGATGCCTTTTGCTTCTGATGACATCTCTGTATTTGCATCTTTAAGAGTGAAAGTATCGTTATTTTCCTGAATGATTGGATCCTCCACATGCAGCACAACACCCGCAGGACTTCCCTGCCAATCGTATTTCTCAAAGAAAGCAGGCACATCTAAAATACGAGCCATAAAGTACGGATAATGCTTCACCTCAAGCTGCGGATCCGGCAGCATGAAGATGAGTGGATCATGCTGCGGAAGATCCAGTGTCACTTCTTCGAACATGGAATCATGCTGAGCAAGAAAATTCCACAGACCAATGCGGGCCTCAGCATTCAGCGCAATAAATTGCGAAACATCTAGCTTGTCACGTGAAGAAATCTCATAAATGATATACCCTTGCGCCTTGCCGTCAGAATCACGATAAAGGGCAATGAAGTCATGGTCTCGGTATACCCGATACTTCCACCAAAAATCCTCCCGCGCAAGCATGCCGCTGTATGTAGCTGCATAAGCAGTGTAGATATCTTCAATCTCTTGCGTATGTTCTTCTTTCTTCATACGCTCAACTGTTCCGTCCACCGGAGCCAAACGATTAAGGTCCTTCTTCTTCAATGTATAAATCGTACGGTCCGTGAATAACTCATACCCAAAGCGGCGATAGAAATCGACATAGAACGGATGCAGCATGGAAACAGGCATCCCTTGATCGCGCATGTGATAAAGCGTATCAGTCAAAAGTCGCTTGATATAGCCATTCCGGCGATATTCCGGATAAGTTGCCACTCCGGCGATCCCGCCCATCAGCATTGTCTGTTCACCGAGTCTGATGCTAAGCGGCAGCAGCTGCAGCTTTGCAGCCAGCTTTCCATTTTCCTTGATACCATAAAGCTGCTGGTGCTGATCCATCTGCTCCAGCCTTGCGTCTCGCTTATCTTCCGGTATGCGGTATCGGAAAGCATACTCCGACATCTGCATCGCCGCTTCCAAATCCTGCTTCTGTAACCGTTCTGTCTGCATCCTGATCCCTCCTCTAATTTTCCCTTTTACTATAGCATAGACATGCACAAACCTTAGCATCAACCCGCACTCTTTTTAGATGAATGCTGTTCTTTCTTTTTATTAGAAGTAAGAAGAAAAATCGAAAGCAGCATAACACTTGCCCCTGCAATTTTTTGCCAAGTAATCTCAACTGGAAAGAATGGAAAAGAGATAACAGCGAGCAGTATTGGACTAAATGCGCGTATAGTATTAGCAATTGAAAATCTCAGGTATTTCAATGCTTCATATAAGAACAGTGTTCCGACGAAACCTGTCAGTAAAGAAGATAATGCAATCAATCCTATTCCTGAAAGCGACAAAGCCCCTTCCCAAAGCTGCCCTGTAACGATTGCATAGAGCGTCACAAAAACTAGTGCGATACAGTTATTGGTGAACAAGATAGAATTGGAATCCTTATCTGTCGCCATAGTCCTTTTAATATAGATATTGGAGAGAGCAAAGAAGAATGTCTGGAAGAGTGCACATATGCTGCCTATCAGACTCGCACCGTATACGTTCGCTGTATCAATGAATAGAAAGATGCCCAACATGGCTGCCATAATAAAGAATGTCTCTTTTCTGGTCAATCGCTCTTTCAGAATAAGCAAAGACAGTAAAATTGCGAATACCGTATAGAAGCGGCCAATAAATCCAATCTCAACGGGAGATAACAAACTGGTGCTAATGTAAAGGAGAATAACACCGAATGAATTCAACACCCCTAGCAAAATCATCTCTTTGTCTGCATAGAATGAAACTTTTTTACCTTGGATGTACCCAAATAGATAGCTTGCTAGTAAAATAACCAGAACATTAATGATTGCAGCTTGCGCCGGACTTATCTCCAGCACACCAAACTTAGCTAGCAAAGGCCCAATCGCCATCATAAGGATAGAAATAAGGTTATAGATATGTCCTTTTTTCTCCATATACCTCTCCCTTCTTTCTAGTTCTTAAACAGGATAACATTTCCATATAAATCAATGTACATAACAATGATAATTTCAGTTCCTCCAACAGCATAAAGCTGTCAATGAGATATACGAGTTATGGGATATACCTACTCAAATCCTACTATCATTACTGCGAATCCTTTTCCGTAAACTGGATACGACATCCACCCTTTGTATGTTTACCTTCAATTCTGACTGAGTAACGCCGGTTATGTGTCTGAGCTGTAATAGACCCTTGTGTGTTTTCAGTAAATACTTCTTGCCAGAGCAACTGTTTACGATCACGCCATTCCAATATCAGTTCTCCTTCATCGACCTCCACATCATAAGAGAGTGTCATCGTCCGGCCTTGACTAAATTTAAAATAATAGTAATCGAAACCATTAAATTTCTTATAAGTGAGAGTTAACTCATGATTGGATTGCTTATATTTGTACCATTCTTACTTACTATCTTAATTACTCTAAATTTGATCAGCACCGCGAAAATTAAAACGATTATGATAAAGCCGATAACGTCTGAGAACACATCAATCAATCCTTCCTGCGCTCGAGGTTTCTACATCCATACAATCACTTCCCCAAATAACTGTCAACGCAAAAAAAGAGCGCCATCTCGGCGCTCTCCCTGTCTTACTTATCGTTTGTTCATCTCGTTTGGATGTGCACCTTTACGGCGGTTTGCATCCAATTTATTGATCGCATCCATATCTTCTGCAGATAGCTCGAAGTCGAATACTTGGAAGTTCTCTTCGATACGGGATGGTGTGACAGATTTCGGAATGACAATTGTGTCATTCTGAAGGTGCCAGCGAAGCACAACTTGTGCAGCTGTTTTACCAAGCTTTTCAGCAATTGCTGTCACGACTTCATCCTTCAAAACATCGCCGCCCTGATCAAGCGGACTCCATGCTTCTACAAAGATGTCATGCTTTTTGCAGAAGTCTTTTAATTCGTTTTGTGCCAAGTACGGGTGGCACTCCACTTGGTTCAAGACTGGAACGATTTCTGTTTCTTTCAACAGGCGTTCCAAATGCTCGATTTCAAAATTACATACGCCGATTGCTTTCACGCGGCCGTCTTTGTATAGCTTCTCTAATGCTTTAAACGTATCCACGTACTCATCATATTGTGGTGTCGGCCAGTGGATTAGATAAAGATCCACATACTCAAGACCAAGACGCTCAAGGCTTGCTTCGAAAGCTGCAATTGTATTGTCGAATCCTTGATCAGAATTCCAAACTTTTGTTGTGATGAACAGATCTTCTCTGTTTACGTTTGCTTCCTTGATCGCTTTGCCAACGCCTGCTTCATTTTTGTAAATCATTGCTGTGTCGATGCTTGTATAACCAACTTCAAGTGCTTTCGCTACTGCTGCAGTTGCTTCTTCATCTCCAACCTGCCAGACTCCAAAGCCAAGCTGTGGCATTTTCACGCCATTGTTCAGTGTTACATAGTTCATTTAAAAGCACTCCTTTAGCGGTTTTTCTCGTTTAGTATAGCGTTGCCTGCATAGACTGTCATGTAAAATGCCTATGCATTCACACGACCTCCAACGGTACTTTCGACGTCGGCGGCGGGAATTCCTTGTCTAATTTTGCAAGATCTTCTTTATTTAATACGAGATTGGCAGCTTCCGCATTTTCTACCACATGAGCAGCCTGTCCAGCTTTTGGAATACTAAGCACATGTCCTGACTGAATCGTCCATGCTAAAGCAATCTGAGAAACGGATACTTCGTATGCTTTTGCCAGTTCACGGACTGTATCATTATGCAGAATTTCCTTCCGATCTCCTTGAGCTAATGGACAATACGCCATAATCGGTATACCTTTTTCCTTCTGCCACGGAATCAGATCATATTCAATTCCTCTCGCAGTAAGATTATAGAGTACTTGATTGACCGCACAATTCTTCCCGTTCTCTACATTCCATAACTCTTCCATATCATCAGTATCGAAATTCGATACACCCCAGCGCTTAATCTTTCCTTCTTCTTTCAACTGCTCAAAAGCAGCCACTGTCTCTGAGAGCGGTACTGCTCCTCGCCAGTGAAGCAAATATAGGTCCAGATAGTCAGTTCCTAATCGCTCCAAGGAACGGTTACAGGCTGCTAGCACATCATCGAACGCTGCATTGGAGGGCAGCACCTTTGAAACAAGGAATACTTTTTCCCTTCGATTTGCAATCGCCTCTTGTACGAGCCGTTCGGAGCGGCCATCACCATACATCTCGGCTGTATCAATCACCTGCAATTCCTGATCAAGTCCCGTGCGCAAGGCCTGAATCTCATCATGACGTCTCGATTCGTTTTCCCCCATATACCAAGTTCCTTGTCCGATCGTCGCTAGTTCAGTTCCATCCGGTAGGGTAATTGTTTTCATCATATTCTCCTCCTTCATCACTTACTTTTTCCCGGTCAGCAATCTTTATCAAACGTTTGATCAATACATAGATGGCAGCTTAACTGCTCTTATTGGCAGGATACACCATCTGCTATTGTTTTTCCTCTGCTGACCGTTACACTGGAAATAACAACAAGTAAAAGACAGGAGGCGTGCTATGAAAATCACAATTCAGGAGGACGATAATTGCCAGGAAACCGAAGTGCAAATCACCTGCCGTCAAACAGACTCCAGCATTCTGGAACTCGTCAAAATCCTCTCAGCCTCTAACAAAGAAAGATTGTCTGGTGAGAGGAATGGAGAATTGCATCTTCTGCAGCCAGACTCTATCTACTATATCGAGTCAGTGGATAATACTGTATTTCTCTATGATAAGAGCGCTGTATACCAATCCTCATTAAAGCTGTATCAAATTGAGGAGTCGCATTTCAGTCCCGATCTAATACGTATATCTAAATCTGTTATCCTCAATCTTTCAAAGGTGGAAAAACTAAAGCCCGCTCTAGGCCGGAAACTTACAGCCACCCTCACAAACGGAGAAAAATTAATAATTTCCAGGCAGTACGTACCGCAGCTAAAACACAAGCTCGGAATAGGAAAGGAGGAGTAAATGATGAAGACTTTCGTAAGTTTCATCCAATCATGGGGCATCATGTTTATGTTCTCTATTTTGGCAACAAGCATATACATTTATGCCTTCATCGGAAATAACACAATGGATATTGCCCTTGTACCTCAAAATCTACTTATTACTTTTGTGCTGACTTGGATACAGATTTTGATTCTGGGTCGAGCAAATGAATCTAACATCCTTACCCGCTCACTTCTGTTCCTCCTTGTTGTCTTGGGTACTTTCACAGGTTCCGCTGCCCTGTTCGGCTGGTTTGATACAGGTAACTGGAAGCTGCTCGCGTTATTATTTGCTCTTGTTATCTTCATTTATATCGTCCTTTGGGCTATCTATCGCCTTATTCATAGTGTTGAAGCAAAGCAATTGAATGAAGAACTAGCTAATTATAAAAGGAAGAAGGCTGGAGCGAATGAAAATCATTGAAATTAATAATCTAACGAAAAGCTATGGGAAGTCCGTTGCGGTGGATGACATATCCTTCGATGTGGAGAAAGGGCATCTATTCGCATTTTTAGGTGTAAATGGTGCGGGAAAATCGACAACCATCCATATGATTGCAACCCGCTTGCAGCAGTCTAATGGTTCTATCTTCGTCGATGGCTTCCAAGCGGGCAAGGATGACGCAGAAATTCGCAAGCGGATTGGTTTGGTTTTTCAAGATAATGTCCTCGATGATGTTCTTACCGTAAAGGAGAATCTCGACATGTGGGGGCGATTCTATGGTATGTCAAAAACTGATACTCAGAAAAGTATCTCCTGGGTAACCGATACCTTGCTGCTGGAACCAATCCTAAAAAAACAATTCCGGCATCTGTCAGGCGGCCAGAAACGACGTGCAGAGATAGCCCGGGCACTGCTGCACCGGCCAGCCATTTTATTTTTAGATGAACCGACGACGGGTCTCGATCCCCAAACAAGAGTCGATGTATGGAAAACAATTGCAAGTCTGCAGCAGCAGCTCCAAATGACTGTGTTTTTGACGACGCATTACATGGAGGAAGCAGCTGAAGCAGATCAAATTGTTGTCATTGATAAGGGCAGAATCAAAGCACAAGGAACACCAGCAGAGTTGAAACGGCTTTACGCTTCAGATACATTGCGCTTACAAGTTAACGATAACGATTTTACAGCAACGTATTTAGATGAACATCGTTACAGCTATAACCTTAAGAACGGCTTATTCCAAATTTCTGTCTCAAATAGTTTGCATGCGTACCATATCCTCCGGCATTTAGAGGACAGTATCACCGATTTCGAATTAATCAAAGGCAGTCTGGACGATGTGTTCATTAACTTAGTAAAGGAGAATACACATGCACACAATCTGGCAGCTGACAAAGCGCTCTAATCGATTGTATTTTCGTGACAAGACTGCTGTCTTCATGTCTTTACTCACAACAGGTATCATTATTGTCCTTTATTTGCTTTTCTTGGCTGATGTGACGACTAATTCGGCACAGCAAGCTGCACAGGGAGCAACCGGCATGAAAGAGCTGATGCAAAGCTGGCTTCTCGCCGGAATCATTGTAGTCATCTCTCTGACAGTCACATTGGCTGTTTTAAGCACGATGATTGAAGACGCCGTCAGCAACCAGCTGCACGCTTTACTGATCACACCAATAACAAGAACCCAATTGGTTATAGGGTACCTATTATCCGCTTGGCTGATCGCTGTACTATTTTCTGTCGGCGCCTTGCTCATTGCTCAAGGATATTTCTGGTTGAATGATAAACCTACTGTTACTTGGAATGGCTTACTATCGGCTATCGGCTTAATCATGCTGATTACTTTTTCTTCTGCAGCCTTCCTTTTCGCCATCACAGTTCTAATACGTTCCAGAAAATCTTTTTCATCCATGGGTACTCTGGTCGGTACCTTATCCGGTTTTCTGCTTGGCATCTACATACCAATCGGACAGCTGCCGGCATTTGTACAGGAAATAACCAAGTTCTTTCCCCCGACTTATGGTGTCGCAGCACTGCGTGACGTTCTGATGCAGCCTGCAATTGAAACTACCTTTGCCGAAGCTCCCGCCTCGATTTTGGATGAATTCAAAGAAACATTTGGCCTGCAAATCACTTTATTTGATGCAACCGCTCAGCTTCCCGTAATACTCGGTATTCTTCTGTTAACAGGGGTTATATTCCTAAGCATTGGTGTATGGATGCGATCTGTCCGGATGTAGAAGTATTTTTAGAATGGAGTTATATCATTCTTCAAATTGTTTACAACAAGGAATATAGTAGATAAAAAATGAAAAGCACCTTCATCCAAAGTCGATGAAGGTGCTTCTTTTTCAGCTAAACAAACGATTGATCATAAACAAATGCTGACAAATTTATTCTTGAAGATACCTGTACAGCGTCGTTTTACTAATACCTGTTTCAATGGTTATGTCGGCTATCGAGTACTTCTTGCTTCGATACATATCGATAGCTTTTTGAACATTCCTATCTGGTTTACGCGGTCTTCCCCCCGCTCGGTTCTTTGCTTTTGCTTCGGAAAGTCCTGCCTTGGTCCTCTCTCCTACTACTTCTTTCCGGAATACAGCAATCTGCTCCAAATGCTGAAAAAACGAATCACCTCGCGTATCAACACTATCCTCGATTGATAACAGATCCGCCTGCTTCTCCTGCAGGTTACGACAAATTTCGATTAGATGCTTTGTCGAATTTGCCAGGCTGTAAAGCTTACGTACAACTAGCACATCTCCCGGCTGAAGCTTCTCCAAAAGCTCCTCTAACAAAGGCTGACCCTGCACGTCGTCCTTCTCTTCTATCACGGTCTCGCAGTTCATCATTTCTGTTGGCTGACTGTCCCATTTCCCCTGTACGAATTCCCGTATATATCCAATCTTCATTTTATCTCACTCCAAACAAAGTACCAAAAACGGTAGTTTTGGTTCCAAAACTTGCTGAATCGTGTTACAGTAAGCTTATCAAAATTCGGACCCGACTTCTATGAGACTTAGAAGTCAACAAGATAATAAAAATGAGGTGTAAGTAAATTGGCAACAGCAAAATTGAATAAACAATGGTTTGGCAACGTCCGCGGAGACATCCTTTCCGGTATCGTTGTTGCTTTGGCTTTAATTCCGGAGGCAATCGCCTTCTCCATCATCGCAGGGGTAGACCCGATGGTCGGATTGTATGCATCCTTCTCGATGGCAGTCGTCATTGCTATCGTCGGCGGCAGACCAGCAATGATTTCCGCTGCAACAGGAGCAATGGCATTATTGATGGTGACATTAGTGAAAGATTACGGCTTACAATACTTATTCGCTACTACGATTCTAACCGGGGTATTACAGCTCTTATTCGGTGTCTTAGGTATTGCCCGTTTTATGAAGTTCATTCCGCGTTCTGTCATGATCGGATTCGTGAACTCGCTTGCTATCTTAATTTTCATGGCGCAGGTTCCACATTTCATCGGCATCAATACGACCACCTATATCGTAGTGGGAGTCACGCTTGCCATCATTTATCTGTTCCCGCTCATTACGAAAGCTGTACCCGCTCCGCTTGTGGCCATTCTGGCAGTGACAATTATCTCGTTGTTCCTGCATATTGATGTCCGCACCGTTGGTGATCTAGGGGAAATCAAGCAAGCACTGCCTACCTTTCTTTTGCCAAATATCCCACTCAACTTAGAGACATTGCAAATAATATTCCCGACTGCACTAGCTTTGTCGATCGTTGGGTTGCTGGAATCCTTGCTCACTGCGTCTATCGTTGATGACATGACGGATACAGACAGTAACAAGAACAAAGAAGCCCGCGGACAAGGTATTGCCAATATCGTAACAGGCTTCTTTGGCGGAATGGCAGGATGTGCAATGATCGGACAGTCCGTTATCAACGTCAAATCAGGCGGACGGGGACGACTGTCTACGCTTGTTGCAGGTATATTCTTGATGTTCTTAATTCTCGTATTAGGAGACTGGGTAGTGAAAATCCCGATGCCCGCTCTAGTCGGTGTTATGATCATGGTTTGTATCGGTACATTTGACTGGTCTTCCCTGCGCAGCCTTACCCGCGTTCCTTTATCGGATTCAGTAGTCATGGTAGTAACCGTCATCGCTGTAGTGGCGACCCATAACCTATCCATAGGTGTATTCATCGGCATACTATTGAGCGCAATTTTCTTTGTTGCAAAAATATCGAAAGTGAAAGTCGAAAAAAGTACCGGCACTACAGCAGATCATACCCGCTACACTATCAGCGGACAGCTATTCTTTGCTTCCGTCACTGATTTCACGAACAGCTTCTCATTTGAGAATAAATCCAAGCATATAACACTAAATTTCACCAACACGCATGTTTGGGATGACTCAGCAGTAGCAGCGATTGACAAAATCGTGCTAAAATTCAAGGAGAAGGGCTCTTCCGTTACTTTGGAAGGGTTGAACAAGGATAGCCAGGCACTTATGCACAAATTGACAACTAACGATTCAGCACATGTGAACGTATCAAACCACTAAAAGGCGGTGCATCCATGTATAAGAAAATCGTAGTAGCAATTGATGGGTCCGACCACTCCTTCCTAGCAGCAGAGCATGCCATCCAACTGGCGAAGCTGCAGCCCGGAACCCATGTGGAGGGGATCCAAGTTCTTGATTATGAAAAGACCAAAGCAGACGTTCTGCACAGCAGTGATCCAATTCAACTGCAAAGCAAACGCGATGAGAAGCTCCAGCGTTTCCGAGATGCATTCGAAGCAGCATCCATCCAATACAAGCTGATCATGAAACACGGCGAGCCTGCACCGATGATATTAGAGCATGCACGTGATACTCGAGCTGATCTTATTATCATCGGCAGTCGCGGACTGAATCCACTCCAGGAAATCGTCATGGGAAGTGTCAGCAGCCGTGTCGCTAAACGAGCGAAGTGCTCTGTCATGATTGTCAAATACCTGCCGTAACAAAAGGCTGCCGGTGAGTTCCGGCAGCCTTTTTCATAGCCTATACTAAATAATTAGAGGGGTGAATTGATGAAGATACGCAAGCTCCACCCAACAACTGAAACACCGCCCATGGATCTCTTGCTCGAAGCAGATCCATCTATAACAAAAATAGAGTCATACCTTCGTCATGGAAGCAGTTTTATTGCAGAAATAGACAATCATATCTCGGGCATTTACGTTTTGCTGCCGACCAGCTCAGACATCGTGGAAGTAATCAACATTTCTGTAAGAGAAGCTGATCAAGGAAAAGGTATAGGCAGAAAACTCATCCATCATGCGATTGAGCAAGCCCGCGCACAGGGCTATACTTGTCTGGAAGTAGGAACAGGCAATTCCAGTATCGATCAAATTGCCTTTTATCAAAAATGCGGCTTCAGGATGATAGCAATTGATCATGATTTCTTTCTTCGCAACTACGAAAGACCTATTTTTGAAAATGGTATCCAGTGCCGGGATATGATTCGTTTTCGTTATAACCTGTAACTGCAGCATTACCCTATTAATCTACGACCCGCCAAGCGAGGTCGTTTTTTATTGGAATATTTATTAATGAAATTCCATTTTTTCAATTTAATTCTCTTATTTATCTAGATATTTAGTAGGATAATATTATAATAAGAATGCTGTCTTTATTTGTCCTTATACTATTATTCTGATAAGACAGAGGAAGGAGAAATTATGAATTTTTGTAAAGAATGCGGTAACGAACTGAAGCCTGGCGCACAGTTCTGTAATAACTGCGGCACAAGCTCGAGCGGTAAACCCACTCCTCAGCGCCAGCAGCAAACCGCACCCAAGAAGAAAATGAGTAAAAAGAACAAGATCATCCTAGCAAGTGTCATCGCAGTTCTGATCATCCTGTTTGCCGGCTACAAGACAGGAGAAGCAATGACTAGCAAAGATAAGGTGATTGACAAATTCGAAACGGCTTTAGCAGAGAAAGATGCAAAGAAACTTGCTAAAATCATCACAACAGACGATAAAGAGCTTAAGATTGATGAGGATTCAGTAACAGGGCTGATTGCTTACTACAATGAAAATCCAGAAGAATTGGACATTTTAGTAGCTGATATGAGAAGCCAAACAGAGGAAACAGTTGCTTATGCTACTGGCCCTATCCACCTTTCTAAGGATGGCAAAAAACTTCTTCTGTATGATAATTACGAAATTAACGTACAGCCTTACTACATAACCCTAGCCACTGCTTACAAAGATACAGTACTGAAAGTAGATGGTAAGGAAGTTGGAAAGGCAGACGCAGATGATTTCGAAAAGACTTATGGTCCATTTGTACCTGGTACTCACGAAGTATCTGCTGCACTGACCCACGATATGATAGAAATGGCTGCAACAGAAAACATGAACCTCTACAGCGAAGATACGAATCCATACAGTGACCTGCAAGTAGAAGGTTCTATAACAGAAGATACAAAAAAACAAATCATGGAGCAGATTAATACAGTCGGTGATCAGCTGGCAAATGCTAAAGCGGCTAAAGACACCAGTCTCCTTAAAGATGCTGGAAAACCGTTCAAGCAGATGGTCCAAGACGAAATTGACAATTTAGATTTCTGGAGTAATTCATACAAAGGCTCTTATTTATCATCAGAATTTGATTTGGATACATTTAATGTAACAAAGTTGGACACGGGCTGGGCGGTAACAGTAGATGTCAATCAAACGTTCAACGAAGCAGAGATTTATGATGAAGAATCCGATGATTTAGCAGAGCAGTCCCATGAACTGAATTACACTATGATCTATGATGAAAAAGCAAAGAAATGGCAAGCATATGATGCAGACTATAATTATTTCAGCTCCATCGGTGATAACACAAAAGTAGTGGAGAACAAGAAGCCTACGGTATATGAGGCTGATGGATCTGCCAAATCCGATGAAACAAAAACGGATGATAGCAGCGCTGAAGGGGATATTCCCGACTCAGCAGTCACATTGATGGACAACTACCTTTATGGCTTAATAGACGCTATTAATTACGATAGCTTCAGCAGTGTTTCTCCTTATATGGTTGAAGGATCAGCGTTATATGAATCACAACAAACACTTGTTGATAATCTTACATCCAAAAGCATCACTGAATCTCTGGATGATTACGAGATTACCAGCTACGAAGAAGATGGCGATTCAGCAACCATCAAGACCAATGAGACGATTACAATCTCTTATAGCGATGGAACCTCCGAACAACAAGATTATAACTGGACATACACAGCAGAAAAATCCGGAGACGATTGGAAGCTATCAAATATTGAGTAAAGAAAAAAGCACATCAGCTAAGCTGATGTGCTTTTACGATTAAAACCAAGTTTAGAAAAAGCTTGAATACTCTAATGAATCCATGATCATGGAGAACATGATACCAAGTACTATGCTAGTAATTACATACACAATTATTACTAAATAGACATTATCAATTCCGCGTTGTCTATCCTGCTTGAAACCAGGAATCAAAATCAACGGGACAATTACAAGAGCAAAAGAGAAACCACTTAAAACTAATACGCTTCCCCATAACTCCAATCCAAGGAAGGTCAACAAAGCCCCCACGAACATTATTGCAGTGAAAGGCACTAATAAGCTCCCGTATCGGACTAGGACAGACTTATAAGATACAGACGATTGATCCAATTTCAAGACACCAAAAATGATAGTAGCAAAAATAAATAAGAAAACAGCAAAAACAATAACAGGTTTAACCACTACTTCGCCAAATGGTACCTCAAAATAGCTCTGACGGTTAGCATGGACGTAAAGAGTCAACGGAATGATCAATGAGAATAAAACAAATGTAATAATAGCATTCACAAAATTATCCGTTCCGTATTTCATTCCATTACCATCAGGGCGCTTCAAGACATCAAGGAAATAAGAGAAATACTGTTTGGATACATTTTTAGTTGTCTCCAAATATTCATTCGCTTTTCCACTGGTATCTTGCTGGCTTGTCGCTGCATATTGAGCCTGCGCCGCCTGCTGTGTGTTACCTGCTGCAGTTTGCCCTTGCAAAGCAGCACCGCAATTCTCGCAAAACTTACTCCCTTCCGTATTGTTGTGTCCACATGACGGACAAGTTACCATAAAATCTACTCCCTTACCTAAAAAATCGCACATTTATCTATGTACTTCCTCATTATACAAAAAATAGGTCAAAAGAGGCAGTTCTTATTATAATTTACTATGTAAAAGGACATACACTCTGGAGTGCATGCCCCGTCAATTCATTCAGGTACGGCAAAATTCAGAACCGATCATAACCACATTCTTCCTTCTGAATGGCAAGCTGAAAAGTAACCTGCAGCGCATCTTACGAATTGTCTTCATCCGCTAATCGGCTTTGATCCAGAATGCCCAATTGATAGGTCATGGAATGCCTCCCCACATAATCTAGTTTTTAACCAAAACGTTTCTTTTCCGTAATGTCCACTTGCTTGATTTCATTATCATGCACAGTGATCAAGACAGTGCCATATTGCAGGTCATCCACTTTCTCAATGATCTCTTCCCATTTTTCTTCATTTTCTTGCTTACTCAAATCTATCATCCTTTCATCTTTGATTATTTAAAATCGGACTTTTGTATACTGGTTCCGGAAGACCTAGATGCGCTCTCAATGTGCTGGCCGTATAATCCTTTCGGTAAATTCCTCTCTCTTGAAGTACAGGAATCACCTGATCTACGAAATCATCCAAGCTATTCGGAAAGGATGGCAGCATCAGATTGAAGCCATCTGCGCCATCTTCATGAAGCCAGTTCTCTAGATCATCAGCAATTTCTTCGGCTGTTCCAAAAATAAGACGATGCCCTCTCGATCCTGCTACATATTGATACAGCTCCCGAATCGTCAGCTGCTTTTCCTCGGCCAGCTTGATCAGCAATGCCCTGCGGCTTTTGTTGCCATTCGTTTCCGGTATTTCAGGAAGTGGTCCATCCACACTATACGGACTAATATCAAAGCCCCCAAGATATTCGGATAACAGATTCTTTCCGACCTCCGGCGTGATCAATCGCTGCAATTGCTCATACTTTTCTACAGCTTCTGCACGTGTGTTTCCGACATATACAGAAACACCTGGCATGATTTTGACATGATCAGGATCGCGTCCATATGTCTGGACTTTATCTTTGACTCTTTGATAGAAGGCTTTGGCATCTGCCAAGTTATCCTGGGCAGTGAAAATGATGTCAGCTGATTTTGCAGCAAGGTTCACTCCAGCATCCGAAGAGCCTGCTTGAATAATGACTGGCTTCCCTTGCGGTGATCTCGCGATATTCAGCGGTCCTTCTACAGAGAAATACGTACCTTTGTGATGGATACGATGAAGCTTTTCTTTCTCGAAATAAATGCCTTGCTCCTTGTTTCGCACCAATGCATCCGGTTCCCAGCTGTCCCATAGTCCATTCACTACATCAAGGAATTCCTTTGCCCGTATGTATCGATCCTGATGGGCAAGATGCTCGGACTTACTGAAGTTTTTAGCTTCCGATTCGTAATAGGAAGTAACCACGTTCCAACCGGCTCGCCCTTCGCTCAAATGATCAAGGGAAAGGAATTTCCTCGCCACATGGAAGGGCTCATTATAGGTAGTAGTGACCGTGGAAGCGAGCCCTATCTTATTCGTGACAACAGCCAGCGCGCTCAGCAAGGAAACCGGCTCGAATCGGCTCAACTCTGCAGGGTGGGATAGTTCATGAAAGGATAGTCCATCACTGAGAAAAAGCATATCCAGCTTACCCGCTTCCGCTTTCTTAGCGATCTCTGCGAAATAGCGGAAGGATGTTACTTGGTCTGAATCAACATCTGGATGTCGCCATGATGCGATATGGTGTCCGCTTCCCATTAGGAAGAGCCCTAAATGCAATTGCTTATCTCCCATGGTTAATCCTCCTTTATTTAGATTGGAATGGAGCTGGAGTGCTTGGTGCTACGTTTTTGGATGCAATCTCTCTTTCTCCAACAACAAATCCTTGCTCCAGTAGTTCCAGAAATGTATCGAATGGTAGCGGCGATTCCAGATTGAAGAATAAGAGATGCTCTTGCTGCGCTTTCTCATAAGATAGCTCACAAAACGTCTGAGGAGGTGCTGCGAAGGCTTCTGCACCATGTTGTCTAGCTAACGCCAAAGCTGCACCCCTCCTGCCTTCCGTCAACTTAGGCGCCGGATTTTCCATATTTGTTAATTCTTTCGTTTGCGTATCAAACAACCGAATTGTTTCGCCATCAACTATCGGAACAATATAATCCTTCTGGTTAATTACTGCTGCTATCTTCATATAATTTTCCTCCTTTTAATTTGCTTGCAACGCCTGATCAAGATCTGCAAGAATATCATCGATATCTTCCAAGCCAATTGATAATCGGATTTGATCCGGGTATACACCAGCCTGCAGCTGCTGCTCCTCTGTCATTCGAGCATGTGTCGTACTTGCCGGATGAATGGCTAATGTTTTCGAATCTCCTACATTGGCTAAGTGCGAGATTAGTGACAGGGAATCGATGAATTCCTCTGCAGCTTTTCGACCGCCTTTAATACCGAATGTGAAAATAGAGCTTGCTCCTTTTGGCAAATATGCCTGTGCCAATTCATACTGCGGATCATCCTTTGAGTCCGGGTAGTTCACCCACTCAACAGCTGGATGCTGGCGCAGGAAGGCCGCAGTCTCTTTAGCGTTATGGACATGCTGCTTCATACGGAACGACAATGTCTCCAGCCCTTGGATGAACAGCCAGCTATTGAATGGTGAAAGACTCGTGCCAAGGTCATGCCCCAATTCAAAACGCGCTTTGGCTATGAATGCCCGGTTACCTGCCAGTTTTGTGAATGATGTATTTCCGATACTCGGCTTATCCCGATTGAAGTCCGGAAAACGTTCATTCGTCCAGTCGAATGTGCCGGCATCCACTATCGCACCCCCAATGGATGTTCCGTGTCCGCCGATGAATTTCGTAGTGGAAAAGACGACGATATCTGCTCCGAAATCTATCGGCTTTTGCAAGTATGGTGTGGTGAATGTATTGTCTACGACTAATGGCAGACGATTTCTTTTGGCAATTGCAGATAAACTGTGGAGGTCCGCGATTTCCGCATTTGGATTCCCGATAGATTCGGTGAAAATTGCCTTTGTCCGGTCATTGACTGTCTGCTCTACTTCCTCAAGATTACGTCCATCGACGAATCTAACCGTCACACCGAACCCTTTGAACGTTTCTGAGAACAAATTATATGTTCCGCCATAAAGTGCGTTCGTTGTGATGATCTCATCTCCTGCTTTTGCCAGTGTCAGCAAGGCGACCGAGATCGCAGCCTGACCGGAAGAAACGGCAAAACCGCCGATACCTCCTTCCAATTCTGCTAAGCGCTCCTCCAATACCGCATTGGTTGGATTGCCGTTCCGAGAGTAGATGTAACCCGGCTCCTGCATACGGAACAAAGCAGCTGCTTTCTCTGTTGACTCAAATACATAGGAACTCGTCTGAAACAGCGGCACTGCTCTCGCCCCATTATGGGGATCTGGATGCTGGCCGGCATGGAGAGCAGCTGTATCAAATCCTAACTTTTTAGTGGTAATTTGTTTCTCCGTCATGTCCCCACCCTTTCAAATATTGTGATGAACTGCTCCAAATTCCTTGCAAGTCCGCCTTTACCAAACTTATCTCCATCTCTTTGTCCTGCTTGCTGCAAGAATAGAATCATCACTTTTCTTCTTTCCTTCAACTCGAGGATGCCGTACTCATACAGCCAGGCATCAATCGTATTGTAGATGCCTCGATTGATGCCATACTGGCCACTGCACCAGTTAATGAACTGGAGGTCGGGCCATTGCAACTGCGCTTGCTCTGTATTCACCAAGTTGTGTCCCCTCTCTTTTTGCCTGTCTCCCATCACTCTGGCAGGACCCACGTATCATAGAAATACGGCGACCCTTTTGTATCAAAATCAATATCGAATACCTGCTTATTTGCAGCAACCGTATACGGCAGCACGTATACAGGGATAGAATATACTTCCTCAAATAAATACTCCTGCAATTCCTCATAAAGGGAAGCCCGCTTTTCGGTATCCTGTTCATCTGTGGCTGCATCAAGTAATTCTGTCACTCTTGTATCCTGGTATTCATCGTGATAGCCTTCCTTGGCAGCAAGATAAGCACGCAGCACACCATCAGGATCCGGACCATACTGGCTGCCAATCCACATGTCATAATCCCCGGCCATTCTTCTGTCTGTATACTCGCCTCGGGAAATTGTATGGATGTTCAGCTCGACACCGATATTCTTCCAGGAATTCTGGACCATTGTCATAACGTCCATCCGCTTTTCTCGGTTGGCATAGAAGTCGATCATTTCTAACGAAAGGCGTTTGCCATCCTTTACACGGATGCCGTCTTCTCCCTTTTTCCATCCGAGTTCATCAAGCATTGCTTCGGCCTGACCCGCATCAAACTCCCATTTTCCCTCTAAAGCTGTATCGGCTCCGAGTAGTGAAGGAGATAGCGCCGCATATGCGCGATCATACGTCCCAAGATAGACGGTCCGTACAATAGCATCCCAATCGACGCCAAGACGAAGTGCTTCCCGTAATTCTTTATCCTGAAGAAGCCCTTCTGTCGCATTGAATTGAATTGCTGCATTATAATTCAGCAGCTCTACTTCAGATATATTCAAATCCTTATCGTTTTCCAAGACCTCAACATGCTGCGGTGGAATCGTATCGATAGCGTCAACATCCCCGCTGTGCAGACTGCTCACTCGAGTGGAGTCCTCCGTGATGATTTTAATGACCAATTTATCCAGATATGCCTTCCCTGTATGCACTGCATTTGCCGGTCCCCAGCTGTAGTACTCATTTCGCTCCAGCACATATTCTGTGCCTAGTGTGTAATCAGCTACTTTGAAAGGACCGGAACCTACCGGATTGACCGCAAATGAATCTCCTCTTTCTTCTACAGCAGTTGGCGATACCATAGCCAGGTTCTCCGTTGCCAGATTGCTAAGGAAAGGAGAAAAAGGTTTGCTGAAATGGATCCGCACAGTATGTTCATCAATTATTTCCGTCGATTCATACGGTCCGATGAAGCTGAGTGACAACCCTGGCGCATCTAAATTTTTGATCCTTTCGAAATTAAACTTCACTGCTTCTGCGTTAAAAGGGGTACCGTCTGTGAAAGTCACATCATCCCGTAAGTGAAATGTGTAGGATTTCTGATCATCCGATATCTCCCATTCTGTCGCCAGCCAAGGTGCGAAACTGCTATCCTCTTCTTGCGCTACAAGACTGTCAAACATGCTCCTTTGGATGCGGGAGTTACCTGGACTAGCCGATCGATGCGGATCAAGCAGGTCCCCGACAATCGGCACACTGATTGCAAAGGTCAACGTGCCGCCATACCTTTCATTCTCGGATACATCAGCAGCGCTGATTGTCCGTTCTGCATCCTGACAAGCTGTCAGACCTAGTAAACTTACAAGGAGGATGACGAGGTAAAATCTCTTCATCTGCTGATCTACCTCCCTACTTCCACTTTTGCAGCTCTTTTCTCGGTATACCGATTTTGCGGAATCGGCAAGCCCATATTCTCACGCAATGTTGCAGCCGGATCGTACTCGCTGCGGAAGACCCCTCTTTCCTGAAGAATCGGTACAACATGAGCTGTGAAATCTTGCAGGCTTGAAGGGGATGCCTCCGGACCTATGATGAAACCATCAGCAGCTTCTTCTTCGAACCATTGCTGGACAAGGTCTGCCACTTTCTTCGGTGTACCAATGAAAGGTGTTCGAGGGATAGCGCTTTCCAAAGCTACTTCACGCAGCGTCATCTGCCGCTTTTTGGCCATTTCAACTACCTTTTCGGTTGTGCTCTGGATCGATTCTTTCCCGATATCCCCTAAATCCGGGAATGGCGCATCCAAGTCATGCTTGGAAAAGTCATAGTAATTGAATGGTCTGCCTAAAGAGGTAAGCGCGCTTTCCAATGTGATCAGACTGAGGCGCTGCTGATACTTTTCCTCCGCTTCCTCCTCTGTCGGTGCAATGATAGGATTGATGCCCGGCATGACGGAAATATGATTCGGATCTCTTCCGTAAGCTGCAGTACGCTGCTTAATATCCTTGAAATACGCTTTCGCATTCTCAATACTGCCGACACCGCAGAAGATTCCTTCCGCATGTCGTGCAGCATAGTCCCTCCCCGCTTCCGACATCCCTGCTTGAAAGATGACCGGCTGTCCCTGCTTCGACCGTGAAATATTCAACGGCCCCTTGACCGAGAAGAAGTCTCCTTTATGATTCAATGCGTGCAGCTTATCACGTTCATAGAAAGTTCCAGCCTTTTTATCCCGAAGGAATGCATCATCTTCCCACGAGTCCCACAGCCCTTTCGTTACTTCCAAGAATTCATCAGCAATCTGGTATCTGAGGTCATGCGGATAATGCTCCTCTTGGCTATAGTTAGCCGCTGTTCCTTCCAGGAAGGATGTTACGACATTCCATCCAGCACGGCCCTTGCTAATATGATCTAGTGACGCCAGCTGCCTGGCGACAGTATAAGGCTGCGTATAGCTGACGGTTATTGTTGCAACTAATCCCAGATGTTTCGTAGCCATCGCTAGTGCCGATAGAATGGTGAGCGGCTCAAAGCGACTCAGATAATGCGGTGTAGAATCAGGCGTAATATAGACACTGTCTGCAACAAACGCAAAATCGAGTTTCGCCTCTTCAGCTTGCTTGGCCTGTTCCAAATAGAATTCCAGATTCGTCCCGGCATCGGCTACAGCATCTGGGTGTTTCCAGTTATCCCATCCTGTTCCGACACCATGCAGCATTGCTCCCAATTTCAAACGTCTCTCAGTCATCTCAATAACTCCACCCTTTCCTTTTTCTCCAATGGATAATGGCATGCAACAGCTCGTTCACCGATAAGTAATTCCATCGCTGGCGCTTCCAATCGGCATTTTTCTGTAGCCAGCGGGCATCTTGTATGAAAATGACATCCAGCAGGCGGATTCACAGGTGACGGAATCTCACCATGCAGCACATGGCGCTTTCGCTTGTGATCCAAGTCAATTGTCGGATTCGCTTCCAATAATGCTTTTGTATAAGGATGAGCCGGTTTGGTGAACAGCTCTTCAGCTGGCGCAATCTCTACAATTCTCCCTAGGTACATGACACCGATTCGATGTGATATATCACGTACAACATCCAGCCCGTGTGCCATGAAAACATAAGACAGTCCCATTTCCTGCTGCAGCTTTTTCAGCAATTCGATTACCTTTGATTGGACGGCAAGATCCAAGGCAGATACAGCCTCATCCAGTAACAGGAATTCCGGATGCAAGATAATAGCACGAGCAATATTGATACGCTGCCGCTGCCCTCCAGAGAATTCATGTGGATATCGTGTACGAGACGCAGGATCCAAGTCAACAAGCTGCAGAACTTCCTCTACGCGCTCCCTTATCTCACCCTTGGATAAGCGGGTATGGACGCGAAGCGGTTCTCCGATAATTTCTTCTACCTTCCAGCGCGGATTCAAAGCAGAAAAGGTATCCTGAAAAACAACCTGTGTATTTTTTCGAAGTTCCTTTTTCTCCCGCTTCGTTCCGCCGGTGACATCCTTACCGCGGTATAGAATTTGTCCGCTATCTGCTTCCTGGAGGGAAACGAGCAGCTTGCCGAGTGTCGATTTTCCGCTTCCTGATTCTCCGACCAGGCCCAGCGTCTCCCCTTTCCGTATATATAAACTCACTTCATCCACAGCCTGAACGTATTTTTTCGGCTGGAACGGTTTGCTCTTTAGCGGAAATACCTTGCTGATGCCTTCTGCTTCCAAAATTATTTCGTCATCCTGCCTGTTCTCATCAGAGGCAGAACTCGTAAGCAAATCATGCTTGGATTGCACCAATGACTTGGTATACCAATGACCAGGAAAAGCAAAAATCTCCAGAGCCGTCCCTTGCTCTACAATGCTTCCTTCATGCATGACTGCTACTTTATCAGCTATTTCCGCGGCAACAGCTAAGTCATGTGTGATGAATAAAATTGACATTCCTTCTTCTGCACGAAGCTCAAGAAGCAGATTCAATATTTGAGCTTGGATGGTTACGTCCAGCGCTGTCGTCGGCTCATCCGCTATTAGAAGTTCTGGCTGACAAGCAAGTGCAAGTGCAATGGCTACCCGCTGCAGCATACCTCCGGACAGTTCAAGTGGATATTGCTTCATCCTGGATGCTGGCTCCGGGATATGTACTTTCTCCAGTAATCCGATTGCTTCGTTCCACGCCTCAGAACGACTGACAGATTTGTGCTTGCGAATCACCTCAACGAATTGGTTGCCGATCGTAAAAACTGGATTTAATGCAGTCATCGGATCCTGTGTTACCATGGCAATCTTTCGTCCCCTTATACCGTTCATTTCCTGTTGCGCTAAAGAGGCAATATCTTCTTCCTGGAAGAGGATTTCCCCTCCAGTAATACGTCCTCCTTCGTAATCGATCAAACGAAGAACAGCCAGGGATGTTACTGTTTTGCCACTTCCGGAACCTCCCACAAGGCAGACAATTTCCCCGCTTCCAATGTCCAGATTCACATTGCGAACAGCTGGAATCACTTCCTTTCCACGCTCTATCCCTACAGATAAGTTTCTGATCTCCAGTAATGTACGCATATTACAGCTCCTTTCTGTTCTTTAAGACGTGGCAGATCGCGGATCAAGATAATTTCGGTAGGCATCGCCAAGAATGTTGACGGAAATAACGAATAATGAAATGAACAGACCTGGGAAGAATCCGATCCACCAAGCGACTGTAAGGTAGTCCCTTCCTAGGGACAGCAGATAACCCCAATCTGGTATTTCATGAACAGTACCTAAACCTAGGAAACTAAGACCTGTTGCCATTAAGATTGCATTCCCAACTCCGATTGTTGCCATAACAAGCATGGGCGGAAGACTGTTCGGTAATATGTGGAAAAGGATCCGTCCTGTATGTCCCAATCCAATTGACCTGGATGCATGAACATATCCCGCATCCTTCACATGCAGTACTTGCCCGCGCATCACTCTCGCATAGCCTGGCAATGAAGCGATGGAAACAGCCAGAATAAGGTTCAGCGTACTTGGTCCCAAGACAGCCGAAACGAGAATAGCCAGCATAATACCGGGAATCGTCATTATAATGTCCATGATTCGCATGAACGTATTATCCAATGCGTTATTACAGTAGCCAGACACCAACCCGATTAACGCGCCGATTCCTCCGCCAATTAAGACTGACAGAACACCGATAACCACGGATTGCTGACTGCCATGTACAATCAGACTGAAAATATCTCTGCCGAATTGATCGGTTCCTAGCAAATGCTCCAGTGATGGAGCTAATAAGGCATCGCTTGGATCCATCCTTGTCGGCGAATGACTGGCAATCTGATCAGGGAATAATGAACAAATTACAATGAATAGGATAAAGCCGGTTGAGAGCAGCAGCAGACTTCCTGTCCACCAGCTGTTCCGGCGGTACGACAAAGATTTGATACGCTTTAAGCTGCCAATCATCATAAATCACCCTTTCTCACTTCTCATTCAGCCGAATTCTCGGATCAATATATCTGTAGGAAATATCGACAAGCATATTGATCACAACATAAAAGGCGGCAGTAAACAGGATGGCACCTTGAATGATCGGAATATCCTTTTGGTCGATTGCATCTACAATAAGTCTCCCTAGTCCCTGTCTTGAAAAAACAGTTTCCGTAACAACCGAACCAGCGAGCATCTCTCCAAAGATCATTCCCACCATAGTCACCGCTGGAATAAGGGCATGACGCAGAATATGCTTAAACAAAATTGCTCGCTGCCCGATACCTTTTCCGCGTAAAGATCGGATGAATGGCTCATTAGAAGCTTCCAAAATGCTGTTCCGAATCAGCCTTGTAATCACTCCCGCGCCGGTAATTCCGAGACCAATCGATGGCAGAATCAGCTGCTCAAAGGATCCATTTCCGATGGACGGCAGCAGGTGGAGTTGTACGGAAAAGATCCAAATAAGAAGAATTCCAATCCAGAAATTAGGAGTAGAAACCCCGATCAAACTCAACACCCGGATAATGCCATCCAGCAGTTTGTTCTGATATACCGCTGATAAGATACCTAAAATCAGACCTAGTACAATAGCTACAATCATGCTCGATATGGTTAGCGCCAATGTTGGTCCCAAATTATCAAGCAGCCGGTCCAGAACCGGTTCACTATTCGCATAAGAGGTTCCTAAATCTCCTTGGAATAACCCAGCTATGTAATCCAGATATTGTGAAATAAGTGGTCTATCCAATCCGAGTTCTTCTCGAAGCTGATTTACCGTCTCTGTCGGCACATCGTCTCCGGCTAATAATGTCGCTACATCTCCAGGAAGAATATTAACGATAATAAACACAAGCGTGACCGAACCTAAAATGACACCGGCAGCCATACCGAAACGAGACAATACATATAGCATTGCTGTCCACCTCCATCCACCTTATATAAATTAAACTTTTCCAATCATCATAGTAGGAATTAAAGGCACAGAAACCTCTATCTAAAAATAAAACGACTCCCCACGAAAGATAAGTGGGGAGTCGTTCCTGCTTATCTTTCGGGATCACCCGATGGATTTGGCACAGTATTCCTGACGGAACCCGCTGCCGAAGCTTCATAGGGCCATATCCCTCCACTTCTCTTGATAAGAACTATTCAATTAAATAAAAAAACGCTTTTACTCCTACAAACGGGGAATAAAAGCCTCTGGTGGTCCAGTCAGCATTTATACAACTTATGGTAATTAGAATAAACGCAATCCTTGTACGCGTCAATATAAATTCAAAATATTTAAATTATTTTAACAGTATATGGGCGGCAACAGCTTGATGCTGCAACGCCTCATCCAGCCCAATAACAAATTGCTCCAGTGTTTTTTGACAATCTTCGGTCAGAATAAAATCCTTGTATTCTTTTCGGCTTACAGCCAGCTGTTGGGGAATTGCATGCGCAGACAGACTGCGAAAAACAGTCCGCATCCCATTCAATGTATTGATACCGCCCTTTAGTCCTCCTGTACTCGTTAACAGTCCGACGGGCTTACCTTTCAGCAAATCTTTATCCAGATAGTCAATTGCGTTCTTTAATGCCCCGCTGTAACTGCCATGGTATTCAGGTGAACCGACCACAAGTCCCTCTGCCGAACTGATTCGTTCCCGCAGCCAATCAGCTGCTGCTCCAGCCGGCCGGACCGGGTGAAAAAGCGGCAGATCTAATTCCCCTATATTGATTATATCGGTCTCATATCTGGCCTTTTGCAACAGCGTCTGTACTTCTTCTAACAACTTCCTCGTTGTAGATGCAGGATTCAAGCTTCCGTTTAGAAATACGATTGTCATCCGAACTCTCCTCCTGTATTAAGCTTCTGCTTTAGCCGGTTTTCTAGCGGCAACTCTATAATAATGGCTATCAGATTCAACGTTTTCTCCGTGCAGAAGAATGGTCTCACCAGACGGCAAGTGAACGAAAGGAACTGCCTCGCGCTTCTCCGTGAATTTGATTACCCGCTTTACTTCTATTTCCTTCCGCTGGTGGACAAGATTCGCCAAGTCCTCAACGATGGCGCTTGCAGTCGGCAATGCCCCAGCACCTGGCCCTTGAAGCTTCAGCTTGCCAACTAGGTCACCTTCCACACATACAGCATTATCTACTCCATCCACGCTGTACAAAGGATGTGCAGCAGATAAAATGACTGGTTCGACAGATGCAGTCACTTCTCCGCCCGCATTTTCAAGCGTAGCAACATGTTTGATTTTCCAACCTTGTTCTCCAGCAGCTTGGATATCCTGTGAGGAAACTGAGCGTATTCCCTTTCGTGTAACTTTCTCCCAGTCCGGCTGAGCCTCGAACAACAAATCACTTAACACCATCAGTTTATAAAACGCGTCCCAGCCATCAACGTCATTGGCGGGATCAGCTTCTGCAAATCCTGCTTCCTGCGCAAGCTGCAGCGCTTCCTCAAACGGTAGTCCCTTATCGGACATTTCCGTCAGAATAAAATTGGATGTGCCATTCAAAATTGCCTCTACTTTAACGACATGGTTGATATGCAGAAGCTGTTTCAGCGTCCCAATCACCGGCACGCCACCTGCGACTGCAGCTTCATATTCCAGCCGCACGCCTTTCTTCTTAGCCAAGCGTTTGAGCTCTGCACCCCGGGAAGCAATCAGTTCTTTATTTGCCGTGATGATATGACAGCCATGATGGATCGCTTCAGTCAGGTAGCTGAAGGCTGGCTCAATGCCGACACTTGCTTCGATGATTACATCGAGGTCAGATATTGAGAAGAGCTCCGCTGCATCGTCTGTCAGCAATGCGTCCGTTACTTGCTGTTCATACTTCTGCTTCTCCCGCACCAAGACACCTGCCACTTGTACTTCCTTACCAAAAATCGCCTGCAGATTCGCTTGATGGGAGCGGATCGTCCTCCCTACAGCACTTCCTACTGTGCCATATCCAATCAACCCTATCTTCACTGCTGTCATCTGTTTTGCCTCCTTAAATAATTTTCTGCATAAAAAAAAGCCTCCCTGAGAGGACAGGGAGACGAATGTACCGTACTGTGTCTTCTCTCATCTACAGGAATTAGCACCTATACAAGTTAAAGTTACACTTGCAGGTTGCCGGGCATCATCGGGCCAGTCCCTCCGCCGCTCTTGATAAGAGTTTTGTATTCATTTGTTATGAAGGAGTTTAGCATGAATAATATATAGAGTCAACTGAAAATTCAAACAACATTATCCGACAAGACTGTCATAAAGGGAACGCGCTCGGCTTATATCGGCCACACCATGAATGATCGCCCTGCCATCAGCAAATAACACAATTCGATGACCCTTGTATTGAAAAGCAAGCAAGTATTCATTGGCAGTGACCTGATCGAGTGCATTTGCCCATTCTTCTGATAAAGCTGGCAAATCCAGTGATTTGTTGGCGCTAGGCCGGATATGGACAGCCTCCCTGCCGCAAAGGACATCAAGCCTCGTCCGGGAGGAACCATTCAAAAAAGGAAATTCTGCATTTGTGCCGCAACTGGAACAGCTTGAATTGCGAAGGCTATTTACGTCCACCTTCGTATAATCACCTGTCCATATATCAAACGCACACAGTTCTGCCTTTACTTCCTGACCGCATAAGATTCGCAATGCTTGTGTGACTTGCATCGCTGCCACCCATTGGACAATCGGACTGATGATTCCCGCTGTATCACATGTTTCGCTTTGCTGCGGAAGCTGTTCCAGAAGACAGTGAAGACATGGAGTATCTATATCTACAAGCACTGGGTATGTTATCCCATAGCTGCCTACACACGCTCCATACAAGTAAGGAATACTATGCTTCAATGCTGCATCATTGATAATTAAACGTGTCTCGAAATTATCTGTAGCATCCACAATTACATCCGCACCTTCAATCAGATGCTCGATATTATGGTGGTCAACATTTTCGATCACTGTATGCAATGTCACTTGTTGATTGATTGCCTGTAATCGCTCCCTTGCTGCAAAAGCTTTCGGCAAATAGGAAGCAGCATCTTGCTCGGTATACAGCTGCTGACGCTGAAGATTATGAAATTCAACATAATCCCGATCAATAAGCACCAATTCTCCGATACCTGCACGTACTAGCATCTCTGCGGAAGCAGAGCCTAATGCTCCCATCCCTATTAAGACAATTTTACTGTTTTCTACCTGCGCCTGCCCATCCTTGCCGATGAACAGCTCCTGTTTCCGATAACGATCCTTCATCAGGTAATCAAACCTTCATTCGGGCTGCTTGCTACTGCATAATCTTTTTCGGGAATTCTTCCTGCTTCGAACCCTAATCGGCCTGCCTCAATGGCTAGCTTCATTGCATGTGCCATACGAACAGGGTCAGCAGCACCGGACACAGCTGTATTCAACAAGACACCATCAGCCCCAAGTTCCATTGCATAGGCAGCATCTTTAGGTGAACCAATACCAGCATCGACAATGACTGGTACACTGCTCTGTTCAATGATCATACGCAGGTTAAAAGGATTGATGATTCCTTTCCCTGACCCAATTGGCGATGCACCCGGCATGATCGCATGCACTCCCAGATCGACGAGTCGCTTAGCTAATACAACATCATCTGACGTGTAAGGCAGAACAATGAAGCCTTCATCCAACAGCATTTCTGAAGCCCGCAAAGTCTCGACTGGATCTGGAAGCAACGTCCTATCACAGCCGATCACTTCCACTTTCACCATATCGCATAACCCGGAAGATTTGGCTAGTTTGGCTATACGGACAGCCTCCTCTGCCGTCTTTGCCCCTGCTGTATTTGGCAGTAAAGAGTACTTTTCCAAATCCAGCTGTTCCAGAAAATTAGGCTGAGATGGCTCAAATATATCCATCCGCCTCACAGCAAATGTCAGTATCTCTGCCTTCGAAATATTGACTGCCTCTTCCTGCACCTCAAATGACGGGTATTTGCCTGTTCCTAATAATAAACGGGAAGTAAAAGTCTTATCTGCAATCTGTAACATCCTTCATCCTCCTCCTACAAAATGAATCAGCTCAACTTTATCACCATTTCTAATCGACTGTTCTGCATATGCAGTCTTGTTAATGATCTCTTTATTCAGTTCGACAATCACAATTCTTTTTTCCAGGGAAAGTGATGCTAACAGCTGAGCTATAGTCTTGATATCAGCGGATAATTCCTGCTGCCTGCCATTCAGCTGAATGTTCACATTAACACCTCCTCGCCAGTGTTCAATCTGTCGACACGAAATGCTTCCTTCCATTCTTCCGGAACCACATTGTTGCCTATCAAATCACAAATCATCTTACCCGTAGCTGGAGCAAGCAGAATTCCATTTCGCTGATGTCCAGCAGCAATATACAAACCCTTCATTTCCGGATGTTCACCAATTAGCGGCTTGCCATCTGATGTCTGAGGTCTCAGACCTGCCCAGCTTCTGCGAAACGGCATCTTATCCACATTCGGCAGCATTTTCCTCGCCTTCTCCATCACAGTCTGTAATCCGCCAAGTGTGGGTTCGGTACTCCAATCATTCTTGACCTTGGTTGCACCTATGACCAGTTCGTTGTTGTTCCGCGGGACAATATAATGCTGATCATGGAATAAACTGCATGTAAGAGGAGTTTGTGTATTCGTAACAACAATGCACTCACCTTTCACTGGAAAAATCGGCATTCCCAATCCTGAACGCTGGAGCAGAGCATTACTCCAAACCCCGCTGGCAACCACCACACGATCAGCCTGCCATTCCCCCTTGGAAGTCCGTAACCGATAACGACCGGATTCCTTCACAATCTCATCGACCCGGGTATACGTATTAGTTTGGGCACCTAGCATACGTGCGGCTGTATGGAATCCTTTGCAGGCAATTGCAGGTGTGACATGCACATCTTCTGCCATATGAACAGCACCTGAAACTGATTCTGACAATCCGGGTACTTTCTTTAACACAGTTGCACGATCCAGCCATGTTACACCTTCCAACGAAGCTAACGGTGACATTATTGTGTCTCCTTCTGTATAAACAAGCTGTAATAAACCACCTGTACGACGTTCCATGTCTATCCCTGTCAGGGAGCGAATATCCGCTTCCGCTTGTTCATAAAGCCTTTGGCTAGTACGGGCAAATGGATAAAGTGAAGCACCGAATTCCTTATACTCAGAATGGGCACCTAACATACCAGCTGCAGCTTGCGTCGAGCCTGATCCGACTTGGCCCGCTTCCAGCAAATCAACTTGATGGCCCGCCTTTGCTAAATAATAAGCGATTGCGCTGCCGATGATACCTCCTCCAACAATTGCTACTTCACTGAATCTCTTCAAGACGCAGACACTCCTCCCTTAAATTCTTCACGGCATCAAGCGGGTCTTTCGCTGAAAAGATACCACTCATAACAGCAACCCCATCTAAATCAAGCGCTTTCAAATAGACTAATCTTTCTACATCGATTCCTCCTATTCCATACAAGGGAGTTCGGATGTTCTGACGAATATATCCTAAATTGGATAAAGGCTGCGGGGATTTCCCTTTCTTACTGGCTGTGGGAAAACAATGCCCGTATAGCGCGTATGCAACTCCGGCTGCCTCCGCCTGTACTGCTTCTTCAAGTGAATGAACAGGCGCACCAATCCGCAAATTAGGATACAGCTTTTTCAATTCTTCCAGCGGAAGACCATGACCCGGTATATGCACTTGCCTCAAGCCAAGCAACGAAGCTGTATCCACTCGGTCATTAAGCCAAAGCTTGTTTGCTGGCAGCCCTTCCGCCAAAAGCTCCTTACAGAGTTGGTACACTTCACCAGCAGACTTTCGTTTTTCCCTGATCTGCACATGATCGACAAAAGGGTGTATCTCAAGCAAGATACGCAGCAAGTCTCCTGCCTCATGTGCATCATCAGTTACTGCCATCAATTTGATTGCCATCACCTCCTGTATACGAACAGGCCGGACATACAAAAAACACCACTCCCTAAAGGAAAGTGGTGTGAAACTTGCGAATAAATACATACAAAAAAAGCATGTAAACTCGAGTGTCTACACTTTCCTACGCAGGTCCGAACCTGTTCAGGTTATGAGGGTTTAAAGAGTCACTACTCTTAATCTCAGCCCTTATAAAGGGATCCCCTAGTGTGAATCATTATGAACTTACCCACATCGTAACATAAATAGCATTTTATGCAAGATTTTGATTATAGAAAAGAAAAGACCATCTGGTTTTTTCCAGATGGTCTTTCAGCGCTTACTTAGTATTTATAAGATTGTCCGCCATCAATTGGTATAACAGTAGCATTGATGAAGTTTGCTTGATCGGAAAGAAGGAATGCAACAAGATAACCGACTTCCTCTGGCTTACCAAAACGTTTCATCGGGTTAACGCTGACGAATTCTTTTCCTGCCTCTTCCCAGTTTTCTCCGCCAAGCTGACGAAGGGAACCTTCAACCATTGGTGTCATGATGGCACCTGGTGCAATGGCTTTAATGCTTACACCGAATTGTCCGTATTCGATACCGGAGTTTTTAGTAAGACCTACTACACCATGCTTACTTGCTGCATAGCCGGACTGGTTACCGATTCCGCGGATACCACCTACAGAAGCTGTATTTACTACAGAACCATGACCTTGCTCTTTCATTACTTTCAATACGTGACGCATGCCGTAGAAAACACCATTCAAGTTAATGTTCACAACGCGGTCGAATTCATCCACAGGGTACTCTTCTGTTAGATTCTGTGTTCCTTCCACACCAGCGTTGTTGAAGAAACTATCGATCTTACCAAACTGATCAATTGTTTGTTTTACATACGCCTCAACTTCCGGCTCGTTTGCACAGTTTGCCACAATTGTAAGGACCTCTGCTTCAGGTGCTACTGCAAGAACTTCCTGCTTTGTCTCTTCCATTCCTTTTTCACTCAAGTCAACAAGGGAAAGTTTTGCACCTTCTTTTGCTACTTGCAAAGCTGCTGAGCGGCCTAACCCAGAACCGCCACCTGTAATCAATACTACTTTATCTTCAAAACGTTTCATGGAAATCTCTCCTTTTATAGTTATGTTTAAATTGCAGTAAATCCGCCATCGATTGGTACAACTACACCGTTAATATATGGTGCTTTACCAGTCAATAGGAATGTGACAAGCTCTGCCACTTCCTCCGGCTGGCCAAGACGCTTCTGCGGAATTGGTTCCGTTGCATTCTTGAACGCATCTGGATTCTTTTCCTTATATTCTCGAACCATCGGCGTCTCTGTCGTACCTGGAGCTATTGCATTTACCACAATGCCTTGCTCGGCATACTCAGCAGCCAATGTTTTTGTAATCCCAACCATCGCATGCTTCGTCGCAGAATATGTACCAACTGTCGCTTGGCCAACAACACCCGCTGTGGATGATGTGTTGACAATTCGACCACCGCCATTAGCAAGCATTACATCCAATACATATTTCAAACCATAAAGGGCGCCATTCAAATTAATTCCTAATACCATATCGATCTGCTCGATTGTATTATCCACAAATTTTACCCCTGGGCCAGAAATACCTGCATTATTATAAAACATGTCTATAGTGCCAAATGCCTCTACCGTTTTATCCACATAATGCTTCACTTCTTCAGCCTTGCTTACATCAGCTTTAACGAAGATAGCCTTTGACCCTTTTTCTTCTACTAAGCGAACTGTCTCTTTACCAGCTGTCTCGGATATGTCAACGACGCTGATTGCGATACCTTCTTCAGCCAGTCGCAATGCTGCAGCTTGTCCAAGTCCGCTGCCCCCTCCAGTGATGACTGCAACTTTCTGCTCACCCATAAGCAAAGCCCCCCTGAGTATGTAGAAATAGGTTTATTTACCTACCTCTATGTAAAAGCTTACACCTACAATGAAAATTCAGTCAAGCGAATTGCAATGGGACAGAATCATTTATTACACATATAAGATTAATATGTTCAATAATTCAATTTGTAATACTTTCGGCAGAGGCGGAAGTGGTGTTGCTCATGAATTCCTATCAAGTGAATGCTTTAAATCAAGTTGGGGTAATGGGCGAGTGGATCAGGGTAGCGGATGTTTCCGGCAATATTGCTTTCTATACCGGAAACCACCCTTTTGAATTGAAATGTTTCATTATGCAGATCTTGCTTTCTATATTCTTCGTCGGCAGCAGAATGGAGGGTGCATATAGCTGCTTTTCATTCCGCCTCCACAGAGATTTTCTCTTTATGAATCAGATGCACTGGTACAGATGGCAAATTGACTAGCTTTTCTCGCAGGAAATCAGGTTTTAGAGAGATTGCCTCGATTCTTTCCAAGGGAATCCATTCGTAAATAAAATCCCCAGCAACATGAGAAATAACCTCTCCATTCCCCTGAAGTTTATTTTCCACATCTTTAATCAAATAAATAAAACTGTACTCATGGAAGGGATAATCTCGATATGCAAAAAAATTCTCCACAACCCATAGCAGCCGATCTGCTTTAGCAGAAATGCCAAGTTCCTCTTCGAATTCTCGCTCCACGGCATGAGCTGAATCTTCTCCAAGCTGGATTCGCCCGCCAATTAGCGTCCAGAATGGGTCTTTTTTGTTCTTATGCAGCAGCACATGATTATCTTTCACAATTATGCCAGCAGCCCGGCAATTCAGCATCTGTTCTCCTAAATCAATGGTCAAATCCTGTGTCATCTACTTCCTGTCTCCTATTCTTCAATTGCTTGTACCATATAATAAGGGCCGGCACCGTGGTTTGAAGGTACAACTACCTTTCGTTTAGATTCTGGATAATAAGCAGCATGGAAACTTACACCTGGATCGAATCCGACAACATAGTACTTCTTGATTTTTCCTGCGTCTTTTTTGATCCAGATGCCATATCCGTAAGACGTTTCCTCATCCACTTTGACATGCGGCTTCAGCAGCTCCTCGGTAAGTTCTGCGTTCAGCAGCTTATGCTGAGTTAATGCATCCCAGAAACGCGCCATATCAGAAGCACTCACATACACCCCGCCATCCGCACCACCTCTTACCGGCAGCGCATATATATTGGACCGATACTCATCTTCGTCTTTAATATAGCCGATTGCAGTATTCCCCGGCAGTTTATCAAATGCAAAATAGCCAGCTTCTGTCATTTCAGCAGGATCAAACATATGCTTTTGGACAAAGGCCGCAAATGGTTCGCCAGCTAGCTCCTCTACTACTAATCCCAATACGATGAAAGCAGCGTTGTTATAATGGAACCGTTCACCTGGCGGAAACATCATTTTTTTGTCTTGGAATAATGGCAGAAAATCTGCACCAGATCTTACCCGGTACATCGGCAGTGTTTGCCATAGCTCCTCAAAATCATCCATTTCTTCTTCATCAAAATAATCCGGTATGCCAGACGTATGTGTGAGCAAGTTGTGTATTGTAACGTCTTGATGGAAATGTGGAAATGCTATCGAGAGACAATCTGTTAACTTTGACTGAAAATCCAGTCGTCCTTGCTCTACTAGCTTCGCAATCGCCACAGCTGTGAAAATCTTTGCTCCAGAAGCTATCCCAAACCTTGTGTGTTTATCAAATGCTAGTTTGTCTTGCTTATTTGCATAACCATTTTGGAAGAAAAAGCTTTCCTGATCTTCTTCTACATACGCCACACCAGAAAAATCTATTTCTTCTGCTACTTTTACCAACTTATTCTTTAATCCGCTCATACTTAAATATCCTCCTCTTTTGAATCTTCAAAATACTTGCAGCAGTCCATTAGTAAAAAAATCAGCCATCTGCTGACTGGTGCTGCCAACGGCAGCAGCAAAAACCCATAGATAAAACCCCACGCAACAATATCTCCAACAGCTAAATTCTCCAGTTTATCTCCCCATACGATTACATGAGTCGTTAGAGAACCGAGCGAACCGGCATAGGTGACCACAATGAAAGCCATGATGATACTGATCAACCATTTAACCCCTTCACTGACTTGGTCAATCCTTTTGAATTGCGCTCCAGCAATACTGAAAACCACTAGGAATGGGACAATGACCTGAAGGAATACTCCAATATACATTATCGAGGATCCAGCCATTATAAAAGAGCTGCTGACAACAACTCCAAAAACAAAGGTACAAAGTACAGCAGCCGTGATACTGAATGCAGCTCCGACAATCAAACCTTTCACACTCATGTAATCGACCCCTATTCTCCACTCACAAACCATGTTACCATAATTGGAAATATATGAAGGATATAAAAAGTATGAATGGGGTTGGTTGTATGCGCATTGCTGTCCTGACAGATATACATGGAAATCTACCAGCACTAGAGGCTGTGCTAGCGGATATAGACAAAAGGGGAGACATCGAGCATATTTACTGCCTCGGTGATATGCTGGCGATTGGTTATGAAACAAATCGGATATTAGAGCTTTTATTTGGCAGGGAAGATATATTGATGATTACCGGAAATCACGATGAAGCTGTGCTGGCACTAAGCGGACAGGAAACTTACCCCGAAAGCCATCAAAACGAGAGAGCACATCATCAATGGATTGCTGACCGAACTGATCCAGGTTATCTTGATAAGATACATAAGCTGCCACGTCAAATCTTTCAGCAGATTGAAGGGCATGCTGTTTTGTTCACGCACTACCATATATCCCACGATAAGGCGACTGCACATATAAGTGAGGACCCTTTTTCTCGTATTGTTAAGCCTTCCCTGGAAAGCCTGGAGCTGTTATTTCAGGAACAAACGGATACAGAACTCATTTGTTTTGGTCATCACCATCCGCTTCATCATTTTCGCAACAACCGCAGCATCTTTCTGAACCCTGGCTCTCTCGGCTGTCAACCAAAGCCTGCCGCACCTTACGCAATTGTAGATATAAAAGAAGAAATAAAAATAAAACTAACGGCAGTCCTATATGATAACAGATCTTTCTTAGAAGGATATGAAAGATTGAAAGTACCCGAACGAGATATCATTCTTAAAATATTTCACGGCGGACAACTGCAGAAATAGAAAAAGCGGACATATGACATGTCCGCTTTTTCTTTATTGATTTTGAACTGTTTTCCGAACCATACTTCGTAAAGACCATATTGCGAAAGCAAGGGAGATAACGACCAAAAGACTGCCAACATGTGCTGTTGTCTGCATGGAAGAAGTAGCACCGTTTACGACTCCTCCAACCAATGAACCTAACGAGATACCAATCTGCAGTGCCGAATTATTGAAGCTCTGATGAATGCCAGCTGTTTCCGCATCTGTTTCCACTATATAATTCTGTAATGGCGGTGCCAGACTCCAGCTTAATGCAGCCCAGATTACCATAACTACAAGGAATAATGGGAAGGAAACCGTAGAGAACGGAAGCAGGAATAAAATAATTGCAAATGATGCCACAACAAGGATGATACTCACCTTTGATCCGAATTTATCAGCCAGGCTGCCTCCAAAGGCTCCGCCGCCAACTGCAGCAATACCGAAGATAAAGTAGCAAATACTAATCCACTGCGTATTCAGACCTAACTCTGATTCCAGGAAAGGTGTGAAATAAGCGTAAATCGTATAGTGACCCGCAAGCAGGAACAACATTGTTAAATGTGCTGTCAGCATCTTTTTATTACGCAGTGCTTTCAGCTGCGATTTCAAGGATTGCACTTGGTCTACCTCAATACGATCGAGCGTGAATGCAATTAATATCATAGAAAGCAAAGCCATTAAACCAATGAACAAAAACAGCATTCTCCAGCCAAAGGCATCACTGATGATAATACCAATTGGCACCCCAAGTACAAGCGAGGAACTGATCCCCATGTAAATAAGACCGATTGCTTTCGCACGATGCTGCTGCTTCACGATCTTCGCCGCTATCGTCAAAGAAAGAACTATAATTAATGCTGTACTCATGGCAGTAACAACGCGAGCAATCATGACAAAGAGGAAGGACGGACTCATATAAGTGATGACATTCCCCAGTACAAATATACCTAACGTCAGCAGCAAGAGCTTCTTCCGCTCAATATTTGCAGTCATCGTATATAAAATCGGGCCAGACACCGCATAAACCAAAGCGAATACCGTAATAAGCTGTCCTGCCTGTCCAATCGAAACCTGCAGATCACTCGCAATGGTTGGCAATATACCCCCGACAATCAGTTCAACTAACCCTACCGATATAACAGAAATAGCTAATATAAAGACTCTGAAATTCAATTTCCATTTCCTTTCTATATCCTATTTTCGAAAATGGCACATAAAAAACTCCCCAATCACAGATTAAAAATCTGTAATCAGGGAGTTATGGCTCCTGGTAGAGACCCTCAAACCAAATTATTGAGGTTATACAGTGTAACACGAACGTATTCCATTTTCTTATAACATTATAGCAAGATACTGACATAACTGCAAGATGGAGCAAGATTTCATGAATCACCCCACCAATTACCAAATAGTTTAAAGTTATTATGGTTGCTTTATCGGAAAAACTCGATATACAATAGACGCATGAATACAATCGAACTATTCAAAGCTTTGTCGAATGAGAAACGACTGCAAATACTGCATTGGCTTAAAGAACCGGAGAAGCATTTTCCCAAGCAGCAGGCTCATCTGCCGAAGGAGGTTCATTACAAGGGCGGTGTCTGTGTCGGCGACATTCAAGAAAAGGTCCAAGCTTCTCAATCCACGGTTTCGCAATATCTGGCCATGATGCAACGTGCTGGGTTATTGGAGTCTATCCGCTATAACCAATGGACATATTATCGCAGAAATGAAAAAACAATTCAGAAGCTAGCAGCTTACCTGGATAAAGAATTATAACGACTTACAAGAGATCCTTTACGGATTTCTTTTCTTTCAACTTTGAATATCGGCTTATTACGATATACAAATATACAACAATTGGAGTGACACGATGGCTTTAACTAAGAAACAGACATTTTTAGCATTTACATTAACTTTATTGACGTTCGTTATGGGAACAAGCGAATTCGTCATTGTTGGCTTACTGACAGAGGTAGCTGCCGATTTAAACGTAACGGTAGCATCTGCCGGTACACTTGTATCAGGATTTGCTATTGCCTATGCAATTGGTACTCCCCTCTTAACTGGTTGGGTAAGCCGTTTTCCGAAGTATCCCTTGATGCTCACACTTATTATCGTCTTTATTCTAGGTAATATTATCAGTGCGTTAACATCATCCTTCGGCGTTTTACTTGCAGCACGAATTGTGACTGCAGCAGCGAGTGGTGTCCTTACCGCTTTGGCAATGACAGTAGCAAGTGATACTATGCCAGCGGCGAGACGTTCTTCCGTAATTGCACTCATTTTTGCCGGATTCACGATTTCCAATGTCTTGGGTGTACCGCTTGGCACGTTCATAGGGCAGCTAGGCTCGTGGCATCTGACATTCTGGACAACTGCACTGCTTGGAGTGATTGCCTTCATCATCAGCTTGTTCATCTTACCAAAGACAGCAGCGGGCGAGAAAAGCTCCATAGTGAAGCAGCTTGTTCTGTTTAAGAATCCAAAAATACTTGTCGGTTTCTTCATCCCGACATTCAGTATAGCTGGAACGTATACGATCTACACGTATATCACACCTATCATCGAGGACGAACTAGGTATTGCCTCCAGCTCTGTCGGGCTTGTTCTGCTTGCATACGGACTCTTCTCCATCGGCAGCAACTTCCTGGCTGGTAAGATTGCCGGCCGTAACGGCATTGGAGATCTGCGTTACGCATTCATCATCCAAGCAGTCATCATTGGCTCCCTGTACGTGACAATGGATATTACAATTGCTGGATTGATCAGCATCATGCTGATGGCAGTCATGATTTACGTCATGAATGCAACCATTCAAATCTATCTCATGGATCAAGCAGCAGCTTATTCCACAGCTGCTCGGGATTTTGCTTCCTCACTGACTCCTGTATCCGTCAATATCGGTATTACACTTGGCTCCGCTTTAGGTGGAGTGATCGTTGCATACGGGAACCTGCCTAACCTTGCAATCGTGGGCGGGATATGTGCCCTTATCGCCTCCCTATTATCGTTTATCAGTTATCGAATGGAGAACTGATACCTATACATGAAAAAGACAGGTTGTTATCAACCTGTCTTTTTCGTATGTAAGAAATCAGATTTAGTTATTGCGTACATTTTCACATCACGCTGTGCTCCTTTTATATAAAGCAACTTCCGTAATGTCCCTTCATATAACATACCGGCCTTCTGCATGACTCTCTCCGAACCGCTATTTTCCACATCACATTTCGCCTGAATCCGCTCAAGTTCCATTTGCTCAAAACCAAATTGAATGACTTGCTTTGCTGCCTCCGTCATATAGCCTTTTTGCCAATACGGCTGCGCAAGCACATACCCTATTTCGCCCACATGATGATTTTGCTGCCAGGAGACATAATTGATTGTACCAATCAGGCGCTTCTCTTCCTTAAGCTCAATTCCCCAAAAAACAGCCTGATTACTTTCGTATAAACTAAGAATGATATCTAGGAATTGCTGTGTATCGTCAATTGATTTGTGAGTCGGCCAGGTAACAAATTCTGAAACAGCAGGATCCGAACCATAGGCATATATTGCTTCTACATCTGATGGAGTCAACTTACGAAGAAGAAGACGATCGGTTTCTAAGGATGGAAGATTCTCGAGTACGTGTTCTGTTTGCATTTTAAATTACCTCCTATTATTGCTCATATAGCTATTTTTACATATATCTTCCACAATAAATATCTCAAACTACCAAAAAAATTAAAAACTCCCTGATTACAAAATAGCTGTAAACAGGAAGTTCTATTAAGATGAAATCTTATCCCAGAAATGACCGATAAATATTCTTGCCGTCCTTCTTTGCCTGATACAAAGCAGTATCCGCACTGCGCATTAGCTCATATCCCTTTGTGCCATGAGCCGGATAAAAAGCTATTCCGATACTAGAAGTTGTCTTAAATAGATTTCTGCCTATGTTCCATGCTCTCTGAAAGGACGCCCGGATATTGTCAGCAGTGAGAATCGCATCCTGTTCCTCCTCGATTCCTGGCAAAAGAATCGTAAATTCATCGCCACCCTGCCTCGAAAGTACATCCTCATCCCGCAGGCACCCCTTCACCCTTTGTGCGAATTGATTAAGCAGCTCATCACCTACATCATGCCCTAGTGTATCATTGATATCTTTAAAATTATCGAGATCCAGATACATGACAGCTACTTTCTTCTTCGTTTGCTTCGCTTCTTCCAGCGCTTGTTCCAGCTTTTCCTTAAACAGCCTTCGATTCGGCAGTCCTGTCAACGTATCATGATAAGCCATATATGTCAGTTTCTCTTCATATACCAATCTTTCCGTAATATCACGTGAGACAACAAGGAAATGATTAAATATTCCAGTCTCATCAAAGATAGGATTTGCTTTCGCTTCCAGCCAAATCCAATCACCTCTAATATTCTTAAAACGGAATTTCAGCACGCGCCCTTCTTTGGTCTCCACCATTTCGTCCAGCTGCTCTCGTATCTTCCTTCGGTCATCTGCATGCATGAAATCTCCTGCATACTTTCCCTCATACGCTACAGCCGGGAACCCGAGCACTGTTACGTGTGACGGCGAAGCATACTTGAAATAACCATCCCAGTCTATGATACAGAGTAAATCTGACATATTCTCCGCAATCAAGCGATATCGTGCTTCACTCTGCCGTAGAGCTTCTTCAGCATTTACTTTTTCAGTGTCATTCAGATGGAAGTCAGGCTCCTTTTTATCCGTGATATCCACTGAACAGCCAATCACCTCGACAACCTTCCCTCCTCTTATAATAGGGCGCAAGGTGGTAACATATCGTAATCCCTGCACATCCGATTCGTAAACGACGTTTTCTTCCCCATTCCATGCCCGTTCATAAAAAGACTTTTTTCTGTCTGCTTCTTCTTGAGGAAGGAATTCATTCAATTCCTTTCCGATAAGTTGCTGCGGGGTATATTCCATACGATAAATCAGTTCGCCATCACTAAAGCCATGGATAAATCTTCCGTTCTCTTTAGTGAATTTGAAAATCATGCCTTGCTGTTTCCGAACTGTTTCCTGCAGGTCCTGCTGCGTTCTTTCCGCACCCCATTGCAGCCACGTCTCTCTGGATGACTCCGGAGAAATACCTTCAATCGGAATGACTTCTTCCAATATCGGAATGATGTTCACTAATTCCACTGGCGGTACTGGTTTACTGAAAAGATATCCTTGTGCTTCGTCACAGAGATTCTGCTGGAGAAAGACAAGATGATCTTTAAATTCTACACCCTCGGCAATAACTTCCAGCTGCAATTGATGCGCCATTACAATAATCGTTTTGACAATGGTAGCATCCTTAGAATCATTGGTACAATTCCGTACAAATGACCGATCTATTTTAATGGAATCTATCGGAAATTCCTTCAAATGATAGAGCGAGCTAAATCCGGTGCCAAAGTCATCCATGCTGATGCGGACTCCTATCTGTTTCAGCTTGTGTAAAACTGGCAGGACAGAATCGACATCCATTGTCATGGACTCGGTAATCTCCAATTCCAGATATTCCGGAGCGAGCCCCGATTCATCTAAGATAGACTGTACCTTTTCCGCCAGCCCATCCACAAACAACTGACAAGCTGATAGATTGACCGCCATAATCATAGGAGACAGACCTTTTTCCTGCCACGCTTTATTCTGCTCACAAGCGGTCCGAAGTACCCATTCTCCAATAGGTAAGATCATTCCTGTCTCTTCAGCAGCAGGAATGAAATCCAGTGGAGAAATGATTCCTCGCTCAGGGTGCTCCCAGCGAATCAGCGCTTCCACCCCGCATAACCTGCCTGTCTTTAAGTTGAGCTTCGGCTGGTAAAGAAGACAAAACTCCTCTCTATCCAATGCGTGACGAAGCTCTTCTTTCAATTTATCTTCATTTAATTTATATACATTCACTATCGCAACACCTCGTTCTGCTAGGTCTTTAACTCATGCTGCTGGTTTGCTTGGTAATAATTTTCGTTGTATTAAACTGCTATAATTGCTGTGATAAATGCTTCTGTTATATACGCTTCATGATTATACAACCAACCCCGGCTGGATACGATACTTTCTGTTAATCCAAATATAGGAATTACAATACTTTTCCACAGCTGAATCTTGCCTGATTATTGTATCTATACCCTATAAGATGAGAGCCGATTCTTAATAAAAAAGGTGAACGAATTAAAACCGTCAGCGCTTCATTGCTGACGGTTGTTTGTTTTTCACTTATCCAATTTATTTGCTTTACCAAGTTCACTTCTTCTCACATTTCTCCATTCTCCAAGAGACTATCATCGTTCCATCTATCTAAAGTTCATTTTTATGGTCAAAATTCACCCAAGATTACAGAATAACACACGATTTTGCCAGCTTTCCGCTGTAAAGTTTATTTTTACAAACCCTTAATAGTAAATTGATACTAGTCTGATAGTATTTACTTGAATTTTCAAATAGAAAACTATGGGGGAAATCATTATGGATATACATCTTAATCAGCTTTCAATGGTTTTCGATAATACTACAGCTGTTCAGGAAATGACAACTACCATCAAGGACGGCGAGCTCGTTTCCCTGCTCGGACCGAGTGGCTGTGGGAAAAGCACAACCTTAATGCTTCTTTCCGGTTTGTACAAGCCTACTTCCGGGTCGATTCATTTCGGTGATCAAGACGTAACGAAATTGGATGCAGAGAAACGCGGTATCGGGATGGTTTTTCAAAGCTACGCATTATATCCCCACCTCTCCGTTCTGAAAAATATCATGTTTCCGCTGAGAATGAAAAAAGTACCGAAGAAAGAAGCAGAAGCTCGGGCCAAAGAAATGGCTGAACTTGTCCAAATTGGGCATTTATTGGACCGAAAGCCAGGTCAATTATCCGGCGGCCAGCAGCAGCGGGTGGCCATTGCCAGAGCATTAGTCAAGAAACCGAACGTGCTTTTGCTGGATGAGCCGCTTTCTAATCTGGATGCGCGTTTGCGTCTGGAGATGCGCGAAGAGATCCGTCGCATTCAGCAGGAGATCGGTATTACTGCAATCTTCGTCACGCATGATCAGGAGGAAGCACTGAGCATCTCCGACCGCGTCATGCTGATGAAAGATGGGATTATTCAACAAGAATCCGCACCACAGAACATGTACAAAAAGCCGGAAAACGAGTTTGTAGCATCTTTTCTTGGCAATCCTCCAATCAATCTGATGACGCTAACTAAAACCCACGAATCTACTGTCTATCGTCTGGCAGATTCAAAGGAAATTATCCAGCTGCCCGCACTGCCACCTGAAGATATGGAGACAGTACGACTGGGAATCCGAGCAGAAGATCTGTTCCATACAACAGAGAACCCGCTTTTCCAAGGTGAAATTATACATATTGAAACAATCGGACGCGATACACTGATCCGCATGCAAGTCGGCAGTATCACCGTACGAGCGTTGGTTGATCCTGAACAGCAGCTGCAAATTGGAGATGCTTATAGCTTAGGAGTCCGCCCGGGGAACGTCCATTATTTCCATTCTGAAAGCGGAAAGCGACTCCCACTTCAAATGAGAGGCGGGAACTGGCATGCAAAAACCAACGTGGAAGAGCACGCTTAAAGGCTATCTCTATTTGTTACCTGCTTTACTCATCCTGGTTGTGTTCAGTATCTACCCGATCATCAAATCCTTCTTGATGAGCTTTTATACCGATTATGACTTCTTTTCGGACACAGTTAATGCTTATGGTCTAGAGAACTTCACGAAGCTATTCCAGGATCCCAACTTCATTACTGCATTAAAAAATACCGGCATATTCGTCATTGGCGTCGTGCCGTTGTCAATCATCATTTCATTAGCGATTGCTGTTTTACTGAATAGCAAAATCAAGCTAAGTGGATTCTTCCGGACGATCTACTTCCTGCCTTTCGTCACTTCAGTGGTAGCTGTTGCAATTGTTTGGAGCTGGATTTTCCATTCAGATTATGGCCTTTTGAACTATATACTCGGTCTGTTCGGCGTCGATCCGATCGATTGGCTGACGAGCCCAACCTATGCGATGCCCGCTTTAATCATCTTAAGTATATGGAAGGGACTCGGATTTAATATCATCATCTTCTTAGCCGGCTTGCAGAATATCGGAAATCAATATTATCTAGCGGCAAAAGTGGATGGTGCGTCTGCTTGGAATCGCTTCAAGAGCATCACGCTGCCTTTGCTGTCTCCGACAATGTTCTTTGTTTCAATCATTTCCATCATTAATGCATTCAAAGTCTTCGATGAAATATTTGCGCTGTTCAACGGAAGACCAGGACCAGCCAACAGCGCCTTGACCGTCGTTTACTATGTGTATCAAAAATTCTATGAAGAATGGGAATTCGGTCTGGCCACAGCTGCTGCCTTTGTCCTGTTCCTTATCATCTTCCTCTTCACTATCATCCAATTGATAGTCGGAAAGAAATTTGTACATTACAACTAAGGAGGAATTGGAATGCGCAAGGAAGCTTTATCAAAAGGCACAATCTATATACTGCTGTCATTAGGCGCCATCCTCATGCTGCTGCCGTTCGTCTGGATGATCAGCACATCGCTAAAAGCTCCCAATGAAGTTATGGCGATGCCGCCCGTTTGGATTCCTTCTGAATGGCAGTTCGGAAACTACAGCGAGGCGAGTGAATCTGCTCCATTCGGCACTTATTTCTTCAACAGTATTGTTGTAACGGTGCTGACTACGATTGGAGAGTTATTGACGACTATACTAGCTGCCTACGCCTTTTCCCGGATCAACTTTTATGGCAAGGGTATCGTGTTTGCTGTTTTGCTTGGAACGATGATGGTTCCTGGAGAGATGCTGCTGATTCCCAATTTCGTCACTGTCTCAAACTTAGGCTGGATCGACTCTTATGAGGGTCTGATTGTTCCGTGGATCGCCAGCATTTTCTCAATCTTCCTATTGCGCCAGTACTTCTTCTCGGTACCGCAGGAGCTGTCCTATGCGGCTAAAGTGGATGGATGCAGCGACTTCAAGTTTCTCTGGTATGTGATGGTACCATTGGCCAAGCCCGCACTCATCACGATTGCTTTGCTGAAAATCATCGGCAGCTGGAATGCCTTCCTATGGCCATTGATTGTTACCAACTCCCAGGAACTAAGGACTCTGCCGGTAGGACTCTCAGCATTCACAACGGAAGCCGGCATCAAATATGAATTACTCATGGCTGCTTCGACAATGGTAATCCTGCCTATGCTGCTTTTATTCTTCGTCATGCAGAAATACGTCATTTCCGGTGTAGCCCGAAGCGGTTTGAAAGGCTAAGCATGACAAAAGCACTTATTGGAGGTGATGACCAGGGAATCTACCGCAGCACTTCGCAACTGATCTTGCATACTACCAAACCCCTTTAAGGAGGAAGACAAATATGAAAAAAGTAATATCTGTACTGTCCTTATTTTTGGTTCTGTTTTTAGCTGCTTGTAATAATAGTTCCGGTGCCAATGCCAATGGAAGTGACGCAGACGGACCTGCAGAAGTAGAATTCTGGCATGCAATGAGCGGACCGCATGAAGAAGCCATCAAAAAATTTGCAGATGATTTCAATAGCACACATGATGACATTACGATCAAACCTGTGAATCAAGGAAGCTATGAGGACTTGCAACAGAAAATCATGGCTGCTGCCAAAGCTGGAAACCTGCCTGATATGGCACAGGCTACAACAAATGTCATCCCAGAATACATTGATAACAAATTTATCACTTCTTTGAATGACTTTATCGAGGATCCGGAAGTTGGCTTATCCGAAGACGAATTGAATGATTATATCGAAGTATTCCGTGACTCCAGTACGTGGGATGACACATACTACAGCTTGCCTTTCAGCAAGAGCACACGTGTGCTTTTCTACAACCAGACACTGCTTGAAGAAAATGGCCTGGAAGCACCTAAAACTTGGGACGAGCTACAGGAAGTTGCAAAGACTGTAACAAAAGACGGTGTTGTCGGCATGGGCTTTGAGAACTCTTACGAAGCGGAATTCCAAGGCATCCTGAAACAAATGGGCGGTACGTATATGGATGAAGCAACTGGCGAACCAGAATTCGCTTCCAAAGAAGGACAGGAAGCAATGGGAATGATTAGCGGTATGATCGACGAAGGCATTGCTCGTACAGCTGGTGAAGATGAGTATATGTCCAACCCATTCGGCCGCGGTGATGTTGCGATGTATATCGGTTCCTCTGCTGGTATCCCGCACGTTGGCGGCGCTATGGAAGATGGCATCGAATGGTCTACTGCACCAATCCCTACTTTGGACGGCGAGGCTGCTACAACATTTGCCGGCAATGACATCGTAATCTTCAACCAAAGTGAAGAAGCAGAACAAAAAGCTGCTTGGGAATTCATGAAGTATTTGACTAGCCCTGAAGTAACTTCTGAGTGGTCCATGCTTTCCGGATACTTGCCTATCCGTCAATCTGCATTGGATACAGAAGAATATCAGAAATTCCTTGAAGAAAACCCAGCCTACAAAGCAGGCACAGAGCAATTTGATGCCGGATTCTTCATCGCTCGCGTTCCTGGCGGAGATGCAGTACGCAACATCGTGCTTGAGGAAATGGATTACATCCTCCAAGGCATGAAGACAGTAGAAGAAGGTCTGACAGAAGCACAAGAACGCGCAAAAGCTGAATTACAATAATAAATGATTGGCAGGGTTATCCCCTGCCTTTTCTTTTAAGAGGTGACAGACATGAAGACAACTATCAAATTTTGGGGCGGGCTGCGCACGATTGGCGGTAATATTGCAGAAGTAACTTATGGGAAGGATCGAATCATCTTTGATTTCGGACTTGTCTATAATCCTGCCAGCAGCATCATTGATACAAAAGAACGCAAACAGAGCTACGTGCTGGATATGCTCAAGTTAGGCGCTATTCCCGCCATTGATGGCATCTACAGCAAAGAATCTTTAACAGGAGACAGTTTTTCTGCAGTAAAACCAGAACCGCTGGAAGAGTCATCCTACCAAACAGCTGTATTCATCTCCCACCTTCATCTAGATCATATGGGTGCCATGGATACACTATCACCACAGATCCCTGTTTACATGACGGAAGACTCGAAGCAGCTTTATGATGCACTGGAACATGTCGGCGAAGGATTATCATTACATAAGGAAGCAACCGGGATGTCATTTGGTCAAACTATCGAGGTAGGAGACATACGCATTACACCTATCCCAGTAGATCACGATGTAATCGGCGCCGCCTCCTTCCTCATTGAAACACCTGACCTCACAGTTGTGAACTCGGGTGATCTGCGAATGCACGGTGCACATCCAGAATACACAGAAGGCTGGCTAACTTACATGGCCACGCGAGATATCGACGTATTGCTCATTGAAGGCACCACTTTCAACCCGGATAAAAAAGACACAGAAACAGCATGCAAGGAGGATGCGGATATTCTTATAGTCGGAAAGGATGCACTTTCCCAAAAGCAAGGTCTAGGGATATTCAATATCTACCACCGGAATATCGATCGAATTAACACTTTCCTTCAAATGGCCAAGTTAACAGGCAGAACACCGGTCTTAGAAGCACCGACAGCTTATCTGGCAGATCACTTCTTACATGATGTTCATTTCATGGTCTACTTGGGCGACAGCAGCAAACATGCCGTGATTACCGAGCAGCTGCTGACAAAATATAAAGCTGTAACTGCCTTTGATATCAATCAGAATCCAGCAGGATACCTGCTGCAGAATAGCTATCATTCTATTCAAAATTTACTTGATCTGGATTTGAAGGAAAGCATCTACCTGCATTCCAATGGCATGCCTTTAGGTTCCTTCGATCCTGCTCACCAAACGATGTATGCGCTGTTGGAACGCTTCGGTGTATCCTATCAATCTCTGAATGTATCTGGACATGCCAAGAATGAAGATATTCTATATATCATTGATAGAATCAAACCACGTGTGCTTGTTCCATGGCACAGCCATTATCCAGAACTAGTTAAGCCGCTTGATTCGAAGCAGGAAGTGTATTATCCGAAACTCCTTGAAAATTGGCAACCAACTTTATCTAAGTTAACTAATTCATGAGTATTTAATGCAAATAATTGAACCCGAAACAAATAATGTTCCGGGTTCTTATAATACGGTTGGATATTCAGCTGGTATATACACAAATGCTATTTCGAGATCAAAGAAGCAATATACTTTGCCCACCAAAAAAGTATGAATAATAAACTAAACAAGGTAATATATGCAGCTGGATAAAAATTACCCAATCCGTAAAAAAAGAACTCCAATTCGTTTCCCTGACTCCCCCTCATCAAGCTATTATACATTCCAGATAGACAAAATACAGGAATAGCTACAAGTGCAGTTAATATGGATATTAACAGGTTCCGCCTTTTAAATATACAAATTATACTGACCAAAAAAGTAAGTGCAGTAAAACTAAAAATCGTGACCACCACAGCGAGAGGAAGATTCTCCATTTTTACTTTTCACTCCTTTTGTTAACTATACTACCATATTACAGAAAATTAGTACTTTTCGATAAATTAAGCTATTGAAATATGTAAATATCTGGTATGCCATTTGTTTATCTTAGTCTTAATGTTGACCTTACATTTAAAGGTAAGTACTGAAAAAGGATTTTCTGAATGCAAAGAAGATTGTGAAGATATAAATTGTGATTACTAAATAAAATCGGCGGTGCAGCTATATATAAAAAGGCTAACTCCCTGTAATAAGGAGTTAGCCTTTTTGATTAGTGTTGCTGATTGATATACGCGTTTTTCCCCGCTCCCATACCAACAATCCAGAGCACTACAGCCACCGCAACCAACAATGCTAGCGGCACTGTCCAGCTTGACGTAACATCATGAATTAAGCCAAATAATGTTGGCCCTACTGCGGCTAATAGATACCCGACAAACTGTGCCATACCTGATAATTCTGCGGATTCCTGAGCTGAGTGTGTCCTCAATACAAAAAACATTGTTGCGAGACTGAACACACCGCCTCCCGCTAATCCGAACAGCAAAACACTGATGACACTAATCCAGGCAATACCCGTCAACAACCCGGAGAAGCTCATAACGAAACACAAAGCTATTATGCTCACTATGCCCCTTTGTCCTGCAAGACGACCTGCTAGGATCGGGAGCAAAAATGAAGTCGGCAAGCTGCAAAGCTGTGTGAGAGCTAAAAGCCAGCCAGCTGTTGATTCACTAAAGCCTTGATTTTGAAGTATTGTGGGCATCCAGGTAATCATGATGTAATACAATAGCGATTGCAATCCCATAAAACCTGTTACCTTCCAGGCGAGACCCGAGGACCATAGTTTCTTTCCTTTCTTAGGAAGGGAAATGGATGATGTTATTACTCTCTGGCGTAGCTGCGGTATCCAAGCGCCCATCGTTACAAGCGTCAAAATCACCCATACTGCGAGTGAGCCATGCCATCCACTGCCAAGACCGTTTGAAAGAGGAACACTAATTCCTGAAGCGAGTGCAGCCATCCCGTTCATGGTCATCGCATAAGCTCCAGTCATCACGCCTACATTTTTAGGGAATTCCCGCTTGATCAAGCCCGGCAAGAGTACATTCCCCATGGCGATTCCGATTCCTGCTAAAGCCGTACCAACGAAAAGCATCCATACTGGTGAGAAAAACCGAAATATAAGTCCAACAGCTATGATAATCAGTCCGGCAAACAAAGTTCTTTCAATACCTACACGCCTAGCAATTCTTGGCGCGACCAGCGCAAATACAGCAAACGCAATCAAAGGCAAAGTAGTCAGCATGCCCGTTGCAGCATTACCTATGCCTGTATCTGAACGAATATTGTCTATTAAAGGGCTTAACCCTGTTATCGGAGCGCGCAAATTAGCACCGACAAGCAGAATGCTTAAGACTAACACAGCAATACCAATACGTGAGGCGTTTTGTCTTAATTGATTAGATTGTTCCATATGTCTTCTCCTTACTCTGTCCAGCAAGCTCGGAATCTTGAATTCCCAGCAAAGAAACACCTTTAGAGGTGCTTCCAACTCACTCACTTTATTTTCTCCAAAAAGTCGTACAGTCTGCCTTGTCTGTAATATTGAACTCTATCATTCTTTCTAATAATGAATAATCAACAGGTCCATCCCATTTGATACGAACCAATTGCTTCGTATGGTCATAGCCTGCTTGCACAATATCATCAGAAAAATAATCTATTCCCGCCTTTTCCGGAGCAACAGCCAAATGCTGTTTGGCGATGCTAAAGCCAATAATAAATGTACCGTGATCCGTAAACATAGGCTGATTCCAGGCTATTTTCGGCTCCATAGCAGGAAATTTCTCAGCCACCCATTTCAGCACTTCTTCCGTTCGTTCCCGGTGCTGCGGATTATCAATTTGAGCTAGATATTCTGCGAATGCTTCCATTTTACTTACCCCCAAGAAAAATTATTGAAGATCTTATTGTATCCCTACTATAACCACAAGCCTTGAAAAAGAAAAGATGATTAGTAATAGATTGTTCTATTACCGACTTTTTACTAGGAATCTATCACAAGAAACTACCTACTATACCAATCAAACTGCAAACTATACCTAACACTACAAACTTGCGTCCTTTTAGTTTTCTCTTCTTAATCTCTCTATGGGCGATGTACGCAATCCCTAGTCCGAATCCGCCTAGAGTTGCTCCATTATCCCAAAAAATGACTCCTAATATTGATAAGATTCCTATAACAAGAGAGAATATAGCTTCATGACAATACTCTAAAGCCTCTGTTTGGTTCTTATATCTCTCGGTACGCAACATCATCACCCTAACATAAACTTTCACTTTGTATTTTCCATTATAAACACTAAAGGAATATTATTCCTAATCCATATTAGAATCACTGTTAATACTTATATTAATTTTAATTTATGAGTTAAAGCAAAAGAACACCTCCTTCACAAGAGGTGTTCTCATACTGCCTATTAGTTAGCCAGTTCTGTTATTTCCGTTTCACTCAACGCCTTCCGATACACCGCAACATCATCCATCTGCCCGCCAAAGAACGCATCCGCAGCATACCTGCTTCGCCCTAGATAGTTTGTATTTCCAAGAATATCAGATGGGTTAGTCGTTATATTTTCATTTGTTCCTGCAAGCTCTCCATTCACGTACAGCTTTCCGGTATCTCCTTCAAGCGTCACGGCAAGATGCACCCATTCCCCTGTAGCTAATGCCTCATCAGTCGTGATATTCTGATCTACTCCATTATGAATCGTAAATCGCAGCTTGCCGCTGCCGTCAGATGGCGTGAAGAACATGTTCTTGCCGTTGCTTTCACCTATATCAAAGATTCTCTGCCATGCTACACCGCCTTGCCAGTTCACCCGGGCGGAAAATGTGAAATCCTCTGCATCTGCAACCAGAGGGGCAAGTTCCACATACGCATCTTTTCCATCCAACGCTAGCTTTCCATCCTCGGTTTGCACAGCATTTCCATTCAATTGTGCTGGCAGATTGCTGCCGGAAGAATCGGCCGCTTCCTTACTACCTGGATCGCTGAAATTATATTGTGCTATTTCTGGCTCAGATGCCTGTTGCTTCACTGTCACTTGGAATGTTTTCGTATCTTTCTTTTTTCCTGCTTGAATACTTGCGGTCAGCGTAGCTTTGCCGTCTCCGCTTCCTGCCGCTGGCCGGTGTATCGTACCATCAGCCTCGATCACTTTTGGATTGGATGACGTCCATTTGATCGCGGATTCATGAGTCCCTTCTGTCGGCAGCTCTACATTCTGAAATAAATTATCGCTGTTTGAGATGCTCAGATCCTTCTTGACTTCTGAAACAACCTCTTTATCTTTCATGTCTTCCATTCGGTTGCCCCAGACTGCGACGCCTTTGTCAGATAAAGCAGTGAAAGTTGTATCATATTCTTCTGCCGCTTCGTCCCACTGTTTCAGGAAGAACCCATTATACTTCTCGCCATCAATTGTCAGGGTAATCTCATTCTCTTTTCCGTACTTCCACTTTCCTTTTACAGCACCTTCGACTTTTCCGTTCTCTTTCAGGGTGATTTGTTCAGAAGTTTTCACATCAGCAGAAATATCTTTTCCATGATTCACATACTGATAGTCACCAGCCATATCCTTGCGTTTAATCTTCGCTTCTTTCTCATTGGTATTGCGAGATGGAGCTACGACTGGCCAGCCTTTATCGTTCATATGCATCTGATGTACCCGCACCTCATGTTCCTCCCCGCGCTCTGGGAAACGAGAATGGAAGATTAAATAATGATTCTTCGTATCCTCATCATAAAAAGCAGTGTTATGTCCTGGTGAGACATAGCCAATACCCGGGTCCTGTCCTGGATCACCGACCTTCTTCTCGAACAAGTTGTTTCCAAGCAGCTTCACGCCATAAGGTTCAATTGACTTATCATCAAACAGAGGTAAATTCGGATCTGCTTTCACATCAATCATGTCATTCCCTTCTGCGTCGTAGAACGGACCATCTGGAGACTTAGAACGCGCCACACGAATATTGTAGCCGCCAACAGCATCCAGCCCACCGAATGATAGGAACATATAGTAATAATCTGTTTCTGGGCTGTACATCATTGCTGGCCCTTCAATCCGGCTATGGTTGCCACCCATCAGCTTCTTCCCATACCCCTGTCCTGGAAGCGGTTTGCCTGTCTCCTCATCCATTTCCATAATGAAAATACCGCCAGAGTAAGATCCATACACCATCCATAGCTTGCCATCCTCGTCATAGAACACATCAGGATCCACCACATTCGGATGCTTTGTCGCATCATAAATCGTACCGTCCTCGCTAGGCTCATCCCACATACCTGACTTCAGGATAATCCCCGTATCCTCATAAGGTCCTTCAATATTATCCGCCACTGCCACACCCATTGCAGAACGTGGTGAATCCCCTTTACACGCATTGTAGTACATATAAAACTTCCCATCCGCCAGTTGAATTACATCTGCCGCCCAGAGAGTATCCGTCTGTGCCCATTCAAGTGTCTCCTTGAGTTCTTCCGTTACATTAGGAATGAGTTTATTTCCATCACGTACACCCAAGTCGACCATTTTCCATTTCATAAGGTCGTTCGTTTTTGCTGCAGCTAGGTGGGAACCGAACACATAGTACTGGTCGTCCACTTCAATGAAGGATGGATCATGAACAGAAGCATTCTCAAATACAGGTACCTTCTCTTTTTCGCCTTTATCCTTTGCCAGAGTATCCGCGCCTGGAATTGCAGGTATAAGTAATGCGACCGACAACATCGACGTTACGAGTATACGTTTGTTAGCTTTCATCTCTTTCCTCCTCAATATATGATAACGCTTTCATAACACTAGTTTAAGATTAGGAGGAATGGAGAAAGTTGTCAATAAGTATAAAATCCTTGTTTTATAGATAGATTCTTTATTATTGATATTGAAAATAGCATTAGAAAAGTATAGAAGCAGAACTTATACGTACAAATACCATTGTCAATAGATTAGTTGAAGATATTAGTCTATCTTAAACAAATCGCAAAATCAGAGATTTTATATGATTCAATAAGAATACGATATAATCAAATAAAAGGAGGATGGTGTTTATGGACGGAAATCCAGATAATATACAACTCATAAACGAATTAGACCTGTCGAAAACAGACGCTTGGGAAGAATTGCGTTCTGTTGCGGAAGGGATGACAGACGAAGATCGTAATGTGGTATGGTCAAATGGAGGAAACGAGCAAGCATTAAAATACCCCGTCTATAGTGAACGTATAAACAAGGCCACGAGTCTGCTATATACTGTCGGCGCAATAACTCCTTTATACAATTGGAGAAGTAACGGATTGCCAGACTACTCGTCAGATACAGAGTTAAGCGTTGCAGATGCGATTCGAGCTGCTACTTATATAGTGCGCAGTGAACGATTTGGGGATGGAGCCATAGCAAAAGCAGTCGAGATTGGTTTATTTGATAGTATTTTACATAGCTTGATCAAATGGTATGATGAGAAACGAAAGAGCCTCGATGCGTAATCGAGGTTCTTTTGTTTCATATAAGCAATCTCTTAACTGCTCCGCCGCTCCACAAGATTAATCCCCACTCCCATAGCCACGACACCAATCAACAACATATACAACAGAGACATCATGACATCCTGCAAACCAGCACCATAGAACACAACCGACATAATCGCTTCCATTGCATGTGCCAGCGGGAACAGATCCGCAATAAACAGTAGCACAGGATTCGTAATCGTTCCCGGCATCATATAAGCTCCGCTGACAAGCGGAATTAGCGGGATGACGGACGGATAAATGGCATAGAATTGCTCCGGCGTCCTGACAAATCCTGTAATCAACATGGCAATACTGATCATGCCAAAAGTAAAACACGCTGCAATGAGGATGATCAGCCACAGACTATCTCCGACATCATAACGCAAGACATATTTAAACACGACTAGCACGATAACTATTTGAAGCATCGTAATCAGAAAACTATACAACAAATAACCACTGTACATACCAGTTTTCTTCATTGGCGATAAAATCATCCGATCCCAAATACCAGCAACCTTATCTTGTGTCACATTGTTAACCTTGAATCCAAGGATGAACATCGAGATCAAGAATGTGAAGGAAAATAACAGCTGTGTTCGGATGTTGTACGCAGGAATCTGTTCACTATCCAATCCTTGCGCTTTCAGCTGAAATGGTGCATCTTCTAGGTAGCTCTCCATTTCATCCCGGACATCTTCTCCCACTTGTGACTCAACCGCACTGATTTGTGCTTCTTGCTGAAACACCTTATCAACATGTCGTTCTACAGAAGAAACGGTCGGCATATTTTTGGAGACCAGTAATCGGTAATCATCCTCCATGACCTTTACTGATACATCGATATTGCCTTTCTTTATATCTTCACGCGCTTCTTCTGGTTCCACTATTTCAAATGTAAAGGAGTCATCGGTATTTAACAATGCTTCCCACTTATCTTCTATTTCTGCAGCATCAGCTTCTTCACTGAAAATCCCAACTGTTGTCGCGGACTGAATGCCACCGCCAAATAAAATGGCAGCTACAATACTTCCCGCAATCAACAATAGAACGAGCAATGGATTTCGTTTGTCCTTTGAGAATTGCACCCATAATACATTTTTCATTGTGCTCTCCCCCTTTTCGGAAACAAAGCTAAGCCAATGAAAGTGAATAATAAGAAATAACCGATCATGAACATGCTTGGCTGGAAGATGGATGACAGATTCTCAAATTGTACCCACTCTGTCAGTATGGACAGAAATAAACCGTTTGGAGTCCATTCTCCAATTTGCTGCAGCCATTCAGGCAGCATATAAATGGGAACAAATCCTCCTCCTAGCGTACCGAACAGCAAAGTAAGGAACATAAAAATCCCATTTGCTGCATCAACACTATTCATTCGCAATAACATTGCCGTATAAATAGCCGCTAAACCCGACAGCACCAAAGCGAGCAAGACTATCATCACGAAGACACCACCCCAAAAGGCTATCGAACGACCCGGAAATACATCCATAAGAAAGTGGGATACAAGTAATACAAATATAATCTGCAGTACAACCAGAAAAATCGTGGAAACCATTTTACCAATTAAAAACCGCATTGGATGGCTGTTCGCTAATAAGATTCGGTTGAATACTTGGTCCCTGATTTCCACTCCTGTTTTCATCGCTACCGTCGCTACGACGAATAAGGCAAATAACCCTCCTAAAGCTATCGTAAAGTACTGGGTCATCGTGAAGTCGTGCGCGGTGCCTATATCCTCCAAACCACCTTCAGGAAGATCAGCCTCTATTTCTGCACCACCCGTTATTTCCTGCATTGCAAATTGATAATTTAATTGCTCAATAAATCCTTGTATAAACTGTTGTAGAGCACTGCTATCTGTCGTCTCTTCTTCTATTTTATAAATCAATGATGTAGTTGGAGGTTCGCCTGCGAAGCTCGCATATAAACTATCCGCGGTATACCCCTGGGGGATGACTAGCATACCATCCAGTTCGCCCTCTTTGACTTTCTCGGCTGCTGCCTTTTCCTCCAGATGATGAACCGTCACCCATTCCTTTACATCGTCACTTTCCAGATAATCCGATAGCAGTTGAACAGGCTGTATCTCTCCCGCAGCTTCCAAGATAGCATTTGCCTCTTGCTCTTCAAAGGCAGCATCACGAACCAATCTTTCCTTCAGCTGCTCCATTGCTTCCGTCTCATTATCCTGATTGACCACGGCTAACTGTAAATCCATTGATACTTCATCACCACTATCAAATAACCCAGCAAAAGCAAAATTCAACACGATAACCAAAATAATAGGAAGCAACAGGACCGTGAGCAGCTCTTTCCAGTCCCTTAAAAATATCAACAAATCTTTCTTGATGAAACTTCGCATCACGACACCCCTTTAATCTCTCAGCGTACGTCCGGTTAAGTGAAGGAATACATCTTCCAAACTAGGCGTTTCTGTTTGGAAATGAAGCAATTGGATTTGATGCTGTTCTGTAAGATGGACCAATTTGCTGATCAAGTTGCTGCCTTTTGCGGCTATAATTTTCAGCTGCAATTCCGTTACTTCTGTTTTATGAACTCCTTCAATTGTCTTTACTTGCTCTACAAAGGCTTCATCCAGCTTGTTTAACTCCACCTTTATCTTATCCTCGGTCGACAATATACTGAGTAATTCATCTTTTGTTCCTGCTGCAATGACCTTGCCGTGATCCATAATGTATAATCGATCGCAAAGCTGCTCTACTTCTTCCATGTAATGACTCGTATAAAGAATTGTCGTTCCATCTGTCTGATTCAACGCCCGTACAGCTTCCAGGATATGATTTCTCGATTGCGGATCGATACCGACTGTCGGTTCATCCAATATTAAAATCTTCGGGCGATGCAATAACGCCGCCGCTATATTAAGCCTGCGTTTCATCCCGCCGGAATAGGTCTTAACCAAATCCTTTTTTCGATCATCCAACCCGACAAACTCCAAAGCCTGCTGAATAGCTTTCTCCAGTTCTTTGCCCCTCAATTTATAAATCGATCCAAAAAACTTAAGGTTCTCATAGGCGGACAGCTCCTGATATAGCGCCAATTCCTGTGGCACCACACCAGAAACGCTTCTGATCTCACCCGGTTTAGTAATCGCGTTCACACCGTTCATCGTTATTCTTCCGCTTGTCGGCTTGATCAAGGTGGAAATCATCGAAATTGTAGTTGATTTCCCGGCTCCATTTGGACCGAGCAATCCGACTGATTCTCCATCTGCCAAGTACAAGTTGAGATCATGAACAACTTTCTTTCCTTTGAAGGACTTACTTAAGTTGATGGTTTCCAGCACGTTTTTTCCTCCTTTATGTTGTTACTTGCATCATAAATAAAAAAAACCAAAGCCACTACTGACTATGGTCATTCTGCAATTGGGCACTTATTACTTTCGTCACTTTTTTATACGAGACGATGACGTATCGCATAAATAGCTAACTGTGTCCGATCCCTTAATTCCAATTTATCTAAAATGTGACTCGTTTGATTTTTCACAGTCCCAACCGATAATCCTAGTCGTTCGGCCACTTCCTTATTATTCAATCCTTCTCCTATACACTTCAATATTGCTCTTTCCCTCGGGGTCAATGTTGAGTCGATTTGCCTTTCTTCCTGGTTTTGCAGTAAAATCGGCATCACTTTCGAAGCAACCTGATCCTCCAAGGATAAGCCGCCGCTCAATGCGCTTTTAATGGAGCGAATGAGAGATGCTGTATCCCCGTTTTTCAGCATATAACCGCTGACTCCCAGCCTTAAGGCACTCAATACATATTCATTATCGTCAAATGTAGTCAGCATGAGGATCTTGATATGAGGGAAGCGCGAGCGGAGGATTTTCGCTGCTTCAATGCCATCCATCACAGGCATGCGGATATCCAAAATGGCCACATCGAAAAGCCGCTTCTCACATAAGCTGACCGCTTCCTTCCCATTATTCGCTTCCCCGATGACGCGAATCTCGTCATCCGTTTCAATCATCATCTTTAAGCCTTGGCGAACCATCACTTGATCTTCTGCCAGCAAAATTTTAATCATCAGAACCGCCCCAGTCTGCTAATCTTATCGTGCCTCTCACCAAAAAGCGGTGCGTCTCATAATCGATCTCAAGCGTTCCGCCCACTTTCTCTAAGCGCTCCCGCATCGCCTTCAACCCGTACCCTTCCTGAAAGTAACGATCATGCATCGCAGCATTGATCACCTCAAACCGAAAAATACTGCCTCCAGGAGCTTCGAATATGACTTGCGCCTCTCTTGAAGAACTATGCTTCATAATATTCGTCAATGCCTCCTGTACAGCCCGAAAGATTGCAAATGACTGCTCACCCGTCAAAGGAGCCGCAAACGCACCATGCTTTACAGAAAAATTGATCTTCATAAAACTCTCTATCTCTAATTTCCGAATAAGTCGGATCACACCCTGCAAACCGCCCACTTCATTTTGCTTGAATGACCGCACCGCCTGCCGTGTCTCCTCCAAGCTCTGTTCAGCCAGCTCTTTCAGCTTCCCGACCATCTCCTTATCCTTCTCAGCCGCTGTTAACCGAAATGCCTCAAACTGAAACAGCAATGCCGTCAGCTTATGCCCGACCGAATCATGAATCTCATGTCCAATTAGCATCCGCTCATCTTGTCTTGCTTGTTGCTCCTCTACAAGAAGCTGTCTTTTCATTCTTCTGTATTCTTCGAGTAAGGCCTCATTGCTTAAGCGCGCCTCTTTTTCTCTGTTATGTATAACTTGATGATAAAGCAAGGCGACTACTAGTAAAAGGTAATATAATGCACACCATACTAATTGAGTAATGCTAGGTGTCGATAATATTAAAATCACTGCAACACTCGCAATTTGAACAGCAATTACTATTAAACTTTTAGTACGTGAAAGATAAAAGACTGCTTCTGCCATAATTAAGGATTGTATGAGGATCGGATATGGGCTTAAGTCGTTGCTTATAGGATAGAAGATGAAGATTGTCAGTAGAGCTTGTGCACAAAATAATAGGGTTTGTATCAGTGTTTTTTCTTTAAAGAGCGGAACAATGAATAACAGGACTAGAAAGACACCCACACCTGTTAGTCGCCCTGCATTTAGATTCGGGGCAAATTCCCAATATGCTAAAGTCCAAACAACACAGTGAATAGAAAGCCAAATAAAATATGTTTTTTTCAAATATAGGCCCTCCTTTCTTTTCCTCGAAAAAAAGCACCATACTCATAAATAATAAGTATGGTGCTTCTCTGTGTGTATTGTATATACGCTAAGACTAAATCGATAGCGAGTTTGTTATTCCGTTAACCGGTAAGACTTACTCCACCGTAACACTCTTAGCCAAGTTCCTCGGCTTATCGACATCTGCACCACGCTGAACTGCTGCATAATAAGCAAGCAATTGAAGCGGTACGACACTTGCAAGTGGTGTTAATAGCTCATGCACTGCTGGGATGACGAAGGCGTCTTCGTCATGCTCTAGGCCTTTCATGCTGATGAGCAATGTGTTGGCACCGCGTGCGTTTACTTCCTGTACGTTACCACGGATGGAGTGGTTCAGGGAGCTTTGTGTAGCTAGTGCGATGACTGGTGTGCCTTCTTCGATCAAAGCGATTGTGCCATGTTTCAGTTCTCCTCCAGCGAAGCCTTCTGCTTGGATGTAGGAGATTTCTTTTAGTTTCAGTGATCCTTCGACGCAGACGAAGTAATCGACACCGCGGCCGATGAAGAATGCGTTGCGGGATTCACTTAGATAGCTTTGTGCTAGTGTTTCGAATGTTTCTTTTTGGTCAGTCAGTACTTCCATTGCGTTCGCAACGATAGCAAGCTCCTGAAGCGGGTTGAAATCAAGTGTGATTTCTTTGCCTTTTGCTGCATCTACAGCAAGCAATAGCATAACTGCCATCTGTGCTGTATATGCTTTAGTAGAGGCAACCGCGATTTCTGGGCCAGCGTAAAGCGGCAATGTGAAGTCTGCTTCACGAGAAAGGGTGGATCCTGGCACGTTCGTGATAGTAAGTGCTGGGTGTCCAAGTTCCTTGATTTTCACCAATACGGCTCTGCTGTCTGCAGTTTCACCTGATTGGGAAAGGAATATGAATAATGGCTTCTCAGATAGAAGCGGCATATTATATGCGAATTCACTCGCGATATGCACTTCAACCGGAATCTTAGCCAGGTTTTCGATGAATTGTTTACCGACTAGTCCAGCGTTGTAGCTTGTTCCCGCTGCTACGATGTAAATACGGTCTGCATTTACCATCGCGTTACGAATAGCAGGTTCCATTTTAATTTGTTCCGCATCATCCTGGTAGTGCTGGATGATTTTACGGATAACGAATGGCTGCTCATCTGTTTCTTTCAGCATGAAGTGATCGTATGTGCCTTTTTCCGTATCGGATGCATCGATTTCCGTTTTGAAGCTATCGCGTTCTACTGTCGTGCCGTCAAGCAGCTGGATTTCCACGCTGTCACGGCGAACGATAACGATTTCTTTGTCACGGATCTCTTTGTACGTATCTGTTTCGCGAAGTGTTGCCATCGCGTCACTTGCTACGACGTTGAAGCCTTCGCCGATACCTACAAGCAATGGGCTTTTGTTTTTTGCCACAAAGATTGTTTCTTTATCGTCTTTATCGATCATTGCAAGGGCATAAGAACCAGTAAGCAAGCTAACCGCTTTACGGAATGCTGCTGCTGTATCCTGCGTCTCTTCATACATTTTCTCTACAAGCTGTACAACGATTTCTGTATCGGTATCACTTTTTAATGTTACGTCAGAAAGATACGCTTTACGGATGTCGACATAGTTCTCAATTACACCGTTATGCACAATCGTAAATTTGCCAGAAGCGCTTTGGTGCGGGTGCGCGTTGTCTTCGTTCGGTGCACCGTGTGTCGCCCAGCGAGTATGGCCAATTCCCATTGTGGATGAAACGTTGTGATCTACTTTTTCACGCAATGCAGCAATGCGGCCTTTTACTTTGAAAAGGTTCACACCTTGCTCGTTTTCAATTGCGATACCAGCTGAATCGTATCCGCGATACTCCAGCTTCTCTAATCCGTTAAGCAATACTTCCTTTGTATCATTCTGTCCAATATATCCTACAATTCCACACATGTCGTTGTTGTCCTCCTCAAGACTTGGAAGGGGCAAACGAACGGCCTGCGCTAAGCATGGGGCAGTTGTTTGCCCCTTTCTCGTTTTATCTATTTTTCACATCTTGTTTTGTCCTTATCCAGAGAGTCGCCTCTCTGCTTTCGGTTCTAAAACATGACGACTGAGATGTGTGCAATCGGGAGGCATCCGCCGAATGGTTCGATAAACCTCCACCTCGTCAACTTACCCCACCGGTCGGGATAAGTCCTGGCGCTTTTATGTTGTTGTAACCTCTATCCTCACTTTCCTGCATGAATGACTAACCTCTTCATTCTACATGAAGGAAATCCAGTTGGTCAATTCTTTCTTGCATGTAAATAAAGTATGCGCAGGGAGCATGTTCTGTTCCCTACGCATACGTTGGTTTTATTTTGTTCCTAGTACCTCTTCGATGACAGCTACTACTTTGTCTGCATGTTTCTTGCAGTCTTCCTTCGTCGGTGCTTCCACCATTACCCGTACAAGTGACTCAGTACCAGATGGTCGTACAAGGACGCGCCCTTGATCTCCAAGCTCCTGCTCGACTTCTGCGATGGAGTCCAGGATCTGCTGGTTCACAAGTGCTTCCTGCTTATCTGTTACCGGCACATTTATTAGGATCTGCGGGAAGATCTCGACTTCACTCGCAAGCTCGGATAGCTTCTTGCCGGTTTCTTTCATAACATTGATCAACTGCAGTGCTGCAAGCATGCCATCACCAGTTGTCATATAATCCAAGAAGATGATGTGACCAGATTGCTCTCCACCAAGATTAAAGTCACCTCGGCGCATTTCTTCCATCACGTATCTGTCACCAACAGCTGTCTTGTTGCTCTTGATATTATGCTTATCCAATGCACGGTAGAAGCCGATATTGCTCATGACTGTGGATACGACCGTGTTATGACGCAAACGTCCGTGATCGTTCAGGAATTTAGCACAAATGTACATGATCTTGTCACCATCCACAATTTGTCCTTTTTCATCAATAGCGATTAATCTATCGCCATCACCATCAAAGGCAAGTCCGACATCTGCTTCTTTTTCCAGAAGGAAATCACGCAATGTTTCTGGATGCGTGGAGCCGACGTTTTTATTGATGTTCAAACCATCAGGCGATGTACCGATTGAGGAGATATCCGCTTCCAGATCCGCAAACAAGTGTGTTGCAATGGAAGAAGTCGCTCCATGGGCACAGTCGATCGCAATGTGAAGTCCTTCGAAGTCATTGTCGATTGTCTGCTTCAAATATTGAATATATTTCTGACCGCCTTCGAAATAGTCATTAATTTGACCTAGATCAGCTCCGGATGGTCGAGGCAGTTCGTCTGTCTCTGCATCAATCAGCTGCTCAATTTCGTTCTCCTGCTCATCAGAAAGCTTGAAACCGTCTGGACCGAAGAACTTGATTCCATTATCCTGCACAGGGTTGTGAGACGCAGAAATCATAACGCCTGCAGCTGCTCCCATATTCTTTGTAAGATAAGCAACACCTGGTGTACTAACGACACCAACACGCATCACCTCAGCTCCGATGGACAGAAGTCCTGCAACAAGCGCTCCTTCAAGCATTTCACCGGAAATACGTGTATCTCTGCCGATCATCACTTTCGGTCTATCTTCACTTGTCTTTGTCAGCACATAGCCGCCATATCTGCCTAACTTGAAGGCAAGCTCCGGGGTGAGCTCCTCATTCGCAATCCCCCTGACGCCGTCCGTTCCAAAATATTTTCCCATTGTTACCTCTCCTTCACATGGCTCACAGTCACTGTGTCTGTGTATCTGTATTCGTATCTTCCTCTTCTTCACTCGTTGCATTATCTGCGGTCTGAACAGTTATTGTGGCTTCCTCTTGGCTCGGGGTAAGCTCGATATTCTGAGGTCCTGATACGTCAATCTGAACCGTCTGCTCCCCTTCTTCCAAGTTGCTTCCATCAATCGTTGCCGTAATGTCGTCTGCCGATAGGCCTTCGATTTCACTCTGCGCTCCACTTACTGTTACATCGATCTGCTCATTCTGCGGATCTGTAATGGTCGCTTCCTGATCATCAGGCAAATCTTCGATTGTAACTGGAACGTTTTCGATTGTCGTCTCGCTCGTTTCATCCAGCTCAATATCGACTGATATCTGCTCATCACTTGCTGAGCGTACATTATCCGGCAGCTGCAAGTTCGCGTCTATCGTCTGGTTCTCTGTCACCTTGGACAAATCAATTTCTTCGGTACTGACCGAATCGATACCATCCAATGTATCCTGCGATGCATAGATAGTCACTTCTTGAATTTCTGGTGTAAGCGAAGCAACAGATACATCATCCGGCGCTTGCCCCTTTGTCTTCACTTCTACCGGGACTGTCTTGCTCGGATTGCTTACTTGTACCGAAACCTCGACTGTCTCCGGCTGTACATTCACACTCAGCTCATTGCCCTGGGCGTCATATACTTTCACTGGTGCTTCCCTGCTATCGATATCAGCATCAACATCTGTCAGATCCACATACGCACGCACACTGGAAATTTGATCGATGACCTCCTGTGTACTTACGATTGAAACCGTCTGAGGTTCCACTGTGGAGCTGTCTACTTGGAATCCAGCTGCCATTTGATCTTCATTGGTATAGCCTACGTCAACATTAAATTGCTGTGAAGCTTTTTCTTGGATTGTCACCTCAACAGATGCCGGCTGCATATATACTTGCAGGTTGTCCGAGACATTTTCGTAATGCAGCTTCACTGTGTGCGTTCCGGTATCAAGATCTGTCAGATCCACATAAGCTTCATAGTTCTTTTGCTGTATCGCTGCTGTTACATCACTTGCCGGTCCGACAAGCTGCATGGAAACATACTCTGGCACACCACTGACGACATATTTGGAGTCATCGATCCGGATGCCAACAGGTGCATCGACTGTGTTTGTTTCGTCCGAGCTGGTGATTGGAACCTCGCCGGCACGGTTATCTACGTCCGATTCCGCACTCACATAGGCATAGAGAAGGACAGCAAACACAAGCGATACAACACGCAATGTCCATGGACTCTTCAGCCATTTATCCATTCTTACCCCTCCATCTTCTTGCCTTGGAACCGGAAGCTGGTACGCCTACTTCTCTATCGAGGATCTCTTTCAAGGCATCCGGCGTGATGTCACGGAACAATTCTCCGTTCTTCGTACAGGAAATCGATCCTGTCTCCTCCGAAACGATGATTGTCAGTGCATCCGTCACCTCACTGATTCCCATAGCTGCCCGGTGACGCGTCCCAAGTTCCTTAGAAATGAATGGACTCTCAGATAGCGGCAAATAGCAAGCTGCTGCCGCAATCTGGTTTTCTTTCAGAATGACAGCTCCGTCATGCAATGGCGTATTTGGGACAAAAATATTCGTGAGCAGTTCGAATGTCAGGTGACCATTCACCGGAATTCCTGTCTCAATATAATCTCCCATACCTGTTTCGCGCTCGATTGTGATCAGCGCACCAATCCGCCGCTTCGCCATGTAATTACAGGACTTTACAATCGCTTCAATGTTCTTATTGGTCTGTTCTTCCTCCGATCGCACGTTTCGGGAGAAGAAGCTGCCTCGTCCAAGCTGCTCCAACGCACGCCTGATCTCTGGCTGGAACAAAACGACGATGGCTACGAATCCCCATGTAATCGCTTGCGAACTCAGGAAGGCGAGCATCGGGAAGTCGAGTATCTGCTCACTGCTCAAGAAAGCGATAATAACAACGATGAAGATCCCCTTCAACAGCTGAATCGCTTTCGTTCCCCTTATGAGCATTAAGACTTTGTAGAAAATAAACCATACTGCCGCAATGTCCACGATAATCCGCAGTATGGATAATATAGAAAGTTCACTTAATCCCCCAAACATGGATACACGTCCTTTTATATGAATAGCTCGAATTTCTTCGTACATTATAGCACAGTTACCCTATAGCAGTCGCTTACTAACAAGGAGAGTAATTTAACCTTACTGTCCCCTGTTATCTTAACGTAATACAGGCTTGTACCGCCAATGATTTAAGGGTAAAAAAAAGAGCCCTTCAACAAGCAGCTCAACATACTCTTACATTAGAATGTAACCAATTCTTTTAGATGGTACCAAGCCCAGCCGAAAATCCGGTTAATTTCCTGATATTCGCCTGATATATTATCAACAGAAGCCATATTCACTTTAGTTCCAGGATCCTCGATGAGGTCGCCATTGATGATCGTGACATCACCATCCACTTGACCTCTAATATCCAAATCGCCATTTTCGACGACCAGGTCTCCTTTGACTGTGACACCTTCCGGTACGATTACGAGATCGTTCTCTACTATTAAACCCTCTTGCTTCGATACACTTACACTGCTATCACTATTCCAAGCAGATAATACGCTTGTGAACATGAATAGGAAGAATACCGCAGCAGCCGTGATGACAGGGTGCGCACGGAACCATCTCATATACCCGGCGCGCTTCTTTTCTTTCGGCAAATTCGCCATGACACTGGCGGTGAAGCCGGCCGGTGCACTCAACTCATAGGCAGCACCGCTAAGCAGGCTTTCTGTCTGTTTGAGCTCTCGGTAATGCTGGTTACAATCTGGGCATATTTTCAGGTGCTCTCGAAGCTGCTGTGCTTCTTCCTCTGAAGCATCTCCATCCAGATACAGATGCATAAGCGCAAGGCTTTCTTCGCAATTCATGTGTTACCCCCCTTTATACGTGGCGCAGTTTTTTCCGTAGTAGCTCTCTGCCACGGTGGATTCGCGTCTTCACTGTCCCGAGCGGCAGGTCCAGGATTTCGCCAATCTCCGCTAATGATAAATCATCCAGGAACCGCAGTACGATAACACTGCGATACTTTGGCGGGAGGGACAATATTTCCTTATGGATATAACTCTGCAGCTCCATGCTCTCGACTTCTTCCTCAGGCAGTGCCTGGTCAGCCGCCAACTGAGAATACATATCCAATCCTTCTGTCCCCTTCACCTCGGCATCCAGATGAAAATCAGGCTTCTTCTTCCGCAGACGATCGATGCTTAAGTTCGTTGCGATCCGGTAAAGCCATGTGGAGAATTTTCGATTCTCGTCAAAAGAATGGATGTTGGTGTAAGCACGGATAAACGCCTCTTGGGCAATATCCTGCGCTTCGTGGCTATCTCCGACCATTCGGTATACGATATGGTACACCTTGTTCTGATAAAAGGAAACGATTTCCTCAAAGGCCGCATGATCACCCTTCTTGACGTTTTTTATATGATATTTTATGATGTTCTCCATGGAATCCTCCCGCCTAACTGCGGCTTCTTAGTAACGAATGACGTTCCGAAAAGGTTTCACTTTCACAAAAATATCTTTTCTCAAACCTTATAGTTTGCCAGCAACAGTTTTTTCTTACTTTTTATATTTTTTAGAGATATGACGTTTTAAATAAAAAAAGAAAGGGTACTCTTAACGACAAATAGTATATCAGATTATGGAGGTTAAAATGGTTACTTTAGACAATCTTTTGGAAAAAATCGAACAGACGCGCAACCACATGCTAAGCCTGTCCCGCCGTATGCCGCTTACATCCGATGCAGTCGTCACTGCAAGTGTGCAACTTGATGATCTATTGAACGAATACGAAAAACAAAGAAAAAATATGTAGCGCAATTAACAGCCTGTAAGGGAAGCTGTTAATTTTTTTTGCATAAAAAAAGTACGTACACGTGGTACGCACTTTCATTCAGTGACGATCTTCCGCCCAGGCACCTTGTTTCAGGAAGTATGCCTTCACATCGTTGTGAAAACCGACACTCGCTTCTAGAGAAAAAGCATTTCCGCCAGCTCGCTTGTAGCAATCAGCAAACCAGGCAATCATCACCTGTTCATCCGCTTTTTCTACAGCATCCTCCTGCAGTTCACGAAAAGCTTCGAATGCATCGGTAGCTGTATCAGACAGCTGGAAATACGGGATCTCCTCTGCTACTTCTTCACTTCCTCCAGCGTATTTATCGCCCATTTCATCATAATAACGTTCATTGCCGTCTGCATCGAGTGCATAATACATGATTGTCAGTTCAAAGGCCATCGGCTCCTTGAACATGCGAAAAGCAATTTTCTCTACTTCCGGGAGGAACGGCAGCTGGAAAATCTGCTTCAATTCACTTATGACATCCTCCGAATGCTTCTCCAAGGAGACACTGACTGCCTCGGTATAATCTTGTATGGAAAACAAAATGTTAACCTCCTTCTTACTCTTGCTCTACTTTACCACACAGGACCGAAATCTCGCATCAAGCAAGCGTCTTACCCTTCGTTTCTTCCCCAAGCAGCCACACTGCTACTGCAGCAATAAGAACTGTTACACAGAATAGAAGGAAAACCGTACTGACAGATATCCCGAGCGTGCCGCGATAACCAATCAGCAATGGTCCCAGGATACCGCCGATCCTTCCTGCGGTTGCTGCGATCCCAGAGCCAGTTGCACGGATAGCAGTAGGATACTGTTCCGGAGTATAAGCATATAAAATACCGTAAGCCCCTAGATTGAAAAATGACAGCAGCATGCCGGCCGTCAGCAGCATACTTGCTGACTCTGCATTACCGAAAAGAACTGCACTGATGGCTGTACCGATAAGATAAATGATCAGAATCGGCTTCCTGCCCACCTTCTCAATCAGCCAAGCTGCAGAGAAGTATCCTGGCAGCTGCGCGAGTGTCATAATCAATACATACTCGAAACTGCGGACCATATCGAATCCCTTCTCAACCATCACGCTCGGAAGCCACAGAAACATGCCATAATAGCTGAGCATAATACAGAACCAAACGATCCAAAGCATCGCACTGCGTTTAGCAAATCCTTTCGCAAGCAATTGACGAATACCAGCCATGACAGAAGTTTTTTGCTTCAGCTTTGTATAAGACGGTGAATCCGGCAGATTCTTACGAAGAAAGACTGCGAATAACGCAGGTATTGCTGTCAGCAAGAGAGCTACTCGCCAGCCGTAATCCGGAATGACGAAATAAGAAATAATCGCTGCTAGCAGCCAGCCGACTGCCCAGAAGCTCTCCAACAGCACGACCATGCGCCCCCGTCTTTCTGGCGCCACAGACTCCGATACTAATGTTGACGCAACCGGCAGCTCACCGCCCAGCCCTGCACCGATAAAGAAGCGCAGCACAACAAAAATAAGGTAAGATGCAGCTAAAGCCGACAATCCGCTTGCAATAGAGAAAATCAAAATTGTGATCATAAAAACTGTCCGCCGGCCTACACGGTCTGCCATAATTCCAAATACAAATGCCCCCACAGCCATCCCAATGCTATTGATACTGCCTATCCAGCCTGCCTGCTGGGATGATAATCCCCAGTCCAATGTTAACGCCGTAATAATAAATGATAAAATACCAACATCCATTGCATCAAACAACCAACCTGTTCCGACAATACCGAGCAGCTTCCGCTCAGATATCGTTTTACCTGTTTTTTTATCTGCTACTGTTTTTTCCATTCCAGCACCTCTGCGAAAATGTATTATTTGACACATTAAGTTTACAGGTGTCTTGACACTTTGTAAATCTGTTACAGTGTTATTTTTACCAAAATATTAGCAACCATGAAAAAAGCTGCCTTATTCGGCAGCTTTTGCAGTTGATAATGAAGTTTTAGGTGCAGCAGCTTGATACCATTGCCAGCACAATATAACAATTATAGTAAGATCAATCAAGTCACCGCCATAATACATTAACATCGCCCCCTGCTGTGCATCTGCAGCTGCTATGCCCATAGGTGGGTTCGCGTATAAGTACTTCGATAGTATGCCGTGTCCTGCAAGAGCAAACACAAAAACAATCACCCGGTAAAGATAGCTTTTCCTATACGGGACGGGATCTGTATACAGCATAGCCAACGTGAACAAATAACCCGCTGCAAATATATGCAGATGAACCAGCATAGAAACGAAGGATGACTGATGCATGTTATGAAATAGATGCGTTGTATAAAGAAGCCATAGCCCTCCGATATTTAATACGGCTGCAGTGATCGGATGAATTAGGAAACGCGCATACCCGCTGCGAAAAATCCGAGAGACAGCTCTCCCTCCCGATTGCGGAAGTGCACGCAGGAGCAAGGTGACTGGCTGCGATAAAACGAGCAGCAAGGGCGCGAGCATCCCGAGCAGCAGATGCCCGATCATATGATAAACAAAGCTATGATGCGCATGCATAGCAATTGGACCCGCCACAGCTTGAAGACCGATGACAATACCGCTTACAAATAGCAGCAACTTGCGCAGCGGCCAGGCTTTGAAGCGCTTGGCAGAAGTTCTCATTGCCAGCAGATAAAATAGTATACAGAAGAAGGCAAAATAAAGAGCAAGCTTATCAACGTGCATACTCTTTCCTCCTTGAAAGACGGATACACCAGATTCCCGCCGCAATCAACAGCACAGCGATACCATTCCATATCAGATCATAATAGAAGATATCCACTCCGTAACGAATCTGATGTATGCGGAACAATTTATGCTGTATCAGGCCATCGTACAGCTGGAAAACGCCGCTTCCGAGCATAACAGCACCGCCCCATCTAAGCGGAATTAGATCTCTGCGTCTGCGAAGATCAGCAAAAAGGAACAGACCTCCAACCGTTGCAAACCAACTCAGCGCATGGAAGAAACCATCGGATACAAGCCCCCAAGTTGAAGAAGATAAATCGTAAAAATGATGCCAATGCAAAAGCTGATGAAAGACAGCTTCATCAATAAAAGCAACCAAACCGACACCGAACAAAAATCCAGACAAGATATTCATGCGGTTATATGTATGCCTATCCTTCATTCGTATCCTCCTACCAAAGACCTTTTATCTAAACTGTTTCCCGATAGGCTTCAGAATAAACAAAAAAGGCATAGGAGATTTACTCCTATGCTTAAAAAATTAAAAAAAGCCGTCCAAATGGACGACTTTCATATGAGTGGAGCCTAGCGGGATCGAACCGCTGACCTCCTGCGTGCAAGGCAGGCGCTCTCCCAGCTGAGCTAAGGCCCCATATGGAGCGGAAGACGGGATTTGAACCCGCGACCCCCACCTTGGCAAGGTGGTGTTCTACCACTGAACTACTTCCGCTCAGCAGTAAAGTAATGATGATGCGGGTGGAGGGACTTGAACCCCCACGCCGAAGCACTAGATCCTAAGTCTAGCGTGTCTGCCAATTCCACCACACCCGCGTAATAGAAACAGTTACTGGAACTGATCTATAAAGTGAGCCATGAAGGACTCGAACCTTCGACCCTCTGATTAAAAGTCAGATGCTCTACCAACTGAGCTAATGGCTCAAAAACATTCTATTGAAAAGAAGTAAATGGCTGGGCTAGCTGGATTCGAACCAACGATCACGGGACCAAAACCCGTTGCCTTACCGCTTGGCTATAGCCCAATAAATGG
>NZ_NPBJ01000038.1 GCF_002272075.1 Terribacillus saccharophilus
TGGTGGAGGATGACGGGCTCGAACCGCCGACCCTCTGCTTGTAAGGCAGATGCTCTCCCAGCTGAGCTAATCCTCCAGCTTGATGACCCGTACGGGATTCGAACCCGTGATACCGCCGTGAAAGGGCGGTGTCTTAACCGCTTGACCAACGGGCCAGGATGTCTGTTTTTCATCGTTGCGTTTTTCGTAACTCGAAACTGACAAGAGTTATTATATACAGGAATGCAAGGCTTTGTAAACCCACTTTCATAATTTCTTTTAATTCAGATAATTGACTCACAGACAACCCCCTCTTCTACTTGGTAAAAGCACTGTTATATCAACGTTTACAGCTATTTTAATAACATCTGTTTCCCTTGCATATTTTCCTCTCAAAACAGGAATATAAACATGAACGCAAAAAATTATGAGCGTTATTTTATCTGATAGAAAAAATACTTGTTATGCTTTTCCTATGAAATAAACAAGAAAAGGGGCATTCGACATGACAGAGACATTCGATGTAACGAATCCAGCCACCGGAGAATTAATCGAAAAAGTAGCAATTGATTCAGAAGAAGCAATAAACGATAAAATAGAAAAAATCCATCAAGCCTTCCATTCCTGGTCCAGAACTTCTGCAACTGAGCGCAGTAAGCTTCTCCGTGCTTGGCATGATAAGATGATTGAAAACAAAGCAGAACTTGCTGCCTTGATGACAGCGGAAAACGGCAAGCCGCTTAAAGAATCTGAAGGCGAAGTATTATATGCTGCCGGCTATATCGAATGGTTTGCAGAAGAAGCAAAACGTGTATACGGCCGTACTATCCCTGCTTCCACCACTGATAAGCGTATGTTGGTAACCCGTGAAGCTGTCGGTCCAGTAGCAGCGATCACGCCTTGGAACTTTCCTGCTGCAATGATTACAAGAAAGGCAGCTCCCGCACTAGCTGCAGGTTGTACATTCATTATCAAACCAGCACCAGATACACCACTGACAGCCATTCGTCTGGTCGAACTGGCGCATGAAGTCGGAATTCCAGAGGACGTCATTCAATATGTAAACGCTGATGGTGAAACAGTTGGAAAGATTTTCACTAAGCACCCTCATATTAGAAAAATTTCCTTTACCGGCTCTACCCCTGTCGGCAAGCTGCTCATGAAACAGAGCGCTGATAGTGTGAAGCATGTATCCATGGAGCTTGGCGGACATGCTCCGCTTATTGTCGATGAATACGCAGATATCGACCGCGCTGTGAAGCATGCTCTAGCATCAAAATTCCGGAACGCGGGACAAACATGTGTCTGCGCCAACAGATTGCTCGTCCATGAATCCATTAAAGATGAATTTACAGCAGCATTCACGAAAGCAGTTTCCGAAATGAAAGTTGGTCCTGGTACGGAAGAAGGCGTAGCAATCGGTCCTGTCATCAATAAGAAAGGCTTTGATAAAATCGTAGCTCAAATTGATGATGCAAAGTCCAAAGGTGCTAAAGTTCTCGCTGGCGGCACATATAATGCGGATGCCGATAAAGGCTACTTCTTCGTCAACCCAACTGTTCTTGATCAAGTAACGGATGACATGAACATCATGCATGAAGAAACATTTGGACCAGTCGCTCCGATTACAACTTATACTGAAATCGATGAGGCAATCCGTTTAGCCAATGACACGCCATTTGGCTTAGCAGCTTACTTCTTCACAGAAAACTATCGCCGCGGTCTGTATATTGCCGAAAACCTGAAATATGGTATTGTCGGCTGGAACGACGGCGGCCCATCTGCCGTACAAGCTCCATTTGGCGGTATGAAGGAAAGCGGCGTCGGCCGCGAAGGCGGAATCGAAGGAATTGAACCTTACTTGGAAACAAAATATATCTCAATTGGCATATAAGAGAAGGACCCGTCACTGACGGGTCCTTTCTTCTTTACTTACAAATACCTTTCAGCTACAGTTGCCGCAGGTGTATATCGATGAAGTTCCAGCACAATAGGATACGGATAAGTCCTATGATACTCTTATGCTAGGCGATGTTACTTTATAAAAAATCTTTATATTTATAGGAGTTGAACAGATGGAGAATATCGATTTTCTAAACGTGATATTACGTAATGGTGCAGCACAATCAGAGGCCTTTGCTTTTTATGACCAGCTAGATATTGTTGAACCGGAAGAAATGATAGGGATGTGGAAAGGCGATGAAATCGTAACAGGGCATCCATTGGAGGGACTTCTAACAGCATCAGGTTGGTATGGAAAAGAATTTATCGATGAAGAACACGTCCATCCTTTAGTTTTCAAAAAAAGTAATGAGGTTCTCTATACAATTAGTCCAAATCTTCTTCCTTTAAATCTTCTTCCTTTAAATCTTCTTATGCAACGTTTGCAACACATACCCAAGAAAATCCTCTCATCATCTATGACAATAATGCGACCTATCTTAAAAACAAATAAGAGTGCAGCAAGATTACGAAAAGTAAATCACAGAGGGAAAGTTACTTCAGCAATGATCTACGATAATAAAGGTATAATAGATGTGTTTAGAAAGATTGATGAAAACACTCTTTTAGGAATTATGGACATTAAAGAACAATCTCCAGATAAGACTTTTTTCTTTATATTAAGAAAAGCATAAAACGGATTACATTCATTAAAACATCTACCCCAGCTGCGTTTCCAGCAAAGGAATAACACACTCTCTCCCCCCCTTGAGATTACTCTTTTGCTGATTACACAATGATCAGAACTACAATTGATAAAGGTAAATACTAGTGTTCCTGTCCTTTGCGCCAGCTTCATCATCCATACACAGTCTTGAAACAATTCCTCAAAAAGATGGGGCATCTCCATTAATTCGGAGATGCCCCATCTTTCTTTTTTTAAATTATTCCACAAATACCTTTCCAGCCGCAGTTGCTTCAGCTGTATTCCCGAATGCATCTGTTGCTTTCACAACAACATCTGCTCCATCAAGCTTCGCAGATGACGTTGCTGTCCAGTAACCTACATACAGACCATCTTCTGTTTCCCGCATCGGCAGCTCTGTTGCTTGGGATGTTGTCCGGAAATTCGTCAGCGGTGCTTTCAAGTAGAAGGTTGCATCCTCTAAACCAGGTTCTGATTCAAAGGAGATCACAACCGTTTCTCCAGGCTGCACTTCTGCATCCTGATCCGGTTTTACATTCTCCAACTCAGGAGCCGTGTAGTCGGCTTCCAGCTCAATAACCTGCTTCGCTTTATTTCCTGCTTGATCTGTTGCGACTACTTTAATCTCATTCACACCTTCATCCAATAGAATACGCTTGGAGAACGTTCCATCTTCTTTCACATCTGTTTTAGCCCCGTTGATTGTCAGCTTGTTCAGATAATCATCAGATGCTGTTCCTGTAACAGTCACCGTCTCCTTATTTGTCTTGCTGCCATCTTCAGGTGCTGTAATCGTTAATACCGGCTTCGCTTTATCCCGAATGACTGTCACAGCTTCAGATGGTTCTGTGCTGCCGTTTTCCAGCTTTGTGACAGCGGTCAGACTGTTTTCACCTTCTGTCAGCTCTACATCTGCTGCAAAAGCACCTTCATTTGATGCTTCAACAGATGCAGCAACCTCACCGTTGTTACTGATTTCTACTGTCCCACCAGCTGCAGCTGTTCCTTCCACAGTCACACTGTCTTCTTTCGTGACTGTGTCTGGAGCAGGCGAAGTGATGACTGGTGCCTGTGCCTCATAGTCAACAAGTGCACGAATCATATAGTTGCCGTCTTCTTCAGGAACAGGACTCCATTCTCCCCCTACATTCTGCCAGCTGCGTCCGGAGAATTCTCCGTCTTCATCCGTTGCCAATGCAGGTGTATTCGGATTCGGATCTGTTTGGACATAAAGAATATAGAAATCAGAATCGACTACAACACCTTCTCCCGCCAAATCAACCTGAGTCCATTCTCCATTCCGGAGTGCTTCCCCAGTGATTGGTCCGGCCAGCTTCTTACCTGGTGCGCCGTCTTCACCGGAATCGTCGTAGATTTCGACTGCAAAGTTCGTGCCGCCAGGAGTCGGGAAACTTTCATCCCAGAAACGGAATAAGCCGCCTGTCACTTGTGCAGAAGATTGGCCTTCCGCCAGCGTGAATTTCACTGCCCAGCCATTTCCGGCATCGTAGAAGGCATGTGCATTCTCACCAGTCCCATCGTCATAGCCGATTTCTCCAGCGAATCCGATAAATGGCTCAAGCTCGGCATTTTGTTCTGTCGATTCATCCGCATTCACTGTTACTTCGAATTCTGTTCCTTTAAAGGATGGCGCCGTGATTTTAAGCGTGTATGTCCCTTCATAAGCAGTCAGCGTATACGCCCCGCTCTCATCGGTTTGTACAGGCTGGATGGCTGCATCCTCGACTACATATACATTAGCACCAGCTATCGGCTCACCTGTTTGCGCATTCGTCACAGTACCTGAAACTGTTCCTTCCGCAATCGGATCCAGCGTGAAATTCTGTGTAACGGCAGATCCCTCTGTCACGGTAACTGGTGCTGTGCTGGAGTGGAATCCGTAAGCGGAAGCCTCCAATGTTATATCACCTGCTGCCTGCAATAAACGGTAACTACCGTCTGCTGGGTCTGTCTGTACGCTCCGGCCTGTTTCCTGTACTGTCACTGTTGCATCAACCGGCAATGCAGTTGGGCTGATGTCAGATGGATCTGCTTGTCCATCCGGCAGTGTTGGACCTTGTACGTTTTGGATCGGTGTTGGAGCAAGCTTCTTCGCATTTACCTTCTTCTTGCTCTTTGCACTATCCTTCGACTGCTTGGCGTCCTCCTTCACCTTCTTTGTACCTTTCATAATGGAGGCAGAAGTGTTAGAAGAATCCGAAATAGCTACATCATCGATATACCAGCCTTGTTTACTGATGCTGCCGTCCGTCTCCAGATGGAAACCTACGTAAACAGTTTGTCCGGCATAATCACCCAAATCGATTTGTTCAGCAGACCAAGCACTATTCGCGCCATTGTACGTACCTACCTGCTCCCAGTTCTCCTTGTCCGTCGATACGACCACATTGCCATAATCATAACGGCTTTCCAAGTCGAACCATGTCTGGAACTGCAAATACGCTTCTCCATTCTCTGGTACTGCTACCGGCGGCGCTAGCAAAGTTGCATCGGCATTGTTTGGATAAGCACCTGTGCCGTATACATTTTCACCAGAAGCTGCTGCTTCAGGACCCGCCGCTGGAGCACCCCATTCCCAAGAGTTCTGATCGCCAAATGACGTCCAGCCTGATGGCTCCTCTTCGAAGTCCTGGCTATAACCAACTGTCAATGGAGCAATAAGCTCCACGTTGTACACATCCGTCTCTGTTGTATTGCCGCCAAAGTCTGTCACGACAAATTTATATGCTAGTGTATCACCTGTTGTCGCTTCAGCTGGCAGCACTGCTTGATACGTACCGCTTGCTGCATTTCCTTCCACAAGCGCCGCCTCAACAGATTGCCATTCTCCCTCATCTTTTTTGTACTGAAGTGTTACTGTGTCTGCGCTTATGTTATCCGTCACTTCTGCTGTGAGCGGAGTAGCAACACCTTGATACACTTCTGACACTGCTTCATGTGTAATCACAGCAGGTTCTTCGTCCTCGCCATCCTGATAGACGTTACCATTGATTTCGCCGACACCAGTTGCGATCGTGGATACTGCTAAATAAGCATTCACAATACCATGACCGAACCCTTCATTGATTTCATCCGGATAATCGCTGCTCGTTTGACGATCAGCCGTATCATACAATATCGTCTCGATCTCATCGACTGTCAGTGAGCTATCTGCCTGCAGAAGCAAGGCGATAACACCGCTTATATGTGGTGCTGCCATCGATGTGCCACTGAATGCTGCACTGTAATCACTGCCGCTTACCGCAGAATAGACGTTCACTCCAGGAGCCGCAATATCTGGCTTGATTTCTCCATCATATGGAGAAGGACCGCGAGATGAGAAGCTGGCCAATCCATCTTGGTTATCCGTTGCTGCTACAGAAATCGACTCTGGATAGTTGGAAGGTGCTGACACTGTCGCGTCTCCATCTCCATCATTACCAGCAGAGAACACTGGTACGATACCGGCATTCCGCCAAGTTTGGACAACTTCACGGTACCATTCATCCAGGCCTGGTCCGCCGCCCCAAGAGTTATTGACGATGTCCGGCGCCTGCTCTGGATGAGGGTTGCCTTCTTCATCCTTTGGTGCAAGCATCCATTCTGCCGCATCAAGCAGGATAGCATCCGTTGTTTGCCCCTGTCCGGTATCAGGATGGAAAGCTTTTACCGCAATCCATTTTGCACCTGGTGCAACCCCAATATCCTGAGAGCCATCAGGTTCAGCACCGACAGCTGTACCGATTGTATGTGTACCGTGATCTAAGTCATCATACGGTACTGCTTCCCCGCCGACTGCATCATACCAGTTGAATTCATGGGAAACATTATCTGGATCAGCTGGATTATAGCCGCGGTATTTTTCCAGAAGCGCAGGATGGTCATACTGCACACCAGTATCCAATCCGCCGATGACGACACCAGTTCCATCCAAGCCGGTTTCCTGCCATACTGCAGGTGCTCCAACCCTTTCTACGCCCCATGCTTCTACTTCCTCAGCCAAAGCAGCGACTTTCTTTTCTTCTGCTTTTGTAGGCTCGAGAATTTTACGCTCTCTGTTTGGCAGGATTTTCTCTACTTCTTCAGAAGCAGCAATCTCCTCCATCACCTCTTTAGAACTGGTTACCTTTAATGCATTGACGATATAGTAAGAGTCATACTCCTTAACAACGCCCTTGTCCTTTGCCTGCTTCAAGTAATCAAGCAAATTCGCTTGAGTTGCATCCGCCGTCACCCGCAAATCGCTGACAACAGCTGAGTTTTGAATACGCTTCTCTTCCTTAGCAGACAAACTCGCAGACTGCTTCTTCGCCTTTTCGACAGCAATCTCTGCAGCCTTCTTCGTATCCGCCTGTTCCTTTAACTTAACTAGATACGTCACCTGCTCATCGGCTTTGAACTGCGACGTAACATCTTTGTCCACTTTCGCTGCTACACCCTCACTCGCTTTTACAGAAGTTCGCTCAGAAGACTGTGCTCGTGAAGCTGTAGGAGAAAGCAATGACAAGAGAAAAACACCGACCGCCAGAATACTGAGCCATTTTGCCATACGTTTCTGCATCTTCTCATTCTCCTTTTTCCTGATATGGTCCTGCCCGCTAACCTTATCCACCTCCGCCCATCAAAATGACAGATTATGTAATATCGCTCAGATGTTATAGATAGATTACGAGATTATGTCGGTTACGGGAAGAGCATCGGGAGAAATAAGGAGCATTTGCATAGGTAGAGGCTTTTCCTGCGGGATAATAGTAATAATTTTCTGTCAGTTTGACGATTAATCATTGATTAAACGAGCAATCAAAACGTTATACTCAGGTCAAAAGATTTAAAACTAGCTCATGCAATTCACATTCATGTAGCTTTTTTATACCGAAGCTGTGAAACTAAGCACCTTTAATCACATCTGTTAGAGCTTTTCTCCTTAACTGAGCACATCGACTTGCATAATATGGGAAATATATACATAGAAATATCCATTTTGTTGTTTTTTGTACTCGACCAGCTATGGTCTCTATTAAAAGGACTTTTCACCCTCCTATTCATAGCTTCCACAAGACTTATGACATATAAAAAAAGAATCCGGTAAATACCGGATTCTTTTCTATATGAATTTACTTATCTGGTCGACAAAATTACGTATGATTTCCACTGTCGACCAGATTCCGATAACAGCTATAATTACTAGGATTCCTGTCTCCCACCATCTATTTTTGTAACTATCCACCATATATTTCCGGCTGCTTGTCATTAATACTAATCCAACGACAATCGGCGGCAGGATCAAAGCTGTGATGACACTCGTACCGAATACATTCAGCAGCACCAAGTCCGGCGCTCCAGGAATCGATATAAGAATAGGAAGCAGTAGGAATAGGCCAATGGATAGGTAGCGGAACTTGGGATCTTCATCTGTTTTCTTATACTTCTTTTTTGCAGATAAATGAAAGCCATTAAGCATCAGCATCGTAAAGCCCCGAGCTTGAGCTGGAAAACTTGTGAATGCAGCTAGGAACAGGCAGATCCAAAGCATCGTCGGACCAGCTGGACCAACAGCCAATTCCATCATAAGCGCTAAATCATTTTCATTGCTGACTGGTATACCAGTTCCATAGAATACCTCCGCTGCCACTACCCAGAAAAGCACATTGATCACCAAGAGCGGCAGCATTCCCGTCATTAAGTCCAATTGCTGTATCTTCCGGTATTTCGGTTTGTCCCAGCCTTTATCCTCCATGAAATAAGGATACAGCAGATTTACAGCAGATCCGCCAATCGCTCCTATAGTAGCAACTGCTATGAATATAGCATTGAATGGTCCTTGATTTGGCGGCATATCAAATGTTAGTCCCTTCAGGAAACCGATGATATCGAACGAACCGATTCGGAAGAGGGCAAAAACGAACGATGCAATGATTGCCACAGAAGCAAAACGAGCCAGCATTTCCAATACCTTATATTGATTTGGATTGATCAATAATAGAAACGTAAGCCCGACAACTACCAAACTGAAGAGGAATACACCCCATGTCTCACCACCAAATCCCCCAAACAGATTATAAAGAGCAACAGCACATGCTCGAAGGAAACTCATCTGAATGACTATGCCAAGGAATAAAATTGCAACACCAAGTAACAAAGGAAACCCACGCCACACTCGCTGAAACCCTTGCAGAATAGAGGTATCTCCATGACGGTTCTGCAATTTATACTTCGCTACTGCTGAAACCATGAAATAACGAGCTGCCAGCGCGACGACCAATGTCCATAGAAGTGCATACCCATAGTTCGCACCCGAAACTGTAGAACTGACCAAATCTCCAGTACCAAGGAAAGTCATCGCCAGTACAAGTCCAGGTCCTATACTCCGCATGTATTCCATAAACGTTTTAGGTAATGCAGATGGTGCTTCGTTCTTCTCCCTGACAGGTGCTTCCCCATTATTCAAATGCTTCAAGCTCTTACTCATTGACTTAACCCCCTATTTTGATAACGCTTACATAAAATGACAAGCTATTAATCATCTAAGGTGCATCGTAATATGTGCTTGTTCTGGAACCACACCAGCATCATCACTAATTCCTTTTTCGTAAATGGATGCTTTGTGTCAGGAAGTAGCGGAAGATACATATATAGTCAATAGCCCTTCATACATCTCGAAGCACGACGTATAGAACACCGTACTCCGAATTGCTTATCTGGAAAAGAGCCTAGGCTAGGATTACCATGGTGAATCTCTTTGCCCGTTTGGTAGCTTCCTAGCCTATCTTTCCAGTTTCGAAAATTCCTATCGTTTTTCATTCACATCTGATCTGAATATCCATGGCCCACTAGCTTGACTTCCCCTATTCATCAAGCAGCAAATTATTTCGGTGCTAAATCCGCAGCCGCTTTCAAAGCTGCGAGCATGCTTCGTTCATCCGCAATATTCTTTCCAGCAATATCAAATGCTGTTCCATGATCGACTGAGGTTCTCACCAGTCCGCCTTTTAGACCAACTGTTATGTTAACCCCTTCCTCTAACCCTAGTACTTTAATGGGAACATGTCCTTGATCATGATAACAGGCAACTACGATATCAAAGTCTCCTCTGACCGCGCGGAAGAATAGAGTATCTGCCGGGTGCGGGCCGCTAACATCGATTCCTTCCTGCTGCGCTTTCGCAATGGCAGGTGTCAGCTTCTCCTCTTCTTCCCCATTTCCAAACAAACCGTTTTCCCCCGCATGCGGGTTGATACCGCACACTGCAATACGCGGATTATCGTACCCTGCTTTTGTCAGCGTCTCATACGCCAATTTAATAACGGTATATGTCCGATCTGGGTTAATAGCGGATATTGCATCCAACAAACCAATATGTGTTGTTAAATGAATAACGCGAAGCTTGGGCGAGGAAAGCATCATAGAATAGTCTTTAGTTCCGGTGAGTTCTGCAAGAATTTCGGTATGGCCAGGATAACTATGCCCACCCAAATGAAGTGCTTCTTTATTTAAAGGAGCAGTACATATAGCTGCTAACTGCCCTTCCTTGCCAAGCTCAATTGCCTTACTTAAATAATGAAATGCTGCATTTCCGGCTTCTTTGGAGACAACGCCCTGTTCCAGATCTTCCGGAAGCAGCCGCAGATCCATCACATCGATTACGCCATGCTCAAATCGGCATGATTCAACAGTTTCGACGGTATGAAATTCCAGATCTGAACCAACGACTTCTGCCGCTCTCCGTAACATGCTGAGATCTCCGATTACAAAGGGATTTCCTTGCTCATAAACCTCTTTGTGCTGCAATGCTTTCACGATAATCTCCGGGCCGATTCCAGTGGCGTCACCCATACTAATTCCGATAATTGGCTTCAACTTTATCTACTCCTTTAAGCAATTCCAATGCGTTCCCCATAACTTCCTGTGACCCAAAACTTCCAGCTTTCGTGACAGCGATTATCTCTGTTCCATTAAGCTGCCCAATTGGAACTCCAGCCTCAACTTGGCCCAAGATATGAAAAGAATCTGCTCGGAGTGCTTCCATAACACGAATAGCTGTATCCCCGCCAGTAAGGAATAGTCTCGAGATTTTCATCCCATTAACCATTGCCGCAGCCACTGCTCCTAAGTTATGTGCAATCTTATTGCTATTTTGAATAGCTTCTTCCTCATGGGATGCGACCGGCTTCTCGGAAGAAGAAAACAGCACAATATGTTTTCCTGCCGCATGTGCGTTTTGCGCCTCTTCCATTACTATCTTCCACTCACTTGTATCCTCAAAATTGTCTTGGAGCAGCATAATCGGATCGACTTCCAAAAAGTGAACGCTATGATCCGATTCCATTAACCAATTTAGCTGCTTGCGTCCAACTGGACTTACACTGCCTACTACCAATAACACAGTTTCCTCCACAAAATCGAGAGATGGAGAAATCACCTTTTGCTCCAAGCCATGTGCAGTTGGAAGATATTCCATCAATCCTGCTGACCCCGCATAGATGATATTCAATTTGGTAGCTACAGCAGCTTCACTAAGCAAACGCAAGTCGTCATCATCCTCTGAATCAGCTGTAATAATCTTAGCTCCCGCTGAAACAGCTGTTAACAGCTGTTCGACTCTCTTTTTATAGCCAGATCTAATCTGTTCTATAGTTAGATGGTGGATCTGATGCTTGCTTTGAGAAGAAACCAACTGCTTGATATCTGAATGTTTTACTGGTGTTTTTGGATCCTTGGCAGCTTCCGTTTCCGCCAGAGGGATACCATGCAGATAATGAATGCCATCTTTCACTACCCTTCCTTGTGACGGAAGGCCAGGAGCCAAAAGGATAACATCCGGCTTCAATACATCATATAGGGCATCTAGCTCCTGCCCTACATTCCCTCTCATCGTTGAATCTATTTTTTTATATATAATGTCCGGCGCTGTCGATGCAACCCCATCAGCAGCTTCGGCAAGCTTGCTGTAAGCTGCTGATGCAGGAAGTGATCGACTGTCCGTATTGATTACGACCGCTTGGTTGCTGTCTATCTCTTTGATCTTCCCATCCAAAAGAACATCTACCTCTACAGCATATGGAAGCAGCATTGCTCCACAATCACTTGCACCTGTCAGGTCGTCCGCAATAATCGCTATCTTTTTCATCGCTCTTACCGCTCTCAGACTAACAGCTTGCGATAAATAGACTTTACATCTTCTTTATCCAACGTTTTTGGATTATTATCCATCAATCGCTTCACTTCTAGAGCAGCAACTGCCATTGATTCAATGCTCTCTTCTTCCACGCCATATTCCCTTAAATCCTGAGGTATTTCCAAAACAGTTGTCAGTTCCTTAATCTTATCAACTACTGCCTGAGCTGCTTCTTCACTGGATAGATTCTTTGTATCAATACCCATAGGCCCAGCTACACATGCTAAACGATCTACCATGGCATCCATATTGAACTGCGTCACATGCGGAAGCAGCATCGAGTTTGCCACACCATGCGCAATTTTGTATTTGCCTCCTAATGGATAGGCCATTGCATGAACTGCCGCCGTACCTGCTGCTGTTAATGCCATACCGCCATACATGGAGCCAATAAGCATTTTCTCTCTAGCATCCAAATCAGCACCATTCTGGTAGGCAGTAACAATATTAGCTGTAATCAACCGAATGGATTCCAGCGCAAACATATCACTTATCGGATTAGCCTTATTGGAAATATAAGATTCCAGCGCATGTGTGAATGCATCCATCCCAGTTGCAGCTGTGATTGGTTTTGGCAGTCCAGTTGTCAATGTTGGATCAATCAATACAAGATTCGGAAGCAAATATCTGCTTACAACACCGATCTTCAGCTCCTGTTCAGGCAATGTGACAATTGCATTCGGCGTCACTTCCGCTCCAGTTCCTGAAGTAGTTGGAATTAAAATAGTTGGTAACCCTGCCTTTTCCACAAGGTCAGTTCCTAGTAGGTTCTCCAAGGCAGTATCATTTGTTTTTAAAACAGATAGCAGTTTTGTTGTATCTAGAATACTTCCTCCGCCAAGCCCGATTAGTACATCATAATCCTTTACGCCGACAGTTTCAGAAAAGACTCTTTCTATATTTTCAAGTGTAGGTTCTGGTTCTACATCAGTTGTCAGATCCACAGTTATACCCACAGCTTCTAATGCCTTCTCTACCTTTTCCACGGCACCTGCCGCAACCAAAGCCGGCTGTGTGATTAATAACGCATGCTTAATTGGCAGATTTAGCAATGTTAAATGTTCATTAATGTTATCTACTACTTCACGACCTGCAACGATATGTTCTGCTGTTTGGAATTTATAAATAGTCAATTCGCTCTCCCCTTTTTGTTAACGAGTGTGTAGGTTGTATCCTTGCATCATGTTCTCGATCTTTTGCAGTACTTCTCCTTTTGCTTCGGTGACTGGAAGTCGTGGCGGTCCTGCCGGAATTCCGGCTAACTCTACTGCTTTTTTTAGGGAGCTTGGAATAGCCCCAAGCACAAATGTCTCCCGTAAAGGCTGCAAACTGGACTGCGCTTCTTCTGCTTGCTGTTCGTCGTTATTCTGGAACCCTTCATAAATAGCTAACACTTTATCCGGGAGAACATTCGCAGTAGCCGCAACAGCTCCTTGTCCTCCAGCACGCAATGTTTGAAGGATTAGCGAATCTGTTCCAGCAAACACTGCAAATTCTTCATTTTTAGTAGCTTCTATATAAGCTTGGATGTTATCGAAGTTTCCGCTGCTGTCTTTGATACCAAGAATGTTCGGATGCTTTGCAAGTCTGGCAACCGTCTCTGCCTCTATCGACATCCCTGTTTTGGATGGGATATTGTATAGCATGACAGGGATAGTAACTGCACTGGCAATCGTTTCGTAGTGAACTGCAAGATCCGTTTGGTCAGGAGCCACAAAGTATGGTGTGATAATGGAAAGCGCATCAGCTCCCAATGCTTCCATATCTCGGGATAGTTCTATTACTTCCTTTGTGGAATTACCTCCCGTTCCAACCATTACCGGTACTCTTCCATTAGCTGTTCGGATGATCTCCTTGGCAACCGCAAGCTTTTCATCTCGGTCCAGCATATGAAATTCGCCGTTTGTACCTAAGGCAAACAATCCATGAACGCCAGCTTCTATAAGATAATTCGTTAATTTCTGTATAGCATCTTCGTTAATACGTTGATTCTCTGTAAAAGGTGTAACCATTGCTGGCCAAATTCCTGTCAGATTCATTTTCTTCCCCTCCATTGTACGCGCTTTCATAAAGCATACTCCAAACTGTTTCAAAAATCAACTAAATATAATAATTTACCTTTCTATTTTAAAAAACAAGCGTTATTTTGTTTCATAATGAAACAAAATAACTTTATTAAAGGCTATAATGGATTAGAAAAGGTTTTTAGATTCTCCATGAATGTGGTAACGTACAAGTAAGGCGTTTAATTACACTTGAGGTGAAAGAAATGAAGATTACAGCCATTGCTCCTTATGCTGGCTTAGGAGAATTAATTCAAGACGTTGCCAACCAAAAAGAACTTGGCAACATTGACATAGTGCAAGGTGATTTACAGCAAGGGGTAAAAATTGCAATAGAAGCTGAGAAGCAAGGTACTGATATCATCATTAGCCGAGGCGGTACTGCTGAACGGATAAAACAACATGTTACAATCCCGGTCATAAATATAGAGGTGTCCGGTTTTGACCTGCTTCGCATTATCACGCTGATCAAAGACACAGATAACAGAGTCGCCTTTGTCGGGTTCCCAGCTATAGCAAATGCTGTATCGAGTGTCAGTCAGCTGATCGATGTGAATCTTGATATTTATGCCATAGATGATGAGCATCATATTGAAAATCAGCTGCGATTATTGAAAGAAGAGAATTATACCTTTGTTATCGGAGATGTAATCACAGTACAATTAGCAGAAAAAATAGGCATGCACGGCCTTTTATTGACTTCTGGAAAAGAAAGTGTCTTAAGTGCCTTTCGCCAGGCAGAAGAAACATACCGTACAGTGGAGAAAATAAAACAAGAGAGAGATACGTATGCACAAATCCTCCAAGATTTGAATCAGCATACGATCATAGCAGATAAGTATTTGCAGCTTCGCTCACTCTCAACTCCGCCCATACCGCTTCCAACGCCTTTCATAAGAAGAATAGCTGCGGCTGTTTTTCAATTTGATCAAATTCTAGTTGAAGTGGTATACAAAAACAGATTCTACCGATTAAATGCGCATCAATTGGGCTCTCAGCAAGTTGTCATTGAATTACTGGAACAGGAGGCACCGTCTAAATCGCTGCCGTCCATCTCTTTAGTGGCCGATCCCAATGCCTCTGTTTATTTAAGCTCCAACCATGAAGAAGTACAGCTGGCCATTGAACAGGCTGAAGCATTACGTGAACAACTTACTCCTCTTGTCATCATTGGTGAAAATGGCACAGGAAAAGAAAGCTTGGCTAGATATATTCATACTAGCGATACTGCTGCTTTTCTCCGGATAGACGGAGCAGCATTCCCAATCGCATTACTTCCCTATCTGGCAATAGTGCTGGAGGATGGCGGTACACTTTACATAGTGAATGCCAATAAAATAGAGGAAACAACAAAGGAATGGGTAGAAAAGCAGCTAAAAGTGAAGATTCCATTTCGTATTATCCTTGCCATGAACAATAAGACATCAGATCGGATTCCAACAAAATTCAAGACGCTCCATCTTCCGCCGCTGCGGGAGCGCAAAGAAGATATTCCAAATCTGATCCGCTTATTTATCTCAAGTTTTAATAGTGAATATGGCATGCAAATCGCAGGCATCAGTGATGATGCGATACAGCTTCTTGAATCAAATCCATTTGAATCAAATATTATCGAGCTAAGCAGAATCATCAACAAAGCTGTACGAAAGGAAGAGACAGCTTATATCCAGGATACTACCATTGCAAATATTATCGACGAACTTCAGGATCAGAGTAAGACAGTAATCGACATTACTGGATCATTAGCCGATATTGAAACGCAAATCATCCAAGCAGTATGGCTGGAAGAAAAGAAGAATAACTCTAAAACAGCAGAAAGATTAGGAATTAACCGCACTACCCTATGGCGTAAATTAAAAGAAATCCAATAAAACAAT
>NZ_NPBJ01000039.1 GCF_002272075.1 Terribacillus saccharophilus
CCCAGCCTCTTTTTTAGTTTACTAAATCGAACTCCTCCTTAACTAGTTAGTTGACTTCCTTCCTATTCATAACACATTCTTCAATATCCGATTGCAACCTTTTGATTAAGCGCTTACAATAAACGTATACGAATTTGTTTATTTTAGCAACAAATATACAATGAAATCATGATTTTACTAGGGATTAATTCACTAACTGTTTATCTTTTAAACGTATATTCTTTTTCTCACTCAAAACATCGGAGGGATTATTTTGTCATTCCATAACAAAGTTGTCGTAGTTACTGGTGCCACAAAAGGAATCGGAAGAGAAATTGCCCTAACCTTTGCTCGGCATGGAGCGTCACTCATTGTCAACGGTCGTAACAGCGAACGATTGGCAGACCTTCAGCATGCCATTCAAAAAGAAGGCGGCACATGTTTTAATGTATTAGGTGATGCTAGCAGTCCTGAGACCGCAAATCAAATCAAGGAAATAATTAGCTCGAAGTTTCAAAAGGTTGATGTCTTAGTTAATAATGCAGGTATGAACAAACGAACTCCTACTCTCCAAACCACTCTGGACGATTGGGAGAATGTTATTCGAACGAATTTGACCAGTGCTTTCTTAATCAGCCAGTCCGTATTGCCTTTTATGGTAGAGAACAAGGAAGGTGTGATTATAAATATCAGCTCTACAACAGCAAGCACGCCACATAAAAATGCTACTCCTGCCTATGGTGCATCCAAGGCAGCACTCAATTATCTGACCATGCACCTGGCTTATGAGATGGCTGGTCATAACATACGGGTGAATGCCGTATGTCCCGGTCCAATTGAAACGGATATGACCGAGCAGTGGGATGATACATACAGAGAAAAAGTCATAAATGGCGTTCCATTGAAAAGATTGGGAGATGTATCTGATGTTGCTGAAATGACGCTTTTTTTAGCTTCAGAACAAGCATCATTTATTACGGGGCAGTCTATCCATGTGAATGGCGGCACACTTATGCGATAACTGTTTCATGTACAATCAGCTTTCTGGCCATAGCCCGGTCGTAAATGATGCACCTTTCTATTCTCTTGTAACAAATGCAATATATACTAATCCGGAATTGTATAATTTTAATTAGTAAAGAGCAGGATTTCGTTATGAAAATCTCTGCTCTTTACTGGTTTTTGATTCAAATCCTCTAAATACTTACTTCTCCCCTCCCTCTGCGCAAACACATCACTCACTTTTTTCTGAATATTCATCAATCTCTAATCTAACCTTAACGTACTTCACAGTGAATACACCTTTTTGAAAGCTATGATAGCAGTATTAAAAATATATTGGAGGAAAAAGATGATGAAGGTTATTATGATTCCCTCAGGTTTTAAAGAATGTCTTGATGCAGAGGAAGTGGCTGTTGCAATGGGAGCAGGTGCAAAAAAGTTCGAACCTTTTATCCAGACAGAGATACTTCCTATGATAGATGGAGGAGAAGGCTTTGCAAAAGCCATTGTCAAGATCAAGAACGGTGAGTTAATTCATAAGACTGTTACTGGACCTGTATGGAAGAAGATCGATAGCCATTATGGTATTTTTCAAGAGGGAGAAACACGCACAGCAGTGATAGAAATGGCTGCTGTTGCTGGCTTGAAGCTAGTACCAACAGAATTGAGGAATCCGCTGCAAACAACCACATATGGCGTGGGCGAATTAATTCTTGATGCTTTAGACAAACAGGTCAATAAGATAATTATTGGCTGCGGTGATTCTGGTACGTCTGACGGCGGCGCAGGTATGGCCGAAGCTCTTGGTGCTGTATTCCTGGATGAAAAGCAGAATCGTATTGCTATAAGGTCTGTCACGGATTTAATGAAAGCGATATCAATAGACGCATCTGCCCTACCCGACAGACTGAATGACGTTTCTATTGATGTTGCTTGCAACTGGAAGAATATATTGTGTGGTGACCGTGGCGTGGCGAGAGTTTTTGGACCGCAAAAAGGAGCAACAGCCGAGCAAGTTGATGCCCTTTCAGCTTCACTTGATCATTACGCTGCACTAATTGAGGAATCTACAGGTATGGTCGTTCGCCATGCACCAGGGAGTGGTGCATCAGGAGGGCTGGGAGCAGGACTTCTTGCATTTACAGGCGCAAAGCTGCACCCCCGATTCGACTTGATTAAAAACTACATTCAGATTGAAGAAAAAATAGCCGACGCGGACCTCGTTATAACCGGTGAAGGCAGTATTGATTTCCAGACACCAGATGGAAAAATTCCTTGTGAAGTTGCAAGGATCGCAAAAAGATACAATATACCTGTCATAGCGATTACGGGCACAATTGGACGCGGAGCCGAAAACAATTACAAAGCAGGTATCGATGCATACGTAAGTATCATCCAATACCCCGTCACCTTAGAGAAAGCTATATCGAAAGCACCTCGATGGATCAAAGAGAGTGTAGAATGCATCCTGCGCCAAATCACAATAGGTTTGGCATTAGCAGACCAAAGGATCTCGAAAGAAAGGATCCAATCTCATGGAACAAGTGAACCGTTATAGAAGAAGTAAAAAGCACCTCGCCAAACGGACTAAAGAAATCCCTGGCAACGCACGTTTTATTGGTATTACTCATGGGTTTATCCTCTTATTTGTCATTATGACAGATATGGATTATGCCGCAAAAGTATCGCTTTTTGCTTTCTTGTCCGCAATGACACTCTGGATCACGACAAAGATACCCGCTGGATATGTTGCTGTTTCGCTTATAGCTTTTATCATATTTATGAATGCAGGCGAACCTCAACTGCTTTATCAATCATTCAGTGAAGAAGTTGTATGGTTGATGCTCGGGGCATTTGTGATTGGTGAGAGCATTAAAGAATCAGGACTTGCTGAACGGTTCAGCCAAGCTATCCTGTATCGGGCTAAATCGAAACATTCCTTGATACGCGGTTTTACTCTTGCATTAGGATTAACGGCGCTTTTTATCCCTTCCACTTCAGGAAGGGCTGCCCTATCCATGCCAATTATCAAGCAACTAGGTACTCACTTTTCAAGTAAGGAAAAAGAATTTTTAGCTATTTTAGCTCCAGTTATCATTTTAATGAGCACTTCAGCAACTTTAATAGGTGCTGGTTCCCATTTAATTGGTATAGGATTACTAGAAAGTACAACGGACCAATCGATCTCATTCATGCAATGGCTGATATGGGGAGTGCCTTTTACAATCGTTATCACTTTCATAACAATGTATATCGTAAAATTAACTTTATGGCCGAAGCACATAACGTCAGATAGCAGCGATGTACTTTCTATTAAAAATGCGCATAAGGACACATCTATAAAAAAGATAGAGAAAAAGACAATTATCATACTTGTTGGTTTGATTATTGGATGGGTTACTGAGAATATCCATGGGTATGATATTGCATTTGTCACTATGATTGGTGCATTGTTATTTATGATACCTCGCTATGGCGTGATCAGCTGGAAACAAGGTATAAAGGCCATTTCATGGAACTTGCTTTTATTTGTGGCGGCCGCTACAGCTCTTGGGAAAGTATTAGTGGATACGGGCGTTGTCGGCTGGATGGAAGAAGAAGTGATGCATTACTTGCATTTATTCGCAGGAGCTTCAGAATGGACGATTGTTCTGCTGCTTTCCATCGTAACCGTTACCAGTCATTTATATATCACTTCACATACAACGCGTGCCATCGTCTTTATACCAAGTTTAATCCTTTTTGGACAGTCTATCGGTGTAGAACTTGATACTATCGTGTTTTTAAGTTTAATAGGAATGAATTACTGTGTAACATTCCCTGTCAGTTCTAAGGCTCTGCTTCTCTATTATGAAGAAGGTGATAGCACATACGACGCTAAAAATTTACTTAAGATAAGTCTTGTGCTCATGCCGATTTATGTACTTGTTATCCTATTGTTTTATTTTACTTATTGGAAATGGACGGGATTATCTCTATAAGATGAGATGAAAAAAGCAGTGCCACGGTGGCACTGCTTTTTTTCACTTTAGCCTAAATCGACATTATGATATACCTGCTGCACATCTTCTAGATCTTCAAGAGCATCGATCAGCTTTTCAAATTGCTCCTGTGCCTCTGCATCAAGGGTGATGTCATTCTGGGCCAGCATAGAAAGCTCAGCAACAGAGAACTCTTCGATTCCAGCTTGCTTAAGAGCTTCCTGTACAACGTGGAACTGATCAGGCTCTGCATAAACGATGACCGCATCGTCTTCTTCGATGATGTCACGTGCATCGACATCAGCTTCCATCAGAATCTCCAATACGTCATCTGAGGACTTGCCTTCGATACCGACGACTGCTGTCGCATCAAACATATATGCAACAGATCCGCTGACACCCATGTTTCCGCCATTTTTACTAAATGCAGCACGAACCTCAGGAGCTGTACGGTTCACATTGTTTGTCAATGCATCAACAATAATCATAGAGCCGCTCGGCCCGAATCCTTCGTAGCGCATTTCGTCGTAGTTCTCTTCGCCGCCGCCTTTAGCTTTCTCGATTGCACGATCGATGATCGCTTTCGGTACGTTGTACGTCTTCGCACGCTCCAAGACAAACTTCAATGCCTGATTGGCTTCCGGATCCGGCTCGCCTTGTTTGGCAACTACATAGATCTCCCTGCCGAACTTGGCATAGATCCGGCTGGTATTGGCATCCTTCGAAGCTTTCTTCTCTTTGATATTGTTCCATTTACGTCCCATTGTTGAACACTCTCTTTCAATCTATTTTAAAACTGTGTGTGAAATAATGATTGCTATTACCATTATAGCGCAAAATGCTGTGTACTAAAACTGAGGCACTTAAGGAGCTGGGTGGCAAAGGAGGCCCTTTATGAATAAATGCCAGAATCCTCATAAGGATTCCGGCTTTTTACTGAATTGCTCATATGCTGTTTCGAATGCTTGAAAGCTAGCTGGACCAAGTTTTGCTTTATCCCGGTCAAATAGCCTTTCAAAAACAATGTCATAAACTTCTGCTGCACTGCATTGCCTGAAGCTTGCAACAAGCTCTAAATAAGATAAAAAGTATACACTGCTTAGCTTCCCGCCTTTATTCAGAATCATAGATTACTCTCCCTTCTAATCTGAGGATGTCACGCTACTTCTCTGTCTATTATAAGTATATAACAATTGCTTTATATAACAATTTGCTTATATACTAGTTTCAGAAGGAGGAGTTTTGATGACAGAAACGGCTGCTTTATCTACTGAAAAGCTCACAGAGACTTTAAAGATCCTTCATGATCCCACACGTCTGCTGCTAATGAAATTACTGACCGAAAAGGAGTATTGTGTCTGTGAACTGGTAGACATGTTCGAAGTCAGCCAGCCGGCAATCAGTCAGCACTTGCGTAAATATAAAAAAGCAGGTCTTGTTTACGAAGAAAGACGCGGGCAATGGCGCTACTATCGTTTTAACGAGACTTGTGAACAGCACGCTTTGGTGGAGCAAATTCTCGGCCAGCTGGACGAGTATGACGAGCAGCTTGTAAGGCTGCGTACCAAAGCAGAAGCAATAACTTGTTAAGTAGGGAGTTTTTATACACATGTTAACAACTGTTCTAGCCTGTATCATTTTTCTTATCACACTTATACTAATCATCTGGCAGCCGAAGAATTTGAATATCGGCTGGATAGCCTGCAGCGGTGCAATTCTCGCTCTATTAGCTGGTGTGGTCGACTTCACGGACGTATGGGAAGTGACCTCCATCGTATGGAACGCTACCTTGGCGTTTGTGGCTATCATTTTGATTTCACTAATATTGGATAGCATCGGTTTCTTCGAATGGGCCGCTTTACATATGGCCGCTGCAGCAAAAGGAAATGGCGTAAAGATGTTTGTTTATGTCTGTGTATTAGGTGCCATCGTATCCGCCTTTTTCGCAAATGATGGTGCAGCTTTAATTCTGACACCAATTGTGCTGGCCATGGTACGAGCACTACGTTTTGACGAAGCACTCGTATTTCCTTTCATAATTGCAAGTGGGTTCATTGCAGATACTACTTCACTGCCGCTGATTGTAAGTAACCTGGTGAACATTGTATCAGCCGATTTCTTTAACATCACTTTCCTGGAATATGCTTCGCGTATGATCATTCCGAATTTGATCTCACTCGGCGCGAGCATCCTTGTGCTCTACTTATTTTTCAGAAAACGTCTCCCTCGCACATATGAGATAAGTTATGTAAAGCAGCCGTCCTCGGCGATTAAAGACCGAAAAATGTTTAAACTATCTTGGTATGTATTAACCCTATTAGTGATCGGTTATATCGTCTGCGAGTTCTTTCATATCCCCGTCTCCTTTGTAGCTGGATCAATTGCAATCTTCTTCCTGCTTATTGCACGACGCAGTCCAGCAGTTGAAGCAAAAGCAGTTGTGAAAGGTGCACCGTGGAATATCGTCTTCTTCTCTATCGGTATGTATGTCGTTGTCTACGGATTGCGGAATGCAGGCCTCACAGATATACTCGCAGATGCGATCCAATATGTCGCAGACCAAGGTATGTTCATCGGAACAATCGGTATGGGCTTTATCGCAGCCATTCTGTCTTCAGTCATGAATAATATGCCGACAGTTATGATTGATGCGATTGCGATTTCCCAGACTTCCACTTCCGATGCTATACGGGAAGCCCTTGTTTATGCAAATGTGGTCGGTTCTGATCTTGGTCCGAAAATCACACCAATCGGCTCACTAGCTACGCTGCTATGGCTTCATGTCCTTTCCCAAAAAGGTGTCAAAATATCGTGGGGAGCGTATTTCAAGACAGGAATCATATTAACTATACCAACGCTGTTCATAACACTAACAGGACTTTATATTTGGTTATCCATCATCCATTAAAGGAGAGATATTATGAAAATCCGTATAATAGGATCCGTCGCATCCGGTACCTCAGTGGCAGCAAAAGCACGCAGAAACAACGAAGAAGCAGATATCCGCATTTATGACAGGGACTATGATATATCTTACAGCGTCTGCGGCATCCCTTACTTTGTCGGTGATGAAGTCGAGGATCTGGAGACACTGAATCCGCGTAATCCAGCTTGGTTCAAGAAACGCTATAATGTCTCGATTCAGACAAGACATGAAGTAATTGATATAGATCATGATAACAAGACTTTAACTATTAAAAATTTAGATACGGAAGAAACTGTGACGGACACTTATGATGTTCTCGTCTTTGCCACTGGCGCCAGCCCTATCACACCAGACATAGAAGGCACAGAGCTGGGACATGTCTTTCACGTGAGGACAATTCAGCATGCAGGTGCAATCGAGCAGTTCATCGAATCCCGCAAGCCGAAAACAGCTACCATCATAGGTGCCGGTTATATTGGATTGGAAATGGCTGAACAGCTCACTCATTTGGGGATTGAAGTAACCTTACTCCAGCGAAGCAAGCAGGTAATGAAGCACCTGGATAAAGATATAGCTGACCATGTGGCAGATACTTTGGAAGCACATGGTGTAAACTTGCTTCTCGGACAAGAAGCTGTCCGTATTACGAATACAGACGTCATTACCTCCAGTGGAGATACAATTGCATCTGATATAGTTTTCCTGGCTGTTGGTGTTCAGCCAAATACAGCTTTAGCTGAAAAGATTGGCATCAAAATTGGAGAAACCGGAGCAATTGCAGTAAATGAAAAAATGCAAACCAATTTGCCGGATGTATATGCAGTCGGAGATGTGGCAGAAAGCTTCTCCGTTATCACTGGTAAACCGCTCTATCGACCGCTTGGTTCCACCGCTAATAAGATGGGACGTATAGCTGGTGACGTCATTACCGGAGGCACTTCTGCTCACCGAGGTATTCTGGGCACCGGCATTGTCCGTGTATTCGAATTAGCTGTCGGGCAGACCGGCATGAACGAACAAGAAGCTCTTGCACACGGGTATGATATCGAAACACTGCATAATATCAAACCTGCCCGCGCTGCTTATCTTGGAGGCAAGGAGATTATCATAAAAGCAATTGCTGACCGAGCTACCGGCCAACTGCTTGGTGTCCAGGCAGTTGGAGAAGAAGGCGTGGACAAGCGTATCGATGTATTCGTCACTGCTATGACCTTCGGTGCCAAAGCAGAGGACCTGTTCCATCTTGATCTAGCATATGCCCCACCATTCAGCACAACAAAGGATCCCGTCATGTACACTGGCATGGCGCTCGATAACGCCATAAAGAAGCATAATAAGCTGCTTACACCAAAAGAGCTGCAGCATAGGCTGGAACAAGGAGAAAACTTCCAGATTATCGATACACGGGCTAAAGATCAATATAACACTTCTCATGTGCCTGAAGCTGTCAGTATTCCTTTAGCAGAGCTGAGGGAGAAAGCGAAAGAACTCGACCCGAAAAAACCAACTTTATGCTACTGCAACAGTGGCGTAACAGGCAATGCTGCACAAAATATACTCAGGAATATGGGATTTGAAGAAGTGTACAATCTCTCTGGCGGGAATAAGAACTATCAGAAGTACAGAAAATAAGCAAAAGCCGCATACGTTTGTATGCGGCTTTTGCTTTGAATGAACTACGTATTATATATCTTCAGATTCTCTTTTCGATCTATTCCTGGCGGCTTTCCAAACATTTTTCTGTACTCCCGATTAAAATAAGAAGGACTTTCATATCCAACTTTAAAGGCTGCATCAGCCGCTTTAATATCTTCTCCAATTATTAACCGCCTTGCTTCTTGAAGCCGCAATGCCCTCTGGTATTGAATAGGAGTCATTGTTGTAACTTGTTTAAAATGATGGTATAAAGCTGACGGGCTAAGATTTACTTGTTTAGCCAATTCATCTATTTTTATTTCTCGAGAAAAATACTTCTTTAAATAATATAGAGCAGCAGCTACTTCAGATAACTTACTCCCTTTGGCAGCGAGGTTTTTTACTCTGTCACCGTGCTTTCCCTGCATGATACGGTAAAGGATTTCTTTGATAATAAGAGGTGCAAGTACTTCCGTGTCTTCAGGAGTATGCAGTAGCTTCACGAGTCTGATTAATGCCTCCACAATAACTTCATCTGTCTGATCTACAAATATGCCTCTCTCAGATATACCTTTGTGGGTGGCGTGCTGCTTATACTCTTTTGAGACCTCTGCTATCTGTAGTAAATTAAAATTCAATCGAAGACATAAATATGGTTCCGTCTCACTTGCCTCTAAAATTTCTCCGATAACTGGCAGATCGACCGCTACGACTAAGTAATCGCCCTTCCGGTAAAAGAATTCTTCCCCATTAACGGATACCAATTTTCTTCCTTGCAGAACAATGCACAACGCAGGTTCATGCATTGTATGTATAGGCTTCAGCGGCTTTACAGATCGAATAAATTCCAGACTGGAGATACGTGTAAGATTCGTACCATCCTTGGTTGCAAATCTTGAGACCAGCTTTGTAAGCTCGGCTTCTCTCAATTGCAATTGCCCTTCTGACGACATGGAATACATCCTCCTTTGTTGAACTCATTGTCTTGGAGGATAGGGCAAGAATTAAAGAGACGCCGGCTACCGCTCCATATTCACTTTCCATGATACTAATAGTAGATCAGAAAAAGGAGTTGATATTGATTGAAGACTATTAATCATTCTTATGCTGGACTCTGGGTCACTAAAGATCGGTATATCAGGCATGAACTACTAGACGAAGGACGCTATGTTGAAGCTCGCGGTAATGTCGAAGGCGCCTATACAGGTAATTATCAGATAATAGGTGACCACATTGAATATCAAGATGATACTGGATTCACAGCTGATGGAGATTTTCGTAACGGAATCTTATATCACGCAGGGATGATTCTATATCGTGACCACGGCTAATGTGGTCACACAAAGAGTCTCCTATCAAAATTATATTTGAAAGGAAGATACAAGCATGAGTATAAAGAATAAAGTTGTTCTTGTCACCGGAGGAAGCAGCGGTATCGGAGCAGCAACTGTAGAATTGTTGGCTGAAAATGGTGCTATTGTGATTGCGGCAGCCCGCAGAACAGATAAATTAGAAACAGTTGTATCCACTCTCCGCCAAAAAGGATATACAGCCGATTATAAGCAGTTGGATGTTACGGACTTTGAACAAATGCAGGATACAGTACAAGAAATTACAAAGGCATACGGAAGAATTGATGTAATTGTAAATAATGCTGGTGTAATGCCACTATCTAAATTGGAAGCTCTGAAAATCGATGAATGGAATCGTATGATTGATGTGAATATAAAAGGTGTCCTCCATGGTATTGGTGCTGCATTACCTCTGATGAAGGAACAGCATAACGGACATATTATTAATATAGCTTCTATAGGCGCATACGAAGTAACCCCAACAGCAGCAGTTTATTGCGCAACCAAATATGCAGTCCGCGCAATCACGGAAGGTTTACGACAGGAGGCAACGCATAACATTCGTTCAACTTTAATTTCACCGGGCGTAACCGAATCAGAATTAGCTGATCATATTACCGATAAACAAGCGAGTGAAGCTATGATCGAGTATCGACGACAAGCACTTCCTGCTTCCGCTATTGCACAAGCCATTCTTTATGCAATTTCACAGCCTGCAGAAATCGATGTGAGTGAATTGATTGTAAGACCTTCTTTATCATCTTAGATTGTAGAAAAGTTCTTTCTTAGTATGATAGGGCTCTATAGTTAAATATCTATAGAATCAAAAAAAGTATTAGAGTAATTAAACTCTAATACTTTTTTCTAAGCTTCCTAGCGGACTTGAACCGCTGACCCCCACCTTACCATGGTGGTGCTCTACCGACTGAGCTAAGGAAGCAATGGCTCCACAGGCAGGATTCGAACCTGCGACCGATCGGTTAACAGCCGATAGCTCTACCACTGAGCTACTGTGGAACAATAATAAATATGTATACAAAAAAGAACTGCCTGGCAGTGTCCTACTCTCGCAGGGCGAACCCAACTACCATT
>NZ_NPBJ01000040.1 GCF_002272075.1 Terribacillus saccharophilus
TTAAGTTGGACATATTTTATCATCCTTTGTGTATTTTATATCATGACGGTCGGTACAGACGACTATACATTATAGGCATATGTCACCATGGTGTAAAGAAAGTTGAATCGTCACTGCCCCGACACGGCAACGTTTTCTTTCCCAAAATGTTTTCTTAAAATACCCAGACTTTTCTGGCTTAGCTCGAGGTGATACGAACCGGACAGCTGATAGCTTTTCCGTGTCTCCTTGTGTACAACAATGACAGGTACATTTCCAGGATACTGTGCGGCACATTCGCGGACAATGTCGAGAACTTCTTCTTCAGCGATAGTATCATAGCGGATGAATAAACGTTCTTTACTAGGCTCGAGCTTATCTTCCTGGAAGAGTTGGCCATCTTGCAGGATAAGCTGTCTTTCCCCATTCCTTTCCTCGATCTTACCAACAAGGTCGAGCAGTGTCTCCTCTTCCAGAAATCGACCGATTTGCCGATGTAAATCTGGAAATACGACGGCTTCGACTTCACCAGTCTCATCACCGATTGTCAGGAATGCCATAGGCTGGCCTTTTTTCGTCCGGATCGTCCGCTGCTGTAGAACAACAGCAGCCAAGCGCACCTGCTTTTTAGGCGGTAGTGCCTCGATCTGCTGAACTGCAATATAACCACTGCTGCGGAGATCACCCCGATAGCTTGCGAGTGGATGACTGGAAATATACAATCCAAGCACTTCTTTTTCGTACTTCAAGATGGCCATCGATGAAAATGGCTCCTGCTTCTCATATGTAGCTTCGAATTCGACTTCTCCCAGCAGCGATGGCTGATCATACAATTCCCTGAACAATTCCGCCTGCTCCATTGCTTTATCTATCGTAGCCAATACTGCGGCTCGGTTATTATGGATATTATCGAAAGCCCCGGCTAAAATGAGCTGCTCCAATGCAGATTTACTAATGGAGACTCGAACACAGAAATCAAAAAGATGCTTGAATGGTCCATCTTTCCGCGCATCAATAATCTGTCTGACCACTTGGGCACCAATACCTTTGATGGTCAGCAACCCTATTCTTATATTCCTGTTTTCTACTGTATACTTGCCGAAACTTTTATTGATGGAAGGAGCCAGGATTTCAATCCCGCTATCAGCTGCCTCGCGGATATACTGCCGGATTTTATCTGGCTGATTCGCAACTCCGCTCATCAATTCAGCAAAAAAGTTTGCAGGAAAATGCGCTTTTAAGTATGCCAGCTGATACGCTAAGTAGCTGTATGCGACTGCATGACTGCGGTTGAATCCGTAGTTAGCGAATTTCACGATCCAGGAAAATACTTCCTTGGCAGTATCGGGGCTGTACCCATTTTCTATACAGCCAGTTAAGAAGCGGCTCTCTTCTTTCTCAAGTACGCTAGCATCTTTTTTACTAACTGCTCGGCGCAATAAATCGGCTTCCCCTAGCTTGTAGCCAGCCATAGAGGCTGCTATCTGCATGATTTGTTCTTGGTAGACAAGCACACCATACGTCTTCTCCAGAATCGGGGCCAGCTTAGCATGTGGATAGCTAACCGCCTCCTCCCCGTGTTTACGACGAACGAAGACCGGAATATAACTCATCGGACCTGGTCGATACAATGCATTAACAGCGACAATATCTTCAAATGATGATGGCTTCAACTGCCGCAGCACTTGCTTCATACCGCTTGATTCAAATTGGAACACACCGTTCGTGCGTCCCTCCCGGAATAAACGGAAAGTAGCTTCATCATCCAGCGGAAGAGATTCTATATCCGGTTGTTTCGGCAAACTGTTTAGAACATGATCCATCAAGGTCAGGTTGCGTAATCCAAGGAAATCCATTTTCAACAAACCTAGCTGTTCCAGTTCCTTCATGGCAAACTGAGTCAACGCTACCTCATCGTGCCCCGAAGCGAGCGGAACGGTTTTCACGAGCGGATCAGCACTAATGACGATACCAGCTGCATGCGTTGATGCATGACGCGGCAATCCCTCCAGCTTGACACCAATTCGGAATAAGCGCTTCAGCTGCTCTGATTCTTTGACATAGGTAGTGAGTTCTTCGGAAGCCTTTAAACCAGCAGACAAAGATGCTGCGTTATTCGGAATCATCTTAAGAAGATAGGCAGCATCCGATTGCGGTATTTCCATCGTCTTGACCAGCTCTCGCAAAAGGGAGCGAGCAGCAAAGGTACCAAACGTAATGATTTGCGCTACATGATCTGCACCATATTTATTTCGTACATAGCGGATGACCTCATCCCTGCGGTAGTCAGAGAAGTCAATATCAATATCTGGCATCGATATCCGTTCCGGATTAAGGAAACGTTCAAACAAAAGACCATAAGCTAACGGATCCACCGCTGTAATGCCTAGCACATAGGCAACGAGCGAGCCAGCGGCCGATCCGCGTCCAGGACCGACACGGATGCCGTGTTCCTTTGCATAACGTACGAAATCCCAAACAATTAGAAAATAATCACTAAAGCCCATTTCCTTGATTACATTTAGCTCATAGGTCAGCCGTTCCTGTGCATCCTTTCTACCTCCATACAGCTCCTGTAGCCGTTCACTGCATATTTGACTTAAATATGTATCAGCTTGTTCTTCTTGAGGAACTGGATATGCAGGTAAATGTCGACCGCCAAGTTGCAGCTGAATCGTACAGCGCTCTGCGATGGAACCAGCCTCAGCCAGTGCTCCCCGCCACAAGACACTATCGGAAAGACCTTCCATTTCTGCTCCTGTACGTAAATGATGCGTCGGCTGCGTATCGTGCGCAACCGGCTCCCAGGTTGCTCTTTCTTCTATTGCAAGCAGACAATGATATGCATCGATATCATCTTCCTGCACATAGCGCACATCTCCTGTTGCCGCAAATCGGAGATTGTACTGCTGCTGCCAATTGGTCAAGGTCTGGTCATCCAGATAACGCACTTCTTCCGGACTGATACCAGCATACAGCCGATCACCAAATATGGATCGCCATGGATTGATTTGAAGCTGAATCAATGTGTGCGTCGGAATTATTGCAATGACTCCCTTCGCATATGCTTCCAATGATGAAATTGGCAAATAATTTGTTTCATTCGTTTGCAGGTATGTACTTAATTCTGCTAGCTGCTGATACCCAGTATCATTTTCCGCAAGCATGAGAACTTTCGTCATTTGCCCTTCCGCCTCGATCGGTACATGGATTCCGATAATCGGCTTTATACCTGCCTCTAAACAAGCCTGATAAAACGGCACAACACCGTACATTACCACGTCATCCGTCAGCGCCAAGGCTTCAAAACCTGCTTCCTTGGCTTTCTTCACTAGTTGAGGAATTTTAATTGTACTCTGATAGAAGCTATAGCTGCTTCTGATTTGCAGATGCGAGAACTCCATACATCATTACCGCCCTTTTTTACACTCTCTCCATTATATACGAAATGTCGCAGACAATGAAATGACTAACATAACTTGTCCCCTGCTGCCATAGGGTAGAAAAAGACTATGTAAAGGAGTTTCAGCATGGAAGAACGAGTTATCATCTCAATGATGCATTGTTATTTCATCGCACTCGGCGTTATGATCGGGGGCTGTTTCATCGGCAGTATCGGTGCTTTTGCTACTGGTGAACCGCCACTGACCGCCATCAAGCGTATCTCCAGCGGTATTCGGATTTGGGCCATCATTGCGGCAATCGGCGGAACTTTCGATGCTATTACTAATTTTGAAAAAGGCATCTATCAAGGGGCAACATTTGATGTCATTAAACAAATTCTTATCATCATCGCTGCGATGGGAGGAGTAAAAACTGCACTCTTGATCATCGGCTGGTTCATCCAGGAGGATGTCTCCTGATGCATATACCGCCGATTTATAAGCAGACTGGCTGGCAACGCTTTTTGGTTGGATTTTTCCTTGGCGGCATCATTTCCTATTTTGTTTATCTGTTCATGTATGGAACGCTATTTGAGGAATGGGTGAAGGAAAAAGTAGAAATGGAAGGTACTATTCACGACTTGGAACGGGATATCGAAGTATTGAAGGACAACAATGAAGAAATGAATGAACTGCAGCAGGAAGGTCTTCTTATTGATGAAATCACGATAGCTATCGAAACTGATGACAGCCTGGAGCTAGACAAATTGATCGAGCATGAACTGAAGGAAGCGATAAAGGAGGAAGCACGCCATATGATCGGCCGCAGTGTCAATGGAGCTGTGCAAAGCAGCCCGCTATTGCTCGGGGCAATTGAAAATAAAGTCTATGAGCTGGATGGATTTCGTTACAAAGTCACCGTCAAGCAGCTGATCATTTCCGAGATCCTCTACTTGACAGTGAGAGTGGAGACAGACATTTAATTTGATTCAAACTGACGACATATATCTTGTAATTCCTGTTCAAGTCTGGTAGCTTCATCCCAACTGTACACTGTAGCACCAGACGCAAACGCATGGCCGCCACCATTGAATTTCCCGGCTAGTCCATTAATTACAGGACCTTTCGAACGGATTCGCACTCGAATCTGTTCTTCCTCTTCGACGAAAAAGAGCCATGCTTTGACACCTTCAATACTGGCAATTGTTCCGACAAGCTGACTCGTCTCCAAAGAAGTCACTCCGTAGGATGCAAGAATATCCTTCGTAATCCGGATTGCACAAACACCGGTCTCGTGCAGCTTGAGTTGCTGCAGTATATATCCCTGAAGTCTGGCGACATCAAGCCTTGACGCATATAATTTTTCATAAAGCATCGTCCGATCGAATGGATACTTTATCAATTCACCTGCAAAGTGGAATGTTTTCTCACTTGTTGACGGGAAAAGAAAACGTCCCGTGTCACCAACAATACCAGCATATAACAACATCGCGCCCCGAGTCGTCAGCTGTAGCTCTGGATGCGCTGCATACAATTCGTAAATCATTTCACTTGTAGAACTGGCTGTTGGAACAACCCACTGTATGTCGCCATATCGATCAACTTCAGGATGATGGTCAATTTTAATTATTTCTTTGGCCAACTTATACCGCGGGTCAGATATACGTGGCTGATTAGCAGCATCACAAATAATGACAAGCGCCTGTTCAAATACGCTGTCAGCTATCGTATCCATCTCTGCGAGGAATGTTAGCGATGGATCAGCGTCACCTACAACCCACACCTGCTTATCCGGGAATGACGCTTTGATAATTTCACTTAGTCCGACCTGTGATCCATAGGCATCCGGATCAGGTCGAACATGGCGCTGAATGATGATTGTTTCATATACCTTGATTCTTTCCAGGATTTTATCGTGCATCGTATCCCCCTCTATGTATGTGCCTCAGCGATCCAATAGCTGTGCCATAAGCAACGCTTTTGCAACTAATGTTTTCTTGTTACTATACACTTCCACGTCCATTTTCGCCAACTTCCGCCCAACCTCCAGAATACGCGGCTTGATCAGGATTGTACTGTCCAGCTGGATGGGACGCAGGAAATAGACGGATATGTTATCGACCACCATATCCCCCTTCTTCATTTTGCGAACGAAACGTCGGCTTGCTTCCGTGACAAACGTTGTCAGAACTCCGGTAGAGAGACTGCCAAGCTGATTCGTCATCTGCGGTGTCACTTTCCCTTGAAAAACGACGTCCGGCGTCTCATCTTCCAGCAAATCGATCTCTCTTGTTACCAGGTCTTCGATTGTTTCGCCAATTTGCGGCTGCAGCTGGATTTGTTGAAGCGCTTTTAAAACATCCTGTCTGGAAATCAATCCTTGCAATTTATGCTGCTGATCGACAACTGGAATAATCTCGATACCTTCCCAAACCATCATATGAGCAGCATATGCAAGGGTTGTATGCTTTTGAACGGTAAGCGGATTCTTCGTCATCGCTTTTACAACAGACAGCTGCCTGTCCTTGTTGATGATATCCTTCGAGGTGACCATTCCAGTTACCTTCTGTGCCGCATTAGTTACTGGATAACGTGTATGAGTAGTTTCCGCATTGAACATATACCATTTTTCGAGCGTATCTGTTTCCTGCAGATGGTATGTTTGCTGCAATGGTGTAAAAATATCCTCTACAACGATTATCTCTTTCTTGATCATCTGATCATAGATCGCCCGGTTGATCAATTCCGCTACCGTAAACGTATCATAGCTCGTGGAGATGACCGGAAGCTCCTTTTCATCTGCCAGACGCTTGATACGGTCATCCGTGTCGAAACCTCCAGTTATGAGCACGGCAGCCCCTTCCTTGATTGCCAGTTCATGCGCTTCAATACGGTTACCGACGATGAGCAAAGCATCCTTTTGGGTATAGCGCATCATAGCATCAAGTTCCATCGCTCCGATAACAAATTTATTAAGCGTCTTATGCAAGCCGTCGCGGCCTCCGAGCACTTGACCATCCACAATACCGATGATTTCAGCGAAAGATAAGCGATCAAAATTATCCTTAATTTTTGTTTCGATCCTCACAGTCCCGACACGCTCAATCGTGCTGACCAGCCCTTTATTCTCCGCCTCCTTGATAGCTCGGTATGCCGTTCCTTCACTTACATTCAATTCCTTGGCGATAGCACGTACGGATATCTTCCCGCCAACCGGAAGGTTCTCAATATATTTAATGATCTGATCATGTTTTGTCGACATTCCTTCACCATGCCCTCATCTGTACTAGTCTTTTTTTATCTATTGTTATTGTACAGTTTTTAGACAGAGGTTTCAATTTCAGAAGAAAAATTGCTGCATAGCCCGAAATATTAATCTATAAAATCAATTCATTTACTATAACAGATAAAAACAGCACCCTGTGACAGGATGCTGTTTTCTTTAGATTGTAATAGATTGGCCGGGCTCCAGGTGGACACCTTGACCAGGTTTCACTTTTTCTGCAAATGCCGCGCCATCCTGCTCAATCAACGGGAATGTGTTGTAATGAATCGGAATAACCTGTTTAGCTTTCACCCACTCAGCAGCAATCAGTGCATCTTCAGGACCCATTGTGAAATTATCACCGATTGGGAGCAAAGCAACATCGATAGTGTTCATATCTCCGATAAGTTTCATATCCGAGAATAAACCTGTATCGCCCGCGTGGTAGATTGTCTTGCCTTCAGCCGTGAATAGAATACCAGTCGGCATTCCCATATAGTGGGTACCATCTTCATCCGTTATAGCACTGCTGTGAAACGCCTGCGTCAGTTTTACACGGCCAAATTCGAATTCATGCGCACCGCCGATACCCATTGGATGTGTGTTCAATCCTTTGCCTTCCAAGTAAACTGCCAATTCGTTCGGCGCTACAACAAGTGCACCAGTGCGTTTAGCGATTGAAATAGTGTCTCCGACATGGTCATTGTGTCCGTGTGTCATCAGAATCACATCTGGCTGCACATCGTCTGCATTTAAATCACATGTAGCATTTCCAGTGATGAACGGGTCGATTAATATCGTATGCTTTTCTGTCACAATCTGTACAACAGCTTGTCCGTGGAATGAGATTTTCAAGTTTACAACCCCTTTTCATTTTTTCGCATTTAGTTTACCACAGTTGTATACGGAAGAAACGCAATACGTTTTTTGCTATACTAGGGGAAAAGGAGGATTTACTATGCAACACAGAATCGATACATTATTACAACAGTTAAAAGGTGATCAAGCAGACAGCGTGTTCATCACCTCCATGGAGAACGTGTATTATGTGAGCAATTATTACACAGATCCGCATGAGCGACTCGTAGCTGTATTCGCAGATCAAAAAGATGCACCACTGCTCATTTTGCCGGCAATGGAAAAAGAAGACGCCCTACAAGCCGGCTGGAAGGAAGAAATGCTTACATACCACGACCATGAAGATGTCTGGCAGCTTTTCAAGGATTACCTAAAAGAACGAGGCCGTATTCCAGCTTCCATGGGAATCGAAAAGGACCATATGTCAGTACTTCGTTTGGAGATGCTGCAGCATATTCTGTCAGACACAGCGTTGACGAGTGCGACGGAACTTCTGCAGAACCAACGAAACATCAAAGACAAAAAAGAATACACTTTGTTGAAACAAGCAGCAGCACTTGCTGATTTTGGTGTCAAGAAAGGCATCGAGGCAATTGCAGCTGGAAAGAGTGAACTACAAATTGTAGCGGAGCTAGAATATGCACTGAAGCAAGAAGGTGTACAGAGCATGTCATTTGCGACAACCGTTTTGTCCGGTGCGAAGACTGCTTCTCCGCACGGAACTCCGGATGGTAAACAGATTGCAGCAGGAGATCTTGTCTTATTTGATTTGGGAGTCATCTTTGAAGGCTACTGCTCAGATATTACCCGGACGGTTGCTTATAAGCATGTAACAGCTGATCAGCAGCATATTCATGATACAGTGCGAATCGCCCTCGAGAAAGCAACAGCCGCATCACAAGTAGGAACTGCTATTTCTGAAATCGATAGAGCGGCCCGCGGCCATATCGAACAAGCTGGCTATGGTGAGTACTTCACGCACCGTGTCGGACACGGTTTAGGAATCGGCGTACATGAATTCCCGTCATTGTCCAGCAACAATACAAAAGCATTACAGGATGGCATGTGCTACACAATTGAGCCTGGTATTTATTTGCCTGGTGTCGGCGGCGTTCGTATTGAGGATGATATTTTCCTTACAAAGAATGGCCCTGACGTTCTTACTGTTTATCCACGCGATTTACAAATCATCGGTTAAAATAAAACGAGCATCTGCTTTTCGGCAGATGCTCGTTTTTTATCTCTTCAGCAGATTGTCAGCTGCTTCAAACGTCAAATCATGTGCTTCCGCTACTGCTTGATACGTTACAAAGCCATCCAATGTGTTTATTCCCTTTGCCAAGGATGGATTGTTCAGACAAGCTTGCTGATATCCTTTATTAGCAAGCTGCAGTGCATAAGGAACAGTCACATTTGTCAGCCCGATTGTGGAAGTACGCGGAACCGCACCTGGCATATTGGCAACTGCATAATGCAATACATCATGCTTTGTATACGTCGGGTTATCATGTGTCGTAATTTTATCGGATGTTGCAAAAATACCACCCTGGTCAATTGCAACATCAACGACAACAGATCCGGGCTTCATACTTGCGATCATCTCTTCTGTTACCAGCTTGGGCGCTTTGGCCCCAGGTATGAGAACAGCTCCAATAACCAGATCGGATTCTTTTACAGCTTCCGCTATGTTAAGCGGGTTGGAGACAACCGTATTGATCGAGTTGCCAAACAAATCATCGAGCTCCCGCAGACGCTGCGGACTCAAGTCGACTATCGTTACGTCAGCACCAAGACCAACCGCAATCTTTGCTGCATTCGTTCCAACAACACCGCCGCCGATAATCGTGACTTTACCACGCTTCACACCTGGTATACCAGACATTAAAATACCGCTGCCGCCGTAGGGTTTTTCCAGGAATTGTGCACCTATTTGGGATGCCATGCGACCTGCGACTTCACTCATCGGTGTAAGAAGCGGAAGGGATCGATCTTCCAGCTGGACTGTTTCATAAGCGATACCAACAACCTTCTTCTCAATCAAGGCATTCGTCAAAGAACCTTCCGCCGCAAGGTGCAGATATGTGAAAAGAATGAGACCTTCATAGAAATAATTGTATTCTTCCGGAAGCGGCTCCTTGACTTTCATAACCATTTCTTTACTCCAGGCATCCGCTGCGGTTGGTACGATAACTGCACCAGCTTGTTCATATTGTTCATCTGTAAAGCCCGAGCCAAAGCCAGCTCCCGTCTCAATGAACACATCATGTCCTGCTTCATGCAAAAGTGTTACACCAGACGGTGCCATAGCAACACGGTTTTCGTTATTCTTTATTTCCTTCGGTACACCAATCTTCATTCTGCTTGCCTCCATTTCGTATGTAACAAGACTTGCTTTCGTCCCAAGTATACCATTGTTTCCACCCTTGAAAATGCAAAAAAAGCTAGTCCCATTAGGTTCGGGACTAGCTTTTCTGCTAAATTATTTTGTTACAGTTTCCGCAAGACGAACTGTGTCTCTTGCAATCATAACTTCTTCGTTTGTCGGGATAACAATAACCTTCACTGGAGAGTGTGGGTAAGTCAGGAATTGTTCTTTACCGCGTACATTATTCAAGGATGGATCATAATAGACACCCATGAATTCAAGTCCTTTAAGGACACGCTCACGGACAGTCGTACTATTTTCACCAACACCAGCAGTGAAGATGATTGCATCTACTCCGCTCATGCGCGCAGCGTAAGATCCAAGGTATTTGTGGATTCTTTCTGCAAAGACATCAAGCGCAAGCTCTGCACGCTCATCGCCTGCTTCAGATTTGCTTTCGATGTCACGCAAGTCACTGGAAAAACCAGATAGCGCTAGCATTCCGCTTTCTTTGTTCAATACATGCAGAACTTCATCAGCAGTCTTGCCTGTTTTACGCATGATGAATGGAATAAGTGCAGGGTCGATGTTACCAGAACGCGTACCCATTGTTACACCAGCAAGCGGTGTGAAGCCCATGGATGTATCAACTGATTTTCCGCCTTCAATAGCAGCAATACTTGCTCCGTTACCTAGGTGGCAGGAGATCAAGCGAAGCTGTTCAACTGGACGGTCCATCAATTCAGCAGCACGCTGGGAAACGTACTTATGGCTTGTTCCGTGGAAACCATATTTACGGATTCCATATTTTTCATAATAATCATATGGAAGACTGTATAGATAAGACTCAGGCGGCATTGTCTGATGGAAAGCTGTATCGAAAACAGCGACCGCCGGAATGTTCGGCAGAATTTCCTTGAATGCACGGATTCCTGTTAAGTTTGCTGGGTTGTGTAATGGTGCAAGCTCGGATACTTCCGCAATCTCTTCCATCACTTGGTCTGTGATAAGAACAGAATCACTGAATTTCTCTCCGCCGTGTACAACACGGTGTCCAACGCCGTCGATTTCGTCCAAAGAAGAAATAACGCCAGTGGAAGTCAGCTTCTCAAGCAACATTTTTACTGCTTCTTCATGATTTTCAATATCTTTAGTTGTTTCATCTTTTTCACCATTGAATTTGATAGTGAAGATGGAATCATTCAGTCCGATACGTTCTACGAGACCCACTGCCTTTACGTCTTCCTCAGGCATGTGGATTAGCTGGAATTTTAATGAAGAACTACCAGCGTTGATTGCTAAAATATTACTCAACATGTTCAGCCCCTTGTAAACTTTTACGTACTTCCCTATTTTACCTGTCTCGACAAGCTCATTGCAAGATATGTCGAGGACTTGTTTTAGTTTTCGTTAATTTTTTTAGTTTTTTAAACCAGATAGCTCATTATCGAACCAATCATTAATCTGTTTCAAAACATTTGCCATCGCATTTGGGTTCTTAAAGGACGGAAGCTGTACAAGCAACGCTTGCTTCGGTGCTGTAGTTAGCGTCCCCTTTTTCTGCAGAATCAAAACACTTTTCGCCTGAGATTCATTTTTAAACATGCTCTCCGGAAATTGTAGTAATCCTAAAATATGCGCATGCTGCTGCAGGAATGTATGCAGTGAGCGAGCTTGATCGCTTTCAAACAGGAAGTTTGGCACGACAAAAAGCAGGTAACCGCCTTCTTTTGTATAATGCAGACTTTGTTCAATGAACAGATGATGCGAATAAGAATGACCTTCTTCTGCCTTTAATTCGAATTGTGCTGCTTGGATATCATCAGGATAATAACCGACTGGCAAATCACTCACGACAAGATCAACCGGTTCCAAAAGAAACGGGCGCAGGCTGTCTTGATGGAAAAATTCAATTTGTCTTTCCTGCATATTGGCATTCATGACAGCAAGCTGAATCAAAGTCGGATCCACATCACTGCCGTAAGCATGTCCTTCCCGCTCAACTTGATTCAAAACTGCTGTAAGCAGATTCCCTGTACCAACAGCTGGGTCGAAAATACGAAAATCTTCATTTTTTCCAATTAACTTATTTGTTAAGTATCCAATAAGCATTGCAACAGTGTCAGGCGTCAGCATGTGCTGCTGCTGCGTAGCACCTTTCATACCTTTCAGGATAGACAACTGAATACCTTTTCGAATCTCTTCTTTTTGGTAGCTCTGATCGTCAAATACAGCCGCATGCTTCTCCAGCTGCTGTTTTAATAATGGCTGTTCTGTTATTTCTGTATCGCGATCCAATATATATTCCATTGCTGCACCAAGTGCATCAAGATAAGGTATGTTTTCACGTGTTTCCAATGCCTCGGCCATTTGGTCAAGTGCTTGGTAAACCTTTTCTACATTCTGTTGTTCCACGTATCATTTCCTCCATTTCACTGCATCTGCCTTATTGTATCAAAAGCAGCGGACAGAAGCGAGAGCAGGCTCTGCTGCAAGCAAAAAGCCCAGCCGAAGCTGAGCTTTGCTTTTTATCCGAAGAAATGCATTAATGCTGTTGCACCGATAACAGTAGCAGCACCACCAAGACGAGTGGATATCTGCGCGAAAGGCATCAACGCCATACGGCCGGAAGCAGAAAGGATAGCAACGTCCCCTGTACCGCCAAGACCACTGTGGCAAGCTGTAACGATACAAGCTTCAACAGGATACATATTCATCAATTTACCTACAAAGTAGCCAGTAGTAGCCATTGCGATAACAACAGACGCACAAGTTACTGCAAAGCCGATGGTAAATACACTTGCTACATCCTCAAGTGGGATGAAAACAATACCCAAACCGACCATTAGTGGCCATGTGAATGCAGTAGAAACGAATTTGTACAGCTGCTGCGCACCAGTTTGAAGCTTAGCAGGAAGCAGGTTACCAGACTTAATGATTGTTGCCGCAATGATCATTATGATTGCGCCGGACAATGTGAAGCCAGCTACAACGTGGATCCAATGCTCGACAACTCGTCCAAGAACGAATAAACTCATTGCCACAAGGAGACCTGCTCCCATCAAACTGAAATCAATTGCTTTAGTTGAGCTTTCTTTTGCAGCTTCCAATACTTTATCGCCCTTGTTGGAGCGAACTAGTTTATCATGTCCTGCAAGCTCTGGACGTTTTTCACCAAGTTTTTTCATTAGTCCAGCGATGATGATGGCACAAACGTTACCGATGATAGCAGCTGGAACCAATTGAGAGATATAAGTTGAAGCATCTCCGCCAAGAACACCTGCATAACCAGCAGACAATGGAAGGATACCTTCACCGATACCACCAGCGATAATTGGTACAACAATATAGAAGAAAGTGTGATGCATGCTGTAACCAAACAGCATACCAACTAAAGTACCAACTGTTACCGCAGCAATCGTACCAGTTACCAATGGGATGAACATACGGATGAAGCCTTGGATAAGGACTGTCCGGTTCATACCAAGAATACTACCTACCACCAAACATGCGATGTAGAAGTAAAGGAAGTTGGATCCGTCTGACGTCATCAGCTGATCGACAGCTTCCAAAGTTGATGAACTCAATGTGTCAAAGAACACAAGCATGGACGGAACAAACAAGGATAGAATTGCTGGTCCCCCGATGCTGTTGAAGTAAGGTATGCGCTGACCGATGTCCCCTAGCAGCACACCTAGTACCATGATGACTGCAAAGCCGCCAATCATGTCAGTAGGTAATTGGTTAGTGTATGCAGCAATAAGAACAATGATTGCTAATACGATATACACCGGAAGCGGCATAACACCGACTTTCCATTCCATAATTTTGTTAAAGCCTGATGGCTTTTGGTTGTTGGATTGTTGATCGCTTGTATGCGATTTCATTTCCATAAGAATGCACCCCCTAAGTAGATACGACTATTCTAATTTAACCAAAATTACCTGTGTTATTTTTTAACTAAACTAAACGTAAGATAACTTTTGTAATTAAAAAACGACGTCCGATTTTACTTAGGATGTCTTATAAATCTATAGTGTATTCATACCTTTTCTGACCATGGTTTCTAGCATGTATGCAATATTACTGGAATATAATAGCGCGATAAACAGTCAGAAAGGAGTGTGCTTATTATGAAGGCAATAACGACACGGAGTTATGGTTCCCCTTCTGTACTCAAAGCGGAAGAAGTGCCTGATCCTGTGCCAAAAGGCGATGAGCTGCTTATTAAAGTACATGCCGCCTCCCTTAACCAAGCTAATTTAGTTCTGCTGAAAGGCAAACCCTTTCTCGCTCGTTTTGCTTACGGGGTTTTCAAACCAAAGCATATAATAACCGGAAGCGATATTTCAGGTGTTGTGAAAGCTGCCGGAAAACAAGTAAAACACTTCAAACCAGGCGATGAAGTTTATGCTGATTTGTCCAATTATGGATTCGGCTCATTGGCTGAATATGTTGCTGTTCCAGAAAAGGCACTTGCCTTGAAACCGACCAACCTTTCTCACCTTCAAGCCTCGGCCGTTCCTTTAGCTTCTTTAACTGCATTACAAGCATTACGTGACGCAGTTCGTGTACAGCCCGGACAACGCATCATGATTTATGGATCATCAGGGGGTGTTGGAACTTTCGCTGTCCAAGTTGCCAAAGCTTTCGGAGCGACCGTCACCGCTGTTTGCAGTAAGAAACATATGGAGAATATGAAGTTATTAGGTGCTGATTATGTATTAGATTATGGAAAAATCGATTTAACCAAGTATTATGGTTCCTTCGACGCAATTCTGGCCATTAACGGTTATCAGCATCTTGCTACTTACAAGAAATTACTGACTGAGAATGGCGTGTATGTGATGGTCGGCGGATCTGCTTCCCAAATGTTCGAAGCGATGCTGCTTGGTCCTATCTTCACGTTGGGAAGCGGCAAAAAGTTAGGCAACTTCTTAAAAAAACATAATACTGATGACTTGGTAGAGCTGACAAATTTAATAGAAGCAGATAAAATCCGTCCTTTAATAGATCGAGTATATCCATTCCAAGAGTTTAAAGAGGCCTTCACCTACCTCGATCAGCACCACGCCTACGGTAAGGTCATCATTACTATTCAAAATTAAAAAAGAAGCCTATAAAAAGGGCTTCTTTTTTTGTCAGATATATTGGCTGATGTGATGGGAAGTATTTGCGTTAACGCGATATTTGAAGACCGGACGCCCGATACTGCCATAATGCATTTCCACTTCGAGCAGCTGCACATCCTCTAGGAACTTCAGGTATTTTCGTACAGATACTTGCGACATTTCGGTTTCTTTCGCAATATCCTCTGTTGTGAAGAAATTGTAACGGAAAGTAAGAATACTGTTCCATACAACCTTTAGAGTACTTCTTGTAAGACCTTTTGGCAGCTGCATCATTTGCTCCTGCTCAGGCAGCTGCAAGAGCTGGCTGTCTAATTCCTGCTGCGTCATCTCTTCTTTATTGCTGAAGATAAGCTGACGCTTCCGATAGCCGCTTAAAGCGTTCTGGAATCGGTCAAATTCGAAAGGTTTAATCAAGTAATCGACAGCTCCGTATTGGAGTGCTTCCCGAATCATCGGTTTTTCACTTGCCGCAGAAATGATGATAGCGTCCACTTTCTGGTCGCGTTTGCGAATTTCTTTAAGCAATTCTATTCCGTTCTTACCTTTCATATATACATCCAAAAGAAGAAGGTCGACTTCATTTTGCTGAATGAATTCAAGGGCTTCCTTATAATTCTGAGCAGCTCCGACAGCTGCAAATCCACTCATTTGTTTAACATAGCGCTTATTCAATTCGCTAACCATCGGGTCGTCTTCCACGATCAGTACTTTAATCATTTGTTACATCCTCCTGTATATCATACGGCAGCTGGACGCTGAAGGTAGTTCCTTCACCCGGCTCACTTGTAAGGACAAGATAGCCACCCAGCTTGTGCACATAGTCTTCCACTTGATAAAGGCCAAAGCCACGGTCGTTTCCTTTTGTGGAATAACCTTGTGTGAAAATTTTCTCCTGCTGTTCTTTACTGATCCCTTTTCCCGTGTCCGTCAGCTCTAAGAAGAGCTGTCCATCGTTATACTTCATGGATAGCTGGACACGCTTTTCTGGCTGCTGATCAACAGCATCCACTGCATTGTTCATTAAATTACCTAATATGGTAATTAGCATCTGATTCATTTTTTCAGATGTATTCGGTATTGTATCTCTGCAATCCACTTCCAGCTGAACACCATTTTCCGCCATATAGCTTTTCTTCCCGAGCAGAAAACCGGCAAGGATTGGATTCTTAAGATGGTGAATCATCGCAATCGTAGCAGATCTCTCTTTACCGGCAACATTTTTCACATAGCGTTCCAGCTGATCGTAATCCTCCAATTCCAACAGACCAAGAATCACATGCAGCTTGTTCATGAAATCATGTGTTTGCGCCCTAAGAGCGTCCGCGTACAGCATTGTATCTGTCAGCTTTTCGTTTAGATGGTTATATTCCGTTCGGTCAAGAAATGTTGCAATTGCTCCTTCGGTTTTTCCTTTGATCTGAATAGGGATTTCATTCATGACGAGTGTCAATCCATTATGCTCCACTTGACGGCCAATCAACGGTTTATTCCATGCTATAACTTGATGAAGTTTAGTAACTGGGAGCACATCATCGACATGACGGTTCTTCAGCTCTCCTTTGATCCCCATCTCTTCCAGCAATCTTTTTCCTTCTGTATTGACCATCTGAATTTTCCCATTCGTGTCAACAGCTAACATCCCGTCTTTGATCGATTCCAGCATTGCAATTCGCTCACTTAAAAGTGCAGCAATTTCATCCGGTTCCATCCCGTGCATAATCTGTTTTATTTTACGTGCCAGCAGGACGGCTCCAATTAAACCAATTACTAAACTAAGTACCGTAGCCAAATATAATGGCAATCGATTGCTTCGAATGATTTCATTCAACTCATTCATCGTTATTCCGACCGCAACAACTCCGACTTGATCTCCTTGTTCATTATAGACCGGGGCAAATGCCCGCAAACTTAATCCCAGTGTCCCCTTTGCCTTGGATACAAATTCTTTCCCTTGAATCGCTGGAGTTTCATCTCCGCCGGCAAATCGTTTTCCGATCTCAGCTGTATCCGGATGGCTCAGCCGAACGCTGTCCATGTTCATTACCACAACGAAATCTGCATCCGTAATCCCCATTGCTTGGGTAGTAAACTTCTGCAGTGTAGCGGAATCCTGCTCATCCGTCGCCTGCATGACTACCGGGTCAACAGCTATCAGCTTGGCAGTTTGCAGCACTCGGTCCCGTTCTTGGGATTTAATATTATTACTCGTCTCAATCCCAATCATGACAAATGTCGTCGTTACAGCCAAGATTACGACAATGAACACCAGTGCAGTCATCTGCGTCCGCAGATTTATCTTCTGTTTCAAGTATAACCTTCTCTCTTTGCGCTTTCCCGTTTCAAGCTCAGTATCTTTAAATTATAGCGGAATAATGTCGGATTATAAACAAAAAAACCACCAACAGGCGGCCTTTTAGTCAATATATAGTCTCATCATCAGATCTTTGTGATTTTTGCTGCTTTTTCTGCTTCGGATTTTGCTTGAGTATCTCTTGGATTTTTTCTACCGCCGCTGGTGCTGCTTCAATAAGCTTTTCATACAAATGTGTCTGTTCATCCAGGTGAATCATTTTGACACCTTTATGGCCTACGATGAGAAAGGCTATCGGTGTGATGGACACGCCGCCACCGCTTCCCCCTCCAAAAGGCAGCTCTTTCTGATCACTCTTACCTTGGGAAGCTGCATCAAACTCACTTCCTCCAGCAGCAAATCCGAAACCAACCCGGGACACAGTCAAAATGATGCTGCCATCAGGTGTTTCCACTGGATCGCCGATTATTGTATTAACATCAATCATTTCCTTTAGGTTTTCCATTGCGGTCTTCATTAAGCCTTGAATTGGATGATCTGCCATACTGCTCCTCCTATCTTCCTCTGGCATTGGATATAATAGCCTGCATAGCTTTCCCAGTACGAATAGACACTATGCATTGAAAGCTTGTATCAAAGAAGGAAGTTTGAAAAACCGGCTGTACCTGGATGTCAAAGGGCTGTCTGATCTGGAAATTCGACCGGATTATTTGATTGGCTATTCCTTTTATAGTCCACACCAAACCAACCATGGTACCTACTGCTGCTGCATCGGACATTCCAATTGTTGTATGCCAGCGAAATTGCTGCATCTCTGCACTTTTTGTAATCTGCAGCAGATAGGGAAAGGAGTTCCACATCCTCTGCAGGTCCGTGAAGAGATTGGATAGCTGCTGTTTTATATCATCGGCAGACGTGTGTTCAATGGATGATTGCTGTTTGAATTGCCGCTTATGCACGCAGATGCCGAAAACCCTAATCCGGATATTCCATTTTTTTTGATCATAACAAATATGTACTGTCACTCTAGCAACAAGAGCAACTGCTACCAACAGCAGTACTGCAAGCCCAAAACTAATGACTATCCACATATTCTCCAGCTCCCTTCAGCAATAGGATAAGCATTTCATTTTGTTTTTACACAGAAAAGGAGCAGCGAATGCTGCCCCTTTATGCCATACTTATGAAATTATCTGCTTAATTGCTCTTGTGCTGTGCGTACAAGACGTTTAGTGATTTCTCCTCCAACAGATCCGTTGGCACGAGAAGTTTCGTTTCCGCCAAGCTGTACACCGAATTCTTGTGCGATCTCATATTTCATTTGATCTAGAGCTTGTTGCGCTTGAGGTACTACTAGCTGGTTGCTTGAGTTGTTGTTAGCCATTGTGTGTCACCTCCTTGTACAAGTAGGATGCGCCGACAAGGAGAGTAACATACAGATTATTTAGTTGGGAAGTTCTTACAATAAATCAGCAAATGGCGCAGTGTTTTCATCTGGCAATGCAGTGATAATTTCTGTGCCTTCGATAGCTCGTTCGAATTCAGCTGAAAAGTCGATTGTCCCTTCATACAAGTGGACCTTTTCACGGCGAGGCTTTGTTTTAGGCGCTTCCGGTACAAATACTGTACAGCAGTCATCATATGGACGAGTTGAAATTTCATACGTGTCGATTTGTTTTGCAATATCGATGATGTCAGACTTGTCCATCGTTATCAACGGGCGCAGTACTGGATAGTTCGTCACTTCGTTAATTGCAAACATACTTTCCATCGTCTGACTTGCAACCTGGCCAAGGCTTTCTCCGGAAGTAAGTGACATGATGCCGTGTTTTTCTGCAATTCGTTCACTGATACGCAGCATCATCCGACGCATGACTGTCATGCTATAGCCAAAAGGTATCTCTTGATGCACCTTTACCTGTAAATCTGTAAATGGAACAACGTGAATTTTCACTTTAGCACCGAATTTTGATAATGTTTGCGCTAAATCGATAACTTTCTGTTTTGCACGTTCATTCGTATAAGGAGGAGAATGAAAATGGATTGCTTCTATCTCCACTCCGCGCTTCATTGCCAGGTAACCTGCTACAGGACTGTCAATACCGCCTGAAAGCATCAATAATGTCTTACCTGAACTGCCTGCCGGCAAGCCGCCCGGTCCCTTGATTTTTTGACCTGTAACATATGTTGCTCGCTCACGTATCTCTACCATGATATCGACACCTGGTTTTCTTACATCAACAGGATAGCCCTCACTGTTCTGAAGAACATAAGCGCCAATGCGCTGGTTCATCTCCTGTGAGTCAATCGGGAATTGCTTGTTTGTTCGGCGACATGATATTTTGAAAGATGTTCCAGTTGGATTATAAAGCAATAGCTGCAATGCAGCTTGTTTGATTGCCAGTTCTTCATTTTCAGTTCGTATAGCCAGACTGAAGCTATGGATACCGAAAATGTTCCGACACGCTTCTACAATCGGTTCATGTTTCTCTCCGTGAAGATGAATATACATCCGGTCACGCGTTCGCTCTATCTTCGCTTTCGGGTAAGGTCTGATTTGGTCTTTCACATTATTTTCCAATTGTTTGGTGAAATGCTTCCGATTCTTTCCTTTCAATGCCATTTCTCCATAACGTATCAATATATGATCATACTGCATATGCTTACCTCATCACTTTCTTTAAATGTTTTAATGTCTTTTCCAGAATCTGCAGGAAGTAGTCTACTTCTTGCTGTGTATTATCATAAGAAAAACTCACTCGGATAGCGGATTCTGCCTGTGTATCCGGTACCCCGCAAGCAAGCAGAACGGCACTTGCATCGCTGTTTTTGGAAGAGCACGCTGATTTGGTCGACACATAAATTTCTTTTTCTCCAAGAGCATGTACCAACACCTCAGGCTTCAATCCTGGTACGGAAAAATTTACAATATGTGGAGCACCAGCAGGCGGAGAATGAAGTACCACATCATCCATTTTCCCAAGACCTGCCCAAAGTCTCTCCCTAAGTTCAAAAAGCTTAGCAGGATGAACCTGCAGCTCTTCCATTGCCAAACGCAACGCTTTGACCATAGCTGTTATTCCAGGTACATTTTCGGTTCCGGAACGAAGCGCCTGTTCCTGTCCTCCACCGGACAACTGTGCCACTATACGTGTATTAGCAGCTTTATACAAAATACCGCTGCCTTTCATTCCATGAAATTTATGAGCTGAAAGCGTACAAAGGTGAATATTACTCTTCTTGATATCGAGTGCCACTTTCCCGGCTCCTTGGACATGGTCGACGTGAAACGTAATATGAGGAAATTCGGTCAGCATCTGACCAATCGTCTTAATTGGCTGGATGGTACCAAGTTCGTTATTCACGTGCATCACACTTACGAGAATGGTCTGATCTGTTATGGCCGCTTTTATCTTTTCAGCCGTTACATATCCGTACTTATCCACATCAACATATGTCACCTTAAAGCCCTGGTTCTCTAATTCCGTACAAGTCTCCAAGACAGAAGGATGTTCTACGGTCGTCGTGATAATATGATTCCCGAAACGTTTTTTCTGTAATGCCGTTCCTTTTATTGCTAGATTATTCCCTTCTGTTCCGCCGGATGTGAAGAGAATCTCATTTTCCCCGACATGTAAAAGCTGTGCCGCCTGTTTCCGGCATGCAGTCAACAGCTGTTCTGCACTTCCACCCAATCGATGTAAAGAAGAAGGATTAGCAAAATACGTTTGTGCCGCCTCCGTGTAACTGATAAGCACATCTGGGTGCGGCTTCGTTGTTGCACTGTTATCAAAGTAAATCATGTATCCGTCCCCCACTCTTCAAACTGTCTTTTACTAAAATAAAGCAATCCCTCGCTTGTGGCAAGGGATTGCTTTATTTATCAGCTGGGAACCTTGATATGTTTTTCCAGGCGTTCCAACGCTTTTGGTTCTATATCTTGTAATGCACGAGCAGCCCGCTCTAATGCTTGTTCATATTGATATTCACGGAACAGCTTCTCTGATTCAGCCATTTCGGCTGCAAGCATCGGATATTGGCTGCGGTACCGGTTGGAATACTGAATCACTACTTCTGCCAAATAAGCTTGTTCCAGTAAATGCTCAATTTGTTCAATGGTTGCATTGGTGACTTCCTCTGCTTGCTGCAGATGTGTGCGGACCTCAGCCATATCTAGCGGATGTGCTTCGAGCACCTCCATTGTACGGGAAGTTTTCTCCTGGCTCTCTTCTACTAGCTGCCAAACTTCCTGCTGTACACCTGGGATATTACTCTTTTGCAGCTTACGATTTACATCGTATAGCTTTTGCCGCATGTCAGCAATTTTCTCTTTTGCTTCTAATTCATCTTTACGCAATGTCTTGATCTTTTCGCGGATTGCCTCGTGTTCTTCTTCTATGGCACTCAGTTCGCGGAAGCCCGCTTCCAGCTCTTCCTTCAGCTTCGCATGTGATACAAGCTCATCATTGATTTCTAGCTGCATCGTTTCAAGCTGTTTGATAAGTCTGGAGATCTTTGTCTCAAGCTTCAGATGGAATTCGACATCATTATCAGTAAAGAAATAAGACTCCCGAAGCAGATCCACTTCTTCTTTCGTCTTGATATAGGCCTCTGTTTTCTTCTCGACAGCATGGACATATTGCTCGAATTTGGAATCCACATAATTCTTGGCAACAGCCTCATTCTCAAGAAGCTGATACATTTCTTTTATACGGCTTTCCAAAGCAGGGATAACTAAATTTGTCTCTTCTGTATCGCCTGCTTCCAGCTGTTTAATAAGAAGGTCCAATCGTTCCTTCTCAGCCTTCAGCTCGTCTTCGAAACCAAGATGATGGATCCGGTAGCCATCCTGTTTCATCTCGCGGATGCCGCCTAGCAGATCCGCAACTTGTGACGGAAGATCTTGCTTCACCTGTTTGTAAGCTTGAGGGAATGCCTCAATCTCTGCTTCCAGTGACTCTGTTTTCATCTTCACGTCTGTAATGAGTTGGTTGGCTTCGAAGTAGTTGCCAGATTCAATGAGTGAATGATAGGTAGCCAGCTGTGTGATTTGCTCAGCAATAGCTGTCTCAAAACGCACGTCTGCTTTTCCATATTGATGGCGATGCTGCGAAATCATACGCTTCAGCGTCTGAAGTGCAGGCTGCAAAGCCTCTGCCTGCTTGCGTGCTTCTTCTTCTGATGCAAGCAGCTCATCCAGCTCACGGAACATGGCTTCAATCTTATCCTCCACTTGGGATAGTATCGCTTCTACTCGCTGCAGATGCTGCTTCGCTTTGTTGAAACGATAGCGGTCAGCACCTTCCTCCGCATCAAAAAGAGCCTCTTCTGTATCTGGAAGCTCTTTGGTTACGATATGATCCCAGCGTTCCTTCCACGATTCGAATTTTTCCTGTGTTTCTCCAGACAGGTTCAACGCTTTCACTTTCGCTAATTCTTCTGATACGTTGCGGTTCGATATATCCATTTTCCAGCTCTCAAGCCGGTCCACTTCATCATAAACTCGCTTTCTCATAATCAAGCCCAAGATGATCAGGGCGATGATTAATATAATTCCTCCGATGATGTATGGCAATGTCCAGCCTCCTAACCAATACTCGGGAAAAAGGAGTAATACCCTAATAATCGTTATCTATTTTTAATACTAATATGATACCATGTAAACCGCAAATATGGCTAAATTTTTTCAAATTTCTCTGTTATTTTCCATGTTTTTCCCGAGGTGATGCATCAATTGGCTGATACAGCACGCAATGCAGCGGAGGAAACCGTTGTCAACGTATCGATCCAATGGTGGATACTTGATGTATACATGCTGCAAAAATAGCGGCGTGACTCTTCTGACATCAGCATCCCTTTCATCTCTTTGTTCATCGTGAATGGTGCAGACAGCATACCGGAAAGCTGCATATAAAGATAGACTCCTTCTCGTTCCCGTATCCCATTCGACTCCAGGTAATCACGAAAGGCTTGTTTCAACGTATGATTCTCCTTCGCCAAGTACGTCACTGCCATTTCCCTGACAAAGACGGAATCCAGCATAAGCTCCCTTTGGATGAAAGCCGTGAATTGATTCCGCGAGAGTTTATAATGTATAATTGCTTCAATTAATTGTTTCAGATAGGTACTGGAAGAGTCCTGCCCGCGGTTTTGGGCTGTTTTCTCCAGAACAGCAAGATATTCCTCGTAATACAACACGACGGATGCTTCCAGAAGTCCTTGCTTACTTTTATAATAATAGTTAATCAAGGAGACATTGACCGAAGCTTTTCCCGCAATATCGCGGACAGATGTCCCATGGTAGCCTTTTGTGTAGAACAATTGACAAGCGGCGTCCATCACTTTTTGTTTCGTGTCATTTTTTTTCAATCTTCTCAGCTCCTCTATCTGTTGTATACGACAGCGAAGAATGCATCCCTGCATCTTTCGCTCGCCAAATCTCGCGCCTTCTGTCGAATTACAGAAATTAATTATATGGGGGAGATAATATGTTCGAAACAAAAGCTTATAGCGGTTCCCGTGAAAAGGACTATGAATTGCTCGTTAAACAGCTAGATGCATTGCTGACTGGCGAAGAAGACGAAATCGCTCATCTGGCGAATGCTTCTGCTCTATTGAATCAGTTCTTGGATGACGTGAATTGGGTCGGTTTTTATCTTCATAAAGAGGAAGAATTGATTCTCGGTCCATTCCAAGGCCTTCCAGCGTGTGTGCGTATCAAAATTGGAAAAGGTGTATGCGGAACTGCTGTAGCAGAAAATAAAACTCAGCTAGTGGCCGATGTACATCAATTCCCTGGTCACATAGCATGTGACGCAGCAAGCCAGTCCGAGATTGTTGTTCCTATCGTCGTTAACGGCAAATCCTACGGTGTGCTTGATATCGATAGTCCGTCCAAAAATCGATTCGATGAAACAGATCAGAAGTACTTAGAAAAATTCATCGAGGTTCTCATCAAGCATTTGACTAAATAAAAAAACAGCTTCCGCTACTGGAAGCTGTTTTTTTAGATACAATATCTGTTTTTTCCAAGTCGTTTAGCATCATAGAGCTTACGGTCTGCTCTGGAGAACAGGTTATGCACGGCCGGACGGTCTGCAGCTGTCCATGTGGATACCCCGCATGAAACTGTAACCGCAGGACGTGTTGAGTCCGCAACACGTTGAACAATTCTTTCTGCTTTCTTTATCGTCTGATCCAAAGACGCATGCGGCAGGTAAATTGCCAGCTCTTCTCCGCCCCATCTGGCTGCTACATCCGACGGACCAAGCAAATCTTTGATAAGATTGGCCACTTGGATTAAAAGATAATCACCTGTATTATGCCCATACGTATCATTTACCTTCTTAAAGTCATCCACATCTATCAAGATGAAACCGCCTTGTGCATCTTTCAGTATATGCTCATGCATTCTTTCGTCCAGATAACTTCTTGAAAATAGATTCGTAAGGTAATCTGTGATTACCAAATTCTCAAGTCTCTCACGAAGCATGGAATTAACAATCGACAACGACGAATGCTGTACAAGCGATTCGATAAGCCGGAATGATTCAAAAGTAAAAAAGCTGGGATTGCGATGAAGCACAAGTACAACACCTTGCAGCTGTTCCGACCTTACCATCGGAATCACCAGCAATGACCGATAAGGAAGCGGTACATCCGGATATCGTTCCTGGAAGTTACTGATAAACATCGCCTCTCCCTGTGCATCTCGGCAATGCCGCGCAATCCATTCCAAGAAGATATGGGAATTTGGTTCAAAGAAAAAACCTGTACTGCCGTTCAGTATGTCTCCTGCGTCTTGATCTCCTCTGTATAAGATGAATCCAATTTCTTCCCCGCCGAACGTATCTCGGATTTGCTGATGCATCAAGGTGATTGTATCTGACAGACGCAGGTTGGCATTCATTTTCTTCGACGTCTCATTAATTAGCTGCAGATCACTGATTAGTTTCTTGGAGTGCTGATACAGTCGGGCATTCTCAAGTGCATTTCCTGCTGAATCGGCTAGTTTTGTAATAAAACTATGATCCGATTTGGTATATTTCATGGCGGCTGGAACTGAGACATGCAATACACCATAAATACCTTGCTTGCCGTTCAGCGGTACATAGCGATTGATTACTTGTCCATTTGCACTTTCTTCTACTTGTACTTCACCTGTCATATATGCCCGCGTACTAGCTTCATGGACAGAATAATCATAAACTAAGTTTTTGATTGGCAAATCCGTATCTCCGTGATAGTCCTGAGCGAGCAAAAGTGCATAAGCGAATTGCGGATAAGTCCGCTGCAAAGTGGTAATCAGCACTCTGAGAACATCATGCATATCGATAGAAGCATGCAGATTTGTCGTTGCTTCATATAACTGGGCAGTGTGCTGTTCATCTTCTTTCGCTTGGTGGGTAAGAATAAGATGGGTAACACAATCCCCGATTTCCCAGGCCAGTTCCCTGCAATCAGGAATCATCTCTCCGCCTCCTCCGATATAAAGGAATCCGATTACTCTTTCATTCGGACGCTGTAAAGGTAAGACTCTATCCAATACATGTGGAAATTCCCTTAACATGTCGGGCATACAAACACCTTGGTGAATATAATCGACAGACAGACGGAATCCGCTCTGTCTCAGTCCAGCATAGCTTATGCGCTCCAATCGCTGCTGCCATTCATCATATATGTATAGCGCCACACTGTCTGCCTGCAGTAGATTCTTCATATTTTCGGTAACAAGCGCAAGTATCTCTCTGTAACTATAGCTTTCTCTCGATACAAGGAGCTGATAGAAATAAAGCTTTGCCTGTTCAAGATTGCTGTCCGTTAGCCGCTCCATCTGCATCTCACCTACATTTTGGTAGTTTTATTCTATTATATAAGATAATAGACTCAATTCTCAATTAATATCATAGTTCTTTTTACTTACAATTATATTCATTATATCTCCTTCACCTAATTGTCTTGACTTTAACCAGACGGAAAGCTTATAATACTCTTTGTGTAAAATAAATGGCGGCCTATGTGAACTCCCATTTGTCTGATTTTGTTCCTTTCTTGGCAAGGCGTATAAAGAGACGAATCTTCGTTTCTCCTTGTTTCAGAAGGTGTATCGTGTAACTCTCTGCTGTCGGAGCGATGGTACATGAAAACATAATCAACAGGTGAACCGAGCACACTCTGTTTTTATTTTATGCAAATAAAATAATAAAGGTGGAATTTATCCATGGCACGTTATACAGGTCCATTATGGAAAAAATCCCGTCGTCTTGGTATCTCCCTAAGCGGAACAGGTAAAGAGCTTGACAAACGCCCTTACCCACCAGGACAACACGGTCCAAACCAACGCAGAAAGCAATCCGAATACGGCTTGCAGCAAGCTGAGAAACAAAAACTTCGTTACATGTACAACATGAACGAACGCCAATTCCGTCGTGCATTCGAGGAAGCTGGTAAAATGAAAGGTATCCATGGTGAGAACTTCATGACTCTTCTTGAATCTCGTCTTGATAACCTTGTATACCGTCTAGGCTTGGCTCGTACTCGCAGACAAGCTCGTCAGATCGTTGGCCACGGCCACATCACTGTAGACGGTAAACGCGTAGATATCCCATCTTACCGCGTAAAACCTGGTCAAGTTATCGGTGTTCGTGAGAAATCACTTAAACTTGATATCATCGCTACTTCTGTTGAAGCGAACAACTTCGTACCAGATTACATGACGTTCGATGCAAGCAGCTTACAAGGAACTTACTCTCGTTACCCAGAGCGTTCTGAACTTCCTGCTGAAATCAACGAAGCACTTATCGTAGAGTTCTACTCCCGTTAATTGCTTAAAATACTCCGGATTACCACTTGGTATCTCCGGAGTATTTTTTTATACAAAAAAAGACGTCTCACTATAAGCAAGACGCCCCTCTATTATAAAATTACTTCGTATTTGTAAATCCGCCATCAATACGGATAACTTCACCATTGATGTATTGTGCTTTTGATGTCAGAAGGAATGTAACTAGTTCTGCTACTTCTTCCGGTGTTCCAAGGCGTTTCTGCGGAATACCGCCAGTTGCGTTTTCTTTCATTTTTGGATTAGCTGCATAAAACTCAGCCACCATCTTCGTTTCTGTAGGACCTGGTGCAATTGCGTTTACACGCAGACCATCCTTCGCATATTCAGCAACCAAGCTTTTTGTCATACCAACAATGGCGTGTTTTGTAGCTGCATATGTCACAACAGAATCCTGCCCGATTACTCCAGCACTGGAACTTGTATTAACAATGGAACCTCCGCCATTTTTCACCATTACTTCTGCTACATAACGAACACCATAAAGTGCGCCCAACAAATTGATCGCAACGATGCGTTCAATTTCTGCAACATCAGAATCAAGGAAGTATTTGCCGCTGCCTGAAATCCCAGCATTATTGAAGAAATAATCGATAGAACCGAAATGCTCAACAGTTTTATCTACATAATTCTTTACATCTGCTTCTTTGGAAACGTCTGCTTGGATGAAAATCGCTTCCGCTCCAGCTTTTTTTACTAATTCAACAGTTTCGCTAGCTCCTTTATCACTAACGTCAACTACTACGATATTTACGCCTTCTTCTGCAAGTCGGACTGCCGTAGCTTGTCCTAAACCGCTGCCCGCCCCTGTGATGATTGCAACTTTACTCATATGTAACCCCTCCGATAGTAGATAGTTTGAACTATACGTATGTTATTGTACTACTTTCTTCTGAAATTATGAAGAAAGTCGACTTTTGTCGAAGAAATAAAAAATAAGAGCTTATAAAAAGCTCTTATTTCAATCACTATATTTTCCGTAGCATAATCTTCTCTACCGTATTTTTCAAAGAATGGGTTGTCTTCAGCTGACCAAACGGAATGCCTAGCTGTGTTGAAGTTTGTGCAATTTCGGGTCGCATACCAGAAATAATTGTCTCTACTCCTAGTAGTTTTAACGACTCGACGATCGAGAATATCCTATGAGCTACCATTGTATCAATGACTACGACACCTGACATATCAATGAACAGATGATCTACTCCGAGTTCGGAGCAGCTATGAAGCACGTTTTCCATCATATATTGAGCACGATATGTATCTATTTCCCCAACCAGCGGCAAAAGCGCAACAGTAGGCGTCAACGAAATAACTGGTGTACTCAGTTCCAAAATCATGTCTTGCTGTGACTGTAATTTGAATTGAGATTGTTTTGCATTTTCCCGGATGAACCAGACAATTACCTGATTGAATGAATCGGTGATTTTCTGATAATAATCCAAGGCTATTTGCGCATCTACCTTCTTTTCTCTGCAGAAATCCCGCAGAACATCAAGATACAATGCTTGATTTCGATGAAACTCATTGATGATTGCTTCGATCGGCGTATTCAAATGCCGATCATCCTTAGCAATGGAAACGATCCAATCCTCAAATGCATCACACGACACATCAGAATCCTGATTCAATACTTCACAAAATCGCTCATGAAATCCTCTATTCTGCGCTTTCAGCTGTGCAATAGCATCCGGTTCTGTTACCGCATATACGCCGCTCGTTTTGTCAGCAGCTGCATACCACTTCTCTACTATTTGATCTATATTCTTCAGATAGTGCTTATGTAATTCCTGTTGATATAGCATTTCTCTGCTCCTCATTCCTAGCTTCAAATAATGTATGATTACTTTTTACTATAGCATCATTAATTAATCATTTTCTATAAGTACGAGCAAAACCTAGAAAAAACAATACCATTTTCCTAAATATAAACACATAAACAGATACTGTTCTGCAGAGAATAAATGCAAATTGCAGGAAAATGGGGTGCTCATCTATGTACTACTACAAAGAAGAACTTATTAATGTCATAAAGCCGGATAAGCCAGATCCAGCCGCAGCAAAAGCACTGCAGGAAATCTTAGGCGGTCACTACGGAGAAATGCGTACCATGATGCAATACTTCTTCCAAGGCTCTAACTTCCGAGGGAAGGATAAGCAGTTTCGCGACCTACTTCGCGGTATTTTCCTGGAAGAAATTGCGCATGTCGAGTTAGTTCAAAGTACCATTAATGCCCTTCTTGACGAGTCTGGTGAAGGAGGTGCAGGAAACACTGCGCCTGATGGAGCACCGCTTGATGGACCAATCGAACACACACCGAATGTGAATCCGCACCATTATATAATTGGTGCACAGTCATCTATCCCGTTCGATGCTGCAGGAAATCCATGGAATGGCTCTTGGGTTTACAACCACGGAAACCTTGTTGCTGATTTGCTAAACAATGTCGTGCTGGAATCGACAGGGGTTTTGCAGAAGACGCGCATTTATGAAATGAGTTCTAATGCCACGTTCCGAGAAACACTTGGATTCCTAATCGTCCGCGATAATGCCCATCAAAATGCTTTCGCTAAAGCATTGGAAACACTAGGAGTCGATTGGGGCAAAACCTTCCCTATCCCGAATTATGATATTAATAAATATCCGGAATGCCGAAAATTTGTAGAAATGGGCTACCATAATACACAGTTTAATTTCCGTTTGGATCCCACTCGAATCTCTGAGATCATCCAAGGAACTGTACCTAGTAGAAACGGGGGCGAATTCACTGTCTCTCAGCCGCCTGCTGGCTTCCCAGTACCTGAGATGCCGGAACTGCCGAATGAGCACAGTCCAGGTTTAAGTGATTTGAATCGATAACAAACAGAAACCTCACCGAAAGTTATCGGTGAGGTTTTCTATTACTTGAAATCGTTATTCTTTTTTGTGCTATCTTTTATTTCGGCTTCTTCACGTCTCACATTTTCATGTACATGGACGTTCTCTTTAACATCTTTTTTATTTACGACAATCTCTTCTTTAATGACATCCTTCTTATCCACATCTACTTTTTCTTCAAATACTGGAACGTGGATTTCATCTTTTTCTGTATAAGCTCCGGTCGTTTTTCCTTTTTCACTTACTTTGTTAACTGGACGGCGCTCAATATTCACTTCCTGTTTTGTAACAGGAACATCGAATTCTTCTTGATCCGTCACCGTACGTTTATCAATATTAATCTCACCAGATTTTACTGAGTTAGTATCAACATCAACTACCTCTTCATGCAATTCCATCTGTTCTGTTTGAGATGCGTTAGGTTGTCCAGTTTTACCGCTATTCAAATCAGCAAAAGCAGTATTGCCAGTTTGTGCAGTCTTATTACCAGGTGTTACATGGTTTTCCTCTGCTCTTAATGTATCGCTATTTGTTGCTGAAGTATTTGCCTGTGATTTCTGTTGTGCTGATGGATGTACAAACAACAGAATCTTACCGCTCTTCAATTCATCTACATAACGATCCGTTTCTTTTTGGTTTAAGTTAAGATCTTCTAATGCCTTCTCCTCTGGGTCATCTCCAGAGAACAAAGCAGATACCTTATCGCCAAAGGAGCCTTTTGCTTCCTTATAATTCACGCTCAGTCTGTCTGCCAGAATAGAGGACTCGGGTTTCTTGTCTGTGATTACTGTTACTTTGTTTTCTTGGATACCTTTAGATTTCAATTCGTTCACTCTTACGATCACATCATTTTCATTTTGGAAGGTTTCGATTTTATTCTGTGCTAACATGTTGTATGCCTCCTAAATTGTTTTGAAGTGTTTCATGATTTTTGTATTCCCGGCAAGGTAATTTATAAACATTACCTTTACATTTTAGTCCTCATTGATTATTGCGAAAGTGAAATTACAAACAAAAAAGAAGATGTATTCTCATACATCCTCTTAGTAATATTACGGATGAAATAGCACCTTCACAGCATCAATACTTCGATCGGTAAGCTGCTTGAAAATTGCCGGACCTTCACTTAAAGGTATGTGATGACTTATCATTTTCTCGCCATTTATTTGACCTGTTTTCATGTAATGAATAGTGTTTGCCCATTCTTTACCAGGAAACGGAGCAGATAAAGCATTCCAGGAGCCATGAATTGTAAGCTCATTTCTGACGATTTTCTCAAAATAAAATCGTTCTATTCGTATATCAGCGTATGGAATACCCAAATAGACAACCTCGCCGCCCTTTTTAGGAAGTGATAACACTTGTGCAGATGTCACTGGTGAACCTGCTGATTCAATTGCTAGGTCGACTCCAGTGCCATCTGTGTATGCAAGTATCGCTTCATGAGGTTTAGCTGTCGAACCATCAATCACATGATCGGCGCCTACTTCCAAAGCAATATCTAATTTTCTTTTGTCAATATCGATGGCAATGACCCTCTTCGCCCCGAAGATTCTAGCCCATTGTATCGCAAGCAGCCCGATACTTCCGGCTCCCATTACAGCAACCGTTGCTCCGGGTTTAATTTGTGTCCGATAGAAACCATGCGCTACAACAGCAGCAGGCTCAATAAGCGCTGCCGTTTCATCATTCACTTCAGGAGGAAGTGGTATGACATGCACAGCTGGTAACTTCACATACTCTGCAAAAGCACCCGGCACTTTAGATCCGATGACGATTAATTCCTCACATTGCGAAGGCTGACCGCTATTACAGTAGTAGCAGTTTCCACATGCATGTGTCGGACAGGCTGCTACTCTATCTCCAGTTTTAACATTAGTGACAGCTGCTCCAATTTCCTCCACTACCCCTGAGAATTCATGACCGAATGTCATGCCCGCTATATAGGGACCAAGTTTTTTATAACGCGACAGATCGGAACCGCAAATGCCTGCAGCAGTGATTTTAATAATTACATCGTCTTGCGCTTCAATCGTTGGGCACGGCGATTGTTCATATCTTATATCTTCAACTCCATACAGATTCAGCGTCTTCATTCATGTCCCATCCTTTTATGTCTGCTTTGTTCTCTTACTCGTGAACAGCTTCAGGCATACACCACCTATAATTAGACCATTAAAAATTATTTGGTGTGCAAAATAGAAGGAGCTTACTTCCCTTAAGGACCCGAGCATAAAGTCAAGCATCATATCTACCATCTTTACACCTCCATATTAGTAGTCGGCATTTGATTTTCTATTCTGGATAATCGCTACAGCCCCGCTTGCACCAATTCGTGATGCACCAGCCTCAATCATCTTGACTGCATCTTCATAGGTTCTTATGCCTCCTGCGGCCTTAACACCAATTTTTCCTTGTGAAATGTTGGATAAAAGTTCAATATCGTCTACCGTCGCACCTCCACCGTTGAATCCGCTAGCTGTTTTCACAAAATCAGCTTTTCTTTTTCCAACGTTTTTCACCTTTCTTGCGCTGGTGTCAGAAGGACTTTGATTGCTTCTCCTGATTTTATTAATTGATAAGCTTTTTCCCATTCTGATATATCGAAGATGTGGGTGACTAGTGCAGCTGCATCAACGGCACCGCTTTCCATTAAGTGCAGTGAAGGTTCCCAGTCAGCTGGCTTCTGGCTCCTACTGCCAATAATTTTCAATTCCTTTTGAATAACCTTCTCCATATCAAACGGAATGGTTGCTTCGGCAAACAAACCTACTTGAGCGTACTGTCCCTTTTTTCGAAGAAGTGACAAACCCTGATGCGCAGCTGGAATCGCTCCCGAACATTCGAAAATGACGTCCGCACCATACCCATCTGTCAGTCCTGAAATAATCCCTTCCAGCGATTCTTCCTGTATATTGACCACATAATCAATTCCAAGTGCCTTTGCTTTTTCCAAACGAACGGTATCAGATGACAGGCCAGTGATAACTACCGTGGCACCTTTGCTTTTAGCAACTTGTGCAGTCAAGAGACCAATAGGCCCTGGTCCTATTACGATCACAATGTCATTCGGCTTAATCGTTGTTTTAGCTACTGCATGATGCGTGCATGCGAGTGCTTCTGTCATTGCTGCCGATTGATCATCAACATTATCCGGGATACGGTGAATGCTCTCAGCCCTTGCAATCACATAAGTTGCAAAGCCGCCATCCTGCTGTGTTCCAAGCCCTTTTCTATACTTGCATAAGTTATAATCCTTCTGCTGACAATAGCTGCATTGCCCGCATATATAGAAAGTCGTCTCGGAAGTAACCCGATCTCCTGGCTTCAGGTGGCTGACATTCCGACCAACATCAACTATAACTCCAGCAAATTCATGTCCTAATGTGACAGGAGCAGCTACTCGGTAGCTTCCTTCATACGTGTGGATATCAGATCCGCATATACCAGCATAAGTTACTTTTATTTTCACTTGATCTTCTTCTGGATAAGGCTCAGGTTTGTTTTCAATGACAAGATTGCCGTAACCCAACTCCTTTTTCACTAAAGCATGCATATATGCTCCTCCTATTTAATTAATTGTATATTGCGAAAACCTTCCATATAATCCAGTTAACTAAGTTGCCTCCCTGGTCGATACTAGAAACCGTTGCCGATCCTTCTGGCATTTCAATATTGGCAGCTTTCGTCATATCTGTGAAAATAGGTGCAATATCTGTGGCCATATACAGGGATAAGGCAATCATGATTGTTCCAGTTATCACAGAATGAATAATGTTTCCTTTTGCTGCTCCAACGATGAAAGCAACTATGAATGGAATAGTAGCCAAATCCGCAAAAGGCAGAACAGCATTTCCAGGCAGAATGACTGCCAACAGGACTGTGATTGGCGTAAGGATCAGAGCAGTCGAGATGACTGCAGGATGGCCCAATAATACTGCTGCATCCAGCCCGATATTGATTTCACTGTTACCGAATCGTTTACTAAGCCAGTTCCTGGCAGACTCCGATACTGGCATCAGCCCTTCCATAAGAATTTTTACCATTCGGGGCATTAGAACCATGACCGCCGCCATCGCCATTCCGATTTCGATGATATCTCCGACTCCATAACCCGCTAATGCACCTATACCAGCACCTAGTAATAAGCCGATTACCATCGAGTCTCCGAAAATACCAAATCTCTTTTGGATTGTTTCCGGATCGGCATGTATTTTGTTCAAGCCAGGAATCTTTTCAAGCAGCTTCACAATTAGGATGCCAGGAGCATAGGAAATCGTACTCCCCGTTGCCACAGTAACACCAGGCATTTCATAGAAATCCTCTACCATCGGCTGTGTCCAATCCGCCACTTTCAAGCAAACAATTTGGAATAGGACAGCAGCGATCAGGCCTTGTACGACACTTCCAGAAACGGTATATACGACAGCAGCCATAAATGTATAGTGCCAATAATTCCAAATATCCACATTCATCGTTTTCGTCGTCTTTGTCACAAGCATGACGACGTTGACAACCAGCCCAAGCGGGATTATAAATGCAGCTACTACGGATGCCCAAGCGATGGACGATGTGGCCGGCCAGCCGACATCAATTACATTCAAATCTACTCCCAATCGGTCGACCATCTGCTGTGCAGCAGGTCCTAAGTTCAACGTCAGTAAGTCGACGACGAGGAAAATACCGACGAAAGCTACCCCGATTGTCAGACCGGACCTGAACGCCTTTCCAGGCTTTTGCCCGAATAATAGACCAAGAAGGAAGATAGCTACCGGTAAAATAACAGTTGCACCTAAGTCCAGAAAACCTTGTAAGAAACCGACAAATGAATCCATCATGCAGCCCCCACTTCTAGAAAATGAGGTCGATTCCAAGAAACTTGAAACCGACTCTCAAATCTCATTTTTTTAATTCATCCAAGATTTGATCCTTCGTCTCTGCCAAACCGATTCCGGTCAAGAATGATCGCGCATTAATCACTGGGAAAGGATAGGAAGTCTTTACCATTGCTGTCGTAACTAGCAAGTCAGCTGTGTCCACATAGGCATTGACTTCTGCTATTTTGATTTGGATCAGGTTAACATCAATTTTATGTTCCTTTGCCATCTCTTCAATTGCACTGTTTACGACAGTGGAAGTGGCAATACCAGCACCACAGGCAACCAACACTTGTTTTTTGGCCATTATCTGTCACCTCCTTTACTGGCGGACAAGCTAAGCTTCCTGTCTATCAGCTTGACTACATCTTCTTTTGTTTTGGATTCATACAGTACTTGCAGCGTCGTTTCATCTTGAAAGAAGTTCATTAGATCTCTTAATAGTCTCAGCTGTGCATGTGACTGCTGCATCGCCAGCATGAAAATAATACTGACGGGCGTTTCCATGGACGCTTCTCCCATCACCTGGAAGGCTGCCGGCTCCTGCAGCAACGCAATACTGATCGCATTCTTTTTTACATGTTCGATATCCGTATGCGGGATGGCAACAGATATCGACGAAGCAGTCGGTAAGCCAGTCGGATATTCCTTCTCACGTTCGATAATTCCTGACACAAAGCTTGCTTCGACAAGATTCTCTTTTACAAGGTTTTCTGCCATCTCACGTAATATCTCTTCCCTTGTTCCAGTCATTTGCAGAAATACCAGTGTTTCATCCAGGTAAAATTCAGCCATAATAGAACTCCTTCTCCTTTACTACATCATCTGAATATTGTTGAATGATTCGCCTCATATCCGGTATGCCGGAAGCATCTATCAGTTTTTTCAAATCCGCTTCAGACTTTGATAGCTTCATGAGCTGCATCAGGGCATGAATATGCTCTTTTTTATCCTTCGCAGCGATGACTACCAAAATATGAATGCGATAACCTAAATACTGAACCCCGTTTTTAATTTTAAGCAGGCTCATTCCGGTGCGGACGACACCATCTTCTGGTGAAGCATGCGGAATTGCTATACCAGGCCCTATCACGATATATGGATCTTTCTCACAGCTTTTAATCATTGCGTCGATATATCTCGGCTCAATATTCCCTTTATCAAGCAGGCTGCCTGCACAAGAGCGCACAGCATCTTCCCATGACCCAATCTGATACGCCATTTTTAAATGCTGATTTATCAAGAAGTCACACAGTTGTTGCTGCTGCGTCTCATCCGATGTTGTTTTAACTACGTGCTCGTCGACTTGAGTGAGATATGCCTGCAGTTCTTTTTCAAGAGCTTCCTTGTTTTTCACTGTCGCGTGATTACTAATAATTTGAATGATATCGCTTGTCCTGACTTCTTTTGATACAAATCCATGGATATAAGATAAGACCTGTTTTCGGAGAAGCCTTTTTTCGTGTGTATCCAGCACTGTCTTCGTAATGAAGAGCTTCCGCGAAGTTTCTAGTAATACTGGTGAGAAGACAATGTCATACTCCAGGTCATAAGTGATAAATTCACGAACAGACATACTGTCCAAAAATATAAATTCCGGGAAAAGTCCGCTTAACTCGTGGAACATCAGCTTGGAGACAGATACACCTTGCGGACATACGACAATTGCTTTCACTTTTTCTCCGATACTTTCTCCCTGCTGCCTGATCCACCCACCGATAAGCAAGGTGATATAGATCTGTTCATTCTCTGGAATCTCACTTTCAATAAAGAGTTCCAATGGTTCGAGAGACCGTTTGACCAATTGGTGCAAGGATCGAAATTCTCCGTTTAATACTCCTGGAACCGGTGTAGTGTCAGTGAGATTGTATTTAATTCGGTAATAAGCTGGTTTGATATGCTGCATCAATTTATGGAGCAGCTGCTTCCGCTCTTGCATACGGATACAGGTAACTTTTTCAAAAAGACTGAGCATGCTGTCAACCGCTGGATATAGGTCTGGTATTGCATCTTCCTCCTTCATCTCCGTCGTTACTACATTTGCAGACAGTAAATGCAATGTGATAAAAAGCTTTTCCGCTTCCGGCAGTCCTTCCTGGTCAAATAATAATTCCTCTGCAGCTTGATATTCTTTCGTACCAGCAAGTTCTTTATAGCTTATCGGCGGGTCTGTTAAGCGCGCCCCTTTCCGAATTCGCTGCAAAATCAGGAATAAGGTGAGTGGCATTGTTTTCATTTTTTCATCTGTAAATTTGATAGACAGCTTTTTTTCTACCTGTTCGATTCTGTCACGGAAGGAATACAAACAATCTTCTTTCAACTCTAAAACATCTATCAATTCCGGAAGTATGTTATCCGACTCTAGAAATTCTATCAATGTAGACATAAGGGCCTTCCTAAGCTGAAATTCGTTTCCTTCAATATAATAGCCGAGCTTTCGGCCATATCGTATATGCAGCTGAAATGGTTCAAGCTGTTTCTGCAAATTCTTCAGATCACGCAATATTGTATTTCTGCTGATATGCAGTGCAATCGAGAAATGATCCAATGTAAGATAATCTTTGCTTATCAGCATACAAAGAAGGAGATGCGTTCTTTGACGAACTGTCAAAATGGAAGAATGATTCTGTTCCGCCGTTTCTTTCACATGATTCAGTGCTGTGAAAACTTTTTCATCGATGAGAAATTGACCCTGTGACGTTCGCTCGATTAACGGTAAGCTTAGTTGTTTGAGCCAGCTGTTTATCTTTTGAATGGAATAGCCGAGCTGCCTTTTCGATAGGCCGAATTTCTTTTCAATTAAAGCACTGGAGATGCTCGGATTACTTAATAAAGCATCAAGGATAGCGGAGTTACGTTCATTAAGATTCATCAAATCCTCCTTTCTCTAAATTCATCTTAGCACGTAAATATTCTTATTGTATGCGCTTTCAACATCATCGTTTGAAGAATGGATGTACAGCATGGGACGGAACCCAATTTATGTTTTTGCACACAAAAATAGCTTCATCAGCAGAGCAGTGCTGATGAAGCTTGAATATGTTTCTTTATCTTCTTGTCTTATTCAATTCATTCGCATTTTGATCTTTCGTATTCGGCTCCGCATGAAGTCCGTCATTCGGTTTATCGGCTGCATACAGACCATCTGCCGTCATACCTTTTTCCCCTTCTGTCGCATGATCACTACGGTCTTTTGTAGTTGCAGTACTGGCAGCAGTAGTAGGGTTTACCGGTTTATTTTCTGCATACAGCAAAACTTTCCCCGCCTTCAGTTCATCAACATAACGGTCTTTCTCAGTTTCCGAAAGACTCAGGTTGTTGAGGACTTTCTCTTCTGGATCTTCACTGGAGAAAAAGGATGCAAATTTTGTGCCAAAGGAACCATTTGCTTCCTTGTAATGAACATCTCTTTTATCTCCGAGAATGCTGTTATTCGGTTTCTTGTCTACAATGACTGTAATATCCTCTTCTGGTACGCCAGCAGAGATTAATTCGTTCACTCGTACGATTGCATCACTTTCATTGATGAATGTTTCGATTGTATTTGTATTAACCATTGTTTTTACCTCCTATTGATTTACTTTCTAGTAAATGCCTAAGGACTAGATGGTTATTACATTCCCCCTACTATTCTAATGAAACATAAAAAGCACTATCCTGCTCGGATAGTGCTTCTCATATTAAGCGAATTTCAATAGAGTATATTTCTTTTTGCCGCGGCGGATGATAATGAACCGCTCATCAATCCGATCCGCTTTCGTAAGAACACGGGACACTTCTTCTTCTTTTTCACCATTGATACGGATCGCACCGTTTGTGATGTCTTCTCTTGCCTGTCGTTTTGAAGGGGAGATTCCTGCTTCCACCAACATATCGACAAGCGGTTTGTCTTCGTCAGCTGCCGTGTGAGACGGTACATCCTTGAAGCCTTGTTCGATTTCAGCACCATTAAGGGAAGCGATATCTCCGCTGAATAGAGCTGCTGAAATCTTGATTGCCTGCTCTAATGCTTCTTCACCGTGTACAAGCGTTGTCATTTCTTCCGCCAGTTTCGTTTGAGCAAGACGTTTTTCCGGTTCATTCTCAACGCTTTGTTCGTATGTTGCTATTTCTTCAAGGGACATGAAAGTAAAGTATTTCATGAATTTGATTACATCACGGTCATCCGTGTTGAACCAGAATTGGTAAAATTCATAAGGAGTCGTGCGTACCGGGCTGAGCCATACTGCTCCACCAGCTGTTTTACCGAATTTCGTCCCATCTGCTTTTGTAATAAGCGGCACAGTTAGAGCAAAGGCTTTATCCTGCGCTTCTTCATTATTGCCTGCATGAGTCCGGCGGATCAATTCCATACCAGCTGTTATGTTTCCCCATTGATCACTTCCACCAATTTGAAGCGTTACATTTTCTTTTTCGTACAAACGAAGATAATCCAGAGACTGCAAGATCATGTACGTAAATTCTGTAAAGGAAATACCGTTTGCCAATCTGGACTCAACAGAATCCTTCGCCAGCATATAATTGACTCCAAAATGCTTCCCGATATCACGTAGAAAATCAATGATACTCATCGAGCCGAGCCATTCGCCGTTATTCACAGCCTTGGCAGCATTTTCACCTTCATCGAAGTTCAAAATGCCAGCAAGCTGCTTTTGAATAGCTTGACTGAAGCTTTCTACTGTTGCAGCATCATTTAAGTTACGCTCATCAGAACGTCCGCTTGGATCTCCAATCATTCCTGTACCTCCGCCGATAAGCGCGATCGGACGGTGACCTGCCTGCTGGAATCGTTTCAGCATAAGCATCGGTACAAGATGCCCGATATGCAAGCTGTCGGCTGTTGGGTCAAACCCACAGTACAAGCTCACCTGCTGGCTGGATAGATGCTTCTCCAATCCTGCATCATCACTCGTCTGCTGTACCAGACCTCTGTCTTTCAAATCCCGTAAAATTGACATATTGACCACTCCTCATTTACATTTGAGAACAAAAAAATACCCCATCCCTAAAAAAGGGACGAGGTATGACTCGCGGTACCACCCTTGTTGCAGTGTAAACTGCCACTCGGTTTGCTAACGGATATACATCCGTCTCCTGCTTGAACAGGAGAAGCTCCAGCTTGTAATTGGCAAAACAACTGTATACTGACTCGCACCGGCCGTCAGCTCTCTGCAACAGGGAATCGTTCCGCTACTATAACCTTCAACGCAATATTTATTATGACTGTTCCTACATTATTACCATATGCATGGATAAAATGCAACAAGGATTTTGGACTCACTACGAAAATTGACTATTATGGTATAATAGACAAACCAATTTCGGGGGTGAAATATGCAAATCAAAGCAATATGGACGAGAATTAGCAAACGAATTGCGGAAGCTTGGAAGGCTGGCCGAATTCAGCGGAATTCTCGTATCACATATGACGTCATCTGGAACTTATTCCTCTTTTTCCTGCTTATAGCTGGCGTCGGGATTTTCTTTGCTGCTGGGGCTGGTGCAGGATATTTTGCATCACTTGTGAAAAGTGAGCCTGTCCGTTCCTATGACTCTATGAAAGAAGACATCTACAATTATGAGGAGACCTCTTCCATCTACTTTGCTGATGATGTCTTCCTCGGCAATATCAAAACTGACCTTTACCGGGAAGATGTAAAACTCGATGACATTTCACCATATGTTGTTAATGGAATTATCGCAACCGAGGATGATAATTTCGAAACACATGATGGTGTTGTACCGAAATCTATTCTTCGGGCTCTTATGCAGGAAGCAACGAATTCAGAAACGAAAACCGGTGGGAGTACGCTGACACAGCAGCTTGTCAAAAATCAAATACTCACCAATGAAGTATCCTTCGAACGGAAAGCAAAGGAAATCATTCTGGCGATGCGCTTAGAAAAAGCGATGAATAAGGATGAAATTCTGGAAGCTTACATGAATATCGTTCCGTTCGGAAGGAATGTTTCCGGAAATAATATTGCCGGTGTACAGACTGCAGCTCAAGGTATCTTCGGTGTAAACGCGAAGGATCTCTCGTTACCTCAAGCCGCTTTCCTAGCCGGTTTACCACAAAGTCCAACAGCTTATTCGCCATTTACAAACAGCGGAGAGCTAAAGGAAGAAACTGCCCTTCAGCCAGGTTTAAATAGGATGAAGCAAGTGCTTAACCGGATGTTTGATGAAGGCTATATCGACCAAAAGGAATACGATGAAGCAATTGGCTATGATATAACACAAGATTTTGCAGAAGCAAAACCTGCTTCTACTGACGACTATGGCTATTTAACTACCGAAGTCGAGCAGCGTGCGGCAGATATTATTGCGATTCAACTCGCTGAACAGGATGGCCATTCTGAGAAAGATCTGAACAAAGATAATGACCTTAAGAACGAGTATCTTGAAAAAGCAGAACGCGATATTCGCCAAAAAGGTTACCAAATCCATACGACAATCAACAAAGATATGTATGTTGCGCAGCAGAAAATCGCAAAAGACTATGCGTATTACCAGCCAGATCATTGGGTGGAACGGACAAATAGTGACGGAGAAACAGAGACTGTTTCCGAGCCAATCGAAGCCGGTTCCATCATGATTGAAAACAGTACTGGTAAAATACTAAGTTTCGTCGGCGGGCGGGATTATGAGAAAAACCAAGTAAACCATGCCACTGATACAAAGCGCTCAAATGGTAGTACGATGAAACCGTTGCTTGTGTATGCTCCAGCGATGGAAGAAGGTACTTTACAGCCGGGAAGTGTCATTCCCGATGTAAGCAAAAGCTTCGTCATACCTGGTCAATCGAAATCTTATAGTCCTGGTAACTATGGCGGCACTTATCATGGTTTAGTAACGGCCCGTAAAGCACTGGAGCAATCTTACAACGTTCCTGCAACCAGAGCATACGCGGATATCCTAAATCTTGATCCTGCAAGCAAATATGTGGAGAAGATGGGGATTACCACTTTGACAGAGGGTGATCATCACAATCTCTCAGCAGCATTAGGCGGGATAGCATACGGTACAACGGTTGAAGAAGACGTTAACGCCTATGCAACCTTCGGTAATAACGGAGAGTTCACTGATGCCTACATGATTGATTCCATCACAACAAAAGACGGCAATGAAATCTACAAACATGAGTCGAAATCGAATAAAGTGTTCAGCCCGCAAACGAACTATTTAATGCTCGATATGATGCGCGGTGTTCTAGATAGTGGTACAGCTACCTATGCGAATTCGCAGTTGTCCAATAAGAGTGTCGATTGGGCAGGTAAGACTGGTACATCCCAGGATTATCACGATTCCTGGTTCGTAGCTACCAACCCGAACGTAACAGTCGGTGTATGGATGGGCTATGATAAACAGGATTCTATCCAGACTTCTGGAATGGGATACAGCCAGCGAAATCAGCTGCTTTGGACACAGTTGGTGAACAGTGCAACCAAAATCGATCCAGACATGATGGCCCCTAGCGAGTCATTCAAACAGCCTGATGGACTGACGAAAGCGTCTTATTGCGCAATTGGCGGCGGAAAACCAACTGATCTCTGTAAACAAGCAGGAATGGTTAAAACTGATCTGTTCGATAAAGATCATGTGCCGAAAAAAGCGGATGATAGTCTGATCAAACAAAATGGCAAAATCGTCCTTAATCCTGACTTTGTAAAAGCAAACGAATTACAGGGAGTAAGCATCGAACAGCTCTTCCCTAATAATGAGAAAGTACAAAAGCTGATTGGTAAATCTGCAAGCGGCAGTACTGCAAAGAAATCAGATGATAAAGATGACACCGTGAAGACAAGTTCCGGTGCACCGCTTCCGCCGACAAATGTACAGAAAGCTGATGACAAGTTAACGTGGTCGCAGTCAAAAACAGAGGACGTAAAAGGATATCGCATTCTGCAGAAGCAGGGAGATAGCTTCAAACAGATTGGATTCAGCGATCAATCCTCGTTCAATCTTCCTGACAATGATTCCACTTATCAAATCAAAGCTGTTGGTAAGGACGACAAAGAATCCGAAACAATTACACTATAAAAAAACTAGCGTATCCGATTGGATACGCTAGTTTTTATTTTGTAGAATTTCGTTCGATGATGCGGTGAGGAAGAATGACGTTCTTATCGGATACTTCCTCTTTATTCATCAGCTTCGTCAATAGACGCATTGCTACAGCACCGATATCGTAAGTAGGCTGTACAACGGTGGAAAGTGTCGGACGAACCATCGTTGCAAGTCTTGTATTGTCATACCCTACCACTTCAATATCCTCCGGTACACGCAGTCCATTGTCCTGGAAGCCATGGATGACACCGAGTGCCATTTCATCAGAAGATACGAATACAGCAGAAGGACGATCAGCCAAGTCTGCTAGCTGTTTCGCAGCATCAAGACCAGAATTGTACGTATTGTTGGCTTTTACGATGTATTCCTGTTTCACTTCGGTATTATTTTCCGTTACAGCGCGGAGATAACCTTTGTATTTCTGGTTATTTGTTTCAGCTTCTGCCGTTCCTGCAACAAACGCTGGCTGCTTATGATTATGATCGACAAGCAGTTTAGTTGCTTCATAAGCTGCTTGCTCATAGTCGATAGCTACAGTAGGTATCTCGCCTGTTCCTTGTCCAGTTGCTGCAATGACGATTGGTACAGGGGATTTATCGAACTGCTGCAGCAGCTCATCACTAATTTTACCGCCCATGAAGACGATACCGTCCACTTGTTTCTCCAGCATGCTGTTAAAGAGTGTCAATTCTTTCTCTGGATTTTGATCGGAATTGCTCAGGATCATATTGTATTTATACATGGTTGCAATATCTTCAATCCCGCGCGCAAGCTCGGAGAAGAAGATACTGGAGATATCCGGTATAATTGCTCCGACTGTTGTAGTTCGTTTGCTTGCAAGCCCCCTAGCTACTGCATTCGGACGATAACCGAGCTGTTCAATAGTGCCGAGTACTTTTTTCCGGGTTGCAGGTTTTACGTTCGGGTTGCCGTTTACCACACGGGAGACAGTTGCCATCGATACGTTCGCTTCGCGGGCAACGTCGTATATGGTTACATTCATTGTGTCATTTCCTCCTATATACCTTACACGATTCCAATCATCTAAAGATGATAAAAACAATTTGTATGTTTATTCACATATTCTTTACCCATTATACCAGAGTTTTGAACATTTCAGTAGAAGGAGATTCAAAAAACCCTTGATACTATAGGATTGCTAGGCTACCAGCTGTCAATTTCCGGAAGGGACACGACTAGCATAACTGCTGTGGGCAATAAGGTCACGATAAAATGCATCAAATCGCGGCAAGTCCATTTGCTGCGCTGCATCGGAAAGGGCAACAGCCGGATCTGGATGAACTTCCGCCATGATACCGTCAGCACCAATTGCAAGAGCTGCTTTCGCTGCTGGAAGCAGCAAATCACGCCGGCCAGTGGAATGCGTAACATCGACCATGACTGGAAGATGGGTTTCTTGTTTTAAAATCGGTACAGCAGTAATGTCCAATGTGTTCCTTGTTGCAGTTTCATACGTACGGATTCCTCGTTCACAAAGGATAATGTCATTATTCCCGCGGGAGCTGATATATTCTGCTGCATGGATGAATTCGGAGATGGTCGAGCTCATGCCGCGTTTCAAAAGAATTGGCTTCTTTACATCACCAGCTGCTTTCAACAATTCAAAGTTCTGCATATTACGAGCGCCAATCTGTATGACATCCAAATACTCGGCTGCTTTCTCGATATCCTCTGGTGCTACAATTTCACTGATAACGGCCAAATCATACGTATCAGCAATTTTTTTCAAGATACGAAGCCCTTCCTCACCTAAACCTTGAAAATCATAAGGAGAGGTGCGCGGCTTAAAAGCACCTCCACGCAGAAGCTTCAAGCCTTTTTCCTGCAGTGACTCAGCTACTTTGGCTGTCTGTTGGTAACTCTCCACAGAGCATGGTCCAAAGACGAACTGCGGCTCTCCATTCCCTATTTTCGTACCTTTAATAGTAATGACCGTGTTTTCGGGTTTGCGGCGCCGTGATACAAGCAATGCTTTATGCATATCATCTTCCTGCAGTTCAAGGCTTGCTTTAAAGATTTCCTTGAACAAATGCTGAAGTGTGGCATCCTGAAACGGTCCTTTGTTATTATCAGATATGACATTCAGCATATCTCTTTCCCGTACCGGATCAAAGCGCTTCGTTCCTTGCTTTTTTTTCACTTCGCCGATTTCCTGAACAAGTTTACCTCGTTCATTTATCAAAGCAAGCAGTTCAAGGTTCACTTCATCTAATTTCTTTCGCAGTACCGTTAATTCATCCATATTCATCGCTCTCTCCCACTCTCTATCTAGTATATCCAGCTCAAGTAATTAGCAATCATTATAGCTAAAAGTTTACGCGCTGTCATCCACAAATAGTGTAGAATGACAATAGGAGCTTTAAATGAATCCAGAAGAAGTTTCATTAAGCTACAGTGTTCAGTGAAGCTACGAGTTCAATGCAGAAAGGAATATCGTTTTGAAAGAAAGAATTTTCGCTTTGGATATTGGGACTAGATCCGTTGTCGGCATGCTTCTTGAAGAAGATGCTGGTATTTATACATTGATAGATTACGAGATAATTGAACATGATGAGCGTTCGATGCTTGACGGCCAGATCCATGATGTAGTTGCCGTCGCACAGGTTATCATGGAAGTGAAAGTTAAACTTGAGGAAAAACACGGTCAGCTGCATAAAGTATGTGTCGCAGCTGCTGGACGTTCGCTGCAGACAAAACGTATCCGAATGCAGCATTCAATAGCCGAACGAGGTGTATTGGACCGAGAGCAAGTGCAGCATCTGGAGCTCAGTGCTGTACAGCAGGCACAATATGAAATCGCCCGATCGAAGGATAAGAGTACCGATTATTATTGTGTCGGCTACTCGGTTCTGCATTATCAGCTCGACGAGCAGGAGATTGGTTCGCTGATAGATCAGCAAGGCCAAGAAGCAAGTGTAGAGATTATTGCCACTTTCTTACCGAAGGTCGTTGTAGAATCTTTATTGTCAGCATTAAAGCGCAGTGATTTGGAGATGGATGCACTGACATTGGAGCCAATTGCTGCAATTAGCGTCCTTATACCACCATCAATGCGTCGTTTGAATGTAGCATTGGTTGATATCGGTGCTGGTACAAGTGACATTGCCATAACGAATGAAGGAACAATTACCGCTTATGGCATGGTTCCAAAAGCCGGCGATGAAATCACAGAAGCGATAAGTGATCATTATTTGCTCGATTTTCACGTAGCCGAAGCGGCAAAAAGAGACTGGGCAGAAATAGGGACAATTACGACGATGGATATTCTCGGCTTTGAACAGCAGTTGGAAGCCGCTCAAGTCGAACAGGACATAGGCCATGCAGTCGACAAGCTGGCAGAAGCAATTGCAGAATCTATTATGCAGTTGAATGCAGTTCCCCCAAAAGCTGTCATGCTCGTCGGTGGCGGCAGCCAGACACCTGGACTGGCTATGCGTTTGGCGAAACGGCTTGAATTGCCGGAGAATAGAGTAGCTATACGTGGAACAGAAGCCATTCAACCGCTTGCGAAAACGGATAACGTGCCATCAGGTCCTGCTTTTATAACACCAATCGGCATTGCCTTGGCAGCTAAACAGAATCCTGTACATTATGTCAGTATACTTGTTAACGGGCGTGTCATTCGTTTATTCGATATGAAAAGACTGACTATTGGTGATGCATTACTAGCAGCAGGGATACAGGTAGCACGTCTTTACGGGAAACCGGGAGCCGCTTGCATGATCACTTTCCAGGGGAAACCGCTCACTCTTCCTGGCACATTAGGACAGGCTCCAACTATACGACTCAACCAGCAGACGGCAAGTCTTGACTCAGCTATAAGAGATGGAGATAAACTGGATGTCGAAGCTGGAGTAGATGGTTTGCCTCCACAAGTGACTGTAAGCGATATAACAGGAGATTTAGATCCGATTACAGTCTTCTATAATGGTCGACCTTATCAGATGAAACAGCAGCTGCTCGTAAATGGTCAGCCAGTCCACCCAAACCATCAGCTCAAAGACAGAGATGAAATTATCATGCAGCGAACAACAACAATAGAACATTTCTTACATGAACAGCAGCTACCTTTGCCGGCATTGCCTGATGACACGGAATATGAAGTCTACATAAATGATAAGCTAATGTCGATTGATTCGTTTAGTCAGGTGTTTACCATCAATGAAATTCCAGCACGATTACGTGATCAGGTGAATGATGGAGATAGTATCCGTATCTCTGAACGCAGATCACCAACTGCATCTGAGCTGCTTTCTCATCTTCAGACGGAAAATCAAGCGAGTTTGACAGTTGAGTTCAATGGAAAAACACTTAAGCTTACTCCTCCTGCAGCACAGCTTTATAGTGGAGATAAACCATTGGAATATGACGAGCAGATTCCTAGCGGTGCTCGACTTCAAATGCGTGTAGCCACAGATCAATTCATTATCCAGGATATTTTCCGGTTTGTAGATATAGATTTGACAAAGATTAGTGGAAACTTCCAACTATATAAAAATGGAAACAAAGCATCTTTCCATGATTTTTTGTCTCCACACGATAAAATAGAACTGACCACTTAAAAAAGCTGTACGCTTATGCGTACAGCTTTTTTATTGCTTGTTTCTATATCGTTTATAGTGAATATCGTGGACAAGACGGATTGTCGGACGGATCAAAAGAAGCAAACTGCCAGCTGCAAAAAGCAAGCATCCTGCTGTCTTTAGAGATTCGTATAGAAAGAGGAAACTGCCGATGAGAAAGATTAATCCAATTAGAAAATCATTCAGCATATACAGAATCTGATATGGGCGCTTGAAAAAGATACCGTATTCTCCAACCCGAATGACATCCTCCTTCTTATCCGATTTGTGTTCATGTTCCATTTCAAAAACCCACCTATTGATTGAATCTAGTTTCCTGCTCCCGTAATACAGCTTCTGTAATGTCATGGTGTGATGTATTCCAGATTACTTGATTATTCTCAAAAAGCAATGCCTGTGGAGATTCATGTCTTACCTCATAACGGTCCGCAATCGTATTAGATAGCTCCCGTGCTTCTTGGACATATAATGTGTACATTGGTATCTGTGTATCAAGACTATATCTGTCGTACTCCTGCTTCGCCCTTGCACTGATCGGGCAAGTCAGACTATGCTTGAGCAAGTAAAATGATGCATCCCTATTTAATACATCCTGAAATTCCTCTTGGCTTTGAATGACTTTAGCTTCCATTCTGTAAAAACTCCCTTCAAAAATAAACAGACTCCTAAGCAAGATGCTTAGGAGTCTTATAATTAAAGATCCTTGTTACGTTCAATCGTGGATTTCTGCTGTTCCATTTCCAATTCTCTTGCAGCTTCCTCGATTGCACGTGCTACTTCTTCCGCTGCATCTTCTGCTTCTTTATCATTTGAAGCTGTGTCATCTGCTTGGTCTTTGGATTTTAGGTTCTTGACTTTATCCTGTACAGTCTGAGAGGATTCTTTCACCTTATCAGCTACAACACGGGATTTTTCAGTGACAACATCTTTCCATTGTGCACCTTTTTCACTGTACTGTGTTTTCATTTCGCCCGCGCGCCCTTTCAGGGAGCTAGCCTGTTCCGTAATATCGCTGCGAAGTTCTTTACCGGATTTAGGTGCAAGAACAAGAGCAGTCACAGCTCCTACTACGCTGCCGATGATCGAACCAATCAGAAAATCTCTTCCGTTCGTCTTTTTCGTTGACATACTGCATTGCCTCCTATCGCGTCGCTTGGTTTAATGGGATGTTTCTTTTACTGGTAGCGGCTGCTCTGTTGGCTGCACTGCAGGTACAGAGGCGACCTCATTGGCTTCATTCTGCTTCTTTTTCTTCCATAAGTCAAGTATAACTGAGCCCCATTTTAGTACTTGGCCAGTTTGTTCTGTATGCTGTTCTGCAGATAGTGCCACTTTGTTGGACACATTGCGAATAGAATTGTTAAGGCTGTTCACTGTATCACCGATGCCTTCAATTCCGTCAACAAGAGTGTTAAGCTTCTGCGCTTTCTCTCCGATGTCTTCTGCAAGGTGATTTGTCTTGCTGAGCAGTTCTGCTGTTTCGCTCGTAATGCCCTGCATTTGCTTTTCGACACCTTCCAATGTGCTCGCTACGTCATTTAGTGTGCGTGAAGCAGCTTTCAATGTTTTTGCGAGGTAGATTACTAAGACTGCGAATGCGATTGCTGCAATTAGTGCAGCGATGTACCCTAGAATTTCCATAATGATTAGTCAGCTCCTTCTTGGTATGTAGTATGAGTAGTTGAAGCACATCTCATGCTTTATACTCCTTCGTCTAACTACGTTATTCCCTTGGTGTACGTCGTTAAACATAAAAGTACAAATAAAAAAAGGGAGTAATACTCCCTTTTTTAAGTGTAATGGATTATTGGACAGCTTGCAACGACTCTTCATAGCGAGCTTGAAATTTCTGTATGTCACCAGCTCCCATGAATAAAAGGACACTGTCTTCATACTGCTTAAGTACGTTTACATCTTCAAGCTGCAATACTTCACAGCCTGGTATGAGCTCCTGCAAATCCTGGATTGTCAGATTACCCTTTGCTTCACGAGCAGAACCGAAAATATCACACAGATAAACGCTATCCGCATTTTTCAGACTGTCTGCAAACTCTTGCAGGAAAGTCTTTGTTCTAGAAAAGGTGTGCGGCTGGAATACAGCCACAATCTGCTTATCCGGGTATTTCTTCTGAGCTGATTCTATCGTTACCTCGATCTCTTTTGGATGATGAGCATAATCATCCACCAATACTTGGCTGCCGGCTTTCTTCTCAGAGAAACGTCGTTTCACACCAGTGAAACCATACATTTCCTTGATTTGATCAGGTGTCATACCTTCCTGATGACATACTGCAGTCACTGCCAGCGCATTGAGAACCTGGTGATTCCCGTATCCAGGAATGGTAAACGTATGATAGAAACTACCTTCGATATATACGTCGAATGTCGTGCCATTCGGCTCTTCATGTACATTTTTTGCCTGGTACATATTAGACGCATCGAATCCATAATAATGAATTGGTACATTTGCTTGAAGGTCACGCAAATATGGATCATCGCCACAAGCAATGATACCGTGCTTAACTTGATCGGCCAATTGCTGAAAAGCCTGGAATACATCCTCGATGTTCTGGAAATAGTCAGGATGATCGAAATCGATATTCAGCATGACCGCATAATCCGGTTTATAAGCTAGGAAGTGGCGGCGGTATTCACATGCTTCAAAAACAAAGTAATCACTCTTAGGCTGTCCGCTTCCAGTTCCGTCTCCGATTAAATAAGAGATCGGGTGAGACTGCTTCAGCGTATAAGCCATGAGACCTGTCGTCGATGTTTTGCCATGTGCTCCTGTTACTGCTATGCTGCGGAATTTATCCGCATATGCACCCAGGAAGTCATGATAGCGGTAAATCGGAAGACCAAGTTTTTTTGCTTCAAGAATTTCCTCGTGTTCATCAGAGAATGCATTTCCTGCAATGATTGTCAAATTCGGTTTGATATTATCTTTTGTAAATGGCAGTATTGTAATATTTTTATCTTTCAGGGCCTGATCCGTGAAGAAAACCTTCTCCACATCGGAGCCTTGGACTTTCTCACCTGCATCATGCAGGATCTGCGCCAATGCACTCATACCAGATCCTTTAATACCAACGAAATGGTAAGTTGTCATAATAGGAACCTCCACATAATAATATGTCGCTTTTGTATGGTGTTAGTATAAGTATGTAAAGCGTCGTGTGTCACATATACATGAAAAAAAGCATACTAGCAACAGTATAGCATTTTGTCAGTATTTTATAAATGCAGAATCTCTTCTGTTACGCTTTTTACAGTATATACATAGCACCCTTTGTTGGTGTCTCGGATAACAGCACAGCCTGGACGGTCCATAGGACAACATCCAGGCTGTCGTTCATTCCGTTTGGAGCTGTGCCAGCGACACGAGTACATCGCGTGGCTTGCTCCCTTTCTGTTCAGAGATGACACCTCTCATCTCCATATGATCAATCAATCTGGCAGCACGGTTATAACCGATTTTGAAACGGCGCTGGAGCAAGCTCGCACTCGCACTATTGTGCTCGATAACAAACTCGACTGCTTCCCGATACAACTCATCCTCGTCCTCCTCGGACTCTCGTCGCTCGAGCAGATCCTCATGCTGGAAAAGGTACTCTGGCGGTGCTGTCTGTTTCACATATTGGACGACACGTTCTATCTCTTCATCGGACACAAAAGCACCTTGGATACGCTGGGCTTGCCGCGCTCCGTTTTCGACGAAGAGCATATCACCTTTTCCAAGTAATTTCTCCGCACCATTATTATCAATGATTGTCCGGGAATCGATTGCAGAAGAAACACTGAAAGCAATTCGTGTCGGGATATTAGCTTTGATCAAGCCTGTAATGACATCCACGGACGGACGCTGTGTCGCCAGCAGCAGATGGATTCCAGCTGCTCTTGCTTTCTGCGCAATCCGGCAAATGGAATCCTCGACGTCCTGAGGAGCTACCATCATAAGGTCTGCAAGCTCATCAATGACGATGACCAAATATGGCATCTTATCTGCATATCGTCCTTGCTTATCGAGTTTCTCGTTGTAGCGTCCGATATCGCGGACTCCTTCGCCGACGAACTTCATGTATCGTTCTTCCATCTCATTTACCGCCCATTTTAGAGCTGCAGTAGCTGCTTTGGTGTCGGTAATGACTGGTGAGACTAAATGAGGCAAGTCATTATAAGGAGCAAGCTCCACCATTTTCGGATCGATCAACAGGAATTTCACCTGCTTATGATTCGCCTTATACAATAGACTTAGCAGAATAGTATTGATACATACACTTTTACCTGAACCTGTTGCTCCAGCTATCAAACCGTGCGGCATCTTCTGCAGGTTCGTCACAATCGGATTGCCGGAAATATTCAAACCTAGGGCGACTGAAAGCGGCGAATTGTTTCCTTGGAAATCTTCTGTCTCCAGTATTTCCTGTAAGCCAACTTGCTTCGATACGGCATTCGGCACTTCGATTCCGATTGCATTCTTGCCAGGAATCGGTGCTTCCATGCGGATGTCTTTGGCCGCCATATTCAGTTTGATATCATCTGTCAGGCTCTTGATCTTACTAACCTTCACACCAAGATCAGGCTGAACCTCAAAACGGGTGACAGATGGGCCTTGCATAGCATTGACCACGTGTGCGTTTACATTGAAATGTTCTAAAGTAGTCTCTAAAAGCTGGCTTTGCTGATCGACCCATGCATCATTTTCCAACGTCTGTTCGACAGGATCATTCAGAAGATGCATCGGAGGTTTGGCAAAAATCGGTTCGCTCTGCTTAGGAATTTCCTGTTCAACCGGCTCCGTCTTCACTGAATCTTGGCGGCTGGACAGCTTATTATCCTGCAAATTGCTTCGTTTATCTCTTGGTGTCATGAATACGTTGAAAGGTACTGATTTTCTCACTGTACTGCTAGTTTCACGAAGTCCGGAATTTGTTGTTTCCGTGCTCTCTTTTACTTGCAGCAATTCTTTTACTTCTGTTTGTTCTGCTGACTGAGCTGTTTTTACGCCTGAAGCATCAGCTTGTACGACAAAGTCGTCGGTCATTTCCATTTCAGTTGTACGGTTCGGAGCAGTGTCTTCTGCTGCACTGTATACTGCTTCATCATGAACAGACTCTTCGGCTATAAGATCACTACCTTCGTCATCTACGTTCGTGCCTGCTTCTAAGTCCGGATCATTGTCTTCTTCTATCCTATCAACCGACTGGTCCAGAACAATTTCTTCTGTAATGCTATCATCTGCTTTATTCGAAGCAGTCTCTTCTATATCAGGCGATTGGTCCCATGCAGTCTCTTCTTTTATGCCAGCTGACTCTTCCTCAAGCTGAATTGGTTCAGGTTTCAGAACTTCCGTTGTTTCGGAAACTGAAATCTCCTCGATTACCTTTTCCTCTGCAACGCTCGTATTTGTTTCTTCTAAAAGAGTTTCTTTATTTTCTGATTCTGCTGCTGTAAAGTCCGTGTTCTCTTTCGATTCCATTACAGGATTTTCCAGCGCGATATCTTCTACTGGAGCTTGTTCAACATGAATATCGAACTTTTTTTCTTCCTCCACTTCAGGAGTAATCGTAGTAGCAGATGCTGCGATTCTTTTCCAATCTGCCCGGTCTTGAATGGATGCCAGTGTTACGATATCAGCTACTTCTTCTTTCCGCTTGCGGAAACCGTATACAGGAGACGGAACTTCAGTCGGTTGGAAAGGTTTCTTTTCTGCCTTTGGTTCCGGATCTTTTCTTTCTGGCTTGCGCTGCCTGCTTACGCTGGAAGGCCGCTCTTGCACTTTCGGTTTTTCAGGCTGCCGTGGCTGCCGCTTTTCTGGTACCTTTGTATCTGGTTGGGTTCGATGACGTACTGGCCGCACATTTGAGGCTGGTGGTTTTGTACTTCCAGACTCATCCGGTATCATTGGAAACCGAAAAGCACGTTCTTTCGGGTATGTATAAGCCATTTTTGCTTGTGGCTGCTGATTTGTCTGATACTGTTTCTGTACTTTTTGTTCAGAAGCGTTCCGTGATTTCAGCTCTGGTTCTTCTTCCACTACTACTTCGGTCATAAAAAAGTTGCTTAGAGCTTGCCTAAGACGCTCCCACATAGTAAAACTTCCTTTTTCAGTATAATATCTTCATTTTAGCAGGTTTTCACAAACCGTGAATAGCTTTACCCTAAAAACATTCCATCAAAACGTAAAAAATACGGCGGTTCTCTGGCATTTCAGTCCCAATTACCTAAAAAAGCACCGGATACGTTTGTATCCGGTGCTCATTTCCCTATTAAGCTTCAAAAACCTGGCCGACTTTATAGGAATCGTCCAGCACATAAATTCCTTTTTCTTCCGGTGCGTTTGGCAGACCCAGCTCTTTTTGGGAGCAAATCATACCAAAACTATCCTCACCACGTAAATTGCCGGCTTTGATTTCCAAACCACTCGGCATGATGGCGCCCACTTTCGCAACTACCACTTTTTGACCTGCATCGACGTTTGGTGCACCACAAACGATTTGTACTGTCTCATCCCCAAGGTCGACTTGACAGACACTTAGTTTATCAGCGTTGCTGTGCTTTTCTTTTTCCTTAACAAATCCGACAACAAATTTAGGTGTAAGGTCTACATCTAATGCATCTTCTAAGTTGTTCTGACGGAAAATATCACGAATTTTGCCGGCGAATTCCTCATCGACCTGCACTTTGCCTGCTGTTGTGATATTCAAGTATTCAGAAGCGCGGAAGATATTATAACCGACTAGCTCATCCTTATCTGTAATCCGAACGACATCTCCGAATTTTTCTTCTTTAATGGAATGACGATCTCCTTGCTTGATAGCGAGCAACAATACGTCACCGATTCCTTGTTTGTTATAAAATGCTTGCATCTTACTTTTCCTCTCCCTTGGCAGACTCTGGTCTATTGCGTGCCATAATGAAAACTGGCTCCAATTTCTTATCTTCGTAAATGAATGGTAAAGATGTGATTGGTACACGGCCTTCTGCAAAATATTTCATGGTTACCTGTGCTAATATATCATAACCAGTCTTATTTTCAATATCCGCTAAAATCAGCACATCCTGGTGAGGAACAGCTACAAGCACATCCCCTTTCGCATTCGCACGGAATCCTTCCAAAAGCGACTCGTTCAATATGCGGCTGGCATCGTAGCCATCCTGTGTCGCAATAAAGTAAAAGGAATTATCTGCAACTCTGTCTTCTTTCAGTTCTGCAGAAAGACTTCTAGCGTTAAATGCAGCAATTTCCCGAAGACGTTCGATAGTCCAGTCCTGCTCTTCCATCATTTGTTCGTCAATGAGACGGTACGATTTGCCAAGATCAAGTGCGTAATAAATTCTCGTTTCTGCCGTATGCTCCGAATATACCATCTTCAGTCCGGCTTTCGTTTTAGATGGAAAAGAAGTAGCTCGTATAACTGGAAAGACATGCTGTTCGTTTCCTTCCAGGTGCTGTTCTTCATGCATGACACGCAAAGCTTCTTTTACATGCTGTTCGAGTTCATCCAGCGCTTTTTCGCCACGCGTTTCATATTTTGCAATAATATTTGGAAGTGCGAGCGTCACACCTTCCTTCGTATCCTGCCATTCTACTCGAAATTTGCTCTTATCCCGGTCATATGAAGTACGCCATGCAGGGTCCTGCAGACGATCCTCTAATTTTTTCTTCATTTTCAAAGCAGTCATTTTCATAAGTTATACTCCTTGCAGTTATTGCGGTAAGGATTCGATGAAAGACTCGATTTCCTCTTTAGACTTGCGATCCTTCGATACAAATCGTCCGATTTCCTCTTCTTTATTGAATGCAACAAAACTTGGAATTCCGAACACATCATATTGCTGACACACTTCAATGAATTGATCACGGTCTACATGGATGAATTCGAATTCGCTGTATTTCGCTTCGATTTCTGGTAGTTCCGGCTCGATGATTCGGCAGTCCGGACACCAGTCAGCAGAAAACATCAAGATTGTTTTGCCATTTTGAAGTATTTCTTTGAGTTGTGCTTCTGATTCTAAGTTTTTCAATTTAAAAGCCCCCATTAATCTTTTCTTCAATCTTTTTCTTCATTTTATCAAAGCACAGAACCAAAAGCGAATATACTGCGCTTTGCAGCTGTCACTTTGCAAGCTACTTCCTCTTTGTACCTAGAAATATTCAGTTTTAATCATATGAATGGGTCGAATCATTCAGTTAAATTATCAAACTTTTATTAATTTATTGTAAATATGGTAGGTTGTACCTATAATATAAGAGAGCACACAATAGCATAAGGGGGAAATATATGCACACCATTCGACAGAGAATCCGTTTAATCATGTTCTCTTCACTGGCAAGTATTCTGGTACTTGGAGCATTCAGTTATTATTATTTCTACCAGCAGAATCAAATGTCAGAAGAAACGCAGAGATACCAAGAAGCCTATGTATCCAGTCAGTATATCAAGGATGATATGCTCGATACACTTGAGAAGCAGGAGACATACTTTGCCCAGCCATCTGTATCTAACGCCGAATCTGTACTAGGCGCTATTGCTGGCATTGAGAAACAAGCTTCTACATATGAAGAGAAATACAAGGATAATAACGACTTGCAAGCTTACTTTACGCAAATTAAGGAAGGCGCAGCTTCCTATGAAAAAGAGCTTGAGAAAGTCACGAGTATGAATGAAACAATCGGCTACACTTCTGATGAAGGACTCCGAAAAATCATAAGTGATGCTTCAGAGAATTTCCGCAGCATGTCCGAAAATGCTGGAGATGACGTATCTGCTGCTTTGGAGAACGTCACAAGAACCGAGCAAGGTATCATACAGCCTCCGAATGGCGTTGCCCCAAATAAAGACGAATTCGATGAAGCAGTAGATGCATTCAAAACGGCAATTTCCGATTCAGATCTAGAAAGTGGCGCGGTTAGTGATATAAACTCCAGTCTCTTAAAATACACATCCGCCATGTCCACGCTTTCGAACACACGCACCCAGGCTGCTGAGTTAGCAACGAATTTCGAAACATCTGCCTTGGAAGTAACAACGACTGTAGACAGTGTCGGCGAAACAGCAATTGAGCAGACCGACAATTTAAAACAGTCAAACGAAAGAACTTCTACAGTTCTTGGCATTGTCTTACTTGCCGTCATTATTCTTAGTTTCCTGCTTGTACTTTGTATCGGATGGCCGCTTATCCGTGCCATCACGAAATCAATCCGACAGCTTAAAGAAGCTACAGAGATTATCGGAAATGGTAACCTAGCTTACCGTGTACCCATAACAACAAAGGACGAGATGGCAGATTTGGGTGAAACATTTAATCAGATGGCAGGTAAGATGGAGCAGTCCATGATTAAAGTGAAAGAAGCTTCCGAAGTATTAGATGACTCTTCTTCTTATCTAGCAGCAGCTTCTCAGCAGACAGCAGCTCAATATGAAGAAGTGAACCAAGCAATTGGCCAAGTGGCAGGCGGCGCGCAGGATCAGGCTGCTCAGCTCGAAGAAAGCAATATGATGCTGGATAAGGTCCGCCATGCAATTACATTGATGAAGGATGAAACAGCACTAGTCGGTAAGGCAATGAAACAAGCAGAGCTGGAAGGAAGCAACGGTATCAATCAAATGCAAAAATTGCATGAAACCTCTGATAGCTTCTTGAAGCTCGCTCAAAAGCTGACAACAGAAATCCAAAGTGCTGTACAACAGGCAAATCAGATTCGCTCTATCGTCCAGACAATTGAAGAGATTTCAGAAAGTACAAATCTGCTGGCACTTAATGCAGCGATTGAATCCGCTCGTGCAGGTGAGCATGGCAGGGGATTTGCAGTAGTTGCTGATGAAGTGAAGAAGCTGGCAGAACGCTCCAAACAAGAAGCACAGCAAATCCACAAGCTTGTTGGGACAATGAATCAGCAAATGACCGATTTAGCAGAAGAAGCCAAAGCCTTCGATGCTTATCAGCAAGTTCAAGCTTTCAGTGTTGAAGAAACTACAAATGCATTTGATCGTATTCATAAACAGTTGCAGCAAGGTAATACGAAAATGAAGGACATCTCTTCATCTGTTTCAGAGGTTGCAGCAAGTAATGATTCTGTTGCGGATATGCTTGGACATATTAATCAAATTGCCGATGAAGCAGCCTCAACAGCACAGGAGGTAGCTTCATCAAGTGATACGCAGGCAGCTTCGATTGATGTCCTGACAAACGCAGCCTCCCAGCTGCAGCAGCTGGCCAAAGAATTGGCTATCGAGGTAGCTCAATTCGAATTTGCCTCTGCATCGGATGAATCAGCTGAATTCAGCGATAAGGAAGAAGATCTAATTACTTCTGATTCAACTGAATCCGAAACAGAAGCCTTTGCTGAGATGGACGTCGAAGCAGAACAGCCAGATTTCCCTATCACGGAAGACGAAAAAGACAAGACGACAGATTATAAAAAAACATCATAAAAAGAAGGAAGCGGATATCAAATTCCCGCTTCCTTCTTTTTGTTTGACTCATAAAAGCTATACTGCCCTTTCAATAGCAAACATATATGCTCAAACATAGCAGAGCGGGACATATGTCCATTGGTAAAGACACCGACCGCTCCTTCTGTTGTTGAGACATCCTGCCTGCTTGTAAATGCCCGCATAACTGGACCAAGCTCTTCACCTGAAAGCACTGGTTCGGCGATGAAGTCAGGCAATAGCAGCTTAGCACCGCTTGCGCTCCATACTTTATCCCCGACTGCTAAAGCACCCCAGTTACATATATACAGACCGTCATCCATCTCTGTGACGCCGCCTTCAAGACCAATACCGGCCGCCGCTCCATCCAGCTTGCTGCATGCAATTGCACGCTGGATGGCACCTTGGCGTGTCTCTTCGTCACTCATCGGCTGTGCACTAACGCCAGAATCGACCGCTGTACTTTCAAGTTCCCACCGAGATCCAAACACAGCCGAAACAGCCGAAACTTTGGCAGGATTTTTAGATCCGACTATCATTTTCATCCGTTACGCTTCCTTTCCGACGCGATCAATCGTTCGAAGTAATAAGATCCACTGTCGACTGATCTGTTGCCCGGACAAGCTTAATTAGAAGCTCTTTTGCAGCTGCATAATCATCAACATGAATGATGCTTGCACTTGTGTGCACATAGCGGGAAACGATGCCGATGACAGCAGAAGGAACTCCTTCATGTGCCAAATGTACACGTCCGGCATCCGTGCCGCCTTTGCCGACATAGTACTGGTAGTTAATATTATTAGATTCTGCTGTATCAAGAATGAATTCACGCATATTGCGATTCATGATCATTGTACCGTCAAAAATACGGAGTAATGCTCCTTGACCTAAATGACCGAACACTTGTTTGTCTCCGCTAACATCATTGGCAGGTGACGCATCCATCGCATAGAAAATATCAGGTTTGATCATATTGGCCGCAACTTGAGCACCACGAAGACCGACTTCTTCCTGCACCGTAGCTCCAGCATACAACTGATTCGGCAATGTTTCTCCAGCCACTTCTTCCATTAATTCGAGCGCCAACCCACAGCCATATCGATTATCCCAAGCCTTTGCCAGGATTTTCTTCTCATTGGCCATCGGGGTAAACGGCATAAACGGAAGAATCTGCTGTCCTAGCTTTACACCTAGCTCATATGCATCACGTTCATCATCTGCGCCGATATCAATCAGCATGCTGTCGATGCTGGCAGGTTTACTCCGCTGCTCAGGCGTTAACAGATGAGGAGGTGTAGAGCTGATGACACCTGGAATCGGTCCTTCGTCTGTCATAACCTGCACGCGCTGCGCAAGCAGCACTTGACTCCACCAGCCGCCTAATGTCTGAAAGCGAAGCAGACCATTTGGTGTAATACCTGTTACCATGAAGCCGACTTCATCCATATGTCCGGCAGCCATCACCTTAGGTCCCTTGCCTTTTTTTACGCCAAATATACCGCCGAGCTTATCCTGGATGATCTCATCCGCATAAGGCTTCAGCCTTTCTTTCATAAAAGCTCGCATCAGCTGTTCGTTGCCTGGTGCTGCCTGCAGCTCTGTCAATTGTTTAAATAAATCCAATGTTTTCTCGTTCATGTATATGTACTCCCTTTTTGTCAGACTATTGTATATCTATTGTAAACTATTGCTCCTCAACATGCCATAAAGGTTGTTTCGTTTTATATTTCTAAGGTAATAAGATATAATAGAACATAACTTAAGTTGAAGAGGTGACCAAAATGGGCGTAAAGAAAACAGTAGCAATCGTAGGTGCTGGCCTTGCAGCTGGGTATTTGATCCAGAAGCAGATTGCGAAACAACAGAAAGTAACTCCGGAAAAAGCATTGAAATTCGCTAAAGAAGCGTTTAAGAAAGAAGGTCCGATCAGTGGATCTTGGATCTATATGAAACCGGAAGAAAAAGTGAAGCACGGCCTCACGTATACTGTTTACCGTGGCGGAATCTCCCGTACGATTGATGGAAAACCTGCTCAGTACGAGTTCTTCGTAGATGCAGAAACTGGATCCGTAATCGACGCTGTCGAATCAGCATCCTAATACAAGTTACACCCCAAAAGTTAGTAACACTTAACTTTTGGGGTGTTTTTTTGCGAACTATTATTTAATTAAGTAGAAGGTAGCTTTACAAATAAAAGTTTCAGAGATGTCCTTGTTAGAAAAAGTATGATTCTTGAACGCCCCCTGCATCTCTATTGGCATACACACTGTATAAGAGTTAAAAGATTCTTGATTGTTACTTCCTTTTGCGTTATGTTTTCGCAGGTCGCTCCAGTGCTTTATCTGCTTCTTTCGCGTTTTTAGACGCTTCTTCTCGATTCGCTCTCATTTCTTCAACTGTTTTTGTTTTTAAACGAGCAGCACCAGTATATTCTTTTGTCCGCAAACGTTCTTCCCTTTTTTGACGTTCCTTTGCTTTGTGAATGCTATGCTTGTATTGAGGCAGCCATTTTTCCTGTGCAATGAGCATGTCATCAACCATTTGCCAGATTTCTGGCGGCGTACACACAGCACCAACTAGTGGATCCATCATAAACGCCTGTCTTAAAAGTCGATCATCTCCAGTGACAGCAGCTTCGACGGCGAGCCTTTGCACCGAAATGCTCGCTTGACAAACAGCAGCACATCCAAGAGGAAGATCGCCAACCATAGGCATGCTAATGCCATTTCTATCAACATAGCCTGGAGCTTCAATGACCGCATCTTGTGGTAAGTTCGAGATTATGCCCTTGTTAATAGTATTGAAATGGCCTCGGTATGTTCGGCCTGTTTCCAGTGCTTCAATGATGTAGGATCCGTGTTCTTGTCCCCGCTCTTCTTCGACATACCGATATGCAGGTTCTTTCATCCAATTCGGAAAGTCTTCCTTAAACCAGTTGCGACCTTCTGTACACACCCGCAGATAACCACCTGTTTCCCCATTAATCCAGGTACCTAAATCGATCCAATCATTAATTTCTTCTACTCGTTTGCGATACCAAGGTACATATTCACTTAAATGCCCATTTGATTCCGTGCTATAGTAGCCAAAGCGGCGGAGCATGTCGATACGAACCTTTTCTGTTTTACTATACTCAGGATGGTTCTCAAAAGCTTCAAGAAGTCCACCTGTTAAGTCTTCGCCATTGTGGTTTACTTGAATGTACCACGTTTGATGGTTAATCCCTGCGCAGACTATGTCTACATCATTCTGCTCTAGCTCAAGCACGTCGGCTATTTGCCTATGCCCACCCTGAACACCGTGACAAAGTCCGACTGTTTTCACTCCTCCATACGTGTTACATGCCCATGTAAGCATCGCCATAGGATTCGCATAATTTAACAACAAACAATCCGGCTCAGCAACTTCTTTTATATCCTTACAAATCTCTAGCATCTCATGAATGCCGCGCTGACCGTACATTATACCACCGGCACTCAATGTGTCCCCTACACATTGATCAACCCCATAGCGCAGCGGAATGTTAATATCCTGTTCAAATGCCTCTAACCCGCCAATACGAAAAACAGAAATAATGTAACGTGCATCTTTCAACGCTTCTCTGCGATCAAGTGTTGATTGAATCTCAATTGATAATCCATTTTCACTGATGTCCCGCTGACATAGCTCTGTCACCATGTTTAAATTATTCCTATCAATATCAGTAAAAGCAATGTCGATATCTTTGAATGCAGGTACAGCTAAAATATCCCGCAACAACGTACGCGTGAAGCCAATGCTGCCCGCTCCGATGAACGCAATTTTAAAACTCATTTCTTCCACTCCCTTTCTGTTTACATGGTAGCCTTTTGTTATATTTAATTGCTTTCATAATGGAGACTTTAACTGGTTAATTATTTATAAAATCGTCACTTTGAAGATGCAGGCGCTGCTGCTCTTTTCGGAATTCCATCGGTGTTTGCCCCGTATACTTTCGAAAAATTGTACTAAAGTATTGCTGCGAGCTCACTCCAATATAATAAGGAATATCAGTAATTCGTATATCTGTTTGAGCGATAAGTTCTTTTGCCTTCTTCATTCGGTGCATGACTAAATAGTCGTTAATGGAACAGCCCATTGTTTCCTTAAAAACACGGTGCAAATAGCCAGGATGAAGATGTACAGCGTCAGCAATGTCTTTTACACGAATGTCTCGATCATAATTTTGATGAATAAAATCAACAGCTTTCTTGTTATACAAACTTTGCTCAGGTGCATGGTCGTTCCGATTCGCTAATTCTGAGATGCGAATCATAAGCTGACTCAGCAGTAGCTGGACCATAAAGTCCGAGGATGTACCCTTTTTATCTAATTCAAGAATCACACTTTTTAAACAGGCATAAATATCGTTCGAATCTAAAAACAGCAAATAAGGCTGATAATGACTTATCATCTGCAGAAGCGAAGGCGTCTCCTCCACCACTCGCTTAAACGTAAGGTAATTCGTTGCACCCGGACGAAATGCGAATTCCACATTTGCCATTCTGCATCGTTTCTCTGATTGCACATGTAATTTATGGGGAACATTAGCATCAATGATGATAAATTGACCTTTTTTTAGTTGCGTTGTTTCACCTTCTAATTCTATCTTGCAGGAACCACACATAACATACATGATTTCTACGGAGTCATGTTCGTGCATCTCCATCGAAAAATCTTGCCATTCCTTGTAGTAATAAAAGGTCACAAAAGGATAGTACTCTTGCAGTCGTAAAGACTCATCGTATAAACTCATTTAATCCCCTCTCTTTCTAGCCTTTTACCGCTCCTGCCGTCATCCCTTCCACGAGAAACTTCTGCAAGTATAAAAAAAGGATTACGACTGGCAGGACGCTCATTACTGAGGCTGACATAATGCTTCCCCAGTCAGTCGTATACAACCCTTTGAACAAAGAGAGACCTGGCGTCAGTGTACGAAGTGAATCATCATTTATAAATACATAACCAAACATAAATTCATTCCACGCGTTAACAAAAGCAAATAGCGACGTAGAAACAATCCCCGGGATGGAGATCGGTAAAATAACGCGACAGATCATTCCTATTTTAGAGCAGCCGTCTATCTCCGCAGCTTCCTCTAACTCTATTGGAATCGATGAGAAAAAGCTTGTTAGCATAAAGGTACATAGTGGAATTGTGAATGTCGTATACGCGACAATCAAACTGATATGCGAATTCAAGAAGCCAAGCTGCATCATAATGATGTAAAGTGGAACCAGTAATAATACAGGAGGAACCATTTGCGAAAGTATCATCGTGACGCTGACAAGCTTGACTCCCTTAAACCGCATAAATCGGGTCAAAGCATAGGCACTAAATACAGAAAACAACAACGCTAGTACTGTCGCCGTCACCCCGACTAGAAGACTATTCTTGAAATATGTTAGAAAACCTGTATTCCAAAATACATGCTGGAAATTCTCAAATGTAGGGTTATTAATAAAGAAGCTAGGTGTTGTACTCCTCACTTCGTCTGCAGGCTTTAATGCTGTAATCACCATCCACAGAAAAGGAAAGAGACAAAACAGGGAGAAGGCAATTAAGACTATATATGTTAAAAGCTTTTGCACACGCTTTGACAGTTTTGATTCAACCATATTGTTACATTCCTCCTCTGTGATCTGATTTTCGATTTAGGTACAAGTAGTACATCATAAAGCCAATAATCATAAATGCAAGCAACAATGAGGCAAGTGCTGACGCCAAACCAATATTCAACTCTTGCATTGCAAAGCGATAAATCATGATTGGCAATGTTTCAGAGGAGTGAACAGGTCCACCTTCCGTCATCACCCAAATAAAATCGAAGTTAATCGATGTCCAAATGATATGAATCATTACCAGTACAATCGATACACCTTTCAACTGTGGAAGCGTGATTTTAAAAAAACGCCCAATCGGCCCTAATCCATCCAATGCAGCAGCTTCATAAATGTCTCGCGGAATAGACTGGAGTGCAGCTAAAAAAGTGATTGTATAGAATGGAAAACTGCGCCAAATATTCACAATAATAATAGACAATAATGCCGTATCTGGTTCTCCGAGAAAATAGAATGGTTCATCAAGCAACCCCAATTTGACTAGCCAGCTATTCAACACACCGTAATCTGGGGTCAACATCCAAGTCCACGTTAGTCCAGCGACAACTACTGGAACAACCCACGGAATTATAATGATTCCACGGAAAATGGCTCTACCACGTATTCCTTGCGCCAAGGCAAGAGCCGCTATAATACCTAATACATACTCACCTGCAACTGAAAGTATCGTCCAAATACCAGTATTTAAAGCTGCTTGAAGAAAATATTCACTACGGATCACTTCTACATAATTAGCTAGCCCAACGAAACGCCCGTCCCCTGTATTCAATAGGTTTTTGTCATGAAAGCTATCCCATATGACCGAAGCCAATGGATAAGCTACAATAACAAGGAAAAACAGGAGTGAGGGTAACACAAACAAATAGGCAATGCGTTTCGCCTTCGTCTCTCTGTTCGGCCCTTCTTTACGAGAGAAAGGCTGAACTTGCGCATCTTTTCCGATACTCGCTCTCATTCGATCACCCTTTTCTTTTACTTGCTTCGTACGGCATCCTCACTTAGCTGACCGTTCGCTTCCAGTGATTTATTGATCTCTTCACCGAGCCATGAAGCAGTCTTTTCAGGATCTTCTTCTAATAGAAGCACCCTGCCAACAGCGTCCGTCATATCATTTGTCACCTTACCTAAAGACACTTGCGGAAATACGGCACCTATTTCGGTGAGTCCATCGAATCCTTCTGCCCATAACCCTTCCCCTTTTATATCCTTACGGGGGGACTTATAAAGATTGGCTCCTTCTTGATACTCGTCCCCAAACATCGCTTTTATTAACTTCCATGCTTCTTCTGGATGATCCGAGTCTTTAAAGATGTAATACGGACTGATTTCTAAGTAGGTTGCCTTTGATGTATTTTTGGGAGGAGGAGAGATACCTAAGTTGTCGACTACACCTGACTCCTCAATGGTATCCTCCATCCACGCACCGTTCACTACCATGGCGTATTGTCCGAGCGAGAAATTGGTGTCCTCTTCTTGATGACCCCATGATCGTCCATTTGGATCAATGACTCCATCCTGCAGGAGAGTCTTGTAAAACTGAAATACCTCCGTTGCTCTTTTCAGCTCATCCGGATTTTCATTCCAAGTGTTTTTAAATTTACCCGACCCATCCTCTACAGCGAGTTGCAGATCATTTTGCGCCAAATACATAATCAACTCCTGTGGCGCACGCACTCCCGTTCCAGAAATCCCAAATGCATACTTTCCCGTTTTTTCCTTGATGATCGGACCCATGGAAATCAGATCCTCCCACGTTTCTGGGGGTCCATCAAGTCCCGCTTCAGTTAAAATATCTTTATTGTAAAGTAATGCGCGATTTCCTAAATAATTAGGAAGCGCTTTCAATTTTCCATTTACCGTTAATGCTTCAATTACATTATCATATATAAGTTCTTTGTCCTCCCATTCCTCATAATAAGGTGTCAAGTCAAGCAGTGCATCGGCATGATTTAAATCACTGAACCACTCTCCCAATCCCCAGCTTATATCAGGGGCATTGCCTGCATTAATTGACGTTATAATATTGTCATATAACATATCAAACGTCATCACTTGAACATTCACTTTTATGTTCGGATGCTCCTTTTCAAATGCTTCAATTACCTTTAGTCCTGTTTCTTCTTCTTTCGAACCAGGTCCCCATGCCGTCCAAAAATCCAGAACAATTTGGCCTTCTGAACCACTTACTGGCTTCTCATTAACATTGCATCCAACTAGCAAAGAAGCAATAATGACAATACACATCAAAAATTGAAGGCATTTCTTCATTAGGGTCATCCTTTCTTTTATAATGACAGTTGCTCCATCCAGTTCATACTTTTAACAAGTAAAATTCCTTTGATAATTACTTTGATAATTACTTTACCATTCGATTTTTTTAAATACTTATAGATTTGTCACCTAGCCATCTTCATTTTTTTAAAATACTCACAATTATCTTTTTGTCAGTACGAATGATACTTTGCCCCTAGAGCCGTAAACTTTATTTAGAGAACATCTCATAACAAAAAGCATGCCAAAAGTTAGAGTAACACTTAACTTTTGGCATGCTTTTTTTAATAATCAACCAAAACACGACATCTTAATCAATTATAGGTCTAACTTGTGAATTGTATGATCGTTACACATACACATTCGACTTGGAGAATGTATCGACTACTATGAAAAATAGGTTATAAAAAATTGGCTAGCAGAAGTTCGGTAATTATACCGTCTCATGCCAGCCAACAGCTTCCTCACTTTTATTGCCAGGTTCTTCTATTTGAAAGTAGCCACACTCCGATAAATACGATAGCCGCGGGAAGAGAATTTCTCCTCATATTCCGTTTTCACATTTAATGGGTCATTCTCTGTATGCAGATCAAGCTTCACTTCCTGCAAAACCATGCCATATCGAGAGAAGCTGGACAAACTATATTCGAATAGTTTCTGGTTATCCGTTTTGAAGACGACTTCGCCGTTATCTTTTAATACAGCTTCGTATTGCTCCAGGAAGCTTTTATACGTCAAACGACGTTTCTCATGCTTATTCTTCGGCCAAGGATCAGAGAAATTGAGGTAGATGCTATCCACTTCATTCTCTTCAAACAACTCACGAAAATCAGCTGCATTTTCATTTAATAATCTGACATTCGGTAGATCTGCTTCAGCTGCTTTCTCTACTGCTGTCACAATAATACTTTTCGCTAATTCAATTCCGATGAAATTGTATTCCGGATGCTGGGCTGCCATACCAGTGATGAACTGCCCTTTGCCAGATCCAATCTCAACATGGAGAGGCTTGTCATTACCGAATAACTCTCTCCATTTGCCTTTATAATTTTTCGGATCCTGTACGACAATATGATCGTTTTCTTTTAAATAATCGTCTGCCCAAGGTTTATGGCGCACACGCATATGCCTCACTCCTATTTCTGCCCTGCCCGCCTGCATAGTTTGATGCCAAAACGCACACGCTATGCTCAGGAAGGAGGGGAAAATCGATGTCACTTTCCGTTGAAAACCAATTTAGCCTTCTACGGGATATACTTAGCGAGCATTGCGAATCCTGCTGCGGGAGCAAGTCCGAATGCGAGCAAATATCCCGCCTGGCACGTTCTATCTTATCTAATAAATCAACCGATCAGCAAGAGCTTCTTGCTTTGCTTCCTGGTATCCATTCGTACAGTTCTGCCGGTGAAAAAGCTGCAGATATCAATGCGCACATCACATCGAACAGAGAACAGCTCGAGGATTGGGTAGAGACAATCAACAGCTTTCAAGGCTAGCAGGACAGCTGATGAACTTCCTTAAGCAGCTGTTCTAACTCTTTACTTTTGCGTTCCACGTTGTCATCACGCAATGACATAATGATACGGGCAGCTTCATACCAATAAATACGTCTTAGTAGTGCATTATTCAGCGGCTTGCCGTATGCTTTCATCCAGTCTTCCCAATCAGTATATGGAACGTACTTTCTCAGCAGCATTCCGATATCAGCTGCCGGGTCCGCGATGAGCGCACTATCCCAATCCACAAGGTACAGCTCATCACACTGGCTTATCATCCAATTATTATGGTCGATATCAAAATGACAGACAGCCAATAGCTGATCCGGCATTTCAGGTAAGAATTGCTCCAGACTCACCAGCACCTGTTTTAAAGCTGGCAGCCGATCTTGGAAGCCAGCTGCTTTCCCCCGCAGCTCTTCCATTTTCGCTTCTGGCTGAAGCGGTTTCTTTCCCATACGCATCAGTAAGTTCAGCATCTCGGAGGAATGATGGATTTTGCTTAGCAGCTTAGCCACTCGAGGATCGCTCATTTCCGAAAAAGTCAGACCGCGTCCCATCAGCCATTCCTGCGCAGTAATAACATCCCCGTTCTCCATTCTTTTTGTCCATACCAGCTTAGGTACAATCCCTTCTGCTGAAAGAACTGCCAAAAAAGGAGAAGAATTGCGCTTTAAGAACAGCTGCCGATCTCCGCTTTTTGCATAATATGCTTCTCCTGTTACACCGCCAGCAGGAGCAATCTTCCACTCATTTCCCAGTATGTGTTCTAACCAATTCACCGTTCATTCCTACTTTCCTAGTGCAATCGCTTTGCATTACTAGCTGTAAACAAGCCCAGCGTGACACAAGGCAAGTACATTCCCGAACAAATTCGACAGACATACTTTAGATTACAACATTTGCTATGGTTTTATCAATACGATAGGCCTATAAAACCGTTTATTTAACTAAAAAATTCTTCCTTTTCTTCCTGTTCCCATTCCGGACGAGCAACAGCCTTTGTATATGCATGCTCTAGCAGCACCTCACTGGCACGAAGCTGAGCATGTTTGAGAGCTAACTGTTCTTCTCGTTTGGCCATCAGCCAGGCTGTATGCTTTTGACTGCCGATAAACTGTGTATTTCTTGGCTCACTAGCAAACCGGATTTGGTTTTCTCTGCTTAAGACTACCTTTTGTACAGGCAGCTCGACATCATATTTTCTAAGGATTCCTTGTATCAGCTTTTCTGTTCTGTTTAAAGAAAGCATCGGATTGAGGAAAGTAGAAAACTTACCCTTCGATTCCCGCTTCCATGTTCGCTCGTCAGTTGCCCAGAACAATACATCCGGCTTGTCCTCCAGAACCGAAACAATCTCTATGCCAAGTGGATGGATTAGAATCGTTTCTGCCTCCATTGTAGTCTGCTTCACTTCAAAAACAGGTTTATACATAACAAAGAAAGTGTCAGGAAATCGTTTCAGAAAGTATCGAAGAACCGGATCTTTTTTGAATTTGTGATCAAAAAATGAAAATTCTCCAAGAGTGCTTGTAGCCCATTTCAGCTGGAAGTCAAAAAGTTCTTCCAAGAAATCCTGCTTCAGAATTTTTTCTGAAGGAGCAACATATACAGGAGTTGGCTCCAGCTCCTCGACATCTGCTTCTTTTTTTCGGAATACTTGATACCACGATTTCTTTATTGTTTCTTCCTTTTCTTCTTGAATGGAAAGGGAATCAGGAGCAGCTTGCTGCTGCTCCCATTCCCTGTGCATCTTCTCCCAATTCTCTTTTTTCAATTTGATAAATTGTCCAGGATATCGGTAAGGATGCTGTTCATAACGGGATATATATTCATGCAGCTTGATCAATTGCGCCACATTGATTCACTCCTTCTCCAGATCTTTGACCAGTACTGGAACGTATTTCGGCCGTTTCCCAGGTTCGATACGGTAAAGCGTTACCTTCTCCACCAAGATAGGTGCGGACAAATCTTTATCCGGAAGCGGGAGCTGTCCATTTACTTTACCAGAACCCCATTTCTTCCCAAGTGTTATGTGCGGTCGATACGGTCGGTTCTCGAGCTTGAATCCAGCTTGCTCTGTACTTGCAGTTACTTCTTGATGCAATGCTTGAAGCTGATTAAGCGGTTTTACCCCGGCCCATACGACACGAGGCTGCTTTGGACTGCCGAAAATATACACTCCGGCAACGTCCAAAGTAAATACTTTTCCGAAATCCTGTTTCTGCCAAGCCAATTTTATCTTATCCAGCTGCTCATCTGTCGTGGCACCTAGGAATTGCAGTGTTATATGGAATTCCTCCGGCCTTGGCCATAGTTTCATCGGAACGTATGCTTTTAAGTCGCTCTGCCACTCAGCCAATGCTGCCTGAATAGATTCATCGGTACCTATACCAATGAAATAATGTGTACTCATGCTACTCCTCTTTTCCCTTTAGCTGTACCCATCATTCTCTTCACGATAAACAAAATACCAACACCAATGAAAGTCGTTGCGGCAAACAACGCATACATATGATAAACAGTTGCAACCTCGAGAATCATCCCGCCCATCAGATTAAACAGCGCATTGCCAAGCCCTGTACCTACCGCAGAATAAAGCGCAATGGCAGTCGCTTGTACAGATGAAGGCGCAGCACTTCTTATATATAACAAAGCAGCCGGTACATAGAGTCCGATCGACAATCCTTGGATAATAGTTGTGATGAAGATGACAGTAAGTGATGGGTCGAACATGTACAAAACCCATCTTGCGCCGGATACAGCCGCGCTTAATATGACAACATGCAGAATGCTCATCTTCCTAATAATCAGATGAGCCAGTTTCATGAATGGTGCTTCACTGCCCGCTCCTAGGAAGAATGCGATGCCGACAGCGCTTAGTGTGCCTCCAGCAGCTAAAATGAATGTCCCGAAATAGAAATTATTTGCAAGTATAGGGCCAAATATAAGGAAATTAGATACCAGGAACAACATGAATGGCTTGTTTTTCCGTAAAGTACGCAATCCTTCTTTCATCGATACTCTGGCTATGTCATAACCTTTCCGCGGAAATTTACGCAATGCTGGCAGTGCAAGCAGCAGAAACAATCCATATGCTATGAATATGACATCCACTGTACCTACAAAATCTGTTATGTATCCTAATAGGAATGAAGCAACCGCAAATCCTATTGCTCCCCATAAACGAATGTTCCCGTAGACAAGCTTGTGCTGTTCGACAAAGCTTAACGCCATACTGTCCGACAAAGGAATGACAGCTGCCTGGAATACGGCGATAGCCAGCATTCCGATCAGCAGCAATGCATAATGATCATAAAATAGATAAATGAATGCAAGCGCCGCAGCAGCAGCTAATGCTACTGCCAAAAGACGCAATGGTTTTTGAGTATAATCGCTAAGCAGCCCCCAGACAGGCTCCATTACTGTATTCACTAATGGAATTGCCGCTACAATCAGACCAACAAGTACAGGATCCAACTGTTTTTCTTCCTGCAGAAAAACAGCAAGCAGCGGAAACAAGGATCCGTTGGAAAGAAAAGCCGCTAGATAAAAGTATTGAAAAGATCTGTAAGTCTTTTTAGTCGATGCTTGCATTACCCGCGCTCATCCTTTGTCAGCAGATAAATTGCTTCTGCATAAATGGCAATGGCACGGAGCATATCTTCAAGCAAGATGTGCTCATCCTGCTGATGTGCACTGTCTGATCCGCCTGGGAACAGCGGTCCGAATGCCACACCTTTTTTCATCGCTCGTGCATATGTGCCGCCGCCTATCGCCAAGATATCTGTTTGATCGCCTGTTTGACGACGATACACATCAAGCAATGTCTCAACTAGCGGATCATCCTTTTCTACATATAAAGATGCCAAATGAGAAGTTTCCTGGAATCCTGCACCTGCTTCTGCAAGCTGCGCAAACAATCTAGACGTAACGTCATCATATTCAGATGTAACTGGATAACGGATGTTTACGCCAATTTTCCAAGCCTCCGCATCTTTCATGCTAAATTCCCCAAGATTAAGTGTCAAAGGACCTGATACATCATCAGTCAGAGCCAGATCAATGCCATTGCCATTATAATTCTCGAACTTTTCGATGAGCCAGCTTAGCTTGTCCGTCACATCACCATGTAATGGTAAGTTCACTAAGAATTTAGCCAAAGCCACTACTGCATTGATGCCTTTTTCTGGTGTCGAGCCATGAGCAGCTTTACCAGACAAGCTTAGCTGGATAGCATTTTCTTTAGCTTCAGCCTTACCGCTGTACCCTTCAGCTGCCAAGAAGGCTGTGAATGCTTCTTCTACCTTTGCCAAGCTCTCCCCAGTAAGAAGCGCCTCCGCGAGTCCTGGAACCATATTCAATGCTTTTCCACCTTCGAACTGTTCAAGTCGAAGCATGTCACTTTGTGCTGCAGCTGCAGGAAGCGAGATATTTCCATCAATGATTCCTTTTTCTGCATAGATAAGTGGGAAGTCTGCATCTGGTGTGAATCCGGTATCCGGCATTTCTTCATGCTGGAAGTAGTACGTCATACATTGCCAATCGCGCTCTTCATCCGTACCCATAATCAAACGGACACGTTTCTTCGGTGTGTAACCAAGATCTTTAAGCAGTTTCATCGCAAAGTAAGCTGCTACAACCGGTCCCTTATCATCCAATGTCCCTCTTCCGAATAAATGTTCATCTGCCAGAGTAGGGTTAAATGCACCATATGTCCACTCACCATCCGCAGGTACGACATCTAAATGACCAAGTACGCCCACTAACCCTTCACCTTGTCCATACTCGATATGGCCAGCATAGCCATCGACATATTTGGTTATAAATCCATCATTCTTCCCTACTTGCAATATATACGTTAGTGCTTCATCAATCTTTTCACCAAATGGCTGCTTGTCCGTTTTTGTCGATTCATCATACACACTAGGAATGGATACGAGTTCTTTCAGCACTTTCACATAAGCATCTTTATAAGCCGATGCCTTTTCATACCAATTGATTTTTTCCATTTCCTTCGCCTCCTGTTTTCTTATCAATAATTTTGTTTACGTTTTAAGAATAGAATTAACAGAAAATTAAACCTATCTCCTAGCCTTCTTGGCTTAATTATTGTAAAATACGGGTAGAAAGAGATTTAGAGCACCACCGATTCTTATGTAGACTAAGGAGTGGTTTTTTGAATCAATCAACATCCCGAATGCTAAACCGTGTAAAAGCTGTCTATCTTTACATTAAGGAAAGGGACACAGTTTCTACTACAGAATTGGCTGAAGAATTTGGTATAACGGACCGTACTGTACAGCGCGATCTAAACGTGCTGGAGTATAACGGTTTAGTACAAAGTCCTCATCGGGGGGTTTGGTCAACAACCTCAAAAAAAGTCAAAATCTCTTGATTTAAAACGTACAACCTATGTAATAATTTCCTAATTTAAGGCAAGCTGATCTGCGAGCAGATCAGCTTTTTTTTGTATCCTGGATCAGCTTGCTAAGCTCATCATCAGAAAGTTCCCTGTATTCCCCAAGCTCAAGATCTTCGTCCAGCTCAAGGCTGCCCATCCGCAGACGTTTCAGATAGACAACTTCCATTCCTACTGCTTCGAACATGCGCTTGACCTGATGAAACTTTCCTTCTGTTATCGTAACCTCAATCTCTGAAACTGGACCTGCTTCCAAGATTTGCAGAATAGCCGGCTTCGTCATATAACCATCATCCAGCGTTACACCTTGATGGAATTGCTCTATCGTCTTTTCAGTGACTTCACCTTCGATACGCGCAAAGTAGAGCTTGGGCACGTGTTTCTTCGGTGATAACAGCTGATGGGCAAGCGTCCCATCATTCGTCAACAGCAGAAGCCCTTCCGTATCTTTATCCAATCGGCCGACCGGGAACGGTTCGAATATGCGATCCTCCGTCTGCAGAATATCGACAACTGTTTCATCTCTTTTATCTTCCGTAGCCGAGACTAAACCAGGCGGCTTATGCATCATCAAATAGATAAATTCTCTGTACTCGACGGTTTCACCATTCACTTGTACAATATCTTTCTTTTCATTCACATGGATAGACGGTGATTTGACTTGAGAACCATTCACCGTAATTGCTCCTTGTTTGAGAAGCGTCTTCACTTCTTTTCTGCTGCCATAGCCCATATTGGCAAGCAGTTTATCCATTCTCATCATTTAACCCTTCTTTCTTTTCAATAGACGATCCAAGAACCCAATCCGATTACCAAGTACACGCTCAAGCAAAGTAGATTTATACGAGAGAATCATATAAACCGCTCCACCAACAACCGCACAAACGAGAATGATCACTGCTGATGCAATTTGTCCATCTCGGAACGTAATCGCGAATCCAAGCAGATACTTAGTAAGCAGTACAACAGCCGACATAATTGCTGTGAAAATTACAATGAGGATTGTCCGCTTTGCAAGCTGACGCACTGGGAACTTTAATACATGCTTCATTTTAAGGAAATTCAATACTGTTGCAATACCGACTGCCAAGGCCGTTCCAAAGATGGCTCCTTTTGCTCCGAACGCATGAATGAGCGGTATATTAAAGAATATCTTCACTAATAATCCTGCTGTTAGACTGATGACGGAGAAACGCTGTTCATTTATACCTTGCAAAATGGATGACGTTGTCGTGAATAAAGCAAACAGCAGTGCTACTGGTGCGTACCATACCATTAGCGTTCCTGCATCTATAACAGGGTTGAGAACATCTTCTGTACCATAAAAGGCTGTATAAGCTTCACTACCAAGCAATGCTATTCCGATACTGGCAGGAAAAATCAAGAAAATCACGATTTGCAATGACTGATTAATCTGCTGTAAGTATAATTTACGGTCATTAGAAAAAAATGCACGAGTTATTGCAGGAACAGCCGCCAATGATAACCCAATCGACAATGTCATGGGAATAGTGATTATTTTTTGAGCGTATAAGTTAATCACTCCGAAGATATTTAAAGCAACTTCGCCTTGACCAATTGCCTCCAGTGCACGCGGGACAGTAAACTGATCAATGAACTGATATAGAGACGTCGCAATCCCTGTCACAACGAATGGACCTGCATAGCTGAGTAATTCTTTAATAATTGTTTTATCTGACATAGCTGCAGGTCGAACTGTTTGCTGTCTTATTCTTAGTTCCAGATGCGGTTTGCGGGCACGCCAATAGACAAAGAGCACTGCACAGGAAGCGAGTGCACCTACAAATGCAGCGAATGTTGCATATCCAACCGCTACTGCTATGTTTTCGTTGAATACATGTAGGACAAGATACATACTAAGCAGCAAGAAGACAATGCGTGCTATTTGTTCCACAACTGTAGACACAGCAGATGGCCCCATTGATTGATTACCTTGGAAGAAGCCTCTTACAATACTCATTGCCGGTATAATAAGGTTGGCAAAACTAACCAGCTTAATTACATAAGCTACTGTCTCTGGTGTAAAGTTGGATTTCCCATCTCCTACACTCCAATGTGCTATCAAGTCCGCACCAAAATACATGATAAGAAATGCTAGAGTACCCATGATACCCATGATTCCGAATCCGGTTTTAAAGACGCGTTGGCTTGTCTGATAATCCCCCAAACCATTATATTTTGATACAAATTTTGAAACACCTAACGGAATACCAATTGTAGAGATACTAATTAAGATATTATATGGGACATATGCAAGGTTAAACAAGGCTGCCCCTTGAGAGCCTACCAATGCATTGAACGGGATTACATAGATGATCCCGAGAAACTTCGACAGGAAAGTTGCTGCTGTCAACAGCAATGTTCCGCGAATCATATTCGACAAAGCCATTATTTCACCTAACTCCTCTTTAAAATCCAATGAATCTATTTTATCATAAAGTAGACCTGATGGAAGAATTCCTTTGGATACCATCAGCAGAAAGGAAGAACAAGTATGAATTACGATGTAGTAGTGATCGGCGGCGGACCATCTGGACTTATGGCAGCCATCTCGGCAGCTGAGCATGGAGCAGCCACACTTTTGATTGATAAAGGGAAAAAACTTGGCAACAAGTTAGCGATATCTGGAGGCGGAAGATGCAATGTCACGAATCGTCTGCCGCAAGATGAAGTAATTAAGCATATTCCCGGAAACGGAAAATTTTTGTATAGTGCATTTTCTATCTTTGATAATTACGATATCATCGATTTCTTCGAGAATCTTGGCGTGAAGCTGAAAGAAGAAGACCATGGACGCATGTTCCCGGTTAGTAACTCAGCCAAATCTGTAGTACAGGCATTGCTCAATCGCTTAGATACGCTTCATGTCCGTATCCGCACAGAAGCACCTGTAAAAGCGATCCATTATGGTGAACAAAGGCATGAGATAGTCTTGAAAGATGGCGAAAAAATCAGCACAGGTGCTGTCATTGTCGCTGTCGGGGGAAAAGCAGTACCCCATACAGGAAGTACGGGAGACGGTTATGCATGGGCCAAAAAAGCAGGACATACTATAACAACACTTTACCCAACTGAAGTGCCTCTGCTTTCCTCTGAAGCTTTCATTAAGCAAAAGCTGCTTCAAGGACTCGCGCTGCGGGACGTAGCTGTAAGTGTACTCAACGAGAAGGGCAAAGCGATTATCACACATCAGATGGACATGTTATTTACGCATTTTGGTATCTCCGGTCCAGCTGTATTGCGCTGCTCGCAGTATGTTGTTAAAGAGCTGATGAAAGGCAGGAACGAAGTCAGCATTCATATTGATGCAATCCCGAATAAGAAAGCTCATACGTTAACTGAAGATATTACTAAGATGATGGAGGAACAGCCCAAGAAGGCTTTCCGTAACTTAGTGAAAGGAATTGTACCAGAGCGGTATTTAGATTTTCTGTTAGATAAGGCTACTATACTCCCCGATACAAAGGCAGCAAATATTTCCCGGGAAAATGTGCAGCAGTTTGTCAGCTTAATCAAAGGCTTCTCTTTCTCTGTAAATGGTTCACAGCCGATTGAAAAGGCATTTGTTACAGGAGGTGGAGTTTCCGTTAAAGAAATTGTTCCTACAACAATGCAGTCTAAGTTTATGCATGGATTATACTTCTGCGGAGAAATCCTGGATATTCATGGATATACCGGTGGTTATAATATCACCTCTGCCTTAGTGACAGGCAGAATAGCTGGTATGCATGCAGCCTGGGAAGCAGCTTCTGTTACAAATTAAAAATGCCCTCCATCTTTAGGATGGAGGGTTTTCGTTATCATATATTTTTTGCTTTTTCGAGAACCTGGCCATAAGTAGGGTATCATGATATTCGCCTCCCCTTAATCTTTTATCATCTTTCAAGCAGCCTTCGATTTGAAAATTATAAGTTTCGTACAGACGAATGGCCCGTATATTTGATGCAGAAACAGATAAATTAATTTTATGTATTTTTTGCTCTTCAGACCACGCAATGATCATTTCAAGCATCTGTTTGCCTAGACCATATCCCCAATAATCCTTCATTATAACAATCCCAAATGTCACTTGATGCGATAGCCGTTTTAATTTATTTCCTTCACACCTGCAATAACCAATTACTTCTTGTTGGTCACAAGCAACAAGACACAGATTTTTCAGTTCTTTTTGATCCGTCATTATCAATTCTTCAAAATCTTTCGGAGATAAATATCCTTCTCCTTCTTCTCTATCCATATATTCTGTTTCTCCATCTGTTTTCATTCTCAACCGGGCTAAAGCTTCTGCATCTTTTAACTCTGCTTCTCGGATGATAAGTTTTCTTTGAATAATATCTTTCATCTCAACATCCCCTTTTCTACAATAAAAAATCCCTGATCATATAAGAATCAGGGATTTCATCTTGCCTGGCAAC
>NZ_NPBJ01000041.1 GCF_002272075.1 Terribacillus saccharophilus
AAGAATCAAGTTGTTGCCGCTTGTTTCAGCGACTAGAACATCTTATCATGTCTCGATTGTTTCTGTCAACAACCTTTTTTAAAAAACTTGATAATCTGTTTGGCGTGTTTTTTCGTCTTATCTTAGCGCCGTTTAACAGTATACGATCTATTTCAATATACGTCAACACCTTTTTTCTATTAAAATTCAAAAGCTACCGAGAGGCCCTTCTACGGGGCTCTCAGGCAATGGGTTCGCAGCCTTAGACAACGTACTTATTACCCCATTTTATCATAAAGAAAAGCCCCGTTTAGAACGGAGCTTCCTAGTTATTATCTTCTATTACGTATAGCTTTGATAATCTCCATCAAGATGACCGCTGCTAGAGCAAGCCCTGTTGCGATGGACCAATCTCTCCAACCAAATGCATCGGGAATGGAAAAGATCCTGCGTACTCCCGGCAATACTGTGACCCCGTAAAGCAGAAAGCAAATTGCCACTGCACCGAGCACATACTTGTTAGTAAGAAACCCAACTTTGAAAATGGTCTGCGTATTGGACCTTGCAGAAAACGTTTGGAGTGTCCTGGCCAAAATAAGTGTCGTAAAGGCCATCGCTATTCCCATTTCGGTAGAATGCTGCAATCCAATATAGAAGGAAACAATGACTGCCGCTCCTATCAGCACTCCTCGAACGATTACACTTTGCAGCGTCCCGCCAGAGAATATTCCCTCGTTTATATCACGAGGTTTTCGTTTCATTACGTCCGGCTCTTCCTTCTCCATACCAAGAGCCAACGCCGGCAAGGAGTCATTGATTAAGTTAATGAACAGCAGCTGCAATGCTGTAAATGGATTTGGCATATTCAGAAAGACAGCGAACAGGATAGCAATAATCGCACCCAGGTTCCCAGCAAACAAATAACCTATCGCCTTTTTGATATTATCAAACACCGTGCGTCCTACTCCGACAGCGTTGACAATGGAGACAAAATTATCGTCCGCGAGTACCATGGCAGATGAATCTTTAGCTACATCCGTTCCGCTCCCCATAGCTATTCCTATATCTGCTTGCTTCAGTGCAGGTGCATCATTCACACCGTCTCCGGTCATCGCAGTAATAGATCCTTTGTTCTGCCACGCTCGGATAATTCTGATTTTGTTTTCCGGTGATACGCGGGCATAGACAGAGATTCGACCAAGCTTCTCATCCAATTCTTCTTCAGATAATTTATCCAGTTCCTTACCTGTCAGAGCAAGATCTCCTTCTTCCATCAACCCGATTTCTTTCCCGATTGCCTGAGCTGTAGTATTATGATCTCCGGTGATCATAATACTGCGTATCCCAGCACTTCTTGCTTCCGCAATGGAAGCAGGAACAGCTTCGCGCGGAGGATCAATCATAGCTGTAAGACCCACTAATACAAGATCTTGTTCATCCTGTTCCTCCAACGAACGCTTATCCTCCGGTATCTTTTTGTAACCATAAGCCAGTACACGAAGGGCATTATCGGAGAATGTTTCGTTCTGATCCATTACTTCTTTAAGAAGCATTTCATCCAATGTTTGTTCTTCTCCATCAATTAAGATATGCGTGCATCTTTCGAACATCACATCGGGTCCGCCCTTAGTCAGCATCAGTCTCTCTCCATCCAAGCGATAGACAGTGGACATCATCTTTCGATCCGAGTCGAAGGGTAGCTCCATTTCCCGTTCCTTCTCTTTTCGGAGCCGAGCTGGATCCAGTCCCATCTTGTTTCCGAAATGAATCAGTGCTGTTTCTGTTGGATCTCCGATTTCCGCGCCTTCTTCACTAACACTAGAGTCATTGCAGAGAACAGCGATATTTAGAAGTAACTGCTCCGATTTGCTCCGTGCTGATTCATCTTCCGATATCCCTTCGCTTTTCCCAGGGACGAATGTATCTGTCACAGTCATCTTGTTTTGTGTCAAAGTTCCTGTCTTATCTGTACAAATTACACGAGTAGATCCTAGTGTCTCCACTGCTGGCAGCCTGCGAATGATTGCTTGTTGCTTAGCCATCTTGGTCGTACCTACTGCCATGACGATCGTAACAATAGAAGATAATGCTTCCGGAATTGCGGCCACCGCTACTGCTACAGAGAAAGTGAAGGCATTAAGAAAGCCTTGGGTCATATCTGCCTGACCATCTCCAAACCAAAGTCGCGCGGCTTGAGCAGCGAAGATCAAAATACACAGCACCAAGACACCAATTCCAAGTCTTTTACTGAATTCATCCAGCTTTTTCTGTAAAGGTGTCTGCTTGGATTCTGCTGTCTCAATCATATTGGCAATTTGCCCAATTTCAGTATCCTGGGCAATCGCTGTCACGATAAAGCTTCCCCGACCGTTCACTACTAGCGATCCACTATGTACCATATTGATACGATCCCCAATAGAAGCATCTTCCTCAATCACTTCTGTCTTCTTATCCGCAGCCTCTGACTCTCCTGTCAGCATCCCCTCATTGATTTTCAGTGATTCGCTGCTGATTAGTCTACCGTCAGCCGGTACATAATCCCCAGCATCCAGCTGCACGATATCTCCTTTTGTCAGTTCCTTGGCCGGCACCGTCTTGCTCTCTCCATCACGCATCACTTTAGCTGATGGAGCTGACATCTCCTGCAATGCCTCTAATGAGCTTTCCGCTTTCTTTGTCTGAACAACACTGATAACACTATTGAGCAAAATGACCAGAAAAATGATGATGGATTCTACCACTTCTCCCAATGCAAGCTGCACAGCTGCTGCTACAAGCAGAACAATGACCATAGCATCCTTGAAAGTGGCAAGGAATAGCTTCCATACTGGATCCTTTTCCTTACTCTTTAATTCATTGTATCCATCCGCGTCCAGCCTCCGTTGGGCTTCTTCCTGCGATATACCTGCTCTTTGAGTCCCCAGTTCCTTTAAAACCTCTTCTGCATCCATGCGGTATGCCTTCACTCCATGCGCCCCTTTCCAGATTCTCTCCTAATTGGTTTCCCCCAAATAAGCACAATGGAATCAGCTTTTTTGTAAAAATGTTGTCATCTCTATTAATAGTTAGCAGACAAGCATCATGTTCACGGACAGGCATGCATAGAATGGAACTACATTACGGAGACAGCGAAGGGAATGATAGGCATGCAGCACTTTTATGTATTCCGTTTCAACAAATGGAAAAGGTGGGCATTTGTCGTAGCAGCAGCAATGTTCACGGCGTTGATTATCTGGATGGAAACGAGCAGTTCGCTTTCCGTCTTTTCCTCTAAGGAAAAACCAGCAGCTTTGACACAAGGGAGTAAGGAAGCTCCTAATATTGCACTCACCTTCAATATAAGCTGGGGAGATACACAAGCTATCCCTATACTGGATGAATTGAAGGAACAGAATGTAAAAGCAACCTTCTTCGTCAGTGGCGAATGGGCCGAGCGCCATCCGCAAATCATCGACCGGATTGTCGAGGATAAGCATGAATTGGGAATGATGGGTTACCGATATAAGAGCTATATCGATCAAGAGCCTGCTCAGATAAGGAAAGACCTTTCCTATGCAAAAGAGATATTCCGTAAACTCGGTCATGAAGATATCGAACTGCTCCGGGCACCAACAGGAGATTTCAACACTGAAATCATCCAATTGTCCGAAACACTCGGTTTGAAAGTCATTCAATACAGTGTTAATCCGCAGGACTGGCGTAATCCAGGAACGCAGCTTATCGTGGATGAGGTCATGGAAGAAGCAAGCAATGGCGATATCATCCAGCTGCACGCTTCCGATTCAGTCAAACAGACTGAAAAAGCTCTGGAGACTATCCTGCCGGCACTGAAAAACAAAGGATATCACTATGTAACGGTCAGTGAACTGATTGCTGGAGGAACTCCTGAATTGAAAGAAGTAAATTAATGCATAAACACTGCTCCTTCTGCGCAAATTAAGCGTACTTACTACAGTGGAAGGAGCACACGTTTATGTTTGTACGGTTAGTGCCAATCTTGTTATTATCCCTATTCGTGCTTACTTCATGCACGGGCGGGCAAGCCGCAGAAAGCAGTCAGCCGGATTATGATACGACCAAGCAAATGGTCGCCGATATATTAAAAACAGATGAAGGCAAAAAAGCCATCTCGGAAGTAATGGCTGATGAGACAATGCAGGATTTGGTCTCCTTAGATGCCAGCAAGGTGGAAGATGCTATCAATAAATCATGGACCTCGGAAGAAGGACAGAAATTCTGGAAAGAACGTTTCGAAGATCCGGAATTCGTCGCAGCCTTCGCGAAAAACATTGGACCAGAGCAGAAGAAGCTCGTCAAAGATCTGATGAACGATTCCGATTTCCAAAAGCAGATGCTGCAGCTCTTACAGGATCCAAAAGTACAAGAACAGATGCTCAATGTCATGAAAAGTCAGGATTTCCGCAAAGAGCTGGAGAAAACAATCCAGGAATCTTCGGAAACGCCAATGTTTGAGCAAAAACTAATGCAGACTGTTCAAAAAGCATTGGAAGAAGCGCAGTCCAAACAAAAGGAAAAGTAAACCCATAAGACCTAGGCAGATTACTTCTGTCTGGGTCTTTTTTATCATCTTCTCTCAAAAGCGTTTCTACCTTTTTTACGGTGGGTAAAAGAAGAACGCTTTCATGAAACTAATCGGAGGGACTAAATTATGAAAAGATTCAGTCTGCTAGCACTTGCATTACTCCTCTTTCTGACAGGTTGTGCTGGATTTACCGGCGGATCAGAGGGAACTCAAGCTTCTGAAGGAAAAACCGAAGATGGCAAAGTAAAGATTGATTTCTGGACATTTTGGGGCTCGGAGATCCGCCGTCCTGTAATAGACAAAATCATCGAAGATTTTAATAACTCGCAAGATGAAATTGTAGTAGAACATACATATATACCATTCGGCGATATCTGGACAAAGGAATTAGCTGCTATCGCGGCAAATAATCCCCCAGATGTTGTCATCAATGACATTAATGCCACTGCCCTCCGCGGACAAGAAGGACAAGCTGAGAACCTGGCGCCCTATTTGGAAAAAGACGATATTTCCGGACGATTCTATGAGAATCTTTGGGACGCAACCTTGTATGAAGGCGATTCCTACGGGATTCCATTCAATACAGACACACGATTGTTGTTCTATAACAAAGATGCATTCAAAGAAGCTGGATTAGATCCGAACAAGCCCCCTGAAACTTGGGAAGAGCTTGAAGAGTATGCTGAAAAACTCGACAAGAAGTCCGGCGATACGTATGAACGAATCGGCTTCTATCCACTTTATGGTGTAGGATCTGACGTGTGGCTATTGAATGGATCTGGAATGAATTATTTCAACGAGGATGATGAACCGGTCATCAATAGTGAAACAAACGTTGATACGATGGAATGGATTAAGAGCTGGAAAGATAAATACGGCGAAGACACCATCAATCGTTACCAATCTCAAATCGACAGTCAGCAGAGCAATCCTTTCTTCAACGGATCGCTGGGTATGATGGCGAACGCTGCAACCTTCTACACACAAATTCGTGACTATGCACCTGACCTTGACTTTGGTGTGGCTCCCTTACCGGAGAAAACATCTGGCAGCGGCAACACAAGCTGGGGCGGCGGATTTGTAGCTGAGATTCCGAAAGGCTCTTCTCACCCAGATGAAGCATGGGAATTCATCAAATATCTAACAGACAAAGAAGCACAGGAATACTGGGCAGTAAAGAACTTCGATAATGTAGCCAACATCGAAGCATCAGAAAGTGCAGCAACATCTGATGAACTATCAGAAAAGGATCAAATGGTCTATGAAATGGCAGCTCAAAACCTGAACGATACATTGCTTACTCCAATGCCTGCTTATGCTCCGGATTATGTGAATCTGATCAACCCGCAGCTCGATGCTATTTTGATAGAAAATAAACCAGCACAGGAAGCATTGGATAAAGCACAGCAGGATGTCGAAGAACTTGTAGAAAAAACAGCACAATAGGGTTTCTTTGTGGGGGGATTCGATGAAAAAGAAAAAATGGTGGACGATGGGAAGACGTGAAAGTCTCCAAGGGTATATTTTCATTGCCCCTTGGGTTATCGGTTTCCTCGCATTCACACTAGGTCCGCTGGCGTTCTCTTTGTACGCCAGCTTTACCGATTACAACATTACATCCCGCATGGACTTTGTGGGTTTACAGAATTATGATCAGCTATTTACAGGGGATGACCTATTTTGGACATCCCTTTATAACACGTTATATTTTGTTATTTTCTCTGTTCCGCTCACAACTATAGGGGCTATCTTCATCTCGATGCTGATGAATCAAAGTCTGCCAGGCATGCGGATTTTCAGAACAATCTTCTATCTTCCAGCAGTTTTATCTGGTGTCGGCGTCTACCTGCTTTGGATGCAGCTTCTGGATCCTGGAACTGGTCTTGTTAACACCATTCTTTCCTGGTTCGGTATCAATGGACCGAACTGGCTGTTCGATCCCGATTGGACGAAACCGTCTCTTATCTTTATGAAGCTATGGAGTGTCGGCGGCAGCATGCTGCTTTATCTTGCGAGCATGCAAGGTATAAGCAAAAATCTGTATGAAGCAGCAGATATCGACGGGGCTGGGACTTGGAAGAAGTTTCTGCATATCACGTTACCACTGATCACCCCGGTCATTTTCTTTGATATCATTACAAGTACAATAGGCAGCTTCCAAATCTTCCAAGAAGCATATGTTATGAGTCAGAACGGCTCTGGAGGCCCAGCAAGTTCCATGCTGTTTTATAACCTTTATATGTGGATCAAAGCATTCCAATCGTTTGATATGGGCTATGCCATGGCAATGTCGTGGATCTTGTTCGTAGTTGTCTTGATCATTACGATCATCAACCTGAAGCTTGCACCAAAATGGGTGCATTATGAGGGGGATGATAAGTGATGGATATTACACAACGAAAACAACTTGCCCAAAAACGAGATCGAAGGAAGCCTGTCCTAAGCAATAATCTGCTGCGGTCGCTGAACTGGATCCTGCTCGTAGTCGGAAGCCTATTCCTGTTATCACCAATCTGGTGGATGATCAGCACCTCTCTCAAACCGATGGAGGAAATCATGCAGTTTCCGCCTACCCTGCTGCCGCAGGAATGGCATTGGGAGAACTATGTACATACATGGCAGGCTGCTCCTTTCACGACGTATGCTGTGAACACAATTACCATCACACTCATTTGTGTGGTAGCCAATGTATTTGTAAATGCTTTTATTGCTTACGGGTTCGCTAAGATTCCATTCCCGGGCAAGAATATCCTATTTACAATCGTCCTATCTACTATGATGATTCCTGGCTTTGTAACGCTCATACCACAGTATGTACTGTTTGCTAAGCTAGAATGGCTGAATACATATTATCCGCTCGTAGTGCCTGCCCTGTTTGGCAGTGCGTTCAATATCTTCCTGCTTCGACAGTTCTTCCGGACGATTCCGAACGAAATGATCGAAGCCGCGAAAATGGAAGGCGCAAATCACTTCTATATCTGGAGAAAGATTGCCCTGCCCCTTGTAAAGCCGGCATTGGCAACCGTGGCAATATTCTCGTTCAACGGCGCGTGGAATGACTTCCTTGGTCCCTTGCTATATGTGAACGATGAGAGTCTCTATACATTGCAAATTGGACTGCAAGTATTCAAGGAGCAGGCTAGCACGCAATGGAATTACCTGATGGCAGGTTCGTTGCTTGTCTTGCTGCCTGTGATCATCCTGTTCTTCGTCTTCCAGAAGTACTTTATCAAAGGTGCGAATATCACAGGTTCAAGCAGCTTCGACAAATAGAAAAAGCTGAGAGCAAAAATGCTCTCAGCTTTTTTATTGCATATATTTCTCTAAAATCGCCCTTGCCAAATCATCATACGCATCTCCAAGCGGATGATTTTCTTGATAAACAGCCGGTGCAAAGACGCCTTCTTCCTTGTATGGCTGCGCCAGCGGCAAGCGTCCGATCACTTCTGTTTCAAGTGCATCTGCAAGCTTGTCTCCGCCGCCTTGGCCGAAGACGTATTCTTTCTCACCTGTTGCCTGTACCTCATAGTACGCCATGTTTTCTACAACACCAAGGATTTCATGCTCTGTGCGAAGCGCCATTTGACCAGCACGTGCAGCAACGAAAGCAGCGTTAGGATGCGGCGTTGTGACGATGATTTCCTTGGAGGACGGCAGCATTGTGTGGATGTCTAATGCCACATCTCCTGTTCCTGGTGGAAGGTCGACAAGCAAGTAATCCAAATCTTCGCCCCATTGCACTTCTTTGAAGAAGCTTGTCAGCATTTTACCAAGCATTGGTCCGCGCCAGATGACTGGTCCGTTATCTTCCACGAAGAAGCCCATCGAGATAATCTTCACGCCGAAACGCTCCACTGGTGTAATTTTGTCTTCAACCACTTCCGGCCGTTTCTCGATACCCATCATTTCGGGAACACTGAAGCCGTAAATATCTGCATCAATGATACCGACTTTAAAGCCGATACGCGCAAGTGCTACTGCCAAATTGACAGTAACCGTAGATTTACCGACACCGCCTTTACCGCTGGCGATGTTGATAAACTTCGTCTTTGTATCCTTGTCCAGCAAAGATTTCTGCTTACCGGAAGATTGCGACTGGCTGTAGCGGTCCACTACATCCTGTGGCAGCTGATCGAAGCGCAAACCTACTGTTGCAGCTCCTGCATTCTTCAGGACGTTAACAATTTCCTGCTGCAGCTGCATTTGTTCTGCAGTATTCGCCTTGCCAACCAAAATCTTCACGCTGACATGCCGTTTTTCTTCTTTGATCCGGATATCCGCGATAGCGCCAGTTTCTCCTAGCGTCGTATGTAGAAAAGGATCTTCGATATCATTCAGAAGCTCCCGTACTTTTTCTTCTGTTACCATGTGAACGCCCCCTACCTAGCTTGTTCCGGAAAACGTTTTCCAGATTGCTTTTACCGCTAGTATAACACATTCTCAAGACAGCTAGGCAAGCGGCGCTCGGTCATTCATCTTCCGGCATCTTCTCGGTTGTATAACGGAGGATTCCCTCATAAATACTGAAAGCCATCTGTTCCTGATAAGGGGAATCCTTCAAGAGTTCAAGCTCCCGCGGATTTGACATGAATCCAATTTCGACAAGCGCGCCGGTCGGCTTCGTATGCTTCAGCAGATACATCGTATTCAATGCCAGCGGCACCCGCGTCGTGTTTTCCAAGTTACGTTTGATTTCATCCTGGATAAAAGTTGCTAATGCTTTACTGCCTGCGTTATCTTCATTGAAAAACGTCTGGGCTCCTGACCATTGGGAAGAAAGCAATGCGTTCGTATGAATGCTGATATAAAAGTCTGCTTCCTTTTCTTCGATGAAGGCTACCCGATTCCTTATATCCTCTGATTTCCGGCGAGATAGCCCTTTTGTATCTTCATCCGCCAGATCCACATCATCTTCTCTTGTTAGATAGACCAGCGCACCTGCCTGCTGCAAATAGTCTCGCAGCATTTTTGAGACTGCTAATGTAATTCCCGCTTCCTGTGTTCCATCTGAACCTTCCGCCCCGCCGTCGACACCACCATGCCCCGGATCTATTACAATCGTCTTGCCAGCTAACGGCAAGGACCAGGAATGAGAAGATTCCTCTGTCGTGACAATCTTCGGTACGTAGTAAGCGAGCAGCATGATAAACAGCGCAGCTGCTACGGCTCCTGCAATCCATCTTCTAGTCATTCGTGCTTCCTCCCATACCGCGCATTTGTACACTATATGGGACAACCATACTGGATATACGCTCTTCTTTGGAATTTATGCGGGCACTGGTATAATGAAGCTAGTATTAATAAGAATGACAGAAAAGGACGTACAAAATGAATTTCGATAATCAGACGAAACGCTTATATTTGAATGTTGGTATTTATATCGTGCTGGGCGGATTGAGCTTTTTGCTTTACTTACTTCATGATAACTTGATCATTGTGGGAATCTGTTTGCTCGTCAGCTACTTGATCAGTTATGGTATCTCCAATTCTCTTTTTCCTCGCAGCAAAGATACCTTCTACCCGAAGGATGAAAGGAAGTAATAACGTTGGCCAACTATATCATGGACTTACGTGAAACAGTCGGCAGCCGGCCGCTAGTCATGGCCGGTGCCGGTGTAATCGTCCGGAATGAATTCGGAAATCTGCTCTTACAGCTCAGAGCGGATACAAAGGATTGGGGACTTCCCGGCGGCGCTTTGGAGCTCGGAGAATCACTGGAAGACACAGCTAGACGAGAGCTTTTTGAGGAAACAGGACTGCATGCAGAGCGATTCAGCTTTCTGCGTATGTGTTCAGGGCCTGAGTTCTATGCCAAGTATCCAAACGGTGACGAAGTGTACAACGTCATATCTGTTTATGAGGCTTACGACGTTTCAGGCGAATTCACTATGCTTGATGGAGAAAGCCTTGATTTACGGTATTTCCCTCTAGATGACCTGCCCGAACTCAACCATATCACCCAGAAGATGCTTTCTGGCCTACTCATTCCATAAAGGGGCACGATTATGACAAGAAAAACCTGGATGTACTTATTCATCATGCTAGCCGGCTTATCCATGGGCTTGTATAATAACTTCACCAACATAGGAACGTTGCTGGTCATGATCCTGCTTAGTGCCGCTGCCGTGATCATGATCATCTTTAACATCAGTGTAGGGCTCAAAAACCGGCGACAAAAAAAACAATAGGAGTGTTTGCCGAAATGAACCAGATCAACTTGATTTGCTTAGGTGTTAATGACATGCAAGCTTCACTTGCTTTCTACCGTGATGGCCTGGATTTCAAGACAAGCGTGAAAGAGAACTCACCGAATATCGTCTTCTTCAATAACAGAGGAACGAAGCTGGAATTGTTTCCGCTTGATGCATTACGCAAGGATATCAATCCGGATAATCCTCCTGAAACAGGAACTGGATTTCCTGGGTTCACACTTGCTTATAATGCCAAGACGGCACAGGAAGTCGACTATGTAATTGAAAAAGCGGCACGTGCTGGTGCTACAATCGTCAAACAGCCGCAACGTGTGGATTGGGGTGGCTACAGTGGTTATTTCACTGACCCTAACGGCTATTATTGGGAAGTAGCGTTTAGTGAGCATTGGAAGTTCGACGAAAACAATATGCTGATCATTGATTAAAGCAAAAAGCCAGAAGCATGTTCGCTTCTGGCTTTTTATTGTGGTTCAACATGAACATTTACCCAATAGACGTCATGCTCTCGCTTCAACGTCTTCTCAACTGTTGTTGCTACATCATGGGCTTGCCGGATGTCCAGCGTGGAATTGACCAAGATCTCTGTATCAACGATGGCATTATTGCCGTAGCTTCTTGCTTTCATCGTCTTTATGCCCTTTACACCTTGGATTTTCATTATTGTCTCCGTATACGAAACCATTAGTGTTTCATCGAATCCATCGGTCAGCTGATGAGAAGAAGAAGTGAAGATATCCCAAGCCGTCTTACAGATGATCAAACCAACAATAATTGCTGCCAGAGGGTCGAGCCAAGGCAACCCGAGCTGCGAGCCAACGATACCAACTACAGTACCTACACTTACAAGTGCATCCGATAGATTATCTTTTGCTGCTGCCTTTACAGATTGACTGTTTATTTTCGAACCCAGCCGCATATTATAGCGATAGACAAAAAACATAACGATTGCCCCGAATACGCCTGTCCAGGCTGCCATCATATCTGGTGCCTCGTTCGACCCATCAAATACATTCAGCACAGCTGTATATAGTACTTGCAGACCGACCGTCATCATGATAAAGGAAGCAATAAGACTTGCGACCGTCTCCGCCTTCCAATGACCGTAAGGATGATCTGCATCAGGTGGCTTCCTCGCCAGTTTTAGCCCGATCAATACAGCAACAGAAGCGACAATATCTGTAGCATTATTTAAACCGTCCGCCCGCAAAGCAGCCGATCCACTTAAAAATCCAACAATTAGTTTCAAAGAGGACAAGACAAGATAAGCACCGATACTAATATAAACTCCGCGCTCTCCCATCTTCAGTTCTTTGTATTTTTCATTCTCCAACGCCTCGTCAGCCCTTTCATTCCAGTTCCATCATCATATCAGCCCAACATTGGGTGGGTCTACAGCAACGTTTTTTCTAGATGCCATATGAATAGCCACAAGCTAATAGTTTTTCCCTTAGCAAAAGCGCTGACAATTCACAAAAGGAGAGCTAGTCAAACGATTGATCAAGATAGGCACCAACCGCCCATAGGTGCATAAGCTAGCGTGAGGAAGGAGCGATGATAAGTTGAATAACAATAACAACGATACTGTCATTGTCGAAGAGGAAAGATATGAGTTCATCGCCACGGTGATATCTTATATAGGCCTAATCCTGTCCCTGATCGGAGCAACAATTGCACTTTACATTTCCTATGCCTCTTACAAAAGATCTGTACAGAATAAAGGAAGCGGAAACGGGTATGGCGCCGTCACAACTGCTGTTATTGCATAAGCATGAAATAGCCTCTTGTTTACTAGAATGGTACAGAGGCTCTTTTATTAAGAGTTCTGAAGACAAGCCTAAGGAGGATGAAGGATGAAAGAAGATCTGGAACAGCGCATCCGTCTGCTCGAGCTGGAATTAGATAAAATGAAAGAGGAAAACAAGCACCCCCGACACAGCTGGATATGGGCTTTTGTTCCGATACTAGCATTGCTTATCCCGATAGCGGCCATCCTCCGCGATACATTCAATTAAAAAAGCCGAATTATTTGGGCTGCTGTCCTGCGCCTTCCGCTCTTGCCCGTCATACACTGGCACAGAAAGGAAGGTGTTTTTCATGCAAGAACAAAATCAAGATTTTGTACCTTATCACACTGACGAGCAAGTTCAATATTCTTATCCCGTTTATACGGATGAATACCGACGCCGTCCTGGATATGGCTTCGGTGGCTTCGGTCGTCCTGGATTCGGTTATGGCCGCCCTGGGTTCGGCTACGGAGGCGGACCATTTCTAGGTGGTGTCGTCGGCGGACTTATCGGCAGCAGCTTGCTTTATCCGCCTTATTATAACCGGCCACGGCCTTACCCATACTATCCTTATCCATACCCTTACTATAACTATCCTTACTATGGTTACGGATACGGATATTAATATACGAAGAGGGATAACAGTCCCTCTTTTTGTTATGTTTTCATCACGCATAGGAAAGCTTATGTCGTCAGACAAAGGTGACGGAAGTTGCGTGTTATCATATTACTGATAATATTAATTAGAAATTTAGCGCATTAGGTAGATGGAGGAGAAAAGATGAAGGAGGAGCAAGATGACGAAACAATATAACCAAGTGAAAGAATTCCATAAAGCATTCGATCTTTTACACAATGATAATCCAACTCCTATGAGTAAGGAGATAGCTTTAAAACGTGCCGTATGGTCAGGTGAGGAATTAATTGAATTTCTATATGCTACCGTAGGCGGAAACATCTCTGAGTCCGAAAATCTCTATGAACAATTCATGGCAGGGTTAGACAATGCTAAATCCAAAATACGCGAAGAGCAAAAACCAGTAGAAGACATTCTTGTTGCACAAGCAGACGCACTGATCGACGAAGCCTACTTTAACAATGGTTCCTTTACTATTCTAGGTGTTAAGCCTGAACCACTATTTGATATTGTACATGAAGCTAATATGGGCAAGTTGCACAATGGTGTTGCTAAGTATCGAGAAAGTGATGGCAAAATAATCAAACCGGAAAACTGGGAAAGAGATTTTGCTCCTGAAAAAAGATTGAAAGTTGAAATTGATCGTCAAGCAAGTACATAACAGTACACTAACATTTCCACAAAAAAGCATACCCTTATTGGTATGCTTTTTTCAGTATCGGCTTCCTTTACGGGTCATTTTGACAAATGCGGCGATGAGCATCAGTACACCAGGTAAGAGGAAGTATAATAGCACAGCATAGACACCTACTGCTGCCGCTACAATAAGGAGAACACCACCAAGAACCGATTTCCGATCAAGCAAGAATGCGGCGATGATGCCTAGGACACCAGCTGCAATTCCAAGTAATCCGAAGTTTCCGACTGTATACGTATTTTCAATTAAGGTAAAGAACATAGCTAGAAGTGAGGCAATGATACCAAAAATGCCTCCTACAATTGCGACTGTTTTCATAGTTAATACTCCCTTCATTGCTGCATTAACTTCCTATCTCTATATCACTCCAGCGTGAAGCTAAACATTTGGACGCAAAAAAGGGAGTAAATCACTAGTAGTGATTTACTCCTTTATCTCCATCTTATTTGCCAAAAAGGCCGGATCATCCGAGAAAATTCCATCTACTTCGTATTGAAGCATCTTCTCTGTCCATTCCTTTTCATCTCCTCGGTAATAGGCATGAATCTCGAGCTTATGATTCTGTATTAAATCAACTACTGATTCTTCTAGAATGCCGGCATAGATACCCACACCAATTGCAATATCTTTTATTGCTTGAAGATCTTCCCTATCCAACTGCTCCACATCTTTTTTCTTCAGCAGCTGAACCAACGTAAGCTCAGGATCGAGTTCGTGCAGTGCATTGATGCTGTCTTTGCTGAATGATTGCAGAATGACTTGATCCTGTGGGATAGCATACTGCTTTAGCAATTGCAGTAGTTGCTTCTCCATGACAAGCTTTCCCTTATCATCTTCGCGTGTCTCAATATAATAATGTACTTCGCTGCCATATCGTTTCAGAATCTCTTCCATAGTCGGTACTGTCTGCCCTTCTCCCGCATCAAGTGCCTTTACCTTTTTCAAAGTAAGCTCTTCGACCAATCCCTTTCCGTCAGTTGTCCGATCAACTGTTTCATCATGCATTGCAACCAATTCTCCATCCGCTGTCCTGCGCAAATCGATTTCGATATAATCCGCTTCATCATCTATGGCCTGATCATAAGAAAGAAACGTATGCTCAGGCTCAACGGCAGATGCTCCGCGATGTGCAATGATTAGTGGACTATAGTCAGAACCACCATTGGCAGCTTCTGTATGGATTGAGGAGCAGCCCGACAGCAAAAGCACACATATTAATAAGAATGTAATAGATTGTCTCATACAGCTAACTTAAAGGAGCTTGATATAGATTACCATGCAGCTAGTGTTAAGAATGAAAGCACAGGTCGATTTCTATTTACATTGTCTTTATATTTGGATAATAGGTATCAATCCATGGATAGAATTTCGTACATAGATTCGATAATTGTCGCTCGTCTGTCATTACCAAATCAAACACATCCGCACTGATCTGAAACACCCGGTCTTCTGTATAAAATATAAGAGATGAACACTTCCGGCCCTGGGCAGTTTGTTTGCATAAAGCATACACGTTTTGTGTTGTAATACCCTCAACCGTCATCCAGAAAAATCTTTCTCCCTCACCATCATACACGTAGGTCTCCTTCCAATTGGAAAGCTCGATGATATTCTTAAGGTATTGTTTATCCCATATCCGCTTTGGACCTATATAATATCCGCTAAATCCCATCATGGAAATAAGTGTATGCACGGAGAAGATAGAGTGAACAAAATCTCGGAGAATAGGTAAGTTAGAATGATCTTCAAAATGAGAAGTGGCTATCCGCAGGCGATGGGAAGCTGGTGCTTGAAAATAAATTGTTGAATCTGTTTCGTAAAGGTTGAGCTGTTCCGTCGAAAAGTGCATACATAACTCCTTCTCTTTTATATATGATATTTTTCAAATATAAGGGATGGACAAACATGACATTCAGTATAGAGTGATAGACTACTTTAAGATTTTACTTCATAATGCAGTTCCGCAAACTGATTAAATGTTCTTGTCCCTTTTAAAGTAAATTCAGCTTGATACTGCCCTTCCTTGAAAAGAGGTATACCGCTGCCAATAATCACAGGTGCAATAGTAAGTATCATTTCATCTATCAGTTGCTCCTCCATGAACGAAGACAACAGCTCTCCTCCACCGACTATCCAGATATTCCTGCCTTCTTGTTGTTTTAGCTGATTTGTGAAACTCACAATATCATCCTTAATAAACTGTACGTGCTCTGTATCCTTCACATCTGAACGCGTAAAGACATAACATGCTTTATTTTGGTAAGGAAAATCTTCTATATGGTTTATCACCCAGTCATACGTCTTCTTGCCCATAATAACCGTATCAACTGTATCGTAGAATTCCGAATACCCGTTATCTCCTTCACCTTCCACCGAAAAGAGCCATTCCAGTGATTCCTCTTTGGTTGCGATATAACCATCCAGACTTGCGGCAATAAACAGTACGAGCTTACGTTTCTGCATCTGCATCCTCCTATTAGATTTAAATATGTACTTCTGATCAAATGCCAAACTTATATATACCATACACTATTAGCTAAAATAAAAAAGACTCTAATCAAGTGAGAGTCTTTAGAAGACGAATTAGCCACCTATTCAAATCTTAATTGTTAGGATTTGTTATGAAGTTCTACGTTTATAATGACATTCCCTTTCTTGTGTCCCTTCTCGACATAACGATGTGCTTCCACTATCTCTTCAAAGTCAAAAGACCTATCAATTATCACTTTCAATTTTCCCATCTCTACTAGTTCTCCGAGGAAGTTTAGTGCTTCTGGTGTTTCAGGTGCGTTTCGACTTAATATTAATTTCTTTCCAGTTGTCAATGTCGTCCATAGCATAAGAAAACTCGGCAGCGGCTCTGTGATATTTATATAAGTGCCATCCTTTTTTAGCACTTTTATGCAATCGGTAAAGGAGCTTTTGTTAACTGCTTCAAAAATAACGTCATATAACTCAGCACCCGTAGAAAAGTCTTCGCTGGTATAATCTATTACCTTGTCAGCTCCTAATGATTTCACCCATTCCAAATTTGACGTGCTACAAACTCCTGTTACGTTTGCTCCGAAATGCTTGGCAATCTGAACTGCATAGCTGCCCACACTTCCTGATGCTCCATAGATCAGTACCTTTTGACCACTTTGAATCTTAGCTTTTCGCAAAAAGTACAATGCTGTTCGTGCTCCTATTGGAATGGCAGCCGCTTCTGCATAAGAGATATTCGAAGGTTTGATGGATACAGGACCATCTTCCGATAAACACTTATACTCTGCATAAGCACCGAACTCTTCCAGAGATGCCGCAAAAACTTGGTCACCTTCCTTAAACCGCTTAACATCTTTCCCTACTGACACAATCTCTCCAGCTAACTCAACTCCCAACACCTCTTTTTTGGGTTGTCTAAAACCAAGTGTAATTCGGGCAGGCAGCCAAAAGAACGGTGGAACGGTGAAACTTCGAGCTCGAATATCTGCTGCTGTTACAGTTGTCGCTTTTACTTTTACTAATATTTCATGATCTTTAGGAATCGGTTCTGCTGTCTTTTTCAGTTGAAGAACGTCTGGGGGTCCGTACTTTTTGTATACAATGGTTTTCATGTCCCACCTCTGATTCGTTATATTCGTAATATAATACGAATACTGAGGGCAAATAGACCAATAGGTTCAGTCTTTCAGTACTTTTCTTAAATCTCAGCTCGGCATAGGGTATAAAAGTACAAAAAAAGACCCCCAACCAATAGGTTGAGAGTCTGTTGTAAGTGCCCAAAAATTAACGTTTTGAGAACTGTGGAGCGCGACGTGCACCTTTAAGACCGTATTTTTTACGTTCTTTCATACGTGCGTCACGAGTTAGGAAGCCAGCTTTTTTAAGTGTTCCGCGGTATTCTGGATCCGCTTCAAGAAGCGCACGAGAGATACCGTGACGGATAGCACCTGCTTGTCCTGTGAATCCACCACCCTGTACAGTTACAAGAACGTCGTAGTTGCCAGCAGTTTCTGTTGCAACTAGAGGTTGGTTGATGATTGTACGAAGTGTTTCGTATGGGAAGTAATCTTCCGCACTACGGTTGTTTACTGTTACTTGACCTGTGCCTGGTACTAGACGTACGCGGGCAGTAGAGCTTTTACGGCGACCGGTGCCGTAGTATTGTACTTGTGCCACGATTGTTTACCTCCTTTTTATTAACCGCGAAGTGTATAAGCTTCTGGTTGTTGTGCTTGGTGTTTGTGCTCAGCGCCACGGTATACGTGAAGCTTTTTGATCATTTTACGTGCAAGTGGACCCTTAGGAAGCATGCCTTTGATAGCAAGCTCAAGCATTTGCTCAGGGTATTTTGTACGCATTTCGTCAGCTGTACGCTGTTTCAAACCACCTGGGTGGTTAGAGTGACGGTAGTAGATCTTGTCAGCAAGTTTGTTACCAGTAAGTTCGATTTTCTCAGCGTTGATGATGATTACGTTATCACCAGTGTCGGCATGTGGAGTGTAAGTTGGTTTGTGCTTACCACGTAGGATAGCAGCAACTTCACTTGCAAGACGACCAAGAGTTTGGCCTTCTGCATCCACAACAAGCCATTTGCGTTCGATATTGCTTTCGTTCGCCATGAATGTTGTACGCATGTCATTTCCTCCATTTTTTCGATTGAATCGTTCATTTATTATTCTACACAATTAGTCTTCCGGGGCTAATCGTGGTATAGAAATAAAATGCCATAAACCATAGTATATCATCATAGACCCTCATGTCAAGAGCATGTAACACCCGAATGCGTTGTTTTACAAAAAAGTTTTCAGTAGTCCACTTTCCAGAGGCAAAGTCCGCTCGCAGCAGCGGTTTTACTCGCCAAGTGCCGATCCTTCGATTCTAGTATTCTTGCCATGTCTTCCGGCTCCTTGCGTGCGTTTGCGATGTCGATTAGTGTACCTACTAGGATACGTACCATATTGTATAGGAAGCCGCTTCCTGTGAAGGTAAAGACGAGCATGTCGTCCTGCTTTTCACATACAGCTTCATAGACAGTCCGGACCTTGTCACCTTTGACTCCTGTACTCGCGGAACAAAAAGCACTGAAGTCATGCGTTCCCTCGATAGCTGTGATAGCTTGCTGAATCCTATCTAGCTCGAGCTTATAAGGTACATGATGCACATAATGACGCTTGAACACATCCTGTTCAGGAGCATTGAGGACAAAGTACTTATACTGCTTCTGCTTTACACTGTAGCGTGCATGGAAATCTTCATCAGCTTTTGCTATGTCTATTATCCGCACATCATCCGGCAGCAAGGCATTGAGCGCCTTACGCCAATTATAGTCTCCCATACGAATCTCCGTATCAAAATGAATAACCTGCCCCCTGGCATGCACACCTGCGTCCGTACGACCCGAGGCTTGAATCCTTATTGTCTGTCCTTTATGAATCATCATAAGTGCCTTCTGCAGCTCTCCTTGGACCGTTCGTTGGTTGTCCTGGACCTGGAAGCCGGAAAAGCGTGTACCGTCATAGCTGACAGTCGCCTTTATACGTTGCGTCATCTTTGTAACTCCTAACTATAATCTCTCGTTATCAAGGCTGCAGCAACCACTATAATGAAGATGATGAGTGCCGCAACATCCCGCTTCATCACTTGCAGCTCTCGAAGCTTCGTACGTCCTTCTCCTCCTCGATAGCCTCTTGCTTCCATCGCCATAGCAAGCTCCTCCGCCCGCTTAAAGGCACTGACAAACAAAGGCACCAGCAAAGGAATTACAGCCCGTACCCGCTCCCTGAATGGCCCTGTACGGAAATCTACACCTCTGGAAGCCTGAGCGTTGGAAATCTTCTCGGTTTCCTGAAGCAAAGTTGGAATAAATCGTAATGATATAGACATCATCAGCGCCAGTTCGTGTACAGGGAACTTGAATCGGCGCAGTGGTCCGAGTAGGGATTCAACTCCGTCTGTGATTTCTATCGGCGTAGTCGTTAACGTCAGCAGGGATGTCAAAAGGATAAGCAAAAAGAAACGCAGCGAGATGACAGCTCCTTGTTCCAATGCTCCGCTATAGATCGGCAATCCGAATACATTCACCAATACAGTGCCTTCCTTTGTAACGAATAAGTGCAGGATAAACGTGAAGACAATCAGAAACCATACTGGTGTCAGCCCCTTGGCGATAAACCGCCATGGCACCTTCGTCAGAAGTGTCCCTCCGACCGCAAACACAGTGAACAGCGCATAGCTGACGACGTTATTGGCAAAGAAAATAAAAATTACATAAAAGAAGATGATAAGCATCTTGATTCTCGGATCCATCCGGTGAACGATGCTATTGGTCGGAACATACTGACCAACAATCAGAAGATTGTTCATTTTTTATCACCTGCCAAATCTGCCAGCTGCTCAGCGAGCCTGTCAAAATTCTCTCCCTCATAAGCTAACTGTTTGCCAAAGCGTTCCGATGTCTTCTGAAGAAACTGGAATATCTCCGGCACATCAAGCTGAACCTGCTGAAGAGCTTGCCGATCTTGAAAGACATCTACAGGAGTTCCTTCCATATACTTTTCTCCTTTATCGAGTACAAGCATATGATCGGCGTAAGTCAGCGCGTCCTCCATGCTGTGTGTTACCAGTATCGTTGTCAGCTGCTGTTCTTTATGAAGCCGGTAAAACATATCCATGATTTCTCGCTGACCGCGTGGATCTAATCCTGCTGTCGGTTCATCCAGAACGAGTACTCGAGGTCGCACAGCAAGCACACCTGCAATTGCAACACGCCGCATTTGCCCGCCGCTTAACTCAAAGGGGGAACGACTCAGTAAAGATAGATCCAATCCTACAGCCTCTGCACTTTCTTTAACACGCCTTGAGATCTCATTCTCAGCTACTCCGAAGTTCCGCGGGCCAAAGGCGATATCCTTCTCTACTGTTTCTTCAAATAACTGATGCTCCGGGTATTGGAACACTATACCTACTTGTTTGCGTAGCTCTTTCGCTTGCTTAGGCTTCTTCTTCGGCTCCAGCGTATGCTCACCAATCTGCACGCTTCCGCTGGTAGGTCTGACTAGTCCGTTCAAATGCTGCAATAAAGTAGATTTACCACTGCCAGTATGCCCAACTATAGCCGTGAAGCTCCCCCCTGGCAGATGGAAGGTAAGATCCTTTAGCGCTTTATGCTCAAACGGGGAGTTTGCCTGATACGTATAATCTACTTGTTTGAATGTAATGTCCATAATGCATCTAACAACTCCTCGTGATCAATCGGCTGCTCGGCCAGGTTAATACCTTGTCTTACCAAAGCATGAGCAAGCTGCGTAACAAACGGCACGTCCAAACCGATCTGCTGCAGTTCAGTCTGTCTTTTTACTAGTTCCCTTGGTACAGTAGTCGTCCATATTTCTCCATCGTTCATAACCAAGACCCGATGCGCCTGCATTACTTCATTTAAGTCGTGAGTAATCGTAATTAGACCGAGCTGCTGCGCTGCTTGAACACGATGAACAGTATCAAGGATTTCCTTCCTGCCAAGTGGGTCCAGCATCGCTGTTGCCTCATCCAGGATAATGACACTAGGAGATATAGCAAGTACACCTGCAATAGCCACACGCTGCTTCTGACCGCCAGATAATCGGTATGGTTCATGCAGCAGGTAGTCCTGCATGCGTACCTGCTCCAATGAAGAAGTGATCCGATCCATCATTTCAGCACGAGGCACACCACGGTTCTCCAAGCCAAAAGCTACATCATCACGAACAGTTGTACCAACGAATTGATTATCTGGATTTTGGAATACCATACCTACCTGGCGTCGTATCTCCCATATATTCTCTTCGTTTAATGGTATGCCATTAATAATGATTTCCCCCTCAGTCGGAAACAGCAGTCCATTCATTAGCTTGGCAATCGTTGACTTGCCTGAACCGTTGTGACCGATGATCGCCAGCCATTCCCCAGCTTCTACTTGAAAACTGACATTGCGAAGTACATAGGGCTGCTCTTCCTCGTATCGGAAAGAAACATTCTTAAATTCAATCGCGTGCATGCTATTCGAGCTCCTTCGTCATTACCCGACTATTTCCGGGGAAATACTAAACGTGTTTGTCCGTTCCTGTCATTTCTATAGCTAGTATAAAGAATCCAGACAAAAAAGAAAAGCAAGCGCTAATGTTGGCGCTTGCTTTGTCTGCAAAAGAAAAAGGGCCGGAATACACCTCGTGGTAGAGATTTTCCTGCCCTTGTTATTACATTATACTAGTTCAATGATTGCCATAGCGGCACCGTCACCACGACGCTGTCCAAGTTTCAACACGCGTGTGTAACCTCCTTGACGTTCTTCATAACGTCCGGCGATATCGCTGAATAGTTTTTGTACTGCATCTTGGTTCTCGTCCGCTTTCGTACCGTACAAGAAAGAAGCAGCTTGACGACGAGCGTGAAGATCTCCACGTTTGCCAAGAGTGATCATTTTTTCTACTACAGAACGAAGCTCCTTAGCTTTCGCCTCCGTTGTTTCCAATCTTTCGTGAACGATAAGATCAGTCGCAAGGTTACGCAAAAGCGCCATACGAGCATCCGTAGTACGTCCTAACTTTCTAGCCATAGGTTATCCCTCCCTTTCCTGGTGTCAAATGCTCCGCTAGGCGGGATCAGTCTTCTTTACGAAGACCAAGTCCTAAATCGATTAGTTTCTTTTTAACTTCTTCTAATGATTTACGTCCTAGGTTACGCACTTTCATCATGTCTTCTTCAGATTTATTAGCAAGTTCTTGTACCGTGTTGATACCAGCACGTTTCAGACAGTTGTAAGAACGAACAGACAAGTCCAATTCTTCAATTGTCATCTCAAGAACTTTCTCTTTTTGGTCTTCTTCTTTTTCAACCATGATTTCGGCATTTTGCGCTTCATCAGTAAGACCTACGAAGATATTCAAATGCTCCGTATAGATCTTTGCACCAAGAGAAACTGCCTCTTCAGGTCGGATACTGCCGTCAGTGAATACATCCAACGTCAGCTTGTCGAAGTTAGCCAACTGGCCAACACGCGTATTTTCCACTTGATACGTCACTTTTGAAACTGGCGTAAAGATGGAGTCAATTGGAATGACACCAATCGGCTGATCTTCATGGTTATTCTGATCAGCTGGACGGTAGCCGCGGCCGCGTTCTGCCGTAAGCTTCATGTGCAAGTGAGCATTCTTGCCCAAAGTTGCAATATGAAGATCCGGATTCAGTACTTCTACATCGCTATCGAAAGTGATGTCAGCAGCAGTTACTTTCCCTTCACCTTGTACATCGATCTCTAATGTTTTTTCTTCATCAGAGTAGATTTTAAGAGCCAGTTTTTTCAAGTTCAAAATGATGGTTGTCACGTCTTCTACTACGCCTTCAATCGTAGAGAATTCATGGAGCACGCCATCAATTTGAATGGAAGTTACAGCAGCGCCAGGAAGTGAGGATAATAGGATACGACGCAAGGAGTTTCCTAGTGTAGTACCATATCCACGCTCAAGCGGTTCTACAACGAACTTTCCAAATGTAGCATCATCGCTGATCTCAACCGTTTCAATCTTTGGTTTTTCAATTTCGATCATTATAAAGCCCTCCTTTAAAACGTCGAAACCCCGGTTAGAATTGCTCCTAACCGAAATTCCCCATATTGCGGTTCCCGTTTCTGCATCTTGACGATACGTTCCTTACTGTATGACCTGATCGCTTTTAAGCTATCATAACCCATTATAGACAGGGATACAAATTCTATACAGCAAGTAGGAAAAACTTATACGCGACGACGTTTAGGCGGACGGCAGCCGTTATGTGGAACTGGAGTGACGTCACGGATCGCTGTCACTTCAATACCTGCAGCCTGAAGTGAACGGATCGCAGCTTCACGACCAGCACCAGGGCCTTTAACTGTTACTTCCAAAGTCTTCATGCCGTTTTCTACAGCAACTTTAGCAGCAGCTTCAGCAGCCATCTGTGAAGCGAATGGAGTAGATTTACGGGAACCTCTGAAACCAAGGGAACCTGAGCTGCTCCAGCTGATTACGTTACCTTGTACATCAGTAATCGTAACGATTGTGTTGTTGAAAGTAGAACGGATGTGAGCAATACCAGTCTCGATATTCTTTTTCACACGACGTTTACGAGTTTGTTGTTTACGAGCCATGTTTGTTTACCTCCTTACTTATTTTTTCTTGTTAGCGATTGTACGGCGTGGGCCTTTACGAGTACGAGAGTTGTTCTTCGTTTTCTGACCACGAACCGGCAATCCACGACGGTGGCGAAGACCACGATAAGAACCGATTTCAATTAGACGCTTGATGTTAAGAGATACTTCACGGCGAAGATCCCCTTCAGTAGTGTAGCTGTCAATTGTTTGACGAATTCTGGATAGTTCGTCTTCTGTAAGATCACGAACACGTGTATCTTCAGAAACGCCAGCTTCTTTTAGTACCTTTTGCGCTGTGTTTTTTCCAATTCCATAGATGTATGTTAGGGAAATAACAACGCGTTTGTCACGCGGAATATCAATACCTGCTATACGTGCCATTAGCTACGTGCACCTCCTTGTATTATCCTTGTTTTTGCTTATGCTTAGGATTTTCACAGATTACCATTACTTTGCCTTTACGACGAATGACTTTACATTTTTCGCAAATCGGCTTTACAGATGGTCTTACCTTCATCATCTATTCCTCCTTTAGTATCGGAGCTAGTCAAATTATTTATAACGGTACGTAATACGTCCTTTAGTTAAGTCATAAGGGGAAAGCTCTACCGTTACTTTATCTCCAGGAAGAATTCGAATAAAGTGCATACGAATTTTACCGGAAACATGTGCTAAAACGGTGTGGCCATTCTCTAACTCCACCTTAAATTGCGCATTAGGCAATGTATCGGTGACAGTTCCTTCTACTTCAATTGCATCATCTTTCGCCATCGGTCTATCTCCCTTCTTCAAATCTCTTCACGGTATGATTGACATAAGTAGATATCGCAAATCGCAGTTTACCATTGGTTACGCGACCAGCTTCTAGAAGGCTGCGGCGGACTTCCGGTGATACATACGGCAGTGGATCCACATGACGCAAAGCTTTGCGCTTCGGTGAATCATACTTTCGTTTCTCTCCGTCAGCAAGCAACACAAAACGACTGTCAATTTTTCGAATGACAATCGCAAGCTGACCTGCTTCTCGCCCATGTGCGATACGAACAACCTGACCAATCCGTGGACTTGTATCCGTTTCGCTCAAACATGATCACCTTCATCATAGCTTATTTCGAAGCTGTGCGTAAGTTAGCATTCTATGCTGCAAACAAGGAGCATATTCTACCACTTTTCTGTCTGAAAGTCCAGGTTAGAAAAGCTGCATGTTAGGGAATCTATATTAAGTCCACAAATTGAGTCACAATTTGTTTCATGATTGTTCATATTCAGCCTTGTCAATTAGCGTCAGGATATCAGTAAGGCACGGTTCCGATGATGGAAGCTTGAACGAATTGCGAGTCGCAAATCGTTTCAACTCTACCACGAGGTCTATTATACTCTATCAAGGGATAGAATGCATCCTTACGCTATCTCGAGCCTAAAGAGCAATTCCACCCGTACTAAAAGAGTATAGCTTGCACACCTGTATCAGCGAAGATTATTCAAGCGCTGATCGATGTCGTGGAAGACCTGATCGATTGCTTGGTCACCGTTCACTGTTACAAGATAGCCCTTATCGTTGTAGAAGTCCAATATCGGTTTCTGCTGCTCGATATTGACTTCCAAACGTTTTTTCACCGTTTCCGGCTTATCGTCGTCTCGCTGGATCAGCGCAGTACCATCCTTGTCACATACCCCTTCTTCTTTCGGAGGGTTATAGACGGTATGGTACGTAGTGCCGCATGTCGGACAAACCCATCTGCCAGATAAACGCTCCACCAAATTCTCCTGAGGAACCTCTACATGTAAGACGTAATCTACATTAGCATTCAAATCGTCCAGCAATACGTCAAGCGCTTCTGCCTGAGCAAGCGTACGAGGAAAACCGTCAAGTAAAAATCCGTTGTTGGTGTCATCCTTACCTAAACGATCTCGGACTATACCAATCGTTACTTCATCCGGAACTAGTTTACCCTGGTCCATGTAAGCTTTCGCTTCACGGCCAAGCTCCGTTCCTTCTTTTATTGCAGCTCGGAACATATCTCCTGTTGAGATATGAGGGATGCTATATTTATCTACAATCTTCTCTGCCTGTGTACCTTTACCAGCACCCGGCAGACCCATAAGAATTAAATTCAACGAAATTCCCCTCGCTCTCGTCTGTTTGTAGACTGTTCTCTATTTCATGAAGCCTCGATAATGACGCTTCACTAACTGGCTTTCTAGCTGTTTCATCGTCTGCAACGCTACCCCTACCACGATCAGCAGGCTCGTTCCTCCGATTTGGACAGAAGTCGGCAAGTTGGCAATAGAGCCTAAGATAATAGGCAATACAGCTACAGCAGCCAAGAAGAGAGACCCAACGAAGGTTAAACGATACATCACACTGGTGAGGTACGTTTCCGTGCTTTTCCCTGGGCGAATACCCGGGATGTAGCCACCTTGCTTGTTTAAGTTCTCTGCCATTTGTTCCGGGTTGACCTGAACAAATGTATAGAAATAACTAAATGCAAGAATCAGGACTACATAGATTACCATCCCAATTGGTTGCGTATAATCGAATACGTTCTCGATCGTAGTTGCTACATTTCCTTCAAAGAAACTCGCGATAGTACGCGGAGCATAGATAAAGGAAACTGCGAAAATTACAGGGATTACTCCAGCAGCGTTTACTTTAATCGGCAAGTGGGTGGACTGACCGCCTACTTGTGAGCGACTAGTGGTACGCTTCGAATACTGGATTGGAATTTTACGAAGTGCTTGCGTGATATAAATCACACCAACAATTACGGCAATGATCACGATAGCGATAATTGCAACAATCACGACATTTAGGAATAAATCATCACCAGGATTGCTGAAGTACTGTTCCCAAAGCTGGTTTAAACCATTTGGAATTGCAGCAGCGATACCGGCGAAGATAATAATGGAGATACCATTACCTACACCATGAGCTGTGATCTGTTCTCCTAACCACATCAAGAATGCTGTTCCTGCAGTCAATACGATTGTAATGACAGCGAACTTATAAAAACTTGGATCGGAAATGAGCATACCGCCGGATAACTGATTGAATCCGATGGACATACCTACCGCCTGAATTAACGCTAGCACGATAGTGGCATAACGAGTCACTTGTGCCAACTTACGACGTCCCATCTCTCCTTGCTTTTTCCACTCACTGAATGTCGGGATGACATCCATTTGCAGAAGCTGCATGATGATCGAGGCAGTGATGTAAGGCATGATACCCATCGCAAGGATGGAGAAGTTCTGCAATGCACCGCCGCCAAAAGTATTCAGAAATCCGAATACGTTCTGCTGATTCATAAAGTCGATCGCGGAACGATCGGTAAATGGAACAGGAATGAACGTACCGAGTCTGAAAATGATCAGCATTAGCAATGTAAAGATGATTTTATTTCGTATATCTTTTACACGCATAAAATTGGAGATTGTACGAAACATTAGATCACCTCTGTTTGACCGCCCGCTGCCTCAATGGCTTCTTTAGCAGAAGCTGAGAACTTGTGAGCTTTAACAGTAAGTTTCTTTTCGATGTTTCCGTTTCCTAGAACTTTAATACCGGCTCTCAATTTGCTAACAACTCCGCTTTCAAGTAGAAGCTCTGGAGTTACCTCTGTACCCTCTTCAAAACGGTTAAGGGTTTCAAGGTTAACAATTGAGTACTCAGTACGGTGGATGTTTGTAAATCCACGTTTAGGAAGACGTTGGAATAGTGGCATTTGGCCACCTTCGAAACCTAGACGTACACCGCCGCCAGAGCGTGCATTTTGTCCTTTATGTCCACGGCCGGATGTTTTACCGTTACCTGAAGACATACCACGACCTACACGATTGCGAGTTTTACGTGTTCCTTCTGCTGACTTCAATTCATGAAGTTTCATAATGGCACCTCCTCTTTTACATTTAAATCATTATACTTCTTTAACTGATACTAGATGAGAAACTCTGTTGATCATGCCGCGAACAGTTGGATTGTCTTCCAAAACAACTGACTGACGGATCTTTCTAAGGCCTAGAGCAGCAACAGTTTTGCGCTGTTTTTCTAGTCTTCCGATCGTACTGCGCGTGAGGGTGATTTCTAATTTGTTAGCCATGTGCTTTCCCTCCTTATCCTAACAGTTCTTCTACAGACTTTCCACGAAGTTTCGCAACTTCTTCTGCACGTTTCAATCTGCTAAGTCCGTTAAGTGTTGCACGAACCATGTTGATTGGAGTGTTAGAACCAAGTGATTTAGAAAGGATGTCTCCGATACCACCAAGCTCAAGTACCGCACGTACAGGTCCACCGGCGATAACTCCAGTACCTTCTGCTGCTGGCTTCATCAAGATGTTGCCGGCGCCGAATTCACCGATGATTTCATGTGGAATAGTTGTACCAACGATAGGTATAGTAATTAGATTTTTCTTCGCGTCTTCAATAGCTTTACGGATCGCTTCTGGTACTTCTTGTGCTTTACCAGTACCGAAACCTACATGGCCGTTTTTGTCGCCTACTACTACAAGAGCAGCGAAACGGAAACGACGACCACCTTTTACTACTTTAGCAACACGGTTAACCGTTACTACGCGTTCTTCAAGATCAAGTTTGTTCGGGTCAATTGTTGTACGCAAGTTGTGTCCCTCCTTTTTAGATTAGAATTTAAGACCAGCTTCACGAGCTGCTTCAGCCAATGCTTTAACACGTCCGTGGTAAAGGTAGCCTCCACGGTCAAATACGATTGTTGTTACGCCAGCTTCTTTCGCACGGTTAGCAACTGCTTCTCCGACCTTTTGAGCTGCTTCAACATTGCTTGTAGATTCTAGGCTAAGGCTAGCATCCTTAGTAGAAGCACTTGCAAGTGTTTTACCAGTTGTATCATCGATCAACTGTGCGTAAATGTGCTTGTTAGAACGGAAAACGTTCAAACGAGGACGCTCAGATGTTCCTGAAATGCTTTTACGAACACGATTATGTCTTCTCTTACGCGATTCGTTTTTTGCAACTTTTGTAATCATTCAGGTCACTCCTTTCTGGTTTAACGAAAACCTTATTTCGCTGTTTTACCTTCTTTACGACGTACGAATTCGCCTTCGTAACGGATTCCTTTACCTTTATAAGGCTCTGGAGGACGGATTGCACGGATGTTAGCAGCTACTGCGCCAACAGCTTCCTTATCGATACCTTTAACAACTACACGAGTGTTAGAAGGAACTTCGATTTCAATACCATCACGGTGTTCAACTTCAACTGGATGTGAATAACCAGCGTTGACCACGACTTTGTTGCCTTGTTTAGTAGCACGATAACCTACACCGATGATTTCAAGAGCTTTCTCATAACCAGCGTGTACGCCTTGTACCATGTTTCCAAGGATAGAACGAGTAGTTCCGTGAAGAGCACGGTGTTCCTTGCTGTCAGTTGGGCGTTCAACAGTAAGAACGTTCTCTTCAACTTTGATCACCATATCTTGGTGGAATGTACGAGTCAATTCACCTTTAGGACCTTTTACAGTCACAGTGTTGTTTTCATTTTTGAATTCAACGCCTGCAGGGATTTCAAGAATCTTTTTACCTACGCGGGACATATGTGCACCTCCTTACTAATTGTTGGGAATTACCAAACGTATGCTAGCACTTCGCCGCCGACAGCTTGCTCACGTGCTTCTTTATCAGACAATACGCCTTTAGAAGTAGAAACAACTGCGATACCAAGTCCGTTAAGGACACGTGGAATTTCAGTAGATTTCGCGTAAACACGAAGACCAGGTTTACTGATACGTTTAATACCAGTGATAACACGCTCGTCGTTTTTACCATATTTCAAAAAGATGCGTAGAACACCTTGTTTGTCATCTTCTACGAATTCGTAATCACGAATAAAGCCTTCACGTTTAAGGATATCAGCAACATCCTTTTTCAACTTAGAAGCAGGAAGCTCCAGTTTTTCATGACGAACAGTGTTTGCATTACGAATACGAGTTAGCATATCTGCGATAGGATCTGTCATAACCATTAATCATTACCTCCTTCCCTGATTTAGGGGATTACCAGCTTGCTTTTTTAACGCCAGGAATTTGACCTTTATAGGCTAGTTCGCGGAAACAAATACGGCATAGCTTGAATTTACGTAGTACAGAGTGTGGACGTCCGCAACGTTCGCAGCGTGTGTACTCTTGTACTTTAAATTTCTGTGGGCGTTGTTGTTTCACGATCATAGATTTTTTAGCCACAATATTCCCTCCTTTTTACCTTTATTTTTGGAAAGGCATGCCTAGCTGAGTAAGTAGCTCACGAGCTTCTTCGTCAGTGTTGGCTGTAGTTACGATAACGATGTCCATTCCACGTACTTTGCTTACTTTATCGTAATTGATTTCTGGGAAGATTAGCTGTTCTTTAACACCTAGTGTATAGTTACCACGACCATCAAACGCTTTGTTTGAGATACCACGGAAGTCACGTACACGTGGAAGGGAAACTGCGACTAGTTTTTGAAGGAATTCGTACATACGCTCTCCGCGCAATGTAACTTTCGCTCCGATTGGCATACCTTCACGAAGACGGAAACCTGCGATAGATTTCTTAGCTTTCGTGATGATTGGCTGCTGACCAGCAAGCAAAGACAATTCCTCTACTGCAGAATCAAGTGCTTTAGAGTTTTGAACGGCGTCACCGACACCCATATTAATAACGATCTTTTCGATCTTTGGTACTTGCATTACAGATTTATAGCTGAATTTTTCCATTAGAGATGGAGAAATCTCGCCTTGATATCTTTGTTTCAATTCATTCATCGAGTAGCCCTCCTTTCAGAAGAAATTATTTATCGATAGCTTGACCGGATTTCTTAGCGATACGGACTTTTTTGCCGTCTTTCACTTCGTAGCCTACGCGAGTTGGCTCTCCAGTTTTAGGATCGATCAGCATTACGTTAGAAACGTGAATCGCTGCTTCGATTTCAAGGATTCCGCCCTGCGGGTTATCCTGAGAAGGTTTCGCGTGTTTTTTGACGATGTTTATTCCTTCGACAAGAACACGGTCTTTCTTCGGATAAGCTTCAAGGATGGTACCTTCTTTACCACGATCTTTACCAGTGATTACTTTAACTTTGTCACCTTTTTTAACATGCATGTGTACTGCACCTCCTTAACAAGGCATTAAGAGTTTTTACAATACTTCAGGAGCAAGGGAAACGATCTTCATGAACTTAGCATCACGCAATTCACGTGCAACTGGTCCGAAGATACGAGTTCCTCTTGGGCTCTTGTCATCTCTTACGATAACAGCTGCGTTTTCGTCGAATTTGATGTAAGAACCATCTTTACGACGAACACCGCTTTTCGTACGTACGATTACAGCTTTAACAACTTCACCTTTTTTGACAACGCCACCAGGTGTTGCTTGTTTCACCGTACAAACGATTACGTCACCAATGTTAGCTGTTTTACGACCAGATCCGCCTAGCACTTTAATTGTTAGGACTTCACGAGCACCAGAGTTATCAGCGACTTTCAAACGAGTCTCTTGTTGAATCATACGAGTGTTACCTCCCTTCGGAATCCTTCCGAGCGATCTTAAATTAGATAATTACTGCTTCTTCTACTACTTCAACCAAACGGAAACGTTTCGTTGCAGATAAAGGACGAGTTTCCATTATACGAACCAAGTCACCAGTTTTTGCTGTACCGTTTTCATCATGCGCTTTTAGTTTTTTAGAATACTTAACGCGCTTGCCGTACAGCGTGTGAGTTTTGTAGGTTTCAACAAGAACAGTGATTGTTTTATCCATTTTATCGGATACAACACGTCCAACGTAGACTTTACGATTGTTACGTTCACTCATGTCGCGAACCTCCTCTCGGAATTTAGTTATTTACGCTTAATTCTCTTTCACGAACAACTGTCTTCATGCGAGCAATTGTCTTACGGACTGTGCGAATACGTGCTGTATTCTCAAGCTGTCCAGTAGCTAATTGGAAGCGCAGGTTGAAAAGTTCTTCTTTTAGAGACTTAACTTTTTGTTCAATTTCGGCAGTGGTCAGTTCTTTGATTTCATTAGCCTTCATTGATTTCACCACCAATTTCTTCACGTTTTACAATCTTAGTTCTAATTGGCAGTTTGTGAGAAGCAAGACGCAATGCTTCGCGAGCCACCTCTTCAGATACTCCAGCAATTTCGAACATGATCTTACCAGGTTTCGTTACAGCAACCCAGCCTTCAGGAGAACCTTTACCGGAACCCATTCGGACTTCTAGAGGTTTTTTAGTGTATGGCTTATCTGGGAAGATTTTGATCCATACTTTACCGCCACGTTTCATGTAACGAGTCATAGCGATACGAGCAGATTCGATTTGACGGCTAGTGATCCAAGCTGGATCAACAGCTTGTAGACCCCATTCACCAAATGCAACTTCTGTACCGCCTTTAGCACGGCCATTCAATTTACCACGGTGTTGTCTACGATATTTTACGCGTTTAGGCATTAACATAATGCTTTTCCCCCTTCCTTATCGGTTGTTTTTAGTTGGAAGGACTTCGCCACGATAGATCCATACTTTAACGCCAAGCTTACCATAAGTTGTATCAGCTTCAGCTGTGCCATAGTCGATGTCAGCACGTAGAGTATGAAGTGGAACTGTTCCTTCGCTGTAAGATTCTGCACGAGCGATATCTGCTCCGCCTAGACGACCGGAAACTTGTGTACGGATACCTTTAGCACCAGCACGCATTGCACGTTGCAATGTTTGTTTCTGTGCACGACGGAATGAGATACGGTTTTCAAGTTGACGAGCGATGTTGTCTGCTACCAATTTAGCATCAAGATCTACACGTTTCACTTCAACGATGTTGATGTGAACACGTTTGCCAGTCAGGCTGTTCAATGCTTTACGAAGTGCTTCCACTTCAGAACCGCCTTTACCGATTACCATACCAGGTTTACCAGTGTGAATAGAAATATTTACACGGTTAGCAGCACGTTCGATCTCCACTTTAGAAAGTGCAGCATCTTTCAAACGTTGTTCTAGATAATCACGAATTCTGATATCTTCATGTAGTAAATCAGCGTAATCTTTGCCACCGTACCACTTGGATTCCCAGTCACGGATGACGCCGACGCGAAGACCTATCGGATGTACTTTTTGACCCACTGCTTAACCCTCCTTCTTTTCTGTAACAACCACTGTAATGTGGCTAGTACGTTTGTTGATTTGGCTTGCGCGGCCTTGAGCGCGTGGACGGAAACGTTTCAATGTAGCACCTTCGTTAACGAATGCTTCAGAGATAACAAGGTTATCCGTATCCATTTCATAGTTGTGCTCTGCGTTAGCAACTGCAGAACGAAGTACTTTTTCTACTGCCAATGATGCACCACGCTGAGTGTGACGCAAAATCGCAACAGCTTCTCCGACATTTTTTCCTCGAATTAAATCAACAACTAAGCGGACCTTACGAGGAGCAATGCGAACTGATTTTGCCATAGCTTTTGCTTGCATTTAGGATTGCCTCCCCTCTTAGCGTTTTGTTTTCTTGTCGTCCGCTGCGTGACCTCTGTACGTGCGAGTTGGCGCGAATTCACCAAGTTTATGACCTACCATATCTTCAGTAACATAAACAGGTACGTGTTTACGGCCATCGTACACAGCGATTGTGTGTCCAACGAATGTTGGGAAAATAGTAGAACGACGGGACCAAGTTCTGATAACTTGTTTCTTGTCATCTTCGTTCAATTTGTCGACTTTCTTCAGCAAATGATCATCTGCGAAAGGTCCTTTTTTCAAACTGCGACCCATACATAAACCTCCCTTTGCGATATCGAGACGGGTGAAAATCCCCGCCTTGCTACCACATTATTTTTTACGCTTACGTACGATAAATTTATCGGACTGCTTATTACGTTTACGTGTTTTGTAACCAAGTGTTGGTTTACCCCAAGGAGACATTGGTGATTTACGTCCGATTGGAGCGCGTCCTTCACCACCACCGTGTGGGTGATCATTAGGGTTCATTACAGATCCGCGGACTGTTGGGCGTTTGCCTAACCAGCGAGAGCGTCCTGCTTTACCAATTACGATTAGTTCATGTTCCAAGTTACCAACCTGACCTACTGTAGCACGGCAAGTACCTAGTACTAGACGTACTTCACCAGAAGTTAGTCTTACAAGAACATATTTACCTTCACGGCCAAGGATTTGAGCTTGTGCACCAGCAGAACGAGCTAGCTGAGCACCGCGGCCAGGTTTCAATTCGATGTTGTGGATGATCGTACCAACTGGGATTGTAGCAAGCTCCATAGCGTTACCCACTTTGAAGTCAGCACCTTCACCAGAAATGATCTCAGTTCCTACTTCCAAGCCTTTCGGAGCAAGGATGTAGCGTTTTTCACCATCAACATAGTGAATTAGAGCGATGTTCGCAGTACGGTTTGGATCGTACTCGATTGTAGCAACGCGTCCTGGTATTCCATCTTTGTCGCGTTTGAAGTCGATAATACGGTATTGACGTTTGTGTCCACCACCTTGGTGACGTACAGTCAATTTACCTTGGTTGTTACGTCCGCCACGTTTATGAAGCGGTGCAAGCAATGATTTCTCAGGCTTGTCAGTTGTAATTTCGGCAAAATCCGATACAGACATGTTACGACGTCCGTTAGTAATCGGTTTATACTTTTTAATCGCCATCGTTGTTTCCCTCCTTCTCTATTATTTCTTAAACACCTTCGAAGAAGTCAATTTCTTTGCTGTCTTCTGATAGTGTTACTACTGCTTTTTTACGATCTGGGCGGTATCCGCCGTAACGACCTTGACGTTTGAATTTACCTTTAAGGTTTTGAGTGTTCACTTGTTCCACTTTTACACCAAAGATTACTTCAACCGCTTGTTTGATTTCGATCTTGTTAGCACGTTTGTCAACTTCAAACGTGTACTTCTTATCAACCATAAGATCAGAAGAATGTTCCGTAATTACAGGGCGCTTAATAATATCACGTGGTTCTCTCATTATGCAAGCACCTCCCCTGCTTTTTCAGCTGCCTCTTTCGTTAAGATCAGCTTATCATGCGTAAGCAAGTCAAGAACGTTAACTTCGCTTTGTTTCAATACTTTTACGTTTTTAAGGTTGTTTGCAGAACGTACAACAGTTTCGTCTTTATCTGCAGTAACGATCAATACCTTTTTATCAACGTTAAGTGCATTAAGCATAGCAACGACATCTTTTGTTTTAGGAGCATCGAATGCAAGGCTCTCTAGAACTACGATGTTTTCTTCTTGTACTTTAGAAGATAGTGCTGATTTAAGCGCTAGACGACGAACTTTTTTAGGTAGTTTGTAGCTGTAGCTGCGTGGAGTCGGTCCGAAAACTGTTCCACCGCCAACCCATTGTGGTGAACGAATGGATCCTTGACGTGCGCGGCCAGTACCTTTTTGACGCCATGGCTTTCTTCCGCCGCCTCGTACTTCAGAACGTCCTTTTACTTTATGCGTACCTTGACGCATAGAAGCACGTTGCATTAGTACAGCTTCGTGTAATACATGTGTGTGTGGCTCGATACCGAAAACGGAATCGTTCAATTCGATTTCTCCGACTTGAGATCCGCTCTGGTTGAATAATGCTACTTTAGGCATGATATATCCTCCCTTCGTATTGTGAATTAGTTACCTTTTACGGCACCTGATACTTTCACGTAAGATTTTTTCGCACCAGGTACGTTACCTTTAACAAGGATAAGGTTGCGCTCAGCGTCAACTTTAACGATCTCAAGGTTCTGAACAGTGATTTGCTCTCCGCCCATTTGTCCTGGTAGTGCTTTACCTTTGAAAACGCGCATAGGGTCAATTACACCCATAGAACCTGGTCTTCTGTGGTAACGTGAACCGTGTGACATAGGTCCGCGGGATTGGTTGTGGCGCTTGATTGCACCCTGGAATCCTTTACCTTTAGAAGTACCTGTTACATCTACTGTTTCTCCAGCTGCGAAAATCTCTACGCTAACCTCTTGTCCAACTTCGTGTTCGTCAAGAGCAGCGTCACGGATTTCACGAATGTAGCGCTTAGGTGTTGTGTTTGCTTTCTCAGCATGGCCTTTAGCAGGTTTGTTTGCGTTGTTTGCTTTCTGATCAGCAAATCCTAGTTGCAATGCGTTGTAACCGTCAGTTTCAACAGTTTTCTTTTGAAGAATTACGTTTGGTTCAGCTTGGATAACTGTTACAGCTTGAAGTTCACCACTTTCAGTGAATAGCTGTGTCATGCCGATCTTGCGTCCCAAGATTCCTTTCGTCATCCGTTACACCTCCTATTTTGTGTAAAATTATAGTTTAATTTCGATGTCCACACCGGACGGTAAGTCAAGTCTCATCAATGAATCAACTGTTTGCGGTGTAGGACTAACGATATCGATAAGACGTTTGTGAGTGCGCATTTCGAACTGCTCACGAGAGTCTTTATATTTGTGCACCGCACGTAGAATTGTGTATACAGATTTCTCTGTAGGAAGCGGAATCGGACCTGATACGTTAGCACCAGAACGTTTCGCTGTATCTACGATTTTTTCTGCAGACTGATCAAGGATTCTGTGATCGTATGCTTTTAGACGGATTCTGATTTTCTCTTTTGCCATTATTTTCCCTCCTTTATCGCCCTTATTCTTTAGGACATTCTCAGCGGAAATTAACTTGACCACCCTGCCATGGCAAAGGGGCCTGGTGTGCCAACAACCTCCCGCATCATCGCCTTTAAATGACCAACATTATAATTATATAGAAAAAACGTGGTCAATGCAAGTCTTATCTAGTTTTACAGCTTAAAAGTCTGTATTCCTTCATAAGATGACACTTTATGTATTATACATAGGCTTTATGCTGTTTTCAAGTCATTTCGGCTTTTTTTACAATTTACTGGCGCTGCCAATCTTTGGGTCTAAGTATATAAAAAAACAGACAGCACGTCTGCTGTCTGTTTCTTCTATATTGTTATATCAGCTTACGCTTCGATAACAGATACAACGCCTGATCCAACAGTACGTCCACCCTCACGGATAGAGAAGCGAGTACCATCTTCGATAGCGATTGGAGAGATAAGCTCAACAGACATCTCTGTGTTATCGCCAGGCATGATCATTTCAGTACCTTCTGGAAGGTGAACTACGCCAGTTACGTCAGTTGTACGGAAGTAGAACTGTGGGCGGTAGTTAGTGAAGAATGGAGTGTGACGTCCACCTTCTTCTTTAGAAAGAACATAAACTTCAGCTTTGAACTTTGTGTGTGGAGTGATTGTACCTGGTTTAGCAAGTACTTGTCCACGGCTGATATCATCACGGGATACACCACGAAGTAGAGCACCGATGTTATCGCCAGCTTCAGCGTAATCAAGAAGTTTACGGAACATTTCTACACCAGTAACGATTGTTTTCTTAGGAGCTTCGTTAAGACCGATGATATCAACTTCGTCACCGACTTTAACTTCTCCACGCTCAACGCGGCCTGTAGCTACAGTACCACGACCAGTGATAGAGAATACATCCTCAACTGGCATCATGAATGGTTTTTCTTTGTCGCGTTCTGGAGTTGGGATGTACTCATCAACAGCGTCCATAAGTTCGAAGATTTTAGCTTCGTAATCAGCGTCACCTTCAAGAGCTTTAAGAGCAGAACCTTTGATAACTGGTACATCGTCACCAGGGAAGTCATATTCGCTTAGAAGATCGCGAACTTCCATTTCAACAAGTTCAAGAAGTTCTTCATCGTCAACCATGTCGCATTTGTTTAAGAATACAACGATCGCAGGAACACCTACGTTACGAGAAAGAAGGATGTGCTCACGAGTTTGTGGCATTGGACCATCAGCAGCAGATACTACTAGGATAGCTCCATCCATTTGTGCAGCACCAGTGATCATGTTTTTAACATAGTCAGCGTGTCCTGGGCAGTCAACGTGTGCATAGTGACGAGTATCAGTTTCGTACTCTACGTGTGCAGTTGAGATAGTGATTCCACGTTCTCTTTCTTCTGGAGCACCATCGATTTGGTCGTAAGCCATTGCTTGACCAGAACCTGATTTCTTGTGAAGTACAGTTGTGATAGCTGCAGTTAGTGTTGTTTTACCATGGTCAACGTGTCCGATTGTACCAACGTTAACGTGGGATTTGGAGCGGTCGAATTTTTCTTTACCCATTAGTAATTCCTCCTTAAATATGGAAATATCTCATGTATTAGATAGTATGTTTCTTGTATTGCAGAAGCATGCGTGCACGCACGCTTCCAATACAAGTTATACTCGATTACTGTCCAAAAATCAATTATTGTCCAGCGTTTTTCTTGATAATTTCTTCTCCAACGCTTTTCGGCACTTCTTCATAGTGGTCGAATGTCATTGTGTAAGTTCCACGGCCTTGTGTGTTGGAACGCAACGCTGTTGCGTAACCGAACATTTCAGCAAGTGGCACGAATGCATTAACTACCTGAGCAGGTCCGCGTGTATCCATACCTTCAACACGTCCGCGACGGGAAGTGATATCGCCCATGATGTCTCCCATGTATTCCTCTGGGATAACAACTTCCACTTTTACAAGTGGTTCCAAGATGACAGGGTTACATTTGCTCTTAGCGTTTTTAAGCGCCATTGAAGCAGCAACTTTAAATGCCATCTCGTTGGAATCGACATCGTGGTAGCTTCCATCAAATAATGATGCTTTAACGTCGATTAGCGGATAACCAGCCAATACACCGTTTTGCATGGATTCTTTGATACCAGCTTCAACAGATGGGATGTATTCACGAGGAACTACACCACCAACGATTTTATTTTCGAACTCGAAACCAGCGCCTTCTTCGTTTGGCTCGAATTTGATCCAAACGTGTCCGAACTGACCGCGACCACCGGACTGACGTACGAATTTACCTTCGACTTCAGCAGATGCACGGAATGTTTCGCGGTATGCTACCTGTGGAGCACCTACGTTAGCTTCTACTTTGAATTCGCGACGCATACGGTCAACGATGATATCCAAGTGAAGCTCACCCATACCGGAGATGATAGTCTGACCAGTTTCTGGGTTAGTTTCAGTTCTGAATGTAGGATCTTCCTCAGCTAGTTTACCAAGTGCAACGGACATTTTATCTTGGTCCGCTTTTGTTTTTGGTTCGATCGCAACAGAGATAACTGGCTCTGGGAATACCATAGACTCAAGGATAACTAGTGATTTTTCATCACATAGCGTATCACCAGTCGAAGTATCTTTCAAACCAACTGCTCCTGCGATATCACCAGCGTAAACTTTGGAAATCTCTTCACGAGTGTTTGCGTGCATTTGTAGGATACGGCCTACGCGCTCACGCTTGTCCTTCGTAGAGTTTTTCACGTAAGAACCTGCTTCCAATGTACCAGAGTACACACGGAAGAAAGTAAGTTTACCTACGAATGGGTCAGTTGCAACTTTGAAAGCAAGTGCACTGAATGGTTCGCTGTCGCTGGATTTACGTACAATCTTATCTTCAGTACCAGGAACGATACCTTCGATAGCTGGTACGTCAGTTGGTGCAGGCAAGTAATCAACAACACCGTCGATTAAAAGCTGAACACCTTTGTTTTTGAATGCTGAACCACAGAATACTGGGTAGAATTCAACACTTAGAGTCGCTTTACGAACAGCTTGTTTAAGCTCTTCGTTAGAGATCTCTTCCCCTTCAAGGTAGCGTTCCATAAGATCTTCATCTTGTTCCGCTACTGCTTCGATAAGGTTTGTACGGTACTCATCCACAAGATCTTGCATATCTGCAGGGATCTCACGAGTCTCGTACTTTTGTCCAAGATCATCAAGGTAGAAATGAGCTTCCCCAGTGATTAGGTCGATGATTCCTTCGAAATCATCTTCCGCACCGATTGGAATTTGTACTGGGTGCGCGTTAGCGCCCAGACGTTCATGCATCGTCTTAACTGAATAAAGGAAGTCTGCACCTGTTTTATCCATTTTGTTAACGAACACGATACGTGGTACACCGTAAGTTGTAGCCTGACGCCAAACAGTTTCTGTTTGCGGCTCAACACCGGACTGTGCATCAAGCACAGCTACCGCTCCATCAAGTACGCGCAGGGAACGTTCAACTTCAACAGTGAAGTCTACGTGTCCTGGTGTATCGATGATGTTGATACGGTGGTTTTTCCATTGAGCAGTTGTTGCAGCAGATGTGATAGTAATACCACGCTCTTGCTCCTGCTCCATCCAGTCCATTTGAGAAGCACCTTCATGAGTTTCTCCAATTTTGTGGATACGTCCTGTATAGAATAAAATACGCTCTGTTGCAGTTGTTTTACCAGCATCGATGTGAGCCATGATACCGATATTACGCGTATTTTCTAAGGAGAACTCTCTAGCCATACGGTCTTTCTCCTTCCTAGAGTGAATTTAAGATATATCTTACCAGCGGTAGTGAGCAAACGCTTTGTTTGCTTCAGCCATTTTATGCATATCTTCACGTTTCTTAACAGCAGCACCTGTGTTGTTAGACGCATCAAGAATTTCGTTAGCAAGACGCTCTTCCATTGTTTTTTCACCGCGTAGACGGGAATAGTTAACAATGTAACGAAGACCTAGTGCTTGACGACGCTCTGGGCGTACTTCAACTGGTACTTGGTAGTTGGAACCACCAACACGGCGTGCGCGTACTTCAAGTACAGGCATAACGTTCTTCATGGATGTTTCGAAAACCTCCATTGGATCGTTTCCACTACGTTCTTTAACTAGTTCGAATGCTGCATAAAGAATCTTTTGAGCTTTACCGCGTTGTCCGTCAACCATGATTTGGTTGATCAAACGAGTTACCAATTTAGAGTTGTACAACGGATCTGGCAACACGTCACGTTTCGCTACAGGACCTTTTCTTGGCATATATTCTCCTCCTTTCTGATGATGGTTATATTATGTTAGTCTTATTTTTTAGGGCGTTTAGTACCATATTTAGAGCGACCTTGTGCGCGACCGTCAACACCTGAAGTATCAAGCGCACCACGTACGATATGGTAACGTACACCCGGTAAATCTTTTACACGTCCGCCGCGGATCAAAACAACACTGTGCTCTTGTAAGTTGTGTCCGATACCAGGAATGTAGGCAGTAACCTCGATTCCGTTTGTCAAACGTACACGTGCATATTTACGCAATGCGGAGTTTGGTTTCTTCGGAGTCATTGTACCAACACGAGTACAAACACCACGTTTTTGTGGTGAAGACTGGTTAGTCAATGATTTCTTGAAACTGTTGTACCCTCTGTTCAATGCTGGAGAGTCAGATTTCTTTGTTTTGCTTACGCGACCTTTGCGTACTAATTGATTAATAGTAGGCATGTTTTTTCCTCCTTTCAAAGCTTTTTTGTAATACCACACATCCAGGTGGTTCATTTTCGGGCAAAAAACAAAGCTTTCACGAGCTGAGCTAGCATCAGCTTCGCCAAAACTATCTTTTGATTGCCACAGTAGCTGTCCCTACATCTATGCCACAAGCTTCACCTAAGCGCTTCATAGAATCCACTTGGATCGCTGGTATGCCTAATTCTTCTGCCAACTTTCTTACCTGGCCGGTAATATGCTCGGCAGCGTCATTTGCAATGACAACTGAGTTCACTTGGCCTTGCTTCATGGCCTTGAGTGTTTGTTTGGTTCCGATAACGATTCCCGTATTAGCTTGCGCTACTTTTTCATAAGACATATGCATATCCTCCAAAGTAAACAAGGAGAATCGGAAGCACCTTGATTATAGTATCACTCTAGTAAGCTGATGTCAATCACCTTAACGAGAGATTTACAGTGCTTCCGACAATTATTTTGTTTCCTTGTGTATTAGGGTCGCCGTTACGGTGTTACAGTTTCAACTTCCTGACCTTCTGTTACTTCTTCAGGTGTATCAAGTTTCGCTTTGATCTTACGGTACTGCGGCATACCAGTACCAGCAGGAACAAGCTTACCAATGATAACATTCTCTTTCAAGCCAAGAAGCTCATCGCGCTTACCTTTGATAGCTGCATCGGTAAGGACACGAGTTGTTTCCTGGAAGGAAGCGGCAGACAAGAAGGAATCCGTTTCTAGAGAAGCTTTCGTAATACCAAGCAATACTGGTTTACCACTTGCTGGCTGGAAGCCTTCTCTTAGGACTTCACGGTTTGCTTCCCGGAATTGATGGATCTCAAGAAGTGAACCTGGCAATACATCTGTTTGACCAGAATCGATAACACGTACTTTACGAAGCATCTGACGAACCATTACTTCAACGTGTTTATCACCGATTTCTACCCCTTGCATCCGGTATACTTTCTGTACTTCTTTTAATAGATACTGCTGAACGCCAGCTACACCGCGAACTCGAAGAAGTTCTTTCGGATCTACAGAACCCTCTGTCAGTTCTTGACCAGCTTCGATTGCGTCACCTTCAGCAACACGCAGGCGTGCACCATAAGGAGCTGTGTAAGTCTTCGTTTCAACTGTACCTTGAATTGTAACCTCTTGTTTCTCTTTTACATCATTGACCTCGATAACTGTTCCTTTGATCTCGGAGATGACAGCTTGACCTTTAGGGTTACGCGCCTCGAACAACTCCTGGATACGCGGCAAACCTTGTGTGATATCGTCACCGGCTACCCCACCTGTGTGGAACGTACGCATTGTAAGCTGTGTTCCTGGTTCACCGATGGATTGTGCAGCGATGATACCGACTGCTTCGCCGACTTCGACGTCGCTGCCAGTTGCAAGGTTGCGGCCGTAACATTTCTTACATGCACCATGCTTCGTGTTACATGTGAAGACAGTACGGATTGCCACTTCTTCGATACCTGCATCTACGATTAGTCTTGCTGTATCTTCGCCGATCAATTCGTTCTTAGCAACGATTACATCACCTGATTCAGGATGTTTGACATTCTCGAACGCTGTACGTCCTACAAGGCGGTCATACAAAGGCTCGATCATTTCAGTTCCTTCAGTCAGTGCACGGACTCTCAGGCTGCGGTCAGTACCACAATCTTCTTCACGGATGATAACATCCTGTGCTACGTCAACAAGACGACGAGTCAAGTAACCGGAATCGGCAGTTTTCAGTGCTGTATCGGCAAGACCTTTACGCGCACCGTGTGTAGAGATGAAGTACTCGAGTACTGTCAGACCCTCACGGAAACTGGACTTGATCGGCAACTCGATGATTCGTCCTGCCGGGTTGGCCATTAGACCACGCATACCAGCAAGCTGCGTGAAGTTAGATGCGTTACCACGGGCACCGGAATCACTCATCATGAAGATAGGGTTACGGTTGCTCAAGGATTTCATCAGGCGCTCCTGAATGTCATCCTTCGCTTTAGACCAGATAGAGATAACACGGTCATATCGCTCTTCTTCCGTAATCAAACCACGACGGAACTGTTTCAACACTTTATCCACGCGGGATTGTGCTTCATCAAGGATCTTTGTTTTCTCTTTCAATACGACGATATCAGAGATACCAACCGTAATACCTGCTTTAGTGGAATAACTGAATCCAAGGTCCTTCATGCGGTCAAGCATTTTGGACGTTTCACTGATTTTGAAGCGTTTGAACACTTCCGCGATGATGTCGCCCAGGAAACCTTTCTTGAACGGGGAGATAATGTCGCGTTTCGCGATCTCCTCTTTGATATTCGCACCCTTTTCAACAAAGTAGTGAGCAGGTGTTTTTTCTTCTAAGTTCTCACGAGTCGGTTCGTTCATGTAAGGGAACGAGCTCGGCAAGATTGTATTGAAGATGAGTTTACCTACTGTTGTAAGCAGGATTTGGTTTTTTTGCTCTTCTGTGAACGTTTCATTGTTCAATGAACCGGCATCTACTGCTACACGAGTGTGCAAATGTACATAACCGTTCTGATAAGCAAGCATTGCTTCGTTTACATCTTTGAAGACTTTACCTTCGCCGATAGCATCTTCACGCTCAAGTGTTAGGTAGTAGTTACCTAGTACCATATCCTGAGATGGAGTTACGACTGGTTTACCGTCTTTCGGGTTCAAGATGTTCTGTGCAGCAAGCATAAGGATACGAGCCTCTGCCTGTGCTTCAGCTGATAAAGGAACGTGGACAGCCATCTGGTCACCATCGAAGTCAGCGTTATAAGCTGTACATACTAGCGGGTGAAGACGGATTGCGCGACCTTCTACCAATGTCGGTTCGAATGCCTGGATACCTAGGCGGTGAAGCGTAGGTGCACGGTTAAGCAATACTGGATGCTCACGGATTACTTCTTCGAGCACATCCCAGATTTCCGGATGCAGACGTTCGATTTTCCGTTTCGCAGATTTAATATTATGCGCAAGGCCTTTTTCCACCAATTCTTTCATGATGAATGGTTTGAATAGTTCAAGCGCCATTTCTTTCGGAAGACCACACTGATACATCTTCAGATGCGGACCTACGACGATTACGGAACGTCCGGAATAGTCTACACGTTTACCAAGCAAGTTCTGACGGAAACGTCCTTGTTTACCTTTCAGCATGTGAGAAAGAGATTTCAATGGACGGTTACCAGGACCTGTAACAGGACGACCGCGACGACCGTTATCGATTAACGCATCAACAGCTTCCTGAAGCATACGTTTTTCGTTTTGTACGATGATGCTAGGTGCACCAAGGTCCAACAAGCGTTTCAGACGATTGTTCCGGTTTATCACTCGACGATAAAGATCATTCAAGTCAGATGTAGCGAAACGACCACCATCAAGCTGTACCATTGGACGAAGCTCAGGAGGAATGATCGGAAGTACATCCAATACCATCCAAGAAGGTTCGTTTCCAGAGTGACGGAATGCTTCCATTACTTCCAAGCGCTTAATCGCACGCGTTCTGCGCTGACCTTGTGCTGTTTTCAATTCTTCGCGAAGTGCTTCCACTTCTTTCTCCAATTCGATATCTTGAAGAAGCTTACGGATTGCTTCGGCACCCATTTGAGCTTGGAACGTGTTACCGTATTTTTCACGATAGAGGCGATATTCTTTCTCAGAAAGAAGCTGCTTCTTCTCAAGTGCTGTATCACCAGCATCTGTCACGATGTACGCTGCGAAGTAGATAACTTCTTCCAACGCACGAGGAGACATATCCAGTACAAGACCCATACGGCTCGGAATACCTTTGAAGTACCAAATGTGAGACACAGGAGCTGCTAGCTCGATGTGTCCCATACGCTCACGGCGTACTTTGGCTTTGGTAACTTCTACGCCACAACGATCACATACAACGCCTTTATAGCGAACGCGTTTGTATTTACCGCAATGACATTCCCAGTCTTTTTGAGGACCGAAGATGCGCTCACAGAACAAACCGTCTTTTTCAGGCTTTAACGTACGATAGTTGATCGTTTCCGGCTTTTTAACTTCTCCATAAGACCATGAACGAATCTTATCAGGTGAAGCCAAACCTATTTTCATAAACTCAAAATTATTTACATCTATCAAGGGGCCTACCTCCCTTTTAGTATCCCGTTACTGCTATGCAGTCGATGTTGTGCCGCCTTACCCTTCCTGTACATCAAGATTGATGCGGTCAGGTGCTTGCGTCTCGTCTTCATCTTCGAGTTCTCTTAATTCTACTTCTTCTTCTTCACCGTTGAGGATTTTAACATCCATACCAAGACTCTGAAGCTCTTTAATTAATACTTTAAATGATTCTGGTACACCTGGTTCTGGTACATTATCGCCTTTAACAATAGCTTCATATGTCTTCACACGACCGACAACGTCATCGGATTTAACTGTAAGAATCTCTTGCAAGGTATATGCTGCACCATAAGCTTCAAGTGCCCAAACCTCCATCTCACCAAAACGCTGTCCACCGAACTGTGCTTTACCACCAAGCGGCTGCTGCGTTACTAGTGAATATGGACCTGTAGAACGTGCATGCAGCTTGTCATCAACCATGTGCGCAAGCTTGATCATGTACGATACGCCGACAGAGACACGGTTATCGAATGGTTCACCGGATCTTCCATCATAAAGGACTGTCTTCGCGTCACGCGGCATACCAGCTTCTTCTAGCGTTTCCCAAACATCTTCCTCACGCGCACCATCAAATACTGGTGTTGCAACGTGGATGCCCAGTGCACGAGCTGCCATACCCAAGTGAAGCTCAAACACCTGTCCGATATTCATACGAGATGGTACCCCTAGTGGGTTAAGCATGATATCAACTGGTGTGCCATCTGGCATGAATGGCATATCCTCTTCTGGAAGTATCTTAGAGATAACACCTTTGTTACCGTGACGTCCAGCCATCTTATCTCCTTCAGAAATCTTACGTTTCTGAACAATATAAGCACGTACAAGCTGGTTTACACCTGGTGGTAATTCATCGCCATCTTCACGGTTGAAGATCTTAACATCCAATACGATACCGCCGGCACCATGAGGTACACGAAGAGAAGTATCACGAACTTCACGTGCCTTCTCACCGAAGATCGCATGCAATAGGCGTTCTTCTGCAGATAGCTCAGTTACACCTTTAGGCGTTACTTTACCAACAAGCAAATCACCATCAGAAACTTCAGCACCAACACGGATGATTCCGCGCTCGTCGAGGTTCTTCAGTGCGTCTTCCCCTACGTTAGGAATATCGCGTGTGATTTCTTCTGGTCCTAGCTTTGTATCACGTGCTTCAGACTCATATTCCTCGATATGGATAGATGTGTAAACATCATCTTTCACAAGGCGTTCGCTCATGATGATAGCATCCTCGTAGTTGTAACCTTCCCATGTCATGAAGGCAACAAGAACGTTACGTCCAAGTGCAAGCTCTCCATCCTGCATGGAAGGTCCATCGGCAAGGATTTCACCTTTTGTCACACGGTCGCCTACGCTGACGATCGGACGTTGGTTATAGCAAGTTCCTTGGTTGGAACGATTGAATTTCTGCAGACGATAACGATCTGTATCGCCTTTCACTTCACTGCCGCCTACTTCTGTTACACGGCGCACAATGATTTCTTTCGCTTCAACGCGCTCTACAATACCTTCTGCGCGGCAGATAACAGCTGCACCGGAGTCTTTTCCGGATACATATTCCATACCAGTACCTACGATCGGTGCTTCTGGCTGCATCAACGGTACTGCTTGTCGCTGCATGTTCGCACCCATCAATGCGCGGTTGGAGTCATCATTTTCCAAGAACGGGATACATGCTGTCGCAGCAGATACAACCTGTTTCGGTGATACGTCCATGTAATCGATACGTTCACGAGCTACGATTGTATTCTCCTCACGGAAACGAGCAACGACTTCTTCGTTTGCGAAGCCGCCATCTTCTGTTAGCGGAGAGTTTGCCTGTGCGATAACGTAGTTATCCTGCTCATCGGCAGTAAGGTAATCAATATGTTCCGTTACAAGGTTTGTCTCCGGATCAACACGACGGTAAGGTGTCTCGATGAAACCGAATTTGTTCACTTTCGCATAAGTGGAAAGGGAGTTGATCAAACCAATGTTCGGACCCTCTGGCGTTTCGATCGGACACATTCTTCCATAGTGGGAGTAGTGTACGTCACGAACTTCAAAGCCAGCACGTTCCCGAGTCAAACCACCAGGCCCCAAAGCAGAAAGACGACGTTTATGCGTCAATTCACCTAGCGGATTCGTCTGGTCCATGAACTGGGAAAGCTGGGAGCTTCCGAAGAATTCTTTAATAGATGCAATCACCGGGCGGATATTGATCAGCTGCTGCGGTGTGATTGCTGACGTATCCTGAATGGACATACGCTCGCGTACCACACGTTCCATACGGGATAGACCAATACGGAATTGGTTTTGCAGCAATTCACCTACTGAACGCAATCTTCTGTTACCAAGGTGATCGATGTCATCTGTGTCGCCAACTTCATACAATAGGTTAAAGAAGTAGCTGACTGCTGCTACGATGTCAGCAGGGTCCAGATTCTTCACACTGTCATCAACTGTAGCATTACCAGTGACACTTAGTGTACGTTCGCCTTCTGGATCAGTTGGGTCGACGATTTTAATTGTTTGCACGACAATCTGATCTTGTACTACACCGTCATGCGGCTCCAAGATATTCTCGCCGAACTTGCCGTTTGAACCGTCAAGATAAGGAAGAATCTTATCAAGCAGACGACGATCTAACTTATCGCCTTTTTGTGCAAGTACTTCACCAGTCTCTTCATCGACGATTGGCTGTGCCAATGTCTGGTTGAACAAACGGTTTTTAATATGAAGCTTTTTGTTCATTTTGTAGCGGCCTACATGTGCTAGGTCATAGCGTTTTGGATCGAAGAAACGAGAAACAAGCAAGCTTTTCGCGTTCTCTACAGTAGGCGGCTCTCCTGGACGAAGACGCTCGTAGATTTCAAGCAATGCTTTTTCAGTAGTTTCTGTGTTATCTTTCTCCAATGTGTTACGCAAGTACTCATTCTCACCAATCAAATCGATGATTTCCTGATCACTTCCGAATCCAAGCGCACGAAGCAAGACAGTGATAGGAAGTTTACGTGTACGGTCGATACGGACATGGACTACATCCTTCGCATCCGTCTCGAACTCAAGCCATGCACCACGGTTCGGAATAACAGTTGCCGTATGGCCACGTTTTCCGTTCTTGTCGAATTTCTCACTGAAATAAACACTAGGGGAGCGAACAAGCTGTGATACGATAACGCGTTCAGCACCGTTGATGATGAACGTTCCTGTATCTGTCATCAATGGGAAGTCACCCATGAATACTTCCTGTTCTTTTACTTCGCCTGTCTCGTTATTCAACAAACGGACTTTCACACGAAGTGGAGCGTTATAGGTAACGTCTCTTTCTTTTGCTTCATCTACTGGATATTTCGGTTCGCCAAGGCTATAGTCGACAAATTCCAGCGATAAATTACCCGCGAAATCCTCGATCGGGGAAATATCCTGGAACATCTCTCGTAATCCTTCTTCTAAGAACCATTCATAAGAAGCGGTTTGAATCTCGATAAGATTCGGTAACTCTAGCACTTCACTAATACGTGCATAGCTTCTGCGCTGGCGGTGTCGTCCATACTGAACTACTTGACCTGTCAACAGCTTCACCCCTCAAATCAAACATTAGTAATGTATTCAAGCTGCAATCCGTAGACTGCAGTAAATCAACATCCTGCAGCAGAAATCTCCTGCTGTGAGTCTCTCACTTGACCGACCTTTTTCGGATGAAGGTCTGCCTGAATTGCCGGAATGCCGATTGACTTTCCAAGCAATAAATTATATATTGTAGCTAACATAAATGAATCGCCACAATATTTGCATTGTTCACATCTTCTGTTTACATAGAAAAGCATTCGCATAAATACGAATGTGATGTGAATGTTGTAATGAAACGGGCTTCCCTTCCTGTTTAACAGAAATCAGAAAGTGGTATAGTTCCAACAGCGTAACACTCCTACTGTCCTTCCTGCGCCGCCTTCAAGCTAAAAACGAAAAAGGTTTTTACATAAAAACCGTTAAAAATTCAGCTTGCTAGCTCCTCCGAATGGCGACATAACCCTGATCATACATATTTAGATAAAATCGACGAAGGCAAAAACATAATAATGATAGCAGTCTTGCCAAGCGGCCGACAGTTTAAACACGATTCTCTAAGAAAATTATAATCCTCTCCGAGTATCGTTATCTATTGGCATTTTACAATACTACCACAAGCATTTATGCGAGTCAATCTTTTTTAGCTAATAGAATGTAATAGCCCTTTTCCTTCTTGACGATTTCACACGAGCCGAAAAGCTGATTCAATTTTTCCTGAGCAGATGGGGCACCTTGTTTCTTTTGAATGACAACCCAGAGCTCTCCTTGAGGAAGCAGCGCTTGGTAGCTCTCTTCAAATAACTGATGTACAACCTTCTTGCCTGCTCGGATTGGAGGGTTAGTAGCAATTGCCGCGAACTTCCGGTCCGAATAAGCGGTTAAGCGATCACTCACATAAAAATGCGTATTATTCGCTCCATTCGCCTCAGCATTCTGTTTCGCAAGTGATACCGCGCGCTCATTAACGTCACTCATCACAATCGCGCGATTTGCGAATGCTTTCGCAAATGAAATGCCGATCGGTCCATATCCACAGCCAAGATCCAGTATATCCCCTTCTATTTCAGGCTCCCTGAAGACATCAATCAAAATCCTGGAACCAAAATCCACTTCTTTCTTGGAGAATACCCCGGTATCCGAAGTGAAAATAAGTTCATTGCCTTTTAAAGTGAATCGCCATGTAGCAGGAGCACTTTTAGATTGCGGCTGATTGGTATAATAATGATCCGACATAATTGGTCACCTTCTTTATTCAGGATCCATTCACGATTGCCATGGAGAGATAGATAAAAGGAAAGCTCGCCCGAAGGCGAGCTTTCTTGTTATTACTTAACTTCTACAGAAGCTCCAGCTTCTTCAAGTTTAGCTTTAAGTTCTTCAGCATCAGCTTTAGAAACGCCTTCTTTGATGTTTCCAGGAGCGTTATCTACAAGATCTTTAGCATCTTTAAGACCTAGACCAGTTGCTTCGCGTACAGCTTTAACAACTTTGATTTTAGAAGCGCCAGCGCTTGTAAGAACAACGTTAAATTCAGTTTGCTCTTCAGCAGCTTCAGCAGCTCCGCCACCAGCTACAGCTACAGGAGCTGCAGCAGTTACGCCGAATTCTTCTTCGATAGCTTTAACAAGATCGTTCAATTCTAGAACGGACATACCTTTAATCTCTTCAATGATTGTCTCTTTAGACATGATATTTCCTCCTTGGGGAATGTTTTATTTTGTTTTGAAGTCTCAGGCAGCCTTAAGCGCCTTGCTCTTCTTTTTGTTCTGCGATTGCTTTCGCAGCGTATGCGAAGTTGCGAACTGGTGCTTGTAGCACGCTAAGCAACATAGAAAGCAAACCTTCGTAGTTCGGTAGATCTGCAAGTTCTTTAACTTGCTCTACAGAAGCCACGTTGCCTTGGATGACACCAGCTTTGATTTCTAGTGCTTCGTTCTTTTTCGCGAAGTCGTTCAAGATCTTAGCAGGAGCAATTACATCTTCATTACTGAAGGCAATAGCAGTTGGGCCTGTCAAGTTCTCGTCTAGTTCTGTCAAACCAGCAACTTCCGTAGCACGGCGAGTCAATGTGTTTTTGTAGACTTTGAAATCCACACCAGCTTCACGAAGCTGTTTGCGTAGTTCAGTCACCTCAGAAACAGTAAGACCACGGTAGTCTACTACGATTGTAGATTGGCTCGCTTGGAATTTCTCAGCGATTTCAGTTACAACCTGTTGCTTTTGTTCGATGATCTTGGACATATGTTCCACCTCCTGTTAGCTTGTTCACCATTATACCTGGAGTTAACATGAAAAATGCCTCCATTCGACATGGAGGCATGATCACAAGGAACAGTCGGAACAGACTGCCTTTATATCTCACACACCTCGGCAGGAGATTAAGCCCTAGGGCACCTGCTGTCTTAGGTATAACGTTTATTAGGTTTTAACCACAGTTGATTATATAGTGTTTCCAATTAGATGTCAACAGACAATTAACGGAATGGTGCTACGTCAACTTTGATTCCAGGACCCATAGTAGAAGCGATTGCTACGTTCTTCATGTAAAGGCCTTTGGAAGCTTGTGGTTTAACTTTAATAAGTTGTTCGATCAATGCAACAAGGTTTTCTTCCAATTTCTCTTCAGAGAAGGAAGCTTTACCGATTGGTACATGGATGTTGGACTGTTTGTCAACGCGGTACTCAACTTTACCAGCTTTGATTTCCTGGATAGCTTTTTCTACGTCAAATGTAACAGTTCCAGTTTTAGGGTTAGGCATAAGACCTTTTGGTCCTAGTACACGGCCCAATTTACCAACTTCAGCCATCATGTCCGGAGTTGCAACGATAACGTCGAAATCGAACCAGCCTCCGTTGATTTTCGCGATTAGATCTTGTTCGCCTACGAAGTCAGCACCAGCAGCTTCCGCTTCTTTTGCTTTATCGCCTTTAGCGAATACCAATACGCGTTGAGATTTACCAGTACCGTGCGGCAATACCATTGCGCCACGAATTTGCTGGTCAGCTTTCTTAGGGTCTACTCCCAAACGGAAAGCAGCTTCGATTGTTTCGTCAAATTTAGCAGTAGCTGTCTTTTTGACAAGCTCAACAGCTTCTTTTACTTCGTACAATGCTGTACGGTCAACAAGCTTAAGTGCTTCTTGTTTCTTTTTGCTTTTTACAGCCATTTCCTTTTCCTCCTCGGATTGTGGTTTTAACGGTAGGACCTCCCACTTGTTAAAGCGGAGCGGACAAGTGTCCGCTGTCAGCCGGGAAATGCCGGCTTTTAAAAAGGCTGCGAAATGGTATACTCCATTCACGCAACCTCGTCAGTTTCTATGATTGAATCAGAATTAGTCTTCGATGACAATTCCCATACTGCGAGCAGTACCTTCAACCATACGCATTGCTGATTCAACGTTTGCAGCATTCAAGTCAGGCATTTTTGATTCCGCAATCTCTTTTACTACATCGCGTTTAACTGTAGCAACTTTGTTACGGTTCGGTTCGCCTGAACCTGATTCGATACCAGCTGCTTTCTTAAGCAAGACTGCAGCAGGCGGAGTTTTAGTGATGAATGTAAATGAACGGTCTTCGAATACCGTGATTTCAACTGGAATGATCAAGCCAGCTTGCTCTTGCGTGCGGGCGTTAAATTCCTTACAGAATCCCATGATGTTCACACCTGCTTGACCTAGTGCCGGTCCAACTGGTGGAGCTGGATTCGCTTTAGCTGCAGGGATCTGCAATTTCACAACTTTGATTACTTTTTTAGCCACGAGACACACCTCCTTAAGTCCGTGATGTGGTAATAGGGTTTTTCACCCTCCCACTCAACATGTCTGTATAGCTATATATTATAGACTATAGTCATTAACATTAAGATTCTAGCATTTATCTATAAACAATGCAAGGGGCTTCCAAATAAATTCCGATTGCAGGATTATAATTTCTCGATTTGTGAGAAATCAAGCTCCACTGGCGTTTCCCGTCCGAACATATTTACATGAACTTTCACTTTCTGTTTATCCATGTCGATATTTTCGATTGTTCCAGTAAAGTCGTTGAACGGTCCATCAGTAACACGAACACTTTCCTTCTCTTCGAAGTCGAATTCTGTAAGTGTCTCTTCCATGCCCATCCGTTTGAGGATTACTTCGACTTCTTCCTCCAAAAGCGGTGTCGGCTTGGAACCTGAACCCGTGGATCCGACGAAACCAGTTACGCCCGGTGTATTACGAACTACATACCAGGAATCATCCGTCATGACCATTTCAGTCAATACGTAACCAGGGAAGACTTTCTTCATCGCTGTCTTACGTTTACCGTTCTTGATTTCTGTCTCTTCATCCTCAGGAACAACGACGCGGAAGATTTTATCTTCCATTCCCATGGAATCGAGTCTTTTCTCAAGGTTGGCCTTTACTTTATTTTCATATCCAGAATAAGTGTGTACGACATACCATCTTTTTTCCATGCTGTCAGGACAAGCGCTTGTCCTTCCCTCCCTTTGGTTTAGTTATTGTCGATGCTGGGCAAAAAGACCAATTTAAAAAACCCGTACAGAACGGGTTTTTTTCTACGAGCAATATTTAATACCATTATAGCATATATCAGCGGGCATTATTCAAAAGAATAAATTTAAAATCTCAGAGATCCCTAAATCAACTAAACCGAAGAATATAGCAGCGAACACGACTGTTAAAACTGTCACGATCGTATAGCGATATAGTTCTTTACCGGTTGGCCAGCTTACCTTCTTCATCTCTTTAGATACATTTTTCAAAAACGTAACAGGATTCATGGTACTACCCCCAAACTCTCGCCGACAGGCATTGTTGTCTATTTTGTCTCCCGATGGACAGTATGCTTGTCGCATCGTTTGCAGAATTTCCTAGTCTCTAAGCGTTCTGATTGATTCCCACTCTTTGCTGTGGAATAATTGCGGCTCAAACATTCCGAGCACGCTAATGTAACTGATTTACGCAAAACTCTTCACCCTCTCGGGTATTTTGACACAATTTTACTGTAGCACGCATGAAAAGGCTTGTCAACGAGGCTTATAGCGTTACTTCGCTGATTTCAAGATAACGCTCAAGCTTTCGCTTCACACGCTGCAGGGCATTATCAATCGATTTGACATGCCGCTTCAATTCCTCAGAAATCTCTTGATAAGATCTGCCGTCCAGATAGAGAGCCAATACCTGTCTCTCTAGTTCACTGAGCAGCTGCGCCATCTTCTGCTCCATATCAAGGAACCGTTCCTGATTGATCAAGACGTCTTGCGGATCACCCGCTTTAGAGCTGACTATGATATCAAGCAGAGTCCTGTCGGATTCCTCATCATAGATTGGCTTGTCCAGCGATACATAAGAATTAAGCGGAATATGCTTCTGCCTTGTCGCCGTCTTGATTGCTGTGATGATCTGCCTGGTCACACAAAGTTCGGCGAACGCCTTGAATGAAGCAAGCTTCTCTCCATTAAAATCACGGATGGCCTTATAAAGACCAATCATCCCTTCCTGGACAATGTCTTCCCGGTCGGCTCCAATCAGAAAATACGTTCGAGCTTTCGCTCTGACAAAATTTCGATACTTGTTAATCAGAAAATCTAGGGCATCAACATGACCTGCTTTGACTAAATCTACAAGAACACTATCTTCCATCACTGCGTAATCCTGGTCTACCGTCCGTTGCTTGACAATTGTCACTTAAGGATTCCCCCTGACCATGTATACCGCGAATTCATAGGGTCATTATACAGGCGGTCTAAATAACCGTCAATATACTACTTTGGCTATTTCTTCCTTCTGCGCCATGCTTCGAGTGTTTCCCTCACTTCGGGTTTTAAAGGGATTTTTGGCGGAAATTGTCGAGTATTGTACTCTTGGATTTCCTGGTCGATCTCCCGCTCGATTTGCTTTATCTCCAGATATAGTTCTCTGGAAGATTTACGGAGTGCCCCTTGCCCAAATATAGTACGCTGTTCTGCATAATCCGAAGTTGCAACGTAAACTTGTGTCTTGACATTTTTCAACGTTTTAATCAGTTTTTCGATATGGTCATCCGCCGTCTCTTTTTCTTTTGTATAGAGAACTTCTACTTTATAATTTTCGTATTTTTTCTCCAATCCCCTCACATGATAGGCATCGAATACGACAATTACCCGATGACCTGTGTAAGCCTGATACTCGGCCAACTTCTCGATCAGCAGCTGGCGGGACTGTTCAAAATCTTTATGGCGGAGTGCATGCAGTTCTTCCCATGCCCCGATGACGTTATAGCCATCGACCACTAATATGTCCATCTTTATTCCCCTAGGGGATGACGCTGACGGTTTACTTCATACATGAGAAGACTTGCCGCGACACTTGCATTAAGGGAAGTGACTTTACCATGCATAGGAAGCGAAACTGTCCAATCACATTTCTCCCGAACAAGCCTGCTGATACCTTTTCCTTCATTTCCGATTACAAGGGCAATTGCTCCGACTGCATCCAGACGACGATAATCAATCGCACCTTCTGCTGCCGTACCAGCAACCCAGACATTCCGTTCCTTCAAATGATCAATCGTCTGCGCCAGATTCGTCACGCGGGCGACCGGAATATACTCGATAGCTCCTGCAGACGTCTTGGCTACTGTAGCGGTCAAGCTGACTGAACGCCGCTTCGGAATGATGACGCCATGCGCTCCGACAGCATCTGCTGTACGCAGAATAGAACCAAGATTGTGCGGATCCTCCATTTCATCAAGGATGATGAAGAACGGCTGCTCTCCCCGTTCCTCTGCCACGCGGAATAGATCATCCACTGAGCTGTATTCATATGCCGCCACCGAAGCAACAATCCCTTGGTGAGCACCCTCGATCAATTGATCCAATTTTCGTTTCGGTACTTTCTGTACGATTGTACCGCTTGTCTTTGCGAGTTCCTGTATCGACTGCCATGTTTTTGGCTGCAAATGCTCCGAAACCATGATTTTATTAATTGAACGGCCAGACCGCAATGCTTCCGTTACAGGGTTTTTTCCGATTATCCATTCATCTGCCATGCTGCTGACTCCTTTCTTCTACATGTTTGATAGCTGCTTGTATAAGGATTTCAAGACGATCTGTATCTTCCAGCAGATAGTGATACCCAATAAGCGCTTCAAAGCCTGTGCTGTATCTGTAAGTCTGTACATCCGTATTTTTAGGCACCGTACCGGACTTGGCATTACGTCCTCTCCGAAAGACTGCTTGTTCTTCCTCCGACAGCATGTCCTGCTCGAGCCAATCACGGATCACCTTCGCTTGTGATTTTGCAGAAACAAAGGTGACCGCTGCGTGGTGCAGCTGATTTGGTTTTACTTCTCCTTTTTGCAGAAGATGCCGGCGGACATAAATCTCATAAACAGCGTCTCCCATATAAGCGAGCGCCAAACTTTTCATTTGTTTCACGTCCATGCATTATCCTCTTTTCCAGCGCGTACCCTGTGATGTATCCTCAAGAATGATATTTTTCTCCTTAAGCAAGTCACGAATCCGGTCTGCTTCCTGGAAGTCACGATTCTTGCGGGCTTCCACACGCTGCGTGAGCAAGCCTTCAATTTCATCATCCAGCAATTCTGCCTCTGCAGCAAATTGGATACCAAGCACACTGCCGAGCTCTTCGAACGATTTTATAAATGCTTCGATAACCTGTTCGGATGTTTGCTCCTGCTGCAAGTAAACATTTGCTTCTTTAGCAAGATCGAATAGGACGGAAATAGCGTTGGCCGTGTTGAAATCATCATCCATTTCTTCCTCGAAGCGATTTTTAAGCTCTTGGATCGTTCCCACTACACCATTCGCATTATTATCCTGATTTGTGCTCGCAGCTTTTCTGTGCTGCAGATTATCGTAAGCATTTTTAATTCGTGCCAAGCCAGTCTTTGCACTTTCCAATAATTCATCCGTGAAATTGATTGGATTGCGGTAATGAACGCTTAGCATGAAGAATCGCAATACTTGCGGATCATGTTTCTTGATCAAATCATGTGCAAGGATGAAGTTGCCCAGTGACTTGGACATTTTCTCGTTATCAATATTGATGTGCCCGTTGTGCATCCAATAGTTCGCAAATGACTTCCCATTAAGGGCCTCTGATTGAGCTATTTCATTTTCATGGTGCGGGAAAGTAAGGTCAGTTCCGCCTGCATGAATATCGATTGTGTCACCAAGATGTTTTTTCACCATCGCGGAGCATTCAATGTGCCAGCCCGGACGTCCTTCACCCCATGGCGTTTCCCATGAAATCTCTCCTGGCTTTGCATTTTTCCATAGGGCAAAATCAAGTGGATCGTCCTTCTGCTCACCAACACGAATGCGGGCACCTGAGCGCAATTCGTCAATGGACTGATGCGACAACTTACCGTAACCACCAAAGGAACGTGTACGGAAATAGACATCGCCTTCGGATACATACGCATACCCTTTATTAATCAAACCTTGCACAAAATCTATAATCTCTTCCATACTCTCCGTTACACGGGGGTGGAGCGCACCTTCTTTGACTCCAAGTGCAGATGTATCTTCCTGATAAGCCTGGATGAATTTCTCTGCAACCGCGTAAACATCTTCGCCCATCTCTTTCGCTGCATTGATGATTTTGTCATCAACATCTGTGAAGTTCATGACATATGTGACATCATAACCGCGATATTCAAGATAGCGGCGGACTGTATCGAATACAATCGGTGGTCTTGCGTTTCCGATATGAATATAGTTATAAACAGTTGGGCCGCAAACGTACATGCTTACCTTTCCTTCTTCAAGCGGTACAAATGGCTCCTTATTACGGCTCAATGTATTATAAATTTTTACCGACATGCTGCTTCTCTCCTTTTGCTGCGGCTAATTCCCGCTGTAGTTCTTTAATTTCCAGATTCATTTTCCTTAGCTTCTCCGCAACTGGGTCCGGCAAATCCTGATGATCCAGATCTCTTCTAATACGTTCACCGTCTTTGATGACGACACGTCCAGGGATTCCGACTACGGTCGAACAATCCGGAACATCATGCAGGACCACAGAACCTGCACCTATCTTCGAGTTGGCACCAATCGTAATCGAACCTAACACTTTAGCTCCTGTCGCGATAAGTGCATTGTCTTTGACGGTCGGATGTCGTTTGCCTTTTTCTTTCCCCGTCCCCCCTAAAGTCACGCCTTGGAAGATCGTTACATTATCACCGATTTCGCACGTTTCACCTATGACAACGCCCATGCCGTGATCGATGAAAAATCGTCTGCCGATCGTGGCTCCGGGATGTATTTCAATACCGGTGAAGAAACGGCTCACTTGTGAAACAACACGGGCAAGGAAATAGAATTTATGCTTGTAGAATTGGTGTGCAATTCGGTGTGCCCATATGGCATGCAAGCCGGAATACGTTAGGATAACTTCCAGATAAGAGCGAGCAGCTGGATCCTGGTCGAAGACTACCATAACATCCTCTTTCAGCATCTTGAAAAATCCCATTTTCCCCTTCCTTTCCGCTTCTACCGTTTCACGAAAAAAAGCGCCCCTGTACAATGACAGAGACGCTTTTTGCGCGGTTCCACTCTATTTGGGCGAGCCCATACGGCTTCCCCAGCTTCACTCAGATAACGGCGAGAACCGCTTTTACCTACTATTATTTCGGCAAAAGACTCCGAGGCGCATTTCAGCAAAAGCTCTCCAAAGCCGCTCGCAGCGTATGCGGCTCTCTCTGGATGGAAAGACAGATGCGTACTTCTCCTCTTCTACGTTCGAATGTGTAGTACTACTATATTATATTTCAGCAAAAAAGTGAATATTTTACTTTGTCAGCTGTTCGATTGCTGCGCGAAGACGATTTTGGACAACTGTCTCGCCAAGCAAGTGAATGGAGTCTGGCAGTTCTGGACCATGTGTTACGCCAGTTGTAGCAACACGAATCGGCATGAAGAGCTTCTTGCCTTTTTGACCAGTCTGTTTTTGTGTCGATTTGATCGCACCTTTGATTGTATCCGGTTCGAATGCTTCCAATGCTGAAAGCTGTTCGGAGAATGCTTTCAAGACTTCCGGTACTTGTTCATCCTGAAGTACTGCCAATGCTTCTTCATCATAAACGATTTCTTCCTGGAAGAATAACTCCGTCAACTCGACAATCTCCGCACCATAGTTCAACTGGTCTTTGTAAAGAGCGATAAGCTCTGCTGCCCAGTCACGGCGGGAATCTTCCATGTTCTCAGGAAGTTTGCCTGCCTGGATCAAATGCGGCAATGTCAATTTCTCGATACGACCAGCATCTTCTGATTTGATGTATTGGTTGTTCATCCATTTCAGCTTCTGCGGATCAAAGATTGCAGCAGAAGTGGAAAGACGATTCGGATCGAAAATCTTGATGATTTCATCTTTGGAGAAGATCTCTTCTTCTCCGACTGGTGACCAGCCAAGCAAACTGATGAAGTTGAACATCGCTTCCGGCAGGTAACCGAGGTTCTTATATTGCTCGATGAACTGCAGGATATGCTCATCACGTTTAGACAGCTTCTTACGGTTTTCGTTAAGAATCAATGTCATATGTCCGAATTGCGGTGCTTCCCAGCCAAATGCTTCATAAATCATAAGCTGTTTCGGTGTATTGGAAATATGCTCTTCTCCGCGAAGGATATGCGAGATCTCCATTAGATGGTCATCGACTGCCACAGCAAAGTTATACGTTGGGATACCGTTCTTTTTCACGATAACCCAGTCGCCGAAGTCACTGGACTCGAAGCTGATCTCATCACGTACAATATCGTTAAATTTGTATGTTTTATTTTCCGGCACTCGGAAACGGATACTTGGCTGTCTGCCTTCCGCTTCAAACTTCTCTTGCTGCTCCGGTGTCAGATCACGATGCACACCAGAATACTTAGGAACTTGTCCATTCGCCTTTTGTTCCTCGCGCTCTTTCTCTAATTCCTCTTCTGTCACGTAGCATTTGTAAGCTAGACCACGGTCCAGCAATTCATCTACATACTTCTTATAGATATCCAGGCGTTCCAATTGACGGTATGGTCCGTATTCACCGCCGATATCGGCACCTTCGTCCCATTTGATACCAAGCCATTTCAGATAGCTGAACTGGCTTTCCTCGCCGCCTTCAACATTTCGTTTTTGATCCGTATCTTCTGTGCGGACGATGAATTTGCCATCATGATGACGGGCATATAAATAGTTGAATAGTGCAGTTCGTGCGTTTCCAATGTGCAAATGTCCAGTCGGACTCGGCGCATAGCGCACACGTACAGGTTTTGACATATGAATAACTCCCTTTCGATTATGTTAGTCTTGCTGCAAAAGGACGACTGCTTGCGCAGCTATTCCTTCCTTCCGGCCAGTGAAGCCAAGCTGTTCTGTCGTTGTTGCTTTCACATTGATCTGACCCGGTTCTGCATCGAGCATCCCCGCTACGTTTTCACGAATCTGATCGATATATGGAGCCATTTTCGGTGCTTGTGCAATAACTGTGCAATCCAAGTTCCCTAATTTGTATCCTTTTTCTTTTACAAGCTGCCATACATGCCGCAGCAGTACTTCCGAGTCTGCATCCTTGAAAGCAGGATCAGTATCCGGAAAATGCTTGCCGATGTCACCCAGTGCCAAAGCACCAAGACACGCATCTGCAATCGTATGTAATAGTACATCCGCATCTGAATGGCCTAGCAATCCAAGTTCGTAAGGGATTGTAATCCCGCCTATGATACACGGTCTATCCTCTGCAAATGCATGTACATCAAATCCTTGTCCAATTCGAAACATAATGTGACCTCGCTTTATTTACCATTTAAAAATGCTTCCGCTTTGTATAAATCCTCTGGTGTCGTAAGCTTCATATTATCATAGCTGCCTTCTACGATGAACACATCCTGATCGAGGCGTTCCACTAATGAGGCGTCATCCGTTCCCAGCACCCCATCAACCTTAGCCGATACATGCGCATCATAGATGAGCTGGTAATCAAAAGCCTGCGGTGTTTGAGCAGCCCACAGCAGCCCTCGATCCATCGTTTCCAGACGATTACCACGGCGAAGCTTGATCGTGTCTGTCACAGGCACCGCAAGTATTGCTCCGCGATGCTCAAGACATGCCTCAGCCAAGGCATGAAGTCTCTCGATTGTGACAAAGGGCCGCGCACCATCGTGTATAAAAACAATACCGGACTTATCAGGCAATGCTTCCAGACCCATCAGGACACTCTCCTGTCGCTCGCTGCCGCCTTCTGTCAGATTGATCGGCGTAGTCCATTTCTGTGCTGCTAATAGCTGCTGCATCAATTCACGATCTGAATTGCTTACAACAAGTGTGATCGATGCACACCACGGATCCTGATCGAAAACATTCAGCGTATGGACAATGAGCGGCTTTTGCCCAATTGTAAGGAATTGTTTATTATGGCCAGCCTGCATCCGTTTACCTTGCCCGGCAGCTAACACGATAGCTTGATAGTACATCTATTTTTACCGCCTTATTTTAAGTCGAATCCAAACAAAAGCGATAACATCCCATGTTATCACTTTTGTCTACTTCTATCATGTTATACTTTTTTACAATGCTTTTTCAAGTAATTTCGGCTTAGCGAAGATCATTCGGCCGGCAGAAGTCTGCAATACACTCGTGATGAGTACCTCGATTGTCTTGCCGATATAATTTTTGCCTTCCTCGACGACGATCATCGTACCGTCATCCAAGTAAGCCACACCTTGATTATGTTCTTTCCCGTCTTTGATCACCTGGACAGTCAATTCTTCACCCGGAATGACGACCGGCTTCACTGCATTTGCCAAGTCATTGATATTCAACACCGGTACATTCTGGAACTCACATACTTTGTTCAAGTTGAAATCATTTGTTACGACAATACCATTGATAACTTTTGCCAATTTGACTAGCTTGGAATCTACTTCCGGAATATCTTCAAAATCACCTTCGTAGAATTCCACTTTGACACTCGGCATCTCTTTTTGGATGCGGTTCAGTACATCGAGACCGCGACGGCCGCGGTTCCGCTTCAGCGCATCAGATGAATCAGCGATATGCTGCAATTCATTCAATACGAATTGCGGGATGACAATCGTACCCTCCAAGAAATTCGTCTCGCAAATATCTGCGATTCGCCCATCGATGATAACACTTGTATCGAGCAATTTTGACTTAGGCTGAACAGCCTGGACACTCTCTTCTCCAGCTTCTTGCTCATCCGCAGCTTTCTTCTTATCCTTTTTCGCCAAAGTCATCATATTCAAGAACTCATCCCGGCGCTTGAAGCCGACCTGGAACCCGATGTAACCAAGGAAAATTGTGACGAACAGCGGCAAGACCTCTGAAACAAGCACAAAACCAATACCGCGGATCGGAATCGTAATCAAGTAAGCTACGACCAATCCGATAATAAGCCCGATGCTGCCAAAGAACAAATCAGCAGCAGGTGTCTTGACTAGTGAGTCCTCCACCCAATGGATGAAGCCGACAATATAATCGACCACCCAAAACAGTAATAAGAATAATAGAATAGCTCCGCCAATCAATCCGACGATCGGGGAATCAAGCCAACCAATGTTGGTAAGGTTCACTAGATCCATCAATCTAGGAATGTAGAGAAACCCAACCATACCGCCTGCAACGATAATAAATAATTGCACGATTCGCTTTAACATTACTGTCACCTCCTAACAGAAAGTATTACCTGAAATAAAATATATTAGACGTAAAAATAAATAATTGCAGTTTAACCGTAGCACGTTTTAGATGCCCAGTCAATTTAGGAAACATTACATAGTAGCATAGTTTCAGAGAAGATGTCAAAAAATATTACCAATTAAGGAGAGGTTAATCCTCTCCCAAGACAATATGAAGTGCTTCACTTACGGAGTTAACTCCGACTACTTTAATACTTGCCGGGACCGTCCAGCCATCCAAATTCTTCTTCGGTACGATTGCTCGCTTAAACCCAAGCTTGGCCGCCTCTTGGACACGCTGTTCAATCCGGGATACACGTCTCACTTCACCTGTAAGACCTACTTCTCCGATCAAGACATCATCTGGCTTGGTCGGCTTGTCCTTAAAGCTGGATGCGATGCTGGCAGCTACCGCCAGATCGATGGCGGGCTCATCCAATCTCATACCGCCGGCAATCTTGACGTATGCATCCTGATTCTGCAGCATAAGTCCGACCCGTTTCTCAAGCACCGCCATTAAAAGCGGCACCCGGTTATGATCTGTACCGGTAGCCATACGGCGCGGATTTCCGAAGCTGGTTGGAGATATAAGTGCCTGGATCTCGACAAGAACAGGGCGTGTCCCTTCCATCGATGCTACAACTGTTGATCCAGCAGCACCTTGCGACCTTTCCTCCAGGAAGATTTCAGACGGGTTCGTAACTTCCCTTAATCCTTCTTCCTTCATCTCGAAGATACCCATTTCATTCGTACTTCCAAACCGATTCTTTACACTGCGCAGGATTCGGAATGTATGATGACGTTCCCCTTCGAAATAAAGAACCGCATCCACCATATGTTCAAGCATTCTAGGACCAGCGATGGCGCCTTCTTTCGTTACATGACCAACGAGGAAAATCGGAATGCCATTCGTCTTTGCTACCCGCATCAGCTCACTTGTACATTCCCGTACTTGTGTAACACTTCCCGGTGCACTGGTGACTTCTTCCCGATACACGGTCTGAATGGAATCGACTACAACAAACGCCGGCTTCACTTCTTCAATATGCCGTGTGATGTCCTGCAGATTTGTCTCCGATAACACATAGAGCTGATCTGCCTTTACACCGAGACGATCTGCTCGGAGTTTCGTCTGACGGGCAGATTCCTCTCCGGAAATATACAGAACCGGCAATTCCTTCTCTGCCAGCTGTGCACTGACTTGCAGAAGCAAGGTAGATTTACCGATACCAGGGTCTCCCCCGATAAGCACAAGCGATCCTGCTACGATACCGCCGCCGAGCACCCTGTTGAACTCCGGGAGATCCGTTGTAACTCTCGGTTCCTTTTCGGAGTGGATGGCTGTAATCGACTGAGGCTTTGCAGCTGTGGTTGTTGTATTTGAATGACGGAAGGCTCCGCTGCTAGCTGGTGTGACAACTTCTTCCGTAAAGGTATTCCAATTATTGCAGCTCGGGCATTTGCCCATCCATTTTGCAGATTCATATCCGCATTCCTGACATACATACTTTGTCTTTCTTTTTGCCAAACCTATCAAATCCTTCTTCATCATTTTATACGATAATTACGGCATAAAAGTTACAGAAATATATCAAACAAAATTATTAATATAGAAAAAATTACACAAATCAAAGCAAAAAGGGAGGCGAAAACACCTCCCTATTCATTATTTGCCTGTAACGACATACTTACCTTCTTTATCTACATCAATATTCACTTGTTGTCCTTTGCTGATGTTCTCGCGCAGGAGTTCCTCTGATAATAGATCTTCGATATTCTTCTGGATTGCACGGCGTAATGGCCGAGCACCATATTCTGCATCGAATCCGTCATTAGCGATCTTCTCAATAACTGCATCTGTCAGCGTGAATTCAATATCCTGCTGAGCAAGTCGTTTCTTAAGCTGATCCGCCATCAACGTCACAATATCCTTCATATGTTTCTTCTCAAGCGGATGGAATACGATCGTTTCATCAATACGGTTCAAGAATTCAGGACGGAAGGCTTTTTTCAGCTCTTCTGTCACTTTCGCTTTCATATCCTTGAAGTTCTGATCTTCGCTATCCATTGTGAAACCAAGTGACTTGCTGCGTTTCAGCTCACTAGCACCTACATTGGACGTCATAATCAGAATCGTATTGCGGAAATCGACCAAACGACCTTTTGAATCTGTCAAACGGCCATCTTCCAATACTTGAAGCAAAATGTTGAATACTTCAGGGTGCGCTTTTTCCACCTCATCAAGCAATACAACAGAATATGGTTTACGACGGACCTTCTCAGTAAGCTGTCCGCCCTCTTCATAACCTACATATCCTGGAGGAGAACCGACAAGACGTGCAGTGGAATGGCGTTCCATGTATTCCGACATGTCGATACGGATCATCGCATCTTCGTCACCGAACATTGAATCTGCCAAAGCACGCGCTAATTCCGTTTTACCGACACCTGTAGGTCCAAGGAAGATGAATGACCCAATCGGGCGTTTCGGATCCTTAAGACCAGCACGTGCACGACGAATTGCTTTGGAGATAGCAACAACGGCTTCGTCTTGCCCGATGACACGTCCATGAAGTGTCTGCTCCATGTTAAGCAAACGTTCTGACTCATCCTTAGTCAGCTTGGCAACTGGTACACCAGTCCAGATGGAAACAACAGAAGCAATATCTTCTACAGTGACTTCACTGCTTTCCTGACCCTGTTTTTCTTTCCACTGGTCTTTCGTTTGATCTAGCTGATCACGAAGGCGCTGCTCTGTATCTCGCAGAGAAGCCGCTTTTTCGAATTCCTGGCTTTGAACAGCTGCGTCTTTCTCTTTACGCACTTCCTCTAGCTTTTGCTCAAGTTCTTTCAAATTTGGCGGAGCTGTGTAAGAGCGCAAGCGCACTTTAGAAGCTGCTTCATCAACCAAGTCGATTGCTTTATCCGGAAGGAAGCGGTCTGTGATATAACGATCAGAGAATTCTGCTGCTGCACGGATAGCCTCATCCGTAATCGTTACACGGTGATGGGCTTCATATCTATCACGCAGACCGGTAAGGATCTGAACAGATTCTTCAACAGATGGTTCATCAACTTGGATAGGCTGGAAACGACGCTCCAACGCTGCATCCTTTTCGATATATTTGCGGTATTCATCCAATGTAGTAGCACCGATGCACTGCAGTTCACCACGTGCAAGGGATGGCTTCAGAATATTGGAAGCATCAATTGCTCCTTCTGCTCCACCTGCACCAATAAGTGTATGCAGTTCATCAATGAAGAGGATGATATTCCCCGCCTGGCGAATTTCTTCCATTACTTTCTTCAAGCGATCCTCAAATTCTCCGCGATATTTCGTACCAGCTACAACAGTACCCATATCAAGCGTCATGACACGCTTATCCCGAAGAATTTCCGGTATCTCGTTATTGATGATCTGCTGCGCAAGTCCCTCAGCTACTGCTGTCTTACCGACACCCGGCTCCCCGATCAAGACAGGGTTATTTTTCGTCCGGCGGCTAAGAACTTGAATAACACGCTCGATTTCTTTCTCGCGCCCGATAACTGGATCGATATTTCCTTCTTTGGCAATCGCCGTAAGATCTCTTGCCAAACTATCAAGTGTAGGCGTATTCGCTCTAGCAGACTGGCTGCCACGCTGTTTCCCAGCAGAAGACTCATTGCTACCCAATAGCTGCAGCACTTGTTGACGAGCTTTATTTAAGCTGACACCGAGGTTATTCAGCACGCGTGCCGCAACACCTTCACCCTCGCGGATCAAACCTAGAAGGATATGCTCAGTGCCCACATAGGAATGTCCAAGCTTTCTCGCTTCATCTAAGGAAAGCTCAATTACTTTCTTCGCACGTGGTGTGTAATAAGGTGTACCCGTGATCTTCTGGCCGCGCCCAATCAGCTGCTCAACCTCTTCCTGAATACGTTCTGTTTCCAATCCCAGTGTTGTAAGAGCTTTAGCGGCAATGCCTTCCCCTTCGCTCACAAGACCCAATAGGATATGTTCTGTACCGATATTGTTATGTCCCAGACGCACTGCTTCTTCTTGTGCAAGTGCAAGGACCTTTTGTGCTCTTTCAGTGAAACGTCCAAACATCATAGGAATTCCTCCTTGGTCAGTCAGTTATTTTCTAAATGCAACCTCTCTCTAATGAGGGAAGCACGTAATACATCTCGTTCTCTGCCAGATAAGCTCCTTTTTGCATAATGCTGCAAGAAGCCTGGCTGTATTAATACCATTAATTCATTAAGTATGGATTGAGGCATATCTTGTATATACCCAATATCAATGCCTAATCTAACATCCGATAAACAAGTTGCTGCTTCCTTTGATTCAATTATACGGCTGTGCAGCAATGTACCATAAGAACGAAAGACCCGATCCTCCAGCTGGATACTCAGCTCCTCTGTCAAAGTCTCGCGAGCCTGCCTCTCCTGCTCGATCAACTGGCTCACTACACTCTCCAAATCCTCGACAATATCCTGTTCTGATTTCCCCAGAGTGATCTGGTTGGAAATTTGATAGATATTGCCTTGCGCCTCGCTGCCTTCGCCATAAATACCGCGTACGACAAGTCCTAGCTGGTTGATTGCTGGTGTCAGCCGATTCATTTGATGTGTCATGGTCAAAGCAGGCAGATGCATCATTACCGAGGCTCTAAGTCCAGTGCCTACATTCGTTGGGCAAGTAGTCAGATACCCTCTTTCCTCATCAAATGCATATGTTATCTTCTGCTCAAGCCAATCATCCACTTCAAAAGCTTCTGAAAGTGCTTTTCGCAGCTGGAAGCCTGGTAAATACAGCTGAATCCGCAGATGATCTTCTTCATTTACCATGATAGAGACTTGTTCGCTTTCGGATAGCAAAACTCCTGCCTCCTCCGCATGTTCTGCTAAATGCGGACTTATCAAGTGTTTTTCGACGAATACCTTCTTCTCTATCGGTGACAGATCTGCAATACGTAAGAATTGCATTGTTCCTCGTTCATTAAAATCAGTGTCTTGATAGCTTTCCTGGAAGAAATTAAGCACGTCATCTAAATCCTCTGCCTTAGCAATTAAAGGGAAAGTGCGATTTTCAAAATTTCTGGCCAGGCGGATTCGGCTGCTCATGACTATATCACAGTCCGGTCCGTTTTCTTTCATCCAAGGGCTGATGGCATCACTCATGAAATTCTCTAGTGACATTAGCTCTCACCCTCTTCCTGTCCGTCTTTCTGCTGCTCCAGCAAACGAATCTTATCGCGGAGCTCCGCTGCTTTTTCAAATTCTTCTTCCTGAATGTATTGCTGCATGGATTCCCGGTATGCTGCAATCTTCCGTTTTTTCTCTATACCGCTACCCATCCGCTTTGGTATCTTACCTTCGTGTTTTGTATTGCCACTGTGTACACGGCGGAAGATAGGATTCAGATTGTCTTCGAAAGTTTCATAGCAGGAAGCACAGCCAAATTTCCCTATTCGGGTGAACTCATTATATGTCAGCCCGCACTTCGGGCAAGCAAGTGCTGCTGGCGCTTGGGCGAAGTGTTTATGTCCTTGAACAGTCGATGGGTTCATATGGAATAGACCAGATAATAAGTTATGCAGGGAATACCCTTCTTGGCCGTAGGAGACATATCCATTTTCTTTCGCACAATGCTCGCAAACATGCATTTCCGTCTTCTGTCCGTTGACGACATTTGTTAAATGCAAGGTTGCTGGTCTTATATGACACTCTTGACATTCCATCCTAATACCCTCCTTATCTGACTAGTACTTGATAGCAGTCAGCATTGAAACCAAAATACGGGTCCTGACTTCATCACGAAGCGGAAGAGGAAAGGCTAGTGTCTCCCGGCTGGTTGCTCTAAGCATGATTTTCGCTTCCCGTTCAGTTAATATCTTCTCTTCAGCAAGCCGTTCGATGATACTATTAGCAGTCTGCTGTGAAACTCGCGGCTGCACCATTTCAATTACATCGTCTATCAAACTTGCTTCTGTATGATGCTTTACCCGAATGATACGAATATAACCGCCGCCGCCACGCTTACTCTCGACAAGATATCCTTTCTCAACAGTGAATCTCGTCTTTATTACATAATTGATTTGGGAGGGCACGCACTGAAAACGGTTAGCCACTTCACTTCTCTTTATTTCCACTTCCTGCGTATCTGTTGATTGAAGAATCTGCTTTAGATAAGCCTCGATGATGTCCGATATATTGCTCACACAAGTCGCCTCCCTTCCTTTGACTTTGACTATCTTTGACTTTATTATATACATTTTGCAGGAGGAATGCAAAGCTCTACTTCCCTAGCATAGCCTCTAATAACAGAAAAAAACCCTTAAAAGGGTTTTAACTTTTCACTGTACTAACTGATCGGATATTTGATAGGTTGGTAAGTTCCTCAAAGAGCTCCATTTCATTTATAGCGTAACGTGTTGCCAGCTCAACATGTAACATTCTGCTGTCTTGATGATGTTTTCTCATCTTCATGTTAGTTAACGCTAGATGATGACGTTCGAGTATTTCCATGATAGGTGCTACACCTTCTTCTCTATCCAGTTCAATTTCCAGACGATATACTTTTTGCTTTTTACTTGATAAAAACAGCTTCTCAAAATTATTCAAGAAGATAAGAATCAACAAAATGATAATAGTAGTGAATACTGCTTCCATGTACATTCCTGCACCAATAACGAGTCCTAGTCCTGCTACCGTCCAAACAGATGCAGCTGTCGTAAGTCCTCGCACTGTCGTACCATTTACCAGTATTGTTCCTGCACCTAGGAAACCGATACCGCTGATCACATATGAAGGTATACGTGCGGGATCAAACTGTACATAGTCATGCTCCTCACTGAAGGCTGTAAAACCATATAAAGATAGGATCATCATCAGACAAGACCCTACGCCAACGAGGATATGTGTGCGCAAACCAGCATGGTGATTGCCCAGCCCCCGTTCCATCCCGATAGCTCCGGAGAGGAATACTGCTATTATAATTTTCATCATTACAGTTAAAAATTGTTCATCAAAGTACTGCTCCATCTGTGCTTCCCTTCTTTCTCTCTCATTACATTATATGAATATCGACATATTAGTATGAAGTATTTATATCCCCTAATCGTCAGAAGTATAAAGCAAGACATACAAAAAAGCTCCTGATAAGTTATAGAATAACCTATCAGGAGCTTTCATTTTGCCTGGCAAC
>NZ_NPBJ01000042.1 GCF_002272075.1 Terribacillus saccharophilus
GTCTGCTCGCTTTTTTTATATTGTGATAGCTGTTACATCAAAAATGTCATCCAGCTGTTTCAATCCTTCAACTTCTTCTTTTTGCGGTTCTTTATCGACCGTAAGCATCATGATTGCATCGCCGCCCTCATTTGAGCGCCCTACCTGCATCGTTGCGATATTCACTGCATATTGGGCGAGCAAGGTACCTACCCGGCCGATTGCTCCTGGCTGGTCTTTATGCCGAACGAGCAACATATGGCCGGCAGGCGTAACATCGACATAATAGTCATCCACCTTCACAATACGGGCACCCAAGCCATTGACAAGTGTTCCTGCAACTTGGTGTGTCACCGTCGCCGATTTCACTTCTACTGTTACTAGACTAGTGAATCCTCGTGTCGTAGAAGTCTTCTGCTCATTAATTGTAATACCTCGTTTTTTGGCTAAATGTGTCGCATTAACGTCATTCACATTTCCAAGGTACCGCTGCAGCAATCCTTTGACCGTATTTCGTGTCAATGGAGCAACCTCTTGGTCTGCCAGATCTCCTGCATAATAGACAGTCACTTCCTCGATTGCATCTGGCATAGTCCGAGCCAGGAAGGCTCCGAGCTTTTCAGCAAGATCAAAGTAAGGCTGAATTTTTCGCATGACTTCCGGAGAAATGGAGGAGAAGTTAACCGGATGAATCGCCTGCCCTCCCTGAAGAATCTGCATGACGTCCTTGCTGACATCGATCGCAACATTTTCCTGTGCTTCCACTGTGCTTGCGCCTAAATGCGGTGTGGCAATAACCTGCGGCAGCTCCAGCAGCTTATGATGAACCGCAGGCTCTTCTTCGAACACATCCAATGCTGCTCCAGCTACTTTACCGCTGATGATTGCTTCATACAAAGCATCTTCATCAATGATTCCGCCTCTTGCACAGTTGAGGATCTGCACACCACCTTTCATCTGAGCAAATGCCTCCGTGGAAATCATATGATGTGTTTCTTTCAGCAATGGCGTATGAACTGTCAGGAAGTCACTCGCTGCGAGAACTTCTTCCAATGTTCCATAGCCAATCCCCATCTTAACCGCACGGTCTTTCGTCAGGAATGGATCATAGGCGATCACATCCATACGCTGACCCTTAGCCCGGTAAGCCACTTCTGCTCCAATCCGGCCCATACCGACTATTCCAAGTGTCTTACCCTTCAATTCCACACCGATATGCTGCTTGCGCTCCCAGCGTTCTTCTTTTAACGCAAGGAATGCCTGTGGGATGTTGCGCGCAAGTGACATCATCATTGCCACTGTGTGTTCCGCAGCGGAGTTTGTGTTCCCATCTGGTGCGTTGACAACGACTATGCCAAGCTCTGTCGCTGCTTCCAAATCGATATTATCTACACCAACACCGGCACGTCCGATTACTTTAAGATTCGGTGCAGCTTCCATGATCGCCCGTGTAACAGTTGTCTGGCTGCGGACAAGCAGTGCATGAAAATTACTGATTTTCTGGATGATTTCTGCTTCAGTCAGGCCAGTATCTACTGTGACAGCAAAGTCATCTGCTTGCGTTAATGGTGCCATGCCTTCTTCACTTAATGGATCACTGATTAGTATGTGGTAAGTCATGTTCAATTCGCTCCTTGTTCCAAGTAGATTTGCTGTGCTGCTGCCGTTCCTGCACCTAATGTTATGTGTTTTCCAATTTTCACAAGACCGATCTCCACTGCTCCAATCACCTGCAGCACATCTGCTGGAGAGCAATATCCCATATGACCGATCCGGAAAATCTCACCCTTCATATGCTGCTGACCGCCTGCAAATGCCAGATTGAAGTCCTGCTTCACTTGCTTACGGAGCTTCTCAGCATCAAAATCTGTCGGTTTGATCGCCGTAACTGTCGGAGAAGCATACTCATCCTCTACAAGCAGCGGTACATCTAACGCACGGAATGCAGCTCGTGTCATATCCCGCATCAGACGATGTCTTGCATACACCTGCTCCAGCCCTTCTTCCTCAAGCAATGTCAGCACTTGTTCCAGCCCAAACAATATGGATAAAGCCGGCGTGAATGGTGTACTGTCTTTTTCCAGACCATCACGATATTTTGTCAGATCCAGATAGAATCGTGGCTGAGGATTGGCTTCAATCACTTTCCATGCCCGGTCACTTACTACTGCAAAGAACATACCGCCAGGCAGCATGAATGCCTTCTGCGTGCCTGTAACCAAAATATCGATACCCCATTTATCAAATTCCGTTTCGACACCTGCCACACAGGATACGCCATCAACGATGACCAAAGCTTCCGATACTTCATGCACCGCTTCAGCAATTTGTTTGATTGGGTTCAGCACTCCTGTGGACGTTTCACAATACGTAACAAAGACAGAGCTGATTTCCGGATGTTCCTTCAAGAATGTCTTGATATCCTCCGGATTTGCTGCCTCTCCCCATGTCACATCTAAGCGGTGGGCTTGAAGCTGATATGCTTGAGCTATCTTCACAAACCGATCACCAAATGCCCCCACAACTACAATCAGCACTTCATCTCCTGGCTTGGAAGTGTTGGCAACTGCTGCTTCCAGTCCAGCGGTTCCGCTGCCAGTCACAAGCAGTACATCCTGTTCTGTACCGAATATGGGCTTCAATTTTGGCTTAATCCGCTGCAGCAAAGCAGTTGTCTCCGCACCGCGATGGCCGATCATCGGCTGGCTCATTGCGCGCTGTACACTTGGCGGAATTGGTGATGGTCCTGGAATCCGTAGTAAAAGTTGATCTGGTAACATAATTTCTTTTCCTCCTTGGATTGTAAGATATCTTCACAGGTAAAAGAGCCCATAAGAAAAGCCTTCCGCTCCCTTACCTGATAAGTAAGGGGCGAAAAGCTTGGATCTACTCACGCGGTGCCACCCTTTTTCACTGTCTGCTTACACACGACAGCCTTCGTTGAAGCTATGCATAACGGGCATATGCCGGACAAACCTACTCAATTCAGTTTGCCTATTCAGAAGTGCTGCCCTTTGACGGATTATGCTAGTTCACACCAGCCACTAGCTCTCTTGGATAATCACGATCAAAGGTATGATCTTCATCAATATAGTTGTGTTTTGGTTCAATTTTTTATTTATCATAGCAGACACACAGCTATTGTCAATACGTTTTCTAATAATTATAGCAAATCGGATTGTTCGGATTTCGCTGTAATCTGCTTCCTTCTAGCTTTTTTGCTATACTGGAAAAAATAATAATTTTGCTGGAGGTATGAACTATGCATTTGGAAACAGCCGCCAAAATGATCGCAGATGCCTCGTCGGTGACGATCCTGACCGGAGCCGGCGTATCTACAGCCAGCGGTATTCCTGATTTCCGCTCCACCAATGGTCTTTGGACTGCTGATGAGGCTAGAGAATACTATATTTCTAATCACTATTTTTATAAGGATCCCGTAGATTTCTGGCAGAAATACAAGGATATTTTCCGAGTGAAGCTGCTTAAGGATTATGGTCCAAACCATGTACATCGCTATCTCAGAGATCTAGAGGTAAACGGAAAACAAATCACTGTCATCACCCAGAATGTTGACGGTCTTCATACCCTTGCTGGCAACGAACATGTCATCGAATACCATGGCACGTTGAATAGTGCCACATGCCCGAACTGCGGCAGTTCCTATGACTTGCCTCACCTATTGACAGCAGAAACTCCTGTTTGCGAAAAATGTGTGCATGTGCTGAAGCCAGACGTTGTCTTGTTTGGTGATCCGATTACCGAGCATGACAAAGCAGAACAGGCGATTCAGCAGAGCGAACTGGTTCTTGTACTAGGAACGTCCCTGCTCGTCAGTCCATTCAACATGCTTCCTGAATATGCAAACTCACTTGGAAAGCCATCTATCCTGATTAACCGGGAACCAACGGTCATGGATGAGCTATTTGATATTGTCATTTATGATGATCTTTCCAAAATCGTACAGCAGCTGCAAAAATAGCGAGCTCCTTAAGGGAGCTCGCTATTTTTTATTCGTATTGATAATGGTGAACAGGTTTGGACTGTTTAACTAACAGTACGAATACGACCGCTGCTACAGCGAAGGCTCCTGCAATGGTAAAGGCGAACTGTAAACCCGCTGTCATCGCCTGATCGGCACTTTGAGAAGCTACAGCTTGGCTGCCGCCGCTCATCAAGGTAATGAACAGGGCCGGACCAATCGCTCCAGAGATTTGGTTAAAGGCATTCAGAGAAGCACTGCCATGCGAATAGAGCTCCTCCGTCAATTGATTTAGTCCCAGTGTCGTCATCGGTGTCAAAATTAACCCAATAGCAAATGTAAAGCCAACATACAGCAACGTGAACTGCAGCATTGTCGTATCAGTTGAGATTGTCGTCATCAACCCGATCATGGCTACTAGAAGTACTGTTCCCGTGATAGCAAATGGTTTAGGACCGAATCGATCGGAAAGCCGACCAGTGAGCAAGGCCATGATTGCGATCATGATTCCGCCCGGGAACAGGACAATACCAGAATCAAATGCGCTAATTCCTAAAGCATCCTGCATGAACACAGGCAAGAGAATCATCGCTGCAAAGAAACACATCATAACTGTAATTGTCACCAATATTGCCATCAAGAAGTTTTTATTTTTGTATGGGCGCAGATCAAGCATCGGCGTCTCCAAATGGAATTGACGATAAGCGAAATATGCTATTGCAGCTAATCCAATCAATAAAGCACCCAGCACTAGCGGACTTGTCCATCCTTCTGCACCAGCACTGCTGAATCCGATAACGATTGAACCAAATCCGATCACTGCCAACACGACAGATAGAATATCGATTTTTGTACGTTTCGTCTCCAGTACATTTCGAACATAATAAGCAGCAAAAGCAAGCAAGACAAGTGTCACAGGCAATACACTGATGAAAACATACCGCCAGGAAGCCTGTTCCACAACAAGACCGGAAAATACAGGACCGATTGCCGGTGCAAACAATATCACTACCATGAGCAAACCGAGCATCGAACCACGTTTGGCGAGTGGAGTGATTGTGATGATCACCGTCGTTACAAGCGGGATGATAATCCCTGATCCAGAAGCTTGAATCACACGTCCGAGCAACAGAATAGCAAAGTTAGGAGCAATACCGGCAATCAGCGTTCCTATAAAGAAAAATGATAGTGCAGTAAGCAATAATTGACGCGTTGTAAAACGCTGCATGAGATAAGCACTGATCGGAATAAGAATACCGATTGTCAGCATATACCCTGTAGAAAGCCAATGCGCAGTCGTCGTTTGGATTCCAAGGGTCTCTTCTATATTGGGCAAAGCGACGTTCATAACAGTTTCATTAATCAATGCAATGAAATTCCCCACCATTAAGACAATGATCAACGGAATACGGTTTTCCACTTGCACATGCTTGTCAATTGTTTGTGTAGTAGCAGCCATATAGATGCTCCTTTCCTTCTGTCAGATTAAGAATCAACTTTTTCCATTATAGAAGTTCTGCTATGAGATTCAAGCATCTTGTTCGTAATAGGCGGATATTATCAAATTAATTAAATTCTGAAAACTCGACATTAAAAACGACCCTACTTAGAGGGTCTCGTGATATTAATATTACCTATTAAAATATATAAAAAAAGGCATCATCCAGAAGGATGATGCCTTTTTCATTATTACTCGCTCACGTATGGCAATAGAGCCATTTGACGAGAACGTTTGATAGCGATTGTCAATTTACGTTGGTATTTTGCAGAAGTTCCAGTCACACGGCGAGGAAGAATTTTTCCACGCTCGGAGATGAAACGTCTAAGCAAATCAACGTCTTTGTAATCGATGTAAGTGATGCCATTTGCTGTGAAATAACATACTTTTCTGCGCTTAGCGCGACCACGACGTGCTGCCATATCAGATTGCCTCCCTTAGATTAGAATGGTAGATCATCATCAGAAATATCGATCGGTTCACCTTTATCACGGAAAGGATCCTGGTCGTTATTTCGATTATTATTGTTGTTGCTATTGAAGTTGTTGTTATTGTTGTTGTTGAAGTTCGAGTTCTGATTTTGGTATCCAGAAGAACCTTGTCCGCCTCCTTGAGAGCCACCTTTGGTCTCGAGGAATTGTACGCTATCCGCAACAATTTCCGTTATATATACACGGTTACCCTCTTGATTATCGAAGCTTCTCGTTTGGACACGGCCATCTACGCCAACCAGACTTCCTTTGCTCATGAAGTTCGCCAGATTTTCAGCTGGACGTCTCCATACAACACAGTTGATGAAATCTGCCTCACGTTCGCCTGACTGATTAGAGAAAGGACGGTTTACTGCTAAGGTAAAGTTGGCAACTGCCACTCCATTTGGTGTGTAACGCAGGTCCGGATCCTTGGTTAATCTGCCGACAAGTACGACACGATTTAACATCAGAACCCCTCCTTATTTCTCGTCTAGACGAATAGCCATCTGACGAATAATATCATCAGAGAACTTCGCTTGACGGTCGAATTCATTAATAGCGGCTTCATTGCCTTTTAGATTAATGATGAAGTAGTAGCCATCGCGGTGATCGTTGATTTCGTAAGCAAGACGTTTCTTGCCTTTCTCGTCAACTTTCACGATTTCCGCACCGTTATCAGTTAGGATTCCGTTGAAACGCTCAACTAGAGCAGTTTTAGCTTCTTCCTCGATATCTGGGCGGACGATGTACATGATTTCGTATTCTCTCATCCGTTTGCACCTCCTTTTGGACTTAACGGCTCTTATCTCTCATAAGAGCAAGGAGTAATCTTAATTACTCACAATGATGAATTATAGCAAATTATCTGCCGTTAAGCAAGTTTATTCCGCATATTTACAAATTGAGGATCCGACCTTACACGTTGAAACGGAAATGCATGACATCTCCATCTTTCACCAAATACTCTTTTCCTTCCAAACGAACTTTCCCTCTTTCTTTTGCAACACTCATAGAACCAGCATCAACCAGATCATCGTAGGAAACAGTTTCTGCGCGGATGAATCCTTTTTCAAAGTCACTATGGATGATACCAGCTGTCTGAGGAGCTTTATAGCCCATAGGGAACGTCCAAGCACGAACTTCCTGTTCACCAGCCGTAAAGTAAGTTGCCAGCCCAAGCAGGCTGTAGGACGCCTTAATTAGCTGATCCAAACCTGACTCCGGAATACCTAGCTCTTCGAGGAACATTTCTTTTTCCTCTCCTTCAAGCTCTGCAATTTCAGATTCAATCTTCGCACAAACAACAATAACCTGCGCACCTTCGTTCGCCGCGAACTCCTGTACTTTGACAAGGTTTTGGTTCGCAGATGGATCTGCTACTTCTTCTTCGCTCACATTAGCAGCGTACAAGACTGGTTTGCTTGTCAACAAGTGCAAGCCTTTCACAATCTTACTTTGTTCATCTGTAAATTCCAGCGCACGTGCTGGTAGTTCATTCTCAAGTCCATCCTTAATTTTGGACAGTATCTCTTGCTCTACAACAGCGTCTTTGTCTTTTTGACGTGCAAGCTTTTCTACACGCTGCAGACGTTTGTTGACAGAATCAAGATCTGCAAAAATCAATTCTAGATTAATCGTTTCTATGTCATCGATAGGATCTACTTTCCCGGATACATGCGTAATATTTTCATCATCAAAGCAGCGTACCACGTGAACGATTGCATCTACTTGTCTGATGTGTGATAGGAACTGGTTTCCTAGTCCCTCGCCTTTACTTGCACCTTTCACGATACCAGCGATATCCGTGAACTCAAATGCAGTAGGGATAGTTTTTTTCGGTTTGACCAGTTCAGTCAATTTATTTAAACGTGAATCCGGGACTTCTACGATGCCGACATTCGGATCGATCGTACAGAACGGATAGTTTGCAGATTCTGCTCCCGCCTGTGTGATCGCATTGAACAATGTGGATTTACCGACGTTTGGTAATCCGACAATACCTGCTGTTAAAGCCATGTAATCTTCCACTCCTTAAGTGTCCTGGCCGCTTTTATCGTACAGCCGGCCAAAATAGATCTGCTTACTGAACACTCCGCCCAAAGGCCGGGAAGATGGGGCAGTACCGGTAACTGACTTACGTAAAATCATGCCAGCTTGCCCTTACTTTGTCCAAGTAAACATACGTACTTCTAGAGTACACTATTCTTTATAAAACAGCAAAATTATGTGTGTATTTCTGCCATTTCTATACTTATTTATATTTTAAAAATGATTTCTTACATAGAAAAAAAGAAGTCCTTCCGATGACAACATCAGACAGACTTCTATGTTTCACGTGAAACGAATATTTTAGTTTGTCGGTTCTTCAGCATGCTCCAAAACTTTTTTCATTTTTGTCTCGAATTTTTTCCGAGGAATAAGCACGCTATGACCGCAGCCTTCACATTTAATCCGGATATCCATGCCCAACCGGATAATTCTCCAGCGATTCTCGCCACATGGATGGGCTTTTTTCATTTGTACCACATCATTAAGCTGATAGACTTTGTCACTCACGAGCATTCCCCCTTACAACACTTTCCTGCATAAGCTCTTCTGCTTCTTGTTTATTATACATGACCAGCCTTGGAGCTGGAATACTGATATTACGTTCTAATAGTTTTGTTTTAATACGGTTTCTAGCTTCCCTTGCCACGCCAAAATGCTGCATTGGCAAAGTCTCAATGATAGCTCGCAAAACGATGTGTGAAGTTGATAATGTCTCAACGCCTAAAAGCTGCGGAGTTGCTTGTATCTCAGGATATTCAGCTGGCATCTCCAGCAGCACCTGCATGATGACCTCTTCTGCTACTTGCAAATTCGCTTCGTAAGGTACATTGATATCTAATACTCCCAAGCTGTTGTGCACAGAAAAGTTTGTCACTTGTGTAATATTTCCATTCGGTATAATATGCAGTTCACCTGTCCAGTTACGAATCTTGGATGTCCGTAACCCAATCTCTTCTACATCTCCTCGCACACCAGCTGTCTGAACATTATCTCCTACTGAAAACTGGTTTTCGAAAATGATGAAGAAACCGCTGATAACATCCTTCACTAAGTTTTGCGCTCCGAAGCCAATAGCTAAACCAGCAACTCCGGCACTCGCAATCAATGCTCCAATGTTTAATCCAAGCTGTGATAACACCATCACAACAGCAGTGAAATACACTACATACGTGATTACATTTTGGATTAGCTTTTTCAATGTGTTCTCTCGGCGTTCTGATACGAGAGGAGCCTTTAATTTCGCTTTTTCTCTAAAGGAATTATGAAAAGTCCTCTCCACTATATTATTGGCCACACGAGCGACAACCATAGATAATATAATGATCATGACAATCTTAAACGCTGCTATTCCGAGGTTGGTCCAAAGCTCGGCACTCGTCAAATAGTCATAAATACTGGTCCACTGCTCCTCTACATTCATGATGTGCGTATCTCCTCGTCCAATTGTTTTCTTTATATATTATCAGTTTTCTATTTCATTTTGTATCGATTTAGTATTGGATATACAAGAATGGCGGAGAGGATGTAAAGATTAGCAAAGCCAAAAATCGGGTACATCAAAGCTATCAAGTCTGTAAAACCAAGCTGTGTGAGCGGCAGCATAAGTAAGACAAGCACAGCTGCTTGCAGCCAGAGAGGTCCCTTCCATTTTGTTTGAAATCGTGAAACAATGCCCAGAACTCCGGAAACAGCAGAAGTATAGATAGCAAGCCATAAAACAATACTGATGCCGATAAGCACAATAGAGGGATAGTTCTTCAAAATATAGAACAACGGGATATCATAATGTGGAATTGCATGACTGATATGCATTAAATCATTATTGTATAAGTACGTAAGCGCACCAATGATAAGTCCGCTGCCGATACTCGCAATCCATAACTCCCCCTTCCCTTTCATTTGCTTACCAATTGCACCGATAACTGCGACAACAGGAAGAATGTTTAATGCGGTAAACGGGAATGCCGCTTGCCAATTTGCCTGTTCACGCCAATCCTGCAGCAGATCGATCTGTTCATGCCGTGTATAGACAACAAGAACAAGTACCAGACCTCCGACTAAGATAGGAAGGATATAACTATTCATCGAAACGACACCTTCTACATTGGATGTGAAAATCAGGATAATCATCAATGCAATGAAGAGGATGCCCAACCAATTCGGAATCTGATACATCGTTCCGGTAGCACCTCCGGCTGCAATCATAACAACTGTAACTGTAAATAAATAGAAAACAATTAACACATCATAAAAAGCAGCCAACTTTTTGCCGACAAGCCGCTCCAGTACCGGAAAGTAATGCGCGCTTCTTTCGGTGAAGCTAATATGCAGGATCACGTAACTGCATATTGTAAATAGAACGGTGAAAATGATGATAGCCAGTCCACTTTCATAGCCGAAAAATTGCCATATTTCTCTTCCCGAAGCATAACCAGCTCCTATTAACGTCGCCAATATTAAAAACATCCATTTCAGCCCTGCAGCCCACATCACAGTCCCTCCAATTTCATATGAACACGTATAGAAAAAGTTGAAAAGCTATATACTATTACCAATATGTGTATGGAGGATAAGCTATGAGCCTGAAGAGAATATTTACGAAAAAAAAGGAGTTCCGCTGCAACTATCAAGACCCCCTTCTTATGAGTAAAGCCTATGAAACAATCAGCTCATGGATTCCTGATGACCGAGAGATTGTTGTCCTTTGCATCGGTACGGATCGTTCGACTGGTGATGCGTTAGGACCCATAATAGGTTCATTTTTGACCGAAAAACCTTTGAACAGACTTCATGTTTATGGGACGCTGGAATCGCCTGTGCATGCAGTCAATCTGGTTGAACGTCTGCAAATGATAGCGGAAAAACATCCGAATGCTTATATAATTGCAATTGATGCCTGCTTAGGCAGGACGACTTCCATAGGTTCCATCATCGTTTCTCCTACACCTCTTCGTCCGGGGGCTGCATTGAAAAAAAATCTTCCAGCAGTTGGAGATGCCCAAATAACTGGAATCGTTAATGCCAGCGGCGATATGGAGTATTTTGTGTTACAAAATACTCGCTTGCATCTTGTCATGCAGATTGCTTATAAAATCAGTGCCCTATTGATTGCCGTCGATCGCAAACAAGTTCCTATACTATCACCCGACACAACAGCTGCTGAAAATTGACATGTTTCACGTGAAACAAACAAAAAAGCCAACAGAAGCATAAGCTCCCGTTGGCTTTTATCTATTCAATACACTTAATATTCTCTCTAAGTCTTCATCGGAAAAGAATTGAATTTCAATCTTTCCTTTTCGCTTACCACGATGAATTGTTACATCCGTTCCAAATTGGTTCCGCAGCTGAGATTCAGTTTGAACAAGAAAAATATCCTTTATAGCTTTCTTTTTCTCAGGTTCTGGAAGATTATTGTTCATCTTGATGATGAGTTGCTCTACTTGCCGGACATTCAGCGATTCATTGCGTATTTTCTCGACTAGCGATTGCAATTTCTTTTTATCTTTTAATCCCAATAGGGCGCGCCCGTGACCCATTGATAGTTCTCCATGATTGATTAAATCACTAATTTCAGGAGGAAGCGTCAATAGACGAACAAGATTCGCTATATGAGAGCGGCTCTTTCCTAAGCGTTTTGCTAAGATCTCCTGTGTGATATCCAATTCCTTCATCAGATTGGAATAAGCTTGTGCTTCTTCAATCGGAGTGAGATCTTCTCTCTGAAGGTTTTCCAGCAAGGCAAGTTCCATCATCTTCTCATCATCCAATGACTTGACGATGACAGGCACTTTTTTCAGACCTGCTGCTTTAGCTGCACGAAATCTTCTTTCTCCCGCGACAATTTCATAGCCTTTTATACTCTTACGGACAATGAGTGGCTGCAGGATGCCATATTCTTGAATTGATTGTGACAATTCCTCAATTGCATCTGCAGAAAAGACTTTGCGCGGTTGATATGGATTCGCCCGGCATTCCTTGATTGCAATTTCCTGAATCTGATCTTCTTCCTTCATTTCCAATTCTGGAAAGAAAGCATTAAGACCTTTCCCCAACCCTTTGGCCATGCGCCATCACTTCCTTTGCTAAGTCTAAATAAACTTCTGCACCACGCGACTTCGGATCGTAAATAATGATTGGCTGACCATAACTAGGTGCTTCTCCCAACCGAACATTTCTTGGAATGATCGACTGGTACACTTTATCCTGAAAATATTTCTTTACCTCTTCAATAACTTGAATACCAAGATTCGTACGGGCATCAAGCATCGTCAGCAATACGCCTTCGATCATTAGATGCTTGTTCAAATGCTTTTGTACAAGGCGAATCGTATTCAATAGCTGACTCAGCCCTTCTAATGCATAATACTCACATTGTACTGGGATAAGGACAGTATCCGCCGCTGTCAGCGAATTCAAAGTCAACAATCCTAAAGAAGGCGGACAATCAATGATGACATAATCATAATTGTCTTTCACACTATCAATCGCCTTTTTCAGACGGACTTCTCTTGAGATCGTAGGTACTAGCTCGATCTCGGCTCCTGCAAGCTGAATAGTAGCCGGAATGACATCCAAATTATCAACAGCAGTTGATACAAGGACTTGTTCGGCTTCCATATCTTCAACTAGGACGTTATATACACAATTTTCGACATCTGCTTTGTTTACACCAACACCGCTTGTAGCATTTCCTTGCGGATCAATGTCTACTAGCAAAACCTTATTTCCTAAAAAAGCCAGGCAAGCACTCAAATTGACGCTGGAAGTTGTCTTCCCTACGCCGCCTTTTTGATTTGCTATTGCGATTACTTTGCCCATGGTGTCACCTACCTCAAACTCAATACATTTATTCTATCATTTTTTCATAGAAACCGACGGATTAATTCAAGATTTTGAAAAGTTAGCTCCCTTTTCCTATATAAAAACCCATCTTTCTGCAAGATGGGTATACTATTAGAGCCTTATTCAAGATTTTTTCGGTATTTTAATCGTAATTTGGTAGTAATCGTCCTTATCCTCTTCCTCTGTTTCCAAGTTGATACCGGTATCGGAAACCATGGAAAGTGATTGGCGGATTGTATTCATGGCAATGCGCATATCCTTGTTAATACCCTTCAGCTTCGGACGTTTCTTTTTCGGCTGGGCGTTCACTATACGGGCGATGCGTGCCTCTGTCTCTTTTACATTTAATTCTTTATCTATGATTTCCTGCAAAATCAATTCTTGTTTCTCTGCATCTTTCAAAGCAATAAGCGCACGAGCATGCCTCTCTGTGATTTTCTTTGCCAATAATGCTTGCTGCACAGATTCTGGCAGTTTTAATAGTCGCATCTTATTGGCAATAGTTGATTGGCTTTTTCCGAGACGCTGCGCCAATGCTTCCTGGGTCAAAGAATGCAGCTCTAATAAACGCTCGTATGCGAGTGCTTCTTCGATCACAGTCAGCTCTTCTCGCTGCAGATTTTCAATCAGCGCTACAGAGGCCGTCTCTGTATCCGACATTTCACGGATGATGGCAGGCACTGTTTCCCATTCTAAGGACTGCACAGCACGCCAGCGACGCTCTCCTGCAATCAATTCATAGCTGCCCTCAGAATTTTTCCGAACAACAATTGGCTGGATGATGCCATGTGTGCGAATTGTCTGTGCAAGCTCTTTGATCTTATCCTCTTGGAAAACAGTTCTTGGTTGGTATTGGTTCGGGACAATATCCTGTACCCGAAGGTTTAATACTTCATCCTGATGCGCATCGTTTTCCGTTTCTGCTGAATCCGATTTATCACCTAGCCCAAAAATACGGCTGAACGGGTGTAACATCCTCAGACACCACCTTTTTTTACAATCCTAATCTAGCAAGCAGGTACATAAGGAATAGTAAATGTTTCACGTGAAACATGTATAAAAAGGCGCAGCAGTTCTAAAGTAGAAGCTGCTGCGCTCACATAAGCCGAGCCAGTTCCTTATCTACTATTTTATCATAGATTGGTTGAGAATGGTAAGCTGTATGGTACTTCATTCACTAATTTTCTTCTGTTTTAAACGATCGGCTCGCGGTTTGGAACCCCTGCTTTACGTGGATATTTCTTCGGTGTCTTTCGGCGTTTGGCAATAATGGCTATATTTCGCTCTCCGCCTTCTTCTGGCAGATCGAAGGTAAAGCTTTCAACCAATTCACCGCCCAACAATTGAATTGCCGGTTCCGCGTCTCGAAGCTCTGTTTCCAGATTAGGTCCTTTCATAGCGATAAAATGACCTTTTGTCCGGCAAAGCGGCAGACACAACTCTGACAGTACGGACATCCGAGCTACTGCTCTTGCCGTGACCAAATCATAAGACTCCCGGAAAGCATCATTTTTCCCGAAATTCTCTGCTCGATCATGATAAAAAGCGACATTGGATAAGCCAAGCTTCGATGCAAGCTCATTGAGGAATGTAATTCTCTTCTTCAAGGAGTCGACAATCGTCACTTTCAGCTCCGGAAAGACTATTTTTAGCGGGATAGATGGAAATCCAGCTCCTGCCCCGACATCACAAATACTTTCGTCTCCTTTGAAATCAAAGAAGAAAGCAGCGGAAATGGAATCATAGAAGTGTTTTAAATACACTTCTCCCTTTTCCGTAATTGCTGTTAAATTCATCTTTTCATTCCACTCAACCAATAGATGGAAATAATCCTCCAGCTGCTTTTGCTGCTGATCAGATAACGTAATTCCTTGCTCATCCAATTGTTGTAGAAAATCTGCTTGGTTCATCCTGTACCTCTTTTCGACAGATTATTGATTCGCTGCTTTCGTGTGACCACCTTGTTCGATAAATACGAGCAGGATGGAGACATCCGCTGGGTTTACACCGGAAATCCGGGAAGCCTGGCCAACAGATAGCGGGCGGACTTTTTTCAGCTTCTCACGTGCTTCTGTTGCAAGCCCGCTGACATCATCATAATTAATGATATCTGGTATTTTCTTATCTTCCATACGCTTCATACGTTCTACTTGCTGCATGGATTTCTTAATATAGCCTTCATACTTCGTTTGGATCTCAACTTGCTCTTTAACATCAGCAGGCAGATCTTTGTCTGCTGGAACAATTTTCTCCAGCAAGCTGTATTTAATCTCAGGACGTTTCAATAGATCAGATGCGCGCTGTGCTTCCTTCATGACGGATTCTGCTTCTTCCATCAACTCCAGTACATGCGGCTCTGTCTTAATGATGATTCCTTCCAAACGGTTCCGTTCTTCTTCAATCAGGCGTTTTTTCTCTAGGAAGCGCGCGTAGCGTTCTTCATTGATCATGCCGATTCGATGTCCAATCTCAGTAAGACGCATATCCGCATTATCATGACGAAGCAGTAAACGGTATTCCGCACGAGATGTTAGCAAGCGGTAAGGCTCATTTGTTCCTTTTGTTACCAAGTCATCAATCATAACACCAATGTAGGCTTGAGAACGGTCCAGAATGACTGGTTCTTTGCCTAATGCTTTCGCAGCGGCATTAATACCTGCCATAATACCTTGTCCAGATGCTTCTTCATAGCCGGATGTACCGTTTATTTGGCCCGCTGTGTAAAGACCAGGAATTTTTTTCGTTTCCAGAGTCGGCCATAGCTGTGTCGGTACCATTGCATCATACTCGATTGCATAGCCGGCGCGCATAATTTCAGCTTTTTCTAAACCAGGGATCGTTTGAAGCATCTCTTTTTGGACGTATTCTGGTAAGGAAGTAGACAATCCTTGTACGTATACCTCTTCTGTATTGCGTCCTTCCGGCTCCAAGAAGATCTGGTGGCGCGGTTTATCATTAAAACGGACAACTTTATCCTCAATAGACGGACAGTAGCGTGGCCCTGTTCCTTTGATCATGCCGGAATACATAGCAGATAGGCCTAGGTTTTCGTTGATAACATTGTGTGTGAATTCGTTTGTGTAAGTCAGCCAGCAAGGGATTTGATCGGTAATGAATTCTGTTGTTTCATAAGAGAACGCAAGCGGTTCTTCGTCTCCTGGCTGAATTTCTGTTTTGGAATAATCGATAGAACGGCTGTTAACACGTGGCGGTGTGCCAGTTTTGAACCGTACCATTTCCAAACCAAGTTCTTCAAGATGCTCTGACAACGTAACGGATGCACGCTGATTGTTCGGACCGCTCTCATAGGAAATATCTCCGATGATGACGCGTCCGCGCATGAATGTTCCAGTCGTGATTACTACTGTTTTTGCGTAATAAGCAGCTTTCGTTTCAGTGATGACGCCTTTGCAGACACCATCTTCAATGATTAAACGGTCTACCATTGCTTGGCGCATCGTCAGATTTTCTTGGCTTTCCAATGTTTTCTTCATTTCTGTAATATATAGCGGTTTATCCGCTTGAGCTCGTAATGCACGAACAGCAGGACCTTTTCCTGTGTTAAGCATGCGCATTTGGATATACGTTTTATCAATTACTTTTCCCATCACGCCGCCAAGTGCATCGATTTCGCGCACAACGACACCTTTTGCAGGTCCGCCGACGGATGGATTACATGGCATGAATCCTGTCATGTCAAGGTTCATGGACAGCATTAAGGTATTAGCACCCATTTTCGCTGCTGCTACACCAGCTTCACAGCCTGCGTGTCCTGCACCTATGACGATAACATCATAATGCCCAGCATCGTATGTCATGTTCATTCTCTCCTTTTTTTATTTTCCTAAGCAAAACTGTGAAAACAGTTGGTCGATTAAACTTTCTTGCACGGTATCTCCGATGATTTCACCGAGCAATTCCCACGTTCTTGTCACATCTATTTGGACGATATCCATCGGCATCTGCATTTCGATGCCATTCATCGCTTCCCGAAGCGACGATAATGACTGCTTCAAAAGCTGGATATGCCGTACATTTGAAATATAGCTCAAATCACCGCCATCAATCTCCCCTGTAAAGAAGGTATCCTTGATAGCAAGCTCCAATTCGTCGATTCCTTTTTCTTCAATCAGTGCAGTCGTAATTACCGGACGGCCGCCTGCCAGCTTATGAACTTCTTCCAAATCAATTTGCTGGGAGAGATCCGTTTTGTTGACAATGACAATAACATCAAGACCGGCAACGGCTTCAAATAATTGACGATCCTCATCAGACAATGCTTCTCCATAGTTCAGCACAAGCAAAATAAGATCACTTTGCTTCAGGACCTGACGGGAGCGTTCCACTCCGATTCGTTCCACGATATCTTCCGTTTCACGAATACCGGCCGTATCAACTAGCTTCAATGGTACGCCACGTACATTGACGTATTCTTCAATGATATCGCGTGTCGTACCGGCTATTTCTGTAACAATAGCTTTATTTTCATGCACAAGTGCATTCATTAAGGAAGATTTTCCGACGTTCGGACGGCCAATAATTGCAGTGGCCAACCCTTCCCGCAGGATTTTTCCTTGCTTAGCCATTTCGAGCAGCTTCTCAATTTCTTCATACACATATTGTGTTTTTTCGATCATCATATTGTGGGACATCTCTTCCACATCATCATACTCCGGATAATCGATGTTCACCTCAACATGCGCTACTGTTTCCAATAATTCCTGGCGCAGCTTCTGGATCAAACGGGATAGTCTGCCCTCCATCTGATTAAGAGCAACATTCATCGCCCGATCGGTCTTCGCACGGATCAGATCCATAACAGCTTCTGCTTGTGAAAGATCGATACGGCCATTAAGAAAGGCCCTCTTAGTGAACTCACCAGGCTCTGCCAGCCGTGCTCCCTCCTGCAATGCTAGTTCCAGTACACGGTTCACGGAGACAAGACCGCCATGGCAATTAATTTCAACAACATCTTCTCTAGTGAATGTTTTCGGCGCCTTCATAACAGACACCATCACTTCCTCTGCAACTTCTCCGGTTGCCGGGTCGATGAGCTTACCATAATGAATCGTATGACTTGGTACATCAGTCAGCTTTTTCCCATCAAAAAGGCTTGCAGCGATCTCCACCGCTTCAGCCCCACTAAGTCGAACAATGGCGATCGCTCCTTCTCCAACAGGAGTCGATATCGCGGCTATTGTATCATTCTGCATTTCTTCACCTCTTTCTCTCTTTTCTTATCTATTTATCCACAGCATGATGCTATGATTAAGTTTGTACTCACTAACTTATAAGAATAGCACAGGTATCTATCAAAAAGAAAGATATCCACATGAAATTTTAGTGACAGCTGATAGCTCGAGTTATCCACATGTGAATAGAGAACAAAAAAAAGCCTCGGCATCATTGCCAAGACTTTTCCTTTACTGGTTGGATGACTATATACCGGTTCGGTTCCTTACCTTTCGAAACGGTTTCGACACCCTTTTGCTTTTGAGCTGCCGCATGGATGATTTTCCGTTCGCTAGCCGGCATTGGATCAAGAGGAATTGCTTTTCGCAGCGCCAATGCCTTGCTGGCAGCTTGGACAGCTAGCATTTCAAGCGTTTCCCGTCTTCTTGACCGATATCCTTCCGCATCGACGGTAACGGTAAAGTGATATGCTTTTTGCTGATGCAGAAATTGTTCGACCAGCTGTTCCAGCGCATTGAGCGTTTGTCCTCTTTTTCCAATCAACATGCCGAGGTTTTCTCCGCTAAGTGTAAACATCACATGCTTTTTCTTACGAGCCGTGATCTCCACCTCTGTACCTGGGTGCAGATGGCGAACAACACTTTCCAAATAATCTTTTGCTGCTTGTACATTATCGGTCTTCACGACCACTTTTACTACTGCCGGTTTGGCACCGAACAGATTGAGGAAGCCTTTGCTTCCTTCATCGATTACAGTGACTTCGACTTCTTCCTTAGAAATACGTAACTGCTGTAAAGCTGATTGAATCGCATCATCTACGGTTTTGCCGCGAGCAGTCAGCTGTTTCATTATTTCTTGCTGTCTGCTTGTGCTTTGTTTTTCGACATCATCGGTTTATTGATAAGTAATGTCTGTGCCACCATGAAGATGTTACCAACTACCCAATACAATGCCAAAGCTGATGGAAGGAATAGTGCAAATACAGTAATCATGACCGGCATGATGTATAGCATCATCGTCATTTGCGGATTTGCAGCCATAGCTGTGTTTCCTGCCATCATCAATTTCTGCTGCAGGAATGTTGCAAGACCTGCTACGATTGGCAGAATGAAATATGGATCCGGGGCTCCAAGCTGTACCCAAAGGAAGTTATGTTCCTTGATTGCTTCTGTACGGCTGATTGCTTGATAGAACGCAAGCAATATCGGCATCTGTACGATGATCGGCAGACATCCTGCCAACGGATTTACACCGTGACGCTGGAATAGCTGCATTGTTTCCTGCTGTAATTTCTGTTGTGTGTTTGCATCTTTGGAGCTGTATTTCTTCTGAAGTTCTTTCAGTTCAGGCTGAACTTCCTGCATTGCACGAGAACTTCTCAGCTGCTTGATGTTCAATGGCAGCAATACTAAACGGATGATCACTGTTACGATGATGATCCCAAGACCAAAGTTCTCGCCTGTAAGATCAGCAAAATAAGCAATCAACCAAGATAGCGGGTAGATGAAATACTGATTCCAGAACCCAGTACTTTCCGAAGTGATTGGATCAGTGTTCGGCGCACAGCCTGCTAAGGCAGCGACGAGCAGCACGAGTGCCAATACTAATAAAACTTTTTTACGCACCATGTTTCCTCCTTAACTTCCTTGCATAAGACTTTCCCTATTGCTTCTCTTTATTTTTCCTGTTTGGCTGTTTCAGCAGATGTGATTTCCAAAGCACATGAATCAAGCTTTTTTTCAGTTCCTGATAAGCCATATCCTTCGCTGGCTGTCTGGCGATGACTATAAAATCGTAGCCCAGAGCAACCTGCTCATCCAGTTCATGAAAGGCTTGTCTCAAATAGCGCTTTATCTTGTTCCGCATAACAGCGTTTCCAAGTTTCTTGCTGACAGAAAGACCGATGCGGAAATGTGCATCAGCTGTATCCTGCTTCTTATAATATAGAACGAGTTGACGGTTCGCAAAGGAGTTCCCCTTTTGGAAAACTTCCTGGAATGCCTCATTCTTTTTGATTCGATATTCTTTCTTCATAGAGGGTCCCCTCAAGCATGCCTATTTGCAGAAATAGTCTTAAATTTGAAAGAAGGAGAATAAACGCGGCATTTAAGCTTGTAGTTTATTCTCCTTCTCCACTCATGTAAAAGCACAGCGGGAACGCTGTGTCAGTACACTGATCAAGTATATAAAGTCAAAAAGACCACTACATACGTAAGTGGCCTTATGCAGACAATACTTTTCTTCCTTTACGACGACGACGAGCTAGAACATTACGTCCGTTGCTTGTGCTCATACGTTGACGGAAGCCGTGTACTTTTTTTCTTTTACGGTTATTAGGTTGGAATGTACGTTTCATATATAAAACACCTCCCTTGAGGATATATCAAAAATATAGCGAAAGGTCATAGACAGTCTTGAACATTATACGTATAGAATGGCCAACATGTCAACCTATCATTTTTTGCTGGATCATCTCTTTCTTTTATCCACAGCCCATGTTAACCTAGTAACCCTGTGCATAACTTTTTCCACACAGGTTTTCGACAACTTACACACATAAACGCATGCTGTGGATATATTTTGTCTACACTCGCCGACATTTGTGGATAACTGTCGATTAAGCATTGCAAGACAAGGATTATTCTGGTATCATATCTGTGTTTTACTGATTGGATAACATCATCACCAAAAACCCTTATCCACAGAGTGTGGATAAGCTGTGGACATCTATTCACAGGTCTGTAGATGCAGTTATCAACAGCAACGTGGACAACTGAAGAAGTAGCTTCATTGCCCTTTATTATGCGGATTTTCTATCCACATCCATATATATATGTGCACGGTCTTTTTGCATGCTTGATCCTTTTTTCGCATGTTTCGAAAAGGCCTTTTAATACCTATCATGATGCAGTTCTTTGAGAAAGTGACTGCTTCTTTCATTTTTTCAGAAAGGGGGATGCCTGTTGGAGAATATTCAGGATTTATGGAGAAAAACATTACAAGCAATTGAGAAACGAATCAGTAAGCCGAGCTTTGATACTTGGCTGAAAAATACACAAGCTTATTCCATTGAAGAAGACACACTTGTGATTGAAGCCCCCAACGAATTCGCCAGAGATTGGCTGGAAAGCAGCTACTCCTCTTTGATCGGAGATACACTTTATGAAGTGACTGGCAATCGGCTGCAGACGAAATTCATCATTCCAGAATTTCAGCAGGAAGAAGAAGTCATCCGCCAGCCGATGCCAAAGAAAGCTGCCGTAAAGGATACGTTGGCAGAATCACCAAAAAGCATGCTGAATAGCAAGTACACATTTGATACATTCGTTATCGGCTCAGGCAACCGGTTCGCACATGCTGCTTCACTTGCTGTTGCAGAAGCACCGGCCAAAGCCTATAACCCGCTATTCATCTATGGTGGTGTCGGACTTGGTAAAACCCATTTAATGCATGGAATCGGACATTATGTCTTAGATCATAATCCGAATGCAAAAGTCGTTTATTTGTCCTCTGAAAAGTTCACAAATGAATTCATCAATGCCATCAGGGATAATAAGACAGCCGAATTTCGGGCTAAATACCGCAATATCGACGTCCTTCTTATAGATGATATTCAATTCTTGGCTGGAAAAGAACAGACGCAGGAAGAGTTCTTCCATACATTTAATGCGCTACATGAAGAAAATAAACAAATTATCATTTCCAGTGACCGGCCGCCAAAAGAAATACCAACACTCGAGGACCGGCTCAGGTCCCGCTTTGAATGGGGATTGATCACGGATATTACACCTCCGGATCTGGAAACGCGGATTGCTATCCTTCGCAAGAAAGCAAAAGCAGAAGGCCTGGACATCCCAAATGAAGTTATGCTGTACATTGCCAATCAAATAGACACCAATATCCGGGAGCTTGAAGGTGCTCTTATACGCGTTGTTGCTTATTCATCCCTTATCAACTCGGATATTGATGCTTCCTTAGCAGCAGATGCACTGAAAAATATCATTCCTAGTTCAAAGCCGAAGGTTATCACGATCCATGCGATCCAAGAACAAGTCGGCGAGCGCTACAATGTCCGCTTGGAAGAATTCACAGCGAAGAAACGTACGAAGGCTATCGCTTTCCCTCGCCAAATCGCTATGTTTCTATCGCGGGAACTGACTGATTTCTCTTTACCGAAAATTGGAGAAGAATTCGGCGGCAGAGACCATACAACCGTTATCCACGCGCATGAGAAAATCTCTAAGCTACTAAGTGTAGATCAGGATTTACAGCGCGACATCGATGAAATAAAAGAAAGACTCAAATCTTTCTGACGATTGGACCCTGTTGATAAACGTGCATAAAGTCTTTTTTTATTCACATATTATCCACAGGGTATTTTTATTGGTATTACTGGTCTTTTTCATACTTATCCACATACTCACAGGCCCTATTACTACTACTGTATTTTTATAAATAATAATTAATAAGAAGAACCCCCCATAGGAGGAACGCAATTATCATGAAATTTGTCATACAACGTGATCGGCTTTTAGCAAGTATCCAGGATGTTGTGAAAGCAATCTCATCCAGAACAGCAATTCCAATCCTTACAGGGATGAAAATCGAAGCAAAAGAAGATGGCATTACGTTAACAGGAAGTGATTCTGATATTTCCATCGAATCCTTCATTCCAAAAGAAGAAGACGGCATTGTCTATGTAGAACAGATAGAACCTGGCAGCATTGTACTGCAAGCAAAGTATTTTCCGGAAATTGTTCGTAAAGTACCGATGAATGCCGTAGAAATTGAATCTGATGCACAATTGAACGTAACAATCCGATCAGGAAGTGCAGAATTCAAGTTAAATGGCCAAGATGCAGAGGAATATCCACAGTTGCCGAAGCTGCATAGTGAAGATAGCTTTGAACTTCCTGCTGACTTATTGAAAAATGTCATCAAAGAAACTGTATTTGCTGTATCAACTCAAGAAACGCGACCACTGTTAACTGGAGTAAATGTCCGTGTTCAGGAAGATCAGCTGCATTTTGTTGCGACAGATAGTCATCGTTTGGCATCCCGTCAGATCCCAGTTTCAACAAATGAAGCCGCATTAGGGTTCCAAAATGTTGTCATTCCTGGTAAAAGCTTGACGGAATTGAACAAAATCCTTGATGAAAATCAAGATCCTGTCGAAATTCGGATTACAAATAACCAGATTTTATTCCGTACCAAGCATCTGTACTTCTTGTCCCGTTTGCTCGAAGGAAACTATCCTGATACATCTCGTTTGATTCCATCAGAAAGCAAGACAGCATTACAGATCGACACGAAGGAACTGCTCCGCTCCATCGACCGAGCATCTTTACTGGCGAAAGAAAATAGAAATAATGTCGTTAAACTGGTAACCCAGGATTCTGGACAGCTGGAGATCAGCAGTAATTCCCCAGAAGTAGGACGTGTTGTAGAAGAAGTAACCGTTCAGGAAATTTCAGGAGAAGAATTGCGAATCAGCTTTAGTGCCAAATATATGATGGATGCACTTAAGGTCATTGAAAGTGAGCAAGTGAAGATTGAATTCACGGGAGCGATGCGCCCATTCCTTATCCGTCCAACTGATGATGAGGACTTGCTGCAGCTGATTACACCAGTCCGTACGTACTGAGTTATACACATGTGGATAAAGGCACTGCCCTGACGGCGGTGCTTTTTTTCTGTGCATAACATGACGCCCTCAAGGATTGGGCATAATGAAAATAACTTTCAAAGTTGTGGATACTTTAGTAAAATAATAAGAAGGCAACATAAAGTAAGGAGAGCGGAAATGAACGAAGAAATTCAAATCAACACCGAATATATCCAGCTTGGGAAATTTCTGAAGCTAGTGAATGCTGTTGAGAGCGGCGGAATGGTTAAGCTGTATTTAGCTGATTATCCAGTGCTGGTCAATGGCGAAGAAGAAAACAGACGCGGCAGAAAGCTGTATCCGGAGGATCGTGTAGAGCTGCCGGCGACATCCGAAGTATTCATTGTCAAAAAGGCATAGCAGTCTGCCGGATACAGAAAGGACCTAAGCATGCATGCATATCCAAGAGCTAACGCTTACGCATTATCGGAACTACGATAAGCTGCAGCTTCAATTCGACGATAAAGTGAATGTAATCATCGGCGAGAATGCACAGGGCAAGACGAACCTGATGGAAGCCATCTACGTGCTCGCCTTCTCCAAATCGCATCGAACTCCTAAAGATAAAGAACTTATCCAATGGGACCAAGATTATGCTAAAATAGAAGGGAACATCCTCAAGCGGAAACAGCGGTTTCCGCTTGAGATCGTCCTATCGTCCAAAGGGAAAAAAGCAAAACTGAATCATCTGGAACAAAAACGCCTAAGTGATTATATCGGGGCGCTCAATGTCGTCATGTTCGCTCCTGAGGATCTGAACTTGGTGAAAGGCAGTCCGCAAATTCGCAGGCGTTTTATTGATATGGAGATCGGCCAGATACAGCCGGTCTATATCTACCACCTTGGACAATACCAAAAAGTTTTGAAGCAGCGGAATCATCTGCTGAAGCTTATGCAGCGGCGCCAGGCTGATCCGACAATGCTTGATGTGCTGACGGAGCAGTTGATTGAGCATGCTGCCATCATATTAGAGAAACGTTTCCTCTTCCTCAGACTGCTCCGCAAATGGGCGCAGCCCATCCACCAGAGCATCACGACGAAGCTGGAGACACTTGATATAGAATATCTTTCCAACTTACACGTATCAGAAGAATCCGATAAGGAAACGCTGAAAGTAGCTTATGAGGAGAAATTCTCTGAATTACGGACACGTGAAGTGGAAAGAGGGACAACTTTAGCAGGCCCCCATCGTGATGACCTGTCTTTTTATGTGAATGGGAAAGATGTACAAGCTTTCGGTTCACAAGGTCAGCAGCGTACGACAGCTTTGTCCTTGAAGCTGGCTGAGATAGAACTAATCTATAACGAGGTCGGAGATTATCCGATTCTTTTGCTGGATGATGTCTTAAGTGAGCTGGATGACAGCAGGCAATCGCATCTGCTTGAAACGATACAGGGGAAAGTCCAAACCTTTGTCTCGACGACGAATGTATCAGGTATCCAGCATGAAACTCTGAAACAGGCAGAACTGTTCACAATAAAATCAGGGAAGCTTGTCAGTGAGTCAGGAGGATCCTGATGTTCATCTCGATCGGTTGGAATAATGTCGTCAGAGCTGAAGAAGTGGTGGCCATCTTGGAATACGGTCAAGCAGCTAAAACAGTTGATCCCACTTTGGCAGAAAACGATGAAGCGGATCATGTATCAGCTAAATCTATCATTGTCACCACTGATCGGATTTATTCTAGTCCTTTATCAGTGCAGACATTGAAGAAACGGGCTGATTCAACGGTTCCGAGAATGATAGAAGAAGATAACCTTTAAAGAAATGCAGGTGATTTAAATGGCAATGGAAGATAAAATGCCTGAAGAACAGTTGTATGATGCAGATCAGATACAGGTACTGGAAGGACTGGAAGCAGTCCGTAAACGCCCAGGAATGTACATCGGATCTACGAGTGAACGCGGTCTGCACCATCTTGTATGGGAGATAGTCGATAATAGTATCGATGAGGCACTTGCTGGCTATTGTGACCATATCCAAGTAATCATCGAAGAAGATAACAGCATCACCGTTGAAGATAATGGACGTGGAATCCCGGTAGGTACACATGAGAAGACTGGCCGCCCAGCGGTGGAAGTTATCATGACAGTACTTCATGCTGGCGGTAAATTCGGTGGCGGAGGCTACAAAGTATCCGGCGGTCTGCACGGGGTGGGTGCGTCAGTAGTAAATGCCTTGTCCACAGAGCTTAATGTTAAAGTGCATCGTGATGGTAAGATCCATGAACAGACCTTCCAGCGAGGAATACCTGCTGGGGATCTGCAAGTCACAGGTGAATCTGACAGAACAGGTACAATTACACATTTCAAGCCAGATCCAGAGATCTTTACGGAAACGACTGAATATAACAAAGAGACTTTGCTTATCCGTATTCGTGAGCTTGCTTTCCTGAATAAAGGACTCGCAATCAGCCTGGAGGATAAACGCGAAGAAAATCCAGAGCGTATCACATTCCATTACGAAGGCGGTATCCGTTCTTATGTAGAGCATCTTAATCGCTCCAAAGAAGTACTGCACGAGCCGTTCTATGCGGAGAATACGGATTCCGAAATCACTGTGGAAGTCGCGTTGCAATACAATGACGGCTACACAAGCAGTATCTACTCTTTTGCGAATAATATCCACACGTATGAAGGCGGGACGCATGAAGCTGGATTCAAATCCGGTCTGACGCGTGTTATTAATGACTATGCCCGTAAAAACAATATGTTCAAAGAGGCAGATCCGAATCTGTCTGGTGATGATGTACGCGAAGGATTGACTGCAATTATTTCTATCAAGCATCCAGACCCGCAGTTCGAAGGGCAAACAAAGACGAAGCTTGGCAACAGTGAAGCACGTCAAGTTACTGATGCAGCATTCACAGAGCTGTTTTCCAAATTCTTGTTTGAGAACCCTGATACAGCACGAATCGTTGTTGAAAAAGGATTGATGGCATCCCGTGCTCGTATTGCAGCCAAACGTGCACGTGAACTAACCCGCCGTAAGGGTGCACTGGAAGTAAGCAGCTTACCAGGTAAACTGGCTGACTGTTCTTCCAAGGATGCTTCAATCAGTGAATTGTACGTCGTAGAGGGAGACTCTGCCGGTGGTTCTGCAAAACAAGGACGCGATCGACACTTCCAAGCTATCTTGCCTTTGCGCGGAAAAATCATCAATGTTGAAAAAGCGAGATTGGATAAAATTCTAGCTAATAATGAAATTCGTGCCATGATTACAGCGCTTGGTACAGGTATTGGTGAAGACTTTGATATTTCCAAAGCACGCTATCATAAACTGGTCATCATGACCGATGCAGATGTCGACGGTGCTCATATCCGGACATTGCTGCTTACGTTCTTCTATCGTTACATGCGACCATTGATCGAGCATGGCTATGTTTATATCGCTCAGCCACCGCTCTACAAAGTACAGCAAGGGAAAGCAGCTTACTACGCTTATAATGATCGAGAACTTGAGCGTGTAATGAGTGAGATTCCTAAAGTACCAAAACCTGGTCTGCAGCGTTATAAAGGTCTTGGAGAGATGAATGCAGCTCAGCTATGGGAAACGACAATGGATCCGGAGAACCGTACACTGCTTCAAGTCAGCTTGGCAGATGCAATCGATGCGGACCAGATTTTTGATATCCTGATGGGCGACAAAGTTGAGCCGAGACGGAATTTCATTCAAGATAACGCGGAGAATGTACAGAATCTAGATATCTAACCAATACAATTTTGGTTCCGGCAATTTGACAGGAGGTTTTCGCATGGCGGATGAATTACGTCCAAGTGTGCAAGAAAGAGATATAAGTCAGGAAATGCGTACGTCGTTCCTTGACTATGCAATGAGCGTTATCGTAGCGCGTGCATTGCCTGATGCGAGAGACGGCTTAAAGCCGGTGCATCGCAGAATCCTTTATGCATTGCATGATTTGGGAATGCATGCTGATAAGGCATATAAGAAATCAGCCCGTATCGTCGGGGAAGTAATCGGTAAATACCACCCGCATGGTGACACAGCTGTGTACGAAGCGATGGTTCGTATGGCGCAGGATTTTAGCTATCGTTATATGCTCGTAGACGGACATGGAAACTTCGGTTCTGTGGACGGCGACTCAGCAGCGGCAATGCGTTATACAGAAGCACGCATGTCCAAGATATCGATGGAGCTATTGCGTGATATCAACAAGGATACGATCGATTACGGCGATAACTATGATGGCTCTGAAAAGCAGCCACTCGTAATGCCAGCTCGTTTCCCGAACTTGCTTGTGAATGGGGCTTCGGGTATTGCGGTAGGTATGGCAACGAATATCCCGCCTCATAACCTGAATGAAACGATAAATGCGGTACTGGCCCTTAGTAAAAATCCGGATATCACTATCGAGGAATTGATGGATGATCATATATTCGGTCCAGATTTCCCTACTGCAGCTGAGATCCTGGGCCGAAGCGGTATTCGGAAAGCTTATGAAACTGGCCGTGGTTCGATTACGATTCGTGCCAAGACAGAAATTATTGAGCATGATAACGGTAAATCGACCATTCTCGTGCACGAATTGCCATATCAGGTGAATAAGGCACGTCTTGTCGAGAAAATAGCAGAACTTGTCCGTGATAAGCGTATTGAAGGAATTACAGACCTGCGAGATGAATCCGACCGTAACGGTATGCGCGTCGTGGTTGAAGTTCGCCGTGATGCGAACCCGAATGTCATTCTTAACAATTTGTACAAGCATACAGCCCTACAGACAAGTTTCGGGATCAATATGCTAGCCCTTGTGGATGACAAACCGCAGATTCTGAACCTGAAACAGGCATTGTCACATTATCTTGATCACCAGCAAGTCGTCATCCGCCGCAGAACAGAATTCGAATTGCGTAAAGCAGAAGCGAGAGCACATATCCTGGAAGGGTTACGTATTGCCCTGGATAATCTCGATGAGATCATCAGCTTGATCCGCGGCTCCCAGACAACAGATATTGCTCGTGACGGATTGATGGAGCGCTTCAACCTTTCTGATAAGCAAGCACAAGCAATCCTAGATATGCGTCTGCAGCGCCTGACAGGCTTAGAGCGTGACAAGATTGAAGATGAGTATCAGGAACTAGTCAAAGTGATTGCGGAGCTTAAAGCGATACTTGCTGATGAAGAGAAGGTGCTTGAGATCATTCGAGAAGAATTGACTGAGATCAAGGAACGTTTCGGTGATGAACGCCGTACAGAAATCGTTATTGGCGGTATTGACTTCATAGAGGATGAAGCACTTATTCCTGTTGAGAATGTCGTTATCACATTAACCCACCAAGGCTATATCAAACGCCTGCCTTCAAACACTTACCGCAGCCAAGGACGCGGCGGGCGAGGAATCCAAGGTATGGGAACGAACGAAGATGACTTCGTCGAACATCTTATTTCGACCAGCACACATGATACGATTCTGTTCTTTACGAACAAAGGAAAAGTTTATCGTGCGAAAGGCTATGAGGTGCCGGAATTCAGCCGTACAGCAAAAGGTATTCCGATCATCAATATGCTGGAAATCGAAAAAGGCGAATGGATTAACGCTTTGATTCCAGTCAAAGAGTTCGCAGATGACTGGTATTTAATATTCACAACCAAACAAGGGATCTCCAAACGGACAACCCTATCTCAATTTGCCAATATTCGTAAGGGCGGTCTTATCGCATTGAACTTGCGTGAAGATGATGAATTGATATCTGTTCGTATGACAGATGGTCATAAACACATCATGATCGCGACGAAGAATGGTTACCTGATCCGATTCCCAGAGGAGCAAATCAGACCAATGGGCCGTACTGCGGCAGGGGTTAAAGGAATAACTCTCCGCGGGGAAGATGATTCGGTCGTGTCTATGGATATAATTGATGAAGGTGTCGATATCCTGAATGTTACCGAAAAAGGTTTCGGAAAACGGACACCTGAGTCGGAGTATCGCATCACGAATCGCGGCGGTAAGGGAATTCTTACATCCAAGATCACGGATAAAACAGGACAGATGGTATCAGCTAAGCCGGTTACCGGTGAAGAAGATATCATGATCATTACAGTCTCCGGTGTATTGATTCGGATGCCTGTTTCAAGTATTTCGTCCACTGGCCGAAATACACAGGGTGTTATTCTGATTCGTATTCAGGAGAATGAAGCGGTAGCTACTGTTGCTCGTATTGATAAAGAGCAAGAGGAAGAAATCGAGGATGTCTCAGATGATATGCTGGAGGAACCAGTAGTATCAGAGGCTGATGATACAGAAGAAGAATGATTAGTAGCATTCCCGCTCCCATAGTGGGAATGCTTTTTTTACATAACCTTTGGATGAAAGGATGCAGGATATGATCGTCTCAGCCAATCAGCTCGTCGCTGGCTGTATCGTAACAGCCGATGTTATCGGTAAAAGCGGTATGCCACTCGTAAAAAGCAAGACAGTACTAACAGATATGGAGATCTTTTATTTGCAAAAAATGCTCGTAAAAGAAGTAACAGTTGCCAGTCATTTAGAGAATGGCAGCAGTTTTGTTCCTGAAAAGGATTCTGTAAGCATGCAGCCTGCCATCATACAAGTGCATTTCCTGGATGCCTATGCAGCAGCAGCTAAAGGCTATCAAAAACAATTCAACGCATGGCAGCATGGCTCCACTGTTGATATAGCTGCACTTCGCAAACATATTCTGCCTGTACTGGAGAAGGTCAGTGAATGGGAAGGAAATGTGTTCAATTTGCCTGCATACAAAGAGCAGATTGATTATTTGTCGGAACACGCAGCAGGTACGGCTGCGCTTGTAGCTGCTATTTTACAAAAAGCAGGTTTTTCTGAGGCGGACATCAAGCAAATCGGTTTGGCTGCTTACCTGGCTGATTGCGGTATATCTAAACTTAAACAGCCGTATCACATCCAGAAGCGCCGTTTGCACGATAGTGACTGGGAAGACGTCCAAAAGCATCCAACCTTCTCTTATCGTATGGTCGAGCAGGCTCCTCTCCTCTCTTCCAAAGCGAAGCTTGCCATCCTCCAGCATCATGAACGGGCAGATGGAGCTGGTTACCCGCTGCGATTACCGAAGGAAAAGATTCATTCATTTGCCAGTCTTCTCTCCATTTGTGATACATATCATGCTTTGATATCCGAACGTGCTTTCCGAGCTGCTGTATCTCCATATGAAGCAGTGGACATCATCCTGGAGGAGCAATTCAGACGATTTGACCCGGCAATGATCCAGCACTTTATCCAGGCATTTATCGATGCACAGCAAAACACAACAGTCAGACTATCATCTGGGGAGCTTGCAGAGGTTGTCTTTACGGATAATAATCATCCGACCAAGCCGATGGTTCGAGAGCAAGAAACAGGACAAGTGAAAGCATTGACTGAAATGCCGCATATACGCATCGATCAAATCATCTTATGAAGCACGCTAATCAGCGTGCTTTTTTAATATCCTGAAAATGCTTTAGCATGTAGGAACCAATCAATAAAGGGAATTTTTCTGCAGTAATCTCCAAAAAACGGACAATGAGCGGATATTCGTTACGCCGGTTAACATGAAGCAGGTCTGTCCACCACTCTGCTTCATAGCGACATATCATGCTTAAGTTATACAGCAGTGCATAATGAGCCATGCACTCATGAAAACTGCTCCAATAGCTCTGCTGGATAAAATAGTATTGATGGTTGACCGGATTGCAGTAAAGCGGTCCAGCTGTTTGCCACAGCGAATCAGGAGGCTGCATTGCAAGCTGATCCTGCTCGATTATCTTAAAAGAGAAAGATTCCAGGAATTCTAAAAAGCGGCGTTTTGTATATTGAAATTCGTCTAGTAAGCACTCCGGCAGAATTAGCGCATCCTTTCTCAGACTAACTTCTGTCAGATTACGCTTCCCCTGCTGCAGCGAAAGAAGATCATGCAGTTCTGGAACTAATCCGAACATATCCCCCATGGAAACCTTTTTGACATTATGAAGTTCTCTCTTACAAACGTGACGTGAAAAATACGGGAATAAGCCACGCTGCTGGAATAATACTTCATCCATGCTGAATTGATAGTCACGCTTCTTCCGCTTTCTAGTCGACAAGCCATGTGCAAGATCTGCTGTGGATTCTGGATAGGCAGGACGTGTCAGCAGCAAACTTGCCTTCATAAAATGGGTCATTCCGTAAAATAATAAGACAGGCTTCATCAATAGCGGGGCATTTTTTCCATAGGAATAATAAGATTTACCATGTTCCAGATAGGCGAGGAAGGCGGAAACATTTTGATAGCTCTGTGACTCTGCATCGGGAACACTGAGATGCTGATAGCTTTTTTGCAGGAAGGAAAGAGCTGCATCTTCTGCTTCAAGGAAGGAAAGAAAGGTGGATACGTTTTCATCATGCATACAGAATCCTCCAATGATTTTTACGTGCTCATATAGTTGAAAAACCGCGCATCTTGGCGTATTGTAAGTAACAATAGGTTTTAATAGCAGTATTTTAACCAAATATAAACATTTCATGATAAAAGGAGGATAAACATGCGGGAAGATAAGTTTACTAAAGAGGGTTTAACTTTTGATGATGTCTTGCTTGTGCCGGCTAAATCAGAGGTTCTGCCACGTGATGTGAAATTCCAAACAGCATTGACAAAAAATATCACTTTGAACATTCCATTGATCAGTGCAGGAATGGACACAGTAACAGAGGCAAGCATGGCGATTGCAATGGCTAGACAGGGTGGACTTGGTATCATCCACAAAAACATGTCCATTGAAGAACAAGCAGAGCAGGTGGATCGCGTCAAACGTTCGGAAAGCGGCGTTATCACAGACCCATTCTTCTTATGCCCGGAAAACCAAGTGTTCGATGCAGAGCATCTGATGGGTAAATTCCGCATTTCAGGTGTACCAATCGTTAACAACAGAGAAGAGCAGAAACTGATCGGTATCCTGACAAATCGCGATCTTCGTTTCGTACAGGATTATTCCATCGCGATCTCCGATGTCATGACAAAAGAAAACTTGGTGACAGCACCTGTTGGAACTACATTAGATGATGCAGAGAAAATCCTTCAGAAGCATAAAATCGAGAAGCTGCCGCTTGTCGATGAAAATGGTGTGCTGAAAGGCTTAATCACAATCAAAGATATCGAGAAAGTAATTGAGTTCCCGAATTCTGCTAAAGATAAACATGGACGTTTGTTAGTAGGAGCTGCTGTTGGGGTCACTGGTGATGCAATGACTCGTATCAGTAAATTGGTAGACGCAGGTGTAGACGTACTTGTTGTTGATACAGCGCATGGTCACTCCAAAGGTGTTTTGGAGCAGGTTAGAGCGATCAAAGACAAGTTCCCTGAAGTTGACTTGATTGCTGGTAACGTAGCGACAGCAGAAGGTACGCGCGCGTTGATTGAAGCTGGTGCTGACGTCGTAAAAGTCGGTATTGGACCAGGCTCCATTTGTACAACACGCGTTGTAGCTGGTGTAGGTGTACCGCAAATCACTGCTGTGCACGATTGTGCAGCAGAAGCAGAAAAGCATGGTGTCTCCATCATTGCTGACGGCGGGATCAAGTATTCCGGCGATATCGCTAAAGCGATCGCAGCAGGCGGACATGCTGTTATGCTCGGCAGTATGTTTGCGGGTACAACAGAAAGCCCTGGTGAGACTGAAATCTTCCAAGGCCGTCAATATAAAGTGTATCGCGGTATGGGATCTGTCGGTGCAATGAAATCTGGCTCGAAAGATCGCTACTTCCAAGGTGAAACAGAAGAAGCGAAGAAATTGGTTCCAGAAGGCATCGAAGGCCGTGTCGCATACAAAGGATCACTTTCTGATACGGTTCATCAGCTGCTTGGCGGCTTGCGTGCTAGCATGGGCTACTGCGGTGCCCCTGATCTTGATTATTTCCGTGAGAATGCGCAGTTTATCCGTATGACTGGTGCAGGATTGCGTGAAAGCCATCCGCATGATGTCCAAGTTACAAAAGAAGCACCGAACTATTCTATTAACTAATTATCCCGAACGGCGTGCATTTGCACGCCGTTTTTCTTTATGTAGCACATACTATACTAAAATTACTGACAATTTTCAATAAAATTAAAATTGAAATAACAAGCAGGATTTGCTACATTTATAAAGAATTGTATTTAGAAATAAATAGGGGGTATGCAAACATGAGAAAGAAGAAGAAATCATTTATTATGCTTAGCATGATTGCAGCGTTGACAGTGATTTTGGCGGCATGTGGGGGAGGGACGAGTGACAGCACCTCTTCTGATGGTGGTCCGCAATTCATCGATTTGCTGACAGGTGGAACGGAAGGTACATACTATCCGCTTGGGGGAAGCTTAGCTGAAATTATTAATTCAAACGTGGAAGATGTAGAAGCACGTGCAACATCGACAGGTGCTTCGGTAGAGAATATGAATACGATGAGTGAAGGTAATGATGATGTCATCGCCTTTACCCAGACTGATATTGCTGCATATGCTTCAGAAGGGACTTTGATGTTTGACGGGGAAGCAATTGATAATATTCAGGCCATCGGTTCCTTGTATCCAGAAACAATTCAGATTGTAGCGACAGAGGATAGCGGAATCCAAACTATAGAAGATTTGAAAGGTAAGACTGTATCAATCGGAGCTCCAGGATCCGGAACGAACGCAAGTGCAGAAGATATACTTGGTATATACGATATGACTGTAGATGATATCGAGGTACAGAATCTTGATTTCGGTGAATCGACAACTGGTATGCAGGATGGAACGATTGATGCAGCATTCATTACTGCTGGTACACCGACAGGAGCGGTAGAAAGTCTTTCTGCTACAACATCGATCACGATTGTCGGACTGGAAGAGGATAAAGTGAATCAATTAATCGAAGAGAAGCCTTATTACGCTCCTTACACGATTGAAGAAGGAACATACAGCTTGGAGGAGCCTGTTGAGACAGTTTCTGTAAATGCAATGCTTGCAACGACAGAGGGCATGGATGAGGATCTCGTTTACAACATTACGAAAGCTATCTATGAGCACACTGATGAAATCGGTCATCAGAAAGCTGAATTCATCAAGCCAGAGAGTGCTGTAGAAGGTGTGAGCATCGATTTCCATCCAGGTGCATTACGTTACTTTGAAGAAGCAGGCGTAGAAGTACCGCAATAACTGCAAGTGTATCGCCGGTATCCTTCGGTTACCGGCGATTTTTTGGGCTTGAAAGGGTGTAAGGATATGAATCGATTCCGTATACCGAAGAAACGCTGGCTGCTGGCTGCAGCGGCTGTGGTCATGCTCCTTTGGTATGCTGTCTACCCAACTCAGCAGATCCTTGCTTTCGAAAATCCCGATAATGGGGAACTGCTCAGCTATTTGCCAGTAGGGAACAGCGATCATTTCCAGATCAAATACACACATTCTATCCATTTATCGGATGTATATGAGGAGTACATGATCCAGGATGAGCGCCTATTTCCGAAACGATTGATCTATGAGGATACAGCAGTAGGGATGCCAGCTAATGCAGAAGCAGGTCAAACATTCACGATGGAGGATGGAAAATACATATTATCCGATCTCCAAGGTTCGACAGACAAGCTTTATCTGACGATTGGAGCTGTGAAAGCTAACCATCAGATCATCTTTAAAGATACAGCATATAGCTTACAGGATAACATCGGTCCAGGTGAGACGATTGCGATCGTAAGCCGCTACGTGAATCACTGGACGCTTTGGAAAGGAGAGAAATTACATGAGTGACAAGCTAGCCCAAGCAGAGAGGCTGACGGAAGAACAACAGCAGCAGCTGATTGAGAAATACGATTCTGAATCGAATTTCCGGCGACTGGCTGGAATCATGAGTATTATCGTTTTTTATGGTTTACTAGCTTTCTCGATTTATCAGCTATACACGGCAACTTACGGGAATATCCCGACACAGATTCATCGTTCCATTCACTTAGGGTTCGGGCTCGTTTTGATATTCCTTCTCTTTCCTGCTTCTAAAAAGAGCAGCAGGACAAAAATTGCCTGGTATGATTACATACTCGCTATTCTAGGATTTGTTGTCGGTGCTTATTGGCCGGTTATGTACAATGATATCATTGCGCAAGCTGGACAAATTACCACATTAGACTTCATTGTCGGCTCAATGGCTATACTTTTAGTGCTTGAAGCAACTCGTCGGACTGTAGGTCTGCCGATTGTCATTATCGCTGTCGCATTCCTGGCCTATGCCTATTGGGGCAGACAAATGCCAGGATTCCTCATTCATCCGGGAGTCGACGTCGATACACTCGTCCAGTCCCTGTTCTTTACGACACAAGGGATATTAGGTACTCCTATTGGTGTATCTGCAACTTATATTTTCCTGTTTCTGCTTTTCGGGGCTTTCCTCGTCAAAACAGGTGTCGGACAGTACTTCAATGATTTGGCCTTGGTCGTTGCCGGAAGAAGAATTGGCGGACCAGCGAAGGTAGCGATATTCTCCAGTGCCTTGCAGGGAACAGTGAGCGGAAGCTCGGTGGCTAACGTAGTTACATCCGGTTCCTTTACAATCCCAATGATGAAACGCTTGGGATACTCGAAGAATTTTGCCGGCGCAGTAGAAGCATCTTCCTCTACAGGAGGCCAGATCATGCCTCCTATTATGGGAGCGGCTGCCTTCTTGATGGTTGAGTTTATCGGAGTCAGCTATTGGACGATTGCAAAAGCAGCTATCATTCCGGCTATTCTTTACTTTTCCGGTATTTGGATTATGACTCATTTCGAGGCTAAGCGAACCGGACTGCGAGGTTTGCAGCAGGAAGAAATGCCGAACAAGAAGGAAGTTATTAAGAATTTGTATCTGCTGCTGCCGATCCTGGCAATGGTATTTTACTTAAGTTCCGGACTAAGTATCATGCGTGCAGCCATCTATGGTATTATCACGTGTATCTTGGTCGGACTTTTGCGTAAGGAACGGTATCGTCATCTATATCCAATTGTTTTCGCAGCTGCGTTTGTCGCATATATCGTGTATGGAGCTGTTACAAGCGGAATTTCAATTGAGACAGCTTTGATTGTCGCAGCACTTGTTACCGTGATCGTAAGTTATTTATTTGATGAGAACTTCATTGATACGATACAGGCATTGGTGGAAGGAGCACGTACAGCCCTTAGTGTTATCGCTGCAACTGCTGCAGCCGGGATTATCGTAGCGGTTGTGACAAAAACAGGACTTGGGCTGAGCTTGGCGAACAGTCTCGTCGATTTGGCGAATGAAAAACTGCTGCTCACATTGTTCTTTACAATGATAGCTTCCTTGATTCTCGGAATGGGAGCACCGACTACTGCTAACTATATCATCACATCAACTATTGCAGCACCAGCAATTATCCTGCTTGGTGTAAATGATCTATCTGCGCATATGTTCGTCTTTTATTTCGGAATCATGGCAGATATTACACCGCCTGTGGCCCTTGCAGCTTTTGCAGCAGCGGGTATGTCCGGCGGCCGGCCGATTGCTACAGGTGTGAATGCAGCCAAACTAGCAATTGCAGCATTTATCATTCCATACATGTTCGTGCTGGAACCAAGGCTGCTGCTTTATGACATAGATGGCAACTATCTTCATGTCGTTTGGATATTCATCACAGCCTTTCTCGGTATGATCAGTATCGGTGCAGGAATCATCGGCTACTGGTATCGCAAGCTCTATATTGTGGAGCGCTTGCTGGCTGTAGCAGGAGGACTAGTGCTCATTTATCCGGAAGTTTGGTCCGGTATAACTGGCATTATCGTCTTTGCAGCACTGATTGCTATCCAATATTTCGTAAAACGTTCCGAATGGAATGTACCTGTTAAAAAGCCATCTTCCTAAGGGAAGGTGGCTTTTCCTATGGTTGAATTCGGGTATAGGTCTGATACAATGTCCAGGAGGTGGAAGGCTATGACGAAACAAATTATTGAGAATGACTGGCAGGATATTCTGCAGGAAGAATTCCAAAAAGACTATTATAAGGAACTGCACGGCTTCCTAAAGAACGCCTACCAAGAGCGGACAATCTATCCTGATATGCAGCATATTTACGAAGCGCTGCAAGTGACCTCATTTGCGGATACAAAAGTGGTTATCCTTGGACAAGATCCATATCATGGGCCAAATCAGGCACATGGTCTTAGTTTTTCAGTGCAGCCCGAGGTGGCTATCCCGAGATCACTTGTAAATATCTACAAAGAGCTGGCAGATGATATCGGCTGCCCGATTCCGACACATGGTTATTTGAAGCGTTGGGCTGAACAAGGCGTGCTGCTTTTGAATACAGCTTTGACTGTAGAAGCCCATCAGGCAGCATCTCACCGAGGCAAAGGCTGGGAACACTTCACGGACCGTGTCATTCAATCATTGAATGACAAGCAGGATCCCGTTGTATTCATTCTTTGGGGGAAGCATGCTCAGGAGAAACAGAAGCTGATTAATACGGAGAAGCACTATACACTTACTTCTGTCCATCCAAGTCCTTTATCAGCAAGGCGCGGATTCTTCGGAAGCAAACCATTTTCTAAGACAAACGAAATATTAGAAAATAATGGATTAGAGCCAATTGACTGGTGTATTCCAGACCTGTGAACAAAATGTAGAATCGGTACAAAGTACGTTCCCCTCTGCCTATCGTCTATGGTAAAATAGCGGGGATGCACAGTAACGATTCTATTTTTTGTGGAGGTAGGAAGACTTTGAAACATCTTTTGAAAGCATCGATGATCGGTTTGCTCGCGATGCTGATTACGTTTAACACTTTTCTAGCGAAGCCACTAGACACACAAGCTGCGGAAGGCTTGGATATTGAAGCGGAATCCGCAATTCTAATAGACGCCAACTCTGGTGAAATATTATATGCGAAGCAGGCAGATCTCACTTTACCTCCAGCAAGTATGACGAAGATGATGTCGGAATATCTCATCTTGGATGCTATTGCAGCAGGAGATATTTCATGGGATACGACAACACAGGTAAGCGATTATCCATATAGCATTTCCTCGAATACGGATTTCTCCGGAACAGGACTGACACAGGATAAAGATTACACTGTTCGCGACTTGTACAATGCGATGGCGATCTACTCCGATAACGCAGCTACTATCGTGCTGGCTGAGCTTGTGGCGGGCAGCGAGACGGAATTCGTCAAAATGATGAATGAAAAAGCAGAAGAAATCGGGATGAAGGATTACAAATTCGTTAACTCTTCCGGTCTTTCCAATTCTGATTTAGGCGATGACCGACCAGAGGGTACAAATGTCAACGACGAAAACCTGATGACTGCAAAGTCTACTGGTATCCTGGCATATAACTTGATCAAGGATCATCCAGAGGCGCTTGAGGTTGCCAGTCAGACACAGACAAACTTTGATGGTAAACAAATCACGAACTGGAACTGGATGCTTCCAGACATGCCGGGCTACTTGAAAGCATATGGCTATGAAGGCATGGATGGTTTAAAAACAGGCCATACAACTCCAGCAGGTTACTGCTTTACAGGTACAGCAGAACGGAATGGACAGCGCTATATTACAGTTGTTATGAGAACAGAAAGCGAAGAAGCACGCTTCCAAGAAACAGCAAAGCTGCTTGATTACGGCTTCAATCAATTCGAGCAGGCTGAACTTTACAAAGCAGGAACAGAAATCAAGGACCATGCTTCTGTACCAGTTGCAAAAGGAAAAGAAGATAGTGTAGCCATCTCAACAAAAGATGCAGTTACCACTTCTGTGAAGAATGGCGAAGAAGATAAATACCACTTGGAATACAAAGTAGACAAGGACAAGCTGGATGCAGATGGCGAACTGGTTGCTCCAGTGAAAAAAGGCGACAAAGTCGGAACTGCGACACTCGTCTATGACGGAGATGACCAAGGCAACATCAACGGCGGCTCCTATACTGTTGACGTTGTAGCATCCGAAGATGTAGAAAAATCAAACTGGTTCATGCTCTCTCTAGGCGCAATCGGTGATTTCTTCGCAGGAATCTTCACTAGCGTCTCTGACACAGTTAAAGGCTGGTTTTAAATAAGAAAAGCGGAAAAGAACGCTTAGAAACGGAGAAATAGGTGAGAAAGCCCGGAATGAGGTGCTTTTCCTCGTGCAGGGATTTATCGCCTATACCGCAGTTTCTGTTCTTTGCAGCTAGACAACAAAGAAAAGCGGAAGAAACCGGTTAGAAACGTAGAAATAAGTGAGAAGGCCCGGAGGAAGATGTTCTTACTTCCGCAGGGACTTCACGCTTATGGCGAAGTTTCTGGTTTCTGGAGCTAGACATAGCTGAAAACCGGAAAAGACTCAGTCTTTTCCGGTTTTTTCGTATAAAATTCTTTTAGTATGTAGAAGCTAGAGCTGGAATTGCATATCATACTTGCATAATTACCTGAAATTAGCTATTCTTTAGGAAGAATAACAACAACGTGATGATAGGAACTAGTAACTTACAGCATGCTTTAAGAGAGTCGATGGCTGGTGAAAATCGATGCAGCGCTGTAGGTGAATCCATCCTGGAATGGTATGGAAACATACCCGGTACAAACCGTTACCTTGCCGAGCCGGAAGACTTCTTTGTCTTCAACCAGGGTGGTATCGCGGGTGAAACATCTCGTCCCTTTTTTTAGGGATGGGATGTTTTTTTGTTCAAGAAAAAAGGAGGAAGCACATATGCTGGATATGAAATTTTTACGTTCAAACTTTGAAGAAGTAAAACAAAAGTTGCAAAATCGCGGTGAAGATTTAACTGATCTAGATAAATTCGGGGATTTAGATGACCGTCGCCGCAAACTGATTAATGATACAGAAGAACTGAAAGCAAAGCGTAATGAGGTATCTAAGCAGATTGCTGTTCTTAAAAAAGAGAAGCAAGATGCTGATGCACAAATCAAAGAGATGCGCGAAGTAGGCGATCAAATCAAAGCATACGACGAGGAGCTTCGAGACGTTGAGAGTGAGCTTGATTTGCTATTACTCTCTATCCCGAATATTCCGCATGAGAGCGTCCCAGTTGGCGAATCTGAGGATGATAATGTGGAAGCACGCAAATGGGGCGAAGTGCAGCAGAAGGATTTTGAAGAAAAGGCCCACTGGGATATTGCAACAGACTTAAGCATACTAGACTTCGAACGTGCTGCTAAGGTAACAGGAAGCCGTTTCGTGTTCTACAAAGGATTAGGTGCCCGCTTGGAGCGCGCCTTGATTAACTTCATGATGGATTTGCATTCTGATGAGCACGGATATCAGGAAATGCTTCCGCCATACATGGTGAACAGAACAAGCATGACAGGAACTGGCCAGCTGCCAAAATTCGAAGAAGATGCCTTCAAGGTTGAGGGTTGGGATTACTTCCTCGTACCAACAGCAGAGGTTCCTGTAACGAACTACTATCGCGAAGAAATCTTGAAAAGCGATCAGCTGCCACAGAGATTCGCGGCATTCAGTGCTTCCTTCCGTTCTGAAGCTGGGTCTGCCGGCCGTGATACACGCGGTCTGATTCGCCAGCATCAGTTCAATAAAGTGGAGCTTGTACAGTTTGTTAAGCCTGAGGATTCCTATAACGTACTGGAAGAAATCACAGGACATGCAGAGAAAGTATTGCAGCTGCTAGGTCTGCCATACCGTGTCATGAGCATGTGTACAGGCGATCTCGGTTTCACAGCTGCGAAAAAATACGACCTGGAAGTTTGGCTTCCAAGCAGCGGTACGTATCGTGAAATCTCTTCTGTATCCAACTTTGAGGACTTCCAAGCGCGTCGTGCTGGCATTCGTTTTAGACGCGATGAGAAGAGCAAGCCGGAATTTGTTCATACATTGAATGGATCTGGATTGGCACTAGGCCGTACAGTTGCTGCTATCCTGGAGAATTACCAGCAGGCTGATGGTTCCGTGAAGGTTCCAGAAGTATTGGTACCTTACATGGGCGGTAAGGCTGAGATCCGCTAAAGGATTTTGACAGTAGACTTGAAATTATGGTGAGAAAGCTTTGGAGACAAAAGCATGGAGGGGTACCCTAGATTCAGCTGAAAGAATCGGTCTCGAAAACCGATAGTGGCTCGTTTAAGGATCGTAAGGGTTTGTTTTCCCCTCCTTCACCTTTTTTTAATATTTTGTTGACATGTGGACATACTACATGATATATTAGTACTTGTCTTACGGAGGAATACCCAAGTTTGGCTGAAGGGATCGGTCTTGAAAACCGACAGGGGCTTCATCGCTCGCGGGGGTTCGAATCCCTCTTCCTCCTCCATTTTTACAAACATATAAAATTAAAATACATAAATCGTTACGGTTGATCCGTAACGATTTTTTTATTGACTTCTGAAAAGAAGCATCGGATAATACTACAAACTTGTTTCACGTGGAACGGAGGCATTTATGAAGAAAATAGCATTTGTAGGTGCAGGCGCAATGGCAGAAGCGCTCGTTAAAGGATTAATCGCAGCAGAGCATCTCCCAGCGAAAGGTATATGGCTGACGAATCATGCTAATGATGCGAGGCTACAAGAATTGCATGCAGCATATGGAGTAACGATTACGCGGAATCAGACGGATCTGTTAAAAGATGCAGACGTCATTATTTTATCGATGAAGCCGAAAGATGCCGAAGCTGCGTTATCATCTTTGAAATCAGCAAATCTTAATTCAAAACAAATTGTTGTATCGATATTGGCAGGAATTCACACTTCTTTTCTGGAAAGCTATCTACCATCCAATCAGCCGGTAGTTCGGGCGATGCCTAATACCTCTGCTACGATTCTCGAGGCAGCTACAGCAGTTGCTGCAGGAGTACATGCAGGTAGTGAGGATATGAAGGTCGTTAGCAGTTTGTTCAAGACTGTTGGAGAGGCTGTAGAGGTAGAGGAAGAGGCTATGGATGCAGTCACTGCCATTTCCGGCAGCGGTCCGGCTTATCTTTATTACATGATGGAAGCGTTGGAGGAAGCAAGCTCTCAAGTCGGTCTTGATGAGAGTGTTAGCAAACAGCTGTTGATCCAAACTTTCAAAGGGGCAGCGAAGATGCTTGAGCAGTCAGATCTAACCCCAGCTCAGCTGCGTGCGAACATCACGAGTGCTGGCGGCACAACAGCAGCGGGTATCAGCGTGCTGGAAGAGCAAGGTGTAAAAGCAGCTATTCAAGCATGTGTAAAAGCAGCGGCTGCCCGATCGAAGGAAATGGGACAAGCATTCAGCAAATAAAAAAAACGCCATTATAGGCGTTTTTTTTATTTGGAAGGCTGACGGGAAGTCCATTTACGGGAATGCTGGATAAAATGGCCGACCTTCTCTAAAATCGGTTCAATTGATGTATTTGGATTGTATAAATCATAGTCTGCTATATTCACTCGCAGTACAGGACAAGCATTAAAATCATTGATCCATTTTTCATAGCGGTGGAACATCTCTTCCCAATAGCTGATTGGTGTTTGCTGTTCCATCTCGCGGCCGCGCTGTTTAATTCGGCTGATGATATGATCGAAGGATCCTTCCAAGTAGATCAATAAATCCGGATGGGGGAAGTAAGGCGTCATAACCATCGCATCAAAGAGAGAACGATATGTTTCATAATCTACTTTGGACATATTACCTTCTTCAAACGCCATTTTAGCAAAGATTCCTGTATCTTCATAAATAGAACGGTCTTGAATGAAGCCGCCGCCATATTCAAAGATTCGCTTTTGCTCCTTGAAGCGTTCTGCTAGGAAGTAGACTTGAAGATGGAAACTCCAGCGTTCAAAATCAGCATAATATTTATCCAAGTAAGGATTTCCGTCTACTTTCTCAAAGCTTGTACGGAAGTCCAGTGCATCTGCTAATGCATGTGTCATTGTCGATTTTCCGACACCTACTGTACCTGCAATGGTAATGACACTGTCTGCGGGTATATGGTATTTCGCTCTAAGATTCATGATGATGTTACTCCTTTATCCAAGTGAGAGGAGATCCTGTCACAAATATACTTCCAATCCTGCTCGTTCTTTACAAAATCCAACTCATCACCGCTTAATCGAAGTACAGGTATGTGCGGGTTGTCTTGTTCGAAACGATCCATGAAGGTCTGGTAATCAGCCGACAATTGCTTCAAGTAATCCGGCTGGATAAGCTGTTCCGCTTTTCGGTCACGCATTTCGATCCGTTCAAGCAATGTTTCCAAACTGGCATCTAAATAGATGACCATATTAGGCAGCGCGATATCCTCTGTCAGAATAGAGAAGATCTTGCTGTATTTATCAAACTCGGGTGCAGCAAGTGTACGCTGGGCAAAAATCATATTCTTTGCGATATGATAATCTGCGACTACCGGCTGATTCTGGGAAAGATAATCCTTACGAATATCATTCAGCTGTTTGTAGCGGTTCGTCAAAAAGAACATTTCCAGCTGAAAGCTCCATTCCTCGATATTCTCATAGAACTTGCCTAGGAACGGGTTTTCTTCTACGATCTCCTTCAGCAACGTATACTGAAAGTGATCCGCAATTTTCTTAGCCAATGATGTCTTACCGACACCGATTGGACCTTCCACTGCAATAAAGGGCAGCTCGTGCATGATGTATCCTCCAAACTCAAACGTTGTATGGCAAATAAATATAGTTTACCATAGAAGGTCGCAAGCTTCGATATAGTGAAGGAAGAAACTAGTGGAAAAAGCGACAGACTTTGCAAGCTTTGTCGATTCAGTTATAATATAGTATGTCGTGGCTCCGTAGCTCAGGGGATAGAGCATCGGTTTCCTAAACCGTGTGTCGCAAGTTCGAATCTTGCCGGGGCCGTCTTAATAAGAAAAATTGCCACAGCCTGTTGAGGCTGTGGCTTTTTTTAAGTTAATTTCAGTATGACCGCACTTGCGATTGCTGTAATTATAAGTGAAATTACAGCAACCATCCCTTTCTTATTGCCAGTTCTATGGAGGGAATAAGCGAATAAACCAGTATAGATGGTGACGCCCAACGTCATGAGTATCAAATAGAAAATTGGCATCAATCCCGCACCCTTCCTATGTCGGATTGACGAAGTGTCTTTCCGAATTCAAGACTTGCTACTTTTACATGCAGCCGAACATGAGCATTGGGATAAATCTTATTGGACCAATCTGCCTGTTCATAATCCTTGATAGATAGAAACTTCTTTCGAATGTGGAGAGACCAGTAAAATGGTTCTGCCTTATATTCTTCCTGTGTTTTTTTCACTAGTTTTTCACCATTTTTAAGTATTTCTTTTTGTATAGAGTCGTAGAGGATTTTCCTTTTTTTCTGACTCTTCATATAATCTTCTGTGCTTGGAATGGCAAATATGTTCAAATGGGTCGTAATATATACATCGATCGTTGACGTCTGATTTTTTTTGTAATCAATTTTCACTTTGACTTTATCTAGTTGAACCCTTGCAGCTATATTGTATTCTGGTTCTAATGGATCTACAAAGGTAGAGAGAATAACCTGTTGGGGAAATGTGGGATCCATCATATGAATGTAGCGAGTTTCTTCACCAGTCAATGAGTCAATCATCTGGCCTTCCTTGAAAACAGCAGACCCCATAAATTGGGTTACGTTACCGCCATGAAAATCAATTTCCCCAGCTTTGTAGCTATCTTCATCACCATAACTGTCTTTTGGTTTCTTTACAGTAGAAGCATACGGCGCTACGAATAAATCGGCATCCCCTTCTGTAATCTGAAAGAACCGAACCAAAGGTGCATCTGGAATGACTCCTGTTTCTCTAGCACGATCGAGCATATATTGAAAGTATTTGTGTGGCCGAGATTCCAAATTGGGACTGTTATGCCGGACGAATTCTTCTGCTTTTTCTTTACTTATCACTAATTGGGCATTTAATTTTAAATCAACCGTACTTGGTGCCGATTGCATCAGATGAATGAACTCTTTGGAACGGGCCAGTTTCTCGGAAACGATGACTACCCGTACCTGCTCCAAGGTAATTTCCTTTGCTACAGATGAATTAGCAGTGCTTGTAGCTGATAGAAAATCAGTTCCTAATACACTAATCATTTCTTGAGCAGGTTCATTGGTGGAAGGAGTAGTTGCAGAGCTTCCTACTTCCGGGTTAGCAATCTCAAAGGTGAATCGAAATATATTATCACGGTCTGTTTTATCCACCGCGATGGTGATGACATAAGCCTGTTCTTCTAGCTCTTTCCTGTCATAACACCCACTCAGGATCATAGCTAGCTGCAGAAGAGACAAAATGAGGATAAATTGTCTCATGTTTTCTTTCTATCCTTCCAAAAAGCTGCTCCCCACAACAAAAAGGGAAAGATGAGGAACAGGGGCGTAATAATCTGCAGACTTGTTTCCCTGACAATGAGCTCATTGACAGCAAAGCTGGGTGGAATTAGGGACAACATCATGGAAATGAAGCCAATAGGCAGAAGAAGTCCTTCAAATCGCTTAATCTCAAATATAGCCCCAAAGATCCAGCATATGATATACAGATAGATAATGAAACGCAAGAAGCTGGAGAAAAGCCAGCCGATCATGAAGAAAGTGCTGATGTTTGTAAAAAAGTGGCCAAGTGTTACAATCTCTGTCGACTCCTGGTAAAGAAAAGCTATATTATTGATCGTGTTATAGTCGAACATCATCGTATAAAGAGCATAGAAAGAGACTATTAGAATACAGGAGAGTATTCCACCAGTATATATACCAAGTCGAAAATTCTTTGGCTGATGGAAAGCCTGATATGCAATTGGAAGGAGGAGGAATTCCAAAAAAGCCGAAGATTTACTAATCCCTTCTTTTAGGACAACATCTGCTCCGCCGCCGAAAATCGGAAAGATACGATATCCAACAGCATCCCTCATATCAACAATCAAGACTGCAAGGATAGTTAATACAATTACCGGAAGTAAAGCCCAAGTCAAGCTCCCGATCGTTTCCCATCCTTTATTAGCTATAAGGATGCAAATACTGATGAAGATGATATAGATAGCTATGGTGGGGGAGTTCGGAAAATAGAGATAGTTAATTTCTTCTACAACATTCCGCATATCAGTTGACAGAGCAACAAAACCACTCGCAAACAGAAGTAATCCTAAAATGGTGCCAGCCTTGTTTCCTATTAAGTGGAATGTGAGTTCAATCAAATTGAATCTTTTATATTTTTTCAGGAGGTACATTAGCACAAGGAAGGGAGCTAAAAGGACTAGGAAAGATACGATTGGACCAAGCCAGATAGCATTTTGAGCATGTTCTGCAAAAAGGGCAGGTGTGGTATCACCGCCTTTAAGACCAACAATCATAAAGACAATTGCCACCATCTCACGAGTACGCAACGGCTTCTTCGTCAATTCCACGTCTATCCCTCCTTCAATATTTGTCCCAATCTTTTGGATTCAGAAAGCCTGGTCTCCACCGTTCATTCTTCAAAATCTTTCGGAAAAAGGTATCATGTGTCGATTTCGTGGATGGTGTTGCAGGTGAGAAATAGCTGACACCAAATGACGAGATGGAGACGACGTACGCGACCCATAATAATATTGCACCTAACAGACTTAGCAACCCATACACGCTGGCAGCTGCTATGAAAAGAAAGCGGGAGATCCGCAATGTATGGTTGATGCTATAATTAGCGGCCGCAAATGAGGACAAGCCGCTTAATGCTACGATGATAACAACGATTGGACTAACAAGATTTGCCTCGACAGCAGCCTGACCTAGAATCAATGCCCCGACAATACCGATTGTCGGTCCTAGCGGCGATGGTATCCTTACTCCTGCTTCTCTAATCAATTCAAAAGCAACTTCCATCAGAAGGATTTCGAAAGCAATTGGGAGCGGTACACGCTCCCTGCTGCTGGCGATCGCGAGCAGCAAATCAATTGGCATCAACTGACTATGATAGTTTGTAACTGCTACATAGCTAGCAGATACAAAAAGGGTGATAAAATAGGCGATCGCTCGAATTAGTCGGCTGAAGTTCGCAAAAGCCCATCTCAAATACCGATCTTCTGGCGAATGGAAGAAAGACCAGATTGTAATAGGTGCAATCAAACAGGAAGAAGAATTATCCATAATGATGGCAATGTAACCATCCGATACAAAGTTGGATGCATTATCGGGTCTTTCGGTATAAAGCATTGAAGGAAATAGGGAAGACGGCCTTTCTTCAATGAATTGTTCCAAGATCTCAACATTCCGGATGTTATCAACTGTTATATTCTTAATCCGCTGCTTAATATTCTCCAACACTTCGTCATTAACTAAATCTCGTTCATAGATAAGGGTGACCGGCATTGCTGGTCGCATCCCAACATTGATATTTTCGACTATCAAATCTTTAGACGGTATCTTCTTCCGAAACATAGAGACATTTGTCGGTAAAGACTCTGTGAATGACTCCTTCGGTCCCTTTACGGTCTTCTCATTTTCTGCTTTTTCCACTGCACGATGCTTGAAATCTTGAATTTTCGCTTCGAATCCTTCTGCCAATCCTTCTTTGAAGATAATTACACTGCCTTCATTCAGGCCTTTTTCGGCTTCTCCCATATTCTTTATGGGAGTGATACTTGGTACGGATAAAATTTGATTAATCGGAATATCCTTTTTCACTTCCAATAACGGTGAAACAATATGATTACTCAGCTGTTGTGTATTTACTGTAGTGGAATAAAAGAGTAGGTGGTATTTGCCCGTCGGTCCATGAACCGACTTAGATTCGAAATCGTAATTCAATCCATAGGAATACTGTTCTTCTAGATATGCGATATTGTCTTTTAAGTTCTTTGATATCTTTCTGTTTTCTCGCTTCTCTATCGCTTCTGTCTTTTGTTTCTGCCAAGGAAACATAACCGATCACCTCACTCTCGTTTTGTTAGTGTGGCTAACTTGCTAACTTTTATGACACGAATCATCCCTAGCTTTCGATATTAAAAGCAGAATGGGTTGTGAAATTGTGACACCAACCGCTTTTATCTAGTACAAGGCTGCATAAGGTACTATAAGCAGTCAAAAAAAGAAAGGGAGATGGTCGAATGGTGAAAATCTATGTAGATCCAGGTCATGGAGGGTCAGATCCAGGAGCAACAGCAAACGGAATTCAAGAGAAGAATGTGGTGTTGGCAATTGGAACATCAATCCGAAATATCTTGCAGCTTGAATATGAAAATGCAGAGGTTCGTATGTCACGTACCGGGGATACGTTTCCGTCTCTTACTCAGCGTACGAATGATGCTAATGCTTGGGGCGCTGATTTCTTCCTCAGCATCCATATCAATGCTGGCGGAGGGACTGGATATGAGGATTTCATTTATTCCACATTATCGGACAGCTCTGCAACAGGGGTAATGCGAGCAAGAATTCACGAAGAAGTCATGAAACTAAATGGAATGTCGGATCGCGGCAGGAAAAAGGCGAATTTCCACGTACTTCGGGAGACAAATATGCCTGCTGTCCTGACGGAAAATGGATTTATTGATAATAGTGCCGATGCGGCGAAGATGAAATCCAACTCATGGATTCAGAATGTGGCGCGAGGTCATGTAAATGGTTTGGAGAAAGCACTTGGTCTAACGAAGAAATCCGGTTCAGGCTCAACTTTCTTGATTCGAGTGAAGGCCGCATCGCTATACTACTATGATGCGCCGGATTGGAATGCACGAGCTGGTACAGTGAGCCAAGGAGAAGTATTTACTGTAGTGGAGACATTAACTGTCGATGGTTCTACGATGTATAAGCTGAAGAGCGGGAACTATATTACAGCGAATCCGCAATATGTAGAAATTGTCTAAAACAAAAATGGCTGCCAATTGGCAGCCATTTTGCGTTAGAAATTTTAGGGGAAATCTTGAATTAAGTGTAGCACGAAATTTGCCGAAATTGGGTGCTGTTCTCACTTTCCCAAGTCCCCCTTGTTTCCTGTTAGTTTATCTGACAAAAGGATAGGCTCTTTCTTAATGACGGTCAGGATGACGATCAGGGTTTTCTTTCAATTTACCTGCTGTATCCTGCAAGTTTCCTTTTGCTTTGTCTTTCTTACCATCTGCCTGCATACCTTTGTCATTTTTGACATTACCGATTTGGTCTTTTGTTTCGCCTTTTACTTTAGAAACGGCACCCTTCACTTTATCACTAACACTTTGTTTATTTTCAGCCATTTATAATCCACTCCTTCTGTAAAATGTATATAAATCTCTTCCCGATGAAGAAAATAATAAACTTTTTAAGAAATATGTTTAATATACAAACAGAAGGGTATATTGGTATCAGGTATCCCCCATACCACTAATCTGCTAAGTGTAAGAAAAAGCCCGCTCTTTTAAAGAGTGGGCCTTTTTGTGTTTGTATCTTCCTTTATGGTGGAAAACAACTACCAGGAATAAAAAGAGGAGGATGAATGTGGAAACGCATAAGCTTTATATCAACGGACGTTTTATGACTTCACAAACAGAAGAGACAATTGATATCTTAAACCCGGCAACAGAGGAAGTCATCTCTAAAATCCCCAAATCGACAGAGGATGAAGTGAACCAAGCTGTGGATGGTGCTGCCGCAGCTCAAAAAGAGTGGGAGCAGACGCCGGCGATTGAGCGTGCTAAAATAGTGCGCCAGCTTGGAGATGAGCTGGAAAAACGAAAAGATACCTTTGTTTCCTTGCTTCAGGAAGAGCAAGGCAAGAATTATGAGCTTGCTACTGGAGAAGTGGATATGGCGATTGATTTCTTCCGCTACACATCAGAATGGGCACGCCGCATTGAAGGTGACATTGTCCCGAGTGACCGGCCAAATGAAAATATCTTTATCTATAAGAAGCCAATCGGGGTTGTAGCAGGTATCGTGCCATGGAACTTCCCTGTCTTTATTTTGGCGCGGAAAGTTGCACAGGCTCTCACCGCAGGATGTACACTTGTCTTGAAACCAAGTCAACAGACACCGAATACAGCTTACGAATTCACCAAGATGGTTGATGAATTGGGTATTATACCCGACGGCGTCTATCAGTATGTCACAGGGACAGGCTCTGCATTAGGAAATCAGCTTGCTTCCCATCCGAAAGTAGACATGATTTCGATTACAGGCAGTGTTACAGCTGGAACAAAAGTAATGGAGGCTGCTGCACAGAATATTACCAAAGTAAACCTGGAGCTTGGTGGTAAGGCACCTGCCATTGTGACGGCAAATGCTGATTTGGATTTAGCGGTAGAACAAATTAAAGCATCTCGCCTGCTGAATAACGGACAAACTTGTACGAATGCTGAGCGCGTTTATGTACACGAAAGTGTGGCAGAAACGTTTACGGAAAAACTCAAGCAGTCGTTTGAGGGAGTCTCTTATGGAGATCCTGCCAAAGATCATAATGTAGAGTTGGGACCGCTTGTCAGCAAGGATCGGTTGGAGACGGTCGAAGAGATGGTAGCGGCTGCTAAAGAGGAAGGCGCCAATTGTATCATCGGTGGTAAAAGACCAGATGCAGAATCCGGCTATTTCTATGAGCCAACTATCCTGACAAACGTTCAGCATGACTCGTCTATTATCAAAGATGAAATCTTCGGTCCGGTCGTTCCAGTTGTTACATTCACAAACTTGGAAGAGGCTATTGAAATGGGTAATGATACAGACTATGGTCTTTCTTCTTCTATCTATACAGAAAATCTGAATGAAGCGATGAAAGTGATCAACGAGCTTAAGTTCGGCGAAACGTATGTAAATCGTGAGAACATGGAAGCAGTCCAAGGATATCATGCAGGTATTCGTAAATCAGGTCTCGGCGGTACGGACGGTAAATACGGAATCGAGGACTTCCTGATTACGCAGGCAGTATATATGCAATATAAAAAATAACAACCATGGGCACCTGCGTATATACGCGGGTGTTCATTTTTATGATTTCACTTTGATTGGTAAGGAAAACAAGGTACAATGGAAATAACCTACTTGCTTTGCTGATGCAGACAGAGGCTTTTTTATTCGTATTTATTGTAAACGCTTACAAAATAAAGGGAAGGATGTCGAATCATGAAAATGTTAGCACCTCTCGCTGGAAAGCACAATGTAACGGATTTTGAAGCACTACGTCAGACGTTTGAGTGGAGTCAGATGGAGCGGGATTTTTCCTGGTTCCACACAGGCAAATTGAATGCAGCTTATGAAGCGATCGACCGTCATGCGGAAAATCCAGCTAAAGCGGATCAGCTTGCTCTTATTTTTCAGGATGGACAGACAGAGGAAAAATGGACGTTCACACAACTGAAGGAACGCAGCAATCAGGCAGCCAATATGCTGAAATCTCTCGGAGCAGCAAAAGGAGACCGTGTCTTTTTGTTCATGCCTCGCTGTCCTGATTTTTACGCAAGCTTTTTTGGTATTCTCAAAATTGGCGCAGTAGCTGGACCATTATTCGAAGCATTCATGGAGCAGGCAGTAGAAGATCGACTGAAGGACAGTGGTGCTAGCATCCTAATTACCACTGCAGAACTGCTGCAACGTGTTAACAGAGATAATTTGCCTGAATTGAAGGAAGTCATTGTACTAGAGTGCGAAACAGATGGAGTGCATGACTATACAGAATTGATGGATCAGGCATCAACCGAATTCGAGCCCGTCTGGCTGGATAAAGAGGATGGTATGCTGCTGCATTATACCTCCGGTTCCACTGGGAAGCCCAAAGGTGTCTATCATGCGCATCGGGCGATGATTCAGCATTATGCTACTGGCAAGTGGATCTTGGATTTACAGGAGGATGATGTCTATTGGTGTACCGCAGATCCGGGCTGGGTGACAGGAACGAGCTATGGCATATTCGGACCATGGCTGAATGGGGCAACAAATGTCATAGCTGGCGGCCGTTTCACCCCGGAAGCATGGTATAAGATCATCGAAAAGCATAAGGTAACAGTCTGGTACACAGCTCCGACTGCATTGCGGAAGCTGGCGGCTGCAGGAGATGAGGTTGCCCATTCCCATGATTTGTCCTCGCTTCGTCATGTTCTCAGTGTTGGGGAGCCACTGAACCCAGAGATTATCTATTGGGCGGAAGAAGTTTACGGCAAACGTATCCATGATACATGGTGGATGACCGAAACTGGCGCCATGCTCATCGTCAATCATCCAACACTATCGATCAAACCAGGAGCAATGGGCAAACCGATTCCAGGTGTCGAAGCTGCTATTATTGATGATGCAGGGAATGTACTGCCAGCGCATACAAGTGGAAATCTTGCAGTTAAGGCAGGATGGCCATCAATGATGAAGACAATATGGGGCAATCAAGAGAAGTTCGATAGTTACTTTATCAATGGCTGGTACGTGTCAGGTGATAGCGCCAAAATGGATGAAGAGGGCTATTTCTGGTTTGAAGGGCGTTTGGACGATGTGATAAACACTTCTGGAAAATTGGTTGGACCATTTGAAGTGGAAAGTAAGCTTATTGAGCATTATGCAGTTACCGAGGCTGCTGTGATCGGGAAACCGGATGAAGAGCGTGGGGAGATCATCAAAGCTTTTATCACATTGGATAAAGGGCATAAAGATTCCATGGAGTTGCGTGAAGAGATTCGTCAGTTCATTAAAAAAGGACTGAGTGCACATGCTGCACCAAGGGAAATTGAAATTGTCACCTCGATTCCAAAGACAAGAAGCGGTAAGATCATGCGACGTCTGCTTCGTGCCAAAGAGCTTGGTCTTCCGCTAGGTGATACATCGACTTTAGAGGAATAAGAGGTTTAATCGACAGCCAACGTGGAACTATACATTGTGTGATACTTTATAAAGGAGTGTTAGACAATGGCTAAAATTGCAACAGTAATTACTGATACTTTTGAAGACGTAGAATACACAGATCCAGCGAAAGCATTTAAAGAAGCAGGTCATGAAGTGACAACCATTGAATTTGAGGCAGGAAAAAGTGTGACAGGTAAGCAAGGGGAAGCAACAGTGTCTATCGATAAAGGCATCGATGATGTGAACCCATCTGATTTTGATGCACTGTTCATCCCTGGCGGTAATTCACCTGATAACTTGCGGGCGGATGATCGATTTGTTAACTTTGCGAAGCATTTCATGGATGAGAAGAAGCCTGTATTTGCAATTTGTCACGGACCGCAGCTGCTAATTACAGCTAAAACACTAGAAGGTCGAAAAGCGACAGGATATAAGTCCATTCAAGTGGATATGGAATACGCTGGCGCAACAGTCGAAGATAAGGAAGTTGTCGTATGCCAGAACCAGCTGGTTACAAGCAGACAACCGGATGATATTCCAGCATTCATCGACGAATCCTTGAAGCTATTGAAATAAGATTAAATTGCGACTCCCGGCTATATGCCGGGAGTTTTTCATAGGAGGGATAGAATGATCGTTCGAGAAAATAACGATGGGAAAACGGTGCTAATACCTCAGCATGCCCATGCAGCTATTTCCGGGGAAATAGCCAGGCATTGGCGAAAGGATGATCCAGATTCACCTGTTCAGCGTCCGGAGACTATCATGGCAATTGACCAACATGACAGAGCCTGGATACCTTTGGATGAGTTACCACAACGAAAACCCGATGGGAATGGATTCTACAGCTTTATCGATTATCCATTAACCGACAAGCTGCGTGCATATCAGCAGGGAATCATGGAAGTACGGGAACAATCTCGTTATGCGGCTGTATTGTGCAGCAGACATTATTGCTCCTTCTTTTCCGATGATACAGATGATGAACAGATAAAAGCATTTTTGAATCGGGAATACGGGTTGCAGCAGGCTGACATGCAAACACTAACATCAGCTGAGAAAGCTACGCTGGATATCGATCAGAAAATGCTCTCTTTCTGTGATGATGTTTCTTTGTACTTATGTATGAACCAGCCGGGAGTATCAAAGAAAGACGAAGTGAGCTGGTTCCGTGATGGCTTCAGAGAACAGTTTTCTTTTGCTGACAAGATTATTGGAGAGTGGGTTTCATCCGACGAGGTCAGGCTGACACCTTCCCCGCTCGAAGACACTGTGCGTGTAGCCATTCCGCAAGTGATAGTTGATGGAGATGAGTTCCGTGAAGTGAAGCTCTGGGTGACAGTGACATAAAAAAAGAGCAGTAGGTCTACTGCTCTCATAGCTTTCTGACTGTGAAATTATCGGTAAGTAACAACCAGTTTTGCGGAAAGGAAAGACCAAGCTTCCAATAACTGATTCCGCGCAGATTCAACTCCTTGATCAAATCGAATTTTGCCTGGATGGAGCGGGCATCTTCAAACCACACCTCATGCTGTGCACCAGCTGCTGTATACGTAAAGAAAGGTGCTTGCGCAGTAGTATCGTACTGAATCGAGACATTATTCTCACGAGCAATTGCGATGGCTCGCTGCGGACTGACGGCTTTGGCATAGTCTCCTCCTGGCTCGTATGGAAGTGTCCAATCATAGCCGTACAAGTTCTGTCCTAACATGATTTTGTTAGCAGGCATTTCAGTTAATGCATATTCCACAACATCTCTTACATTTGGCAATGGGGAGACGGCTAATGGCGGTCCGCCGCTATAACCCCATTCATAGGTCATCAAGATAACAAAGTCGACAATCTCCCCATGTGCAGCATAGTCATGTGCTTCGTACCATTGCCCTTGCTGGGTTGCGCTCGTTTTCGGTGCTACTGCTGTCGATACACGCAGTCCTTCAGGTCGAAGCCTGGCGACAGCGCGCCTTAGGAAATTGTTATAGTCTTCCCGATTCTCTGCCGGCAAAAATTCAATGTCGAAGTGCACCTCGCCAAAACCTACTTCATTGGCTGTATTGATAATATTCGTAAATAATCGATCTTGTACAGAAGTTGTGGTTACAATTCGAGTCCCTAATTCGGCACTGAACTGTCCGCCCTCAAGTGTGGAGACAGCAAGACTTAATGTCGTATTATTGGCCTGTGCAATTGCTGCAAAATCATTCAATGGCGGTGCGGTAAGGTTCCCTTCCCGATCTACTCTGTAACTAAAAGGCATCAAATAGGTGAGGTATGGGGCACGCTGTCTTGCTGCAGTCTCCAATGTCTGGGAAACAGTATTTCCGGATGGCTCGATATACGCATTTGATTCTATCTGCCTTTTTGGCTTTGGTGGCAGATAGAGACGCTGTCCTGGCTGCAGGACTGCTGATGCAGAAATATTATTGATTCGAGCGAGCTCTGTAACTGACAGGTTATTTCTTCTGGCTATCGTGTAAAGACTGTCGCCAGCTTGGACATAATAGAATGAGCCAATGATCGGGATCACCAGCGCCTGTCCGACGACAAGGTCATTTGGTGCTGCAAGTTCGTTTGCAGTAATCAATTCCTGACTTGTCGTACCATAACGGCTTGCAATGCTATTCAGTGAATCACCAGTCTGAACTACATATATTTGCAAAACGACTCCTCCTTTATAAAGCCTCTATAGAAAAGCTATGCTCGGAGGAGCCGTCTTATGTTAGATTGAATCTGTATTGGCATTGAGAGTCGCTTCAATAACACGCAATGCATCTTCATTTTGTTCTTTTGTATTAGAAGCTACACAATTTCTCGGCACATCCAGCTTGAACTCCCGCATATGGGCATCATTCGCGGAGAAAATAACACAAATATTACCCGCAACACCTGCTAGAATAACTCGTTCGCAATCTAAATCCTTTAATAAAGATGGCAGTGATGTCTGGAAAAAAGCAGAATGCTTCGGTTTTAAAAGAAAATAATCATCTTCTTGCGGCATCATACTATCGATGATTTCCTTGTTATCTTCATTCCGGCAATAGTCAGCTATTTTTTTGAAGTTATCCTGCCAGATTCCGTAGTGGTCGTTCACAAAGATGACTGGCCAATCATTTTCTTTTGCTTTTTTGCGAAGCTTCTCCCAATTAGGCAATATTTCTTTTGTATTTTCCAGCAGCTTATCACCGCCGGGAAAATCAAATGTGTTGAACACATCTATAAACAGAACGGCTTTTTTGTCACTCATGATAATTCTCCTTTACTTCGTAGTAGGAAGCTTCTTATACTTATACATTATCAACTTTACGTAATTTGAAACCTTTAGATAGAAATGTGGGAGATAGATATGACGACCGATGCTTACTGGATGGAGCAAGCGATAAATGAAGCGAAGCGAGCGGAGCATCTTGGAGAAGTTCCAATTGGAGCTATTATTGTGAAGGATGGAGAAATCATCGCTTCTGGCTTTAATCTTAGAGAAACGACGCAGCAGGCACACTCACATGCAGAAATGCATGCAATCCAGGCAGCTAATGAAAAGGTAGGCAGCTGGCGATTGGAGGATTGTGATTTGTACGTGACCCTTGAGCCTTGCCCAATGTGTGCAGGTGCTATCATCCAATCACGGATCCGACGGGTAGTGTTTGGTGCGTATGATCCGAAAGCAGGCTGTGCGGGAACTTTATATAATTTACTGGAAGATGATCGGTTCAATCACCAGACAGAAGTGACTGGCGGTGTGCTGCAAGAGGAATGCGGCGGACTGCTGACCTCATTTTTCCGAGAACTCCGAAAGCGAAAAGCAGAGAAAAACAGCCGGATTTGATTTTTCACTATAAACAAGCTATACTATGAAGTGCGCTATCGAAGCGCCTAACTTTATTCACAACTTAGCCGTGCTAAGCGGGGAGGTAGCGGTGCCCTGTACTCGCAATCCGCTATAGCGAGGCCGAATTCCCGCCCGAGGTAATGCGGCTTTAAGGTCTGCCATAAGGAATTGGTGTTGACACCCGGGTCCTGCGCAACAGGAAACTGTGAACCCTGTCAGGTCCGGAAGGAAGCAGCAGTAAGCAGTCTCTCCTGTGTGCCGCGGGGAAGCCTGGGTCGAGCCATGAACTTATGTAACGCTTAGATCCGTATTATCGACGGTGGGTGCACGGCGCTTAATTAATAAACAATCAGAGTCCTTGCCATTTTGGTAAGGGCTCTTTTTATACATGTAGTATCAGTAAACTAATTCCGTTATAATGAAGGAAGAATGAAAAAAGGAGCGCGGCGCAATGAGTTATCAAGCATTATACCGTGTCTGGAGGCCAAGGACATTTGCTGATGTAGTAGGCCAGGAGCCAATTATCCGTACATTGAAGAATGCCATCATGCAGGATAAGTTCTCGCATGCCTACTTGTTTTCCGGTCCGCGTGGTACTGGGAAGACAAGTGCGGCGAAGATCTTTGCAAAGACCATCAACTGTGAGCATGCACCGGTAGAGGAAGCGTGTAACGAGTGTGTGGCTTGCAAGGGTATACAAGATGGTTCAATTTCGGATGTGATCGAAATTGATGCGGCGTCCAATAATGGTGTCGAACAAATCCGAGACATCCGAGATAAAGTGAAATATGCTCCTAGCGCGGTCAAATATAAAGTGTATATTATCGATGAAGTTCATATGCTCTCAATTGGAGCATTTAATGCACTTCTCAAGACATTGGAAGAGCCGCCGAAACATGTTGTGTTCATCTTAGCGACAACAGAACCGCATAAGATTCCGCTGACTATCATTTCCCGCTGTCAGCGTTTCGATTTCAAACGTATCAACCAGCAGGCGATGGTAAACAGAATGCAGGAGATTCTGGAGAAGGAGCAAATCACAGTATCCGATGATGCAGTCGAGTCAGTTGCATTAGCAGCAGAAGGCGGAATGCGGGATGCACTCAGTTTGCTTGATCAGGCAATTTCCTATAGTGAAGATGGTGTGGAGCTGGCGGATGTGCTTGCTGTTACCGGTGCCGTTTCCCAGGATAGACTGACAGAGGTTATCCGGGCTTGTGCCAGACAAGATGTACAAACAGCACTTGAACAAGTAGATCTGCTGATACAGGATGGAAAGGATCCAGGGCGTTTCGTTTTTGATCTTATCTATTACTTACGGGATTTGCTTATGTTCCAAAGTGCACCTGGTATGGAGAACATTCTTGAACGTGTGCTCGTGGATGATAGTTTCAAACAACTGGCAGAGGAAGTGGATGCTTCTTGGATCCAGGCAGCGATTGTAGAACTTAACCGTTGTCAGCAGGAGATCAAGTGGGCAAACAGTCCGAAAGTTTTCGTTGAAATTGCAATTCTGCACATTGCAGATCAGAGTGCTCCGACAGCTAGTGTGGAAGCCGAGGCTGTGCAGCAGCTGACACGTAAGATCTCTCAGCTGGAGCAGGAATTAAAACAATTGAAATTGCAGCCGCAATCAGCAGCAGCTCCTGCCGAACAGCCTAAGCGTCCAGTACGAACAGGCAGCAAGAACAGCTATCGTGTTCCATTTGAACGCATACGCCAAGTATTATCAGAAGCAACAAAGGATGAACTGAAGCTGGTAGCCGAGCACTGGGCAAGCTTTATGGATGCCCTTAAGAGGCAGAGCGCTCCTGCGCATGCTACGATTTTGAATAGTAAGCCAAGAGCAGCGTCGCAGAATGCACTAATTATAGGTTTCAAATATGAGATCCACTGTTCACTTGCCTTGGAACACAAAGACACGATAGAATCATTACTAGCAGAACGGATCGGACACCAAGTTATGGTCATACCGGTTCCGGAGGCAAATTGGACAGAACTGCGGGAAGATTTCCTGAAAAATCAGAAGCAGCAGGATCCTTCTGAGGATGGAAAGCAAGAGGAAGACCCGATTATTGCTGAGGCCAGGAAGCTGGTCGGTGATGATTTGCTCGAAATAAAAGACTAATAACCAAATTCAAGGAGGGATTTTTCCATGCGTGGTGGTGGGAATATGAACAATATGATGAAACAGATGCAGAAAATGCAGAAGAAAATGATGCAGGCTCAGGAAGAGCTTCATGAAATGACTTTCGAAGCAACTGCAGGAGGCGGTGCTGTAAAGGTAATCGCTAATGGTAAAAAGGAAATCACTGATGTAGTCATCCAGGAAGAGGTAGTAGATCCGGATGATGTAGAAATGCTCCAAGATCTTATTATTTCTGCAACAAATGAAGTGTTGAAGCAAGTCGACGACAAATCTAACCAAACAATGGGGCAGTTCACGAAAGGGTTACCTGGAGGAATGTTCTAGGAGGCAACTAAATAAATGTATTATCCCGAACCGATTTCGAAGCTGATAGACAGCTTTACTAAATTGCCTGGAATCGGACCAAAGACTGCCGTGCGTCTTGCCTTTCATGTACTTAGCATGAAGGAAGATGACGTCATGGATTTTGCGAAGGCATTAATCAATGCTAAACGTGAATTGACCCACTGCAGCATCTGCGGTCATATCACCGATCAGGATCCTTGTAGTATTTGTCAGGATGAAGCAAGAGACAGCTCTCTTATTTGTGTGGTACAGGACCCGAAAGATGTCATCGCTATGGAGAAGATGCGTGAATTCAATGGGAAATATCATGTATTGCATGGAGCTATTTCTCCGATGGATGGTATCGGACCTGAAGATATCAATGTCCCGTCTCTATTGAACCGCCTGAAGGATGAGGAAGTGAAGGAATTGATCCTAGCTACCAATCCGAACATAGAAGGTGAAGCAACAGCGATGTATATATCCAAACTAGTCAAACCATCTGGTATACGAACAACAAGGATTGCACACGGCCTGCCAATGGGTGGAGATCTGGAGTATGCGGATGAAGTCACCCTTTCCAAAGCGATGGAAGGCAGAAGAGAACTGTAAAGCAGGTGAGATTAATGGCTGGCAGAAGATTGAAGAGATCTGATGTGGACAAAGAGTTGTTAACTGATATATTCAAGATGAAGAACGATTGGGTGAGCATTCAATCTATAATAGAGAGAAGTGTCGATGCGAGTGAAATGGGGCAGTATGATCTACAGGTGGCGCAAGCCAAGTATCTGTTCATGCTTCGTGAAGCAAGACACCGAAACTTAAGCGCATTGCGTACTTAACGCAATGCGTGTTCTTTTTTCTTGTCCGTACTCATAATTTAGAAAACAGGACAAGTTAAAGGAGAGATGAAATGTGTCATATGCAATAATCGGTATCCTGTTAGCTGCAGTTGTAGTTTTACTCATTTCAGGAACGTCAGGCAAGCTGTTCAGTTTAATGCTCAAAGGTTCAGTTAGGCTTATTCTTGGTGTCTTTCTATTATTTCTATTTAATGTAGTAGGAGCACTTGCCGGACTCCACATCCCGATAAATGCCGCAACAACAGTATTAGTGGGTGTATTAGGCATCCCGGGAATAGCATCTCTGGCGGCAATTCAATATTTTTTATTATAAAGTGTTGCAGTATACCCTAATTCATGATATATTATTC
>NZ_NPBJ01000043.1 GCF_002272075.1 Terribacillus saccharophilus
GTTTTTGTTTCTCGTGTTTGCCGCTTCGTTTGAAGCAACTCTAATAATTTACCATGGATGTAATGGCATTGCAATAGTTTTTTTAAATAAATGTTAAACTTTCTTACAAACTGTTACATAGCATTATCCCTCATCCATTTGCATTCTATGCAAATGCCTATATAAAGGTGAAAAGGAGAAGGGCAGAATACCCTTCTCCTTTCTATTAAGAGCGATTACGCATCTGAGGGAACAGCAATACGTCCCGGATGGACGGAGCATTCGTTAACAGCATGATCAGGCGGTCGATACCGATACCCAATCCACCTGTAGGCGGCATACCATACTCAAGGGACTCTAAGAAGTCCTCATCCATTTCGTGCGCTTCATCATTACCTTGTTCTTTTTCTTTCATCTGCGCTTCGAAACGCTCACGCTGATCGATCGGATCGTTCAGCTCAGAGAACGCATTTCCATGCTCTCTTCCTACGATGAATACTTCAAAACGATCCGTGAAGCGCTCATCTTCTGGGTTCTTCTTCGCCAACGGAGAAATCTCAACCGGGTGACCGAAGATGAACGTCGGCTGAATAAGCTTGTCCTCTACACGCTGTTCAAAGAATTCATTTACAATATGACCGAACGTCATTGTATCTTTAATATCAATACCATTTTCCTTCGCTAGAGCTTTTGCCTCTTCGTCACTCATATGCTTCCAGAAGTCCACACCTGTATATTCTTTTACTGCATCTACCATGTGCAGACGTTTCCACTTCGGTTCAAGATTGATTTCATAGTCACCATAAGGAATAACGGTTTTACCAAGTACATCTTTTGCAACATGTGCAATGAGGTTTTCTGTTAATTCCATGATTGTATCCATATCACCATATGCTTCATACAGCTCAAGCATTGTGAACTCAGGGTTATGGCGTGTAGAAACACCCTCGTTACGGAATACACGTCCAATTTCGTAGACCTTCTCCAACCCACCAACGATAAGACGTTTCAAATGCAGTTCAATAGCTATACGCATATAAAGCGGTATATCCAATGCATTATGATGCGTAATGAATGGACGAGCTGCAGCTCCACCCGGAATGCTGTGCATTAGTGGTGTTTCTACTTCTAAGTATCCGATATCGTCCAAGTAACGGCGGATACTTTGGATGATTTTACTGCGAGTGATGAATGTCTGCTTCGATTCAGGATTTACGATCAAATCAAGATAGCGTTGACGATAGCGCTGCTCGATGTCAGTCAAACCATGGAATTTATCAGGAAGCGGACGAAGCGCTTTGGAAAGTATATCAAAGGAAGTTGCCTTAACAGAAAGCTCCCCAACGTTTGTTTTGAACATAACACCAGTAACACCGACGATGTCACCTAAGTCGGCACTGCTGAATAACTCATACGCTTCATCACCAACTTGGTCTTTACGTACATAAAGTTGAATCTGGCCGCTCAAGTCCTGCAAGTGAGCAAAACCTGCTTTACCTTTTCCGCGTTTAGTCATTAGACGGCCAGCAATTGTTACTTCCTCTTTCTTCTCTTCCAACTCTTCTTTACTGAAAGTATCAAAAGCTGCCACTAATTCTTCTGTTTGATGTGTACGCTCGAATCTAGCACCGAACGGATTATAGCCTTGGTTCATAAGCTCTTCCATCTTATCGCGGCGCACCTGCATCTGATCGTTTAATTCTTCACTCATCCTGTTCACTCCCATTTCTTCTATATTCATTCTCTATAATGCTAAAAAAACTGCCAGCTTGACTGGCAGTATCGTTCGTCCTCGTATAATGCAAGGTTTTCCGCATTGCTACCTCGTATAAGTATAGAAAAGCAGCCATGCTGTGTCAATAAAGCACGTCCGATTAAGACATTGCCATAGAAGCTTCTGCTTGGTCTGCAAAATCGTAAAGCAGATTAGCCATGTCTTCTTTTGTGGTTGTTTCATTAATCAATTTGCGCACTTTCCCAGTACCGTCTAACCCTTTCAAATACCAGGCAGCATGCTTTCGCATTTCCATAATCGCTACTCTTTCGCCTTTCAGACGAACTAAACGTTCCATGTGCAGCACGCAAACGTCAATCTTCTCACGTGGTTTTGGTTCGTCTAAAATCTCGCCTGTTTCCAGGTATTGAACAGTTCTATATATCATCCACGGATCTCCAAGAGCAGCTCGTCCGATCATAACTGCGTCAACACCAGTCTCCTCCAACCGCTGCTTTGCGATTTGCGGCGTTGTAATATCGCCATTCCCGATGACAGGAATAGAAACGGATTCTTTCACTTGGCGGATGATATCCCAGTTAGCGAGTCCTTCATAGTGCTGCTCACGCGTACGACCATGTAATGCGACTGCTGCCGCTCCTGCTTCTTGCAGCGCTTGTGCATTCTCCACAGCATAAATCGTACTGTCGTCCCAGCCTGTACGCATTTTAACAGTTACCGGCTTACCTACTTCTTTTACAACCGCAGATACCATTTCATAAATTTTCTCCGGTTGAAGCAGCCAGCGGGAACCTGCCATGTTCTTTGTGATCTTTGGCGCAGGACAGCCCATATTGATATCAATGATGTCAGCTGTCGTATTCTGATCGACGAATTTAGCAGCTTCCACCAGCGTCTCCGGATTAGATCCAAAGATTTGTAAGCTCATTGGCTTTTCCTGTTCATCTATATAAAGCATGTTCATCGTTTTCGCGTTCCGAGTCACGATGCCGTTATCACTAATCATTTCTGCACATACGATACCAGCTCCGAATTCCTTTACAGTCAATCGGAAAGCTGAGTTACTGATACCAGCCATCGGCGCCAATACCACTCGGTTCTTTATGGTGATATCACCGATATTGAACAACGTCTCTACCTCCCATTTGGTCTTTTTATATATTTAATGAACCCCAGCTTCTAACGCCTTGCACATCCTGAGCTGCTAATGTATCCAGCCATTCCTGCACTTTTTTACCTTTAAGGAACAACTCAGGAGCTATCTCAGCTAAAGGGACTAATACAAAAGCTCGTTCATGCATGCGCGGATGGGGAAGGGTAAGTTCCTCAACATTCATATTTTCTGTACTATACAGCAAAATGTCAAGGTCCACCGTCCGCGGTCCCCATCGAATAATCCGCTTACGACCTAAATCCTGTTCGATTTTTTGACAGACATGCAGCAGCTCCATTGGCTTCAAGCTTGTTTCCACCTCTGCCACCAAGTTCAGAAATTGATCTTGGTCCTCATACCCTACCGGATCGGTTTCATATACAGTCGATACCTGATTCAACTTTATTTCCGCGTGCTCATTCAGCGTTTGGATAGCCTGCTGTAAGTATATCTCTCTTGGGGCTATATTTGATCCCAGTGCAATCCACGCCTGTTTCATAGACGCTCCCGCCGTATTTCCACCGCTACCGATTCATAATGTCCTGCTATTGGAGGATTGGGTTTGATAACCTTCACTGTGCACGCCTCCAACAGAGAGAATGCCGCAAACAATTGCTTGGCAATCTCATCTGCCACTGCTTCTATTAAATTCTTCGCTCGTCCTTCAACAACATCTTTGATGACCTCAAATGCTTGTCCATAATGAATCGACTGCATCATATCATCCGATTCACCAGCTTTATGGAGGTCAAGCTCCAGTACAGCATCTACGATAAAACGCTGCCCTAGCTTATTCTCTTCCGGAAATAAACCGTGATAGCCGTAGAATTGTAATTGGTTCATATATATTTTATCCATCATTTACTCCTCCCTTACTAACGCGTCCATCATTTTCACAATTCGAGCTGTCTGTTTTACTTCATGTACCCGAACCATATGTATGCCCTTTGTAATACCAAAAGCTGTCGTAGCTGCTGTGCCTTCATCTCGTTGATCAGCAGGCAGATCAAGTACAGTACCGATGAATCGTTTGCGTGATGTACCGAGGAGGACAGGGTAGCCCATTGCCGTGATTTTATCTAACTCACGCATAGCAGCCATATTTTCATCAAAGGACTTAACAAATCCAATACCAGGATCAAGCCATATATCCTGTCGTTTAACACCTGCATCAATAGCTATTTGGATACTTTCCTCCAGATCAGCAATCATATCCGGAAGCAAATCATTATAATGCGCTTCTTCCCGATTGTGCATTAAAATGATTGGAACGCCCAAACGCGCTGCTACATTCGCCATATCAGCGTCATACTTTGCTCCCCATATATCATTAATAATCGATGCACCCGCTTCGATAGCTGCTTCTGCTGTTTTCGCCTTGTAGGTATCAATAGAAATCGGTAAATCTACCACTTCTCTAATGGCCTGTATTGCTGGAACGACGCGCGCGATTTCTTCATCGGCTGATACAGGTTCATACCCTGGCCGAGTCGACTCCCCGCCAATATCCAAAATATCCGCTCCCTCGGATGCAAGCTTTTGCGCTTGTTTAACAGCAGCTTCTACATTTGTATAACTGCCTCCATCTGAAAAGGAATCAGGCGTCACGTTAATAATCCCCATTACAAGCGTTTGCTTAGAAAGATCATATTCTTTATTGCCTATCATGCGCTTCATATAACGTCAACCTCTCGTTCAATCTATCTCTATAGTGTACACGAATCCATGCATAAAAAAACACCCCTGCTATGATAGGCAGGGGCATTCTGTTCAATTAGTCTTCGAATTGGTAAAGTGGAGTAGAAAGGTAGCGCTCACCGTTACTCGGAACAACAGCTAATACTTTTTTACCTGCTCCAAGCTCTTTCGCAACCTTCTTGGCAGCAAAGATGGCAGCTCCTGTAGAAACCCCGCCTAGCAAGCCTTCCTTGGCAGCTGTTTCTCTGGCAGTAGCATACGCTTCATCATTCTCTACTTGAATGATTTCAGAATAAATATCCGTATCCAGGATTGTTGGAACAAAACCCGCACCAATACCTTGAATTTTATGCGGTCCTGGCTTTCCGCCTGATAGAACAGGAGAGCTTGCCGGTTCAACCGCGATGATGCGGATATCTTTATTCAATTCTTTCAGAACTTGACCTACCCCTGTAATTGTACCGCCTGTCCCGATTCCTGCTACAAACGCATCAAGGTCGCCTCCGAATTCAGCTGCAATCTCCTTACCTGTCGTACGTGCATGAATGGCAGGGTTAGCTTCGTTCTTAAACTGCTGGGGCATGAAATAGCCATGTTCCTTTTGCAATTCTTCCGCCTTCTGAATGGCACCTTTCATTCCTTCTGCTCCTGGAGTTAACACTAGTTGAGCTCCATAGGCACGAAGCAGGTTACGTCTTTCCATACTCATCGTATCCGGCATAACAAGAATCGCTTTATAACCTTTGATAGCTGCTACTAGAGCAAGGCCGATTCCTGTATTACCGCTTGTCGGTTCGATGATTGTATCCCCTAGCTTCAAACTGCCGTTTTCTTCTGCATCTTCAATCATTGCAAGTGCAATCCGATCCTTAACAGATCCGCCTGGATTCTGGAATTCCAGCTTTACATAAATCTCAGCACTATCACTGTCCGCAGTACGATTAAGCTTAACGATTGGTGTGTTTCCGATCAATTCAGAAATGGATGATGCAATTGCCATGATTATTCCCCCTAATTCCCACTATTTTAATTGGATTTATTTAACTGTAAGCAAAATAATGCTAAAAGTCAATCCAAATAAGAGGGACTTCACCGAAGCAGTTCTTTTAATTCTTCTTCCGTAAACGTATACGTTTCATTACAGAAGTGGCAGTTTGCTTCCGCTCCATGGTCTTCATCGATCATCGCTTGGATCTCTTCGTTCCCAAGACTCTTAATTGCATTCTGGATACGGTCCTTAGAGCATTGGCAAGTAAAGCTAACCGGCATAGTATCGAGGAATTTAATATTCTCTTCTCCTATTAGCATCTCGAGGATCTGCTCCGGTGTTTTTCCTTCTCTGATCAATGTAGAGATCGGGGCAATAGAGCTGATCCGCTCTTCCAATTGTGTAATGATTGTATCATCAGCTCCCGGCAGCACTTGCAGAATAAATCCGCCAGCAGCAAGGATGGTATGATCTGGATTAACCAATACGCCCGCACCTACTGCAGAAGGTACCTGCTCGGAGTTGGCGAAGTAATAGGTGAAGTCGTCCCCGATCTCTCCAGAAACAATCGGCACTTGACCGGTGAACATTTCTTTCAGACCAAGATCCTTTGCTACACTCAATGTTCCGACAGTTCCTACAGCACGGGAGACATCCAGTTTTCCGATGGAGTTCAGTTCAAAGTCGACATGCGGATTCGTGATATATCCTCTCACTTCACCTTTTGCATTGCTGTCTACAATAATCGGCCCGACTGGTCCGTCACCTTCAACCTTTACCGTCAGCTTATCTTCTCCTTTAAGCATCACGCCCATCATTGTGCTTATTGTCAACGTACGTCCAAGCGCTGCCGATGCTGTTGCCCATGTATCGTGACGGCGACGTGCTTCTTCCACTAATTCTGTCGATTGTATCGCATAAGCACGGATATTTCCGTTGAATCCTGTTGCTTTAATTAAATAATCACCCATGAGAGCAATGTCACTCCTTCTATATATACCAACCGTTATCGGCCTATTTTTTTCCACAAGGTATTGTATATCTTATCATAATCCTTCAGGTAAATCCTTTTATATGTTTACTATACCCAAACAGAGAAAAAGGCCTCCTAGAAGGAGACCTTTTCTTTTATGCTTTTGGACGATCATCTGAATCATCATTTGTTCGCGGGTTATCTTCAGGTATACCTGACTGATCCGGCGATTTGGAAACATCTTCATCGATAGCTGTGTCATCGGATGGAGTTGCTTCCTTTTCTTCCTGCGGCTGAATTGTGACAGTTACATCCTCGTCACTCTCTTTCAGCAGGCTGGTTTTCTTATCAGATTTGCTGCGTTCAGCGGCAATCTCATCCTCTGTAGGAAGGCGTCCTTTATCAAACAATGTTTGAATTTGGAAAGCATCCAATGTTTCGATCTCAAGGAGTGTTTGAGCAATAAGCTCAAGCTTCTCTTTGTTTTCAGTAAGAATCTGCTTCGCACGTGCATAACACTGATTGATGAAGTTCTGTACTTCCTGATCGATTTCATAGGCGATTGCATCACTGTATGTTTGTTCATTTTGAATGTCACGGCCGAGGAATACATTACCGCCACTGCTAGTGAACTGCAACGGTCCGATCTTATCACTCATACCGTATTCGGTAACCATTTTACGGGCAATACCTGTTGCTCGCTGGAAGTCATTATGAGCTCCGGTACTTACTTCACCGAAGATAACCTCTTCTGCTACTCGTCCGCCGAGCAATCCGGTGATCTTATCAAGCAATTCTGGCTTGGTCATGAAATAACGGTCTTCTCTTGGAAGCATGACAGCATAACCGCCAGCTTGGCCTCGAGGAACGATGGTAACTTTATGCACCATATCTGCATCATCAAGCACCATACCGATAACAGTATGTCCGCTCTCATGGTAAGCAACGATATTACGTTCTTTCTTAGAGATAACTCGGCTTTTCTTCGCTGGACCTGCAATAACACGGTCGATCGCTTCATCAACGTCGTCCATGATAATTTCCTTACGGTCACTTCGAGCTGCTACGAGTGCAGCTTCGTTCAATAGGTTCTCCAAATCCGCACCGGAGAATCCTGGAGTACGCATCGCGATTGTACGCAGATTCACGGACTCATCAAGCGGTTTGTTACGGGCATGTACCTTCAAGACTGCTTCACGTCCGACTAGGTCAGGACGGTCAACTGTAATCTGACGGTCGAAACGGCCTGGACGAAGAAGGGCTGGGTCAAGAATGTCTGCACGGTTTGTTGCAGCGATGATGATGATACCTTCATTAGCACCGAAACCATCCATTTCAACAAGCAATTGGTTCAATGTTTGCTCACGCTCATCGTGACCCCCGCCTAAACCGGCTCCACGCTGGCGTCCAACTGCATCAATCTCATCAATAAAGATGATACATGGTGCATTTTTCTTCGCGTTCTCAAACAAATCACGTACACGGGATGCTCCGACCCCTACAAACATCTCTACGAAGTCCGAACCACTTATAGAGAAGAACGGCACGCCAGCTTCTCCTGCTACCGCACGAGCAAGCAATGTTTTACCTGTACCTGGAGGTCCCACAAGAAGGACACCTTTCGGGATACGTGCTCCTACAGCGGAGAATTTGCGCGGATCTTTCAAGAAGTCGACAACTTCGACAAGCTCCTGCTTCTCTTCATCAGCTCCGGCTACATCACGGAACTTCACTTTTTTCTTCTCTTCATTGTACATCTTCGCTTTGCTCTTACCGAAGTTCATCACCCGGCTTCCTCCACCTTGTGACTGACTCATGAAGAACAAGAAGATTAGCACAAGCAGCAAGATAGGGAGAAGGGTTGTCAAAAGAGTCTGCCAGAAGCTTGGCTGCGGCTCTTCTTCTGCATTCATCTTAACGCCTTGTTCATTTGCAGTGTTGATGATTTCACTCATCAGCTGTTCATTCTGAGGTACCTCAGTCTGGAACTGCGTGTTATCCTCCGTCTCGCCTCGTACCGTATAAATATTATTAGTAGGCTGGACGGTCATGCTTTGTATATCACCACTCTCAAGCGTGGTTCTAAACTTGTTAATGTCGTACTGTTCGATTTCGTTCGTCTGATTCTTGAATAAGTTGATCACACCGATAATGACTACAAATATAATTATAACCATTAAGGTATTGCGGAACACTTTGCTCATTGCCTACCTCCTCCCAAACGAGAAAACTATAGTAAATACTACCATATGCAAAACCTGCTATACAACTAAATACCCTTTACCTTATGTAAAAGGAAGATGATCCATACCGGTACCGTTTATTCAGTACGGGCGCCGCCATATACTTCCGGTTTTAAAACCCCGATATACGGCAAATTACGATACTTCTCCTGATAATCCAAACCATAGCCGACAACGAATTCATTTGGCACATGGAAACCGACCAAGTCCGCCTGGATCTTCGCCGTACGTCCTGAAGGCTTATCAAGAAGCGTGACGATTTTAATCGATTTCGCTTTCCGGTATTTGAACAAATCCACCAGATAGCTCAAAGTAAGACCACTGTCGATGATATCCTCAATGATCAAAAGATCTCTGCCTTCTACTTTTGTATCCAAGTCCTTGACGATTTTTACTTCACCAGAAGATGTCATGCCGCCGCCGTAGCTGGACACATCCATGAAATCCATCTCCAAATGTGTATCCATATGGCGGAGTACATCGGACATGAATGGAAGTGCGCCTTTCAATACACCGATAGCAAGCGGGAATGAATCTTTGTATTCCTCTGTAAGCTGCTTGCCGATCTCAGCGCATTTCGCTTCAATCTCTTCCTTCGTTATCAGTACTTTCTCAATCTCATCATGCATTGCTCGGTCCTCCTGTTTGTTCCCCTTTTTTCGCTTGGTAGCACAGACGCAAATAGCTGCCTGATTCTCCTGTTGTTCTGCCTGTTTCCCCTTTTCTTAAACCGATAAGCCATAAAATGGTGCCAGTCGCATCCTCCACAATCGGCCAGTCCCGCCTATTAACAGCCGGAATTTTTTCATCAATGAAAATATCTTTTACTTTTTTGGTCCCTCTCATTCCGCGCAGCTTCATTTTGTCGCCATTTTTCCTTGTGCGGACCTGCAAAGGCAAGGTAACATCCGCAATGGGCAATACGAAGTCGTGGAAACCGTTTTCGGTTGAGTGTGGGGTAAAAGAGGCCGTTAATAGAGATCCATCAGGTAACGTGACGCTTCCGGGAGCGTGAAATGTATAGTGGAATAAGTCCTTCTCCTCGTTACGGAAAGAAACCGTCATTCGGCTATAAGACTTTGTCAGTTGTAATCCTGCCGGAAAATCTAAAGAGCTGTTTGCTTTAGAGCTAGCTATCAGTTCAAAGAACTGCGCTTCGTGTCGATGGTGCAAGTCCACCGGAAGCGCTTGATACAGATACATCAATATTAGATGATACACTCTTCTTTGTAAAGCAATCGGGTATGTAAGAAATCGTTCTATTTCAAAGGCTGCCGCCTGTTTCCCGGCATCATATTCCACCACGTCAGTAAACATCTCCGCTGCCTGTCCTTCCAGATAAGCTTCATCTGCTTTAAGCGCTTCGCTAAAGCGCTGCGCATGCTGATGGAATGTCGGAAATTCTGTTTTTATTGGGTCGAGGACACGATGCCGGAAAAAATTACGAGTGTAATCTACTGTAGCGTTAGAAGGATCGATACGATACGGTATGTCATGCTGTTCACAATATTGTTGAATTTGCACTTTGCTGCACGATAACATCGGTCGGATGAGTTCTCCGCTAGCGAACGGTCGCGTAATATCCATGCCGCTGACTGCAGCAGGATTAGATCCGCGTGCCAGCCGCATCAAAATGGTTTCTGCTTGATCGTCCCCATGATGGGCAAGGAACATAACATCTGCCTTATAACGATTCATGCATTCCTCAAAATAGCGGTAGCGCATTTCCCTCGCTGCAACCTGGGTACTTTGCTGATGCTCTTTCTTCCACCCCGGAACATCTAAAGTTACAGTTTCAGATACAAGTCCCCATTTTTCACAGGTTTCCTTCACAAACACCGTATCTAACCTAGATTCCTCACCTCGCAAACCATGGTCGACACTTAAGGCGATGATATGCCAATTTCGACGCTGCTTCTGTTCCTTTAAAAAATGGAGCAGCGCCATCGAATCCGGTCCGCCAGATACACCTACCAGGATAGTTGTACCTTCCTTCCATAAACCATGTCTGTCCATAAATGCTGTCACAGTCTGTTCCATTTACCGTCATCCTTATGTAGTTGCTGCTTTTATCGTACCACTTATGCAGCAAGACAAAAAGTTTATTGCAGCAGATAAAGCACATAGCAGGCGATACCATAGAAACTTAACACTACGCACTCCCCCAACCCCGCCTTCCGTCGATTGCTCTTCGCTACTCGGGAAGGTGTTGCTGCAGAAGCAGGAGCCTTGTTCTTCATGAGATGCTTCACCAGATCCTGTTTCATTGCAGTGGCAGTAGTGTACTTGCCTGACAATGCCTTCTCCAAAATGGGCCGTAGTTTATCAGCACGGGAGAGCGCCTTTCGTATAGTGGATTTCGGCGTATCTCCTTTTGGAAATCTTCCGCCATTCATTATTTCCAATGCTGTCATAGCAAGAGCGAATAAATCATATGTGGGTTCTGCTTTCCTGCTTCCCATACCCCAGTGGCCACGGTCATAAAACTCGGTATATTCCTTAATTGCACGCCCTAATTGGGTTGTTCCTCCTACATCTACCCATCGGAGCCGGACAGGATTTTCACTGACTACTAGATTATCTAGCTTCAAATCACCAAAGACCCATCCTGCCTGGTGGAGATAATCCAGATCCTCCAGCAAGCTCAGCAGCAATACCGGAAGCCACTCCACTCCTTTTGCTTTTATGTATGTATCAAGTCTGCTTCCCTGGATATACTCCATCACATAAAAGGTATACAGCTGGCCGCTTGGACTGACATAGTCATCAGTATCAAACAAACAAGGTCCTAGGAAATGTCCCTGGACCTTTTTCAGCGATTGCAGTACGTTCATTTCCATCGTCATCGAGGTACGCTTTTCACTGATTTTCAAGGCGGCATCGACGCCGTTTCTTTTTGTCAGATAAACAGTGCCGATTGCTCCGCTGCCAAGTTTTCGTATCAGCGGATAGTTTCCATTATGCCATTTGCCTGTTAAACGGATACCTGCATGTAAATCAGCTGCCGAATTCTTCATATTCGCTAATCCCGTCTGTACGCTTAGGCAGTGATTGGCGGCTGAATTCATGAATTGCTTCCCGCAGCGCAGGCCCTGTCGGCGTGACTCCGCCTGTAGCAAGCTTCGGGAATACAGAAGACACGTTTTCCAGGCGCTCTGTCCACTCCATTACTTTGACAGCAGGGTCCCTTTTTCCCGGGAAACCAAGTATGGCAAACTTGTTGTTGCCAAGACGTGCATTCATACTAATCGAGAGATCGATTAAGGCTTCCTTCACAACAGGAAGCTTATGGTGCATGCTTGCACTTGTATCTACAAGTATAAGCACTTCCAGATTAGCCGTTTCACTTATCTCTTCAACGACCTCTAGTACATCCCCTCTTTTTTCCGGCGGCAAATCGTCCAATGTATTACCCGGGCCCAAGATCTGCTTTAGTTCCCGATTAACGACCCCCTCGATCGTCTGGGTCATTGCCTGTTTCGTTACCATTTGGACTGTCTCTGTCAAAGCTTGCTTATAGATTAACTGACTGACACCGCCTCCTGCTTTTGCAATATTCTCCACTTCATCAAGGCTAAGTGAATGTTCCGTATGCCCTTCCTCCAGAATACCGATTACATTTACCGTAATATGTTGGGCATTAGCCAAGGCAGCGACCGCTGCTGGGTCTTCGCCGCGGTTGGAGCATCCATCTGTGATCAGCAGGATCTGTTTCAGCGTACTCGGTTTCATCGTTATCCCTCTTCTCCATTCGTTATCTCCATCATCGACGGGAAAGAGAGATATTATACGTTCGCTATGCCTCCTTTACTTTGTTTTTATAAGTAGGAATGGACGCCCAATCCGGCATGTTGCGATCAATTGCTGCCACCATGACTGTCATATCATCCTCTATCTCTCCTGCCTGGCGAACAACCTCTTCCAGGAGCAGATCAGCCATTTCCTGCGGCACGGTAGTCTTCATTTCCTTGATCTTTCGCTTCAGCCATATATCCATGTTCTCAACGTGCCGCGGGGCTTCGAAAATTCCGTCACTCATCATGACGAGCAAGTCCCCTGGCTGGAGCTGCTCCTGGACAACATCCACATCCAGATCCTGTACGATGCCAATTGGTAAGTTACCAGACTCTATTTTAAGGACCTGATCACCGCGCTTGATGAAGCTTGGTGTCGATCCGATTTTAAGGAATTGGACTGCTGCGTCATGCAAATCGATGACTGCCAGATCCAATGTTGCGAATATCTCTTCGTTGGAGCGAAGCGAGAGGATCGAATTGATTGATTTGATTGCCACTTCTTCTCTGATTCCTGACTGCAGAATCTGCTGAAGCAGCCGTAATGTCTCGGTGCTTTCCTCATGTGCTCTGTCTCCATTTCCCATACCATCACTAATTGCAATCGCGTACTTGCCCGCCCCTAGTTCGATCGTGGAAAAACTGTCTCCCGACACGAACCCCCCACCTTTTGCCGCATGTGCAACACCTGTATCCACAACGAATTTCTTAATAGAAGAGAACGCTAGGAAACAGGACTTATCCGGAAACGGCGCTATTTCTTCCTTCGTCACGACGACAGTCTCCCCCAGAATGTCGGATAAAATAGGGCCAATCAGCTTCTGCCCCTCGCCATGGTATCCTTGTATGGATACATGCATCTCAATATCGATGCTCCCTTTCGTCAGGGAGAATACATCCAGCTTGTCCACGACTAAGCCAGCCGCCCGCAAAGCAGCCATCATCTCTACCTCTTGATGTTCATGGTTTTCCTTTTCCTTGACGATTTCTTTTGCAAAGTCACCCATTACCTCAGATACACCGTTAAGCTGATCGGCGACAAAGCGGCGGCTTTCCTGCACTTGCCGGCGCAGCATCTGATTAGCTTGATGGAAACTCAGCTCATGCTTCATCGTTTCAATCACTTTCTTTGATTTGACACAGTGAGATTCCAGATTCCGCTCTAGCAGCTTATTCGGCGGTCCCCCGTCCTCCATATCCTCCTTAAGACTCTCCATTAATTGATAGGTGCGATCAAACTGCTGCGCCCCCCAGCAGCGATCTTTTTTAAAGCACAGCTGACAGGTCTGTTCCGTAACATTGCCAAGCAGAAAATCAGTCTCTCGATTCCGAACATCTTCTGCTGCCCGATCAGGTGTGGCGAAGCTTTTCGCTAATGCATCGAACACATTAGAGAACTGCTGCACCCGACTAGCCGTAACATCCCGTACTTTTTGCAGATATTGCTCCTGTTCTTGGGCTTGCTCAGTAGTACCGGGAACGAAGCGGGACATACGCCGGATCCAGCTGTCCGGCGTCAAAACGAGCAACAGAATACTAATAGCTGATGCAAGCAAGGATGGATATACCTCCTGCATGCCCTGTTCCTGCCCATACACACCGATAAGTAAAGTACCGATAACGAGACCTATGCTCACCCCGAATTTCTTCCCATCCTTTAATAAACCGCCAAGCAAACCAGCAAAGGCTAATAGACTCATCTCATAGAGGCTGGCGACATTGGCAAGACTGAGGATCAAGCCGGCAACCACACCAACAGTCGACCCCATTGCCGCACCGCCGATCAAAGCCAGCAGCAAAACAAAGTAGCGGGAGAATATCTGTTCAACACCGGCCCCTTGTATTTGCCAGCCGATCGTGCCGGTCAGTACCGAGGCTAGCAAAATGATCAAGCAGACTATCTCTTCATTCTTTAATGCCGGATAATATCTTTTAATGGATAATAACGGAATGCTTTGCATAAAGATGATAAAGAGTACAGAACCAAGAATTCCTTCGACACCGATCATCATCCAGTCAAAGCTGGACAAGGTACTTTCATAAGAGAGTGCCAGCATCCTCGGGAGGGAACTTGCCAGAAAGACGAGTACAGCCATGACCCGAATTTGATGCGGTATCTTTTTACAAAGCAGAGCTAAGAAATAAAGGACAAATGCAGCACCTGCTATATAAAGGCCATGTGACCAATGATAGGTACTCGCTCCAGCGACTGTTGCCAATGTGATCTGCATCATCCTTTTCCTTCTTGTCAGCCAGATGGATGCCAGAAATGCTACAGCGAATGGGGAAACAGTGGTCAGTACTACAGCTCGTCCAAGTAAGAAGCCTACTAAAGCCAAAAGCCATGCTTTCTCTATTAATAGAAGTTTCGCCAGATCGAACCCCTTCTTCTTCCAATTTTCCAACCGCTTCTGCTCCACTCCATAGATGCCCCATTTCTTTCTTGATACTGTCTCCATTTCATTGAACACTCCTATCCTCATATTTACCGAGGCTCTGTGTACATACTATGGTAATCCCCGGGCAAACTCTTATTTGAATATAGTCATTTAACCACATCCCGTATTCACAATTTGTCAAAAGAACCGAGTGAGACCCAAAAACATTTCGACTTAATCCCATACCTTCTCACCGGCTTCAACACAGCTTGGACAGCATAAGCTTTTTTGCGGCAATTTTCCCTGTCGTAAAAGGCTCGGGTAACGTAACTCTTGTCAGAAAACTTTTATTTTTTATGGGAAGCGTTTTCCATAAAACTTCGATATTGCTTTTTTTTCAAAGAGGAGTAGAATAGTTCCTACTGAAACAGTTCGCATGCGAACTATTTTTTTGTTGAGGGGATGACAACTTTGACTGATGAGGAAAAAATCAGCCAAGTGATCCAATCGTTTCGATGTCTGAATCAAGCCTTCCACAAGCAATTTTGGCATAATGCTGATCAATTGGGTGTGACTGTCGTTCAGCTGCACATCCTAAAAGTATTAGCGGACGAGCCTGGAACTGGCTTGAATGATCTTGCCCATAAGGTGAATGCGAGCAAGAGTACAGTAAGCGAAACGGTGGAAAGGCTTGTACAAGCTGAATTGGTGAAACGGGAGCGCTCGACACACGACCGCCGCGCAATCGTTCTGTCACTAACTCCAAAGGGACTGGAGCAGAAAAAGACAGCCTACCGAACCTATTTGCAAAGATTGGGGAACATTTCAGACTTCAGCACGGAAGAAGTTGAGACATTATTGTCTCTTCACAGCCGTTTGCTACAAAAGATAACAACTCAAGGAGATGAAACAACATGAAAGATCGTTCCGCCTATGTTAGTCCGGAAACGTTAACCAGAGGTCCGATCGTCGCCATCTTGGTTCTAGGTGCATTCGTAGCTATCCTAAACCAGACACTAATGAACATTGCATTACCTGTCATGATGGTAGATTTGGACATAGAAGAAAATTCAGCTCAGTGGCTGACAACAGCATTTATGCTCGTAAACGGTATTTTAATTCCGATTACCGCCTTCTTTATGGAAAGATTCACAACTCGTAAACTATTTATCACTGCAATGAGCCTGTTCGCAATCGGAACACTTATTTGTGGAGTAGGACCTGACTTTACAACAATCTTAATCGGCCGTATTGTACAAGCAGCCGGCGCTGGTATCATGATGCCTTTACTATTTAATACTGTATTGAGCTTGTACCCAATTGAAAAACGAGGCAGCGCAATGGGTGTCATCGGTCTAGCGATGATGTTCGCACCTGCAATCGGACCTACACTTTCTGGTTTTGTAGTCGAGCACGTATCCTGGAGATGGTTATTCTTCATTATCTTGCCAATTGCTATCATCGATATCATTCTTGCAGTATTCATCCTGCGAAATGTAACGAAAACACAGAAATCATCAGTTGATGTCTTATCCGTCATCCTGTCTACTATCGGATTCGGCGGCTTGCTGTATGGCTTTAGTGTTGCCGGAGACAAGGGCTGGGATTCCGCACCGGTTATCACTACACTTGTAGTGGGCGGTATATCCTTACTTATCTTCATCATCCGACAATTGACAATCAAAAAACCAATGCTCGAGTTCCGTGTATTCAAATACTGGATGTTCTCTCTATCGACTACAATCAACGTCGTTATTACAATGGCTATGTTTGCAGCGATGCTATTGATTCCGATTTTCACACAGAATATGCTTGGTTATTCACCGCTTAAATCAGGTCTATTGCTATTGCCTGGTGCCCTAGTTTCTGCGATCATGTCACCGATTACTGGTAAATTGTTCGATAAAATTGGTGCTCGTCCGCTTGCATTGATTGGACTATTAATTACAACAATTACAACTTACTTCCTAAGTACGTTGACTATTGATACAACTTACACGTATATGATGACTGTCTATACCTTCCGTATGATCGGTGTATCCATGGTTATGATGCCAATCATGACAGCTGGTTTGAATCAGCTTCCTAAACGTTATTACGCTCACGGTACAGCTATGGCGAACACACTTCGTCAGATGGCCGGTGCAATCGGTACTGCATTGCTAGTTACGGTGTTCTCTACTCAATCAAAAGAACACGTTACAGACATGATTACGTCTGGTACACCACAGCAGCAAGCAACATTACTTGGTTCCATCGAAGGTATCAACGACGCCTTCTGGATTGCAACACTTATCGCAGCAGTTGGTTTCATCCTTTCCTTCTTCCTGAAAAAGGTTCGCCCTGCAGATGAGATTGAACAGGAACAATCAACAGCTACTACAACACCTGTCGGAAAACCTTCCGAAACGCATTAATAGAAAAACCTGCATCCGAATGGATGCAGGTTTTTTTTATATATTAGCAAGATGTTCGGAAAGGTTATAATCATGTACCTTCCACTTTTCTTCGATAAACTGAATATTACTCAAGCAAGCGTTAACTAGATGTGTGTTCTCTGTATCAATTTCTCCATTAGAAATAGTAGATAGGATTGCTGATATGACGGCCCCGTGACAAACGAGCAGCACCTTCTTATCACCATACTTCGCATTCACTTCCTGCAAAGCCAGCATAACCCGTTTCACTAAGTCATCCCATGATTCCATACCAGGGAAGTCCCAGCTAGGATACTTTGCCTCCCGCTCTGCCCGCGTCAGTCCCTCTGCCTCACCAAAACCTCTTTCGACGAAACCTTCCATCTCTACAAGCGGCAGCTGTAATGCTTCATTAAGAATATCTGCTGTCTTTCTGGCCCGTTTCATCGGACTTGCTACAATCAGGTCAAAATCACTTCCAGCAAGAAAATCACGGGTAGCCTGCGCTTGCCTGATTCCTCTTTCATTCAGCGGTATATCTGTACTTCCTTGTACTTTTCCTAGCTTATTCCAATCCGTTTCTCCATGCCTGACAAGACAAATCATCCTGATCCCCTCCCCTAATCTATAGTCCTACTATACCGTATTATTCCTGCCAGACGGTACCAATAAATTTATTGTTGACATATAGTCCAGGCTGTTGTATTATATTCCTTGTGCTTCTAAACAATTCATTTATATGGCGGTGTAGCTCAGCTGGCTAGAGCGTACGGTTCATACCCGTGAGGTCGGGGGTTCGATCCCCTCCGCCGCTATCCTTAAACAAGGAATGCAAATTGCATTCCTTGTTTTTTTGTGTATAAAAAAACGGATGCTTTTCAGCATCCGATCAATCATTTTATATCTTAAGATTTGCATTTTATCAAATCCCAATATATAGACAGCAAGTTTAACCTTTTTTAGCGCCTCTGCCACCACGTTTTGATTCTGTGTGTTTCTTAAGGGACGCTAGACGGTCCTCTGAATCCTTCAGGAAGCGATTCATTTTTGCTTCAAAATTCTCGGGGCGCTCACGATGACCACCGCCATGTCCGGAACCTCTATTGTTGTTATTACGACGTGCTGGTGGCGGATTATCTTTCGCTTTCTTGATTGAAAGTCCAATCTTTCCGTCCTTCTCATTAATAACCTTGACTGTGATCATATCACCAACAGACAAATGTTCATTAATGTCTTTCACGTAATTATCGGCAACTTCACTAATATGCACTAGACCAGTAGAACCTCCTGGCAATTCTACGAAAGCTCCGAAATTAGTGATTCCCGTTACCTTACCCTGATACTTGCTGCCTACTTCAATTGACATAAAAAAAATGCTCCTCCTTAAAGTTTGAAAGAAATATACTTCTTATATATTATATAAAAGCTTGGAAAAGGGTGTCAATAAGAGGGTTCCTCTTCAGTGATTTTAAAGATGGTTTCACCGTCTTTTGAGTAGAAATAGTTCGTTCTGGCGATTTCCAGTACATAACTCTTATCGTTCAAAAGTTCGATTTCCTCCTTGAGATCCTCTTCCTTCTTTTTCAAGCTGGCTAACTCTTCCTGCTTCTCTTCATATTCTGTCTGCTTAGAAGCATAAACACCACGCTGATGAATATGATAACCTATCATTAATCCCAGCAAAACAACTGCAAAAGCGGCGAACAAGATCAAACGCCGAAAGAGTCTTTTCTGTTTTTTCCGCTGCCGTTCTGTATATGCATCGTATTGTCTCGTGTAGCTGGACTCCATCTTCGTTACATTTCGTTTCTTTCTTGCCACGCCATTTTTACCTCCTTGCTTTGCGTAGTGAATCAAGTGCTTTCTTTGCTATATTCTTCATTTTACTATAGATACCTGCTAATTTGGAGTAAATTTTTCGGTACTTTTTTGGCGTCATTTTCCACACTACACGCCCAATCAGGCGTATTGGATAGAAAAGGATTACTAGAACCAATCTTATCAATCTCCATAAAAGCGTCACTACTCCTCCTGTCAGCAGTAGGAGCCCTTGGAGCAGCAAACGGATTGGCGTCAGGATAAGAACCTGTAAAATCCGTCTGACGATCAGGATGGTCCGCCGGATGACACGGATAAGCCATTCGAGCACCCGCCGATAGCTTGTCTGGAATAAAGCTCTATATCCTGCAAAACCACATAACAAAGCTAAAAGAATATAAAAGCGCATTTCCCCCTGATTCACTTGAAACAGCAGGAAAAACAAGAGCAAAGTCTGCAGCAGCCAAAAGCCGCATTCCATGATGTAACGCATGAAGACCTGCTTCTTCCAGTGTCGTTCGAAGCGGCGGAACGTATCCATGGCTGCACCAAGATAGACCCCGCCGGCAATCATCGACACGATGGTTAGGAATTGGACCGTGAGCGTCATTTGAAGAGCTTGCTAAAGATTCCTTTAGCCTTCTCCCCATGATGCTCATCCAAATAGGATAGCTCTTGGATTTTGCCTTTGATTGATACCTTCCCCTCCTGCAGATCCAGGTTCTTCATATGCAGGTTGCTCCCGCGAATGATCATATAGCCCATCTCAGTCTGGAGCAGGAATTCTTCGCTATCGAAGCTGTCCACTTCCTTCACGCCGCTGATCTCGAGCGATTTCCGATTAAACATCTTTATATCATGATCCGCTTGGGTATTCCGGGTTTGATCCATCATTACCGCCTCCCTTTATCCCTAACAATCTATGAAGGCAGGGACAAGGTTAGAACGGGTTTATTGTACAGGCTCTTCCTTTTTCACTGTGTACAGTGTCGCAGCATCTTCCTTCTTAACTGCTTCCTTCAGCTGCTGTACCTCTATCGTAAGCAGCTTCTGACCGAAGCGGATTGCCATCTCATCTCCAACCGCTACATTCGTTGAAGCCTTCGCCTGGACGCCGTTGATCGTAATACGGCCTTGATCGGCCACTTCTTTTGCTAATGTCCGGCGTTTGATCAATCGTGAGACTTTTAGAAATTTATCTAAACGCATATTATTCACTTCCCTTATCCGTACTTTTCTTACCCTCTATTACTTGATGCAACGCAATTTCTGGATTTATTTTATAATAGCCCGCATATGAAGCAATAGCAAACAGAAGCTCTCCAACGACCTTTTCATCCACCTCTGCCTCTGAAGCTCTTCTGCTAAACTCCGCCAGCAGCTGCGCTAAATTAGATGGAGAAGGTTTCCGCTTGCCCAACTCTGCTGCTTTCATTAGCTCCGGCTGCATTGATTCTTCCTCTTGCTCAAAATCATTCTCTGCTTTTTCTTCCTGCTTAATAGCTTCCCAGCTCTTGCTCAGCTCTTCTTCTGTTTCCAAGACTGCCTCTCCGAAAACGTGTGGATGACGGCGAATCATCTTTTCGGTCACACTCCGAATGACGTCTTCAATAGAGAAATAGCCATCATCTTCACCGATCTGACTGTGCAGCATAACCTGGAGCAGTACATCTCCGAGTTCCTCAATAAGATTCTCATCATCTTCCTTATTGATAGCATCAATCAATTCGTAAGCCTCTTCGATCAAGTATCTCCGTAAAGATTCATGTGTTTGTTTTTGATCCCATGGACAACCGCCTGGACCTCGCAGTGTCTGGATAACCTCACGTAATCGGTAGAATTTGTGGTTCATCTCCAGGGAGACTGCTGGCGGTACATACACACTCATCAAGTTGCTGAATTCTACACTCCTGTCCAAGTCCTCCAGCATTACAGTTTTGATACTCTCATCCGAGCTGCCTACTGCATCTACAATCGTAATCGGATATTCCGGCGGTAAATCTTCCAATAACTCCAGTTTTACTTCCGAAGCTACCATTTGGTCATACACCTGACAGAAGATGAGATGTTGTCTGTATTCCAACTCATCACGTTTGAATGACGTAGCGTCGACGAACTGAAAACCATCAATCGGATCAATTCTCAGTGCAGAGAATAAATCATCTAAAAAGCTCTGTCCTCCGATAATCTTAACGTCCACTTCTTGTTGAGCCAATAGCAGCTGAACTGTCATTTCAGCCAGCATCGGATGACCCGGAACTGCATAAATCAACGAACCTTCCTCAGCTTGTCGGAATAGAGCATTTGCTATCTCTTCGTAGACCGATTGAAAATCTGGATTGTTTTCGTAAATTTCGTCATAGGAATGGAACTCCACCCCTTCTTCCTCCAGTGTTCTGACAACAGGATGATCCTTCGTTCTTACAAAGATAGGCTCACCATGTTCTTTTAATTTCTTATATATTCCTAGTGACAACTGATTTATATCGCCACCACCAAGACCGACAACTTCAATTGTATGTTTCATTTTTCTTTTCTCCCTTCCAAGTGCAGTAAGTATTTGCTAAATGGCAACGATTCTAACTCTGCCCGATTGAATGCTCCTGTCTTAATCAAGGTTATTCCATACAATAAAGCACCTACCATGACTGCAAACAATACATACGCTAATAACAAAATTCGTGTTTTCACGTGAAACAATTCGACGGCAGCTACATATAAAAGTCCGACAGCGACAAGCATGGACAGTAATCCGACAAATAGACTTTTCCATGGAAGCTGAAATAATTTAATCTCCGGCAGATGCTGTTTAAGTAAAAACATATTACAAGCTAATATGCATGCCACAGTAATTACAGTCGCCAATGATGCACCCATGATTCCATAGATCGGTACGAGCCATTCATTCAAAAACCATTTTAGAAGAAAACCGGCTGCGATTATAGCAGCTGTTTGCTTCCACTTTCCTAAAGTCTCTAACATCGAAGCTGTCGTCAATGTAAGCGAACAAACAAAGATCGTCAGCGTGAATACTTGCAAAGAATATGTACCGACATCATCCTTAAACAACAGTTCGTTGACTAGCGGAAACAGAGCGACCAATCCAGCCGTTGCTGCGATTGATAATAGGAAGCTGAGCTTCCACCCGCTATGCAGCAAATGAACAACAGCCTTTTTCTCACTTATCAACTGTTCCTTCGTTATGGACGGGACGAATGCTAATGCCAGAGAGGAACCGACAACGATGCCTAACTGGACTAGCGGCTGTCCTCGATCATATATCCCTTTCCATTCACGTGCTTCATCCAAATTTAAACCATGATCTAGCAATCCGGAAACAAGCGTGAAAGCATCGGCAAACTGTAATAACAGCAATAGCATATAGTTTAGACAAATAAAAAGGCCGTATACGAGGATTGTCTTAATGATATGCGCCCACGGAAGGCGCTGCTCTACCGATGAAATAATCGACTCTTTCCTCATATAAAGACAAAGTATTACGATACCAAAGCATGCCCCTATTAAAGATGCCAGTGCAGCTTTAGCTCCAATGTCGTACAAATCACTCCCTGAACCGACAAGTAAGAAAGTGACGGCAAGAATCAAACCTACACGGACAAGCTGCTCCACTACTTGTGAAACAGCTGTCGGCGTCATATTCTGCTTCCCTTGATAAACACCTCGCAGAATCGAAGTAAAGGGCACTGCTAAGAAAATGAAAGATGCTGCTTGGAGTGGTTTCTCCAAAGCTGTATCACCCATCAACCCAGCAATTTGCGGTGCTGCCATATACAGCAAAGCAAATGTAATCACAGCCAGTCCGAGTAAGAAAACTCCTATCGGTAAATAAAACGAACGAAGAGATGGCGATGTGCTACGGTACCGATCAGCAACTAGCCTGGACACCGCTGCCGGAATACCGTATAGAGCCAGACTCGCTGCTATCCCAAGGAATGGATACACCTGCTGATAGATATAGAATCCCTTATCTCCTACTATATTTTGAAACGGGACCCGATAGCCCGCACTTAAAATCTTACTGATCAAACCAGCGACAGCCAGCACAAAAGCACCATGAAACAGCCGCTTCATCCCTAACCCCATCCGATGATTCCTCCAAACTTTTCCTATTGGGATTATACCATATAGCATATCCTGCTTTAACTTTGAGCAAGATCCAATACGACTTGTCTCCGTTAAAGAAATATGCTGGATTAGAGGTGAACAGCATGTATAAGGAAGTTATCAGAAATAAAAAAGCAGTCTATTACTTTTCAGGAGGCGCAATATCCCAAATCGGTGATATCTTATCAGGGTTAGCCTTCCTGTTTCTCGCTTATCGTTTGACTGGATCCAGTATCCATACAACAATGGTTGCTATTGCAGAAACTACGCCATACCTTCTTTTCGGATTATTCGGCGGAGCTTTGGCAGACCACGTCAACAGAAGAAATCTAATGGTGATCATTGACCTATTAAGACTGATTATCCTTACTATAATCATCATTCTCTACATACAGGATTGGTTAACCTACCCTCACCTTCTGGTTGGCAGTTTCCTGCTTCAGTGCTGTGGATGTTTTTTTAATCCGGCTCACCGAGCTGTGCTCCCTGAGATAATCCCAGAAGAAAAACTGTCTACCGCCAATAGTGCCTGGGACACCATTCAACGTACTGCATCCTTAATTGGTCCGATAATCGCAGTCTGGCTGCTGGCGAGTGCTGATATTATCTACTTTTTTGTAATAGATGCAGCTTCCTACACAATCAGCGCTCTTTGCCTTTCTCGTTTGCCGATTATGCCTACGTCTAGTAAGGAAGGCAGACTGTCTATCGTATCCCTTTATAGATCCGTATTCGATTTCTTTAAATGGATAAGAAAGAAGCCCGCTCTCGTGCATCTATTTATTACCACCTTCTTCGTGGTCTTTTTTAACACTTGGGTATGGCGGGTTGGCATATTACTTGCGTTCGAGGAAAACACACACAATGGAGAATCCTGGTATAACGCACTACAGATCGTATTTGGCATCGGAGCAACAATAATCAGCATTTTAATTCCGCTACTGATAAAAAGATTGGACATGAAAAAATATATTCTCGGATGCGTTATATGGGGTTCTGGAATCAGTATAATCGGTTCTGCTTACATGGTACCCTTCTTCTTTGTCGGCGCTATCCTTATCGGTATAGGTCTTCCTATAAGCAGCTTGACCCGGGTGTATCTTATACAGACCCATGTACCAAAAGTGATGCTAGGAAGGGCATTCAGCTCTAATGCTGTACTCCTGTATGCAGCAAATACGCTGTCACTGGCACTTTATGCCGGCTTATTACCCTTCCTATCCATTCGCAGCCTCATCCTGGTAAGCGGAGCAGGTATATTAGTAATTGTTTGTTTTTATATGTTAGTTATGGTTTTCCGAAAAAAACCAGGAGTCTGACCGTAAATACGCCTGAATACTGCGTGGTAAGAAGATACATTCTTAAAGCCTACTTGCATGGCGATGGAAAGGATGGAATCGTCAGTTTGACGGAGCAGCTTCTGGCTTTGGATAACACGATATATTTGAAGCCAGCTATAAGGAGACAGACCAGTTTCCTTTTTAAATAGATGACTGAATTGATATTTCCCTAACTGCGTCAGCTGCACCATGTTGTCCAATGTCCAGTCTTGCTGATAACTTTGTTTTAAAGCATCCAGAACGACGTGCACGGTTGGTTCATACCCTTTAATGTTCCACTTATTACTATGAGATCCTGGAACAAGGCGGAGCAGAACCATCGCCAGCTGGATCCAGCTGTTCTCAAGCCACAGAGCTCTTTCCTTTTCTGTAGCTGCCATCCTCCAATATAGATGAGTCGTGGAAAACCATTGTTGAAGAAGTGGGTGTTTACATACCACTAAAGCGAACATAGGATCAACTGTACTTCCGCTCAGTTCCTCTGCTACCTCTGTTACAAAAGCTGGCTTCAGTTCAACAATCCACTTTTCCGACGTATGGCGGAGCTGTTTATGTATCTCATGCGGATTAAGGAGCATGGCCTCACCATCAGACAGTAGCATGTTATGTTTCTGAAATCGGTAGGCGGCATGACCGCTAGGGCTGAAAATCAATTTATACGTATCATCATCCCGCCAGTTTCTTTCACCGAGCATTGTTGTCCGGTTCAATAAGAGACCATTCGTATGCTCCTCTATCATAAGCTCTCCTCCTCTTTTGGATTAGCTTAGCACAAAAAGAATCCCGCAACATAATCAGTTGCGGGATTCCACCTTTACTATTCCATCTGTCTTGCAAGGAAATTAGCAGCTGTTTCTGCTGCTTTCTCTTCGACTTTGCTAAGTTCGCCATCATTACGGCTCACGATAATAACACATCCAATTGGGTCGCCGCTAGCAATAATCGGACTGACCACATAAGCTGCAATCTCTTCTTCCCTGTCTTCTACAAGATCTACACTGCCAGCTTGATTATTTATCGCAGTCGTCCTCTCCATCATCGCCTTTTCGACAACCGAACCAATGCCTTTATTCATGTATTCTTTCTTCGATTCTCCTGCAACTGCAATATATTCATCACGGTCACATATCAGGACTCCATGATCAATCGAAGTAAATAATGCTTCCGCGTATTCTTTTGCGAAGTCACCCAACTCACTAATCGGAGAGTATTTCTTTAAAATAACCTCACCATCACGATCCACAAAGATCTCCAGCGGATCTCCTTCTCTAATGCGCAGTGTCCGGCGTATTTCCTTCGGGATAACAACTCGTCCCAAGTCATCGATTCTACGTACGATTCCTGTAGCCTTCATCTTCCAATGCCTCTCTTTCTGTATCCTAAGCTGCTCTGGGGTATTTTCTACTTATTATGAAGAAAAGAAGAATTCACCAGTTGTGAAGTTAGTATGATACACATCGGCATTACTATACATTTCCTGCGCAATTTTTAGTAACGTAATTTAGCTGGCCCGCTTTAGTTCGCGTATGGCTTGAATGAACTCTTCAGCTATTTCATATCGTCGTCCATAAGAGTTTCGATCCCAATTAAAGACGATTTTCAATTTCTTATCCTCTGTACCAAGCTGGACCATCCGGCCGTATTGATTTGCGAATTCGAACAGCTTGCTGCCGTCAACATGCTGACTCATATCGGAATCGACCAAAATCTCCATACGCTGTTTTTTCTTCTTCTCGCTGATGCTTTCGATTTTTTCGCGTTTGGCATACATCTTCAAAGAAGTGACATGGAAGAGGTTGCCCACTTCTTCAGGATAGTCACCAAATCGATCGATCAATTCTTCCCGTAAATCATGAATTTCCTCTTGAGATGTACAGCTCTGGAAACGTTTGTACATATCGATTTTCTGTTTCTCGTCTTTAATATAAGATTCTGGAATATACGCATTGATATCCAGATCAAGTTCGACCTCGAATGGTTTGATTTCTTCTGCAGGTTTACCTGCCTTCCGTGCTTCCACTGCTTCCGTAAGCATCTGGGAATACATATCAAAACCGACGGAATCGATAAAGCCATGCTGCTGAGAACCAAGCAAGTTGCCTGCTCCGCGGATAGTCAAATCCCGCATCGCAATTTTGAATCCTGATCCGAGTTCAGTGAATTCCTTGATTGCCTGCAGACGCTTTTCCGCCACCTCTGTTAACACTTTATCCTGCTGGTAAGTGAAATAAGCATATGCCACACGATTAGAACGTCCTACTCGACCGCGTAATTGGTATAGCTGACTAAGTCCCATTCTGTCTGCATTATCAACAATCAATGTGTTCACATTCGGAATATCCACACCTGTTTCGATAATGGTTGTGCTGACAAGAACATCATATTCTCCTTCAAGGAAGGCGAGCATGACACTTTCCAGCTCAGATTCGTTCATTTGTCCGTGCGCAAAGGCGACTCTGGCATCATCAACCAAAGCTGCAATCTCCTGTGCTTTACGCTCGATATTTTCTACCTTGTTGTAAAGGAAGAATACCTGGCCATCACGAGCCATTTCACGTTCAATAGCCTCGCGGATAAAGACTGGATTGTACTCCATCACATACGTTTGAATCGGGAACCTATTTTCAGGTGGTGTCTCGATAACGGAAAGATCACGAACACCCAGCATGGACATATGCAATGTACGCGGAATTGGTGTTGCAGTCAAAGTCAGAACATCCACATTCGTCTTCAGCTGTTTTAGTTTTTCTTTGTGTTTTACACCAAAGCGCTGCTCTTCGTCTACTACTAATAGGCCCAGATCTTTGTAGACAATGTCCTTGGATAATAGTCGATGAGTACCTACGACTACATCCACTACGCCGCTTTTCAGATCTTTGATTACCTCATTTTGCTGCTTACGCGTGCGGAATCGGCTCATCAGCCCTACATTGACTGCGTGGTCCTGGAATCTTTCCAGAATTGTCTCATAATGCTGCTGTGCCAAAATGGTTGTTGGCACTAAGATTGCTACCTGCTTACCATCAGCGATCGCCTTGAATGCTGCACGGATAGCCACTTCCGTTTTCCCATATCCGACATCACCACAAAGCAGCCTGTCCATTGGCCGTTCCCGTTCCATATCCTTCTTGATTTCATCAATGGTACGCAACTGATCTTCGGTTTCTTGATAAGGAAATGCCGCTTCGAATTCTCGCTGCATCTCGGTGTCTTCTGAAAATGCATAACCTTTGGAAGCTTCTCTCTCGGCATAAAGCTTGATCAGTTCATCCGCAATATCCTCCACAGATGATTGGACCCTGCTTTTAACCTTCTTCCACTCTGTTCCGCCAAGCTTGTAAAGCTTTGGTTCTTTTCCTTCTGATCCAACATATTTTTGCACAAGATCAATCTGATCAATTGGCACAAATAACTTATCGTCTCCGGAATAGCGGATCAGCATGAAATCCTTGCGCAGATCCTGCACCTGCAATGTCTCAATACCAACATAGCGTCCAATACCATGGTTTGCATGGACAACGTAGTCGCCTACAGCCAGCTCCTGGTAGCTCTTGATCCGCTCTGCGTTAGATATTTTCTGCTTCCGCTTCGGTCTTGCTGAACGCTTTTTAAACAGTTCGTTCTCAGTCAGTACTGCCAATTTGTGAAAAGGCAGCTCAAAACCGCTGCTGATATTACCAATCAAGATAGTCGGTGTGTTCACCGGCAAGGAAACACGCTCTGCAATGACTGCTTCCATATCGTAGTCAGCTAGAACAGCCTGAATTTTCTCTGCACGCTGCTGGGTAGGTGCCATTAAGATAGTAGAATAATTGCTCTTTTCCCACCGCTCCAGTTCATTTTTCAGCAAATGCATCTGTCCATGGAATTGCTGCATAGCCCTGCATGTTACATTTACAATATTTTGAGGCTGTGTATTCGGTATATGACGCAGGAATACGCTCAAATACAAACGTGGCTGCTTCATTTTCTGCAGTACTTCATGCCAGTCAAACGATAATTTCAGCTGTCTGACGGTTTGATGCGCTTCCAGCAGACTCTGATGCCATTCCGCTTCCTCTTCATCGAGCCGATTAGCTGTTTCTTGGATTCGGCTCATTTCATCAAGGATAATATAGCCACCTTCACCAAGATAATCTAACAGACTAGCTGGCTGCTCATAGAAATAGCCTGCATACTTGGCCATGCCCTGAAATCGCTCTTGCTGGCGTAGCCTTTCAAGATCCTGACTGACAGCCTCAAGAACTTGCTGCTTATGTTCATCCGACTGCAGCTTGCTTATTGTTTCCCCTAGCGCTTTCTCCAACCGATCTGCTGCTCTGGCGATGTCCTCACTATCGATGAGTAATTCCGTAGTAGGACCCACTTCGACCGAGTCTTTTTTCTCCAAAGAGCGCTGTGTGTCTGAATCAAAATAACGAATGGAATCGACTTCGGTATCAAATAATTCGATTCTGATCGGATTGGATTCCGTTAACGGATAAATATCCAATATCCCTCCGCGCAGACTGTACTCTCCTGGCGAAGCAACCATATCAGTACGTTCGTATCCCATATCGACCAGTGCGCGTAAATAGTGCTCTAAATCGATTTCTTCCCCAACACGAAAAGCCAGCTGATAGCTTTCCCATTTAGCTGGTTGTGGCAGTATTCTTTTTAGTGCTGCAGCCGGAGCTACCAAGATACCATTCTCGCTATGTTTCCAATTCCGCAACGCATCCAAACGTTGTGATCGAAGCTCCGGACTGGAGATGGCAATTTCGGATGCTAATAATTCATTCACAGGATACAGGTACACATTTGAATGCGTACTCAACTCCAATAAATCTTCATAAAGTGTTTGCGCCTGAGTCAGCTGATGGGTGACCAGGATTACCTTTCGCCGTATGGAGTCCTGCAGCACAGTTGCCAGTACTCCCCTTGCTGAACCAGACAATCCTGTCAAAAGCTGTTCGTCCATCCCAGACTTTATCCCATTAATGACTGATTGTATGTCATCCTGAGTTGAGATAAATTGCTTGATCTCTTGCATAATGCCTCCTTCTGCTAGTACATGTCATAAGCAAAAAATGCCTTGGTTCACGCACCAAAGCTTTGTATGACAACATTATTTAGCTTTACGTTATTGCATGAAATGATCCAGCTCATGATAATGCGGATTTCGCTGCAGCGCATTTTCGCAATCCTCACATGCTACCTGACAGACGATATGACCCGAATCGATCTGCACCATTTCCTGATAGTCTGCCGCGGATAATCGATCCCATCCGAGCGCCTTAATATCCACCTTATATTCATCCAGCTCTGCTAGCTGTGTTTTACAATGACGACAACGATAAACGATAGCCATAGTTACGCCTCCGGGACTTAGAATTGACTCTGTCAAAGTCTGCCCGAAAGCGCATAGATTCATACTTATCTTGTTGCAGTGTATGAATCAGCGATTGAAATCATTCATCACGTTCAGGAAAGGTTCCTTCAGCCAAGTTTCTGTGGCATCTGCCGCCTTCTTAACACTATCGACGATGTCTGGTATTTCTTCCTTGTGGAAGCGCTGAAGAACATAGTCTACAACAGGCTGCTGACTGACCGGACGGCCAATGCCGAGTCGCATACGCTTGAATTCTTTTGTACCCAAATGCGCAATCAAAGAACGGATCCCATTATGGCCCCCATGACCGCCTTTTTCCCGCAGTCGTACTTTTCCTGCTGGTAAATCCAAATCATCATAAATGACAACGAGATCCTCAAGATCTACATTATAATAATCCATAAGCGGACGAACGGCTTCACCTGATAGGTTCATGAAAGTTATAGGCTTTACCAAAATTACCTTTTCCCCATTTATCAAGCCGGTCGCATATACACTATTGAATTTTTTATTTGTTAACGGCAAATTGTGCCGATGCACTAATTCATCAATCGCAATGAACCCTATATTATGCCGTGTCTGATCATATTTCTGACCTGGATTCCCAAGTCCAACAATCATTTTCATATTTATAAACGCCCTTTACTCATAATCCATTCCAAAAAAACTATACCTTAACAGAAAATAAAATACAAGAAAACCGAAAAGCGAAGAAGAACGGTTAGAAACGGAGGAATAGGTGAGAAAGCCCGGAATGAGATGCTTTTTCTCATGCAGGGATTTATCGCCTATACCGCAGTTTCTGTTCTTCGCAGCTAGACACCACCGAAAAGCGGAAGAAACCGGTTAGAAACGGAGAAGTAAGGGAGAAAGCCCGGAGTGAGGCGTATTTTCCTTACGCAGGGATTTATCACTTACGGCGCAGTTTCTGGTTTCTGAAGCTAGACACCACCGAAAAGCGGAAAAGACCGCTTAGAAACGAAGCGGTAAGCAAGGGAGCACGGAGTGGATGACCTTTCCACGCAGGGATTCATTGCTTACAGCGCAGTTTCTGGTCTTTGGAGCTAGACAAAACCGAAAAGCGGAGAAGAACGGTTAGAAACGTAAGGATAGGTGAGAAAGCCCGGAATGAGATGCTTTTTCTCATGCAGGGATTTATCGCCTATACCGCAGTTTCTGTTCTTCGCAGCTAGACAAAACCGAAAAGCGAAGAAAACCGGTTAGAAACGGAGGGATAGGTGTATTCACCGTTAACACCCCACTGCTATTCTCCTTCTCCGACAGTAAGGATAAATCCTTCATTCTTGCACAAAAAGCACATCAAGGATGCTTGCTTTCCATCCTTGACATGCTTTGCCTATACTTTCTATCATATCCTTTGCCTGTAAGGAATAATCCTACTTCATTAAAACTTTACACTTTTTTCAAATTGTTTCACCATTGTAAAAAGTAATAAAGCAATAAAGGCAATCGTTGTAACGAGTACAGCTGCAATAGGCATAGTACCCTTTCCCGTACTCAGTAGCTCTGTTGCCAGGTTGAGGAGATTTGAAGGCAAATAAATGGCTATATCAGGTATTACTGTCGACAAGAGAGCGATACTAGCCAGTATTAAGATAGATATGCCAGCTACTCCTCCACTGCGACGAAGAAACGTACTAACAAACAACGTGACTGTTATAACTAGCACAATCCATAAACAATAAATCACAAAGCTTTTCCATACGGAACTAAGCGACACATCAGAAAAAAGGATGTTTGTATAATACCATGCGGCTCCATAGGAGATTGTAAAGGCACCAAGATGAAGCATTACAAGCATCGTCCACTTACTGAATATATAGGTGGCAGTATTTACAGGTCTGGAGAACAGCTGCATAAGAGAGCCGTTATTTCTCTCCTGTACAATTACATTCATACACGCAAGCACAATAATTGCCGTTCCAATCGTATGTAGCTGAGACAAAGTCCCCGCCAGAACTTCAGCACCGCTAGGGATTGGAAGTTCAATTACTGCTCCTGGCGGCAGACTATTAGAATTCTCCAAAATTGTTGGCATAAAATATAAACTGATTGGCTGAAGAAGTGTCACTAACAGGATGACAGCAGGCAGCCAAACCAGCTTCTTTTCTCTCCAAGCCTCTACCCATTCTTTATGAAACAGCACATTGAATCTCTTCAACCTTCCATCACCTCTATGTAATGTTCTTCTAAGGTTTTTTCTTCTGCCCCGAAATACCTGACTCCTATGTCTTGCTGGATACATTTTTGCAGTAGCATATTGGGCGTAACATTATGCCGCAATGTTCCGATGATCTTCCTTGATTCCTTTATATCTATCTCTTCATAAAGCTCCAGCAATTCTTCAATCTGTAAAGATTCTAATGTTTCCAAGCGATAGCGTTCTCTTAGCCGATTCCCCTTCCATTCCTTCATGTCTTCATAGGATATACTTTGACCTGATTTCATAATTAATGCCTTATCACATATCTGTTCCGCATCATGCAGTACATGTGTAGAAAATAGAATAGCCATATCCTTTTTCAAATCCTCCAATATATCCATGACATCAATTCTTCCAGCTGGGTCAAGAGCGGATACAGGTTCATCAAGCAAAAGAATTTTCGGCTCATGCATGATTGCTTGCGCTAAGCCGAGACGCTGTTTCATCCCTCCAGAGAAAGCTCCTATCTTCTGTTTCTGTGCTCCTAACAATCCTGTCATTTCCAATACACGCAAGCTTCGTTCTTTTATAGTTCGTTTAGTCATCCCAGATAATGTTCCAGCTAAAATGAGATATTCTTTAGGGTACATCCAATCGAAGAAGGTGGGATATTGAGGCAGAAATCCAATTTTATCTTTGTTAAGTACTTTGTTATCACTCATTATCAACCCAGCAGTTGGTGTGATTAATCCAGCCAGCATATGTAAAGTTGTTGTCTTACCCGCTCCATTTGGTCCTAAAAGCGCAATACACTCATTTTCCTTCAACTGAAGACTTAGGTTTTTTACCGCGACATGTTTTCCGTATCGTTTCGTCAATCCTTGTGCTTCTAAAATAGTCATTTATATGCATCCTTTCTTTGCCCAATCACGAAATAAAGGATAGGTCCGATGATACTGATACAGAAAATAATTACTATCCAGACCCATTTGGGTCCCAGCGTTTCTTCTGCTCGAATACAACTGATCAATGCAATAATGAGTAAAAGAAACTGGATCACGATAACAGGCAACAACAATGTCACAATGTTCTCCATCTTCAGTACCTCCTTTTATCTTTACGAATGATAAATACATAATATAAAAGAAGCGGTGTAGGAAACTGAATCAGTCCGACAATCCCCCATGCCCATGCATGAGTACCTCTTCTTTTTGCATCCATGTACAACCAGATTCCTTGTGCCAGCAATATAGGAATTGCTAAGATAATAATTTTCAGTTCATTCGAAGATATCATGTGACCCTTCCTTTGCTTCTTTCAACTAGTAATAGGATGACAACAGCAATAATTGAAATGAGCTGCATAATGTAGAAAGCCCAAGTGATATGTACGGCCATAAGCATGTACACGGATAGCAACACACATGCTAGAATGATGAACCTGCATAGTTCTCTGCGCATTCTTTCTCGATATCTCTTCTCACCCGAGCTTATCTGCTGCAGCATCTCATCCGTTTCAGGAACATCAATATGTAATTTTGCATCCATTTCATCCCAGGTTTCGTCCATCTTCTTCATCCATTCATCTTGTTTCATCTGACCACTCCTCTCTTAATTTCTTTAACGCATAATGAATACGGGACTTTACTGTCCCTTTTCTTAATTTTGTCATTGCACTAATTTCCTCAATTGAATAACCATAATAATGACGAAGCAATATTAACGTCCTAGTTTCTATAGATAACGATGCAAACAGATCCAGATGCAATGACCAATCCATATTGCCTTGTTCTAATTCCCATTTCATTTTTCGTTTTTCATTCTCCGTCAGCTGCAGTTGTCTTTTCCTATCTCGCTTACTTTTCCGTTGTTCATCCAAATATAAGCGAGTTGCGATAGATATAAGCCATGTAGAAAATTTAGATTGATAACGAAATTTCGGCAAATTGATATATGCCCGAATCATCGTTTCCTGCAGCAAGTCTTCTGTCATTTCTTTATTCATCGTGAGTTTAAAAAGATAACGATATAAGAACGTATAATATTGCTGGAAAAGCTGACTGAAAGCCGATTTGTCTTGTTTGGCATTTTCAATCGATATGGTTTCCGCTGATTCCTCCATCTCACTCCCCCTTCCTTCTCTGACTATATGACGTTTTAGGAATTTGAATGGTTCAATCAAAATAAAAAAAAGCTGTGCCTTTTCAGGCACAGCTTTTTGTAATCACTTAATCTTCTTTATCGTTCTTAGATCCTTCTTCGATTGCTTCTACATCATCCGCGTCACCAGTAGTTGTATCATCTGTTTCAATCTCTGCAGTAGGTGCAGTGACTGTAGCGATTGTTGTATCAGCATCCGTTAGGATTTCATAAGAACCATCTGTTGGCAGGTCGCCAACACTGATGCTGTCACCGACTTCAAGTTTGGAGACATCGACTGTAATCTGATCTGGAATGTCGTTCGGTTTTGCACTGATTTCCAAATCATATAGTGGCTGCTGAAGAACGCCGCCTTCACTAGAACCAGGTGCTTCACCTTCAAGCTGAATCGGCACTTCTACATTACGCGCTTCGGACATATTTACTACATAAAAGTCCGCGTGCACTAGACTGCCTTTCAAAGAATCTGTTTGATAGTCATGCAGCATGACATCTACTGTATCGCCTTTAACATCAAGGGAAATAATTGCGTTTTTCCCTTCATCACGAACAGTTTTCAGTAAGTCAACGCTATCTACCGCGACACTTACAGGATCTTTGCCATTTCCGTACACGACTGCTGGAATGATACCTTCTTCACGCAGTCCTCTAATATAAGATTTAGTATTGTTTTCTCGTTTGTCTGCTTTAAGTTTTACTGCCATCGTAATCACCCTCCATAGTTTTTAGGCGTCTACAAAGTATGATTCCCTTACGATTCCAGTATTAAACATTAATCAATCAAACAGGATACTTACAGATTGCTGTTCGTGAATACGAATAATTGCTTCACCGAACAATGGCGCAACAGAAAGCTGCGTGATATTTTCAATTTGCTTCTCTTTTGGAAGAGGAATTGAGTTTGTCACAACAAGCTCTTTTATTTGTGAATTTTGGATTCGCTCGATTGCCGGTCCGGATAGAACTGGATGAGAACATGCTGCGTATACTTCTGTCGCACCTTTTTCTCTCAATGCATTAGCAGCTAGCGTCAATGTTCCAGCTGTATCAATGATATCATCGATGATGATTGCAGTTTTGCCTTTGATCTCTCCGATGATGTTCATCACTTCTGCCACGTTTGGACGAGGGCGGCGTTTGTCGATGATTGCAATTGGCGCTTTCAAACGATCTGCCATACGGCGAGCACGGACTACACCGCCGTGGTCAGGAGATACAACGACGATATCTTCCAAGTTCTTTTTCTCGAAATAATCGGATAGAATTGGAACACCTACCAAGTGGTCGATCGGAATATCGAAGAAACCTTGGATCTGCGGTGCATGCAAGTCCAATGCCAAGACACGTGTAGCTCCGGCAGTCTGCAGGATATCAGCGATCAGTTTGCTTGTAATTGGTTCACGGGCACGGGCTTTACGATCCTGACGTGCATAACCGTAATAAGGCATGATGATGTTAATTGTTTTAGCTGATGCACGTTTTAATGCATCAATCATGATGAGCAGCTCCATCATATGCTGATTGACAGGTGCACTAGTAGACTGGACAACATAAACGTCACAGCCGCGGATACTTTCTTCGATATTGATCTGGATTTCGCCATCGCTAAAGTGGGAAACAGTGATTTTACCCAGTTCTACGCCAATGTGGTCTGCAATTGACTTAGCTAACTCCGGATTAGAATTCAAAGAAAAAACTTTTAACGATGGATCATTATAAGGCATGTCGAGTAACCCTCCAAAATTATTTATTCTTTAGATAAGAATTTTTGTTTTCTTGTCTTGCTCTGGCAATCGATAAAGCATCTGCTGGTACATCTTTTGTTATGGTCGAGCCTGCTGCCACAAGGGCACCTTCGCCGACCGTTACTGGTGCAATCAGGTTCGCATTACAACCGATAAAGGCATTGTCCTCAATCTTCGTCAGATGTTTATTCTTTCCGTCATAGTTCACTGTTATTGTACCACAACCGACATTAACATCTTTACCAACTTCAGCATCACCGATATAGCTAAGATGAGAAACTTTACTTCCCTCACCGATAGACGCTTTCTTCACTTCGACGAAGTTTCCGATCTTCACATTATCTCCAAGCTGTGCTTGAGGGCGAATATGAGCGAATGGTCCAATATTGACATCATTTCCGATTTCACTGTCATGTGCTAAACTTTGCTTCACAACTGTGCGGCTGCCGATTGTGACATCCTTCACTTCTGAGTTCGGACCAATGATGGCATCTTCTTTGATAACTGTCTTTCCAAGAATCATCGTGTTTGGCAAAATTGTTACATCCTGCTCGATAACCGCATCTGTACTGATATACGTTGAATCAGGGTCAATGATTGTTACGCCATTACGCATATGCTGTTCATTGACACGACGCTTCATAATCTGTTCTGCTTGAGAAAGAGCTACCCGATCGTTTACACCCATTGTTTCGTCAAAATCAGGTGTCTGATAAGCGGTTACAAGCTTGTTATCTTTTTTCAACAGCTCAAGTACATCCGGAAGATAATACTCACCTTGGGCATTATCATTCGATACATTATGCAATGCTTGGAATAATAGCTTATTATCAAAGCAGTATGTCCCTGTATTGATTTCATCCACGAGAAGCTCTTGGGCATTCGCATCTTTATGCTCTACAATACGCAGAACCTCTCCAGAGTCACTGCGAATGACACGGCCATATCCTGCTGGGTCCGGCGCTTTTGCAGTCAATACTGTTGCACTCGCTCCTTGCTGTTCGTGATGATTAAGCAATGCTTGAATCGTTTGGCCTGTAATAAGAGGCGTATCTCCGCTTAAAACGACAGTAACACCCTCATTGTCTTTCAAGAACTCTTCCGCTTGCAGAACCGCATGTCCTGTACCAAGCTGTTCCTCTTGAAGGGCATATTCACTCACATCTCCAAGTTGGGCTTTTACGTCTTCTGCTCCGTGCCCGACAATGGTAATTAATTTATCTAATTGTAAAGAATTCAACTGGTCAGTAACATGCTGTACCATTGGTTTACCCATAACAGGATGCAGCACTTTGTACAGCTTCGATTTCATCCTGGTGCCTTTCCCGGCAGCAAGGATGACTGCATATCGGTTTGACATGCGAACCCTCCATTCTTTTTATCCTCTGTAAATATATCTTAAAATAATTGTCATTTCAACAGGCGCAGCGCTCGAATTCAAGTAATTCGAGACGTTTTTTTCTCCAATCAACTGGATTGTGAGCATAAAAATAACAGCTATCCCATATGTTAGAACAGCTGTTAATTTTACCTTTATAGAAGATGACGTCATTGTCATCTATTGAGCTCATATCAAGAAGCGCCAGCGGCTTCCTCATACTCCACTTCTATTTCTTCTCCTGCACGATGATATTCCTGCAGCACAGCATCCTGTATCTTGCTCCGGGTACCAGAGTTGATTGGATGCGCTACATCGCGGAATTCACCGTCTGGTGTACGTTTGGAAGGCATAGCGACAAACAAGCCGTTATTCCCTTCGATGACACGAATATCGTGTACAACAAACTCTTGATCCATTGTAATAGAAGCGATAGCACGCATTCTTCCCTCGGTATTAACGCGGCGTAATCTTACGTCAGTAACTTCCATTATGCTTCACCACCCTTACCTTATTTAGAACTTATTACCAGTAATTCTACATAAAGCTGGAAACTCCTGCTCCCAATAGAACTTTTTTAAAAATAAATCGGTAAGGTGGAAAAGCCGGATTAGTTAAAGTAATTACCTTTTTGTACTTCGACCCGCTGATTACGTACATCAACGTTTTGGATCTTAATTAATGACGTGTAATCTTCTACTACACGTTCTTCTTCTTCGTCCTCTGCTTCAGCCAATACGCCTATAGCAGTAACATTTGCATTGAATTCCTGCAAAAGACTCTTCATTCCGTTTATGGTTCCGCCTGCTTTCATGAAGTCATCCACAATACAGACATTAGCTTGATCCGGGATACTGCGCTTAGACAAAACCATCGTCTGAATCTTCCTGGATGAACCAGAAACGTAATTCACACTCACTGTCGAACCCTCTGTCACCTTCGGGTCTCGTCTAACAATGACAACAGGGACATTCAAATATGCAGCAGCTGCATAAGCAATCGGAATACCCTTTGTAGCGACAGTAACCACTACATCAATTTCGCGGTCATGGAATGCCGTTGCAAAAAGACGACCGATCTTATTAACTGTTGCTGGTTCTCCGAGTATATCGCTCATGAATAGATATCCCCCAGGAAGAAGCCTGTCCGAATCTGCCAGCTTTCTGCATAGCTCATCAATGAAAGCAGCACTGTTCTCCTTGGAGTATACCGGGATGTAGCGAACACCACCAGCAGCGCCGGATACAGATTGTAAGTACCCAATACCTTCATGTTGGAACATATCATTTATAATCGACAAATCCTCGCTGACGGAGGATTTGGCAGCAGCGTACGTCGTCGAGAAATATGGCAAAGACACCAATTGTTGCGGATGATTCATTAAATAATTCGTCATCGCAACCAAACGTTCACTTCTTTTCATCTCTACACCTCAAAACCGAATGTTATTGTTAGATAATAACATTCTCGTACGGATTTAATCAAGCTCCGTTCGCCCTCCGAGCATCCGTACAACATACACTTGTTCACAAAATCCTCTTAAGCTGTTGTAGATCCGATAAGCGCGGCTCTCCTGGGATACGAGAGAGAAGACAGTCGGTCCGCTTCCGCTCATCAGTACCGCATCAGCTCCTGCTTCAACCATTTGCTGCTTAATTTGTTTTACTTCCGGACAAAGTTTAAGCGTAACTGGCTCGAGTACATTACCGACCTTGTCACAGATCGATTGAAAATCTCCTTGCTCAATAGCATCGACCATACCCTCTGTATCAGGATGCTGAATATGATCGATTTTTAACTGCTGATAGATCGTCTGGGTGGATACACCAATTCCCGGATTAGCAAGTACAACCCAGCAAGCTGGCGGAGCTGGAAGTTCCTTAATCTTTTCTCCACGTCCAGTTGATAATGCTGTAGAACCGTATACACAGAAGGATACATCCGAACCAATTTTCGCACCGAGCTCAGCCAGCGTATCCAACGATAGCTGCAGATTCCATAGTGTATTCAGACCGCGCAGTACTGCCGCTGCATCACTGCTTCCTCCAGCAAGCCCAGCTGCGACCGGTATCTGTTTGTCTATGTATATCTTGACACCTTTATTGATATTATATGTATCCTTGATCAATTGCGCCGCACGGTAGGCAAGATTACGCTCATCGTTCGGAACAAAACGATTGTCCGATTCGATTTCGATCTTGTTCTCCTGTAACACGATTAACTCTATCCGGTCTGCCAGGTCGATCGTTGTCATAACCATCTCTACCTCATGATAGCCATCCGGGCGTTTATACAGTACGTCCAACGAAAGATTGATCTTAGCTGGCGCCTTTTCGAGCAAATACATGTCATGTCACCTACTTTAGTTGAATTTCTCCAAAATTGTATCATAAAAAGGAAGTACAGGCTATTCTGCCTAAAAAGAAGAAGCCCTCCTCTTCATAAAAAAAGAAGGGCTTCACTTTATTGCTTATCGCGCATCGACTGTTCGGCCATGGCAATGGCATACTTGACCATGTTCCCGGCGTCGCGGGAACGAATGCCGCCCCAGCCTTCCTTTTGTACGGTGTCGTAAAATCCAAGTTCCTTTGCAATTTCCTCTTTTAGTGCATCAGACATGATTCCTCTTCTTCTGCCCAAAGAAAACAGCTCCCTTCAGAGATTATCACGACATCCTTATTTTCTGCCCAAGACCGTACGCTATGCCTGTCAGATGTTTGCAAATAAGACAAAATAAAAAGCAGGGGACTAAGCCCCTGCTTTCGTTTATGCGTTATTTCGCAATTTCGTTTAAATCATCCGTATCAAAATCTAATTCGACTGTTTCGGTTAAGACATCTGCATAGCTATAGGAGACACGCTCAAACGCATTTTCATCTTGATCAAGTTCTACGATGAATACAGCTGGATACGTTTCCGCAAGTACTCCGCAACGTTCGATGGTTTTCTTTCTCCCACCATTAGCTTTCAATTTTAAACGTTTACCAATTTGTCCTTCGAGACCCTGCTTAATTTCCACTAATGTTTTAGCCACTGCACTCCACCTCACTGATCTAATCATAGCATATTTTAGGTATAGAGTCAAATAAAACTTTTTATTATAACAGCATACCAATTTTGATGTCAATGAAAAGATTAAATGTTTCTTATTTCACTTTATTCTTTCAAATCCATACAAAATTATGCATCAGTGGTAAATTTACGATAAGGCAAGGGTCTAGGCGTCTTCTTTCTCCTCGTCTGGATCCACGAAAGGCAACCCTGTCCGAAGCAGGCCGCGAGTTTCAATTCCACCAAGGCCGCGTTCTCCTGTCAGTGTATTTCGGAGTGCATCCCATACGCCCACTTTTTCCATAAACGGCGTGAATGCGATTTTGGCAACAATATAAACCGGGTCCAAGGCATGGATATTAATCCTGCTTGGAGAGCTTGCAAAATTCGCCCCTGCACGTATCAAAGATTCAAAATGAGATTGGCAAGCGCCAGCAAAGATGATTAATTGATCTAGATGCGGATACAAGCGACGCGCCTCCCTTACCGTTTCGACGAAATACTGGGAATTTCGATAGGCACGGATATCCTGCTTATCTCCTTTGTTTTTCTGAAAGGCATCATGTCCTGTAATGACAATAATATCTGGCTGAATCTTTTCCAATAGGGAAGCAATTTGAAGTGGCATTTCTTTTTCATTCAGGTGGACACCATGTACTTGGATGCCGAAGCGCTGATAAAAATCGATGCACTTTTTTAAATATGTCTTATCTCCATCTATGTGGAGTACCTTTGCAGGAATCTGGAAGTAATTTGGGCTATGCTGATAACCAGAGGTTGATTCATAATCCCGCTTATCCTTCATCAGCAGGTAATCCTGGCGAAAGAGGCGGTAGGAGTAATCTTCTTTATCCTGCCATGTTTTCTTGCGTTTCGTTATTTCACGTGTTCCAGTCTTTACAAGGTCATCCTTGGGGGCGTCTGCGATGAGTCGCATATCTTCTCCATGCAAGATGACCTTATTGGCTGTAAAGCTGGATACACGGAACATTAAATCGTGCTGATATGATATTCTAGTGACGATATCACCAATCGCCAAATCCATTCCGTTCACCTCACCCACCAAAGCTTTCTCCTACAGCGTATGATGGATGGGCAAAAATGTTCAGCCTTTAGCTGTAAAGGTATTCGCTAAAGCAGCGAATTCCTCCATCGAAAGCGATTCTCCTCTTCTTGTGCCATCGATTTCAGCTTCGTTCATGATTTCTTCGAGCTCGTCTTTAGAAAAACGAGAAGAAAAATGCCTATTCAGATTGTTACGCAATGTTTTTCGTCGCTGGCCGAATGATGCTTGAATCAGGTCGAAGAAGAATTTCTCATCCTCTACATGGACTGGGGGCTCACTGCGTACTGCTAGATGAAGAACAGCCGAATCAACATTTGGCTGCGGCATGAACGCTGTTTTCGGTACAGTCATCACGACGGCAGCTTCTGTATAATATTGAACTGCCAGCGATAAGGAACCATAGCTTTTCGTATTTGGAGAAGCGGCCATGCGGTCAGCTACTTCTTTTTGAATCATGACTGTTATGCTGGAAATCGGCAGATTCCGCGTAAGCAGATTCATCAATATCGGTGTTGTAATATAATATGGCAGGTTTGCGACGATTTTTACTTTTTGGTCGCCGAAATACTGCTGTAGCTCCTGCTCGACATCTGCCTTCAAAATATCCTCGTTTACGACTTTAACATTGTCATATGGTGAGAGTGTGTCCTCCAGGATAGGCAATAGACGCTGATCTATCTCAAAAGCCAATACTTTATTTGCTGCGATAGCTAGCTGCTCTGTCAATGCACCCATCCCTGGTCCAATTTCAATCGCACCAACATCTTCTGTTACTCCTGCATGATGGATGATATTCCGCAGGATATTTGTATCAATCAGGAAATTCTGCCCGAGGCTTTTCTTGAAGGAGAAATTATATTTCTTAAGCAGTTCCTTCGTCCTTGTCGGTGTGGAAATATGCCGTTCATTCGTCATTGTCTTCCTCCTGTATAATTTGCTGCATCGTTTCGACAAACAATTGCTCTGGTATCCGGAACATAGCAAGCCGTTTGAGAAGCTGCTTGCCATTTGTATGGCCGATAGACAGTCTTTCTCCAAGCTTTTCCCGCCGCTGTTTTGCTCTTGGTCCACCAAGGAGACCGTATGCTATAACAGCTTCCCTGGAGATTTCCGGTTCGTACATCTCGCTCATCTCATACACTTGCTCCAAGGCTGTCCGAATTGACTCAGCTGAAGCGTGCTCAATACCTATTCCTTTGTTATTACGTGCACGCGCTTTATCCTTTGACAGGAACGCATGCTTACATCCAGGCACTGCCTGGGAGACAATATGACGAATACGCTCACCGGGATAATCAGGATCAGTAAATATGATTACGCCTCGCTTCGCTTGTGCATGTCTTATTTGTTCAATGATACCAGCATGTATAGCAGATCCGTTTGTCTCAATTGTATCCGCCTGGATCGCCTGATTTATCTTAGCTGTATCGTCTTTACCTTCAACAACAATCACTTCTTTAATTTGCACGTTATACCCTCTATGATTTGATTTGATATAGTCTTTCTGCATTTCGCATTGTCAGCTCTGCCAATTCCTCGTACCCAATGCCTCGCAGCTCAGCAATCTGTTCAGCTACAAGCTTCACATAAGCAGGTTCATTGCGTTTGCCACGGTTAGGATGCGGTGCCAGATACGGACAATCTGTTTCAATCAGCAGCCGATCTGCGGGTACCATTTTCGCTACTTCCTTCGGTGCCTTAGCATTTTTGAAAGTGACAGGCCCGCCTAGGGAAATATAGAAGTTCATGTCCAGAAACTCCTGCACAAGATCCGCTTCATCACTATAGCAATGCATGATGCCTCCGACTTCAGCTGCATTTTCTTCCTTCAAAATCGGAATGATGTCCTGTGTTGCTTCCCGATTATGAATGATAATCGGCAGCTTAACGCGTTTAGCCAGCTGAATCTGCTTTCGCAGCACATCCTTCTGAATATCCTTTGGTGACTTGTCCCAGTGATAATCCAGACCCATTTCGCCAATCGCCACAACTTTTGGATGTGACGAAAGCTCCTCAATCCGATCAAGATCAGCATCTGTCATATCAATCGCATCAACAGGATGCCAGCCGATTGCTGCATAGACGAAATCGTATTTCTCCGCAAGCTCGATCGCCGAGGTGATTCCTTCCTCATCACAGCCAATAACTACAAGACGGGATACGCCCGCATCCTTTGCCCGCTGCAGCATCTCTTCACGGTCTTCAGCAAACTGCTTATCATTAATATGAGCATGTGTATCAAATAACATAGCATGATGTCCTTTCTATCTGTTAAAAAAGGAAAAACGCTTGCGTGCAAGCGTCTCCCCCTTGTTTATTATTTTACGATTGATCCATTTGGCAAATTCTGCTCCACTGTTGCCAGCGCAAGCTTGCCGTCTGCACTTTCACCGGACAGAATCATCCCTTCGGACATCTCCCCGCGAAGTTTAACCGGCTTCAGATTTACCACACAAAGCACTTTCTTGCCGACAAGCTCTTCTGGTGTATAATGCTCTGCAATACCAGAAATAACCTGACGCTTCTCTGTTCCCAAATCAAGCTGGATCTTCAATAGCTTATCTGCTTTCTTCACTTTGTCAGCAGCAATAACCTCCGCCACGCGGAACTCCAGCTTTGCAAAGTCCTCATACTGCACTTCCGGAAGTGAAGCCGCTTCCTGCTCCTTTTTCGGCTGTGCTTTTTTCTCTGGTTCAGGAATTTTCATCATGTTCTTAATTGCTTCCACTTCTACCTTTGCATCCAGACGAGGGAAGATCGGTCCTTCTTTCTTCACTTGACGACCTGTTTTTACTTCTGTTGTCAGAAGCGTATCCCAGTCTTGGCTTGCTTCTTCTACACCAAGCTGCGCAAAGATCTTAGCTGGTGTTTCCACAAGGAATGGGCGAAGCAAAATGGCTACTTGGCGCAGCACTTCTGCTAGGTGAGCAAGCACGTTTCCAAGACGATCCGCTTGGGCTTCGTCTTTTGCCAGCACCCAAGGCTTCGTTTCATCGATATATTTATTTGCTCGGCTGACTAGCTGCCAAATTTTCGCAAGAACAACGGAAAACTCCATGTTCTCCATTCCGTCTTCTACTTCCTTGACAGTTTGTTTCGCCATTTCTTCGAGCGCCTGCTCGAATTCCGTCTCTCCAGCAACATAAGCTGGCACAATACCTTCTTTGTATTGGCTGATCATAGCTACTGTACGGTTCAGCAAGTTGCCAAGGTCATTTGCCAGGTCAAAGTTCGTACGATCGACGAAACCTTCCGGTGTGAACACACCGTCTGCACCGAATGGCACTTCACGAAGCAAGTAGTAGCGAAGCGGGTCAAGACCATAGCGATCCTTCAAATCAACCGGGCTCACGACATTTCCTTTTGATTTACTCATCTTGCCGTCTTTCATTAGAATCCAGCCGTGTGCGAAGACTTTCTTCGGCAGCGGCAGATCCAATGCCATTAGCATGATCGGCCAGTAAATTGTATGGAAACGGACAATTTCTTTACTCATCAAATGAACATCGGCCGGCCAGTATTTCTGATAAAGACTATCATCATCAGAACCATATCCAAGTGCCGTAATATAATTGGATAGCGCATCAATCCATACATAAATAACGTGCTTCGGATTCTCAAGCACTTTTGGTCCCCATTCAAATGATGTACGGGAAACTGCCAAGTCTTCCAAACCAGGCTTGATGAAGTTGTTAATCATTTCATTCTTCCGGCTCACAGGCTGGATGAATTCAGGATTTTCTTCATAATACTTCAGTAGGCGGTCAGCATACTTGCTAGTCCGCAAGAAATAAGATTCCTCTTTTACGCGATCGACCGGGCCGCCGCAGTCCGGACATCTGCCATCGTCCAGTTGTGTTTCCGTGAAAAAGGATTCACAGGAAGTACAGTACCAGCCTTCGTATTGATCCAGGTAAATATCATCCTGTTCCAATAGTCTGGAGAAGATTTTCTGTACCGTTTCCTTATGACGCGGTTCAGTTGTGCGGATGAAATCTGTATTGGTAATCTCAAGCGTCTTCCATAAAGCTTTGATATCTTTTACGATATTGTCCACATATTGCTGTGGTGTTACACCTTGCTCTTCTGCTTTGCGCTGGATTTTCTGACCATGCTCATCCGTACCTGTCAAATACGCGACATCATATCCGCGCAGACGCTTATAGCGAGCCATCGCATCACCGGCTACTGTCGTATAGGCATGTCCGATGTGCAATTTGCCACTCGGATAATAGATTGGCGTTGTAATATAAAACGTTTTATTCTCTTTCTGCATCTGCTTACCCTCCATTAAGAAAAAAGCCCACCTGCGTGAGCTACTCGTATCGCTATTACACTTATCTCTATTGTAGCGACTTTCCGACATAAATTCCAATCCAGCAGAAATTTTTTTCTTTCCTGATGCGACATAAAAATAAGCACATATACGTATTTCTATGGTAATAATCCGACACATTAAGCGAATGTGTCGAATTCTGTCGAGTATTCGACAGAACTCTCCTATCATCTTTCTATTTAGATATCCCTATTTAATTTACTCTTTTTACATATACAACCATTATAATAGTATTAAATACCCAATAAATTCCCTTTCTTCTGTTTTTGCTACCAGCAACATGCTAAACTTCAATATTTTTGAATTGACACTTATGTAAATCACTGGTACGATAATCAATAGTTAAATTGTCGAATAATGACGAATAAACATATATAAACACCCGAGAGGAGAAACATTATATGAAATCAACAGGTATTGTACGTAAAGTCGACGAATTGGGAAGAGTTGTTATTCCAATCGAATTGCGCCGTACACTTGGAATCAATGAGAAAGATGCTTTGGAAATCTACGTAGATGATGACCGCATCATCCTTAAAAAATACAAACCGAACATGACTTGCCATATTACTGGTGAGATCTCCGATGACAACTTGTCTTTGGCTAACGGTAAACTAGTTCTTAGCCGCGAAGGTGCAGAAGAGCTAATCAACGAAATCCAAACACGTTTGAACAAATAATAAAAAACCGCTCCGGTTGGAGCGGTTTTTCTTTTTACTCAACATGATAAGCTTGATACACGTCTCGTTTAGGAAGCTGACGATCTACAGATACTTGCTTGATCGCTTGCTTTGAGGGCAATTCTTCATTTTCTATATACCAATCGACATGCTCTTGCACACTCATGTCCTGCCAAAAAGTCTGAACTTCTTCAAACTGCTCTGATTCTGAAGCTCCTTCTACTACAAGGCAGAACTCACCTCTCACTGTTTCAGAGGAAGCCCATTCCTTAGCTTCTTGTATAGTTCCTCGCAGAAACTCTTCATAGCGCTTTGTCAGCTCTCTGCCAAGCGCTATTCTTCTGTTCCCAAAAGCCTCGTCCAAGGCAGTGAGTGTTTCCTTCAAGCGGTGCGGACTTTCATAGAAAATCAGAGTTGCCGCCACTTTTCGCAGTTTCTCTAACTCCCCTGTTAGTTCCTTCTTCTTCCGAGGCAGGAATCCATAAAACTGATAAGCATCTGTGGAAAGACCTGACCCGACTAATGCGACAAGCGCCGCATTTGCACCAGGCAGTACGACGACCGGATAGTCAGCTGCTGCCGCTGCTTGAACCAATTCCTGACCCGGATCGCTAATAGCCGGCATACCAGCATCACTAACCAAACCAACATCTTTCCCCTCTTCCAGCAAATCGAGAAGCATCTGCTCTCGCGCTTTCCTATTGTGCTCGTGGTAACTGATTAGCGGTGTCGGAATCTCAAAATGGTTGAACAGTTTCTTCGTATTCCGTGTATCCTCTGCTGCGACAGTATGTACTTGTTTTAAAGTTTCCAATGCTCTTAACGTAATATCCTGCAGATTGCCAATTGGCGTCGGAATAATGAACAGCGTGCCTGTCTGATGTTCTTCAAAGCTTTTCTGTGATTGCATACGATTTTCCTCCTTCCTGGACAAGTGCCCATTTTCGATGCTTCGGAAGCTGTTTGATTCTGTATTCCTCCCGCAGAGCAGCTTGCCTTGAGTCAAAAAAACGGATATAAACAAGGATGAATGGACCCCTGCCTTTTGTATATTTTGCCCCTTTACCGGTGGCATGCTGCTTTAAACGTTTCGCGAGTGCATTTGTGTATCCAGTATACAGACTTCCGTCCTTGCACTTCAGCATATAGACCATATGCTCACTTGCTGCCATACAGGATTTCCTCTAATTCTTCTGTATATCCTCCAGCTTCCTTGTGAGAATATAGCGGCGGAAGAATCTTCAAACCAGGATTGCCATTGCGAATCCCCTCTATCAGGAGGATATTAGCCTCTTTCCCAGGCTTCGGATAGACAAGCCGCATCCGTTTTGGTTCGATTTTCTGTGCCCGCATACTTGTGACAATATCGAGCAAGCGATCCGGACGATGAACAAGGCTAACCTTTCCACCTGGTTTTACGAGTTTACGGCATGCTAGAATAACATCATCCAACGTACACATAATTTCATGACGCGCAATGGTCAAGTGCTCATTTAGATTCTGCTCGTTTTTGCTTGGAGTCTTGAAATAAGGAGGATTACATGTAATTGCATCAAATGGACCATTTCCTAAGACAGCTGGCATCTCTTTCAAATCACCATGTATCATCTCCACTTGATCGTCCAACCCATTCAGCGCAACATTCCGCACTGCCATATCATAAAGACGCTCCTGAATCTCGACACCTGTTACCTGCGCTTTTGTCCTTTTGCTGAGCAATAAAGGTATCACAGCATTACCGGAGCATAAATCCAATATTCTTCCTTTTGAAATTGGGATTGCTGCAAAATCAGCCAGGAGTACTGCATCCAATGAAAAGGCAAATACAGTCGGGCTCTGGATAATGCGCATGTTTTCATCAGCAAGCAAATAATCCAGCCGCTCATCCCCTTTTAATTCCACCATACACTTAATTCCCTTCTTGTTTTTTTACAAAAAAGGACCTTCCCTACTAATTGTAAGAAAGGCCGCCACATCATTTATTCTTATTCAAGAACGTCAAACAGAACAAGCAATCTTCATTACGTCTCGGACTGCCGAAATGCACATTACAGATATGGAAACCTTCTTCATATAAACGCGCCAGGTTATCATATCCTTCGCCAATCTGCGCATCCTTGGACGGTGAGCCAATGCTTCCGGCTTTCTGTTCCTGTTCAGCTTGGCCATCTAGACGATTGCGCAGGTGATGGTTTTCTACCGTCAGACGGTTATTCTCTTCCAATAGCTCCGCTACATGACCCTTTACATCGCCCAGCTGCTTGTACAGCTGTCCGATTTGCTCTTCCATCTGTGTGACATGCTCCAGTATTTCCTTCTTGTTCACCGTCTCTCCACCCCATTATTCCATGGCTTGCGTTGAGATAACTCCTTCTTCGATCAGTTCATCTAAGGTATACTCAATAACCCGTTCCTTTTCCGGCACTTCAATCTGAACCAACCGTTCCAAAATGTTCAAGCCGACTACCTTACCCGATCCGTAAGAAGTCCGAATCGCTTCACCCAAATCCGGAAGCTCACGTTTCGCCTCTTCATACTCATCATTTTCATACTTCAGACAGCACATCAGCCGTCCGCATAGACCGGAAATCTTCGCTGGATTCAACGATAGATTCTGATCCTTCGCCATCTTGATTGATACCGGCTCAAAATCACCCAGGAAAGTGGAGCAGCAAAGCATTCTGCCACAAGGACCAATACCGCCTAGCAGCTTCGCTTCATCTCGCACCCCAATTTGTCTAAGTTCAATTCTAGTCTTGAAGACTGCAGCCAGATCCTTCACCAGGTTCCGGAAATCGACCCGGCCGTCTGCTGTGAAGTAAAAGATGACTTTATTTCGATCGAAGGTATATTCGACTTCGACCAGGTTCATGTCAAGCTTATGCTCTCGAATCTTCTTCTCACAAACCTTATGTGCCTGCGCAGCGTTCTCTGTATTTTCCGCCACGGTAAATTTATCTTTGTCTGTTGCGATACGAATTACCTTTTTCAGAGGAAGGACGACATCCTCTTCATCCACTTGCTTATCTGCAAGCACAACTCGTCCGAATTCTACGCCGCGAACAGTCTCTACAATAACATAATCGTCCAAAGCAACCGAAAGTTTGCCCGGATCGAAGTAATAAATTTTACCCGCCTTTTTAAAACGGACACCAATGACTTGCATCTACCCATTCACCTCTGCATCTGAAGTGTCAATTTTTCCATAACAAGTGCAGGATGGACATTCTGGTCTAATTGGCGTTTCGCTTCCATAACGGACTGCAAGCTATCAGTAGCTCGCTGCCTCGTCCAATGGCGAAGGCTGTTCTCAAGCCTGTCTTTCTCCTGTATATAGATAATGGAATCCGGCCTGTCAGCATAAAGATAGATAATGTCTTTAAACCACAATAATAGCAGATGTAACGCCAGCTGCTGCAGCTCGCGATCCTTCATCACAGGCATCCATTGACTATGGATAAACAAAAGCGCTTCGTTAGGCCTGGTTTCCAGCACTTCTACTAATTGTACCACTAGTTTTCGCGCTTTAGCAAACCACTCTTGACCGGAAATCTCCATTGCTTCCTCATAATTCTGCGTCAGCTGGGACAAAAGTCGGGCTGAAGATTGCGGAAGACCTTCCGAAATCAGCAATTCCTCGAACTGTCCTGCATGCAAAGGCTGCAGTGCGAGGATCTGACACCTGGATTGAATTGTCTGAAGTAATGCTTGGCTATTTTCCGTCAATAGGATTGCTGTTGTATGAGCACCAGGTTCCTCTAGAAACTTGAGTAGGCGATTGGATGCATTGGCTGTCATCTTATCTGCGTCTTCCATTACGTATACCTTGCGATCGGATTCCATACCAGTATAGGAAAATTCCTTTTGCAGCTGGAGAATCTGATCGTTTTTTATAGAGGCACCATCTGGTACAATCCAATGGAGATCCGGATGGTTGCCAGAATCGATGCGGCGGCAATCCTTACATGCATTGCAAGGCTCTGCGTCCTTGCGGTTCTTACAAAAGATACTCTTGGCAAACAAGCGGCTCAATGCCGATTTGCCAGTTCCACGCGATCCTTGGAATATGTAGGCATGAGAAATACGATCGCGTTTCAGGCTGTTGACGAGCATTTTACTGACAACAGGCTGTTTTGTAGACATTTCAGCCCAATTTAACATAACGTTCTTCCTTTATTAGTTACTTCACGTGTAAAGATTGAAAAGGAGCCCTTTGATCTCTCCAATCAAACCGAGAACACCGATTTGCTGCTTTTCCTGATCCATCAGAATTTCCGTCAGCTCCATCAGCTTCTCATCGATCAGCCGCACAGTCGTGAGCTTCCTGGACCCATGCTGGTTCCAGGAATGCTCATGGTGCAGTTCCATCCCATTGTCCTTTACATCTTCCATGAACTTCTTAATCTTGCGTTTATACAAAGCAAGCTCCCGGAACGAACGCGTACGCGCGAGCCGTTCTCCTTGCTTGGTAATGTCCGTGATCAGCTGCTGCAGTTCTTGTCCCTGCAGTTTCCTTCTTTGGGACTGCACCAGATCCTGGAACCTTTTCGGCTCAGCTGGTGCCTGTGTCGTATTCTTACGTGCAGCATCGAGCTGTGCACGTAAATCAGGACCGATTTTCAACGGTATTGTCTCCTTTGTTTAGAACTTTATAAAGGAATCGACAGGAAGCACGAAAACAGTAGCTCCGCCAACCTCTACTTTAACAGGGTTCGGGATATAGGAATCCGCATTGCCTCCCATTGGAGATATCGGCGCCACCATCTGATTGCGCTGACTGCAGTTGTCCTTGATAATATCTAGCACATCATCGACTTGATCATCCTCACAACCAACCATAAGCGTCGTATTCCCTGCTTTCAGAAAGCCACCTGTAGTGGATAGCTTAGTCGTCTTGAAATTCTGATCTCCGAGTGCATCTGTCAATCTGTTGCTGTCTTTATCCTGAATAATTGCTAATACTAGTTTCATCTTATTTCCTCCTCCATGTCTTTTCCATCACTTTTCTTTATCTTGCAAAAAAGCCATGATCGCTTGCACAGCATTTTCAGCTACGTCAGCAAGCGGTTTGGAAGCATCTAGTGTCACATAGCGGTCCTTGTATTGTTCCCGAAGAATCTGATACCCTTCATAGACACTTTCATGGAAGGATAATGCTTCTAAGTCCAATCGATTCTGTTCTCTACCTTTATTCTCCGAAATTCGTGCTAATCCTGCTTTTGGTGAAATATCAAAGAATAATGTCAAATCCGGCATGGTAGTTTCAACAGCAAATCGATTGATATCCATCACTTCCTCCATCCCAAGACCGCGTGTATAGCCCTGATAAGCCAAGCTGCTATCCACAAAACGATCGCATAGTACGATCATTCCCTTTTTCAGCGCTGGCCACACCTTTTCAACCAGATGCTGTCTTCTGGCAGCTGCATAAAGCAGTGCTTCTGTACGGCCATCCATGCTAGTATTGGCTGGATCCAGAATGACTGCACGGATTGCCTCCGCTATCTCGATCCCGCCCGGCTCACGTGTGGCAAGTACCTGATAGCCTTGTTCTTCTAAACGAGCTGTTAAAAGCGGTACCGCAGACGTCTTGCCCGCACCTTCTCCGCCCTCCAGCGTAATAAACAATCCTGTCAAAATAATTCTCCTTCGTTTGTGCCTCTATACGTAAGCATCCCTTCTTCGATATGTTCATTTTGAAAAGAGATGCTGCTATTCTTCCACAATTGTATCATTTCCACATGCTGTTTTGTAACGATTTCTCCTTTTGCCAGTACCGGTATACCTGGCGGATAAGGAATAATTGATTCTGCTGCAATACAGCCGACAGCCTCGTCCCAATTTATAAAGACTGGCTGCTGCTCTTCCATCTCTGCATAACTTACAGCAAGCTCCTGTATCGGTTCAGAGAAAAGATGAGCTGCTTGGACAGGGCTGATAGATGCTGGTTCCTTCATATCTTCTATAGCTGTTCTGACACGATCCAAATTGTCTTCTGATAGTATTTCTAATCCATGGACAAGCAAAATATGCCGATCAGTTACTAATTCTGGATAGATACCGGATGACTCCAGCATATTAGCAAGCTGTCTCGGCTGATAACCCTGCCCTACACGTAAAACGATTTTTAGCCAGTCACCATCCTGGCTCTCCACTTCCCATAAATCCGACGCAGAAAGCAGTTTACGAAAAGCTTCAACAGCAGTATGAAGCTTATTCATATCCTCCGCTGTACGAGTAGCTAAGTACTTCCTGGCTGTATCAAGTGAGGCAAGCAGCAAATAAGACGGACTGCTTGACTGCAGCATCCGCAAGTAACGATCAATAGAAGCGATGGAGATAATCTGGCTGTTCAGATGAAGATAGGAACTCATCGTGAACGCTGGCGCCATTTTATGAGCGGACTGGACGACAACATCTGCTCCAGCCTCTAAAGCGCTTAAAGGGAGTGTCTTGGCGGTCTTTAAATGAACCCCATGGGCTTCATCCACTAAAACAGGTACCCTGCTCGCATGTGCCATCTCAACGATTTCTTTCAAATCAAATACCGAACCGAAATAGTCCGGATACGTTAATATAAGTGCTTTTGCCTCCGGATACCTTTGAATTGCCTTTTGTATCGTATCCTTCCTGGGGTGAGTATATCTCTCTTTCTCTTTATCATATGCAGGCGCCAGAAAAACGGGCTTTGCTCCAGCGAGCTCCAATCCGTTCAGTATCGATTTATGACAGTTGCGCTGCACGAGAACTATTTCATTTTTTTTGATGCTTCCGAGAATCATTGCTACATTTCCAACTGTACTTCCACTAACTAGGAAACGTGTATGCTTTGCACCAAAATAAGACGCAGCTAGTTCTTGTGCTTCTGCTATAACCCCTTCAGGAGCATGAAGATCATCCAGCCCCGTTAGTTCCGTCTGATCGAGTAATGCAGCGGTTCGAAAGAATGATTCCTCTTCAAAAAGCTTTCCATGTTTATGCCCTGGTACATGGAACGATATTGGATCTTGTTTAGCGAACTGTACTAACTTATCGTATAGCGGCGTATCGAACTGATTCATTTCATTTCTTCCTTTGAGCTTTTTCACTTATTATACGCACACATATAAAAAGAAAAAAGCCTAGCTTAGGCTTTAGTGAAATGTCATTTGGTTCAGGTTACGAAGTTTCTTCACAAAATAGTGATATTGAACTTCCTTCGGTTCTGTCTGGACGATTTTCTGTTCACATTCTCTGCAGATAAATAAGCGATAAAGATGTATACCTTCTTGTTTTTCTTGGTCACAAATACCGCATAAGCATTTTTTGTTCATCATTCTCCACCTCCGTTAGGTTAGTTTCTCCTAAACTAACGAACATCATACCTGCTAATCTTGTAATCTAAGTTTATGTTCAACTTGCAGAGATGTTGTTTGTACGGTTTGTACGTATTGACGTTGTCATATTAGGTTCTGATTCCCTTTTATAAACTATAGGAGAATAGGAAACTTGCTAATAAAAACTGCAACAGGCAGCGCAGATGGACAAGCAGGTTGGGACTATCCGAAAAAGTCTTTTCAAAAAGGCTGATTTTTTTTACACTAAAATAGAACATACGTTCGTTTTTGGTTGAAAGGGGGAACATAATGATGTGCAGCAAGGAGAAACCCGAACAAGGAAAATTTCATCCAAATGCAGCCTTGATGCAAGGATTCCTGAAAGATGAACAGCACCGCATTGTTTACGAACAAGCAGAACGTTATCCTTCCGAGGCAAACCTGCAAAAGCTTAATGCTGCTTTTCAGCAATTTTATACAGAAATACAATTAACCAATTATCTTACGATGACACTTAGCTATTATGCGAGAAATTACAGCAAACAAGCAGCAGTACTTCAAGGCAGAGAATTAACAGTCCTTGATCAGCCAGCAAGCGAAGAACAAGAAACAAGTAAAAAGGAGATGCTCGTAGCCAAGGAAGATCAGACTGTGTACAGCTGGGAACAGGCCATTCATGATCCAGCTCTCTTAACTGCTATTCAGGACTTGCCTACTAAACAGAAACAACATTTAGAGCTGCATTTTATCCATCAGCTGACTCATACTGAAATTGCTGAGAAACTGGACATCTCCCAGCAAGCTGTTTCAAAGTCAATTCAATCTGCACTTAGGAAACTCCGTTCAGTCTTGCCGGAAGGAGACGCGCCATGACGACAGAAACCATTATTTCTATGATCGGTAACCTTGGCTTTCCTATAGTAGTCTCATTTTATTTGCTCATACGTCTTGAGCAGAACATTAAGCGCCTGGAGCAAACACTGCAGGCGCTAATAGAGCAGATTCAAAAAGGAGGAAACTAAAATTGAACACATTACTTGAACTTACAATTAAAGCAAAAGCTGAAGATAAGGCTGCACTGGAAACTATGCTTATCCGATTTCAGCCAAAGATCCGGAAACTGAGCAGTTCTGCACCATATGCATGGAAAGAAGACATGGAGCAGGAGCTGTATATCCAGCTAATTAAAGCCATTCATCGATTTGAAATTCAAGAGGTGGAGCCTCAGTGGAATTTCTCTCATCAATTTCATTCCGCAATATAAAAAATCCCTGATCCTAATTG
>NZ_NPBJ01000044.1 GCF_002272075.1 Terribacillus saccharophilus
CCGTTTTCGTAGAGGTAATGGAGCTCTTGGCCGAGTTGGCCGTATTCGTTACGTCCGTCTTTGCCGTATTGGCTGTAGTTGTGACGGAATTTTTAGCAGCTGTCGCCGTATCATTGATTGATTTTGTAGCAGCTGCAGCTGTATTGTTTACGTTTGTTGTGGCCGTCTGTACTGTGGCAGCAATATCTGCTTTCGCTTCGTCGATTGCTGCATTAGTTGCAGCCAGTTTGTCCTCGAGCGCCTTTTTAAATAGCTCGAAGTCCTTTACGTAATATTCCTGGATTACGTCTACACTTTCGTCAATTAAAGCCCGTTCTATCTTGAAGCTAAATTTATGGACGGAAGCCTGGCGACTATCATCATAAACCAGGTAAAGCTCCCCGCTGGCCTGGCCGTAATGTTTTATTTCATCGTTAGATAGAACATATTCTAGGATCCCCTCGATAGGATCCAGGATCTCTACGTTATCGTGTATAAACGTACTTTTATCGCCCATCTGTAGAGCCAGTTTTGGCTTTACTCCACTCAAAGGCAGCGGCTGCCCCTGGTCGTCCTGGATCCGAAACTCTAGCCTAGCTGTCCCTTTATCCAGGGTAGAAAAATAAGCTATGTTTGCAGCCGGCGCGGAAAATGCCGCCCCGACTTGGAAGCTGCCTACTGCAGTTTTATACATCATTGAAACACTTGGCCCCCTTCATATGTCCGGATCGGTTCGGAAGCAGCTACCTGCAGGGCAGTTGCATATACCAAAGACCGGCCGGCGCTTATAGCTCGGAAATTATTGCTGCCGGTATTTGATCGGTCAAAAGCCGTATTGCTCGTAAAGTTCGTAAAGTAACATTCATATTGATTCTGAAAGTTACAATCATAAATTCGGCCGTTACTTGCTGAGGAATAAATAGCATAATTCTCGAGCGCTTTTACGTTCTCGGCAAAGCGGCATTTATTTACCGCGTGATAGGAAACACGATCGAAATAGAGCGTACAAGGTTGGTTAAGTCCTCCAGGGGTATATCTCGCTCCGGAATTGGCCGTATTCATTTGAGTAAGGCCGCCGACATAAAAATAACCGCTTATGTTTTTAGCGGTAATTGATCGGACATAAAAGCCAGTATCTTTTGTATGTGGGGTTATACTCTCCAGGTTAGAGGGCTGAATAGCAATAGAGGGAGCCAGCAGCTGCGAAATGTAAACATCTTCGTCATACTTGGCCGGCGCGCAGATAATCGTTAGATTATTGGTCATAAGAAGCGGAACAGACGCAACGGCTTTACTGATCGTTTTGAATGGCTGATCATAAGCCCCCGTTCCGATTGCGTCGCTTCCCTTGTTTCCGTCTACGTATATCTCCACGCTGCCGCTTTTCGCGTCATATAAGCCCTGGAGATCAGACTGCAGCTCTGCGGCCAGCGTAGCAAAGGCTACCATCTGGCTATCAATGCCGCTATATTGCGTTTTGATTTTATTAAAGTCAGCAGTCAGCCGATCCTGCAGGGATCCATGCACCTTATTTTCTGTATCTACTCGACTGTCTACCACTTCGTTAGGGCTTGTCCCTCCGCTTTTCAAGATCAGATTATTAAGCCTGGTTCTTGTTGCTTCATCTGCTTTCATCAGCTCGGCCACGATTTCCTCGATCATCTGCCAATTGGCGTTGGTATCCTCCCTAAATGCTCTACCGTTTAAAAGGTCTTTCCATCTGTTTAATTTAAAGGCCATCTATCTACTTCGCTCCTTTCAGTCTTTTTAATTCTCGAGCTAATTGTACCTGGATATTTATAATGTCCTCTTTGCTGTTAGATAGGGTTATATCCGGCGGTTTATTGATAAACGGATACTTTTTATAAGCGACTATTTGAACGTCTATATCGAGCCCCAACGGCTCATATATGACTAGCCAGTAATCGCCTTTCCCTACGTTTATTTTTCGTTTCAAGCTAACAGAAACGGAAATAGTCGGGTAATCCTGCAGACTGTTTTTCAAGCTCTGCAGCATGCTATCCGGCTGCGTAAATCTTTCGTCAGATACCGGAGCAGCTACCCTTCTTCCCCACTTGCTTATATTAGGGCTGGTATAAGTGATTGGATCGAAATAATAAGTACCGTCGTCTTTCTGCTTTCCGAAGCCTTTTACAACGGTTTTCAGATTGGTTGTATCAAACTGCAGCTGCAGATCATCTGTATTGTACTTATACCTGATAAAGTTCTCGGTCCTTTCTCCGAAGGAATCCGGATCATAGAATACCAGGTGCTTATTTCTCGGTACCATAATGGCCCCGTAATCTTCCTGGATCTCGTTTACGCCATCGAGCAAGCTTTTATTTCCGAAGTTCTCCTGCTCAACACTTGGAAAGGATCCGATTACTTCCCAGGTAAAGCCTAAGCTGTTCCCATTAAAGAGCAGCTGCAGACAATCCTGGATAGTAAGCTTTCCGGATTTGGTTGCTTCTGCCCAATCGTCCTGGGCTGTGAAGCTGATATGTGTTGCCGTAACGTCCTTTTGTATCGTGTATCCTGCAGCCTTTGTTGTAAGCTGCTTTACTACATAGGTTTCGCCGTCATATTCCACGAACGATTCATGCTCCAGGAGATCGAACGTAAAGGCATTACGCTGCGTTTTGGTTACAGAAAAGCTGATCTGCTGCGTAGCGTTCTTGCTCCATTCTTCGGTAAAGCTTGCCCTGTCGAAACCTACCAGGATCTCGGAAAATTGCTCGTCCATATCAGTAACGATAATATCTATCATGTTTTCCGCCCCCTTAGTGATACAGGAATCTAAAGAGGAAGCTTACCTGCAGGCCGATAGCATTATGGATTTCTATGTCGTTCCAGCCTGTGGCCAATCTGATCAGCCCATGATTTGTTGATCTTCCGCAATGAAGTCCGTTTATTTTTGGATAAGGACCGTCAATCGTGAGAACGTCCGTACCTAACAAGACCGGGTTATAAACGAATACGTCGCCGGTTGTCTTGTTGTGGATCCTGGTTGCTCCCTCGCTTTGTCCTTCGATTGTGATTAGCAGCTCATGCTCTCGAGGATCTACCAGGAGATCGCCGGCATTGTATACGCTGAATTTATTGTTGCTGAATTGATATTGAAAATCCTCACCTATTAAGCCCTGGCCATTCTGCCATAGCTCGGAATCGAACGTAAAAGGATCCAGCGTCGTGCCGACTGATTCCGCAAAGCCCTGGAAAGCTTCCAGCTCGACTGTAAAGGTTTTATTTAGCATATCCAGTACCGAATACTCGAAGGGCTTCGCATGCACCAGCCAGCGCATGCCAGGATTATCTGAGCAACGAACGTAATAAGCTTCCCTGGATAAAAAGAGCAGCCATACTTCGCGCTGTAGTTGCTGAAAGCTAAATACGTCGTCGCCCTCAATTAAAAAACTGGCGGACAAAGTACGGGGGCCGTAGGTGGTCCCCATATCTTTAGATCCGTCAGCTCCTTCCATCTGCTGATAGGTTGTCGTAGGTTGCGGGCTAGAGATCTCCAGCTCGAGGAAATGGCAGCCTTTCAGCTGCCCTACTTCGGTCTGGCTCCCGTCCTCCGGTTTATCAAGCCATAACTTACGTTCCATATACTACTCCTTTCTGGTAAGCCTGCAGCTTGTACTGCTGGCCTTGCTTGTCATTTACCGAATCCGTCACTTTCTGGCCGTCCAGGTTTACGTCGGTATTTTTCAGCAGCAACCTTGTCAGCAAGTCGATCTGCTGCTGCGCTAATACCAGTTGTTTGTCCAGACGCTCAATGATTCCGGAATTGTCATTTTGTACAGTTACCTGTGAGCCATTTTCAAAGCCGACTATTTCGTTAGCTTTGGCCAGGATCTGCATTGCTCGGCGCCGCTTGCTCTTATGCAGCGGTACAATCGCTTCCGGCTTGTTGCCTTCGCTGATCTCGGCAAGCTTATGCTTATAGCTAAAGCCGCCATTTTCGTACCCGACGTATTTTTTGCCCTGGTTTACTGCCTTTACGCCTGGTACGTTACCGATTGTTTTATATCTGGACTTGATATAGCCAATCGCAGCAAGGGCGTTATGAACAGGATTAAGGATATTTCCGTATCCTTTTTTCTTGAAGGCGTTAAATGTCGGCTCGATTGTCTGCATTAAACCTTTAGACGGGATCCCGCGTTTCGCGTTTATATCCCAGTTATTAACCGCCTTTGGATTCCCTCCAGATTCTCGCATAGCGATAAGAGAAAGGCCGTTAAGCCAGTTCTTTCCGGATACGCCGGCAATCTCCATTGCTCGAGATACCCAGCGCTTTACGTCTGCAGTAGGGTTTCCGCTGGATTTTACGTCGCCGCCTTCTAGCAACCCTTTGATCCAATCTTTCGCGCCGTCTGTAGCTTTGGAGATCATGCCCGTAGCAATGCCCTTCGCCGGCTCCAGAACGTCGTCCAGATTGGTGAATTTATTAACCATCTTCTTGATTAAGCTGAGGGGATCGCTTACGTAATCCCATACATCAAGCGCAACCTCTTTCGCTTTTGAGCCTACTTTCTTGGCCACGTTCCAGGTTGCCTTTCCTGCCGACTTCACACCGCCCCAGATTTTAGATCCGGCGCTCTTTGCTCCGTCCCAGGCAGCCTGCATATAGCCTTTTCCGCCGTTGTAAGCTGGAATAATGCCCTTTGCTTTGAGCAATTCAGCTGTGCTATTTCCGTCTAGTACGCTAGTACCTTTAGGCAGGTTAAGGATCGTTTCTCTCTTAGGAGATAGGAAAGTACGGCCGTCTGGGGTCTGGATCAATTCCTGCTTGTTTTTGCCCTTGCCGTCCGACACGATAGCCGGTCCCCCAGGGTGGTTATCGGTCCCTTTTGCGTATTCTGGTATATTCCATTTCGGGATACGTAGCTTTTTAGGAGCATGCACTTTGTCTAGGATCCAGTTGATCCCGTCGCCCACTCCATTTACGCCCTTCGCCAATCCCTCGAGTAAGAATTTACTTACGTTCTTCACACCGCCAGCAATGTTTTTCGCTGCTTTGCTTAGTCCGTCGCCCATTCTTTTTGGAAGGCCCTTTATGGCTTTTACCATATCGTCAAATATTCCGGATACTTTGTCTTTCATATTCCGGAAGATTTCCAGCCCTTTATCCCGCATATCCCCGAAGCGTTTAATTACCGAGGAATAAGCATTTTTAATCGGGTTTATGATGTTGTCCTTTATGGAATTCCAGATCTTTTTGGCCGTATCCCGTAAAGCGGTAAAAATTGAAGTCGTGTTGTTTTTTAGATTCGTAAATCGAGATTTCACGAAGTCCACAACCGCCCGTATTACAGTCCAAAAGATATTTTTTATGGCGCTCCAGGTTGCAGAAAAGAAATTTTTCAAGGTGGTAAAGATTGATTTACCAGTATTAAGCATGTTCGTAAAGCTATTCTTGAAGAAATTCACGATCCCGCCGATCACCGTCGAGAATACGTTTTTTATCCCATTCCAAAGCGATTTAAAGAAACCGCCGAAGGATTTTGCAAACACTCCAACGCCTTTAAGAAGCTTTCCGAAGAAGGTAAGCTGCACGAAATTCCAGATAAATTGGACTGCTCCAGAAAAGGCCTGTTTTATCCCTTCCCACATTTTCGAGAAGTTGCCAGTAAACAAGCCAGCGAAAATTTTCACCACGCCCATAATGACATTTAGCGCGCCCGAAATTACGCCCTGGATATTGCCCCAGATTGATTTGATAATTGTGAGGATAAGGCCAAAAGTGACCTTAAATAATGCGGATATTGGTGGTAGCGCCGCCTGTATAATCGTCCACAAAGTCGATAGAACCGGCTTTACGACGGCAAGTATTACGGAGAAAGTTGTAGTAACAACCGTTTTTATGAAGCCAAAAATATTACGGAAGGCTTCGAGGATCATAGCGCCGTTTTCGTCCCAGAAAGCTTTGATTTCCCCGACTTTTTCCATGAAGAAAGTAGAGATAGCCCCTACCGCTTGCATGACAAGATCTTTTGCTACTTGGAAACCTTGTTTAAGCTTCTCGAAAATGGCCAGCGCTGTTTCGAGCATTTCCGGGGGAATAAGGTTTTTTGCATTGGCCAGTATATCCCCGCTGAAAAATTCCTTCACTTTCCCGAAGGCGTTCATAATCGAAGCGCCGAGCTTGTTCACGAAGTCCCTAAACGGCTCGATTTTCTTATAAGCCAGGATAAAGCCGGCCACTACTGCAGCAATGGCTGCCACAATAAGACCGAATGGCCCCAGGAGCGCTGCGCCTGCAATCTTCAATCCGTTTAAAATCTTGCTGAATATGCTTACCTTGCCTTCTGCCTTGCCGAATTTAAGTCCCATCATGCCGACAACGCCAGCAATATTGCTTATGGATCCGGCCAGGATCCCCAGCGTAACTAGAAGCGGGCCGACGGCTGCAGCTGCAAGCGCAGCATATGTTATAAACTTCTGCCAACCTGGTGATAAATCATTAAACCAGGTTACTAAGTCCTGCAGGCCTGCCGAGATCTTTTGTATGGCTGGTGTCAATACGTTCCCAATCGTGATACCGGCAGTTTCGACTGCTCCCCCTAGTTCCTCGAGCGCTCCCTTTAGATTATCTTTCATCTTTTTGGCTGCTTCTGCACTAGCGCCGCCGCTATTCTCCAGGGAAGTTGTCATTTTGTCGATCTCGTCCGGGCCAGCGTTCATAAGAGCAAGAAAACCGGACGTAGCTTCCGTTCCTACCAGGCTGGCTATTGTCGCAGCCTTCTGCGTTTCTGTTTGTCCGTCTAGCGATTTCTTGAAGTTCTCCACTACTCCCGAGATCCCAATAAAGTTACCCTCGGCGTCAGTAACGCTAATCCCTAGAGCTTCCATTGTCTTACTGTTTTTCTCGCTTGGATTGAGCAAAGCAAGCAACGAAGCCCGTAAGGCTGTACCTGCGTTTTCTCCTTCAAGTCCGGCATTAGTCATAATACCGATTGACGCAGCTGTTTCCTCCATAGACACGCCCAGGGCAGCTGCAGGAGCGCCGGCGTACTTAAAGGCATATTGCATATCTGTAATGTCCGCAGCCGTCGCGTTTGCGCTCTCTGCAAGCACATCGGCAACCCTGGACGCTTCGCCAGCTTCTAGTCCCCAGATATTGAGGGCAGAAGCCACTACGTCGGCCGTCTGAGCCATTTCAGCGCCGGAAGCTTCTGCAGCACTAATTACACCCGGCATGGCCGAGATAATGTCCTGAGAAGTAAATCCGAGGGCTGCAAGATTCTCCTGGGCCTGGGCTACTTCTGTCGCACTTTTGGAAGTAGAAGCCCCTAGATCAAGCGCTGATTCTTTCAGCTGGTCCAGCTCGCCGCCGGTAGATCCGGCAATAGCTCCAACCCTGGACATTTGCGCTTCAAAGTCCATGCTGGTTTTTACAGCTGCACCCATTGCCCCGACGATTGGCAACGTGACTTTCATCGAAGCTTCTCGGCCGGCGTCTTTAAGCTTGGTTGCTGCTTGCCCGGCCTGCTCTTTGATCTTGGCCATACTATCGGCAAACTTTGCATTACGATCCGTAGCACTTCCTAGCTTGTCCTCCAGATCATCAAGGGTATTTTTCATTAGCTTTTGCTTTGCTATGGCTTCCTCGATTGCTACCTTTTGCTCTCTGGTTTCCCTGGAATCCTCGCCTTTTGTGCTGATCAGATCCTCGAGCTTCTGCTTTTCCTGCTCGATCAAGTCAGTCTGCAGGCGATAAGACTTAGTTAATCCGTCTTTTTCTGCTTTGGCCGCCTGGTACTCTTTGCCCTGGGCTTTCAGAACAGAAACAGACGCAGAAGTAGACCGGGCCGCCTGGTCAATCTGCGTCTTTAAATCTTTGGTACCGCGCTGAAACTCTTTCATAGCCAGCTGGCTATCCTCGAGCTGCTTCTGCATAGCAGACTGTCGCGCTACCGCGTTATTTATTTGTGTCGCATACTTCTGCGCTTCTTTGGAATTTTCGCCGTAATCCTTTTTGGCTTGGCTATATCTTTCGTGAAGGATCTCGATCTGCTTTTGGTTAGCAGCCATTACTTTATTAAGACCTTCTACTTTCGTTTTCATGGTTAGATAGCCGTCGCCTGCCTGGCTCACTACTGAAAGATTTGCCTTTAATTCAGATTGTGCAGTTTTCAGCTGGCGCTTTATTCCGTCTAGTGACTTAGAAAACGAAGATCCGTCCAGGCCCAGATTTACGATCATACTACCTAACGGCTTACCGTTTTGGGCCAAAAATATCACCTACCTTTTGAAAACAAAAAAAGGGAACCTAACCGGCTCCCCCCTCTGCTTATATGCTGTTATAAAAATCCTCTGCAGACATAACATCATCTTTGCGCTTGCGCCCTTTACCTGGCGTTTTCTTCGAGTTATTAATTAAGCGCAGAAAATGATTTAAGTCCATTTCCTCGATTTCATTGACCTTGTAGCCTTGCTCCATCAGCTGCCTATACAAGTCGTCGAGATTTTCGAGATATTCGGCGTAAGTTGAGGGGCCGCCTTCTGTTACTGTGTCACCTTGTTCAGCTCCGCTTTCGCCTGCTGCTTTTTTTCTTCGTCACCCATAACGGAAAGCATTGTATCGGAAAGGACTTCTGTTAGTTCCTCAGCTGCTAACCCGTCCAGGATCGTGTCGTAAGTAACTTTGTCCGTATCGAAAAGACTTGCTACAAGATCAATCATCATATCAATCTGTTCCAACTCCGTAAGCCCTTTGGCTTCTGGCCCCTGTTCTTCGTCTAGCTTCTGAGATACTTCAAGAACGCGACGGAATTTACGCGCATTCACAAAGCCTTGTACATGTTTTTCTTTTACTCCGTTTTCGTTCATCAATTCGATTGTTAGCATGGTAATACTCCTTTGTTATTTGTTTTTTGATATAAGAAAGCCAGGGATCTGTAACCCCTGGCCAAAGTGTGATTATTTATTAAGCTGTCGGCTCTGTTGCTGCTGGTTCTTCTGTTCCTGGAAGGCTAGAGTAACCAGGGAAAACAAGCTCTTTGAATTGCTGTAGATCGAAGCCCTCGGCGTCAGATCTTGCTTTAAAGAATACCCAATCATCAGAACGACGGGCGATAAAGGATCCAGATACTTCATCTGTATTCAGATCTGGCGTTTCTCCTTCAGCTGTATTAAGTTCCAATTCTGGATAGCTTAATTTCCCTTTCAACAAAGCAATATACAACGTCGCCCCGTTACGCGCTTCTGAACGAAGAAGAACGGAAACGTAAGGCGGGCGTGTTTTTGCTCCGACTTTCTCCACGCCATTTTCAACAAGTACGCCCAGAATCTTATTAACTTGGTCTGTCGTAAAATCTACTACTCCTAACGTCAATTCCGGGGAGCCTGTACCAACTGCCCCAACGTGGAACGGCACGTTATTTGCGAAGGTTGTTTTCATAGCAGCGCCCAGGCCACTAATTGCCGCACTAATTGCGCCGGCTTCTTTTGCTACGTCGATAACTTCTTTTATTTGCTCCGTATCTCCATCGTGGATACCTACTTCAATACCATCAAAACCAATACTAGCCATGTTTGCATAGCTCCTTTTCGTCTTTTATTTTACTTTTATAAATTGATCAGTTGAGTAACGAATAGATCTCATATAAAGCGGCGTAATATCCGGATCTTTTGCAACCGGAAAAGCTCGCTCTTTAATCCAATTCGCATTTTCTAATGCTGCAATTTGTGCAGCTTCTGCAGCTTCCAATAAGTTCAGATCATCGGTCCATAGATCAACCTGGACTGTAAGGGAAACTTTCACGCTTCTGTTATTAGCAAAGCCGCTGCTGTAGTCGCTAATCTCAACTATCCGGACTAACGGCGCATGCTCCGGCTGCCTTTTGCTCTCCGGTACCTCAATCGTAAAAATATGATCGGGGTTTACCAGGCTAGTAAACTCCGGATCCGACATAAGAATGTCGTAAACTTGCGAAGCCGGTAATCTCATAAGCCCAACCCCTTCCGTATTTCCGCCTGCATAATCTCCAGGATTCTATCCTGCATTTCTTCTTCTGTTTGCTGTATGAAGCCCTGGGGCCTTTGTTTAATCGTCCCTGTTTCTGCGAAGTGTACGCGCCAATGCGTTTCCTTCCCATATCCCACCGAAATAATACCGTCCTGGTTTACGCCTGAGATCTGCACATCGTCCTTCATATGAACGTGTGAGCCCTTGCGCTCCGTTTCCCGGTCAACCGGGGTATTACGTTCCAATCGCTCGGCAAACGCTTCGCCTGCCTTACGTATGGCTCTATTACGTATCTTCTTTTCCGATACTGCTAGTTTCCGTAAGTTCTTATCCAGTTCATTAAGCCCGCTAAATTCAATCGACATTCTTGGCCGCCTTCACTTTTTCAGCTTTAGCAATGATCGTCATATATGTTTTGTCGTCTGTGTCCGGATTGATTTTCTCAATCGCATAACGCACGTTTTTATGAAGTATGACCATATCATTTTCTACCTGTTCTTTTTGGTATTGGCGGATTACGAAAGTTACGCTGTCCTCCAGGACTGTGCCTATACTGGCCTTTACTTCGTTTAGAAACTTCTTCGGCATTGCTGCCCAGCAGCTGAAAATAACCTGGTCAGTAGTTTCTGCTACTCCATGACTATTTTTCTTTTCCTGGGGCCTGGCGAAGCTGATACGCTCGTTCATTTTGCTAGGGTCTGTTATGGCCATGTGGTTAACCTTCTTCCATGTAGGCCGCTTCTAGCTGCGTGATAAAAGAAGTAACCCCGTAAGGGATCTCCTTCTTTTCTTTTTCAGTAGCAGCTAGTCGGCTTTCATAATAATGGCTGGCCAGGAGAATAACGCCCAGATCATAGAGGGCATTATCTGCAAAGTAGGGTTCACGATTAGGGGAAAGGGTTACGCTGTCTTTGATATATTTCTCTGCAGCGTTGAGGAATCGCTTTATAAGATCGTCGTCAAAATCATGATCTATCCGGAGATTGTCTTTCACTTCTTGCATAGTTACGGCCATGCGCTTACCCCTCCTTTAGATAAGCAGCAATTACGCTGTAGTTGTTTCTGTTGCTGGAGCAGCTGGTACAAACTCGATATAACGGCAAGCGTCCGGATCAATTTGTTTGTAATCAGCGCGCATTGTGATTGCCAATCCTTGTGTATAGGAATCGAATTGCGTCCATTTTGCTGTAACAACGCTTCTTTTCGCTTTAAATACGGCTTCTTCCAGATCACCGATAAAGATCGGATATTTCGGGTTAGCTGCAGTTCCACCGTTTGGCAGGATAACGTCCGGAATGATTACAACCGGCTTACCTAAGAAGGAATAGCCGCTTGGTGAGGAAATGTTAGGCTGCAGCAAGTAACGGCCGTCTTTGTCTTTCAATTTGTCCAGCTCGTTATACGCAGATTGGTTTACGACAACTGTAGAAACTAGGGCCGGATCCAATGCGACGTTAGCAACTGTTTTCAAGTCGTCTACTGTTGTCGCTGGTACTTTCGTAAATGTTTTTAGGATCTCGACGATTTTACGGTTATCCGTATTTACTCGCATTGTTTCCAGGTGCTTAGATACACGATCAGCAAGATTAATTGCGGAATCGTCTAGGGCTTCCTGGGAAAGAATCAATTTACCGGCATAAGTCGCTACTTTCCATTCAACCGGGATAAATAGCTCTTTATCTACGTCCTCAATTAGAGCAGCTTCTTCTTTTGTTAAAAGTCCCATGCTTGTACGTTTAGCTGCTGGATATGTTCCGCTGCCTGTTGTTACCGGTTCTTCTGTGATCATTTTTGTTAGATCCAGGCCAGTTTCTTTTCGTTCTTTCACTCGAGTAACAACCTGTTCCGGAATTACTACGCCAGCGTCTGCAGAAGTAAGGGCAGATCGTTCCTCGCCCTGGGATTTGATATAGTTCCCGAAAGCTTCTACTGCTTGCATATCGACTTGGGAGCCTAGCAAGCTGCGCTGTTCCTCTGGTCCTGCTTTCGCTGGATCAGCTGCAGGATCTTTTTTATCTTCTTCCGGTTTTAGTCCCGCAATTTCCTCCAATGTTTCGACGGTCGCCTGCAGGTTCTCGATTTCTGCTTTCAGCTCGTCAATTTGCTTTTTGATTTCCTTTGCCTTATCAAGATCGCCACTTTCTGCGCGTGTAGCAGCGTCGGTAATAAGTGTATTGTACTGGCTTCGTTTTTCTGTAAGATCCTTTTTCGCTTTTAGGATTTTATCTTTTAATGTCATTTCAAAAATTCCCTTCGTTTTGTAATTTAAGTAAATCTAATTGAAACAGCAGCGCTTCTGTTTCGGCGCTGTTTTGTTCCTGCTTATACTGATCTAGGTTTCTTTTGGCAATGTCTACGCTTGTGTCCTGGTACGCCGGATAAGTAACTACGGAAACGTCCGTAAGCCGGGAAATATTATTTAAGCGACGCAGATATACGCCGGCTTCTTTGTCGTACTCGAAGGAATCACCCTTCGGAGCTAAAAGGAAACCGAAAGAGCATTGCGTAATATTACGCAGCTGTACGTTTTGATAAAGATCATTCGCGTATTGTGTGCCTGGCAGCTCTACTTCAAAGCGCAGGCCGACTTCATCGACGGCAAGCTTTAAGGTTCCGGCCTTTGTACGCCCTAATATCTGGCCAGGGTTGTGATCAATCAGCGCCCTAACATCAGACATATCCGCATTTTTAAGAGCGCCTGGCGTAATGATTTCTACAAAGCCGCCCAGGTTCTCGCTTCTCTTGTTGAATTTAAGAGCGTATCCGGATAGGACTTGCTTTCCGCCTTCGCTTTGCTCGGATCTCATTTCCAAAGATCCATCGAGTAAAATGCGTTTTTCATTCTCCACTTTCTCCACCCCCTTTCAAGTCTGGATTTTCTTCTGCAGCAGAAGGGACTGGATTATTTTTCGACTTGGCCATCTGGTATTCTTCCAGCTGATCCAGGGTCGTGTAATTCAAGCTAACCAGGTGCTTGTCCCCGTTTTCTATCGGGGGCTTTCCGTACTCTTTACGGGCGTCGTTTATGCTGTAGATCGAAGCCTGCATAAGAGCAGTCACGTTTTCCCTTTTCGTTTTGGAATCTGTCATCTTAAATTTACTTATGTCGTATTCCAGGTCGTAAAGGTAATGTAACGGATCCGGAAGCAGCTTAAATTTCATTTCAGCTATGCTTGCGTTGAAATAACGGGAAAGTGTATTTGTCAGGTAATCAAGATTGGATTGCTCCAATGAAGTGTTAGGCTGTTCAATGCCTAATTTGTGAGGGGGTAAACCGAAGGCTTTTGCTATTTGCAGCGTTCCATGCGTGTAACCATTTACCAGCTTTAAGATCTCGGTATCGACTTGGATCTGCTCGAATACCTCGCCATCGTTGAGGACGATAATACGCTGGTTATTGCTCGCTCCGGAAAATTGTTTCTCGAATTTCTCTCGGATATTATCCTTTGCTTCTCTGGATAGCTGCGCTTTCCCTTTCATGGTTAGGGTACCGCTGGCCGTTGTTCCTTTCTTGAAGAAGTCGAACAGCAGCCGCTTACTTGCTTCCTGCGTTTTGAGCTCGTAGCTTAGTGAAGTGATCGGGCTGATACCGGTTATTCCGTCCAGCGTGAAGAAACGAAAATGCAGCATGTCGCTTGCTTCTACTCGTTGCGTTTTGTTTCCCAGGCGTAGCTCGTAATAAATACCTTTCTTATCTTCTTTGGTTACTACGTCGCTGATAGGTCTATGGTAAAGATCGCTAGGATCCCCGGCAGCGTCCCGTAAGATATGGACGAAGCTTTCTCCATTCAGCAAAGCCGTAACCATGAAAAGGTATTTCAGAAAATATCCCGAATAATGAGGATTCGGCTTGTTGTTCAGCAGGTGAAAAAGATGAGTATCATCATCTTTTATATTGCTTTTCATTACGCTGATCGGGCTGCCGGCAACGTCAGAAGCTAATGTATGAACAGCTGTAAATATATCGCTGTTTTTGATTGCTCCCACTCCAGCATATACTCGGCCATTTAACCCTTTCACTTGATCCGGGAGCTCGATAACGGGCATATCGTAATTTTGCAGCTGGCTCCTGGTTTCAGATCGTGATTTAAAAAATCCCATGTAGTGTTATTCCCTCCCTTCTCTATCGAGAAGTACGGCTATAAGGATAAGGAAAACGCCTGTTACTCCTAGCCCCCATGTGAAGGAATGAAGGTAAACAGCTGCATTAATTGTTGCCATGCCGGCCAGCAGCAATAAGCTATGCAGCTGATCGGATATAAAAGCGCAAACAAGAAGCAGCACTTTAGTAATTATCGAAAAGTTCACTATGACACCCCTTCCAGCAGGCCCCGCAGCTCCTGCATTTCTTTTTTGTTTTCCGCAGCAAGTTTCTCGATCTCTGCAGATAATCTTTCTATGTTTTCTATATCGCCTTTGGCCAGGTTCTTTATTTTCTTTCTACGGATCCGGATTTTCATTTGTCGGGATTGGATCGCCCTGCTCACATACCTGGACGTATATTGCACTCCACAATGAGGACAAGCGAAATAATGCCGGCGTACTCCTTTTGTGGCCCATTCGCTTTGGATCTTCGGTACGAAGTCCTGGCGACAACTAACGCAGTTTGCTTTTTGCTCCAACATATAACCCCCTTAGAAGGAAAATTCCTCGCCTTCGTAGTATTCGTTTAGATCATCTTCATGGAAATAATACATAGCGTCGGTATATGCGTTCATACCTGCAGCTATCGGGTCGATCTTCTCCCGGTTTTTCCGCTTGTCGATCTGTACCGCGTCGTTATCTTCTTTCAGAATTGCGTTATTTACCGCCACATCTAAAAGAGGGTTTCCGCTATGCTTTATTTTCTCGTCTGTTACCTGGTTCCGGAAATGCTTTGTTGGTTCGGAAAGCGTCCGGACACCCTGGCGAACCTCTACTAATGGAAAGTCGTAAGGCTCAATCTCATTGACGAATAACGAAGCATTATACGGATCGTAATAAATCCCTTGTACGTCGAGCTGATTCTTTTCTACATGCTCCAGGATATAGTCGACGACTTGCTGCAGGTTAATAATGCCTGTCGGCTTGTCGGTAATTGTGCAATAACCTTTTCTGGCCATGCTCATATAGTCGATTTTGTCCCGCTCTACTTTGCTCTCCAGGCCGCCTTTCGTCGCCACAAAGCTATGACTGTCTATATAGAAGTCATATTCGACATTTTCAAAAGGATAAATAAACGTAACGGCTGATAAGTCGTCTGTACGCGATAGATCGACACCGATAAAAACAGGCCGGCCGGTAATGTCTGGCCGCTCGATCTCGTTTTTGCTCCAGTCTGGACCGGATATAAAACCTTCCTCAGAAGAATGGCGCCACATATTGAAGTTTTTTACTAGCGTTCCGTTTAGCTCATTCTTGGCCAAAGCTTCCCGCAGCTTCTTACCTGTTCGCTGCAGAATTATTTTTGCTACTGCTTCGACTTCCATCAAAGGATTAGATTTAATCCAAAGGCTTTCGTCGTGTACTTCTTCCTCGTCGTCTTGTTCATAGACAAGAGCAAAGTAATTTTCGTCCTGGACTTGATCCGTAAGTATTTTGGAAATGTATTTGTATTCAATGCTATACATCGGAAGGGATAGCTTGAAACCTGCTGTACTGATAATGAGTATTAGGGGATTTTCTAGCAAGGTCTGGCCGGATTCTAATACTTCCATCATTTCGGTAGTTTTAGAAGCGTGGTACTCGTCCAGGATCCCGACAAGGGGCTGGAAACCGTCGATATTTCCGCCGGTATCCTTACTTAGAGGGCGTATAACGCTGAATGTAGGTAAATGCTCGATCTCGCTTTTACTTTCTGTGATCTTGGTAGCCTTCCGGATAAATTTAGATCTCGGCCGGATTTTCTTCAGCTGCTGCATGATCATTTTAAAGACGATCGACGCCTGCGTTTTAGAATTGGCTGTGCTGTAGATCTGCCGGTTATATGCCGGGCTTTTGCCGTAAATTAGCTCATAAAGAGCAATTCCGGCCACCAGGACGGATTTTCCGTTTTTCCTGGCCATTGATATAAGCGCTTTTGTAAAACGCCTGTTTCCTGTATCTTTGTGCTGCCAGGAATACAGCGACATTACTATAAATTTTTGAAATAGGGCTAGTTTGGTAAGCTCGCCAGTATTTATATCCGGCAAAAGCTCCATGAAGTCTATTACCTTGTGGCCTGCTTCGGGGTTGTAAATGTAGGGGAAGTCGTCGGATCCGATTCTTTCTAAATCGCGTAAATGCCTTTTAGCTGCAGCTATTACCTTTTTTCCTGCTGTTATCTCACCAGATAAAACCTTTTCGGCGTAAATCGTAGCATAGTCAGGTATTGCAGCTACGTTATAAGCCGTCATCGTCTGGCCAACTCCGCAAAGTCGTCCTGTTCCTCTTTGACTTCCGGCGTTACTATTCGCATACGGGAATCTATAGACATTCCCAGGGAAGAAGCTATGCTTTTGATTTCTTTTGACGCAGCATTAGCAATTTCTACGGCCGGGTTCTTTTTCATGTACTTACCATAAGCCCCGACATGCTCTATTGTTATGCCGTTCTTCTTTATGTCCTGGTTAGCTTTAATAAAGGTTGCATAATGAGAACAATAAAGTAGTATTAACGATTTATCAAGATCAGCAATAGGCAATTCTTCAAGTAAAGGCAGGATCCTTTTATACTCTTTTTTTCCTGCAGTATCAAGCCAGGCTGGTATATCCGAAGTTATCGGCTTGAATTGGTACAGTTCTTCCTCTGCCTGCTTTCGCTCGGCCAGCTCGTCCTTTGATCGGTTCCCTTGTAATGTGTCCGTTAGCTTTTTCTTTCTTCCTGCCATTGTCCCACCTCCTGGCGCTAAACGAACCTAAATCATACCCTCGTATTGAGTGTACTTTTTGTGTATATGTCTTAAAAAAATAATATCTAATACAATCATAACCGGCGGTAGCGCAGTTCTTAAAGCTGTCCAGATCAGACCAATAACAGCAGCCTTTTTCCGTAGCTTTTTTTCGTCTTTCAAGACCTGATCATATATGGCGCATTGTTTAAAATACTGCCGTATTGTCAAAGTTCGATAATCGGTCTTTGATAATTCGACAAGTTTATCTAAATCCTTCGTCTTTAGCAGCAGCGCATAAAATAAGTTCTCGTTCTGATTCCGCCATAACCAGGCATATAAACCGCCGAGAACATGCATAGCAACAAACCACCAGATCATACGCTCGCCAGCTCCTTATACATTTTAGCTTTCCGCTTGATCTTCCTGGATTGAATCCATATAAACGGATCCACAAAAAAGAAAAACGGAAACGCAAAGATCTTAAAGACTGTAACTACAAAAGTGATGATAAATCCGCCAACTACTTCATGCGCTTCTGGCTCTCTCCAGAAAAGATCATTTGGATCTGTTGTCAGCTGCTGCGACTTCATCGCCGCGTAAATTGACGCCCTGGCCAAAGGGGAAAAAGTAAGCCCGGAATAAATCAGACCGAAGCCAAAGTATCCGAGTATGAAGTATAAAAACGTCATGCCTTCACTCCTTCAAATTGATATAGGAAAATAATTAATTTCGTGAGGGGCAGCCACTCGTTAGCAGCTGCTAAGAGGAAAAATCGAGGATTTCGACGGATCCGGCCCGCGCAATCAAACTTCATTTCGGGGAAAATTCTAAAAGAAGCGGGGGCATCGTATAAATGGGCGCCATATAGTAAGGGGGTATGCGCTAGGGGGGTACTCTGCCTTTGAATTGCTGGCCAAATTCCGGATTTGCTGATTTCATGCGAAGAAAGCAGCAAGTAGTATTCACTATTTATATATGTACCTGGTCAAACTTTTCCGAGGAACATACGAACACCATCAGAAACACCCATAATAAAAAAGTGTACGAAATTAGCATAAATCGTGCCTTTTTCGCACGTTTTCGGCCTTTTTTCGTACACTTTTAAGCATTTTTATATGTATTAAATGACTGTTCATGTTCTTATTAGTGATTGTATTAAATTATTATTGTTGTTCGTATTGTTATTAATTAATAACATAGTATTAAATGTTTATTGCTGTTCCTAATAAAGAAAAAATACTGGCTCTTACTTCGTCGCAGAATGATACGAACCAACCCAAAGGAGCTGTTTCTGCCGGAAAGAAAAGAACCTCTGCATAGCAATCTATGGCCAGATAAATGAAAGCAAATAGTATCCCGAACAATAACGATTTTATATCTAAGCTCTCCCTCTAATTACTTTTTAAATCTATGATCCGGGTTAAGTAAGTCAGCAAAGATAAAGCCGCCCTTTACTTCATAGTTTGCTACAAGAGATTCGACGGCCATTTTAATTAAAGCTATTCGCGTTATTCCTGTTTCCTCAGCCATAGTATCTAATTTCTTTTGCGTCGCTTCCGAAAATTCAACTTGTCTTTTGCTCATTGTATAGCAGCTCCCTATGCTTTATATTCTACCTCTATTCTAATATAAAAATGGTTACTTTTAAATATAAAAAAGGTTACTAATATATAACTATTTTCACACTTATTCAGCCGGTCCGTTTGTTACATAAGCATGGTACATAGCCGTTAATGCAACTTTACGCGACGCTGTATCCAGATAGCCAAAGAGATCCTGCAGATTAACGTATCTGAAATGCATTAAGCCTTGCGGATCCTGGTAGCCGAGCAAGTTATACATATGCGCCAGCTGATAAGCTATTTCGACTAGCGCCCTATCTTTCTCCGAGAAGTCCGCCGCTAGATTAAATATAGATTCTTCATCTACAAACTTCCCCGCCTTAATGCATTGTTTAATTGAGTGTTTGCCGGTTGCTGCAGCTACATAACAAAACACATCATACCTATAGCTCTCTTTCTTAAACAGCCGCCGCAATTCCTTGTATAATAGATTATGGCCATCGTCTATATAATAGCTAAAATCCCAGATCTTCACGCTATGCCCTCCTGGTTGCAAAACTAGCAGCATACTTGTAGATTGGTTGCATTTCGTCTAGCCGCTCCTGGAAAGACCTGCAGGAGAAACCCGAAAGGATCCACTCTGTCCCCCAACCTACTAACAGCCTTATTATCCCTTGTATAAATATTCTTCTTTACTTCCGATAGCTTGAATTATGTAAACCAGCATAAAACCACTTAAAGCCTTGTTATCACTACATTTCTAAAGGATTTCCCCCTATGGCCAAAGAATACCTAATATACAGTTTTTCATACATTCATTGATTTAAAGCCTTTTTTGCCTAAGTCCCCTAAGTGAATAAGAGCCTAATAATGCATAAAATCTTGTATATTCTGCTGCCCTTCCCCTGCGGGTAAGACCCTAAAAGATTAAATATGTTATTGTGTTACTTTTTGTCCACTAGCCCCCTTAACGCTAGAAGCCTGGAGCTGCAGGACAGTAAATATGTTATTGTGTTACTTTTTGTCCACTCTCTCTATTATCCGACTAAAATACTATCCACATTTTTATAAACAATCCGCTTTTTCTGTTGATAACTTTTACCTATAAATAGATTTCTATTATATATTTTATTGTGTTGTTATTGGCTTTTTTATTGTTCTTTTATTAAATATGAAAAATCCTTTAATATCAAGGTTTCATAGGTTAATGAAAGTATGATTTTTCTATTTCTCTATGGATTTTACAAACCATTATATAGGATAATAGATTTACGAACATACGAACCCCATATTATGAATTTTGGAGGAAACTTTCAGCATGGAAAATATGATTATGACCCGCATTATAGAACACGCTGCAGCTGATATGTACCGTCGCGCATTGGCCCGTAAATACCCTTCTTATGATGTTTCTTACCTCAATGGTTTATATACTTCTTCCCTATTTGATTTGACGCAGCGCTTTATTAAGAATAAGAAAACCCCTATTTCTGATTTGGACGAGATCCTGGCCAATAGCAGCCATGAGCTGCACCGCTATTGCAGAAACTATATTTACTTAAATGCTTTCTATGAAACTGAATCGCAGATAGCAATAGATTCCGGAAAAGTGAGATCCGGCCGAGGAAAGGAAAGATCCTGGACCGATTCCCCTACTATTTACACCGATAACCTAGAGATTTACGAAAATGAGATTGCTAGAAACGTCCAGGAGATCGAAAACGAGCTTGCAGCTGCTGCTGATTATGGATTAAACAAAAGCTTTGCATACATGCTCCTGGAGCAATATATACGGGCAGACGTAGCCGATTTTGTTCGATCCTGTTTCACTCATACAGACGACGAGCTAAAAGAGATCTACAATTACGATACCCGCCGCTTAAATCAGCGTATAAATAATGTGATCAAAGCTATTAGAAAGAGTTTGCCGAAATACGAGTATCTGATCCAATCAAAAAGCGAAATGCTCCTGCAGCAAGAAAGAAAATATATCAAGTCGTTTTTCGATCTTGTCGATCAGGAATCCGATCTATTCCGGAAGCTGTTTAATGACGCAGATAGGCTCTCGGATATTATCTCGGATAATGTAAGCGGCCAGGATCTACCTTACTTCCTGGAAGATATGCAGCTGGGAGAACGTCACCCGGCCGTATATTATGTTATTGCCGGTCTGATCCAGAAGGAAAACCAGGTAATAACAAACATCATTAAAGAAAATACTCGAGGAAAGGATCTTGCTGCAGACGTAGCCGACATAAACAAGATTCGGGAAAACAAAGAACGTAAGGCCGCGTACAAGGCATTTACTGAAGTGCAGCCCGTCTATACGTATAAAATTGCGTCAGAATCGCCCGTAGCAACACCGAAAAACCCCGATATAAAGGCATTTGTAGACAATGGCAGTATATAAGAAATGCAAGAAGGTAAACTGCAGGAAATTGATAGATTACAGCAGCGGCGAAAAATTTTGTCCCGCTCATAAAGGACACGATAACCGAATTTATAACCAGCAGCGACGGCGGGAGAAAAAAGAGTATATAAGCTTTTATTCCTCTGCTTCCTGGAGAACAAAGCGGGAAAATATACTGCGCCGCGACAATTATCTTTGCCAGGACTGCTTAAAAAAAGGATTTGTAACCCCTGCTACGATCGTCCATCACATAATAGAAACGTCCGAGGATTGGAGCCTGCGCCTAATTGATAGCAACCTAGTTTCTGTATGTGCAGCTTGTCATAACAGGGAACACAAAAAATAGGCTACCTTTGGCAGCCCATAAATGATATATTTGGATTCGAGAAGGATTATGCGCGTTTCTGTCGAAATGAAACCTATTAACCTCTCTCGGATCCATTTTTTATACATAATAGAAGTTTATTTAATCATTATTCAATCTTTATTGTTGTTATGAATAATGCATTATGATAGAATCACAATATAAAACTAATAAGGTTTTATTTTTTTTAGATAGTTACAATCTTTTTGTATTGTAGATAGGAGGGTTTACGTTGGCTAATAACGATTTATTGCGTAGTAACCTTATTCTATTAACGTCTAACTATGGCGTTAAAATGTCTTTCATAGCGGAAGATAGTCAGATTGTAACAAGGCAGTCGCTAGTAAACTTTGTAAAACAGCGCTTTGTATTAAGCGACGAAACTAGCGACAAGATAGCTGCTTATCTCGACAAGAAGTATGCAGGGATATTCCAGCAGCACCCTGCAGCAGAAAGAAACCATATTACAGCCTAAAGGGGAAATTTCATGCGTGAGCTGCCTAATGCTCTCGCTGAAAAATTAATGGATCTATACGTATTGAATGTAAATAAGCATTTACGGCAGCGTAAGCCGTCCCCTACCAGCCCGAAAACCTATAGAGAATACCAGCGCCCTATCAATCTATCTGATATGAAAGATCATATAAAGGGCAAAACAACTATAGGCGTATTCGGCGGTAATGTAGTAACGAAGTTTATTACATTCGATATAGACGTATCCGACGACAAGCTAACAAGTGAAGATAACCACCTAAGAGCAAAACAGTTAACGTATCACTTGATCCATACACTTATAGAGGATTTTAATATACAGCCTGCTCATATCTTCCCTTCGTTTAGCGGAAAGAAAGGGTATCATGTAGACATATTTTTTAGCGAGAGTATCGAGAAAACATTTACGAAGCGCTTATATGACTTGGTGCTGGAGCGAATGGGAGCAGATCCGAAGCAGATCGAGCTACGCCCTACCTCCCTCGGCGTAAAGGTTCCGCTCGGGATCCATAAAGAAACAGGATTAAAAGCTTTCTACTGTGACCACACACTAGAGCAGCTGCCCGATGAATCAATACTAGAAGCTCAACCCCTGGACGTTACTTCCTGGATAGATTGGTTTAATGATACGTACCCGGAAGAAACAAAAGCGGAGATCTTCAAAGTATCGCACACCGAAGCCGTAGACATTGAGAATGTCATAATGGACATTTACACCGACCAGAAAACTGTTTCCGAGCAAAAGAAAGACCTCATGGACGTATTGAACCTGGGACAACTTAAATATAAAGGAACCAGGCATGTAACGACGCTGCGGCTTGCTATCTTTTATAAGACGCTCGGCTATGAGAAAGAAGAAGCATTTATGTCTATCTCGAATATTATCGGTAACACATTCGAGAAAAGCCGCGAGCTGATAAGCGATAAGACGACGCTAGACTTTGCTATTAAAGAAGTATCAAGGCTCGTTAAGATCACCTATGAAAAAGATTACGATTTTAAAGAGTACACGACGACTGCAGAAGTAACCAGGAGCGAAATGCTGCAGATATTAAAGATTAAAAAGCTACCGCTCCAGAAATTGCTCTTTAGCTTCTTGCTTCATAGCAAACTACACGCCCAGGACGACGGTACTTTTTACATGACGTATAAAACCCTGGAGCGTATGGGAAACGATTCTAACAGGCTCCGCCTGGCTGAGAAGATCCGGAAGCTGCAAAGCATGGGATTAATTGAGATTGTAAGCCACAATGAAATAGATAGGGTTCGTTCCTTGCAGGAGAACCGCCCTATATGTAAGCCGAATGTATATAAAGTGCTGATAGAAAAGAGCACAAAAAAAGAACCCTGTTTGCTTGTGGGGGCAAAGGGTTCCGTATCCAGCTTGTTCTATACTGTTGTTGCTGAGCTAATAGATCCAGAAGTTTGTAAAGGTATCGTTGGCCGCGATACCTATTACAAACGCGACTACCATAAAGCATATACAGTATCGAACAAATAAACATATTCAATCAGCGGCAGCTGTTTGCAGGCAGCTGCTACTGATATAAACTATCATCAGTAACAATATAACCTAATAATACAAGACTTATGCCAGTATATCAACGGAAATTGTTACCGTAAAGGGCATAAAGAGCTATCGACACGCTTTTAAGGCGTGTCGTTTTTTGTCGTTTTAGTTCTTCCGGAATACAAAAAAGCCGGCGCTTTTCCGCTGCCGGCTAATCTTCTTTATGCTCATACGGTCTAAACTTCTGCTGCAACTCGGGCTGGTCTGCTTTACGCTTCTCTATTTCTTCCCTCATAAACAGCTTTACGCCGCCCTTTTCTAGCTGCGTTACCTTCTCCCTTTTTACAAGTGAAGTAAGCGCGCTACGGGAAATTTCCAGATAGTCCATAACTTCTTTTATAGACATAAAGTGTTTATCTAGTAGCTGCAGGGCTTCCTCTTTAGTCATTGGAAGCACCTGCTGCCGGTAGCTCCTTACTGATCCGCGTCAGGATCTCCGCTTTTTCTTGATCGTTTAGATCAGCATAGGGATCCGCCAGATCGCGCGGAACCCCGGGCCAGCCTTTAGCAATGCCATATAGAAGCTCCAGGGCTTCGTCTATGCTTGTTGCGCCGAAAACAATATAATTCTTTATATCCTGGATTACGTCCTCTTTCAGTTGCACTTGCGCCACGCTCCCTTATTTCTTCTTAGATACGATAAACATCTTTACTACAGTCAGAATAATTGTCAGGCTGAACAGGCTTATTATTACCCAATCAATCGGCCCGGCTGCAGCTATATCCAGACTAGATAGGTACAGCGCAAAGATAACAAAAACAGCTAGGTCTGTGACAGATAAACGATTTTTCATATTATCGAATGGAGTGTTATAATATTGATAAGGGTAAGCGGGGATTGCTCCCCGCCCTGTTTGGGATTACTCGTCGTCCTGCTTTTTGCGGTCTTTGTAAGCAATGGTTAAATCCACTACAATTTTCACCGTTGTTGCTACACCCGCAATAGTAAGGACGATTTCCCTTATCGTTGTTAGCTCCATTCCCTCACCCCCTTTCTATATATTAATTATAACACCCTATTGCAATTATTGCAATAGGTTTACACAAATAAATTAACGAATTTCGTAATTTTTTTATAACAAAAGCGGTCCCTGCTATTAGCTGGACCGCTTTTGTTATGCCTTCTTTTCCACTATCTCCAGGATTTCGCGTATATCCTCTATCTCCAGGAGATTGATTATCTTAACAAGCATTTCCCTATTGATTGTCTTTGCCTTCCCTGTCACTACTTCGCTGATTGCTCTTGCACTTGTGCCGATAGCGGCAGCCACTTGCTCCTGCGTATATCCCCGCTTTTTGAAAGCTTCCCGCAGCTTCACTTCTAATTCTTTTTCCACTTGGCTTCCTCCCTTTTTTGCTTATCATACCATAACATATTACGAATAACGTAACTAAAATTAATGAATTTCGTAATTTAATGCTTGACCTTCCGAATATCGTAATTTATGATTACATTATCCGATTACGAATATCGGAATATGAGAAGGAGGGGAAACAATGAAAAAGCTAACTAACCCTACTATCGCAATGCCGATTCTATGGGGCGCGGTAATCGTCGGTAATTACTTCGCAATCATCAAATTTCTATAAGGAGCGGATAGCATGAAACAAGTCGAACAGATGGAATTAGCTTTTGAATCCATTGACCAGACCGAGAAACGTATCAAGACGGAACGCTGGCAAAGAATCCTGCGGAACGTATTACATGACGAATTGCCGGTAAACATCGGAAACATGCTGCTATGGATTGTCCAGGACTACCGTAAAATATACGTCCCCTTCCTGGATACGCATTTTATCTTGTATGACGAACCTAGCAAGGCAACGGAAAGCATTGTTTTCGTAAATGAAAACCTAGCAGAAAACCGCATGCGGAAAATGATAACGAACCGCATAAAGGAAAAACTCTCCGGAAAGGAATGTTAAATATGAGCGAAAAGCAAAAAGAAGAATTGAAAGAATTTATGGAGCAAGTTGTAGAGAACATAACGCAGGCATACGCCGAAGTTAATAAAGGCAATGAGCAATACCCTTCCATTTTTTAAGGAGCTGAGAAAATGCGCGATCTGTTCTATAAAATAAAAAAAGCGCTACTCATAAAGAGCGCGCTTTTCCAGACATACGTTAAACACCACCTATAATATACCACAAAAAAAGCCCCTTACCATAACGGTAAAGGGCTTTTTATTATTTTACGCGAAGTTTTTGACCGGACTTGATTAAATCCGGATTCTTAATATTGTTCCAGTTCTGCAGCTGTTTAACCGTAGTTTTATATTTTGCTGCAATCTTGCTCAAAGCGTCCCCGCTTTTCACTACATAATATTCCTTCTTAGCAGCTGCTGCCTTTTTCGGCGCGGATCCTGTTACCTTTAGTTTTTGCCCGGCTTTAATTAAATCCGGATCCTTAATCCCGTTCAGATCCTGGAGCGCTTTTACCGTCGTCCCGTAGGCTTTAGCAATCTTTGTAAGGTTGTCCCCCTTCTTGACTACGTAAGTACCGCCAGCGGCTGGCTTTGAGCTGCTGCCTTTAAGTTTGATAGTCTGACCTGCTTCGATATGGTTCGGATCGTCAATGCCGTTGAGATCCTGGAGCGCTTTTACTGTGGTGTTGTTTGCTGCTGCAATCTTAGAAAGAGTATCGCCCTTCTTGACGGTATAACTTCCAGCTGCAGCTGTTGAGGTGGATTTTTGCGGAGAAGGATTTACAGAAGCGCTGCCCTTGTCATAGGCATTGAGGTTGTACTGCTCGATTACATTGATAACCTTGTTTGCGTAGTTTACGTCTGTAGCGTATCCAGCGTCCTGGATTGCTCTAGCAGCCTTCTTGTAATCTCTCTCCCCGATTACTGCCCTGTAAAGATTGCGATTCCATGAAACACCGTTTAAAAACAGATCTGCATGATCCTCCATGCTCTCGTACCAGCTAGGATACTTCCGGAAAGCAGCGTCTACGTAATAGACTTGTCCTTTAGAATTTTGCTCGGCTGTCCGCATGGTTACAGATTGGCCGTTATATGTTCCTTTAATGCCGAAAAGGTTTTTTCCTTTTGTGGCCAAACCACTTTTTCCGAAGTTCGATTCCAGGCAAGCCTGGCCCATGATGATACTTGCTAGGATATTATGCTCCTTCTGGATCCTTACAGCATGCGGGGCAATGTCTTTAATAAATGATTGGTTACTCATGTTCTTTTCCTCCATGTTGTTTTAATTTATTGCCGGCAGCTAGACTTGCCGGCAACGATCTATTACATAGTGTCCTGATCTTTTGTTCCTTCGTTCTGTGCTTGGTCTTTCAATACGCCTAAACGCTTCGTAACAAAGTCCGGAATCGGTACGCCTAGTAATGCCAGGTTCTCCAATACAGACGCCAGCTCGTTAGCAATTAAACATAAAACAACGCCAGTATAGATAACGCCGTTCGTGCTTAAAACGGTATCCAGGAAAACAGCGACGACAACCAGGAAGAAGATACCTACCTTTTTCGTGATCCCTATGAAATTGAAATGGCTCTTAAAGTTTCCTAGCTTAATAGCTTTCATCCAACCAGCTGCAATGTCGATCAGACAAGCCCAGAAAAGAATATCAAGGAATTTCCCATCACCGAAGAAATAGCGGAAAACTGCAGTTAAATATGCAATATGCTCCGGAGAAAGAGGTAAAGCGTCGATAACAATAGAATTTAAATACATGTTGATTAGCTCCTTATTAATTGGTTATTTTTTGTGTGAATAGTAATTTATTGTATATTGCAATAAACTATTATTTAACTTATTATTGTCTAGTAACAATAAAACTTGTGGGGGTTTTATAAAAATGAATAAACCTATCGTTATTACCATGACCAACCATAAGGGCGGCGTCGGTAAAACTACTACGGCGTCCTTCGCAGCCTTCTATCTGCAGAAGCGCGGGTATAAGGTTCTTGTCGTTGATATGGACATGCAGGGACAAGCTAGGATCTACTTGGCCGACGATCCTACAACAATGGATTACAGCTCTCTTAAAAACGGGGACATGGTTATCAACCAGGCGCGGGAAGGAATCGACTTGATCCAATTCGGTAACAATGCTATTGATCTGCAGTATGCAGGAAAGACATTTGTAGCCTTCCGTAAATATCTAAAAGGCCTGGATTATGATTTTATAATCGTAGATAATCCGCCGGCCTATGATACTAATTCTGTAATGGGAACCGGCTTATCTGATTACGTTGTAATCGTTTCGCAAACGCAGCGTCTGAGCCTGGAATCAATCGAAAGGCAGTTAGATAGTATTGAGGTAGCGCAGAAGAAAGGCGGCTCCCATACGAAGCTAATAGGGATCCTGCAGACTTTAGAGGACGTAAGAAGCAAACACGATAAAAAGGTTATTGCACTTGCTAAAAAGCTATATCCGGAAATAATGTTTAATACGGTCATTCAGCACCGCACAAAAATAAAAGATATGACTTATACGGGTATCACCGATAAGCTGCGGGCAGATCGAAAAGCGATCGAGCAGTACGATAATTTTATAGAGGAATTGCTAGAAAGGATTGAGGTAAATGGATAAGAATAAAACAAACATTTTCGCAAACGATAATACGGAGCTACTTTCTGGGGTTGCTAAAAAGAAGAAAAAGAAGAAGAAAAATTATACTTACTTTATGAATCAGACCCTTGTAAACACGCTAAACGGTTACGCAGATCATAACGATTTTGTCGTTTCTGCTTTGGTGGAAAGCCTGCTAAAAAATCACCTGCAGGAAGCTGGTATGTGGGATCCGGAAACGGACGCCCCAACGGATCAAGCAAAGGAATATATAAACGCCTGGGCTGCGGAAAGCATGAAGCCCGAGGATTACGAAGAATTGAAAAAAGATCTCGACATATAAGCAAAGAGGGCCTAATCATTGGCCCTCTTTTTTGTTTGCTTCTTTCACCAGGTCGATAGCATACGCTGGATCATTGGTAAAGAATCCATCTACTTTCATATCGAGCATTTTAGGTGCCAGTTCCTTTTCATCGTCGTAATAATATACATGCAGCTGCAGCCCGTTATCGTGAATCTGTTTCAGCAGTTCCGCGTCTACGCTGCCGGCATAGATTCCGACGGCCATAGCATACTTTTTGATATGCTGCAGCGTTTCGTCGTCTAGCTCTTGTACTTCTGCTTTACGCAGCAGACGAACGAAAGGAATTTCGCTATTAAGTTCGTGGATCTTTAGCATGCTATCTTCATAGAATGACTGGATAATGACGCGATCCTTTTCTATGAGATCCTGACTTTCCAGGATAGACACCAGCTGTTCCTCCATTACGATATTCTCTTTACTATCGGTACGGGTTTCAATGTAATAATGCGCCGTATCCTTGTACTTGTCGACGATCTCCTGGAGCGTGAGGATCTTCTGCCCTTTATCGACGTTAAGCTGCTTTATTTCGTCTAGCGTTAGATCTTCAACCTTACCGGATCCGTCTGTTATTCGGTCTACGTCCTCGTCATGGACGGCCACTAGCTCCCCGTCCTTCGTCTGGCGCAGATCAATCTCGATATAGTCCGCTCCATCTTCCAAAGCTCGCTCATAGGATAAGAAAGTATGCTCCGGCTCCAGATCAGAAGCTCCCCTGTGCGCGATAATAAGCGGATCGTAAGCCGTTTCCTTTTCTGTCGGCGCTCCGCCGTCTGCGGATCCGACAAAACTACAACCAGAAACCAACAATAAACACGATAATATTACGATATTCATTAATTTTTTCATACTTTCAATCTAGCATACTCGAAATATGCAATCAATAGAAACGAAGCTAAATTATTCCTGTTCTTCCCCTGCAGCTGCTTCCAGCTGGATACGCTCTGTTCGTTCTGCTTTAGCTGTCTCGTATTCTTCTTTCGTGATAAACCCCTTTGATACCATCGTTTGAACAAATTCATCTGTCCAGTAGTCATTTCGTACATAATAGCTGCGCACATATTCAGTCCAGGCAATAGTAATCATGGCATTAACACCCCCTGCATAATTAATTTTGTTGTTAGATCGGCCAGCTGTTCCTCAACTGTTGGCAGCGGGTTATAAGGCTCTGGCGGTTGGCCACTTTCTTTCCAGCCTGCAGTTTCTGGATCCCATTTCGCTTGGATAAGCCAGTTTCCCTTGTCGTCCTGGGGCGGGAGCCAGGTAGCATTTTCCGGCAGCTCGTACTCCCCTTCCTCATTGGCCGGCAATGGTTGGCCATGTAAAAAAATGAGCGTTTCCGGATTCCATAAAAAAGCTTGTTTCATGTTATTTAATCCTCCCTTTAGTTATCTAATCGGAAGCTGGTAGCAATCGGATACCATTGGCCCGAATCGTAGCGATCCATGCTGTTCCTGTGTACGTATAGATTTCCGGTCGCCGCTTCAAGCTTCCAGCGCACGACGGTAGCCTTGTATCCATCGAATGACGTACTTTGTGCGAAAGTATGATCTTGGTTACGCGGACGGAATCCAACCGGAAGCGTAGCAACCGTAAACAGCGGGCCAGTTACGCCCTTTACCGCCCCTTTTAACCAGACCGTTTTTCCGTCAATCGCATACATTGGCCTTTCAGCTTCGCTATATATTTGAGCGCCATTTACTAACGGCAAGTCATACCAGGTTAAATCCTTGTCACCTTTAAGCTTTTGCCAACCCGCCGGCCTTTGGCCCTCTATCTGATTTGTATATACGTTTCCTAGATGATCACTCGCATAAATAAAGCCATCTCGTCGGGATCCGTTTAGATGTGCGATTCCTCGCAGCGGGTTCGTGGTTGGTCTGGTATTGATTGATCCGCCAGACGCTGCATAAAAAGTATGGAATCCCTGTGGCAATGCTAGAAGCTTGGCCAGGAAGTCCTCTGTATTTGAGATTACTACCATCGCGTCGCCATCATCTTTAGTTATCTTGTTCATTTGCGCTACATCGGTAACGGCCTTTACTTTATTCTGCGCTCCCTCCGTTGTCTCGAAGTCCTTACCATCTTTATTTACTACCTGAGATCCCCGGATAATCGTTTTTCCTATGTTGTCGGTATTAATATAAACATTATCGTCGCCGCCGCGATGGATTGTTCGTCGAGCTGCTCCGCTTGGGGACTTGTGGGAGATCCCTATATCATTCTCGAAAACCAGCTGGCCGCTCATAGTACCGCCGGCGCGTGGTACGCTGGCATTTTTTGCGTTAGTTTCTGCTTTTGTCGCTTTGTTTTGTGCGCCTTCTGTTGTTTCCAGGAATTTAGCTGCAGCTGCTCCGTCTAGGTTGGCGTCTGTGCCGGTAATAATCTTCCAAAGGCCGCTCTTATCAATTCCAATAAAACCAGTTGCGCCGTCATGTTCAAACTTCATATTTGCATTGCTTGCGTTTCCGGTCCTTTTTACATTGATAGGCGTAGGATCCGTAACAGTAAGATTTAATGGCCCTGTCATGGTATCGCCGGTTTTTTTCAGCAGCTGATTATTCCTAATCGCCGCCAGGATCTCGTCGATATTCGTCTGCGCTGCTGCCACTTGGTCGGAAACTGTCTTTATACTGCCCTGGGCAGAAGTTACAAGATCATTTATAGCTGTAGTTGCTTGGGTTTTTGCGGTATTAATCGAGGATTCTGCGGAGGTTTTTGTAGAGGTAATGGAGCTCTTGGCCGAGTTGGCCGTATTCGTTACGTCCGTCTTTGCTGTAGCTGCAGCTGTGGCCAGGGAGCTTTCCCCTTCGTCTACTGCTGCAGCAATCGAAGTTTCTGCGG
>NZ_NPBJ01000045.1 GCF_002272075.1 Terribacillus saccharophilus
CCAATTATGTATGATGTCGCTTTTCTTAAGGACAAGTTAGATTATATATGTTCCAGAAAGGAAATGCAATACAAAATCGAAAAATAACTAGATCTTTTTTTGTTACTTTCTTTTTCTTAATTTCACTATCGAAGACTTTACGTTCTTTTTCTAAATCATGCAGCTCTATTTTACATGAATATAAAGATGATTGGCAACTAGCAACAGAATAACTCCAAGTCCCGCACATCCTCCCACTTTGATAGAAATGCAATGCCTCTAACATATTTAAACCTCAACATTATACTAAAAATACCATATATAATAGCATCCCGTTTTCTTCCCTTAAAATTGTTTCCCGATAAAAAAACTGCCGGATCCCTTATCCAGCAGTTTTACACTTCTCTATCATAATGAGAGTCTATTAATTTTTAATCCAAGGAAACGGCATCGTCTATCCCATCATTCCAGTCTTATACTTCTATGTTATTTCTTTATAACACATAAATAAAGACCATTACTAAAAGACTGTTCGTATCACATTTTTCACATAGATAAATCGTACAACCAAGAAATAAAGTACTTGAATTACCGCAAAGCTTCCCAGAACCAAAGCAGATTCTACTGTTAAATTGTAATTAAACAAGCGCGATAAAGCGGTAAGTGCTACGGCACCGTGAACAAGTGCTACCACAATCGGTGAGAAAAACAGAATGGCAACTTGCCGGTTCACTACTTTTTTTAATTCTGATTGTGTCAAACCAATTTTGGCAATTGACTGGAACTTGCGCTTTTCTCCATCAATATCCGTGAACAAGCGGAAGTAAAGAAAGCTTCCAGCAGAGACAAAGAACACAATTCCGATAAACAGGCCGATAAATAAAATTGGTCCATATGCTTTATTAATTTCATAAAGATTATAATCAACAGCAAACACCTTGTGTTCTACTTGATCCTCTAACTTTCTACCAGCTTCAATCAATTGATTATCGTTTCCGTCTAGTACATTCCATGCAGCCGTGAAATCTGTCCTTCCTGGTGTTCCAAGTTCAGTATAAGTGCTATCATTCACTACATAATAACCTGTTATGCCTAAGCCTACTGCAGACTCTACTGTTTTACTCGGTTGAATTTCTTGTCCGTTTTCCAGCTGGACGCTGGATGTCATCAATATGTCACTAGCTTTCTGCCCTCCCGTGATAACCGCATCACTTTGTTCAACAACGATTGCCTCATTTTCCTCTGGGTGCAATTCCTTTTCACTAATTAATGCAGCAAATCGGTTGTAATCAGAAGCTTTAACTATTAAAACAGATGATTCTTCCGCAGTTGTGTCGAAATAAACTAGCTCCGCTTCTTCCATTTCAGTGTCTATTTTTTCTTCTTCTATTATAGAGTTAATCTGCTGAATATCCTGCTCAATAATTTCTTCACTATCGTCCAGGAAAGGACTATACGTATACGTATATGGATTAATCTCCTTTATCCCTTTTGTAAGATAAGATTGAAATCCATATAATGAGCCAATGGCACTAAAAGCTACGGTTGATATAATCGCAACCATAAAAAATGTTCTAGCGTTATCTTTCATTCGAAACGATAAGTCACCAAAAAGCAGCATGTTGGTCTTCCGCCAGAAAATTGATTTATTTTTTTTCATCAGACGAATGCAATACACACTTAATTGCGTAAACAAGATGTATGTTCCCAGCGTCACCACGATAATAACTGGAATCATTACAAAGACAACACTGGCACCTTTCACGTAAAGAGCAGTACCATATCCTGCAATTAGCAAGAACACCGCGAGGATAGAAAGAACGATAGAGGCTTTCGGTTCTCCTTTGGACTGCTTATCTCCTTTAATGAGATCGACCAGCTTATTTGTACGTAAAATGAACGCAACCAAAACCGATATACAGAAAAAGAGAAAGATGAAACTGACAAATGTTACGACAATCGCCAATGCCGGGAAATAAAAATCAAGTGATTCATCGATTATTAATATATTCTCAGCAATTAAAAGGATAGATTTTGCGAATACCAATCCAATCAGAATTCCGCCAGCTGTTGCGAAAAAACCGATTAAGATATTCTCTAAAAATACCATAAGCCGTATTTGCTTATCGGAAGCTCCTAAAGTAATCAACAAGCCAAACTCTTTCTTCCTTGACTGTAAGAATGAACTCATCGAATACAAGATAAAGAAGAAAGAAAATATATAAATGATTCCGCCTGCGACAGCCATTCCAAATATTGCATACTTATTAACAGATCCCTCCGAAAAAGCTGGATGGAAAGCAAAGATTGCAAATGTGAAAAATACCATCACCGTAAACATACTGCTGAGGAAGTAAGCAATGTACAGCCGTTTATTGCGGAGAACATTTCTAAACGCGAATTGACGAAAATTCATTGCCCTCTCCTCCCATCAGTGAAAGCATATCGATTATCTTCTGGAAGAATGCTTGTCTGCTCTCTCCCCTGTGAATCTCGGAATGCAGCTTCCCGTCCCGAATAAACACAACACGATCAGAATAACTAGCAGCTTGCGGATCATGCGTTACCATCAACAAGCTTGTTTTATTTCTTTCATTGATGGATACCAGCATCTTCATGACATCCTTGGCAGCTTTCGAATCAAGGTTTCCTGTCGGCTCGTCCGCTAACAGCATTTTCGGCTCATGGATCATCGCCCTGGCAATGGCAACCCGCTGTGCCTGTCCGCCGGAAATCTCATATGTGCGCTTATTCATAATTGGCCCGATACCCAGACTCTTCGCTATCTGCTGTGCTTTATTCTGCATCTCGCTTGCACGGACACCATCTAATGTGAGTGGCAGAATAATATTTTCTTGAACAGTAAGTGTATGCAATAAATTAAAGTCCTGGAAGATAAATCCTAGTTGATTACGGCGAAATTTAGCCAATGCATTCTTCTTGAGCTGATGCGGCTGCTGTCCATCAATTTCTACCTGCCCAGTTGTCGGTGCATCGTTTGTAGAAATGATATTCAAAAGAGTTGTTTTTCCGCTGCCCGACGGCCCCATAATGGCAACGAATTCACCCTTTTCTACTTCTAGATCGATATCTGTAAGAGCTCTATAAGCAACCTTACCTTCATAAATCTTACTGACTTTTGTTAGCTTGAGCATAATCCATTCTCCTCTCTAATGCTTAATCTAAGCATAGCCTGAGCAGTACAAGTCCTACCATCGATTATGCTTTCACGAATCTTACATTGATGTAAGGTTTTGTGTCTTGGAGAAGATGATCCGGACTGCAGTTCCTTTACCTACGGTTGATTCCATCTCCAGACGGTGCTCCAGTTTATCAGTGACCTCTTTTACTAAATACAGCCCCATTCCGGTAGACTCGCGATATTTCCTGCCATTTTCACCGGTATAAAACTTATTGAAAATACGTTTCTGATCTACAACAGGAATACCAATTCCAAAGTCCTTCACTTCCAGCACCAATTCTCCTAACCTTTCATAAACAGAAAGAATAAGTTGATTTGATTTTCCAGCAGAGTATTTAACGGCATTATGTATCAGCTGTGATAACAGGAAGAATAGCCACTTTTCATCCGTCTCCACCATTGCTCCTGCTTTCTCTTCCTTCAATACTGGATATACTTCGTTGCGTATATAAAATCGCTTGTTTTCTTGATTGACTTCATGGATTAGCTTGGAAAGGACGACAGGCTTGATATGAAAATCTTCTGTAATGGTACGAAGCCTCGCTAAATAGAGAACTGTATTCAATCCCTCCCGCATCCGGTCCGTTTCCTCCCGAAGACTGGAGGATTCTGGTTCGTCCAGCGTTTGAGCCGTTAATTCGATGACAGAGAGCGGCGTCTTCATTTGATGGACCCAACGATCCATGAACATCAAATGCTCGTCCTGTCTATCTTCTCCTTTAAGAAGTTCTTCCTGATATAAGCGATACTGAGATGCGAGTAATTGATCGAGCGCTTCTGAAATAGGTGCCCGTTCGGTAGTCTCTAACGATTCATCGAGTGCCGTCAGCGAATGGTGTAACCTTTTATAAAATTTTCTTCGGCTAAAGTACCGGTAGCAAAGGAATACTGTTATTAAAAGTAACGATAGGAAAATAGCGTATAGACTTACGCTAATATTGCGATAGCCATCCAGCCAAAAAAGTGCTGATACTATTACACATTGTAAGAGCTGCACCACAATGAGCAGTATATGCTCGCGAAGGAATAATTTCATGCTTTCTCCTCTTTCCAAGTAATGCGCAAACGATATCCTGCTCCCCTGACCGTTTCCACAGCATCTTCAATCCCTATTTCTTGGAACTTATTACGAACGCGAGTTATATTCACATTCAAGGTATTCTCATCCACATAGGCTTGGTCATCCCATAATTTTGCCAGCAAATCCTGTCTGCCAGCAACTCGGGGAAAACGCTCCAGTAAGCTTTCGATGATGTCTGTTTCTTTTTTAGTTAATTGTGTTGATTCATTCCCAAACCGCAGCTCCAATCGTTCCGGATAAAATTGTAATCCTTCCTGGATAAGCACTCTTTCCTCAAGCTTTGCTGCATACTCCCCGTAAGCACGCCGCATTTGGCTTCTGATTTTCGCCATGACAATATCCGGATTGAAGGGCTTTGTTATAAAGTCATCCCCACCATTCTCTATCGCCATCACCTGATCCATCTCACCAGTCCGAGCGGATATAAAAATCACCGGGCAAATGGACACTTTCCTTATTTGCCTGCACCAATAATAGCCATCAAAACTAGGCAAGTTGATATCCAATAAGATAAGCTTAGGCTGTATTTCTAAAAACGTATCCATTATTTTTTCAAACTCTTTAGCAATGGTAACTTCATACCCATATTTTTCTATGTGGGTACTCAAATATTCTGCTATTTTCATGTCATCTTCCACAATCATGATTTTCTCCATAAGTTATTTCTCCCCAGTTCCTTGTATAGCTTCATCTTACCATCTGAATCCCATCGAATGTTACTCCTAACAAATACATCCAAAACAAAAAAGACTCTAACTATTGTTAGAATCCTGGTCGGCTTTCAACAAATTAGTAACCATACGTTGTTCCGCTTAAATGAACACTATTCCGTTTAGTTTCCTCACATTTTACAAAATAAACAATCGAGGAGAAAGGAAATCTCAAAGCGGAATCGCCGTACTTTTACATAAAATTTAAGAAACAAGTGGTGTAAATCTAGAACGTTCTCAAATACTTATACAAAATATATATTTTTTTCCTTCTCTCATAAAGTCTTTTGTTATACAATTATGTAAACGTTTACAATTGGAACTTTGGAGGGGATAAGATATGATTACATTTTTTGTTGCGATTATTGCATTAGTTGCAGCGTATTTTACGTATGGAAAATACGTTGAGAAAGTATTTGGACCGAATGAAGATCGGCAGACACCAGCATACGCTAACCAAGATGGTGTAGATTATGTACCAATGAACAAACAAAAAAACGCATTAATCCAATTATTAAATATTGCCGGTACCGGTCCCATTTTTGGTCCAATTATGGGGGCACTATATGGCCCTGTAGCATTCTTATGGATCGTGCTGGGTTCTATCTTCGCTGGAGCGGTACATGATTACTTAACTGGTATGATTTCAATTCGCAACCGAGGTGCTCATATTCCAGAACTTGCCGGAAGATTTTTAGGTAAAGTCTCCCGTCACTTAGTGAACATTTTTGCTTTATTGCTATTATTACTTGTTGGCACCGTATTTGTTACGACACCAGCGTCATTATTGCATAATTTAATTGATGGCAGAGTTGCTTTGGTAGCTATTATTCTTGTTATCTTTGCTTATTATTTTTTGTCTACCATTCTCCCAATCGATAAGATTATTGGCCGTGTCTATCCTTACTTTGGGGCGCTATTAATCATTGGTACAATTGCTGTAGGTGCAGCATTGTTTATTAGAGGCTATACAATCCCTGAATTATCATTAACGAACATGCATCCAGCGGATCTGCCAGTTTTCCCAATACTATTCTTAACGATTACTTGTGGTGCCTTATCAGGGTTTCATGCAACGCAATCACCGCTCATATCTAGAACAACACAAAATGAAAAACAAGGCCGTTACATTTTCTACGGTATGATGATTGCCGAAGGTGTTATTGCAATGATATGGGCCGCCGCCGCAATGACTATTTTTGATGGCCAAAGTCTTCAAGGATTAATAAATGAGGGTACAGCTTCTCTGGTAGTTAATGAAGTTAGCATGACCTTACTAGGAGCAGTTGGCGGTACCATAGCAGTTCTTGGTGCAGTAGTGTTACCAATTACCTCTGGTGATACAGCGTTCCGTGCCGCACGTAATATCATTGCTGATTATATCAGCTTGAGTCAGACCAAAATGACAAAACGGTTAGCAATTGCGATTCCTTTGTTTGTCGTTTCCTACTGGTTAACCACCATTGATTTTAATATTTTATGGCGCTACTTCTCATTTGCCAACCAAGGAACTGCAGCACTTGCTCTTTGGATAGGCACCATGTATCTCTTTGTAAAAAAGAAAAATTACTTCATCGCATTAATTCCAGCGGTATTCATTACCGATATGGTTTTAACTTATATACTATATGATAGTAATCTTGGTTTTGGCTTGTCCTATCAGGCAGCACATACAGGAGGATTCATCATGACAATCATCATCACTGCTCTGTTCTTCTGGAAAGGAAGAAAAAATAGCAGAGAGAACTTGGTTGTCGATTTGGAAGCACCTTCTTTTCGTAAAGCTGAGAAAATAAATTAATCAGGAGGAGTTAGGTGAAAGTATTCGCCTAACTCCTTCTTTTCTTATAAAAAAAAGATTACTCCAAATCTGATTCATGCCATATAGAATAATCCTCCTACAAGACTACATTTCTTTGTCATCAAATGTTTTGCTTCTTTTCTATTTGGGAGTATTTCCACTGTCAAAGCTTTTCGGCTAGTTACTATTACCTCCGACGCGCATACGATCTTAATTATTTTGCGGCGAACATAAATGAACGCAAAAAAAGACCCTAACTTAACGTTAGAGGCTTGATTTCAAAGCTCTGGCAAACTGTCAGGTGATACTGGTGGCCGGGATCGAACCCGCATTCCTTACAGAAGAAATCATTATTACATTAATGCATGGGAAACCACGATTACTTCTCACCGATTAACCGTAGTAATTGGTAACATATCATCAATCAAGAATTACCCCACCTACAATGAAAATACCCAATAATGATAGTCAATCATTATTGGGTACACGGGATCATACCGCTCATTTAACTTTTATCACTATTTTACCTTTGGCATGATGCGTTTCACTTAATTCATGGGCTTCTTGTAAAGCTTCTGCTGAAAAGTCGAATACATGACCAACTTGAGGCTTAATAATTTCTTTCTCAAGTAATTCTCCTAATTCACCTAATTGCTTACCATCTGGCGTTAACCAATAGGAGCTTGCCGTTACTTGATGTTTTTCTGCTAATGACTCATCAGGTTGTCCCGCAATCGTTACAAGTCTGCCGCCGGGCTTTAAAACTTGGAAGCTTTTATTTAAGATATCGCCGCCCATTGTATCAATGACTGCATCATAATCACTTAATTCGTCTTCAAATTGCTGTGTGTGGTAATTAATGAATTCATCAGCACCTAACTCTTTTACATATGCTTCATTTTTTTCACTCGCAGTTGTAGCAACATAGGCACCCAAATGTTTTGCCATTTGAATAGCCATACTTCCTACCCCACCAGCTCCAGCTTGGATCAATACTTTATCACCTTGCTTGACTTTTGTATTGTCCACTAGACACTGCCAAGCAGTTAAGCCTGCTAATGGAATAGAGGCAGCTTCTTCAAATGTGAGGTTGCTAGGCTTTTTGGCAAGTAATTCTTCATCCACAGCCGTAAATTCTGCATAAGTGCCTGCAGCGGTAGTATCCGGTCGCGCGAAAACTTCATCCCCAACTTGATAATTCTTCACTTCACTTCCAATTTCAACTATCTTACCGGCAACATCCCAACCAAGAATAATTGGAAATGACCAATCGAGCATCTGCTTTAAGTAACCCGCACGAAGCTTCCAATCAATCGGATTAACAGAAGTGGCATACACCTCAACAAGCACCTGATTTGGTTTTATTTCAGGTTTCGGCAATTCTTGCTCTAGCAATACATTTTTATCACCATATTCATTAATAATAACCGCACGCATGAATAGCACTCCCTTTATATGAAATATTTTTGTAAGCTTTAGTTTCGTTCTTTCCTAAGAAGTTATTCCTTCTTGTCAGAGCTTGATGAAAATTTCATAAGATTCTCTGTACGAAGAATTTATTTTTATACAATGTTTATTGTAACCTCTTATAGCTTTGAATCAAACTGAACTGCTTATAAATGATATTTATAAAATTACAAGATAGGGAACAATTCGTTATTACTCTAAGTTCTTAAGTTAACGCTATATATAAGACAACATCCAATCATCAATCTACTATGCTAAAATCCACTTATGTTCTAAACATGCCACAACTATTGTTATTAACGCAGATACTAAGATATCTTTGCTTATATTCCATAAGGTAAATCAATTAAAGTAAAAAACAAAAAGACCCTAACTTTACGTTAGAGTCTTGATTTGACAGCTTTGGCATACTGTCAGA
>NZ_NPBJ01000046.1 GCF_002272075.1 Terribacillus saccharophilus
AGAAGCAGCCATCATTGAAAGAGTGCGTAATAGCTCACTGGTCGAGTGACGCTGCGCCGAAAATATACCGGGGCTAAACACACCACCGAAGCTGCGGATTGACATCTACGATGTCAGTGGTAGGAGAGCGTTCTAAGGGCAGTGAAGGTCGATCGTGAGGACGGCTGGAGCGCTTAGAAGTGAGAATGCCGGTATGAGTAGCGAAAAAAGAGTGAGAATCTCTTTCATCGAAAGCCCAAGGTTTCCTGAGGAAGGCTCGTCCGCTCAGGGTTAGTCGGGGCCTAAGCCGAGGCCGAAAGGCGTAGGCGATGGATAACAGGTTGATATTCCTGTACCACCTAAATCCGCTTGAACGATGGGGGGACGCAGGAGGATAAGGAAAGCGCGCTGCTGGTTATGCGCGTCCAAGCCGTGAGGAAGTTGAGCAGGCAAATCCACTCAACATTAATTCCAGGCGGTTATGGGGAGGGAAATTTAGTACCGAAGTTCCTGATTTCACACTGCCAAGAAAAGCCTCTAGTGAGGAAATAGGTGCCCGTACCGCAAACCGACACAGGTAGGCACGGTGAGTAACCGAAGATGATCGCGAGAACTCTCGTTAA
>NZ_NPBJ01000047.1 GCF_002272075.1 Terribacillus saccharophilus
GTCTCAACGAGAGACCCGGTGAAATTATACTATGCGTGAAGATGCGCATTACCCGCGACAGGACGGAAAGACCCCGTGGAGCTTTACTGTAGCCTGATATGGAATGTTGGTACAGCTTGTACAGGATAGGTGGGAGCCTTAGAAACCGGAGCGCTAGCTTCGGTGGAGGCATCCGTGGGATACCACCCTGGCTGTATTGACATTCTAACCCAGAACCGTTATCCGGTTCGGAGACAGTGTCAGGTGGGCAGTTTGACTGGGGCGGTCGCCTCCCAAAGAGTAACGGAGGCGCCCAAAGGTTCCCTCAGAATGGTTGGAAATCATTCGTAGCGTGCAAAGGCAGAAGGGAGCTTGACTGCGAGACCTACAAGTCGAGCAGGGACGAAAGTCGGGCTTAGTGATCCGGCGGTGCCGTATGGAAGGGCCGTCGCTCAACGGATAAAAGCTACCCCGGGGATAACAGGCTTATCTCCCCCAAGAGTCCACATCGACGGGGAGGTTTGGCACCTCGATGTCGGCTCATCGCATCCTGGGGCTGTAGTCGGTCCCAAGGGTTGGGCTGTTCGCCCATTAAAGCGGTACGCGAGCTGGGTTCAGAAC
>NZ_NPBJ01000048.1 GCF_002272075.1 Terribacillus saccharophilus
GTCTTGAAAGTGCTTCGAGAAACAGGTGTCAATACAGACCCACAAGGAAGAGCTATTTCAGAACTGAATGAAGTTTTGGAAGGTATTAACGAAACATTGGACCAGGTGGACGAAAGAGGCGCTATAAAGAGATTGAAGGATATTCGCTATGAGTTTAACCCAAAATACTTTGATTACTCTTTAGCAGCCGAATCAATTTTTAGAAAGGTTATGACTTGCGTTTCACTAGAAACATTGAGTTTATCTAGCATTCATATCGCTTTGGATTATTCGGTGGATATAAACTCTTTGCAGATAACGGATGTTAAAAGCCGTAAAGAAAACATATTTAGAGGAACGAATAAAAGAGTGGAGACAATTTATTTTGGGAAGAGAGCTAGTCGAAATCATATCATTATTTACGATAAGAAATTAGAGAACGAGAATAATGACAGTATCGATCAGTATCCCGATGAAAAGAATGTCACACGATTTGAAGCACGATTAAAAAATAATTATGCTAGAGATTTTCTCACTGGGGAATTTAATCCGTTTGAAGGGATAATCATTAGTGATGATTTTGAAGGTTCAGTGTTGGCTGATGATAGTTTGACAGATAGTCAAGCAGGAAAGATTCTTCTTTATTTCAGACATCCGGACAGATTACATAGAACATCATCTGCAACTAAAAAAAGATTCCAAGCGATGATGAAATCCTATGCAGGTCTACATCTTAATGTAGCAGGGGACTATATAGAACAAAAAAACTCCCTAGTTGGCGAACTAGAGAGTTGGTTTAAACCTTTATCTAAACAACAGTATACCAAAATTCAATGAGAAATATAAGTAAGAAAGACCAGTATTTATAGGCTCATTCAACGCTTTTCCGAATGATCCTATAAATAGCTGGCAAGCAACCGTAAGGGCGGTAGCTATTTACATACTAGGAGGTGTACATAATGACAAAAGAAGAGATAGAGGAGTTGAAAGAAGTATATACAGAGCTTTACGAGGAAGCAAAAGCAAATAAAGATGCTCATTTAGTATTCAGATATAAAGATGAACTAAAGTTTGTGGATTACCTTTTAAGTACATACGAAGATTAATTTTATTTTTTTAGAGGAAATCAAATTTAAAAATTTAAATTTTTAAATATATAAATTTAAATCTATGGTATACTACATACAGAAAGAACGAAAATAAAACTTTTTTG
>NZ_NPBJ01000049.1 GCF_002272075.1 Terribacillus saccharophilus
ATCCTTCAAAGTAACTATTATGGATGTTAGAACAGAAGAAAAAGTTACAATCAAAGTTCCAGCAGATTCAGAGATTCCAGAAGATATTATGGACAGAAAAAATGAACCAGTTCGTTTCATCAATCTACTTGGCGGGCGATTGAATAACGGTGGTAACTGGTTCAAAGCTGATGGTATTGAATTCGGATTAGTTTAAGCAAAATATAGACTAGGGTTAATCTTGGCGGGCTAACCTTAGTCATTCCCCTTCCAACTATAGAAAGAGAGTGAAAACAAATGAATAACAATAACCAAAATCAAGAAACAAAAAACAGTGGCATTATTATGTCTTTAATTACAAAGTACCCATACATAACATTTTCTACACTGTTATTAGTTATATTATCGTTACTACAATATAGAACGTCAAGTGGTAGCTTATATGATGGTTTAGCTAATACGTGGACGATTAATCTTATAATAACGAACTTTATGATTTACGCTATTGTGAAAGTGTTTAGCAAAAAGAAACCAAAAGGCAGATTAAGTGCAGCTGTAGAAAATGCATTAGCAACTGCAAATTTAATTCCGGCTTATGATGGCCATAAGTCATTCACTATAAAAGAAGATAGCAATTCAATAACTATTTTCATTAATGGCGTAGTAGGCAAGGTGGAAAAAGATTATGAAAAAGCTATCCCGATAATTGAGCATCTTCTGGATCTGGACGTAACGGAATGGAATTATCAAAGAGGGCGAGTAAATATTATTTTATCGAAAAATGCTGTCGAAGCTGATTATTTCTACCGTTCGTCAGTTCCAGAAGACTATTTAACTATTGGACTAGACCAGACACAAGGGGAAGTAAAATGGCATTATAATAAATTCCCTCATATGCTTCTAGTTGGTGGTACAGGCTCTGGTAAATCGACAATGTTCAAAACAGTAATTTCTCAAATGAAATACGAATGGGAATTATTCTT
>NZ_NPBJ01000050.1 GCF_002272075.1 Terribacillus saccharophilus
CAAATAGGCACGTTGTGCCGTAAGAATAAGTATCGATACGGATACCGAAAAATTACTGCCTTACTAAGACAGGAACTCTGCGTTAATCACAAAGCAGTGCAGCGTATCATGCAGAAAAATAATTGGCAGTGTCGTGTTAAAGTGAAGAAACGAAAGAACACAGGACAGCCCTATAGCGTTGCAGAAAATATCTTGGATCGGAACTTTCGGTCCGATCGTCCACTTGAGAAGCTCGTAACCGATATTACTTATTTACCTTTTGGGCAGAAACAATTATATCTCTCCAGTATATTGGACTTATACAATGGCGAAGTGATCGCTTCTACGATTGGAGATAAGCAGGATACAGCCTTTGTATTGGATACACTCGCTCAGCTGCCCTTATTACCAGAGAACTGTGTGTTACATAGCGATCAAGGATCTGTCTATACTTCATTTGAGTATCAGGAGGCAATTAAAGCAAAAGGCATTACCATGAGCATGTCCCGCAAAGGGACGCCCGCTGATAATGCCTCCATCGAATCGTTTCATTCCACACTAAAGTCTGAAACGTTCTACCTTAACAGTATAGATCGAACTACGACTGCAATCGTAGAACGTACTGTCGAACAATACATT
>NZ_NPBJ01000051.1 GCF_002272075.1 Terribacillus saccharophilus
AATCCGGAGGATTAGCTCAGCTGGGAGAGCATCTGCCTTACAAGCAGAGGGTCGGCGGTTCGAGCCCGTCATCCTCCACCATTAGCCGGTCTAGCTCAATTGGTAGAGCAACTGACTTGTAATCAGTAGGTTGGGGGTTCAAGTCCTCTGGCCGGCACCATGTTAGAGCCATTAGCTCAGTTGGTAGAGCATCTGACTTTTAATCAGAGGGTCGAAGGTTCGAGTCCTTCATGGCTCACCATTCATTTTAATACTGTGCGTATTTAATCTTGCGGGTGTGGCGGAATTGGCAGACGCGCTAGACTTAGGATCTAGTGTCTTATGACGTGGGGGTTCAAGTCCCTTCACCCGCACCATTTAGATTAAACGCGGAAGTAGTTCAGTGGTAGAACATCACCTTGCCAAGGTGGGGGTCGCGGGTTCGAATCCCGTCTTCCGCTCCATAACTACTTAATCGACTAATTCAGCTTGCCGGGGTGGCGGAATTGGCAGACGCACAGGACTTAAAATCCTGCGGAGGGTTCCTCCGTGCCGGTTCGAGTCCGGCCCTCGGCACTTTAAATATGCGCCCGTAGCTCAATTGGATAGAGCGTTTGACTACGGATCAAG
>NZ_NPBJ01000052.1 GCF_002272075.1 Terribacillus saccharophilus
ACCCATTAACGGGCTTCGACTACTTGTAGGCACACGGTTTCAGGATCTATTTCACTCCCCTTCCGGGGTGCTTTTCACCTTTCCCTCACGGTACTGGTTCACTATCGGTCACTAGGGAGTATTTAGCCTTGGGAGATGGTCCTCCCGGATTCCGACGGAATTTCACGTGTTCCGCCGTACTCAGGATACACTCCGGAGGAAACCACATTTCAAGTACAGGGCTCTTACCTTCTATGGCGGGCCATTCCAAGCCGCTTCGTCTATATGGTTTCTTTGTAACTCCAAAGGAGTGTCCTACAACCCCAGAAGGCAAGCCTTCTGGTTTGGGCTAATTCCGTTTCGCTCGCCGCTACTCAGGAAATCGCATTTGCTTTCTCTTCCTCCGGGTAATGAGATGTTTCAGTTCCCCGGGTCTGCCTCGTATTACCTATGTATTCAGTAATACGTACTATCCAATAACGGATAGCGGGTTCCCCCATTCGGAAATCTTCGGATCAAAGCTTACTTACAGCTCCCCG
>NZ_NPBJ01000053.1 GCF_002272075.1 Terribacillus saccharophilus
TGATACCGGTGGCCGGGGTCGAACCGGCACTCCTTACGGAACACGATTTTGAGTCGTGCGCGTCTGCCAATTCCGCCACACCGGCATGTTAAAAGTATCTATGGAGGCGGCAACCGGATTTGAACCGGTGGTCAAGGTGTTGCAGACCTTTGCCTTACCACTTGGCTATGCCGCCAATATTGGAGCGGAAGACGGGATTCGAACCCGCGACCCCCACCTTGGCAAGGTGATGTTCTACCACTGAACTACTTCCGCATACAAGTTAGGCTAAAAGGATTCCATAGGAATCCCTGCCTGTTTACTTGGCTATAGCGTAAAGCTATATAGAGGGCGATCGATGGGAATCGAACCCACGAATGCCGGAGCCACAATCCGGTGCGTTAACCCCTTCGCCACGACCGCCATGATGAGTATGTTATGGCAGGGGTAGCAGGATTTGAACCCACATTTACGGTTTTGGAGACCGTTGCTCTACCATTGAACTATACCCCTATGG
>NZ_NPBJ01000054.1 GCF_002272075.1 Terribacillus saccharophilus
TGTCTACGAATACACGATGAAAGGAAACATGGTTGCAGTTGTCAGTGACGGCTCTGCTGTGCTTGGCCTTGGAAACATCGGTCCGGAAGCTTCTTTACCGGTAATGGAAGGTAAATCTGTACTATTCCAGAGCTTCGCAGGTGTTGACAGCTTCCCAATCGTGCTTGATACAAATGACGTGGACGAAATCGTTCGTACCGTAAAATTGATGGCGCCGACATTTGGCGGCGTGAACTTGGAGGATATCTCCGCTCCTCGCTGCTTCGAAATCGAAGAGCGTTTGAAAGCAGAAACGGACATTCCAGTATTCCACGATGATCAGCATGGTACTGCAATCGTAACAGTTGCTGGTTTGCTGAACGCGTTGAAATTGGTTGGCAAGAGCTTCGACAATATCAAAGTTGTAGCGAACGGCGCAGGTGCTGCCGGTATCGCGATCATCGAGCTTCTGCACAGCCTTGGCGTGAACAAT
>NZ_NPBJ01000055.1 GCF_002272075.1 Terribacillus saccharophilus
CGTCTACGAATACACGATGAAAGGCAACATGGTTGCGGTAGTCAGTGACGGCTCTGCTGTACTTGGCCTTGGAAACATCGGTCCTGAAGCGTCTCTTCCAGTAATGGAAGGTAAATCTGTTCTTTTCCAGAGCTTCGCGGGCGTAGATAGCTTCCCAATCGTGCTTGATACGAACGATGTGGATGAAATCGTCCGTACCGTAAAATTGATGGCACCAACATTCGGCGGTGTGAACTTGGAGGATATCTCTGCACCTCGCTGCTTCGAAATTGAAGAGCGTTTGAAAGCAGAAACTGACATCCCAGTATTCCATGATGATCAGCATGGTACTGCAATCGTAACAGTTGCTGGTTTGCTGAACGCATTGAAATTGGTTGGCAAAAGCTTCGACAACATCAAAGTTGTTGCTAACGGTGCTGGCGCTGCAGGTATCGCAATCATTGAATTGCTGCACAGCCTTGGCGTGAACAAC
>NZ_NPBJ01000056.1 GCF_002272075.1 Terribacillus saccharophilus
GTCATCATGTGTGATTCCAAAGGTATGATCTACGAAGGTCGTCCGGAGGGCATGAACAAAATGAAAGACCGCGTAGCGAAAATCACAAACCGTGATCGTCAGGAAGGCAGCCTTTCCGATGCAATCAAGGATGCTGACGTATTCATCGGTGTATCTTTGGCAAACCTATTGTCCAAAGACGATGTCCGCACAATGGCGAAGGACCCGATCATCTTCGCAATGGCGAACCCAGATCCAGAAATCCTGCCAGATGATGCAAAAGAAGCTGGTGCCCGCGTTATCGGTACTGGACGCTCTGACTTCCCGAACCAGGTGAACAACGTACTTGCCTTCCCTGGTATCTTCCGTGGTGCCCTGGATGTTCGCGCAACTGGCATTAACGAAGAAATGAAGATCGCAGCTGCAAAAGC
>NZ_NPBJ01000057.1 GCF_002272075.1 Terribacillus saccharophilus
CGATCGAGGACTTAACTAAAAACGAAAAGCGCAAAAGGCCGCTTAGAAACGAAAGGATAAGTAAGAGGCCGTAAAGGGGTACTTTCCTTTGAAGGGCTATTGCTTATACTGCAGTTTCTGGCCTTTGGAGCTGGATCTGACTAGTAAGTCAACGCCAAAGTCCAAGCACCGGAGTGCTTGGACTTTGGCGTTGACTTACTAGTCAGATCCAGCTCCAGAAACCAGAAACTATGGCCTAAGCGATAAATCCCTGCGTGAAGAAATACACTTCACTCCGGGCTTTCTCACTTATTCCGCCGTTTCTAAGCGGTTTCTTGCGCTTTTCGTTTTTTAGTTAAGTCCTCGATCGATTAGTATTCGTCAGCTGCACGTGTC
>NZ_NPBJ01000058.1 GCF_002272075.1 Terribacillus saccharophilus
GTCATTTGGTCGATCGCGTTTTGTATCGCGACGGTAGACGTGTACAGCTGTTCTGTTTTCTTTGGCAGCTGTTTGACTTGCTGCAGCTGCGCTTTTGCAGATGCAACTGCTGATTGAACCTCACTTGCATCAGGCAGTTCCTGCAAGGCCGCTAAGCTTTGTTCGAGTCCAGACAGATCAGGCAGTTCGATTTTAGGCAGACTGTTCAGCTGATCCATTGCCGCCTTTTTCTCTTCATCTGTCATAGAGCTGTTTTGGATAATGCTTTTTACTTTAGCATCTCGATTTGATAGTGCTTCTTTTAATGAAGCAAGTTTTGTACTGAACGTTTTTGCGTCTTTTTTCACCTGATCGAG
>NZ_NPBJ01000059.1 GCF_002272075.1 Terribacillus saccharophilus
CGTACTCCCCAGGCGGAGTGCTTAATGCGTTAACTTCAGCACTAAGGGGCGGAAACCCCCTAACACCTAGCACTCATCGTTTACGGCGTGGACTACCAGGGTATCTAATCCTGTTTGCTCCCCACGCTTTCGCTCCTCAGCGTCAGTTACAGACCAGAGAGTCGCCTTCGCCACTGGTGTTCCTCCACATATCTACGCATTTCACCGCTACACGTGGAATTCCACTCTCCTCTTCTGCACTCAAGTTCCCCAGTTTCCAATGACCCTCCACAGTTGAGCTGTGGGCTTTCACATCAGACTTAAGAAACCGCCTACGAGCCCTTTACGCCCAATAATTCCGGACAACGCTTGCCCCCT
>NZ_NPBJ01000060.1 GCF_002272075.1 Terribacillus saccharophilus
CCTCCCTTCAATACGCAAACACGAGTGTTTCATTTGGGCTGGTATCAATTTTGAGCCCTTTTGCCTGCTAATTAGATATAGCAGGCTCGCAGTATGTAATTAGATGAGAGAGGGTCTCTCTCATCTTCGCCGACTGCCCTTCCTTGGCTGTCGCTTTTTCTGACGAAACGCTTCGCCCTGGTCGGTTGTCTGCGTGCAATGGAGTTCCCCCATTATTTTTTTATAGGCGACCCTGCACCTCAAATAATGGACTGTAAGGACTTAGGATTGTTAATGCCCTATTATGTATCGTCTTTTGTATACCAACGGCTCTCTAAAGGTTTAATCCGTTTACTATGGGTTAACACAGCAAAC
>NZ_NPBJ01000061.1 GCF_002272075.1 Terribacillus saccharophilus
TGAGAGTGGCTCGGGACGGAATCGAACCGCCGACACACGGATTTTCAGTCCGTTGCTCTACCGACTGAGCTACCGAGCCATTATGTAACATACAATGTTGTAAAAGTGGCGGTCCGGACGGGACTCGAACCCGCGACCTCCTGCGTGACAGGCAGGCATTCTAACCAACTGAACTACCGGACCACTTTAAGTAAAACATTATGGTTGCACACTACGTGCACCACGATTAAAACATTATGGTTGCGGGGGCAGGATTTGAACCTGCGACCTTCGGGTTATGAGCCCGACGAGCTACCCCTGCTCCACCCCGCGATAATAAAAGGTATTTTCTATGAAACTAGATAAAGA
>NZ_NPBJ01000062.1 GCF_002272075.1 Terribacillus saccharophilus
GGATCAACTGGAATTACTGGAGTGACAGGAGAAACAGGTGTAACTGGAATTACTGGAGTGACAGGAGAAACAGGCGTAACTGGAATTACTGGAGTGACAGGAGAAACAGGATCAACGGGACTCACTGGAGTTACCGGAGAAACCGGGTCAACGGGACTTACTGGAGCGACGGGAGAAACAGGATCAACTGGAATTACTGGAGTGACAGGAGAAACCGGGTCAACAGGACTCACCGGGGTGACAGGAGAGACTGGCTCACCAGGAGTTACCGGAGTGACAGGAGAAACAGGATCAACTGGCACCACA
>NZ_NPBJ01000063.1 GCF_002272075.1 Terribacillus saccharophilus
TTTCAATACATCCTTCTTCCAACGGTAATAAGATGATCGTGCAATGCCTAAGTGAACACATGTTTCTTGTACTGTCATCGTATTTCCCAATACTTCTACCAGTTCGACTGCCGTTTCTCTATCAACTTCCTTTCCAATTCCTTGTACTTTTTTAAAACTTCATTTTGCTGCCTTAAGAATCGGTTCTCAGCTTGTAGCTTCTCTAGTTCAGAAGTATAAACAGGGCCTTTTCCGTATGTATATTGCTTTCCAACAGGCTGTTCAAAACGATGAACTTCGCCTGTTTT
>NZ_NPBJ01000064.1 GCF_002272075.1 Terribacillus saccharophilus
CCGTGTGATCTACCCATGTCCAGGGTGAAGGTCAGGTAACACTGACTGGAGGCCCGAACCCACGCACGTTGAAAAGTGCGGGGATGAGGTGTGGGTAGGGGTGAAATGCCAATCGAACACGGAGATAGCTGGTTCTCTCCGAAATAGCTTTAGGGCTAGCCTCAAAGGATGATGGTTGGAGGTAGAGCACTGATTGGACTAGGGGCCCTCATCGGGTTACCGAATTCAGTCAAACTCCGAATGCCAATCAATCTACTTTGGGAGTCAGACCATGGGTGATAAGG
>NZ_NPBJ01000065.1 GCF_002272075.1 Terribacillus saccharophilus
GACCCGTACGGGATTCGAACCCGTGATACCGCCGTGAAAGGGCGGTGTCTTAACCGCTTGACCAACGGGCCATTTATGTAAAGTGTGATGGCGGAGAGCGAGGGATTCGAACCCTCGAGACCGCGTTAGCAGCCTACACGATTTCCAATCGTGCTCCTTCGGCCACTCGGACAGCTCTCCGTGGCTCCACAGGCAGGATTCGAACCTGCGACCGATCGGTTAACAGCCGATAGCTCTACCACTGAGCTACTGTGGAATAATTGTATTGCCTGGCAAC
>NZ_NPBJ01000066.1 GCF_002272075.1 Terribacillus saccharophilus
GGATCAACGGGACTCACAGGAGCGACGGGAGAAACAGGATCAACGGGACTCACCGGGGTGACAGGAGAGACTGGCTCACCAGGAGTTACCGGAGAAACAGGATCAACGGGCATCACTGGAGTGACAGGAGAAACAGGGTCAACGGGCATCACCGGAGTTACCGGAGAAACAGGGATAACTGGGCTCACCGGAGTTACCGGGGAAACAGGAACAACGGGGCTCACAGGATTTACCGGAGAAACAGGATCAACTGGTATTACT
>NZ_NPBJ01000067.1 GCF_002272075.1 Terribacillus saccharophilus
ACTTACCTGACAAGGAATTTCGCTACCTTAGGACCGTTATAGTTACGGCCGCCGTTTACTGGGGCTTCGGTTCACAGCTTCGGGACGAAGTCCCTAACCATTCCCCTTAACCTTCCAGCACCGGGCAGGTGTCAGCCCCTATACTTCGCCTTACGGCTTTGCAGAGACCTGTGTTTTTGCTAAACAGTCGCTTGGGCCTTTTCACTGCGCCTTCTCCTTAAAAGAAGCACCC